>CAJTDN010000003.1 GCA_910574865.1 Lachnospiraceae bacterium | reverse complement strand
CTATCTTTCAATCTGTATAGTTAAATTCTACAATAAACACCACCCGTTATTAGTAAAAATGCCGAAAGTGAAAAATTGTTCAAAAAAAGGTTGAAATTTTTAAGAAACCTATAAATCGAAAAAATTACTTGCGGTTTGTTGAAAAGTATGGTAAAGTATAACAGTTGTTTGTGAAAAGAATGCGATGCTCCGCTGGCACCTGGGCGTGTTAAGAGCGTCAAAGATGAAGGAGGACGCACAAATGAACGACATTATCAAGAACATCGAGGCAGAGCAGCTCAAGGAGAACGCTCCGCAGTTCAGGGTTGGGGATACGGTAAGGGTATCTGCAAAAATCAAAGAGGGTAACCGTGAGAGAATTCAGGTTTTCGAAGGTACCGTGTTGAAAAGACAAGGCGGCGGAGTCAGGGAAACGTTCACGGTCAGGAAGTTTTCGAACGGCGTGGGTGTCGAGAAGACATGGCCGTTGCATTCCCCGAACGTGGAGAAAGTGGAAGTGGTTCGCAGGGGTAAGGTTCGCAGGGCGAAGCTGAACTACTTGAGAAATCGCGTTGGCAAGAGCGCGAAGGTAAAGGAATTGGTAAAATAAGGTTACGCTTCGGTCAGGTCTGCGCGCTGGCCGTGCGGAGACGTGATGGTGTCAATGGGCATCCGGCCCATTGCCGTAGGCGATTTAACCTCATCAGGGAAGTCCCCCCGCTTCTTGAAGCGGGGGTTGGACTTTCTTGTTTCAGTGGGAGTATAAGCTCCCACTGAAATGCCGCGAAGCGGCAATGAGGTTATGGGCAAGTAGCGAAGCGGATTGCAAATATCCGCTTGACAAATAGGCGAGGATGAGAGGGGCAATTACAGATTTGTAGTTTGTCCCTTTTCTTCTATAAAGGAGTCGTATATGCATTTTCAATGGTACCCGGGTCATATGACCAAGGCCAAGCGGATGATGCAGGAAGATATCAAGTTGATTGACTTGGTGATTGAGCTGGTGGATGCCAGAATCCCGATGAGCAGTCGCAACCCGGACATTGACGAGCTGGGGAGGAACAAGGCGCGGCTGATTCTCCTGAATAAATCTGATTTGGCGGAAGAAGCAAAAAATGAAGGGTGGACGTCATATTTTCAAGATAAGGGCTATTTCGTGGTAAAAGTGAATTCCAGAAGCGGCACGGGACTGAAGTCCATTAACACGGTGATTGGCCAGGCATGCAAGGAAAAGACGGAGCGTGACAAGAAACGTGGCATTTTGAATCGACCGGTACGGGCGATGGTGGTGGGGATACCGAACGTCGGCAAGTCCACTTTTATCAATGCCCTGGCCGGTAAGTCGTGCACGAAGACGGGAAACAAGCCGGGCGTGACCAAGGGCAAGCAGTGGATTCGTCTGAATAAGAGCGTGGAACTCTTGGATACGCCGGGAATTTTGTGGCCGAAGTTCGAAGACCAGACGGTGGGCTTGAGGCTGGCTTTTATCGGTTCCATTCGGGACGAGATTCTTCAGGCGGAGGAACTGGCGGCAGAACTCATAGCATTCTTGACGGAAAATTACGCGGGCATTTTAAGGGCAAAGTATGAGGTGGACGAGACGGCAGGTAAATTCGAGATTTTGCGTGAGATTGCAAAGAATCGGCATTGTCTGTTAAAAGGAAGCGAACTGGACGTGGATAAGGCGGCAAGGCTTCTTTTGGATGATTTTCGAAACGGGAGGCTGGGACGGATCACGTTGGAATTTCCGGAATCGTACAAGGATTGAGAAGAACCGCGCCGGTGTTTTTCGAAAATCGCGTCAGGATTGAATTTGAAAGAGCAGGTGGAAGGAATATGGACAAGAATAAGAAAAGAGAGGAAGAGGCCCAGGAGAAGGGCGTGATAAGGGAACTGCTTGGCTGGGGCGTCTATATCGCGTTCATCGTGGTCGCGTCCTTTTTGGTTCTCACGTACGTCGGGCAGCGCACCAAGGTGGACGGCAGGTCGATGGAAACCACGCTGTATGACGGGGACAATTTGTGGGTGGACAAATTATCGTTCCGATTTCGGGATCCGGAGCGTTATGAAATCATAGTTTTCCCATATAAATATAAAGAGAACACGTATTATATCAAGCGCATCATCGGCCTCCCGGGCGAGACGGTGCAGGTAGAGGACGGTTACGTGTACATTGACGGGGTGAAGCTGGATGAGCATTATGGGAACGAGCTGATGGACAATCCGGGGATTGCCGCCACGCCGATTACGCTGGGCGATGACGAATATTTCGTGCTGGGTGACAACCGTAACCATAGTTCGGACAGCCGGGACGAGAGCGTGGGCGTGCTAAAGCGCGAGGACCTGGTCGGACGGGCGTGGGTGCGTATCTGGCCGCTTGACCGAATCGGGGTAATCCGGCATGAGTGAAAGCATCAGCGTGGTTAAGAGTAGATTTGAGGAGGCCGGGCCGGAAGAACTGTCGGCCTTGTATAGGGAATACGGCGGTGACGAACGGGCGGGGGTGCGGGCGTTAATTGCCAAGTACCGCCGCGGGGAAGAAAAGCTTTTGGCGGAGAGGGCGAGGCTTGCCGGCATGCGCGAGTTCGAGGAACGTTACGCAAATTGCGAGTTCGTGTGTGGCATAGACGAGGCGGGACGCGGCCCGCTGGCCGGGCCGGTGGTGGCCGGGGCGGTGATTTTGCCGAAGGATTGCGAGATTTTGTATTTGAACGATTCCAAGCAGGTTTCGGCGAAGAAAAGGGAAGAGCTTTATCAGGAAATCATGGATAAGGCGGTGGCGACGGGAATCGGGATGGCATCCCCGCAGAGAATCGACGAGATAAATATTTTACGGGCGACGTACGAGGCGATGCGCGAGGCAATCTCGAAGCTGGGCGTGGTGCCGGACGTCCTTTTAAACGACGCGGTGACGATTCCGGAAGTGACGATTTGCCAGGTGCCGATTATCAAGGGGGATGCGAGAAGCGTCTCCATCGCGGCGGCCAGCATCCTGGCCAAGGTGACGAGGGACCGGCTGATGGTGCAATATGAGGAAATATTGCCGGGATATGGCTTCGCGAAGCACAAGGGATACGGCTCGCAGGGGCATATTGAGGCCTTGAAGAGGCTGGGAACGTCCCCGATACATAGGAAGACGTTTATTGGCGGGATATTGGAGCGGTAAGGATGGAAAAGAAAAGCCAGAACAAGAGGGCCAGGGGTGCAACGTACGAGCAGGCGGTCGGGTATTACCTGGAACGGCAGGGGTACGAGGTTCTGACGTTCAACTACCGCTGCCCGCTGGGGGAGGTTGACATCGTCGCCAGGGAGGGCGGATACCTGGTGTTTTGCGAGGTGAAGTATCGGAAGGACGATTCGAAGGGAAGCCCGCTCGAGGCGGTCGGCCCTAGGAAGCAGCGGACGATATACCGTTGCGCACAATGGTATTTGAACGAGAAACAGTTGACGGACGTCGCGTGCCGGTTTGACGTGGTCGGCGTGGAAGGAAGCAAAATCATGCTGGTGAAAAACGCGTTCGAGGGATAGCGAAGGCCGACGTTTGGCCGATTGGTCGGGTAGACGGACGCTGGCAGATGGATAAAGGAGATGACATGGAGCTGGGATTGCATTATAAGAATCAGGAGCCGGTTTTTCGCGAGGTGGAGGGGAGCACCCCCTATTTGGAGTTTCAGCTTCTTGCGGATTCGGGCGTGGTGCGGCACGCCTTTTCGACAAGGCTTGGCGGCGTCAGCGCGGGTTGTTTTTCGTCTTTGAACCTAAGCTTCACCAGGGGGGACGACGAGGCCGCGGTGCGGGAAAATTTTCGGCGGATGGCCGCCGCGGTTGGCGTGCGCATTGAGGACATGGTGTTTTCGCGGCAGACGCATACGACCAACGTCCACGTGGTGACGGAATCCGACCGGGGGATGAACGCCGCCCGTTTGTCGAACATGGCGGGGATGGACATGGATGCTTCGGCCTTGCCGACGGGGACGGACATGGATGCCTCGGCCTTGCCGACGGGGACGGACATGGATGCTTCGGCCTTGCCGTCGAAGGAGGACATCGACGGCCTGGTGACGAACGTGCCCGGAGTCTGTCTGGTGACGTTTTTCGCCGACTGCGTGCCGCTTTACTTTGTCGATCCGGTGAGGCGGGTAATCGGGCTGAGCCATTCGGGGTGGCGCGGGACGGTGGGCAAGATTGGAAAAGTGACGGTGGAACGGATGAGGGAGGCGTTCGGATGCGACCCGAAGGACATCCTGGCGGCGATAGGCCCGTCGGTGTGCCAGGCTTGTTATGAGGTGAGCGGGGACGTGATAGGGCAGTTTAAGGAGAACTTCGCGCCCTCGTCCTGGGAGAAACTATATTACCGCAAGGAAAACGGAAAATATCAGCTCGATTTGTGGAAAGCGAACGAACTGGTATTTTTGGAGGCGGGAATTTTGCCGCAAAACATGGCGGTGACGAATCTTTGTACGCACTGTAATCATAAAATACTATATTCCCATCGGGCGATGGGGAACGAGAGGGGGAACCTGGCGGCATTTTTGGCATTGAAAGGAGAGTAGGGCGCATGGGCGAGGACATCAAGGAGGTGGCCATCCAGTCGGCGATGGAGACGGCAAACGACATCAGCCAGGAGGTTTCGGCGATTCCGGAATTTGTCGAAAAACATATTCCCGACATCGTCCAGTTCGGGATTCGCGCGTTGGTGGCGGCTTTTATTTTTTTCGTGGGGCGGTTTTTGATACGTTGGCTTCGGAACCGGGTGAAATATTTTTTCAACCGTACGAATGCGGACGCGGGAGTGGCGCAGTTTACGGATTCCATCTTGAAGTTCGGACTATACGTGGTGTTGGCGATGATTGTCCTGGCCAACCTGGGCGTGGAACTTTCCTCGTTTACGGCATTGTTCGCCGGGGCCGGGGTCGGGGTGACGTTGGCGTTGCAGGGCACGTTGTCCAATTTTGCCGGCGGGGTCCTGATTTTGATGTTGAAACCGTTCAAAGTCGGGGATTACATCATCGAGGACACGAACAAGGACGAGGGCACGGTGAAAGAAATCCAAATCTTTTACACCAAGCTGACCACCGTGGACAACAAGACGATTGTCATTCCGAACGGGATGTTGACAAACAACAGCCTGACCAACGTCACGGCGAAGAACGAGCGGCAGCTTGACCTTCGGGTTTCCATTTCCTATGGGGCTGATTTGAAAAAGGCGAAACACCTTTTGGAGGGCATGCTGGTCGAAGATGAGAAAATCATGACGGAGACGGCCGAGTGGAGCGTGTTCGTGGATTCGCTGGGGGACAGCGCGGTGATGCTCGGGGTGCGCGCGTGGGTAAGGACGGAGGAATACTGGCCGGTTCGCTGGGCGTTGTTGGAGCGCATCAAGTTGGAGTTTGACGAGGAGGGAATCGAGATTCCCTACCCGCAGATGACGGTGCACGTGCGGGGAGAAGGGTGACTGGGGGAAGCGGGAACACCGCCAGGTGTTCATGGCAAGGAGGATACGGAAGATGGCTGAATTGGTGAGAAAGTCCATATTGAGCGGGATAATGGTTGGCATTGGCACGGTCATCAACACGCTTGCGCCGGAAAGATGCGTCGGCGCGCTGCTCTTTAGTTTCGCGCTTTTGACCATCATACATCTGCAACTGCCGCTATATACCGGGCGGATTGGGTTTGTCGGACAAACAAGCGCGTGCGGGCTGGCCGCCATGCTGGGGTGTAACTTTGTCGGCGCGGCCTTGCCGCCCGTGCTGGTCGCGGTGGTACGCGGCGAGTTTCGTGAGGCGTTTCTCGATGCGGCGCAAGGAAAGTTCGGCAAGGGCTTTCTTGCCATGTTCGTGCTGGGAATCCTTTGCGGGGTGATGATGTTCGTTGCCGTGTATGCGAAAAAGGATGTCATTGTCGTATTTTGCATCATGATTTTTATTTTGTCGGGATTTGAACATTGTGTCGCGGACTTCCCTTATTTACTGTACGTATTCTCCATGGAAAACGTCGGGAAGCTGCTGTGCGTCGTGGCGGGGAATTCGGCCGGGTCGATAGGGATATATTATTTGGTAAAGAATAAGGTGGAAACTTGATGTTTTTTAACTATTTTGTCGATTTTGAAAAAAGTAGTTGATTTTATTTGAAAAAAATGTTATATTAGCAAAGGTTCATTTGAGAACAAGCCGAAATAGCTCAGTTGGTAGAGCACTTCACTCGTAATGAAGGGGTCGTCAGTTCGAGTCTGATTTTCGGCTTGGAAAAAGATGCTAAAGTCCTGGTATTAAGGATTATGGCATCTTTTTTCTTTCTTTTCCTGGATTTTTTGTACAACGCTCCGAGTTGTTTCGTCGTAAATAATAACCCCCCGGGAGGCTTGCGACGAAGGCGGGGACATATTATACTATGGTAAACAAAATGGTGCCGGGATGCGGGAAGTTTGTTCCTGACATCAAAGAAAGATGTTGGTGTCAAAATGCATTTCGACACCGATGCCGAAATGGGGGAAATGTTATGAAGATGAAAAAAGTGTGTTCCTTTTTGGTGGCGGTTTCCATGTCGCTTGTGTTGGCGGCCTGCGGCAACGCGGGGGATGGTTCTGGCAAGTCCCTGGACGGACAAGGAAACAGTTCGGGAAATACGCGGGGAGGCGTGCAAGGCCAAAAGGAGAGCGTGCTCGTTTACGGTTCCGGAGACTATACGCGCATCAATCCGGCCATGGACGAGCATTGTGAAATCAATGTCCTTTTGTTTAACGGCTTGACCGCGCATGACGGTGCCAACCAGATTGTTCCGGGGCTGGCCGAGAAGTGGGAGTATGACGAGGAAACGTTCACGTACACGTTCCACATCCGTGACGGCGTCAAGTGGCATGATGGAGAGCCGTTTACGGCGGATGACGTCAAGTTTACGATAGAAGCCATCAAGGATTCGGAAAACGGGGCGGAAAACGCGCCCAATTATGAGGACGTGGAGGAAATCGCCGTCGTGGACGAGAAGACGGTTTCCTTCAAGCTTTCCGCGCCCAACGTGGCTTTTTTGGAATACATGACGATGGCGGTTTTGCCAAAACATTTGCTGGAGGGCGAGGACATGCAGGAGTCGGACTTTTTCCGCCATCCGGTCGGTACCGGCCCGTACAAGCTGGAGAGCTGGGATGCCGGCCAGTCCATCGTGATGGTCAAAAACGAGGAGTATTATCTGGGATGTCCCAAAATTGACAAGATTATTTTCAAGATAGTCGGTGACGATAACGCGCAGGCCGTACAGATGGAGGCTGGAGAATTGGACTTGGTGCTCCTGGATCCCAAAAACGCCCAGAACTTTGCAGGCAAGGAAGGGTTTACGTGTTATGACATGATCACGTCCGATTATCGTGGCATTATGTTTAATTTTGCAAATGAATATTGGTCAAAGAACCGGGACGTCATTCCGGCCATTTGCTACGCGATTGACCGCCAGTCCATCATTGATTCCGTATTGCTGGGACAAGGCATGAGCGCCTATGGCCCCTTGCAGCGCAACATTTACAATAATGAGAATGTCGAACATTATGATTATAATCCGGACAAGGCGGTGGAAATTTTGGAGGCGGCCGGCTGTACCATGGGTGAAAACGGTTTTTATGAGAGGGACGGCGAGGAAATCGGCTTCACCATCAGCGTTATGTCCGGCGAGCAGGATCGGATTGACATCGCCCAGGCCGCCGCGCAGCAGATTCGCGAGGTCGGCGTCAACTGCGTGGTGGACATACCCGCCCGGATGGACTGGGGCGGGCAGATGGCCTGCCTGATTGGCTGGGGCAGCCCGTTTGACGCGGACGACCATACGTACAAGGTGTTCGGCACGGACAAGGGGGCGAATTATTCCGGGTATTCCAACGAAAAGGTGGACAATTACCTGACCCTTGCGCGCCAATTTGCGGACACGGAAATCCGCGCCAGATATTATGGCTTGTTTCAGGAGGAACTGGCCAAGGATCCCGCCTATGCGTTCATTTGCTACATTGATGCCAACTACGTGGCAAAGTCGACGATTCAAGGCATTTCCACCGACACGGTCATGGGACATCACGGGGTCGGCATTTTCTGGAACGTCCATGAGTGGACGATTTCTGGATAAGGTGGTCGTAAGTGACAACTTAAAATGTGGGTTGGGAAAGTCCGTGTAGGCGTTCCCATCCCGCTTGAATTGGAGTTTTTGCCATGTCAGAATTATTACAAGTGGAAAATTTGTCCGTGAGCTTTTATACCCCCGGCGGGGAAGTGCAGGCCGTGCGTGGCGTCGGCTTTTCACTTCGCGCGGGGGAGGCGCTGGCCATCGTGGGCGAGTCTGGATGCGGGAAAAGTGTCTTATGCAAGAGCGTCATGAAATTGTTGCCGCAAACGGCGAAAATCAAGTCTGGCAGCATCGTGGTAAGCGGCGTGGACATTACGAATTATGGGGAACGGGAAATGCGCGGGCTGCGGGGAAAATTATTTTCCATGGTGTTTCAAGACCCCATGACGTCCCTAAACCCCACCATGTCCATCGGCGCGCAGATTGCGGAGGCGCTACGGCTTCATCGGCCGAAATTGTCAGGATCCGCCCTGCGCGACAGGGTGGTGGAGCTGATGGGACTGGTGGGCATCGAGTGCCCTGAGGAGCGCATGAAGCTATATCCGCATCATTTTTCCGGGGGAATGCGGCAGAGGAGCGTGTTGGCCATCGCGTTGGCGGGAAATCCGCGCATTTTGTTTGCGGACGAGCCGACGACGGCCCTGGACGTGACGACCGAGGCGCAGATTTTGGATCTCTTGCGCGAGATTTCCAAGGAACTTGGAACCGCCACGGTTTTCGTGACCCATGATTTGGGCGTGGCGGCAAGGGTGGCGGACCGGGTCGCGGTCATGTATGCCGGGAAAATCGTGGAAATCGGCACGGCGGAAGAGATATTTGAAGACCCCAGGCATCCTTACACGTGGGGACTTTTGCGCTCCCTTCCGGCCTTTTCCAAGGGGAGGGACATGCTGCATGTGATTCCTGGAATGCCGCCCACGTTAATCGATCCGCCGAAAGGGGACGCGTTTGCCTGCCGTAACGAGTACGCGCTGGCCATTGATTACGAGGAGGAGCCGCCGATGTTTCGGGTCACGGACACGCACTTCGCGGCGACGTGGCTTATGGATACGCGGGCACCGAAAATCACCTTGTCGGAGGGCGCGGACTCTGCGGGCATGAGGGCGAAAGAAGCTTTGCTTGGGGACGGGGATTCTGCGAGCGTGAAGGCCAGGGATACTGTGCCCGGGAATGTGGCTTTGGCGAGCCGCCCCCGGGCTGTTTTACGGGATTGTCCGCGGGATGAGGTCTTGTTGGACGTAAGGCACTTGTCCCACGCATTTCCGTTGACGAAGAAGTTTTCTGTCAAGGCGGTGGAAGACGTGTCGTTTCAGATACGGCGGGGGGAGATTTTCGGCCTGGTGGGGGAGTCCGGCTCGGGCAAGTCCACGGTGGCGCGCTGCATCATGAACGTTTACCGGCCGCATGGCGGCGACATTATTTATAAGGGAATCAATGTCTGCGACCAGAAGGCATTTCGGGCAAACCGGAAAATGCTTCAGACGACGCGGCAGATAATTTTTCAGGATTCCGATTCCAGTTTGAACCAGCGCATGAAGGTGCGTGACATCATTGCCGAGCCGATGAAAATCAATCACGTCACGCCGCCGAGGGGAAGTTACCTCGAGGAGGCGAAGTTCCAGATGCACTACGTGGGGCTGGACGGAAGTTACCTGGACAAATATCCGTCCGAATTGTCCGGCGGAATGCGGCAGCGCGTGGCCATTGCCCGCGCCTTGGCAATGGAGCCGGAACTGCTCGTGGCGGACGAGCCCGTCGCTTCCCTGGACGTGTCCATTCAGGCGCAAATCGTCAATTTGTTCCGCCACTTGCAGCAGGAACATGGATTTTCCTTCTTGTTTATCGCGCACGACCTGGCCATGGTGGAGTTTTTGTGTGACCGTGTCGGCGTCATGTATCACGGAAAGCTTTTGGAGGTGGCTCCCGTGAAGGAGTTGTTTGCCAGCCCCAGGCATGCCTATACCAAGAAATTGGTTGCGATTTACAAAAACGCGCGTCCCGCCGCATGGCCGCCGGTTGGAAAAGTGGCGGTGCCAGTTGGCGTTTCGTCCATCATCGAAGATGGCTTTCGCGGCGAACCGAATTCGGAGAGGGGGCGTGAACGATGAAAATACAAAGCCGAATCCGTTCTCGCTGCCATTACTATGGTAGGAAGGTCCTGCTCTTTTTGTTCAGCGTCTTTTTGTTGTCCATCGTGGTCTTTTACGTTTCCAGGCTTGCCCCGGGCGACCCGCTGGTGTCTTATTATGGCGACCGCGTGGAGAAAATGAGTTCGGAAGAACGCGGGCGGGCCGAGGAGAGGCTGGGGCTTAGCGCCCCGATTTTCGTACAATATGTCCGTTGGCTGGACAATGCGTTCCACGGGGATTTTGGCATTTCGTATAAATATAAAATGGATGTCGTGGAGGTGATTCGCGGCCGTTTGGGGAACACGCTGATTTTGGGAGGAATTGGCTTTTTCTTGATTTTCGTGTTCTCGCTGCTTTTGGGCGTGCTTTGTGCCTGGCACGAGGGGAGATGGATTGACCGCGTCATCTGCAGGGTTGGCACGATTATGAGCTGCATTCCGGAATTTTGGCTGTCGTTGGTCTTGATTTTGCTGTTCGCGGTGGAACTGCGCGTGCTGCCAAGTTCCGGGGCGTATTCCATCGGGGGGGACAAGGACCTGGTGGACCGCGCCTGGCACCTGGTCCTGCCCATGACGGTCGTGGTGGCGGGTCATTTGTGGTATTATGCGTACATGGTCCGCAATAAAATGGTGGAGGAGGCGCGGAGGGACTACGTGCTTTTGGCGAAGGCGAAAGGGCTTTCCAAACGCGCCATGATATTTCGGCATTGCCTGCGAAACGTGCTGCCATCCTTCTTAAGCATCATGGCGATTTCCGTGCCGCACGTGCTGGGGGGGACCTACATCGTGGAGACGGTTTTTTCCTATCCCGGAATCGGCACGCTCTCCTATGAAAGCGCCAGGTACAAGGACTACAATCTTTTGATGCTGTTGTGCTTGTTGTCTGGCATCTTGGTCATCCTCTGCAATATCGTCGCGCAGGTCGTCAACGAGCGGATTGACCCGCGGATGAAAGCGGAAGTGGTATGGGAAACGTCGCGTGATGCCGCAAGGGTCAACGGCGGCTCGGAAAGCGCGGGGGAGAATGAGGATGCGGAAGAGGGGGGCGGTGAAGTATGATGGAAGATAAATTTCAAATCGTCGGAATCCAAAATCCGAATGAGGACGCTCCCAACCAGGTGGATATCGGCCGGCAGGAAGGAGTACGGCCAATTTTCCCGCGGGTGGTTCCGATACAAAAACCAAGGAGGCATCGGGATAAGCCGATTCTGGCCATCGTTCTTTTATTAACCATCGTGACGGGATGTCTGGCCTGCGAGATGATCATGACGAAGGATCCCGCCTACATGGATTTGAAAAATTATAACCTCCCTCCAAACGGTGAATTCTTGTTCGGGACGGATTCGATGGGAAGGGACGTTTTTTCCATGATTTGGTACGGCGGGCGCGTTTCCCTGTTCATCGGCGTTTTGTCCACGTTGGCTTCCACGGCGATTGCCGTCGTGTTCGGCGCGGCCAGCGGAATCGCGCCCGGGTGGCTGGACGAATTGCTCATGCGGCTTACGGAAATTTTGCTAAGTGTTCCCAGCCTGCTTCTCGTCGTCCTGATTCAGGCAATATTGGGCGAGGCGAACGTGTTCAGCATTTCGCTTGTCATTGGCGTGACAAGTTGGACGAGTATTGCGAAAGTCGTGCGGACCGAGGTGCGGGGGCTTCGAGAAAGCGAGTACGTGATTGCGTCAAAATGCATGGGCGGTGGTTTTTTCCATATACTTTGGCACCATTTGGCCCCGAATTTCGTCTCTTCCATCATGTTCATGGTGGTCATGAACGTGCGGGGGGCGATTGTCGCGGAATCGACGCTGAGCTTCATGGGAATCGGCCTGCCGCTCCACGTGATTTCGTGGGGCAGCATGCTCTCCCTTTCGGAAAAGGCGCTTTTGACAAATTCGTGGTGGATGATCCTGATTCCCGGCATTTTTCTGGTTGTGACGCTGCTTAGCATCACGAGCCTGGGAAATTTCCTGCAAAAAAGCATAAATGCGAAGCAGAGCAACTTGTAAGAAGAATGCCTGGAAGGGCGACGTGCGCTTTTTACGCACGGTTTCGCGGCCGTTTGGGTGGCCGCCCCGTAAAAGTAACCAGAGGTGCACAAATCTCGGAAATAGATTGAAAAACTCGTCCACTTTCGTTATAATAGAAGTCAGAAACAATTATAATTAGGAGGAGCATGCACCATGAATGAAAAAATTACAAAGCTATTGAACGGGAAAGGTGGCAATTACATTTTCCCGTTTTTTTGGCAGCACGGGGAGGAAGAGGGCGTCCTTCGCAAGTACATGGAGGTCATCGAGAAGAGTAACATCAAGGCCGTCTGCGTGGAGAGCCGTCCGCACCCGGATTATTGCGGCCCGGGCTGGTGGCACGACATGGATATTATCATGGACGAGGCGAGAAAACGGGGGATGAAGGTGTGGATTTTGGACGACAGCCATTTCCCGACCGGGTTTGCCAATGGGGCGATGGAAAAAGCGGACTCGAAGCTGGCCAGGAAGAACATGGTGCACCAGGTCATTGAATGCGGCGGGGCGGGAAGCGAGATGCGCCTCAATTTGTCAGAGTATCGCGAGGCGCCGGAGTGGAAGCAAAACCAGATTGAAGAGATGATGTCCAGGGGGCAGAAGCCGGAGCTTTTGCCGGGGGACGAGATAATTTCCATCGCCCTGATTCGCGAGGGGGGTTCGACCGAGGCCGATATCGTGGACTTGACAAGCGAGGCGGCGAAGGAGGAGCTCGTGTTCACGGTTCCGGCAGAAGGCAAATGGAATCTCCATATCTGTCATGCCACCAGGAACAGCGGTCCGCACCGGAATTATATCAACATGATGGATCATGATTCCTGCCGCGTGCAGATTGATGCCGTCTATGAGCCACATTTCGCACATTACGCGGATGACTTTGGCAAGACCCTGGCGGGATTTTTCTCGGACGAGCCGGAGCTCGGAAACGGGCATCTTTACGAGCAACAAAAGCATGTGAGCGAGATGGACGACCTGCCGTGGAGCGCGGAGCTTGGCGAGGCCCTGAAGGAGAAATGGGGCGAGAAGTACGCCGCATACCTTCCGCTGGTATGGAGCGCGGACTTTGACGGGAATTTGCTGTCGGGAATCCGATTTGACTATATGGACTGTGTAAGCCGCCTGGTGGAGAAGAACTTCTCCATGCAGCTTGGCGACTGGTGCCGTGAGCACGGCGTGGAGTACATCGGGCATGTCATCGAGGACAACAACCAGCATGCCCGCACCGGAACGAGCTTGGGGCACTATTTCCGGGGCCTGTACGGGCAGGACATGGCCGGCATTGACGACATTGGCGGCCAGGTCATGCCGCAGGGCGAGGAAGACGGCGGTGTTGGCAGCTTTGGTTCGAAGAGGGAAGGAGGATTTTTCCATTATGTGCTGGGAAAACTCGGCAGTTCGGCGGCATCCATCGAGCCGCGTAAGAAGGGACGCGCCATGTGCGAGATTTTCGGGGCTTATGGTTGGAGCGAGGGCGTGCGCCTGGAGAAATATTTGCTGGATCATTTCCTAGTGCGAGGCATCAACCACTTCGTGCCGCACGCGTTCAGCGCGATGGAATTCCCGGATAAGGATTGTCCGCCGCATTTCTATGCGCACGGGCATAATCCGCAGTACCGCCATTTCGGGGCGTTGATGAAATATCTGAACAATGTTTGTGAGTTGATGAACGACGGACATTGCGTGGCTCCGGCGGCGATGCTCTACATGGGCGAGGCCGAGTGGACGGGAGACTTCATGCTGATGCAGGAGCCGGCCAGGAAGCTTGTGGATACCCAGATTGATTTCGAAATCGTGCCTGCGGACGTATTCTCGGACGCGGGAAGCTTCGGGACGGAAATCGGCGACGTGTTCAAGGTCAACGGGCAAGAATACAAGGCGTTTATCGTGCCGAGGACAAAGTTCTTGTGCGAGGCGGCGGCCAAGGGAATCGCCAAGTTGCTTGAGGCGGGTATCCCGGTCATTTTCGTGGACGAACTGCCAAAGGCGGTCATCGGCGGCGGGGCGTTGCCGTTTGACACGGTAAAATGCAGGGTGGTTTCCCTGGACGCGCTGGCGGGAGAACTGCGTGCGTTGAATTTGGCGGAAATCAGCATTACTCCGGCAAGTAACTGGGTGCATTATAGGCATTATGAAAATGGTTCGCCCGTCTACATGTTCATTAATGAAGGGACGGAAACTTATAAAGGTGAGGTTTGCGTGCCGCGAAGTGGAAACGTATATGCTTATAATGCATGGGACAACCGTCTGGAGTCCGTGGAGGCGAGGGACGGTGATGGAAAGACCATTCTTGACGTGGAACTGGAACCGCTACAGAGCGTGATTGTCGTATTTGACGAGGCAGCGGGCGAGGTGGTCACGCCGCTTGTTATGCAGGTGAAAGCGGCGGGCATGGAGACGGAAGATTTCAGCGAAGGATGGACGCGCAGCACGTGCACGAGTATCCGATACCCGCAGTTTGAACAGGCAAAACAAGTCAATCTGCCGGATTCCTTGGAAACGGAGGAGCCAGAGTTCTCCGGATTCGTCCGTTATGAAAAGTCACTGCATGTAGATAGGTTGCCGAAGCGGATGATTTTGCAGATTTCCGACGCGTACGAAGGCGTGGAAGTATTTGTAAACGGAGTCAGCGCGGGCATCCAGGTCGTGCCGACGTATCGTTTTGACATTGCCACGCTTTTGAAGGAAGGGGACAATGAAATCCGTATCGAGGTGGCGACGACCTTGGAACGTTATGCGGCAAAGAACATTCCAAATCCATACGCGGCGATGATGGGCGGCGTGCCGGATCCGACCGTGCCGTCGGGCATCAATGGGCGCGTGAGCTTGATTTCATTGTGAAAAGACATGGTGTCGGGTAATATGTCAGACCCCGGCCAACCACTGCGCTGGTTGCCGGGAGGAAGAAAGAAAAAAGTAATTATGAAGGTCAATTAGGGAAGGAACGGGTAACGATGGAACCGGACATTTTGCAGGGGAAGGTAGGAAAGGAGACCGTACAGAAACGGCAGGACCGCCTGGTCAGTTTTTTTGATGCCATCGTGGCGGTGGGAATCACGATGATCGTGATGGGAATCGCGTTGCCGGATGCCGGGATGAATGGGTGGGAACTGGTCGTCTATATCGGGTCCGAAGTCACCGTGTACCTCGTGAGCTTTATCGCCCTGGCGGAGTTGTGGCGCGTGCACCATGCGATTTTCGCCCATTTTGAGGGCGTGGCGGACGAACAGGTCATAAACGCCCATATCGCCCTGATGTTTTTGGTGACGGTGTTTCCGTTCCTGACCCGCTTCATGAACGCTTACCAGGACGTGATGGAAATCCGCATCCTTTATGTCAGCAGCTACGTGGTCATGAACGTCTTGCTGGTGTTGATTGTCTATCTGGCAAATAGGAGGCATGTGCAAAACCAGCTGGAGGAAGAGGACAAGATTAAAAAATGGATTCCGCTGATGCTTGCCCAAAGGAAAGATGGCGGCGGGGCAGAGGATAAGATGAAAGAATTTGCAAAATATTCTGCCTACTTCCAAAAGGGCGGTTCCGTTGGCAAAGCGGCGGGTTTGGAGAACGCGTTCGCCATGGATGAAGGACTGAGGGAAAGCTTGAGGGCCATGGGCGTCTGGGAGGAAGAAAACCCGAACGTCAAGAAGGCCGGGAGTATCCAGGCGATGATTTCCATATCGTTCAATTTTGTCAGCGTGACGTTGTCCGTCCTCCTTTTGATGATGAACCCGCTGTTTTGTTATATCGTGTTTACCATGAAATTCATCTTGGAGACGATTTGCAAGAGAATCGTGGAGGTCGTGCTGGCACCGTCCTCGAACGGCCAGTCCTCGCCCGAGGACCATCGTGTGCCGGCGGCGAGCGGGCAGGTCTTGTTCGATGCCGGGCAAGGGGGCGAGACGACGGCGCCGTCGAGGAACTGGATGGACTTGCTGAAAGAAGAACAGAAGCGGCGGGAAGAAGGGCGCAAGCGGGTGTCAGAGCGCATGCAGAAGGAGCGCGAGGACGCGCGCGTGGCGCGGGAGAGGATGCGTGCCGAACGCGGGAAGGCTCAGGAGGGGGCGAGGAGAGAGCGGGACGAGGTACATGAAAGTCGTGACAAGGTAGAAGAAAGTCTGGACAAACAAGGAAAGGTGCGTCGGCGCGAAGAAAATGATGACATGCGGGGGAAGGGACGAGGCCATGGCAGAGGATAGGAAACGTTTCAATGTAAGCGATGGCGGATACGGGAACAAGTACGAGGACGAACGTGGGCCGAAGAATGGGGACGGGTGCGGACATAAGGACGCGGACAAGCGCGTGGGCATGGACGGATCCGGCGGGGTTGCCCGCCTGTTGGAGGAAAACCGCAAGCTTCGGGAGGAATTGGAGGATGCCCAGTCGGCCAGCAAGGCGAAGGACGTGTTTCTTTCGAACATGTCGCACGACATCCGCACGCCCATGAACGCCATCATGGGAATGACCACCATCGCGCTGTCACATATTGACGAGAAAAACCGTGTGCTTGATTGCCTGGGCAAGATCCAGACGGCGTCTTCCCACCTGATGAGCCTGATTAACGACGTGTTGGACATGTCCCACATCGAGAGCGGAAAAATGACAATTCATAAGGAGCCGTTCTCCCTGCCGGACGTGTTCCACGACGTGGTGGTCATCGTGCGGCCGCAGGCAGAGCAGAAAAAGCAGGCGTTGAAGTTCGAAATCGAGGACATCCGCGAGGAAGAGCTCGTCGGCGACGCGCTCCGCATTCGCCAGGTATTGGTCAACATCATCGGGAACGCCGTGAAATATACGCAGGAGGGCGGCAGTATCCGTGTCGTGTTGCGGCAAGTTTTGGGCGGGGAGCAAAAGGCTCCCGTCTTTGAGTTCGTCTGCCAGGATAACGGGATGGGCATGAGCGAGGAGTTCCTCACCCGCGTGTTTTTGCCGTTCGAGCGGGCGGGCAACACGACCCAGAGTAAAATCGAGGGAACGGGGCTTGGCCTGGCCATCTGCCATCGCCTGGTGGTGCAGATGGGCGGGGAAATCCGGGTGGAAAGCCGCCTGGGGGAAGGTTCCTGCTTCACGGTGGCCATTCCCCTCGAGGTTCAGGACATACATGAAAACCAGAAATTTTTTTCGGGCGAGACGGTGCTGGTGGTGGAAAACGATGCCGGGCAAGTGGAAAAAATTTGCGGATATTTGCGGGATGGCGGGTTGAGGCCGCAGGTGGTCGGCAAGAGCGTGGACGCGGTGACGTTCCTCACGGAGACGCTTTATGAGGGAAATGCCCCACATGCCGTCTTGCTGGGCGAGGACCTGGACGGGGCGTATGCATTGGACGTGGCGGCCTGCCTGCGCCAGATTGCAGGCAAGGGTCTTCCAATCCTCCTCGTGTCCGAGGCGGATTGGCCGCAGATGGAATACCGGGCGGTTCGTGCCGGAATTAACGGCTTTGTCCCTTGTCCGCTGTTTCGAAGCAGGCTGATTTCCGCGATTCGCGGATTGGCGGCGGATGGCGGCAAGGGTTCCGCAGATTGTCCGGGCGGGGCGGATTACGGCGGGAAACGTTTTTTGCTGGCGGAAGACAACCTGCTTAACCAGGAAATCGCCATCGAGTTGCTTTCCGACATGGGAATTGCCATCGAGGCGGCTGACAACGGCGAGGAAGCGGTGAGGATGTTCGCGGAGTCGAAGCCGGGTTATTATGACTTGATTTTGATGGACATCCAGATGCCGGTGATGGACGGTTATGAGGCAACCCGCCGTATTCGTGCATTGGATCGTGAGGATGCGGCAGATATTTGCATCGTGGCCATGACGGCCAACGTGTTTGCGGAAGACGTCAGGCGGTCCCGAAAGGCGGGGATGGACTTCCACCTGGCAAAGCCCATAGACGTTAAGAAAATCGAGGAAGTATTGCAAAAACTTGCGTGAGAGGGGGCGTACGCGTGCAGTCCTATCAGAAGGAGTACATAGAAAACTTGCGTTCCATCGCCGAACGGACGACGTTTGGGGCAACGGAGGGTTTGTCTTTTGCGTCCTGGTATCAGGCACTGCGGGAAAACTGGGCGTATGCCGCGAAATTGCGCGTGCGCAGCATGGAGTTGCTGCGTACCGAGTTTCGGCAGTCCGTTGACAATCTCTTTGCCGAGGGCGGCGAGGAACTCACGGGATTGGAAGAATTTGCCGCCGCCCTGGTCTGCAAGGGGGATTATCTGGATTCGGGCTTGTACTGTACCATACATCAGGCACTTTTGAGTTTTTACCGTACGAGGAAGATGCAGGACGGTATCATCCGTGAACTATATTTTAAAGGGATGGGACTGTATTCCCAGACGCGGATGTTGCTTGGCGTCGAGCATCCGGTCTTGGATGCCTACGACCAGCGGTTCCGCATGTGCTTCGCGGAAGCCGGGGCCTATCGGAAATTTTTTGACGAGATAGAATCCGAGGAGACGAAGGGATACATTATCCGTGCCATGGCAAACGTGTCGCTGGGACGTTTTAAGAACAAGAGCGAGAAGATAGGCATCGTCCGCCATACCATCCAGGTTCTTGGCGATGATTGGTACAAAAACCTCGCGCCGGGGCTTCCATGGGAGCGCTTTTTGTACCTGACCCACCAGCAGATGGTTTCCGGGCGTTCCTTGTTTTGCACCGACTTTTCTCCGCAGGACCTGGCCGACTTGATGGAGTCGAGCCACGTTCTTTATGACGAGCAGATAGAAAGCATGAAGAGGGATGGCGGTACGCCGAATCCCCGGTTTTACTGGCCCTATTGCGAAATGGAGTACATGTGCGGCCTGACGGCCATCCAGGAAATGCTGGGGAAGATGGAGATGCTGATTGAGCAGGCGAACGAGGACGACCAGTCCGTTGACGGCATGTACGCCCAGATTACCCTGCCCATGTCCTATTGTAACATTTTGGAAGAATTCGCGAACGAGAATTTTACGGAACGGAACTTCACGGACCAGCATTTCGTGGGGCGCGACTTGATTTGGAAGAAAAGGGAATATTTACAGAGACTGAACGAGCGGGCGTTTTGGTACGTCAGCGGCCTTCCGGCGGACCAGGGCCACGCTTTTTACTTGAACCAGTTCATTTCCTCTTATATTGAATTGGACGGATGCCCGCCGTATGACGAGGTGCTCCTCACGGTACTTGGGAAATGCACGCCGGACATTTACGTGCGTTCCTGGGTGGTGGCCAAGGTGGCCGTGGCCATTTGTGGGGCGGTGATAGAGGAGGAACCGCAGATTTTTGACGGCGTTCCCATCGGGGCAGGCGCGTGGGCTGGCGGCGTTCCCGCCTGGGAAAGCGTGAGGGGGGAGGCTGGCGTTCCCGCAGGGGAAAGCGTGAGGGGGGAGGCTTTTGTTCCCGCCGGGGAAGACGTGCGGGGAACAAAGCAAATGCGGGCGGCTTTGTTACGGTTTGTTCAGAAGGGCGCGATGCTTCATGACGTGGGGCTCCTTCATTTTTACCATATCCATTCCATCCGTAACCGGGAACTGTTCCAGGAGGAGCAGGAGCTGTTGCGGTTGCACACGTACGTGGGCTGGGAAATGTTGGAAAAGCGGAAATCCACACGGGAGTACGCGGATTTGGCATTGGGACACCACGTGTGGTACAATGGCGCGAAAGGATACCCGGACGAATATAGGAGGACCGAGAGTCCGTGCCGTTGTGTGGTGGACGTCATCACCCTGGCATCGTTTCTGACCAGGAAAATGGATTCTGACGGGTTGTCCTATCGTACGGGCGGCGCGCTCGACGAGGCCGTGGCCGAGGCGGTGGGGGAGGAGGGGCGCAGGTTTTACCCGCCGCTCACCGTGAGCCTGCAAGGCCGTAAGCTGCAGGAGAATTTACGGGAGATTTTTCAAAACGGCGTGGGGGAAGCGTGCCGCAGGCTCTACGATGGAACATATTATGATTAGAGCGTCAAAAGGTATTTTGACGCTCATGATACACGGATTACTCCGTGCTAACGCACTCCCGTAATCCGAAAACACCTCAAATCCGCTCATTTTTCTGCGAAAAATGGCTACTTTTCGGTGTTTTGCGCGTCCCAAAGTCATCCTTTTTCATGCAAGCATGAAACGCATGACCTTTTGACGCTTGTATCATATTATGTGGAATAAAAAAGAATGGCCGTCTCTTGTCGACGCCATTCTTTTCATTTACACGTTCCCCGGGAAAGCCTTCTTGCATGCGGATCCGGGGTGCGGGACGGAGGTGTCTCGTCCGCGCGTCGGCGGGTGCCGTCAGGACTTTGCCTTGCCCGCGTGCATCGTGTCCATTTCCTTGTCAATGTCGAAGAAGAACGCGACGACGAGCATGATGGCGGAGATGACGAGCGGTATCCAGCCAAGCAGCGCGTTGATGGCCCCGATGGCCGTCGCCGGCTGCGCGTCCAACTGCGCGTCGAAGCCCGCCATGCCGAGGGCGGAGGTCATGAGGATGCTTGCCCCGGCGGTCGCCAGCTTGCTGGCCAAGTTGTCCACCGTGGAGACCATGCTGTCGATGCGCCTGCCGCTCTGCCATTCCACGAGGTCGGCGATGTTGTTGCGGTTGGTGTTGAACATGACGAACGCGACCGTGATGCCGATGGCGAACGTGACGGCGTTCAAATAAATGGCACCGGTGGAATAGGGCGCGATGATGAACCAAAGCTTGCCCACGACCATGATGGCGGCGGCAAAAATCATCATGTTCTTCCGACCGAGCGCCTTGTCGAGCGGCACGGTCAGGATGGTGGCGGCGATGGCCACGATCAGGTAGACCGCCATGATGACCGTGGCCGCGCCCGTGCTGCCCATCACGTAGGTCGCATAGTAATTGATGGTGCTCATGATTAACATGTTGACCACGCCGTAACAGATGATGTAGAGCATGTTGAACACCCAGGAGCGGCAGCCGAAGAGGATTTTCACGATTGTGAGGAAAGGCAGGTGGGACTCGTCTTCCACTTCCTGTTTCACGCGCTCCTCGGTCGTGAAATAATGGGCGAAGCTGCCGATGATGCAGACGACTCCCATGACGAGGGCGGCGAAAAAGAACCCGCGCGCGCTCTGGCTGGAAAAGAAGGAGGACAAGAACGTCCCTTCCTCGCAGGCCGCGGAAATGATGTTGCCTTTCGCGTCCAGCCCGCCGAACAGCTTCACGAGCGGCAGGCAGGCGACGGCACCGATGCCGGAGCCGAGGCAGCCGCCCAGGTTGCGGGCGACGTTGATGGCGCGGCGGTCCGCGTCGCGGTTGGTGGCCAGTCCGCCCATGCTGTTGTAGGGGATCGCCACGAAGGTGTTGAACAATTCAAACACGAGGTAGACGACGATGGCCAGCACGATTTTCAACGAGTAGGCCACGTTGAACTGCGTGAACATCAAGACGACGGTGATGGCCCACGGAACGGCGCACCAGAGCGCGAACGGGCGGCACTTTTCCCCGTTCTTGAACGTGTGGTTGACCGCCCAGTAGCCGACCATCGGGTCGTTTATGGCATCCCATACGGTGCCGATGGCGATGATCATGCCGGCGTGCACGACGTTGATGCCGATGACGTTGGTCAAAAACAATAAGTAATAAAGGCTCTTGAACTGGTACACCACGTTGCTCGCCGTGGAGAAGGTGCCGAAGCCGATTTTTTCGACGGCCTTGATGGGCTTGATTACGGATGTTCCGGCCACGTTTTTGTTTGTATCTTGCATGTGTTTTTCTCGCTTTCTTCTTTTATTCGTGCCACCGTCTGTTTATGGTGGCGCCGCCAGGCGGCATGCCGGTTTAGATTCGGCAAGTGTTTTTTTCGCTTTCCCGGATTTCCATAAGCCGCTGGCGCAGCAGCGTCTTGAATTTGTCCGGCTCGTCGTTCATCGGGTTGTGCCCGGAAGCGTCGAACCAGATGAGTTCTTTTTTCGGTGCCTCGATGAGGTTGAAATAATCTTCCACCAGTTCGGCGGGTGTGTTCTTGTCCAGCCGTCCGTCGAAGATGAAGTAGGGGACTTCGAACTTGGTACACGTCTTGGGGAAGTCTGTGCGCCCGACCTCCGGCCACATGACTTCCAGAACGTAGGAGTGCCCTTTGGCCACGCCCCAGAGGTCGGAAAGACTGTATTCGCCGGAAAACAGCATCGGGACGACCATCGAGCGGAAATAGCTGCGTTTTTCCTTGCTTTGCGAATAGCCGCCGTATTTCATCATGATGTTGCGCTGTACCATCATACCCTTGTAGCCGCCCTTGTAAACGCCTATCACCGGCGCGCCCAGTTCTTCCAGTTTCTTCACGGATTTTGTGTCGCCGGCACTACGGGCCGCATCCAGTGCGAACCGGTAGCTGATTTCCTCGTTCTTCGCCCCGTTGACCACCTGCCCGAAGCCGACGTAGGCGGCAATGTGGTCGGGGTAACGGTAGGCGAGCCAGGTGCCAAGCTCCGAACCCCAGCTGCCGCCGATGATGAAGACCTTGTCCTTATGAAATTCCTTGCACAGCCACAGTACGAGCTCGTGCGCGTCATCGGTCAGCCGCTCGATGGTGAGCGTCTCCGGCGTGGCGCCCTTGTACGAGCCGCCGCTCCCACGCTGGTCCCAGGCCACGATGGTGAAGGTGTCCAGAAGGTCGGCGTGCTGCGTGATGATGCCGTGCCGGTTGCAGACCCCGGGGCCGCCATGTAAAAATAGAAGGACCGGGTTTTGCTCGTCGAGGCTTTTGATATGTATCTTCTGTGGCAGGCCCCCAAGGACGACTTTTTCTTTTCTGTCAATTTTCATGATTTCATTCCTTTCGCTATTTTTATGTTGCCATCTGTACACCGGCGCTATCGTAGTACGATAATAGCCGCTATTTTGTTATGATAACATAGATGCCCTATTTTTTGCTACACTTTTTTGCTGGTTATTGAATTAATCATTAAAAATATATAAAATATGTGGCGGCTTGACGAAATTATGACAGAAATGGGTGAAAATATGATAGCGTGAAAACCTTGCTTTTTGTATAATGGTGACATTGGAACGTGCAATCGTTCCAGGGATTAAGAAATGGAAAAAAGCAAAGAAGGAGGCAGTTTATGAAAAACAAAGTAGTAAAACGGATTTTGTCAGTCGGCCTAATGGCGGCGATGGCTCTCACCCTCGTGGTAGGCTGCGGCGGCAAGGGCGATGACGGCAAGGCGGATGGTAACGGCGGCGGTGATGTCGCGGGCGAGGACGAGTTCGCCGGCAAGGACGCGAACTTTACCTGGTGGATTTACAAGACGGACAGCAACGGCGAGTATTATGAAACTTATGAAGAAACCGCAGTCGCGCAGTTTATTAACCAGCAGTATTGGAACGTGAAGGATGGCGGCATCGGTACAGAGGAGAACGGGCGGCAGTTGAAGTTTTCCTACCTCGTGCCGATTACCGGTTCGGAGTCGGACAACTTCAATACGATGATGGGAACTGGCGAGTATCCGGAAATCTTGGATCTGGTTGTTTCTTCAGAAAGTCCGCAGGCGTTGGTGGAAAGCGGCATTTTGATGGACATCACGGAGTACGTGGAGAAGTACATGCCGAATTACGTGGCTTATCTGGAGGCAAATCCGGAATTAAAGCCGCTCGTGCAGGTGGCGGATGATGAGGGGAAGGCGCATTATTACGCAATTTACGGCATCACGGACGGCCCGGAAGACCCGTGGGAGGGAACCTGCTACCGCCGTGACTGGATTGTGAAGTACGCCGAGCCGACCGAGTACGTGTGGGATTGGGAGAGCGACTACGTGAAGGAAAACGGACATCCGGCCGTGACCCCGCTTGACAAGGCCATGGAAGAGGACAACCTCGAGGGCTGGAAGAAGAACGAGGTGACGAAGTTCGAGGCCAGCGAGGGCGAGAATCCGGCGGAGGATTATACGGACAACGTGATTTTCCCGAGCGGCAAGTCGGATCCGATTACCATCAGCGACTGGGAATGGATGTTTGAGGCGTTTGACAAGGCCATCGATGCGAGAGGGTGGTCAGATGACAGCAGCGCATATGGGCTTTCCATTCAGTATTATGGCTATAGCGCGCTGGGAGATATTACTTCTTCCTTCGGCGGTGGTACGGGAACGTATTACGTGAAGGACGGCAAGGTGTCCTATGATGGCACGTCCGAGAATTTCAAGACTTATATCGAGTGTATGCAGGTCTGGTATGAGAACGGCTGGTTGGATCCAAATTTCAACACGCGTGCCAATGACATGTTCTTCATGATTGACTCGGCAAGCGTCAATCAGGGCAAGGTCGGCATGTGGTGCGGTTTGTCAAGCACGTTGGGAACGGCGCTTCGCGTGTCCTGCCAGGATGCGGATGACCAGAAGGATGCTTATGTGATGGGGGCCGCGCTTCCGATTAACGACATGTACGGAACAGAAGACCAGATGTACAAAGAGCCGGATTCCTTGTACCAGACGAGTAGAAAAGGTTCTCCGATTGGCATTACCGAGAAGGCGGAGGACAAGGATTTGGCAACGTTGTTTACTTATTTGGACTGGACCTACTCCGAGGAAGGGGCAAAGGTCATCCGTATCGGATTGAATGCGGAGCAATATGCCTCCGTAAAGCTGGATCCGGATATCTATGCGGATTACGACATTGAGACGGCCTATACGGAATCCACGGATGAGGATGGAACCAAGGTGATTAAGACCACTTTTGATTCGTCCAATACCATCCAAGGCGCTTTGATGGGACAGAGGATGGATACCGGTATTAAGCTGACCGGTAACAGTGGTGAGTACAAAATGGACAAGGGCGTTCCAACGGTTAACGCAAATGCCATGGAGCAGTGGACGAAATATACGAATACGGGGAATGTTTTAGATTACAGTAGTTTGTTGAATTCCGAAGAATCTGAGCAGTACAGCAAGATTAGCACGGCGGGTACGGATTATCAGGCGCAGAGCGTGCCGAACGTCATCAAAGGAACGATGAGCTGGGAGGATTACGTGAAGGGCTTTGACAATATCGACACGGACACGGCGGTCGAGCTGTTGCAGAATTACGTGGATTTGGCGGGCACGGTGGGCAGGTAAGATGCCGGGCGCGGGTGGAGTGGCAGGAGCCGGATGATGGCACCGTCAATTCGTGCCCTGAACTAGGCGGAATGAAGAAAGAAACATGGGCCAGAATGTCATCACAAATGTGACATTCTGGCCTTTTTTCAACCAAAACATGTCGTATGATAAATGCGGCTGAACGGTTGCCGGTTCCTATCCGACTATCATTGCAATGAATTGCATTGTTGTCAGCTGTCGGATTGTAATTGCACAGTTGGAAAAAATGGAAAATTACAATATAGAAGCGTATCGTGCAATCATCAGAAAAAAGTTCGCGTTATAATGCAACCATAAAATTTGTTAACAAATTATAAAAATCAAACAAAAAAATGATACAATGAACAAAAAAGCGATAGCATGATACCGGGTGTTTGTGCTATAATCAGACATACGTTTCTGAAGTGTTGGATACGGAAGAACAAAAAAAAGAAAGGGAGGTAGGATTATCAATGGCAAATACGAAGGTAAAAGCAAAAAAGGCCTCATATAATCCCAAGAAGACGTGGAAGTACGATTTAAGGAAGAACTGGGGATTGTATTTGATATTCCTGATTCCGGCCGTATACTGGCTGATTTTTAACTATGCCCCGATGTTCGGCATCCTGATGGCGTTCCAGAACTACAAGGTGTCCCTTGGTATTTTTGGCAGTCCGTGGGTGGGGATGGACAAGTTCGTGGAACTGTTCACGGGAACACAGTTCCCGATTGCCTTGCGTAACACGATTTGCATGGCGCTTTTGAACCTGACGTTGGGCTTTATCGCCCCGGTCGTCCTGGGGCTTTTGATTGGGCAGTTGAGAAGCAAGAGTTTTTCAAGGGTGGTACAGACGGTTACTTACATGCCATACTTCGTGTCGGCGGTCGTATGTTGTACGCTTGCCACGGAGTTCTTGAAGGACACGGGCGCAATCACACAGCTTTTGTCATTCTTCGGCGCGGAGAAGCAGAATTGGCTGGCCAACAACAGCCCGACCTTCTGGTTCATCAACTGTTTCCTTGGCATCTGGCAGGGAGCCGGTTATGGGGCGATTATTTACATTGCCACGATTGCGGGCATCGACCAGAATCTGTATGAGGCCGCATGTATCGACGGCGCGAGCCGTTGGCAGAGGGTGTGGAACATCACGATTCCAAGTATCCTTCCCATCGTCGTGATGATGTTCACGATGCAGATTGGCCTCGTGTTCATGACCGGTTTCGACAAGGTGTTGTTGTTGTACATGCCGACCACGTACGAGTTTGCGGATTGTCTGTCCACGTATACGTACAGAATGGCGTTTGCCACGGGGCATGACTTCAGTTTGTCCACGGCATCCGGCTTGTTCCAGTCCGTGGTGGGGACGATTTTGCTGATTACCGGTAACAAGCTGTCGGCCAAGACGGCGAAGATGTCACTGTTCTAAAGGGAGGAGAAGACTATGGCTAAGAAATCAAAATACAAGGACGGTATGGTCATCCACCCAAGCGCGGGAGAACGGGTGGCAGACGTAATCATCCTGATTATATTGGGATTGTGTATGTTCGCGGCACTCATACCGATGTGGCACACATTGATGGCGTCGCTTTCCGAAGGAAATCTTTTGATTGCCAACGAGGGTGTGGCTTGGAAGTGGATTACGCAAGAGGGCGGGCCGAACATCCAGGGTTATTTGAAGACACTTAATTACAATAACTACGCGATTATCAAGAGCTACGGTATCACGTTGATTTACGTGATTGGCCAGACTGTGTTTGGCTTGATTTTGAACGTCATCGCGGCATATGTGATTTACCGTGCGCCGAAAGCGAGTCCGCTCTTGATGTTGTTCATCATCGTTTCCATGATGTTCAACGGTGGTACGATTCCTACATACATGGTTATCCGCCAGTTGGGCATGACGGGTACCCCGTGGGCGATGATCCTGCCAGGATGTACGAACGCGATGTTCGTCATCATGGTGCTCAATGCCTACAAGCAGGTTCCGGTATCCACCGTGGAGTCCGCGGAGCTTGACGGCGCGGGACATTTCGTCATCATGTTCCGTATCTTGTTGCCGCAGGCGATGGGGCTCGTCACGGTCACGATGATTAACACGGCAATCCTGACATGGAACGCATGGTTCAACGCGATGCTGTACGTGCCGACCTCCAAGGAATGGTGGCCGTTGCAGTTGTGGATCAAGCAAATCGTGGCGGATAACGCGGTCATGACGACGGCCATTACGCCGGACTGGAACCGTTATCTGGTATCCTATTGCGTAATCCTGGTCGCGACCGTTCCGGTATTGATTGCGATGCCGTTCGCACAGAAGCAGTTGCAGAAAGGTTCCTTGCTTGGCGCCGTGAAGGGTTGATGGAAAAATATGAAATAATTATGAAATAATCGGATATTCACGGTTTTGCCTTGCATGAAAAAGGTTAAAATGGTACAATTTTATGAAGGACTCCTTAAAAAGAGTCCTTCATTTTCATAATGGGAGTTTTGAAAGGATTACGAAGGTATGACGCGAAGGGAAGAATGGGAACGGTTCAAGACGTTTTCTTTTTCGACAAAGGTGCAGTATGTTTACGACAATTATCTGGCACAATTGATTGTCGGCGGCATGATATTAATCGGGGTCACCATCATCGGCCTGTCGCTTTGGGGACGGTTTCATCCAGACGAGGGAGTCGCAATCGGCGTGATTGATTACGACGGCTTCATGGAGCGGCTTGAGGAAGTGGACGAGGAGGTAAGTATCGGCACGTACCAGGGGGAGACCTACGAGATGTTGGAAAGCGGCGAGGGACAGAACGTCCTTTACGCGTTGGCGGCGCAGATCTCGACGGAGGATTTGGACGCGCTGGTGGCCGGCCCGGACACGATTTTGTTCCTGCAGAGGGAGAGTGACGACTTTTTTCTGGACTTGGCCTCGGTTTATACGCAGGAAGAATTGGATGCTTTGGAGGGGAGGTTGTTGTATAAGGAGTCCGAGAACGGAAATCGTTATCCGGTGGCAATAGACATCACGGATTCGTCAGTTTTTTCTGGTGGAAATACGGGAAACGGAATCTATTTCGCTTATGCGGTGACGACGGACAAGCAGGAGCAACTGCGCGCGTGGGTGGACAAGGTGATTGCGAGACAGGGGTGAAGCGGAATGGAAAGAACGGGAGGAAGAACGATGGCAGACGATAAGAGAAAGAAACAAGCGGAGGAAGAGAGGCCGGATCCGGAGGGGCATGGGCTGACCGGGTTCATGAATTTCTTTAACAAGGTGGCGCAGTTGTTTTTCATCAACGCGTGCTGGCTGATTGCCTGCGTACCCGTCATCACGATTGGTCCGGCCTCGATCGCCCTTTACGCGACAATCCAGAAATGTCTGATTCACAATCGAGGATACGCCGTCAGCGGGTTCTGGAAGGAGCTGAAGGCGAATTTCAAGTCGGGTATCAAGGTGTGGATTTTGATGCTTTTGGCAATCCTGGTGATGGGATTTGACATTGCCCATTTTTGGAACGTGGTAAAGAACGGAGAGGCGTATGGACTGGTATACCTGGTCTTTTTGGTCATCCTCGTATTGACGCTTTTGACGGCACTTTATTCGTTCGCTTATATGGCCAGGTTTACGGACACGACGATTCGTTGTATCCGCACCCCGCTGTTTTTGATGCTGATGCACCCGTTTCGCAATGTCCTGATTGTCATCATGGGTATTATCCTCGTCTTGTTCGCGGCGTTCATCCCGTGGACGCTGTTGATATTGCCGTCCGCGTTCATGATGATGTTCGTCAACTACATGGAAAAGATGTTTACGAAAATGCTGAACGAGCAGAATGGAAAAGACGCGCAGGACGTTGGGAATGGATGATTCGGTTTAAATAATGGAGAAAATCCGGGGACTAATAGAAAAGGGAACTATATGAATAGAAAGAACAGATAAAGTTGAAGAAAATGATGACGGACATAGAAATTCATTATTTGTGAAAGTGAGGAGAAGATTATGAGCCAGAAGTATTCAATGTCATCCACGTTAAAGGAATTGTTGGAAAGTCCGGGGGTACAGCCTTTTTTGGAGAAATACGCACCGGGATTTTCCGATAATCCGGCGATTGCCTATGTGATGGACATGCCGATGGAGCGGCTGGTAGGGGGGATGCCGGATCAGGCGAACTTATTTAAGGCGTTGGTGGACGCGGCGAACGGGGAGGAAGTCACCTATGTGCCGCAAGACCCGAAGAAGATTGCCCCGAGGCTTAGCGGCGGCGCGACGGGGGGCGGTACAAGCGAGGAAGTGCCGTATGACGTTGACGACGTGGATGGGAAAATGTACATGCTCGACCACCGTTTTTCCGGCTGTATCGTGTTACGTTTTTCCAAGGAGATGCGGGAGGACGTTTATGGCAGCGTGACATATGAAGGGAAGGAACTGAAGCGGGGCGTTATTGCCCAGGTGGACGTGGCCGGCGGCATGCAGATGTTCGGCGTGTACGTGCGGGACGTGTGCACGGATTATGACAAGACGTACACGCTGCATGTCGAGGGTTTTGAGGACACGGACGGCAACAAGATGGAACCGACGGACGTTGTCGTACATACTTTGCCGAAGCCGGAGGTTGACCCGGCGTACGAGGCGCACGATGCGGTCGCGCTGGAGGCGGCACGGGAGGGCATCGTCCTCTTGAAAAATGAAGGAAACGTGCTTCCCCTTGCGCCGAATCTCGAGGTGGAGGTAGTCGGAGCCGGGGACTTCCGCGTGGGCGCGGTCGGCGCGGGAAAGATTAACCCGCGCTATAGCATGGGATTGAAACGCGCGCTTGAAGAGCGTTCCGGGTTTGTTGTGAAGGAAGGGGCGCGGGCGGGGATTTTCGTCATCAGCCGCGCTTCGGGCGAGAATTATGACAACAATGCCTTGAAAGGCGAGTATTATTTGACGGACGAGGAAGAGGCGCAGCTAAAAAGCATGACCGAGCGTTGTGAAAAGGTCGTCGTGGTCGTTAATTCAGGGTATCCGATAGACATGCGCTGGGTGGAGAAATATCAGGTTCCGGCAGTCATCTGGTGTGGATTTCCGGGCATGCTTGGCGGACAGGCTTTGGTGGAAATCCTGGACGGCCGCGTGAATCCTTCCGGCAAGCTTGCGGATACGTGGAGTCTGGACTATTTCGACATTCCGTCCAGCGCGAATTTTTATCGGGCGGCGGAAGGTGAGCAGGCATTGTCGGCGGACTGCGGCTTGTTCGTGGACACGTTCTATGAGGAGGACATTTACGTAGGATACCGCTACTTTGAGACATTTGAAAAGCCGGTGGCGTTTGCGTTTGGGCACGGGCTGTCCTACACGACATTTTCCATCGAGGCGGAACTGGTTTCAGACGGGACGGGCGCGGGTTCGGCCGAACCGGGTGTGTCCGGCGGTGACGGTGTATTTGCCATGGTGCGTGCAAAGGTGAAGAATACGGGGGGGCGTGCAGGGAAAGAGGTCGTGCAGGTGTATGCGCGGATTCCGGACGGAAAACTGGAACAGCCGGCGAAACGGCTTGTCGGCTTTGCCAAGACGAAAGAACTGGCATCAGGTGAAACGCAGGAATTGGAGATTGTCATCACGGAAAAGAGCATGGCTTCTTTCGACACCGAGCGGGCAAGTTGGATTATTGAGGCGGGAACGTACGCATTTTATGTGGGGAACGCCGTGGATGTCTGCGGGGAATGCAATGTGGAAGAAGAGCGGGTGCTGCTAGTATCGGAGAACTTGATGAAGCTCCCGGTGGAGATGGAGCTTTTGAGCAAGAAAAATCCGGGATTCCCGAAGGGGTTGAAGTCCGGCCTGAAGAGGGAGTACACTTGTCTTACGCCGAAGGCGGAGCGAAAGCATTACCCGGAGACGGAATGGAACATGGCCGAAGCGGACGAGGAACGGGCGAATGAGGCCGCGCGGTTGGCGGCGACCCTAAGCGTACGCGAGTTGGCGCGTCTTAGCGTGTGCGCGTCCCATGGCTGGGGCATGCATGAGACAGGCGAGGCGGGAAGGATTTATCGCCTGGAAGGGCGTGACTTGCCGCGATATGCGGTGGCGGACGGCAACAACGGGGTCAATATCAACAAGCCGAACATTGGCATGCCATGCAGCAACACGGTGTGCTCCACGTGGAATGCGAACCTGGCGTTCGAGGTCGGCAGGGTGATTGGCGAGGAGGCGAAGGAAAACGACATCCGGATGATTCTCGCCCCGGCGATGAACATTCACCGCAATCCGTTAAACGGCAGGCATCCGGAATATTTTTCCGAAGACCCGCTACTCGGGGGCATCATGGCCGGAAACCAATGCAAGGGGCTTCACGCGGCGGGCGTGGACTCTAGCATGAAGCACACGGTGGCCAACAATGCGGAAAGTTCCAGAAAACGCAACCATAGCTTCATCAGCGAGCGGGCGCTTAGGGAAATCTATTTGAAGATATTCGAGTACGCGATTGGCGTGCAAGAGCCGACTTCCATCATGACCGGGTATAATGCCTGCAACGGCTGCTTCACGGCGGAGGACGAGGAAATGATCCAGGGCATTTTCCACAAGGAATTTGGTTTTGACGGTTACGTGATGACGGACTGGAATTCGTATGATACCGCCGACGTGGCCAGTGCCGTGCGTGCGGGGAACTGCTGGATGACGCCGGGGACGACGGATGACACTTATGTACAGCCAATTATCGACGGCGTGGAGAGCGGGTATATCGAGGAGTCAAGATTGAGAAAAAACGTGTGCAGGATATTGGAAGCGATACTGTAAAGCATATCCTCCGGCTCCCTTTATCTGGTGCCCGTTACAATCCGGCGCGGGCTGGATTGTAAGTGCGCCCGGAAAAGGGCACCACCCGCATTTTTAAATGGATTTGTTTACTGGTGAGAATGGGGCTGTCGGGTAATGACTGCAGGCCCACGATATATGCCATGGCACATCTGGATTTGCCACCATATATTGTGGGTTTTCCGCATTACTCGACAGCCCCTTTTGTTTGCGCACCAAGGGCGGCATTTCCATGTTTTAATAGCGGTTATGAACTTTTTCGGCGAAGCAGAGCAAGTCCTTGACTTCGAGCACGGTTCCGTCATCAAGCACGGCCTTGCCGCTCATGCGGCCGAACACCTGGTGCTGGTCGGAGAGGATGAGCTTGAAGTCCATGTTGGCGCTGCGGTCTATGATGGGGATGAAATCCATCTCAAAGCGGCCGTCGCTGGAGGAAATCGTCCACGGTTTCGTGTAGTCGTCGGCGGGGATGTGGAACGTGACGTCGTCCAGCTTGTGTCCCACGCCGTCATAAAAAAGAATGTTCTCGCTGGCACTCGTGCGGTCGCTGAAGCCGTATCCCAGGTTGAAGCCGAAGGGTTTCCCGTCCACGGTGCCGTTTCCGCTACCCCAATACCAGGTGTTGTCATACGTCCAGACGCCGCGTCCCCAGTCGAGCGTGCCAAAGTCCGTTTCGGGATGGAACTGGTACATTTTGTCACCATAAATGACCTTGCCGGAAGCCCGCATGCAGTTGATTTTTTGGTTGTAATAGAAACATTTCGGGTCTTCCTTCCATGGCGTGGCAATGACCATCGTGTCCATCGGTGGTTGTTCCAGCACGATGTCGCAGAGCAAATCCTTCTCCCCGTCAAAATTCTTGAACTTGCAGCGGATGTGCCGTTTGCCGGGTTCGGCGACAAATTGCAATGCCAACCGGTCTTTCTTGCGGTAGGCGCTGCGTCCGCCGGAAGAATCCGCGGGCATGCGAAGCTTTCCCATAGGAAAGGCGGTGACAAGGGATTCCGTGTGCTCCCGGGGAGCCGTAAAGTCCAAAAACGACGCGCTTTGCAGGCCGAAATACCCGTTGTCAGAAATGGTGAAGGCCACGCCGAAATCCTCGGCCAATACCAGGTAATAGTCCCATTCTTTGATGCGGAACTTCGGCACCTTGACATCGTGCCGGTCATACTGCCAGTTGAGGCGGCGGGCCCAGCCCGGTTCAAGGACATGGCCCTTCTCGTCGAGCAGTCGGTGCATGGTGGTGACTTCGTGGTTTCTCATGATATAATACCTCCCTTACAATGAGCACTTAGCGTCCGTATTTTGGACGCTTACGTGCGAATGAACTCCGCGCACCTTGGCGAGGTTTTTTACGAGCCTAGTTAAGCGGAGTTACCTTTGGCTAAAGAGCACTTAGCGTCCGTATTGTGGACGCTTACGTGCGAATGAACTCCGAGCACCTTGGCGAGTTTTTTTACGAGCCTAGCTAAGCGGAGTTACCTTGTTTCCCCACCCCGTGAAAAGCAACGCCAGATCAACAAAAACTTATATTGTCGTTTGTATTTTGTGTATACATCCATTATAATGGAAATTGCGGAAAAATCAACGGTTATTGAGATGTTTCGTTACAATTCAGTTACTATTCACGGCCTGCGGCCGCGATAGTAACGGCATTCGGCCATTTAAAATCGCTTACGCGATGGCCGAAATGCCCAATCGGCACCGTCACTTTATCGGACGGAGGCCGTGCAGCGGTGCTGTGTGCCAGTGGCACACGCTTAGCACGGACCGTAGCGGGAGCGTAGAAGCGCACAGCCCCGTGAAAAGTAATCAATTCATCTCCACGATGGCGATAGGGACTTTGATACCTTGTTTAAAAATCATACAAAATGACGATTACATGAAAAAATCATCCTGGAAAATGAAGTATAATGTCTTAAAAGCCCGTCCCAAGTTGGCGGGGAAAATGAAAGGAGATTTTTATCATGGCAAAATTTACATTGGAGACCCCAATCAAGGACTTGATGGCGAACGAGAAGGCGGTCGCGGCGATTAATTCCGTGACGGCGGGGCTTGCTGACAACGCGATGCTCAAGGAACTGCCGATGACCTTGAAACAGGTGGCGAAATTCGCCAACGGAATGCTGAGTGACGAGACGTTGGCAAAGATTGAGGCCGCGTTGGCAGAAATCGAATAGAGGGCAGGGGCTTCTTAATACCCGTGGAAAAGTGACGGGGTAGGAGAAACATGGCCGTTATTCACGGAGGCGTGCGCGTTGCCGCACGGCCTCCGTCCGATAAAGTGATGGTACCGATTGGGCATTTCGGCCATCGCCGTAGGCGGTTTTAAATGGCCGAATGCCGTTACTATCGCGGCCGCAGGTCGTGAATAGTAATAAACATTTGTCATGGTGTGGAATTTCACCTTGACAAATGTTTTTTTATGGCATAAAATTGAAAACGGTTCTCATATTTAGAGCAATAAAACGACGGTTGGTAATGAAAGGGACGAAATGTGATGCGGGTCAGGTATCAAACGAGGCAACGTGAGGAAATTCTATCTTATCTGGAATCGGTGAACGGGCGGCATGTTACCGCCCAGGAAATTTGTCAATACTTTGAGAAGGACGGCGTGTCCATGGGGACGGCGACGGTTTACCGCCAGCTGGAGAGGCTGATGGGCGAGGGGCTGGTACAGAAATATATCATAGACGAGAAAAGCGCCGCTTGTTTCGCATACATTGACAGAAAGAATAGCTGCCATCGTCCTGCATGCTTTCATTGCAAATGCGAAACGTGCGGCAGGTTGATTCATTTAGACTGCAAGGAGCTGGAAGAGATTCAAAACCACATGCTTCAAAAGCACGGATTCGCATTGGATACGTTTCGGACGGTGCTTTATGGAACTTGTGAGCGGTGCCGGGAAGCGCGTGTGTAGGAGGAAGGACATGTTTTTAGGGAATGATGCGTGTCGGGTCGGAAAATGGCTTGCACGAGTTTTGTGTATTGTTCTGGTGGCGGCCTGCCTTGCCGGTTGTGGCGCGGAAGACGAGCGTGCTCCGGGCGAAACGGCCAAGCCCTTCCGTGTCGTGGCGACGGTCTTTCCAGCGTATGACTGGACACGGGAAATCCTCGGAGAGCATGGCGGGGACGTGGAATTGACGCTTTTGCTTGACGGCGGCGTGGACATGCACAGTTACCAGCCGACGGCGGACGACATTATCCGGATTGCCACTTGTGACATGTTTATTTACGTGGGCGGCGAATCGGACCAGTGGGTGGAGAAAGTCCTATCGGCCGCGGTCAATTCCGACATGGTCGTCATAAACCTTCTTGACGTGCTGGGTGATGACGTGAAGGAGGAAGAACTCGTGGAAGGCATGGATGCGGGGCACGGGCATGAAGGACACGCGGAAGAAGACGGGGTGCAAGCCGAGGATTGGACGCACTTGGCGGAGGGAATTTTCGCGAAAGGCGAGGAAGGATCCGAGATGGACGAGCATGTCTGGCTTTCCGTCAAAAATGCGGAAGTGCTGTGCAGCCACATTGCCTCCCTCCTTGCGGCGGCCAATCCCGCGCACGCAGTGGAGTATGAGGAAAATGCAAAAGCGTATCTGGCAAGGCTGAAGGCGTTGGACGTGGCATTTCGCAACACGGTGGAGGAGGGGGAAAAGAACGTCCTATTGTTTGCGGATCGTTTTCCATTTCGCTATTTGACGGATGATTACGGACTGGAATATTTCGCGGCGTTTCCCGGTTGCGAGGCGGAGACGGAGGCCAGCTTCGAGACGGTCGCGTTCCTCGCGGGGAAGGTGGACGAATTGGAATTGCCCTGCGTGTTGACGCTGGACGGTTCCGACGGGCGGATTGCAAGAACCGTGATATCCGGCACGAAGGCCAAAGACCAGGGGATTCTCACGATGGATTCCATGCAGTCCGTGACGTGGGAAGACACGGAAAACAGGGCGACATATCTCTCAATCATGGAAGAAAACCGAAGGGTGTTGGAGGCGGCGTTGTCAAAGTGACGCGAACGGGTGCCGTGTGGCTGGAAGAAAAAGGCGCGGCGCCTTGCGGGGAGAGGAAGAAATATGGCACAACTTACTTGTCAAAATTTGACGTTAAAATATGACGGCAGGGTCATCCTGGAGGATTTGAATTTCACGGTTCGGGCGGGGGACTATCTCTGCATCGTGGGAGAGAATGGATCTGGCAAATCGACGTTGATGAAGACGATTTTGGGGCTTCATACGGAATACGAAGGGAACATGGAGACGGGGGACGGCCTTTTGGCCAGCGAAATCGGGTACCTGCCGCAACAGACAAACGTGCAGCGGGATTTCCCGGCATCGGTCAGGGAAATCGTGCTTTCCGGCTGCCAGGGAAGGTGCGGCTTTAGGCCATTTTACACGAAAGAGGAAAAGAACCTGGCACGGCGAAATATGGGGCGGATGGGGATTCTGGAGTTTGAGAAGCGTTGCTATCGCGAGCTTTCCGGCGGGCAGATGCAAAGGGTCTTGTTGGCGCGGGCCTTGTGCGCGACGCAGAAGGCGCTTCTTTTAGACGAGCCGGTTTCGGGCCTGGATCCGAAGGTGACGGTGGAAATGTACCAGCTGATTGCGAGGCTGAACCGCGACGACGGCATCACGATTTTGATGGTGTCCCACGACATCGCGGCGGCGGTAAAATATGCCAGCCACATTTTGCATATCGGGGAAACGGTGTTTTTCGGGACGAAGCAAGAATATTTGGCCAGCGGCGTATATCAGATGTGGAATGACTCCCGCCGCTATAGGCGGTGAGCAACATATTTGTATCAGCGGCGGGATTCAATTTCCCATCTGATATGCCTCCGGCGGGTGCTGGAGGTCTGCTGGACGTCCGTTTAGCGCCGACCGTAACGGAGTGAAGAGGCAGGCGCACAAAGATGTGTTTTGTCGGCATAGCTGACTTGTGCGCCGCCGCAAGAACGCCGGTGGCGTTCTTGAACAGAAGTTCGAAGCGCGGACGGGGAAACGGAAAGGGCGTAACGGATTGAAATTGGCCGAACGGGTGACAAAAAGCAAAAATCGGGAATACGCGAAAGGGAGGCATGAAAAATGTGGAGCGAGTTGTTTGCTAAGATCGTATGGTACTTGCAGTACCCGTTCGTGCGCTATGCGTTAATCGTCGGGGTGCTGATCGCGCTGTGTTCTTCCCTGCTGGGAGTGACGCTGGTGTTGAAACGTTTTTCCTTTATCGGCGACGGGTTGTCGCACACGGCATTCGGGGCGATTGCCGTCGCCTCGGTATTACATTTGCAAAATGACATGATATTCGTTCTGCCGGCCACGATTGTCTGTGCCGTGCTCTTGTTGCGGACGGGAAAGAACACGAAAATCCAGGGGGACGCGGCGGTCGCCATGATATCCGTCGGGGCGCTGGCCGTCGGCTATCTTTTGATGCACCTGTTTTCCACGTCGTCCAACTTGTCCGGCGACGTGTGCGGCACGTTGTTCGGTTCGACTTCGATTCTCACCTTGACGAGGGGCGAGGTATGGCTGTGCATCGTCCTTTCGGTGCTCGTGGCGGGTTTCTTTCTGTTCTTTTACCACAAGATTTTCGCGGTGACGTTCGACGAGGACTTTGCCAGGGCGGGCGGGATGAATACCGGGGCGTATAATCTGCTGATCGCGGTCATCATCGCGGTCATCATCGTGCTGGCGATGAACCTGGCCGGGTCGCTTTTAATATCAGCACTGGTGATATTTCCGGCCTTGTCGGCGATGCGGGTGTTCAAAAGCTTCCGCTCGGTGACGGCGTGTTCCGCCATATTGTCCGTCTTTTGCGCGTTGGTGGGGATGTTCGCCGCCATTTTGGCCGGAACCCCGGTGGGAGCCACCGTCGTGGTGGTCGACATTGCGGCGTTCGCGGCATTTTGTGTGGCGGGGAAGGTATTGGCGAGGTAAGGTGCTTTTTGTTGTTTTTTGAACCCCATTTTCTAACGAATTTTCTAAAGAATTGCAAAGATATTCATAAAAACGGTTGTTGAAATGAAAATCTGTGATATAATCAACAGTGACGAGAATCATTTGACTCGTTATTTGTTACAAGCCACATACGATGGCGTGGATGTGACTTGTAATCGTTACCTACAGCGATGAGAAATGGGGAAGTAAGATGCATTTGAGTAAGAAGGACATTCCAAATTGTATTACAAGCGTAAGGATGGCGGGGGCGGTTGTCTTATTTTTCGTGAAACCGTTCTCTCTCTTGTTTTACGCCATTTATACCGCGTGCGGGATTACCGACGTGTTTGACGGGTTTGCGGCGAGGAGATTAAAGGCGGTCAGTGACTTTGGTTCCTTGCTTGACAGCATTGCCGACTTGGTATTTTACGCGGCAATGCTCGTTTACGTGATTCCGTATTTGTGGAAACGTGTTCCGAAGGGAATCTGGGTCGTGGTGGGTGTCATCATCGTAGTAAGGGTGATATCGTATTTGACCGCATGGGTGAAATATCACCGTTTCGCGTCGCTTCACACATACGGGAACAAGCTTACCGGGGCGTTCGTGTTCGCCCTGCCGTACCTGATTTTGATTCTGGACAATACGTTCGTGTGCGTGCTGGGGTGCATAATCGGGATGGCATCGACCCTCGAGGAATTGGCGATTCACTTGAAGTCGGATTCTTATAATCCGAAAACAAAGACGATATTGTATCTGTTGCGGGATTTTAAGAAATGAATGAAAAATATTGCAATCTCTGTGATGTTTGCATATAATGACAGTAAGTGATGGAAGAGACGGCATATGGTGATAATGCGTTAGTGGGAAAGTGTGGCGGTGAAAACAACGATTCCGTTTGTTACGAATATCGGGGAAATACGAAAGTTTTTGGGAATGGAGAATGGGGAAAATGGGTGATTGCGTGGCGGTAAACATTCAGGACATGCTTAAGGCAATCGGAGAGGAGAGGGTGTCGCGGCTTCTCTCCGATTTTTCATGTCCATTGTTAACATGCAGGATTTTTAAGCACGACCCACGGTGTGGATGAAATGAGACGTATGAAGTGTTGAAAGTGTATATTCGGATGAACATGGACGGGTTGAAGGACGCGGTGAAAGACTATCAGGGAAATAAAAAGGCATATCCCGTGAAAACGTTTCATATAAAGATGTTGGGGTAAAACACGTTTTGACCCCATGATACCCACGAGTTGCTCCGCACTACGTGCTCCCGCGCTTTCGGTTTGCGGTGCAAACCGACTCGCAAGCGCTCCGCTTATTGCTCGTATCGCCGCTCAAAACGAAGCGGCTCAACTCTAAAACACCTCAAATTCGCTTATTTTCCTACGGAAAGTGGCTGCTTTTCGGTGTTTTGCGGGTTCCAAAGTCATGCTTTTCCATGTAAGCATGGAACGCATGATTTTTTGCCCCTGGTATCATATAAATGGTTTGGAAGGGGAGCAGATGCAGCGATGTGTCTGCTCCTTATTATAGGGCGGCATTGCCCATGGCATGAAGGCGTTTGGATTCCATGATACTCACGGATTACTACGCACTACGTGTTAGTATCATCACGAAATGGTAGGGAGGAATGGTAAAATGGGACTGGTTGAGTTATTCCTGGTGGCGGTGGGATTGTCGATGGACGCGTTTGCCGTGTCGGTCTGCAAAGGATTGGCCATGAAAAAGGTCGATGCCAAAGGCATGCTGGTTTGCGGAGTGTGGTTTGGCGGGTTCCAGGCACTGATGCCGATGGCCGGGTACATATTGGGGGCGCAGTTCGAGCAATATATCAACGTGATTGCGCCCTGGATCGCGTTTGCCTTGCTGGCGGTGATTGGCGGGAACATGGTTTGGGAATCTTTCAAGGAGGAGGAAGAGGCAGATGCCGGCCTGGACGTGAAAACGATGTTTTTGATGGCGGTGGCGACCAGCATTGACGCGATGGCGGTCGGTATTACCTTTGCCTGCGTGCCGGTCATGATTGTAAATGGCGGGAGATTTCTGAACACGCTTCTGGGGGCGGCCCTGATTGGGCTGACGACATTCGTTCTTTCATGCGTTGGCGTGAAAGTGGGGAACGGGTTCGGCGCCCGTTACCGGACCCGTTCGGTGCGTGTCGGCGGCGTGATATTGATATTGATAGGATTGAAAATATTGCTGGAGCATTTTGGAGTGTTTTAATGCGCTTTAGCATTTTGGCGTGTTTTGAGGTGTCTTAGAATTGCGAGAGCACGTGGTGCGGAGCGATTCGTGGGTATCATGGGGCAAGATGGAGGTGCCGGGATGGGACGTGTCATTCGAATTGGCAGCAGGGAGAGCCGCTTGGCGGTCGTCCAGGCCGAATTGGTGGCGAGGGAAATAAAAAGAAGAAATCCGCAGTTTGAGACAGAATTGGTGACGATGAAGACGACGGGAGACAGGATTCTTGACCGTGGCCTGGAAAAAATCGGTGGAAAGGGGCTGTTCGTCAGGGAACTGGATCAGGCGCTTTTGGACGGCAGGATTGACATTGCCGTCCATAGCCTGAAGGACATGCCGATGGAGGCGGGCGGGGATTTGCCGATTCTGGCCTATTCCAGGCGTGAGGACGCGCGGGACGCGCTGGTTTGCAGGCCACGGGGCGAGGGGACGGAAGAAGGGAACCGTGGCAACGCGCGAGACGAAGCTTCCGGGACGGAAGACGAGAAATACAAGTTGGCGGCAAGCGGTTTTGACGGTGAGGGGGTCATCGGGACTTCCAGCCGCCGTCGCAAAATCCAGTTACAGAGACTGTACCCGGGAGCCATGTTTCGCGGGATTCGGGGAAACGTGCAGACGAGGCTTCAAAAGCTTGCCGAGGAAGGGTATGACGCGACGGTTTTGGCGGCGGCGGGGCTTTTGCGGCTTGGCATGGAGTCCGTCATCTCCCGCGTGTTCGAGGTGGAAGAGATGGTTCCGGCGGCGGGACAAGGCATTTTGGCGGTGCAGGGCAGGGCGAGCGGTAATTATGAATGGCTTCTGCCCATAAATAGCCGTGAGAGCGAGCGGGCGGCATTGGCCGAGCGGCAGTTCGTGGCCACGCTGGGCGGTGGCTGCACGTCCCCGGTGGCGGCGCACGCGAAGGTTCGCGGGAATGAACTATGGCTGATCGGGCTGTATTTCGAGGATAAAAGTGGTGAATATTTTACGGACATTATGACGGGGGACGTGGGACAAGCACGGCAGATTGGCGAAATGTTGGCGGAGCGGATGAGGCGGAGAGGTGGATGAAGATGGAGACAAAACTCGGCAAGGTCTGGCTGGCCGGGGCGGGTCCTGGCGACGCGGGGCTTTTGACGGTGAAAACGAAAGAATTGATGGAACGCGCGGACGTCATCGTTTATGACGCGCTGATCGGCGTGGAGGTTTTATGCCAGTTTCCGGCAGGAAAAGAACTGGTTTTCGTGGGAAAACGGGCGGGGCGTCATGCGGTGGAACAGGAGGAAATCAACCGCGTTTTGGTTGAAAAGGCAAAGGAAGGGAAAAACGTGCTGCGTCTGAAGGGAGGAGACCCGTTCGTGTTCGGGCGCGGGGGCGAGGAACTGGAGCGGCTTGTACAGGAGGGGATTCCGTTTGAAATCGTTCCCGGCATCACTTCCGTGACGGCGGTCTTGGCTTACGCGGGGATTCCATTGACACATCGTGACTATGTTTCATCGTTTCATGTGATTACCGCCCATCCGAGGAAGGACGGCGATTCGCGTATCGATTACCCGTCATTGGTAAAAACGGGCGGGACGCTGGTGTTTTTGATGGGACTTTCCAGGTTGGAAGAAATTTGCGGGGGGCTTTTGCGGGCCGGGATGCGCGCCGACATGCCGGCGGCGGTTCTGGAACGGGGAACGTGCGTGGGGCAACGTGCCGTCGTGTCGGATGTCGTCCACCTTCCCGCGCGGGCGGGGGAGGCGAAAGTCAAGGCTCCCGCCGTGGTGGTGGTGGGCGAAGCATGCTCTTTGGCGGAAAAGCTATCATGGGCGGAGAAAAGGTGTCTTGGCGGCAGGCAGTTCATTGTCACGCGGCCTAAAAGGCAGGGGGAGGACTTGGCGCGCCGTCTGCGGGCGTTAGGAGCGCAGGTATTGGAAGTCCCGGCAATCAGGACGGTTCCCGTCCGATTAGACGAGGCGTTCAAAAAAAGCGTGGGGCGCTTCGCACGCCAGGAGGGTGAGGCGTGGCTCGTCTTTACCAGTCCGGCCGGGGTGCGCGCATTTTTCACGGAAATGCTGGAACAGGGAATGGACATGCGTGACATTTTCCGCAGGAAGGCGGAAGTGAAGCTGGCCGTGATTGGCAGTGCCACGCGGGACGCATTGCGGGAGTACGGGCTCGTGGCAGACTTGGTGCCGCCGGTCTATGACAGTGAAAACTTAGGAAAAACCTTGGCGTGGGCTGCCCGGCCAGGCAGCGAAATTTTGGCCGCGAGAGCCGCAAGGGGTTCGAAAGAGCTGTTACCCCCGCTTGAAAACGCCGGATTCAAGGTGACGGACCTTGCCTTGTATGAGACGAAATTGCAGGATCATGAGTGGTGCAAGGAGGAGGTTCTCGCGGCCTTTCGGGCGGGAGATGTGGACGGTGTCATATTTACCAGCGCGTCAACGGTGCGGGGATTCGCGCACGAATTTCTTGAGGGGCATGCCCGGACTTTTGGCGCCGGGAGGCAGACGGCGCGTGAGGCTCTGACACTATGCACCGGGGGGCAGACGGCGCGTGAGGCTCTGACACTATGCGCCGGGGGGCAGACGGCGCGTGAGGCTCTGGCCTTGGGCATCGGGAGAGAGGCGGCGTGTGAGGCTTTGGCCTTGTGCATCGGGGAGCAGACGGCGCGCGAGGCGGGAAAATACGGGATGGAAACCATGGTGGCGAAAGAGGCGTCCATGGACGCGGTAGTGGAAATGGTTTGTGAAAGGTTCGGAAAGAGATAAGAAGGCTCTTGGCGGGCATTACTGGAAGAAGGGGGGGACGGTATGGCAGGGTATGCATTCAAACGTGTTTTGGTTGGCGTGTTTTCTGTTTTCGTGTTGGCAAGCGCGGCTTTTTTCCTGACCCGGTTGATGCCGGGGAGCCCGTTCGAGACGGGAAATTCCTTGCCCCTGGTACAAGCCGAGATTGAGCGGGAGTATGGCCTGGACAAGCCGTTGCCGGAACAATATTTGCAATATCTTTCCAACCTTTTGCATGGAGATTTGGGGATTTCCTATAAGAAGCCCGGCGTGGCCGTCGTGGACGTGATTTCGAGGGCGTTTCCGGTGACGTGCAAAATCGGGGGGCTGGCGGTGCTATGTTCTCTGGCGGCGGGAACCGCTTTGGGAATCTGGCAGGCGGTCACGAAGAAGGCGGCGGTTTACAACGGGATTCTCTTTGTGACGATATTGGGAAGCGGGGTTTTGAATTTTGTCTGGGGTTCCTTGTTTGTCTGGCTGTTCGGGGTGAAATGGAAACTGCTTCCGGTTGTAGGGGCCGACGTCTGGCAAGGCTTTCTATTACCGGTGGCCACGATGGCGATTTACCCGACTTGTGTCGTGACCCGTTTGACGCGAAACGGTTTTAAGCGGGAAATGGGGGAAGATTATGTCGTGCTGGCGAGGGCGAAGGGATTGGGGAAAACGCGTGTTCTGGGCGTGCATGTTTTCAAAAACGCGTGCCTGCCGGTGTTGCGGTATATGGGGCCGGCGGCCGCTTTTTTGCTGACGGGAAGTTTCGTGGTGGAAAGTATTTTCACCATACCGGGGTTGGGGCGTGAGTTTGTAAATTCTATCGCGAACCGGGATTACACGCTGATTTTGGGACTGACGGTATTCATGGGTACAATCGTGATCGGTTTAAATCTTTTGACCGACCTTTTGTGCGCGTGGCTAAGTCCCGCGACGCGTGCCGGGATGACGGGGGCGGGGAAATGAGAAGAAAAAAGATGCTTTGGACGGGATGCTTGCTGCTGGTTTTCTTTATCATATTGGCGGCATTGGTCCCCATTTTGAGTCCCTATCCCTATTCGGAGCAAAATGCGTCGATTTGCAATCGGTATCCTTCCTTTTCCCATTGGTTCGGGACGGACAGGTTTGGCAGGGATTTGTTTACCAGGACTTGGTGCGGCGTGCGGCTGAGTTTGTGCATCGGCCTGGGAAGCGCCATGATTTGTGGGACATTTGGCGTGGCCCTGGGAGCCGTGGCGGGATATTTTGGCGGCATGGCGGACTGTCTTGTGATGCGCGCGGCGGATGTGGTGGATGCCATTCCCTCTTTGTTGTACGTGGTTTTGCTTACGTTGGTATTGGGGACGAACGCGTGGAGCATGATTCTCGGTATTTGTGTTTCGGGATGGGTCGAGACGGCACGGATTTCGCGCGGTGAGGCCATGCGCTTGAAATCAAGTGAGTTCGTGCAGGCGGCGAGGTTGTCGGGAGCTTCCTCGTGGCACGTCATCTGGCATCATTTGCTGCCGAACGCGGCGGGGCCGTTGATTGTCAGCCTGGCTTTTTTTGTTCCGAGGGCAATTTTTACGGAAGCCTTTTTAAGCTTCGCGGGGGTGGGAATCGCAGCGCCGGCGGCCAGTCTGGGGGCGCTGGTCGCGGAAGGGCAAAGGCAGGTGCGCCTTTATCCGGGGCAAATGTTGTATCCTGCAATCGTGTTGTGTTTGTTGGTCATGGCCTTGCATTTCATCGCGGCCGGGCTGGAGGAAGGGACGTGCTGAGTCTGGGCGAGTGGAAACGGGGAAAATGGCGGCGCGTGTGAATGGTATTGGGGGAAGGCGACATTGAGTTTACTTAGGGTCGAGAATTTGAGCGTGCAATTTGATATGGGGGATGCGAACGGCAAGGTGGTCAACGCGTTAGACGCGGTGTCCTTGTCCGTGGAGCCGGGGGAAATCGTCGGCCTCGTCGGGGAGTCCGGATCCGGGAAAAGTACCTTGGCGCGGGCGGTGCTGGGACTTCTGCCGTCGAATGCCAAGGTCATGTATGACCGTTTGGAATTGGAAGGCGGGGGAAAAACCGCGGCCGTGGTTTTTCAGGATCCGCTGACGTATCTGAATCCCAGCTTGAAGATAAGGTGGCAGCTGAAGGAGACAATCCGCCGCCACTTGAGAAGGCAGGCCGGCGCGGGGGCGACGGACGAGATGGCGGCAAATTTGCTGGAACTGGCGGGCATCAGCCGGGCGGGGGACGTGCTGGACAAGTACCCGTTTGAATTGTCGGGCGGGCAGAGGCAGCGGATTGTGTTGGCGATTGCCTTGGCTTGCCGGCCGAAGCTTTTGATCGCGGACGAACCGACGACCGCGCTGGACGTGACCGTGCAACGGCAGATTTTGACAAGATTGAGACACATTTCAGAGAAAACGCGCATGGCGGTTTTGATTGTCAGTCATGATTTCGGGGTCATCGTTTCCATGGCGGAGCGGGTATTGGTCATGCAAGAGGGAAAAATCGTGGAATCGGGAACCACCTGGCAGATTTATGACGGGCCAAAGGAAGCGTGCACGAAAAGGCTGGTGGAACATGCCAGGGCCATGCCGGCGGCGGGAAGGGACGAAATGGGAAAGGACGGGGGTCTTTTACGGGTGGAGCATTTGACCAAAACCTATTTTGTCAAAAGGCGGGAGGGGGCTCCCTTGTCGGGAAACGGGGTGTACGACGTTTCCCTTGACATTGGCGAGGGGGAAAGCTTTGGCCTGGCGGGAGAGAGCGGTTGTGGAAAAACGACGTTGGCGCGGTTGGTTTGCGGATTGGCAGTCGCGGATGAAGGAGAGATTTATTATCGGGGGGAAAAGCTTGTTTCCATGGGACAAGGGCGTGGGAGAGAGCGGCTTTGGCAAATCCAGATGGTGTTCCAAAATCCTTACGCGTCGTTAGACCCCTGCCACACGGTGGGGTGGACACTTGCGGAGGCGTTGGTTTTAAATGAGAGGATTTTTCACCGGGGGTGCGGGGCGAAGCCCGTAAAGCCGTTGATTTTCAGCGGGGCGAAGCTTGGCGGTGAGCGGGAAGCGAAGATTGTGGAGATGTTGGAAATGGTCGGTCTGGCGGCGGGGGACGCCAGGAAGTATCCGGCGGCGTTTTCCGGCGGGCAGAGGCAGCGAATCGCGATTGCCCGGGCATTGTTGTCCAATCCGCGGATTCTGGTGCTTGACGAGCCGGTTTCTTCGTTGGACGTGACGACGCAGGATCAGATTCTGGAATTGTTTTTGCGCGTGCAAAAGGAGCGGGGACTTTCGTATCTTTTCATTTCCCATGATTTGCAAGCCGTGCGGCGGATGTGCCGCCGGGTGGGCGTGATGTACGCGGGACGCATCGTGGAAAAAGGAATTACGAAGGAAATTTATGAGGAGCCATGGCATCCGTATACGAAATTGCTTCTTCAGTCTGTCTTGCCGTCAGATCCGGGAAAGGCCGGGAAACTTTCGGAAGTCTCGTGGGTAAACGCGGATGGGGCGGGACAGGTTTGCGGGGAAGGATGTCCGTTTGCGGGGCGTTGCGGGTATGTGATGGAATGTTGCCGGAAGGAAAAACCGCCGACGCGGCATTTTGCAAATCGTGAAGTGGCCTGTTTTCTTTATTCCGAGAATCATATGGGAAACAAGAACGTGGGGCGCGGATATAAATAAGGTTTTAGGGGGACGCAATTATGAAAGTCAAGGTGTTTCGAAGAATGTCCGGAGTGATGTCGCTTTGGTTTGTAATCGTGGTTTTGTGTGCCGGCTGCGGGCGGGCGGGTGAAACGCGGCAAGGGGAGCGGGGGATGGCAAGCGGGGCAGGAGGGCCGGGGCAGTCCGCGGCAAAAAGTACAGAACGGGAAATTGTCGTGGCGACAAGCAGTGAAAGCGGCGGGCTCGACCCGGCGGGAAATATTGCCCTGACGTATCTTGCATATTCCGCGACGGCGCTCGACGAGCTGCTTACGTATGATGGAGATGGCACGATTGATTATCGGGCGGCGGCAAGCTACGAGGTGAACGGCGATTATACCATGTGGACGTTTCATTTACGGGAAGATGCCCGCTGGTCGGACGGGAGCGCGGTGTGCGCGGACGATTTTGTCAACACGATGACGCGTGCCTTGCGGCCGGAGAGCGGAAGCGGTTATGTCAATTATTTGTTTCCCATTCAAAACGCGGAGGCGATTTACCAGGGCGGGGCCGAGATGGAAAGCCTGGGCGTGGAGACGCCGGATCCGCACACGTTGGTTTTTCACCTGGAACGGCCATGCGTCTATTTTTTGGACCTGCTGCGTTTGCCGGTTTACATGCCGTCCTGTACCAAATACGCAAAGGCTGCGGGCGGCAGTTGGGACAAAAATCCGGAAACAAGTATGTCGAACGGCCCGTTTTTTCTGGCAAAGTATGTGCCGGAACAGTATTTCGTGCTGGAAAAAAATCCATATTACTGGAATGCGGACGCGGTATGGCTGGAGAAAATCACGTTTCGTTTTTTTGACAGCCAGGAGGCGATGGCGGTTGCCTATGAGAGCGGGGCGGTTGACGTGGCGTGCGGCGTGCAGTCCGTCATGGCAAAAGTGTACGAGGGGGAGGCGGACCTTATGATTACCGACGCGATTGCCACGCGTTACATTTATCCGAATTTGGACGTGGAACCGCTGGGGGACGTACGGGTGAGGAAAGCTTTGAGCCTGGCGGTCAACCGGGAGGAATTGTGCGAGATGGCGGGCGCGGAGGCGGAGGCGACCGGGCATTTTATTGCCAAATACATGGTTGACAGGGCGACCGGAAACTACTATGTGGAGGAGATGCCAAAGTTTTTTGCACAAAGCGAGGACGTGGCGGCTGCCGTTCCCGAAGAAAACGGGCCAGGGAAAGCGGCGTCTTTCGAGGAAAACATGGACACGGCGCGCCGTCTTCTGGCCGAGGCCGGGTATCCGGGCGGGGAAGGCTTCCCGAAACTTGTATACAAGTACCCGTCCTTGGAACTGGATGCGGACGTGGCCCAGATTTTGCAGGAACAGTGGAAGAAAAACCTTGGTATCGACGTGGAACTGCAGGCGCAGGAATTGCAGGTCAATTATAGCGAGCGCAAGGCGGGAAGGTTTGACTTGTGCAGGATGAACTGGACGGCGGATTTCGCGGATCCATATACGTATTTGTCGATGCTTCTGTCGAATTCCCCTTATAACTGCAGTGGGATTTGCGACGCGCGCTACGACGCGCTCGTGCGGCAGTCGGAGGGGGAAACGGACGTAAAAAAACGTGCAGAACTGATCTGCCAGGCAGAACGGCTTGCAGTGGAAGAGAAATGCTACGTGATTCCTCTGTTTTCCGTGCGGAACGTGAATCTGGTCCGCCCCGGAATAGAAGGAATCACGCAGGTTCCGGCTACCGGGGCGTTGGAATTGCGCCATGCGCGGTGGGAATGATAAAGGGGGGACACTTTATGGGACAGGCGTTTTTTCCCATGTTTGTAAATATTTCCGACAAAAAAATCGTAATCGTGGGCGGCGGGACGGTGGCCGCAAGGCGGGTAAAGACGCTTCTTTTGTTTGTGGGGAAAGTGACCGTCGTTTCGCCAGAATTGTGTGATGAGTTAAATCCATTGCCGAAAGGCGTGTGTTGGATTATGAGGAAATATGGGGAGGAAGCGGCGGAGGTTTCGGGCGTGATACCAAAGGTGGTTGAAGCGGGGGAAAAAGCGTGCGTGGATGTCACGTCGGAAGTCGTGTCCGCGCGTGTGGACAAGGTATTGCATGGTGCGGACATCGTGTTCGCGGCCACGAATCAGACAGAGGTGAATGAAAGGGTTTATGCGGACTGCCGTTTGTTGGAAATAATCGAGGGACGGAAAATTTTCGTGAATTGTGCAGACGACAAGAGGCGCTGCGATTTCTTTTTCCCGGCCGTCGTGCAGTCTGGTGAAATCACGATAGGAATTAATTCGGGCGGGCAAAATGTTAAAAAAGTGAGGGAAGTGCGGGAAAAACTGGACGGAATGTGAAAGGGATTTTTTTGAAGAAAGGAATTGACATGATGTCGTTGCAGGGGTTTGTTTTTTATGCGCCGGTTGCCACGCCGTACCGGCGGGCTTAAGTCTTTCCCGGATTGTTTGTGCCGCATGCGCAGTCGCGACGGGAGGGGAAAAGGAATCTTAGTTCAGCCGAGCTGTAATCACCATCACCAAAATATGACATATTTAAAAAAAATTCCTATAGCATTGTCGATGATAATGTGTTAAAATATACACAATCGTGCGTTTTTGATTGCTCAATTCTAATGAAGGAGGTCAGAGAATGGCTGAGAAGAAACAGACTGTTCCGTTCCAAGGAACAAAGGAGCAGGAGGCGGCATTGAAAAAGGTGATTGCCGACTTGCAGGACGACAGGGGGAAGCTGATGCCGATATTGCAGAAGGCCCAGGACATTTATGGCTATCTGCCGATGGAGGTGCAGAAGATGATTTCAGACGAGACCGGGATTCCCTTGGAGAAGATTTACGGGGTGGCGACGTTTTACTCCCAATTTAGCCTAAGCCCCAAGGGAAGGTACCGCATTTCCGTCTGCCTGGGCACCGCGTGCTACGTGAAGGGTTCGGGAGACATTTATAACGCGTTGATGGAAAAATTGGGAATCGTCGGCGGGGAGTGCACGCCGGACGGGAAGTTTTCGCTGGATGCCTGCCGGTGCGTGGGCGCGTGCGGTCTGGCCCCGGTCATGATGATTAACGACGAGGTGTACGGGAGGCTGACGGTTGACGACCTTGACGACATTTTGGCAAAATACGAGTAGAATGGAGGTGCGGTATGAAAACTCTTGAGGAATTGCAGGAAATAAGGGAAAGAGCGAAGGCAGAGAAGAAAGTCTGTAGCTACCGTGTCCATGTGTGCGGGGGTACGGGCTGTACTTCGTCGGGAAGCCCGAGGATCATAGAGAAGCTTGAGGAGGAAATCAAGGCCAACGGCCTGGAGGACGACGTGGAAATCGTAAAGACCGGCTGTTTCGGACTTTGCGCGCTGGGACCGATCATGATCGTCCACCCGGAGAACGCGTTTTATTCCATGGTGAAGGAAGAAGACATCCCGGAGATTGTCAGGGAGCATTTGAAAAATGGAAACGTCGTGAAGCGTCTGCTGTATGAGGAGACGACGAAGGCGGATCACATTTTGCCGTTGGAGGAAACGAATTTTTATAAGAAACAGCACCGTGTCGCGCTTCGCAACTGTGGCGAAATCAGCCCGGAGCATATCGAGGAGTACATAGGACGTGACGGCTATGCCGCCCTTGGCAAGGTGTTGACGGAGATGACTCCGCAGCAGGTAATCGACCTGGTGACGGCGAGCGGACTGCGCGGCCGCGGGGGCGCGGGATTCCCGACCGGCATGAAGTGGAAGTTCGCGGCGGCAAACGCTGCCGACCAGAAGTACGTCTGCTGTAACGCCGACGAGGGCGACCCGGGCGCGTTCATGGATCGTTCCGTTTTGGAGGGTGACCCGCACGTTGTTTTGGAAGCCATGACGATTGCCGGTTACGCCATCGGGGCCTCGCAAGGCTACATCTACGTGCGCGCGGAATACCCGATTGCCGTGCAGCGTCTGGAAATCGCCATTCGCCAGTCCCGCGAGCTGGGGCTTTTGGGCAAGGACATTTTTGGAAGCGGCTTTGATTTTGACATCGAGCTGCGGCTTGGCGCGGGCGCGTTCGTCTGCGGCGAGGAGACGGCCCTGATGACCTCCATCGAGGGCAATCGCGGGGAGCCGAGGCCGAGGCCGCCGTTCCCGGCCTTGAAGGGCTTGTATGAGCGGCCGACAATATTGAACAACGTGGAGACGTATGCCAACATTCCGCAAATCATCTTGAACGGCGCGGAGTGGTTCGCCGGGATGGGAACCGAGAAGTCCAAGGGGACGAAGGTGTTCGCGCTTGGCGGGAAGATTCACAATACCGGACTGGTGGAAGTGCCGATGGGCACGACCTTGCGGGAAATCGTGGAAGAAATCGGCGGCGGCGTGCCAAACGGCAAGAAGTTCAAGGCGGCGCAGACCGGCGGCCCGTCCGGCGGATGCATCCCGGCCGAGCACTTGGACGTGCCGATTGATTATGACAACCTGATTGCCATCGGTTCCATGATGGGATCGGGCGGACTGATCGTCATGGACGAGGACACCTGCATGGTGGACATCGCCAAGTTCTTCCTGGAGTTCACCGTGGACGAGTCTTGCGGAAAATGTACCCCGTGCCGTATCGGTACGCGGCGCATGTTGGAAATTTTGGAGAAAATCACGAAGGGCCAGGCGACGATGGACGACCTCGACAGGCTGGAGGAGCTTTGCAACCACCTGAAGTCCAATTCGCTCTGCGCGTTGGGGCAGACGGCTCCGAACCCGGTCATCTCGACGCTGCGTTATTTCCGCGACGAGTACATTGCCCACATCGTGGACAAGAAATGTCCGGCCGGCGTCTGCAAGGATTTGCTGCAGTACAAGATTGACGCCGACAAGTGTAAGGGTTGTACGTTGTGCGCGAGAGTTTGCCCGGCAGGGGCGATTGTCGGCAACGTGAAGGAGCCGCACATGATCAATCCGGAGAAGTGCTTAAAGTGTGGCGCATGTATGGAAAAATGCCGGTTCGGCGCAATTTACAAAGAGTAAGGGAGGTTATGGAAGATGGGAAATGTGAATTTGAAAATAAACGGGCTCGACGTGAGCGCACCCGCAGGTTCCACCATTCTTGAGGCGGCCAGGGCAGCCGGGATCAAGATTCCGACCCTCTGCTTTTTGAAGGACATCAACGAGATTGGCGCCTGCCGCATGTGCATCGTGGAAGTGAAAGGCGCGAGAAACCTCGTGGCGGCCTGCGTGCACCCGGTGAACGAGGGGATGGAGGTGCGCACGAACACGCCGGAGCTGATTGAGGCGAGGAGGCGTACCTTGAAATTGATTTTGTCCGACCATGACAAGAAATGCTTGTCCTGCGTGCGCAGCGGCAAGTGCGAATTGCAGGAGCTGTGCCAGGAGCTTGGCGTGGAGGACGAGAATTATTTCGAGGGCGTGAAGAACGAGTACGAGCTCGACACGAGCGCGCCGCACATGGTTCGTGACAATAACAAATGTATCCTTTGCCGCAGGTGCTCGGCGGTCTGCGAGAAGTCGCAGGCGGTGGCGGTCATCGGTCCGAACAACCGTGGCTTTGCCACCTTCATCGGTTCGGCTTTCGACATGGGCCTGGGCGAGACGAGCTGCGTCAACTGCGGGCAATGTATCGCGGCCTGTCCGACGGGCGCGTTGTACGAGAAGGATTTCAACGACGAGGTGCTGAAGGTGATTGCCGACCCGAGCAAGCACGTCGTGGTGCAGCCGGCTCCGTCCGTGCGTGCGGCGCTTGGCGAGGAGTTCGGCTACCCGATGGGGACGGACGTGGAGGGCAAGATGGCGGCCGCCCTTCGCAGGATTGGTTTTGACAAGGTGTTTGACACCGATTTCAGCGCGGACTTGACAATCATGGAGGAGGCGCACGAGTTCCTTGACCGTGTGAAAAACGGCGGGGTATTGCCGTTGATGACGTCCTGCTCACCGGGCTGGGTGAAATATTGCGAGCATTATTATCCGGACTTGATAGACAACTTGTCAAGCTGCAAGTCCCCGCAGCAGATGTTCGGGGCGGTTGCCAAGACGTATTATGCGGAGAAGATGGGGCTTGACCCGAAGGACGTCGTCTGCGTGAGCGTGATGCCTTGTACGGCGAAAAAGTTCGAGCTGGGACGTGACGACCAGAACGCGGGCGGCGTGCCGGACGTGGACATTTCTATCACCACGCGGGAGCTGGCGCGGCTGATTCGCAAGTGCGGCATTGATTTCAGAAGCCTGCCGGACGAGGGCTTTGACGACCCGATGGGAGAGTCCACGGGAGCCGGGGTCATTTTCGGCGCGACGGGCGGCGTGATGGAGGCGGCGCTGCGTACCGCCGTGGAGACGTTGACCGGCGAAGAATTGGAGAATGTCGAGTTCACGGACGTGCGTGGAACGGACGGTATCAAGGAAGCGACTTACCACGTGGCGGGAATGGACGTCAACGTGGCGGTGGCCTCCGGCCTTTCCAACGCGCGGGAGGTGATGGAGCGCGTGCGCTCGGGCGAGGCGAACTACCACTTCATCGAAATCATGGGATGTCCGGGCGGCTGCGTCAATGGCGGCGGGCAGCCGCAGGTGCACGCGGACGTGCGCAACTTTACCGACGTGCGGGCCATCCGGGCGAAGGTGCTCTACGACAACGACGCGGCCAAGACGCTACGCAAGTCGCATGAGAACCCGTCCATCAAGAAGTTGTATGACGAGTACCTGGGCGAGCCGGGCAGCGAGAAGGCACACCATATCTTGCATACGACCTATGTTAAGAGGACGATAAATTAAAGGAAGCGAGTCATTGGCGTGAGCGGTGTATGGCTGGTTATGTGGTGATAAATAGTATTTGAAAACAAGGCCGGAATCCTGAAAATAGGGCTCCGGCCTTGTTTATGCAGGGGAAAGCCCCTTGCCTGACAGACGGGCATTAAGAACTTACCAGCGGTATTCCCCGTCCAGTTTTGCCGTGATTAAGATGCTTTGCAGTTTTGCGGGACTCCATTCCTGCCCTTCCCAAGGCAGTGGTTCCACATGGTCAAGCGTGCCGTCTTCCTTGAAGATGGGGACGTATTGGCATAAGCCGTATAATTCCTCCACATCCTTGGTGGTCAGGGTCAGCGTCTTTGTCTCCAATCCTGAAATGTAGGTTTGCACGTCATACTCGTAAGTGACATACCCGAGATTTTCAATCGTCGCCATCAGGAGCGCGGCATAAGCCTTCATCTTGTTTTCCGCTTCGCGGATGTCTGAAATGTGCATGGGTGATTCTAAAATGATTTTCCAGCCGTAAGGTTCCGTGGATGTTTGCAGCTCGCTTTCAAAGTCGCCCAGCGTCTCCCTCATGCCCAACGCCTGCACGCTTCTTTCGTTGGCCGGCATGTCGCCGACATATGCGTGCCTGGCTTGGTAGAGGTCGGAGATGCGTGGCGAAATGTCCCATCCATCATCCCAGATGATCTGGTCGCCAAGGTAGATGCGTTCAATTCTGTTTTGCGCCTCATAGGTGTCCGGCAATTTTACCTGCGTGGTAAACGGGCTGGCAAGCACTCCCCGGAACGTGATTCGAAGAACGCCGCCTTCCTCTTCCACATAGGAAATGTCGGTTATATTTTTGGCGCTTGACAGGCACATGATATCGTAAATACGTACGTGGCCCGCGATGGAGTGGCTTACATGGCAACTGATTTCTTGCGGGGAGAGCTCCTCGCCGATGACGAACAGCTTTAATCCCGCGAGAAATATGACCGCCACCAGTACGGCCGCGACACTAAGGAAGATTTTTTTCATTGTTTTTCTTTTTAATGTCTTCAAAAAGTCGATTTCCTTTTCGGGTAATTCGTCGTTTATGACGTGTTCCGCCTTCTGCATCTGCCGCATCTTCTCCGTGCATGTCGTACAGCCGTCGAGGTGTCTTTTGACGGCCTCGTTCGTCACGTCGCTTGTCAGCTTGTCCATGTAGGAGGGCAGCAGATCCTGCACGATTTCGCAAGTCAAATCATTTTTTTGCATGTCATTTTTCACAATTTCATTTTTCTTTGGTTTAATTTCCATGATTTCATTTTTGCTCGTTTCGTCTTTCATCGTTTTTCAGCTCCTTTCCCAGTTTTTCCTTTCCCCGGTAATAGGTCACGCGCGCCCAATTTTCCGTCTTACCCATGACGTCGCCGATTTCCCGGAATGAGCAGTTGCCAAAAATGCGCAGGTACATGACCTCCCGGAACGGTTCGGGACAGTCGTGCAGTTTTTTCAGCAAATCGACCCGCGCCAGTTGGTCCAGGATCTCGGATTCCGCCGACATGGCGGAAGTCTCCGGGATGTCCGCCGTCTCCCAGTCTTGTATCTGCGGGTGCTTGCGGCGGTAGACGGCCAGTTGGTTCTTGGCTATCGCGCACAGCCAGGTACGGATTTTGCAGGAACCGTCAAAACGTTCCGGGTGCAGGATTGCCTGGTAAAATGTCTCCTGCGTCAATTCTTCCGCGATATCCGCGTCGTGCGTCAGGGAACAGAGGTAGCGGAAGACGGCCTGCGCGTGCCGTTGGTAGATTTCTTCCATGGATTGTCTTTCGTCCTCGCTCATTATGTCCCCCTTTCCTGATTAGTGCTGGCCAAACTGTCATAGTGCCTCTTTCGCCGTCATGCTTCACCTTGTGTCACCTTATGTAAGCATGCGGCGCGGTGAAACGTGACTTTGTAACTGTATATCTATTAATACATAAAATCGGTTGTTCGTTACAAAAAATTACAAAATAATAAAAATTTTTTCGTGTTGCCGTCTGGAGGCTGATAACACGATGCCGGCTTGAGTGAAGTATGGTGGAAACCCGTTATATCTATAATCTGATAAAAATAAAGATACCCTCTAGTTTTTATAAAATCACTGGAAGGTATCTTTACCTTAGTTATCCATTTGTAGCCACGCCGATATATTTTTTCAAAATATTTGTATCTATTTCGCAGCTACCATTAACTCGATTGTTAACTTCTTCAATCGTCGTGCCGGGCGCTTCGCCCATTAGCATTAAGAATTCCAGAAGATGCAGCTCTCTTAGCTGTGCGTTTATACCGGCAAACCTATCTTGTGGTATAGGGTCGTTAAATAATAATTCTCCATCATGCCATATGAATTCTTTCTTGTTTTTTACTCCATCAGGATTCATGTCATATGAAAAATATATATAGTACCCTGTATCATAGTCATATGAGTAGTCTTCATCCGATGGGAATTTTTCCATATCCCGATAAAAGTAAATGGCTTGCAGTGGTTCGATATTGTCCCCATATTCATTAACAATAGTTTCCTGGGCCTTTAATACTCTCATGTATAATTCTTGTTCTTCTGCATTCTTAAAATGTTTACTTAGAAGTATAATGCCTATCAAACATACGCAAATTACCAGCGCGCCAATAAGTACCCTCTTGTTCTTTGATTCAAAGAGATTTTTTAGCAGTTCCTTGAAGTCCTTCGGTTTTCCTGGCATAGGCGACTTGCCTTCCGGCTCTTTTTCTACTGCCGGTTTTCCACAGTAAGGACATACATTTTTGTTATCTTTCGGTTTGACATATGTTTTCTTGCAATATGGACACACGGTGTTTTCATACTTATTAACTGCGTTGCTGTTCTCTGTCTTGAGACCGATTCCGCAGTGAGGACAAAATTTGGCCTCATCGCTGGTTTCTTTTCCACATCCTGGACATTTGATTAGTGCCATATTTCTTCCCTCCGTTTAACACATTTCTTTCATTTTACAGTTTACATTTTGGATTGTCAATAATTTTCCGGACAACATTTTAAGGGGACTCGCGACCGCTCCGCTTGTTACAAGCGACTCGATTCCAGCGGGAATGGATTGAAAATAGGAGAGAGATGTGGTAGTATGTTTAAAGGAATCAGAAATGGGGAAGCATCAAGGAAAGAAGGGGCAAGAGTTTCATGAGCTGCCGGATACATATACGATTTTTATTACAGAAAGAGATATTTATGGAATGGGCGAACCCGTTTATCTGGTTGAGAGAATAAACTTGACAACGGGAAAACCTTTTGATGACGGGGAACATATTCTTTATGTGAATGGAGAATATCGAGGGGAATCCGAACTTGGACAGTTGATGCATGATTTTAATTGTACGGATGCCGATGATATGAACTTCGAATTGATGGCAGAACGTACAAGATATTTGAAAGAAAATCCGAAAGGGGTGAGTGAGATGTGCAAGGTAATGGAAGATATGAGAAACCAGACATTGAAAGATGGGGCGGTAAATTCTGCAAAAAGAATGTTGCAAGATGGCATTTTGTCAATAAAAAAAATAGCGGAATATGCGGGACTTTCCGTTGAAGAGGTCAAAGAACTGATGAAAGAATTATAAGAGGAACCATCCATGGCTGATTTGTTGGAAAATTTAAATGAAAGGCAGCGGGAGGCGGTGCTTGAGACGGAAGGGTACGTCCGGGTCATCGCGGGGGCGGGCAGTGGGAAGACGAAGCTGCTCGTGAGCCGTTATGCCTATTTGGTGCAGGATTACGGGATAGAGTCGTCCAACATTTTGTGCGTGACGTTCACGAACAAGGCGGCCGGGGAGATGAAGAAGAGAATCCGCGCCCTGATTGGCGAGGAGCATGACATCAGCCTGATTTGTACATATCATGGATTTTGTAACCGCTTATTGCGCGAGAACCCGGAAAAGCTGTTTCTTGACAGGCAGTTCCAGATTATCGACACGCACCAGCAGAAGGCCATTTTGGGCGAGATTTACCAGAAGCATGAGCTTAAGCTGGATTATGCCAGTTTTGAAAGCATTTTGCGCAAAATCGGTTACGCGAAGCGGGACATGGCGTATGTCGCGCGTCTTTGCGACCCGAAGCCGTGCCAGGTTTTGGAGAAAATCGAGGGACGGGACGACCATATCGTGGAGGAATTTTTGCAGCGGCAGAAGGCGACATACTCTTTGGATTTCCATGACCTGATTGCGTTTGCCATTTATTTGCTGGAGACGGACGAAGAGGTGCGCTTAAAATGGCAGGACCGGCTGAATTATATCATGGTGGACGAGTTCCAGGACAGCTCTGCCGTGGAAATGCGCCTGGTGGACATTTTGTCCGGGCGGTATCAGAACCTGATGATTGTCGGCGACCCGGATCAGAACATTTACGAGTGGCGGGGATCCGACGTGAAGCTTTTGGTGGATTTTGACAAGGAACACGACCCGACCAAGACCATCATATTGAACCAGAATTACCGCTCCACGCCTCAGATTCTTCAGTGCGCGAACACGTTGATTGAAAAGAATGCCTTGCGCTTGGAAAAGGATTTGTTTACGAAAAATCCGGCGGGCGCGCCGGTCATCCATTACCATTCTAAAAATGATTTGGAGGAAATGGACCAGGTAATCGCCAATATCCAAAAACTACATGAGACGGAAGGGTTCAAATATTCCGATTTTGCAATCATTTACCGTTCCAGTTTTCTTTCACGGGTTGCCGAGAAGAAGCTGGTGGAAAAAAATATTCCCTACGAAGTGTTTGGCGGGGTGCGTTTTTACCAGCGGATGGAGATTTTGGACATGTTGGCACATCTGAAGCTAATCGCGTTCGGGGATGACGTGTCGTTTCGCAGAATCGTGAACAAGCCGCGCAGAAAGTTCGGTCGCGTGAAAATGAACCATCTGGAGACGATGCGGGCGCAGGAAAATCATATGGGTGGAAATGCCGTGATGCCAGACGCGGTGGCGAGTGCGATGATGGCGGGCGCGGTGGCGGATGCGGTGATGTCGGACGTGTCGGCGGATGTGGTGATACCGGGCGCGGGGATGGCCGTAGAAAATAGTCATACGTTGTTTGCCACGCTTTCGCGTCATTTGGAGGACAAAGAGTTTGAGGGCAGCAACGTTGCCCCGTTCGTGCGCTTTATCGAGGAAATGCAGGGGAACTATAAGGAAATGCGCATCCATGAGATTGTCAACGAGGTGGCCAAGAAAACGGGATATGAGACTTACGTGCGGGAACTGGGAGACGAGGAACGCTTGGAAAACCTGGCGGAATTCAAGCGCATTTGCAATGAGTTCGAAAGGGAGTTTGGCGAAAATCTGAGCCTGGAACAGTTTTTGCAGCAAATTGCCTTGCAATCGAACGAGGATGATGACGGGGCAAAGGATACGGTCAAGCTGATGACAATCCATTCTTCGAAGGGGCTTGAATTTCCGGTCGTGTTCATCCTCGGGTTCACGGAGGGCGTGTTTCCCTCGGCGAAGTCAATGGGGGACAGGAAGAACCTGGGACTGGAGGAAGAGCGCAGGCTTTGCTACGTGGCAATCACGCGGGCCGAGAAGCATCTGTTTCTGATGGAGTCCGAGGGCGAGTCGGAGGCCGGCATGAAGAAGCTGGTGTCCCGTTTCCTGGATGAAATCGGGGAGAAGAATTATGTGCGGGTTGGCCGTGTGCCGGAAAAGCTGATGAGGGAGAGCAGGGAATACACGGCGAAGTTAAACCGCGGGATTCAGGTCGCGGAGATGGTGGAAGCCGCCATCGCGTTGAAAAATCGCGGCATCGGGTCGGAAGTGGAGCACCATGTCTTCGGCAAGGGCATCATCGAGGAAGTGGATGAAAAACGGGGAAGCTACCTGATTATGTTTGAAAAGCTGGGGCAGAGGCGGAACATTTCGATGGGGTATTTCGCGAAAGAACATGTGGATGTCCGGCAGAATGGAAAGGCCGCGCCAGGGCGAGAGGATGCTGGTCAGAAAGAAGCGGTTTCGCCAGAGGTAATCCAGTTGCCGAAAGAGGCTGCCGCGCCAGAGGCGGTTCAGTCGCCGGAAGAAACTGCCGCGTTGGAGAAGGTTCAGTTGCCAAAAGAGGCTGCCGTGTCGGAGGCGGTTCGGTTTCCGAAAGAAACTGTCGCGTTGAGGGAGGTTCAGTTGCCGGAAGAGGCTGCCGCGTCGGAGGCGGTTCAGTCGCCGCGGGAAAGTTTGCCGGACGAAGTCGATTTGGATAAGGGGAAAGCCGGCTCTGCACAAGCGGCCAGGTTGCAGGAACTAAAAAGTAACACGCCGAATTTGTGGAAACGTGACGATGTGCCACACTCCGGATGGAAATGCGTGGGCGTGGAAGATTTGGGCACACCAGTCGGAATCTGTGAAATGTGCGGCTACCAGATTATCCGCTACGCGCACCATATGGAACATCCGGATTATCGAGATCTTTCCGTGGGATGTGTCTGTGCGGGAAAAATGGAAGGAGATGTCGAAGGGGCGAAGCAACGGGAAAATGAGTTTAAAAATAAACAGTCCAGGCGCGTGAATTTTTTTAAACGGAAGTGGAAACGTTCAAAAAAGGGAAACGAGTATTTGAAAATCGACGGGCATATCATCGTGCTTTATCACGTTTCCAAGCCAAGGGAAAGCTGGAAAATTTCCATAGATAATGAATTTTGTAAAGAGGGATATCCTACGAGGGAAAAGGCGTTGGCTGCGGTGTTTGAAGTATTGGAGGAAGAGTCATGTTAAAGTTAGAAATAAAGTTAGATGAAGAAAAAATTAATAGGGAGCAGAAGTATAGTGCCATCAGTATTTACCAGACATTGGAACAAGTTTTTTCAAAGTATCATTTAAGGAAAGAGCGCAAGTTGGATGGAACGGTTGTTTTTTGGGGGAACAGACATCCGAAGGATTATGGAGCATTCGGGAGTATTATTACTTCTTTAAAGGAAAAAGATTGGTTTATGCCGTATGTGACAAAATGGGTATGGTATAATAGCGATGATGGAGAGGATGAAAATGATTTCTCCGTAGAAGATGTTTTGTATCATTATACGAAAAAAGTGAGTGTGGCGTAATGAGAGGAAAAGAAACAAAGCATTTTAAAGCACTCTATTTCGACTTGTGCGTAAAAGAGTTGGAAAAATTTTATTCGGCTCAGAATCCAAGGGGAGCTTACAAGAAAATTCAAAAATATTTATTGAAGCGGCATTTTCTCATGAACAGTATTCGGGATATCATTCGGAATATAAAACAACAGATTTGGAAATTTTTGATCTTGTACATGAAATGGGAAAAGAATTTCCATGGCTTGGACGGTGTTTGAATCATTTTGAAGTGACTAATGTGGGGGCTAACCATGATTTAATGCATCTGTTCGATGAGTCGATAACGGAACCTGAATTGATGTGAAGTAGCTATATATGTCCGGCGGAACGGGTAAGCCGTACCGCCAGATTTACGCACATCCTTTCGGGGCTGTAACTAAAATTTACCGTTCCAATTCCCTGATAATCTCGAGCACGCTCCCATAACCGATTCCGAACCGTTCCACGCCCAAGTCGACCATCTGCCCCACGGTGTCGGCATCGCGAATGCCGGAGGCGGCCTTGATTTTGGTTTTGGCATCGACCGTGTTTCGTATCAGTTCGACGTGGTGCAGGGTGGTCGCGCCCTTAAGGCCGCTTGCCGTCTTGATGAATTCGGCCCCGCCTTCCATCACGAGCTTGCAGGCGGTGATGATTTCCTCGTCCGATAGGAGTGGGGCTTCGATGATGCACTTTACCGGGACGTTTGCCCCGGCCGCCTGCTTTACGGCGGCGATGTCGTGAATGACATCGTTGTAGAGGCCGGATTTTAGGTATGACAAGTTCATGACCATGTCGATTTCCTTGATTCCCTGCGAGACGGCGAAGCGGGTGTGAAACGCTTTTACCTCGGTCGGGTCGTGTCCCAGGGTGGCACTGCAGCCGGAACAAGGCAGCACGCCGGTACCTTTCAATTCGTTTACGATGAACTCGTTAAAGCAACGGGGTCCCAGCACGGTGTGAAAATGGTATTCCTTCGCGGTGGCAAGCATCTGGCGCAATTCGTCCAGCGAAGCCGTGGGGTGCGTCAAGGTACAGTCAAGCATCTTTGTGAATGTCTCTAAATTTAATTTCATGATAAAAGTTCCTTTCTTCTTTTTTCCTTTTTTATTTTTGCAATTATTCGGCCGATTGCCGACGTAAATAGGTGCTCGCGATTCCCAGTTCTTCCCGGTATTTGGCGACAGTCCGGCGGGAAATTTGAACCCCTTCTTTTTTCAAAATGTTCACGAGCGTGGAGTCGCTGTGCGGGTAAAGCGGGTTTTCCAAGCGGATGATTTCCTTTAGCCGTTGTTTTACCGCCGACGAGCTGTCCCCGCATGACTTGCCCGCGCTGGATATGAACAGTTTTCTCAGGCTGACGATGCCGGCCGGGTATTGCAGGTATTTGTTCTTGATGCCCCGGCTCACGGTGGACGGGTGCATGTCAATCATGTCCGCGATATCCAAAAGCGTCATGGGAACCAAGGGACCTTGGCGGATGAAAAAGTCTTTTTGCCGCTCGAGGATGGCGCTGGAAATTTTTAAAATCGTGTCGCGCCGTTGTTCGATGCTGTTCATGATGAATTGGCAACGGGCATATTTTTGCTGGAAATACTTTTTTAATTCGGCATCCTTGACGGTTTTCATCATGTTCAGATAGCAGTCGCTGATGGAATAATTTCCAATCCATTGGTCGTTTAAGCAGAGGTTCCACTCCCCGCCCTGGCATGTCAAAATGACATCAGGCACGACGTAGCTGGTCGGTTCCGTGGAAAATCCGGAGAGCGGCCTTGGATTCAAGGCGCGTATTTTGGCAATGCATTTGCGCACTTCCTGGGTGGACATGGACAAGCTTTTCGTGATTGCATTGATTTTTCCAGCGGCGACATCGTCCAAATGGCAAAGAATGATGTCCCTCAATCCGGGGGTGAGTTCTCCCGCCCGCTCCAATTGCATGACCAGGCAGTGCGGAAGGTCTTTGGCAAAAATTCCGCAAGGCTCCAGCGAGGACAAAACGTCAAGGCAGGACTTTGTGAGGGAGGGCTCGACATTCAGCCACCGGCTTACCTCGGAAGCGGATAGTTTGAAGTACCCGTTGTCGTCTAGGCAATCGATGAGAATGCCGAAGAGCTCCCACTGGAGGGATGAAAAATCCTTACTGTTAAGTTGTTCCAGCAAATATTCCTTGATTCCGGCTTGCGCCAGGTCGGGAACCTCCCGGTATGGCTCTTCCTGGCTAAAACCGGAACCAGAAGCAGAATCAAAACCGGAACCAGAATCAAAACCAGAGCCGGGGGTAGCGTCGTACTGGTTCCATGCGGGAATGTCAGGATGCCCGGAATACTCCAGCAAAGGATTTTCAATATATTCCATTTGGAGAAATTCATTGAGTTCGCAATTATCCAGGGACAAAATCTTCAGGGACTGCAATTGTGCCTGGGACAATTTTAAATTTTGCTCCAAAGTGGTCGTATATCCGAGTTTCATGGCTCTTTATCCTCCGTAGCCGGCAAGGAGGCGTGTCCGTTAAAAGTTTTCCTCCGCCGTGTTCATTTGTATGATGGGATTGCAGTAACGGATGCTTTCCCGCGCGCTTTCTACGGCCTGGGCGAGCATTTCGCCCGCGTTCCCGGCATCGAAGTTCGTGACGATGTCAAAAAGCAGGGGAAGGTTCACCCCCGCGACCAAATAAACATTGGGGCGGGAAAGGTGCTTCATAAATTCGTTGTTCACGCTCCCGCCGAACAGGTCCGTGGCGACAATCAATTCCTCGTCCGTCTCCAAAGAATCCATGAGCTTTGTCACGGGGGTCTTGACCTCCGTGATTTCGTCCGTGTAGGCGCAGAGCGTGTAGACAAAGTCCTGCGTCCCGGCAATGAGTTCCATGGCGTTTTTGATTCCCTCCGCGAACGTGCTGTGTGTGGCAATTACCAGTTTTCTTTTCATGTTTTTCACCTCATCATATTACGATACTATATTGTCAGGGTCAAAAGGAATATTATTCCTGACTATGTATAGAGCAAGAATCGTGCCAAGAACAGTGTGAGACGCGAATTATTAGAATTGATGTTTCCGGCGGGGATGGGATATAATAACGGCATGGGATATTGATGAATCTATCGGGGAGGGAGAGACATGCTGAAAGAATCCATCATGCGTTATGTGAAGGAGAATACGTCCAAAACGGACTTGGAAAATTTGGATACCGCGTTGACGGCGGAGGAAATCGCCGTTTTTTTCCAGGTGAAGAGAAACACCGTCAGTTATTATTTGAACCAGGAAATCGGAAAAACACTTTTTAAAATCAACACGCGGCCGGTCCGTTTTTTTCATAAGGAAGAGTTCGTGCGACACTTTTTCCCAGTGTCAAAGGATGTGTACGCCAGTGTGAATGAACTGGCGGGCGAGAGGGAAGTTTGTGGCAAGGTCATAGGTGGAAGCGGAAAAACCGCATGCCAGGAGGAAAGGACGCGGGAAGCGGCGGGAGAAGGGGAGAAGGATGTTTTTTCTGATTTAATCGGGGCGAACGGGAGTCTGAAGAAATCTATCGAACAGATGAAGACATCCGTTTTTTATCCGAACACGAGCCTGCCGGTGTTCCTGCATGGGCCGACGGGGGCGGGGAAGAGTTACATGGCAAGGAAGATTTATGAGTTTGCCCTCAGCGAGGGGATTTTGCCGAAGGACGCCCCGTTCGTGGTGATGAATTGCGCCCAGTATGCCAACAACATAGAACTTCTGTCCAGCAATCTGTTCGGTTACGCCAAGGGCGCTTTCACGGGCGCGTACCAGACGACGAAGGGACTTTTGGAGGCCGCGGACGGGGGAATGTTGTTTTTGGATGAGGTGCACCGGTTAAACAGTGAGAGTCAGGAGAAGTTATTTGTGTTTTTGGACCAGGGGATTTTCCGCCGGATGGGGGAGAGCGAGGGATGGCATCACGCGAACGTGCGGATGGTGATGGCGACGACAGAAGAGTTGCACTCCCATTTTTTGGCGACGTTTTTGCGCAGGATTCCCATCGTCATCCAGATTCCTTCTTTAAAAGAACGCGGGGAGCAGGAACTGCTTCAATTTATTTATCATTTTTTCATTGCGGAGAGCAGGGTGTTAAATAGGAAAATCCTGGTCTCGGCAAACGTGCTTGAGGCGTTGCTGAAGCATTCTTATGTCGGGAACGTCGGGGATTTGGAGAACAAGGTGAAATTTATTTGTGCGACGGCATACGCGAAGGCAAAGATGTCCGGCACGGTGGAGGTGCATTTCGAGCATTTGCCGGAGGACGTGATGCGGGCGGTCACGGAAAAGAATGAGGTGAAAATCAGTACTGGCCAGGCCGTGGAAATTCATCCTGATTTCGGGAATGACAGATTTTTCCTAAACGGCGTGGAGAAGAAAAATCACGGGGAGGAACTGTTTGAACGGCTTTCCTCGTTATATAAGGAATTCCAGGAAACGTTTGGCGAAGGATGCGGGGGACATCCGAAAGAAGAGGACGATTCGCGAGAAGTGTTAAAATCCAAGTTTGAGAAGGATTGCATACGGACGGTTTATGAATTGTTGGACATGCTGGTTTATGAACAACATTCGGAAACGGACAACGTCATGCGCAAGTATATCGTGAACAGCGTGCAGGAGGCGTTTCGATGTGTGGAGTATTCTTATAACGTCAAGTTTGGTGGAAACAGCCTTCATGCGATTATCGCTTATTTCTGGTATGTCAATCAGAATTTGTACCGGGAAAAGAACCGCTTTTCGGAGTCGTTTTTGCAATATGTTCTGGACGAGTACCAGAGGGAGGCGGAAATCGCCGGGAAGATTCTCGACATTCTGTCTGGCAGGCTGGACGTGTTATCGAGGGAGGAGGATCTGATACCGTTGACGTTGTATTTACGAAGCCTCGTGGACAAGTCTATGACGACGAAAAGGCCGAGAGCCATCGTGGCGGCCCACGGCTACGCGACGGCCAGCAGTATCGCGGAAGTTGTCAACCGTATTTTGAATGAAAATATTTTCGAGGCGGTGGACATGCCGATTGAAAAAAAGGTGTCCGACGTGGCGGAGTGGCTTCGGGAGTATATTGAGAAAAACGATGTCAGCTACGGAATCCTGCTCATGGTCGACATGGGGTCGCTGAGGGAAATTTATGCCTCGTTTGAGAGGGAATTGAAGGTTCCGCTTGCCGTCGTGAACAATATTTCTACCCAGATGGCGCTCCACGCCGGGGAACTGATTCGAAAGGGCATGGAACTGGAAGAAATCATTGAGTCCATCGAGCGTGACAACAAGATGGAACATAAGATTATTTATCCAAAAGAATATCGGGCGCGGGCGATTGTAACCTGCTGTATCACGGGAACGGGGACGGCCAGACAGCTTCAGCGGCTCATTCAGGCAAGCGTGCCAAAGAGCCTGGGAATCCAGGTGATATCGTATGACTACGACCAACTGAAAAAACAGGACGTTGTCAAAAACATTTGCCAGAAATATGAAATCCTGGGCATGGTCGGGACGAAAAACCCCCATGTCATCACGGAAACGTTCATTCCTTTGGAAAAGCTGGTGTCAGGTGAGGCGGAGAATTTGTTGGGCGAGATGCTGCGCCCCGTGGCCGACGCCCGGCAGATACGGCAGGTGAATGACAACCTGGTCTACCACTTTTCCATGAACCGGCTGATGGAGTTTCTGACTATTCTGGACACGGAAAAGATTTTGAAACACGTGGAGGAGGCCATCCGGCAATATGAACTGCTCGCGGGGGCGAAACTGGCAAATAGCACGAAAATCAATTTATTCATTCACGTGGGATGTCTGACGGAACGCTTGATTCGCGACCAGGCCATCACCGATTATCCGAATCAGGAGGCGTTTGAAATGTCACACAAGAAAGAAATCCGACAGATACTGTCGGCGTTTAGTGTGATAGAACAGACGTATAGTGTGAAAATACCGATTTCCGAAATCGGATATATTTATGACATTATTTCGGAATTGTGAAAGGAGCGCGCGGGAGTTATAAAGGGGTTGCACGGGTTTTGTTTTATGCTTGACATATTTTTGTGTTTGATTTCAAAAGGCATGACACTAGGTTGGCATGCTTTTTGTTATTTAAAAAGGCATCCGGATAAAAATAGCAAAAGGCTCCGCGCGGCGCGAAGAAACAAGGCGGCAGATGCCGGCGCGACAAGGAAGGCGCGAAGGGGCCGGGCGAGAGAAAGGAGACGTACATACGTTATGATGCGACCGATGAGAGAGTTATTGGAAGAAGCGAAGAAGGGAGGATACGGGATCGCGGCTCCCAACGTGTTCAACCGGGAGACGATAGAGGCGTGCTTTTTGGCGGCGAGGAAGCTGCACGCGCCGATTATTTTAGATGTGGCCTATATACACGGTGTTTATGAATGCGCGGATCTGGCCAGGTTTTATGAGAAACGTTACCCAGAAGTGCCGTTTGCCTTGAACTTAGATCACGGCGGCCCTTACGAGCATATCGTGCGGGCGATTCATGCGGGATTTAGCTCGGTCATGATTGACCGCTCGACCTGCCCTTACGCGCAAAACGTGGAGGAAGTGAAAGAAATCGTGAAAATCGCCCATGCCGTCGGATGTTCGGTGGAGGCGGAACTGGGACACGTGGGACAAGGTTTTGAGTACGAGGAAACGCGTGATGCGGGGCTTACAAAATTGGAAGAAGCCCTAAGCTTCGTGGAGGAGACCGATGTGGACTGTCTGGCCGTCGCGGTGGGGACTTCCCACGGCGTGTATAAAGGCGAACCGCATCTTGAGTTCGAGCTGCTGGACCAGTTGCAAAAGGAAGTGCCGGTTCCGTTGGTGCTGCATGGTGGTTCGGGAACGGGTGACGACAACCTGGCGAGGGCGGTAAAAGTCGGTATCCAGAAAGTGAACCTGAATACCGATGTCAGCGAGGCGGGAAAACAGGCTTTGAGAGAGGCGCTTGCTTCTACCGAGATAAAGGTGGCGGGAGCGGGCAAGGATGAGTTCACGCCGAAGAAAATGAACATGCAGCAGACATGTATGGCCGGGGCGGCGGGATTCCAGGCGCAGCTTGAGCATTACATGAAGCTGTTCGGTTCCGAGAACCGGTGGTAAGAGAGTGGTTTTTGAACGTGTGGCGGTATCAAAAACGGAGATGGCGGGAGGAAAAAGGATGGAAGGGATGGACATGTCCAGATTCGCCCCGATGAACCATGTTTATCGGTTTTTCGAACTGGAGGATTATGTGAAATCCGTGGCCGGACTGGGCTATGAAAGCATCGACCTTTGGACGTGCGGGGCGCATTTTTTGGTGGATGACCATGGTTATGAGGACGTGGGTTTTGTGAAAGGACTTTTGAAAAAGTATCATGTGAACGTGGTCAGCATTACTCCCGAACAATCCTGCCCGAAGCCATATAGTATGGCGGTGAAGAAAAAGGAACTTCGGCAAAAGGCCAGGAATTATTTTCAAAACGTGGTTCTGGCTGCGCATGAACTGGAATGCCCGGTGGTTTCCATCAATTCCGGCTGGCAGTTTTATTCCGAGACGAGGCAGGAGGCGTGGAAGAGGAGCGTGGAAATGGTCGGCGACTTATGTCATTTTGCCGAGGCGTACGGGGTGCGCCTGTCCATGGAAACATTGTCCCGCCAGAGCACGTTGCTGGTAAACCGCCTGGGTGATTTGAAGCGGATGATGGACGATGTCGCTTCCGCTAATTTCTCGGTGACCGTGGACATTCACACAATCCATAACGCGGGGGAGTCCCTGCAGGATTATTTTGACACGTTTGGCAGCCGGTTGAACCATTGCCATTTCATGGATTACCGGGATGGCGTGCGCGCGCACCTGGCATGGGGGGACGGTCAGGAAGACCCGGGAAAGGTTTTGCAGGTGTTTCGGCGAAACGGGTATGCGGGAAATTTCGTGCTGGAGTTTACGGACGCGAAATATTTTCCAGAACCGGGGAAAGCCTATGGACAAACTATGCGGATTTTGAAAACCGCGTGCGCGGGTGATTGAACCGGAAAGCGGCTGAGCCGGAAAGTGGCTGAACCGGGAGGCGTGGAAATGAGGACGTAAGGATAGGTGCTATGACAAAGGTTTGTAAACAAGAAGGAAGGAGTTAAAAAAGAATGAGTAACGTGGAGATGACGAGGTTTGCCGTGATGGAGGCGGAGCGGGTGGTGAAAATACACATCCGCAAGCTTCCCGAACTGAAGGCGGACGAGGTGCTGATTAAAAATGGCGCCTGCAATATTTGCACGACGGATTACGGGCAGTGGACGGGAGCAAGAAAGAACCTTCTTTTCCCGATGGCGTGGGGGCATGAATTTGCCGGCACCGTCGTGGATATGGGAGCGGAAGTGAAAGGCTTCGAGGTGGGCGAGATGGTCGGCATCGGCTATGACAACTGCGGCGAGTGCGAGTTTTGCAAAAAAGGTCTGACCAGCGAGTGCGTTCTGATTGGGGCGGGCAGGAACAAGGTTTCCGAGGACGGCTATCATGGCGGCTTCGGCTGCTCGGAGTATGTCATCAAGCCGTACCGCGCGCTGTTCAAGCTGAGCCAGGACATGGATTGTTCGGAGGCGGCGTTCGTGGAGCCGGTCGGGACGGTCTGCCAGGGAATCCGCAAATTGCGGCTTACGCCGGGAGAAAAGGTGGTCGTCATCGGTGCCGGGACGATGGGCATCCTAAATGCCATGGTGGCCAGGGCGGAAGGCTGTGATGTCTTGATTACTGAAATGATGGCGAAAAAGCTCAAGGTGGCGGAAGACTTGGGGTTACATGTCGTGGACGTGTCCAAGGAAGACCCGGTTGAGGCCGTCATGAAGTGGACAAATGGCAAGGGCGCGGATTCGGTCATCTTGGCGGTGGGCGTGACGGCGGCCAACGACCAGGCACTGGCGATGGTGAAAAAGTACCACGCGAAGATTTTGATGTTCGCGGCCGGATATCCCGCGCCGGAGCTGCATGTCGATTCGAATTTGATCCATTATAGGAAGATGGAACTGATTGGCACGTTTTCGGCGGACAAATGCGATTTCGCGCGTGCGGCGGAGCTGATGCGGGAAAAGAAGATTGACCTTTCCAGGCTGGTGGAAGCTAAATTCCCGCTCGACGAAGTGGACAAGGCGTTCGAGGCCGCGGTGTTACCGGGCGCGTATCGGGTGAGCGTGATATTTTAAAGGAAGGGAGGCGTTGTTTCATGATTAAATTATTGCGGGTGGATCACCGGCTCGTGCACGGGCAGGTCGCGGTTTCGTGGTCACGCAGTATCAGTGCGGACTGTATCCTGGTGGCCAATGACGAGGTGGCGCAGGACGCGATGCGCCAGTCGGTTTTAAGGCTTTCGAAGCCGCAAGGGATGAAGTTGGTCATCAAGTCCGTGGAAGATTCCATCGCGGCAATCCAATCGGGCGTGACCGACAAGTACAAATTGTTTATCGTCGTGAATAACTTGTGTGACGTGGAGAGACTGATGGCGGGAGTGCCAGAGCTTCGTTATGTAAATCTGGGGGTTCTTCCGGCCAGGGATGACACGAGGAAATTAAGCAAGGCGATTAACGTGACGGCGGATGACGTGGAAGTGCTGAAACGCTTGTTGGCGAACGGGGTGAAAGTGGATATCCAGCAGGTGCCGACGGAATCTGCCATAAGTGTCACGGAAAAATTATTGAATACGTAAGGAGGAGAGAAAGATGTTGATTCAGGCATTGTTGGTGGGGCTGGTTCTGGCCTTTTGTAAATGTGACACGATGTATGGCTATGCTATGGCAAGCCGTCCCATCGTCGTGGCAATGCTCACGGGTCTGGTGTTGGGAGACCCGGTGACGGGCGTCATCATGGGAAGTGTTTTGGAACTGATGTTTATCGGGTCATTCCCGGTAGGGGCGGCGGTCAGTCCGGATTTCACATCGGCCGGGGCAATCTGTACGGCGTTCGCGATTTTGACGGGTGGTGGAGAGGCCGTGGCAACGGTCATGGCACTTCCTATCGCGTTGCTTGGAGGTTTCATTTTTATCGGGTGCAAGCTGATTAACGCGGTATCGGGGCAGATTATGATGAGATACTTGGAAAAAGACGATTCAAAAGGCGCATCCAGGATATATGTGTTAGGTTCGCTTTTTAGTGGAGGCGTGATTTACTTTCTGTATGGGTTTGTCTGCGTCTTTGCCGGGAGCGCGGCGGTCGAGGTAATCGTGAACGCGATTCCGACCGTGATTATTAACGGGCTTGCCGCGTCGGCCAACTTGTTGCCGGCCGTAGGTTTCGCCTTGCTTTTACAAATGATTATTTCCAAGAAAATGGCACCCTTTTTCTTTATCGGTTTTTTGCTGGCGGCATACTTGAACCTGCCGACAATAGCGGTGACGTTATTCGCGGTGGCAATCGTGTTTGTTATTATCGCGGCTCCGCAAAGGCAGCCGGCGGCCGCGTCAAATGATGGAGGTGGCGAGAATGAGTTCTAAAAAAATTGAAAAGAAGGATTTGGGCAGAATTTTCCGAAGGTATATCATGCTGAATTCCATGAATGATTATCCGGGACAGATGCATAGTGGTTATACGTTTGCCCTGCTTCCGATTATTGACAAACTGTATGAGGACAAGGAAGAGCGGATAAAGGCGAAGAAGCGTCATATGGAATACTTTAACATCACGCCGAACCTCGGGGGATTTCCGTTGGGAATTTCCGCCGCGATGGAGGAGAAAAACGCAGAGGATCCGGATTTTGACGAGACGACGATTAACAAGGTGAAGACCGCGTTAATCGGGCCGTTGTCAGCGATTGGCGACACCTTGTTCCCGGCCACCTTGCGCATCCTTGCGACTTCCCTGGTCATCAGCATGGCGGCAGCAGGAAACGTGTTCGCGCCGATTTTGTTCCTGCTGATTTACAATATACCGAATTTCCTGGCCCGTTGGTTCAGCTTGAAATACGGCTACAACATGGGTATGGATTTCATAGAGAAATCAGAAAAATCGGGAATCATGGACAAGGTGTCCTACGCTTGTACGGTGGTCGGCCTGATGGCCATCGGGGCGATGATATTTTACACGGTGAAGGTCAGCACGCCGATTACCATCGGCGACGCGGAAGCGGGCGGCCTTGTCTTGCAAAACAGTCTGAATTCCATCATGCCGGGCATGCTCTCCCTCGGGCTGGTGGGGATTGAATACTGGCTGATTAAAAAAGGCGTGAAGGTGGTTCCGCTGATTATCGGCACGATGGCGTTCGGGGTGGTTCTCTTCGCGCTTGGGATTATCGGGTAACTGGAGGAATTTATGAAAAAAGAGATACTTATTATCGGGGCCGGGAATATCGGCCGTGGCGTGATTGGCGGTTTGTTTTCTGAATCGGGATACCATCTGTACCTTTACGATGTCATGGCGGAACGGATGCGGCAATTGAAGGAGCAGGGAACCTACCTGGTGGAACGGGCGGGGGTGGAATCGAAATACCGCGTGCTCGTGGATGATTTTGACGTGCTGGACTGCTCGGACGACCGTGAGCTGGTGGAATGCATGGAGAAGGTAAGCCTTGTCGCTTGTTGCGTTTATGAGGGCGCGTTTTCGAGCATCTGCCAAAGTCTGGCGAAAGCGATTTCCTACCGGGCGGAGCATGGTGCGGGCGAGTTCAATGTGTTGCTCTGCGTCAACGCCCTCGGCGCGCCGGACTATTTCGAGACGGCGCTTGCCACGGCCTTGCAGGAAAACCAAAAGGCGGTCGAGTATCTGGAGCGAAAGGTCGGCATTTGCCAGGTGCTGGTCGGGATGGGCGCGATGCCTTCCACCGAGGAATTGCTAAAAGAAGACGCGTTTGCGGTAACGACGCGGCTGGAAGGGCACATCGGGATTGACGAGGAACCGTTCAAAGGGACGTTGCCGGAAGTCAGGAGCACCTCGGGCGTGAAAAAAGGAAAGGCACAGATATATCGGAAAGTGTATGCCGGAAACATGAAGCACTGCATGACGGCTTTTCTCGGGAAGGCAAAAGGGTATACCTATATTCGTGACACTTACGAGGATGAATGGGTGGAAGAATGCACGCTGGGTGCATTTTACGAGGCGGAGCGGGCGGTCGCGGCGGAGTACGGCTTTGAAGAAAAGGAGCGGCAGGAGTGGATTGACAGTCTGGTCAGTGCCCCGAAAAACAAGAATTTGCAAGATTCGTTTACGCGGGTGGCAGCCGATCCGAAAACCAAGTTGTCAAGAGACAACCGTTTCGTCGGCCCGGCGTTGCTTTGTATCAGGCACGGGATTTTGCCGTATTATCTGGCGAAAGGAATCGCGTACGGCTTTTTGTATCGGGACGAAGCGGATGCGGCCAGTGTGGAACTTACGGATTTCGTGAAGGAAAACGGAATCGAGAAGGCGGTGGAAACCTACTGCGGGCTGGCCGGGGAAGACTGGATATTGAAACAATTGATACTGGCACAATATAAAGAAGCCTTGAAGCTTCGGTGAATGCTCAGGAATGATGTGTTGATTTCCAGTGTACGGACGCACTGGTTATCAACATGGCGGGATACCGGCATTATTTATATGAAGGAGGCAAATCATGAGGTATAAACATTTTGAAAACGCGGGAGTGGACATTTCCGAACTGACGGTCGGAACGTGGGGAATCGCCGGGGCGAATTCCGCAGGTGTCACGTGGGGCGACGTGGATTTGGACGAGTCCATCGCGGCGATTCGGAGGATGGTTGAAAATGGCGTGAACATGCTCGACACGGCACCGATTTACGGGGACGGCCGTTCGGAAGAAATCGTCGGCCAGGCGTTAAAGGGGATTCGTGACAAAGTATTTTTAACCACCAAGTTTGGTTCGTACATCAGCCATTTTACGGGAAAATCTGTGCGTGACAATAAGTACAATTCCGTCGAGCGGGAAATTGACGAATCCCTGAAACGACTGCAGACGGACTATATTGACTTTTACGTGATGCACTGGCCGGACGTGAACACGCCGATCGAGGAGACGATGGCGGTTTGCAACATGTTGAAAGAAAAGGGAAAGATTCGGTTTATCGGCATGTCAAACTCGCCGCAGGAACTGGTGGAGGAGGCGATGAAGTATGCCAAAATCGACGTGATTCAGCCGCCGTTTTCCATGGTCAACCAGTCCGCGACGGAATTGATGAAATGGGCCACGTCGAAAGGAATCGGGACGATGACATACGGCTCGCTGGGAGCCGGCATCCTGACCGGGGCCATCCGCGAGCTGCCAAAGCCCGACCCGAAGGACATGCGGCAGGCGTTTTACCCGTTCTTCAAGGAGCCACAATTTTCCAATATCATGGAACTGTTAAAGACGCTGGACAAAATCGCGGCGGAGCATGGTAAGCCGGTGGCACAGGTGTCCATTAACTGGAGCACGCAGAAAAGCTTCGTGGGCACGGCTTTGACGGGAGTCAATACCCCGGCGCAGGCGGACGAGAACTGCAGTGCCTTTGACTGGAAATTGTCCGACGAGGAAATCGCGTTGATAGACAAGGAGCTTGCGAGGTTGCAAATCGGTTAATGGTTTTGTGCGTTACCATGAATGGTAACACTTGAGTTACGGTTCACCTGGGCTTTCGGTAAAAGCCTGGGTGAGCCGGAAAGAGGTGGATTTATGAAAGAATTTGAACACGTGGTTGCGGATTCCATGGGAATTCATGCCAGGCCGGCCGGGATGCTGGCGAAGGAGGCCAAGAAATACGGGAGCAAGGTTTTTATCAGGAAGGATGAAAAACGCGTGGAAGCCACGAAATTGATGGCCATTATGGGATTGGGAGTCAAATGCGGGCAAAAGGTGGGAGTGGAGGTTTCCGGCCCGGACGAGGACGCGGCATATGCCGGGATGAAAAAATTTTTCGAAGAAAATTTGTGATTTGGAAAAACGCGGATTTGAGGTGTTTTGGAATTGCGGGAGCACATAGTGCGTGGCAATTCATGGGTATCATGGGGGCAAAAGGCGTTTTGACCTCATGATACCCATGGCCTTTTGCATTAGAAGATAGAAGAATAGAAAGAGAGGAAGCGAAGTGGAAATGCAAAGTTTTCATGGGAAATCAGTATATAAGGGAATTGCGATGGGTTCTATCTTGATTTGGAAGAAAAATAACGTTCAGATAAAACGTTTGAAAATAGAGGATGCCGAAGCGGAGGTGTCGCGGGTGGGTGTCGCGGTCACGGAGTCGGTAAGGCAGTTGCAGGCGTTATATGACAAGGCATTGAAGGAGGTCGGGGAAAGCAGCGCGGCGATTTTCGAGGTGCACCAGATGCTTCTGGAGGACGAGGATTATCTAGACGCGGTTCACAACATGATACGTGCGGAACACGTCAACGCGGAGTATGCCGTTGCTGTCACGGGGGACAATTTTGCCGGCATGTTTGCCGACATGGACGATGATTACATGCGGGCGAGGGCGGCGGACGTCCGGGACATTTCCGACAGGCTGGCCAGGAACCTGGCGGGGCGTGGGGAAACGGGTTTTGATTTTGCAAATCCGGTTATCGTGGTAGCGGACGACTTAAGTCCCAGTGAGACGGTGCAGATGGACAAGGGGAAAATCCTCGGGTTTGTGACCGTGCACGGCTCGACGAATTCGCACACGGCCATACTGGCCCGCATGATGAATATCCCGGCACTGGTCGGGGTACCCGTGGATTTGGAAAATTTAGAAGACGGGACGCTGGCAATCGTGGACGGCTACCAGGGACAAGTGGTTTTCGAACCGTCCGGGGAGGCATGCCGTAAGGCCGAGACGCGGATGGAGAAGGAGCGCGAGCAGCTGTGGCTTTTGCAAACGTTGAAGGGAAAGGAAAACATAACGTTGGACGGCCACAAAATCAATATTTATGCCAACATCGGGAATATCGGCGATGTGGGCTATGTCCTGGAGAATGACGCGGGCGGAATCGGGCTTTTCCGCAGCGAGTTCTTGTACCTGGGACGGAATGATTTTCCCACGGAAGAAGAACAGTTCCAGGCCTACCGGCAAGTGCTTTTGAACATGGCCGGAAAGAAAGTGATCATCCGCACGCTGGACATCGGGGCGGATAAGCAGGTGGAATATTTCAATTTCGGAAAAGAGGACAATCCGGCCATGGGGTACCGGGCAATCCGCATTTGCCTGAAACAGCCTGACATTTTCAAGACGCAGCTTCGGGCGTTGTTGCGCGCGGCTGTCTTTGGCAATCTGTCCGTCATGTACCCGATGATTACGTCGGTGGAGGAAGTGCGGGCGGTTTGGGGCATCGTGGCGGAAGTGCATGGAGAACTGGAAAGCCTGGACATCCCGCACAAGGTTCCCGAACAGGGCATCATGGTCGAGACCCCGGCGGCGGTCATGGTGAGCGACGAGCTGGCAAGGTTGGTGGATTTTTTCAGCATCGGGACGAACGATTTGACGCAGTACACGCTGGCCATCGACCGGCAGAACGAGAGGCTGGATGACTTTTACAATCCACATCATCCGGCCATTTTGCGGATGATACAGATGGTCGTGGTCAACGCGCACGCGCATGGGAAATGGGTCGGAATCTGTGGCGAGCTGGGGTCGGACCTGGAACTGACGGAGCGTTTCGTGCGCATGGGCGTGGACGAGCTGTCCGTGGCACCGGGCATGGTGCTAAGTTTGCGGAAAATTGTCAGGGAGATGAAGGTGGGAAAATGAAGAAGGATGGTAAAGCAGAGAATTGTAGATTGCTTTTGTTTGATTTGGACGGGACATTGCTCCGAAGCGACAAGACGATTTCTCCAAGGACGGCGCGGGCATTGGAAAAATGTCGGAAAAGGGGGGTGATGCTTGGCATATGCACCTCGAGAGCGCGGCAAAACGCGATGTTCTTTATCAAGCAGCTGCAACCGGACGTGTTCATCGCGAGCGGCGGGGCGGTGGCGAAATACAAGGACGAGTATGTCTGCCGGTTGGAATTTTCACGGGAGGAAACGGGGCGGGTGATTGCAGAGGCCAGACGGATATGTGGTGATGACTGTAAGATAACGGTTGACACGATGGATGCCCAGTATTGGAGTCACGGGATGGATTCGGACGGACAGGATAAGAGTTGGAGTAAGGGGATTTATACGGATTTCAGTGATTTTGAGGAAAACGCCTTGAAAATATGCGTGGATCCTTCTGACGAGATTCAGGCGGGAAGGCTTCGGGAAGCACTGAGTGAATATGACTGCGTGCGATTTTCGGATGGGGGCTGGTATAAATTTACCAGGAAAGAGGCCACGAAGGAACATGCCATTCGAAAAATATGTGCCATGTGCAAAATCCTGTTGGAGGAGGTTATCGCGTTTGGCGATGACTATGTGGACATAGGAATGCTTGAAGTATGCGGGAAAGGTGTTGCCATGGGAAATGCCGTAGAGGCGGTCAAGGAACATGCCGACGTGGTAATTGGCGGGAATGACGAGGAGGGAATCGCGAAGTATTTGGAAGAAATGTTTTGAAAAGGAAAATCTGTTTGCGACGTGATTGGCGGGGCCGTGCGTATGCACGGCCCCGTGGTTGTTTGGGGAGGTTACTTTTCACGGGGTGGATGCCCAAACAGCTGCGAAACCGTGCGCAGAAGGCGCACGTCGCCCTTTTCAAGGGATTATGTTTCTCGTTGTGAGGGCAGCCACCCTTTTCGGGTTAGGGGAAACAAGGAATTTGGCGTTATGCAAGCAAGCTTGCAACGCTTAATTCCTTGTTTTCCCACCCCGTGAAAAGTAACTTTAGGAGGAAATATTCTGGAAAGTATGCATTTTTCGTATTGTGTTTGATGCCACTTTCGTGTATATTATGAAGAGAAAGGCGATGTATCATGGACGAATATATGATTAGAAAAGAGGGTTGTTTTATGGCATTAGAAAATAAATTGGGAATTACCGATTCGTCAGAGCTTGCCCGTGTCGAGGAGAAAATCAGTAAAACGAAGGCCCTTGAATTATTTGAAAAGGGTTTGCTTGATATATTTGAAGTCGGTTCATTCGAAGGACTGTCAAGAATCCATAAATATTTGTTCGAAGATATTTATGAATTTGCCGGTCGAATGAGAACTGTAAATATGGCAAAAGGAAATTTTCGATTTGTTCCGGCCATGTATCTCGAAGCGGCACTTGCAACGATTGAAAAAATGCCGCAGGCGACATTTGATGAGATTATAGAAAAATATGTCGAAATGAATGTCGCTCATCCGTTTCGGGAGGGCAATGGCCGCAGTACACGAATATGGCTTGATGCAGTTCTGAAAAAAGAGTTGGAAATGGTGATTGACTGGAGCAAAGTGGACAAGGAAGACTAACTGGGCGTATCAAAATGGGAACTTATTACCTTGTATGATAGGATGGGATTGGCGTATTTGGATCAAGACATTTCAGAAATTGAAGAAGATATGGAGACATATGAAAGATTGAAGGAGAAGCAATATGATTGTGATTTCAGATACTACACCTATCATTACTTTGTCAAAGATAAAAAGATTGGACTTGCTACAAAAGTTGTTCGGGAAAATCATGATTCCACAAGCGGTATATAATGGACTGACATCAAGTACACAATTCCGGGATGAAGCGGACGCGGTGAATAAGGCAGAGTATATTGAAAAAGTGCTTGACAACAAAATACCTCGGTGATAGAATTAAAATAATTCGAAAGCCGAAGCATATCCGTGAAAAGTCACATGGAGTGGAGAACACGGTGACAAAAGCCGTTAAGTGCAAGATTTGGCAAGGAGTCGTTATGGAGTGGAAGGAGCAGGGCGCGGCCGGCGCGGTGTTTGATTTTATTTTCGAGTATGTCGAGGAAGTGAAGGAATTATTGTCTTCCGACCTATGGGAGAATATTTTCCTCAATTGTTCGAAGAACGAGGTCTTGATTTTCTGGCTGCTTTACCGGAAACGCGAGGTGAACATGACGGAGATTGCGGAGTACATCCATGTGCCTTTGAACACGGCGACGGGGATTGTCAACCGGATGGAAAAGGGCGGGTTTATCGTGCGGACGCGTTCTACGGAGGACAAAAGGGTGGTCTTGATCGGATTTAGCGAGAAAGGGATGGCACAGTTTGAAAAGCTGGTCCGGGAATTGACGCGCTATGGCATGAAGATATTCGGTTCGCTTACGAAAGATGAGATGGAGTTGTTTTACAAGGTGGCGGCCAAGGTCAAAGACATTCTCAAGGAGGAGCGGAAGGCCGAGGAAGCGCCGAGAAAGGTACGAAAAATCATGATTGAGTGAAATCCCCCGCGGCAGCCGCCAAGGCCATGCAAGGTATGACTTTGACTCGTTGCTCGCGGGAATAAAAGGCGCGTGGACGCGGCGATGGTGCTGGTTGGCGGCGGGACAAAGGCAAGATAGGCTGTAATAGAGGCGGTAAAGAGGCCGCCTTGCTTTCAGGACAATACTTCGAATGGCGAATTATTCGAGTGGAGAATGATTAGGGAAGGGAGAACGTGATGAAGCGGATTTACATTTTTACGGGAAAGGGCGGCGTGGGGAAAAGCAGTGTTGCCGCGGCGCATGCCATCAAAAGCGCGCGGGAAGGGGTAAGGACGCTGCTTGTCAGCACCGACATGGCGCACAATCTGGGGGACATTTTTGGCAAAAAGCTGGGAAAGGAAATTGAGCGGGTTTCACTTGGGCCAGACCTTTATGAAATCGCTCCGGAGCATGTGATGGAGCACGATTTTCCGGCCATGGGAAATTATCTGGGGAAACTGCTTTCGGGGGCGGCGGACCTGGGTGGCCGTGAGAAACGTCCGTCCAAAAACAACCAAAAGAACGCGGCAAAAGAGCCGACGTCCGCCTTGCAGGAAATGGCGATGATTCCGGGGTTGGAGGAGCTTTTTTCCCTTTTGAAAATCGCGGACATTTATCAAAAGGAGGATTATGAAAGAATTATCGTGGATTGCGCGCCCACGGGCGAAACATTGTCGCTGTTAAAATTTCCCGAGCTGCTTTCGTGGTACATGGAGAAGCTTTTTCCGATTGGGAAGGTGGGCGTGCGGATTCTGGAGCCGATTTCAAAAGCGGCGTTTAAGGTGGAAATGCCCAACAAGGATGCCATGAACGACATAGAGAAGCTGTACCTGAAATTGGCCGAACTGCAGGAGCTGTTGAAAAACCGGGACATTACCAGCATCCGTATCGTGACCGCGCCGGAGAAGATGGTCGTGGAGGAAACGAAGCGGAATTACATGTATATGAACTTATATAATTTTAACGTGGACGGGCTTTATATTAACCGGATTCTTCCAAGAAATGTCGGAAATAATTTTTTTGAGCAATGGCTGGACATCCAGCAGGAGTATGTCACGATTTTAAAGGAAACGTTTGCGGCGCTCCCCATCTATGAAATCCCGTGGTATGACGAGGAGCTTCGGGGCGAGGAAAATATCGGGCGTATCGTGCAAGACGTGCTGGATGAAAATGACGTGTTCGCGGCGAAGGCCATTACCGAACGGGAGTGTTTCAAGCAGGACGGGGACGCGTATCAATTGGAGGTCGTCCTGCCGTGCGCGAGGAAAGAGGACGTCGACTTGTACCAGGGGGGAACGGACATCATTGTTAAGACGGGGAATTTCAAGAGAAACATCCCGCTCCCGAACGTCCTTAGAAGCTATGAGGTGGCGGGAGCGAAGCTGGAAAACGGGAGGCTGCGGATTCGATTCGAGAGGGCGGAAAATGAAGTAGAATAAATTCCAACCCATCCATACATTCGTAAAACTCGCGCTTACGCGCTCTTACGTCTGCTGACGCAGCCGTGTTTTACTCATTAGGGGGATGGGGTGCTAATCCGATAACAGGCTGTCATTGCAATAAATTGCATTCCAGTCGGTTATCGGATTGCAACCGCACAGTTGGAACAAATTTGCGATTTGTTGAGAAAGGAAGTGGCAAGGATGAGTCGAGGGTTATTGGATAGGATTAAGACGGCGGGCGCCTATCAGAAAAAGGCATTTCGTGCGTTGTTTCCAGAGAAGATGAATGCCCATATCGACGTGATTGAGCGGGAAGTAAAATGTATGGTTTTGGAAACGGCCGCGGATTTGTTGAAAGGCTGCGGGAAAGGAAACGGAGATTTTGACGCGACAAAAAAGCCAAAAGCAAAAAAGGTGGAAATCGCGTGAATCATGGAAACGGGTGGCTGTGCGGCATGGCACGCGGCCTCGTGGATAATGCTGAAAGTGGGTCATGTTGAATGGAAAGGAAGGCGGAGCATGAGGATTATCATTTATACAGGCAAAGGCGGCGTGGGCAAGACGAGCATGGCGGCCGCGACCGCCTGCAAAATCGCGAAGGGCGGGAAACGTGTGCTCATCATGAGCACGGATCAGGCGCACAGCCTGGGGGATTCGTTCGATATTAAAATCGGGCGGGAGCCGACGAAGGTTTCGGGGCGTTTGTACGCGATGGAAGTCGATACCGTGTACGAGGGCGAGAAAAGCTGGGGAAATTTGAAGGGATATTTCAAACAATTCCTCGCGTCACAAGGCGGGACGGGAATCGAAGTGGAAGAACTGCTTGTATTTCCCGGCTTGGAGGAATTGTTTTCCATGTTCCGAATCCTGGACATGTATGAAAGCGGGGATTATGACACGATTATCGTGGACTGCGCGCCCACGGGCGAGACGTTGGCCTTGCTTAAATACCCGGAGCGGCTGGCCGGCCTGATACGGAGATTGCTGCCGATTGAAAAGGCGGGGGTGAAAACCGTGGGCGTGCTTATGGAAGGGCTGATGAAGGTTCCCATGCCGAAGGACGAGGTGTTTGACGACGTGGAATATTTGCTGGACAAAATGTTGCGGCTGCAGGAACTGCTGCTTAATCAGGACATCGTGAGCCTGCGCGTCGTGACAACGCCGGAAAAAATCGTCATCAGTGAGGCAAAACGCAATTTTACATGTCTTTACTTGTACCATTACAACGTGGACGCGGTCATCGTGAACCACATTTATCCGGAAAAGGCGATGGAAGGGTATTTTTGCAAGTGGAAGAAATTGCAGGAAGAGGCGTTGCGTGAAATCAGCGAGAGCTTTAGTGAGGTGCCTCGCATTTACGTGGAACTGTTACCGAAGGAGCTTCGGACGCTCGACGTGCTGGAGGAAGTGGGGGACGGGATGTTCCAGGACGCTGACCCGGACGCGGTGCTGTTTCACAAAGAGATTTACCGGGTGGACGACGAGAATAGGACGCTTACGATATACCTGCCGTTTGCCGAGAAGGAAGATTTGGATTTGCGTCAGGATGGAAATGAAATCGTGGTGGGGGTCGGAAACGAGAGCCGCCGCTTTCCCGCACCGGCCGGGTTTGCCGGCATGGAAATCGCCGGGGCAAAGTGGGAGGAGGGAAATTTGAAAATAAGGTTTGGAAAAGCGTAGAAGGAAATCTTCTGCGCTTTTTTTAGTGGATTTGTTGACTTGTGGCTAAATATGAGATACAATACGACCATGAAAAAGGAGGCGATTTTTATGCAGATTATTCCTATGCGTGATTTGAAGAATACAGTCGAGGTGGAACGACGTTGCGCGGAAGAAAACGGGCCGATTTATGTGACAAAAAACGGATATGGACGCCTGGTCGTCATGGATATCGAGTATTATGAACGTACCATGCAGAAAATGTATGAGGCAAAGACCGTTATGGAGGGGATAGAAGACGTGAAGGCAGGTCGTCTTGTAGATGGGGAAACGGTTATTGGTAATATAAGAGGTAGATAGCGTCGGTGTACAGAAGGCAACACGGTCGATGAAGGGCATATTTCCCCTCTTTCATCGTTACTTTCACTCCGCGTACGTCCTTGTACGCGTCGCTTAAGTGCCTTGAAAGAGGGGAAATATGCCTCTTCACGACTCTACGACCTCACCCATAGGGATTTCAAGGGTTTTCAAGGAAGATGAATGAGGCGTACAAGGACGTACGCCGATTGAAGATGACGCTGAAAACCCTTGAAATCACATGGGCCCGGGCGTGTTGCCCTCCGTACACCGACGCTATGGAATCTAAGTATAACTATCAGTTCACACAAAAAGCGGAGGCTGACTTGGATGACATTATTTTATATATTGCAAGAGAGTTGTCAAATCCCAAAGTCGCATCAGATTTTATGAATAAACTTCAAAAGGTCATTGAGGAAACGCGGACATTTCCGAATAGCGGCACGCTTGTCGTCAATGATTTTTTGCCAGATAAAGAAATAAGGAAAAAGCTTGTTGGCAATTATGTGTTATATTATTTTGCCAATTTAGAAGAGAAAACCATCTATATTTTGCGAGTTGTTTATGGAAGGCGAAATATGGATGAGATTTTGCGGCAACTGGATTTAAAGAATTCGTGAGGCGATTGCGGGAATGCCCTGCACGAAGCAATCGACACCCGCATTCGCAATTCGGGCTATCGCCCTACTTGCTCATACGGGTTAGCCCGTCCGATGTCGAAACGAATATGCAAGTAAGATTGCTATCGTTTCGCTGCCGTCCGGGACTTTTACAGTAAATCAAGATGGGAATTAGTGCAATGAAAAATTGGAGACTGAACCGGCTGACGCAGACGCAGATGCTGGTGCTTGGATATACGTTGATTATATTGTTGGGGACGGGGCTTTTGATGTTGCCGGTCTCCACCCGGGAGGGGGTAGTCACGCCGTTTACGGACGCGATGTTCACGGCCACTTCGGCGGCCTGCGTGACGGGCCTGGTGGTGCGTGACACGTACCAGTACTGGTCCACGTTCGGGCAGTGCGTGATTATCGGCATCATCCAAATCGGTGGATTGGGATTTATGACCATCGGCGTGTTTTTTGCCACGCTCCTTCGGCGCAGGGTGGGCCTTTGGATGCGCGGCACGATGCAGGAGAGCGTGAACGCCTTGCAGCTTGGCGGAATCGTGCGCCTGACGAAATTCATTATCAAGGGGACATTTTTAATTGAGGGGACGGGAGCGGTTCTTCTGACCTTGTGCTTCTGGCGGAAGATGCCGTTTGGAAAGGCGTTGTTTTACGGGATTTTTCACTCTGTTTCAGCATTTTGCAATGCGGGGTTCGACCTGATGGGGGAGGGGGAAGCATATTCTTCTTTTACCGCATATTACGATGACTGGTTTGTCAACCTGGTATTGATGGCACTGATTATACTGGGTGGTCTGGGATTTTTCGTATGGAGCGACTTGAAACAAAATAAATTGCGATTCCGCAAATACCGCCTGCACACGAAGCTGGTCGTTTTGACGACGGCGGTGCTTTTGGCGGCGGGGACGGTTTTGCTTTTTATCGCGGAGCAGGACTATACGCTGAAGGGGATGCCGCCGGGAGACCAGATTCTGTGTTCCATGTTCGGTTCGGTGACGGCGAGGACGGCCGGGTTTAACACGGTGGATACGGCGGCGTTATCGGACAGCGGAAAAATGATCACGATGATTTTGATGTTTATCGGCGGCAGTCCGGGTTCGACGGCGGGCGGCATCAAGACGACGACGTTTTTAGTGTTGATTATTTACGCGGTTGCCAGCCTGCAGCAGAAAAAGGACTGCAACGTGTTCGGGCGCAGGCTGGATGACGGCAGTATCCACAAGGCGAGTTCCGTGTTGTGCATCAACTTGTTCGCGGCAGTGGCCGCCATCGTCATTATCAGCGGGGCGCAGGCGCTGCCGTTGACGGACGTGCTGTTCGAGGTGTTCTCGGCGATTGGCACGGTCGGCATGACGACCGGGGTGACGCGGGAGATGACGGCGGTTTCCAAATTCGTCCTGATATTTCTGATGTACTGCGGACGGGTGGGAAGCTTGACGTTCGCGTTTTCCCTGCGCGGGCACAAGGTGGACGCGGCGGTCAAGCAGCCGGTGGAGCAAATCATGATCGGGTGAGCGCCGGGGTGGGAAAACGGCAGTCTGTAAGCGGCGCGCCGACTTGATGACGCGGTATGAGATTGGGTAAAGGAGTGGAAAGAAAATGAAATCGGTTTTAATTATCGGCCTGGGAAGGTTCGGGCATCATTTGTGTGAAAAGATGGCGGAACTGGGAAATGAAATCATGATCGTGGACGAGGACGAGGAGCAGATGCGCGATCTTTTGCAGTATGCCACGTTGGCGCGGGTCGGGGATTGTACGGACATCGAGGTATTAAAAAGCCTCGGGGTGGGAAATTATGACTTGTGTTATGTTTGCATTGGTTCGAATTTCCAGAGCAGCCTGGAGATTACCAGCCAGTTGAAGGAACTGGGGGCGAAGTACGTGGTCAGCAAGGCGAACCGCGACTTGCAGGCGAAGTTCCTTTTGCGCAACGGGGCCGACGAGGTCGTTTATCCGGATCGGGACGTGGCGGAACGGCTGGCCGTGCAGCACAGTGCGAATAACGTGTTTGACTATATCGAATTGACGGAGGAGTATTCGATATATGAAATCCTTCCGGCAAAGCATTGGGTCGGGAAAAGCATTTTGGAACTGGACGTGCGCAAGAACTATCATGTCAGTATCGTGGGCGTGAAACAGCGCGGCAAGCTGACCATCATGCCTTCGGCAAGCCGGAAGATGGAGGCGGACGACCATTTGATGGTGATTGGAAAAAAAGAGGACGTTGATCGAATATTGGAAGATGCGTGATGGAGGGACGAAAAGATGAGAGTCATTGATTTTACGGATGCGAAGTGCAGGCATTGTTACAAATGTGTGCGCCATTGCATGGTGAAGGCGATTTCCGTGAAGGATTCACAGGCGCACATCATGGAGGATCACTGTATTCACTGTGGAAAGTGCATGGAAATCTGCCCGCAGAATGCGAAGACGTTTTCCAGCGACATGGGGCGCGTGAAGCGTTTTTTGAGAAAAGGGGAAAAGGTGGTCATCTCCATCGCCCCCTCCTACGTGGGCGTGTTGGAATTTGACCGTCCCGGCCAGGTGGTGGACGCCCTTTTGCGGCTAGGCTTTGCCGAGGTGCGCGAGACCGCCGAGGGTGCGGCGCTGGTGACGGAAGAGTACAAGAAATTGATTCGGGAAGGGCAAATGCCAAATATTATCACGACTTGTTGTCCAAGCGTCAACGACCTGGTTGAGAAATATTATCCGAAGTGCGCGAGGTTCATGGCTCCGGTCGTGTCCCCGATGATTGCGCACGGGCGTTATATCAAGAAATTATATGGCGAGGGGACGAAGGTGGTGTTCTTAGGCCCGTGCATTGCCAAAAAGCAGGAGGCGGGCGGAGACGAGCGTGTGGCGGGGGCGATTGACGCCATTTTGACGTTCGAGGAGCTGGCCGAGTGGCTGGAGGAGGAGCAGGTTCGGCTCCATGACTGTGAGGATAGGCCGATGGGAAATCCCGACCCGAGAATTAACCGGTTGTATCCGGTCAGCGGAGGCGTGGTGCAGTCCGTCATTACCGGGGAAGAGATGGACACGTATCAGAAGGTTTACGTGGACGGGTTGGAAAATTGCATGGAGATGTTAGAATGTTTGCAAAAGGGCGAGCTGGAGCATTGCTTTATCGAGGCGAACGTCTGCGAGGGCGGGTGCGCGAAAGGACCGGCCTCGGCGCGTTGGAACACGTCGTACGTGAAGGCGAAGGTGCGCATTGACAAGGAAGTGACTTACCAGCCGGCGCGTGACCTGCCAAAGATGGGCATGGAAGAGATGCGGAAGGAATTTACGAATCGTTCGTTGCACGACGAGATGCCGAGCGAGGAACAGATTCAGGAAATTTTGAAATCGACCGGCAAATATTCGGCCGAGGACGAATTGAATTGTGGCGCGTGCGGCTATTCGACCTGCCGTGAGAAAGCGATTGCCGTCTACCAGGGCAAGGCGGAGCTGGAAATGTGCATGCCTTATGCGCTGATGCAGGCGGAATCGATGTCGAACGTCGTGATGGACACGACCCCGAACATGATTTACGTCGTGGACGGCGAGCTGCGTATCCGCGAATGCAACAAGAGCGGGCAGGAGCTTCTCGGGGTCGGCCGGGAGGAGGCGCTTACGCGGTACATATTCGAGTTCATGGACGCGACGGACATCGAGGAGACGCTGCGCACCAAAGACGCGGTGATGAACAAGAAAATGAAGCTCACGCACGAGGGGCTGACAGTGGAGGAGACGGTCGTCTATATCGAGAATCTGGACTCGGCGCTGGTGATTTTCCGGGACATTACCCACGAGGAGAAAATCAAGGAGCAACACTATAATTTAAAGCTGGAAACGATGGAAATGGCGCAGAAGGTCATTGACAAGCAGATGATGGTGGCGCAGGAAATCGCAGGACTTCTGGGCGAGACGACGGCCGAGACGAAGGTGACGCTGACGAAACTTAGGGATTCCGTGCTGAACGAAGAGGAATGAGAAGTGGCAATGCGGGGCATGGTGACGTGACGGCGACAAGGAGGAAATTATGAGCGTAAGTATCGACGTGGCTTATAAAAGTTTGAACAAGCATGACGAGGAGCTTTGTGGCGACAAGGTGGAAATCGTAAAGACCGACGATTCGGACATCCTGATTTTGGCGGACGGGATGGGAAGCGGCGTAAAGGCCAACATTTTGGCCACGCTGACTTCAAAGATTTTGGCGACGATGATGCATGAGGGCGCGACGATTGAGTCCTGCGTGGAGACGATTGCGAAGACTTTGCCCATATGCCAGGTACGCAAGGTGGCCTACGCGACGTTTAGCATTTTACAGATTTTCCATGACGGGACGGCCTATTTGGCGGAGTTTGACAATCCCGACTGCGTGTTCGTCCGTGACAAGAAGGTCGTGAAGTACCCGTACGAGACGCGGGAAATCGAGGGGAAGCAGATTCACGAATATCGTTTCAATGTCAAGCAAAATGACTGTTTCGTGTTGATGAGCGACGGAGTCATTTATGCGGGCGCGGGAGAAATTTTAAACCTGCAGGGCTGGACTTGGGAAAGCATGGCCGATTATACGTTGCAATGTACGAAAAAGACGCTGTCCGCCGCGCGGTTGGCTTCGATGCTTAGCCAGGCGTGTGACGATTTGTACGTCCAGAAACCGGGGGACGACACGACGGTTGCCGTGGCAAGGGTGATTGAGCGCAAGGTGGTGAACATTTTCACCGGGCCTCCGAAAGCCAAGGAGGACGACGCGGCCTTGATGGGCGAGTTCATGCGCATGGAAGGAAAAAAGGTGGTGTCCGGCGGAACCAGTTCGCAGATTGCCGCCCGTTATTTGCATAAGGAAATCATAACGAAGGTTAGCGAGACGACCCCGGGTGTGCCGCCAATGGCGTTTATCGAGGGGCTGGACCTGGTGACGGAGGGCGTGTTGACGCTCGGGAAGGTGTTAAAGCTCCTCAAGAGGTATCAGGACGCGGACTTTGACGCGGATTTCTTTGACGAACTCGACGCCGACAACGGGGCGGCCAAATTGGCGAAGCTATTGATAGAGGAATGCACGGAACTGAACCTCTTTGTCGGGACGGCCATGAACGAGGCTCATGTGGAGAGCGAGTTGACATTTGACCTGAGCATGCGCATGAACCTGGTGGAGCAGTTGCGGGCGGTCGTGGAGAAGATGGGGAAGAGCGTGAAGGCGAGGTATTATTAGAGAATTCATGCTAGAGGAAATACTTTCTGAATGTCCGCTTGAAAGAATCCATCCGCCGGACTATGGCATGGTCATTTGAAAGGCGTCCCTTCGGGGGCGTCTTTCCTTTTAAAACCACTGTACACTGATGTTAACATCCTACGACATTGATACGACATCCTGCGGCATCAATACGACATTCCACGGCATTCGGAAAGCATTTTACGGCATATGCCATTTTGCGGCTTGCAACCTTTGGAGAGTAGTGTTACTATTTTAACGGGTTCTTATGATAAAAACCAGGAGGGGATGACATGATTCGTGTTGCAATCTGTGATGATGAAGCATACATGTCCGACCGTATACGGACGATGGCGGTTGATTTTTTTCATGGAAAAAACATGGAGGTGGAAATCCGGCGGTTTTCCTGCGGCGAGGATTTGTTGAAATATGACAAGCAAGTGGACATTTTGTTTTTGGACATTCAGATGAATGGGATGGACGGCATGGAAACCGCGAGAAAACTGCGCGAGCGCAAGTTCCGGGGATTTTTGATTTTCATAACCGTCCTGGGAGAAATGGTATTTCAGTCTTTCGAGGTGCAGGCATATGACTATCTGGTGAAGCCGGTCGAAGAACGGCGTTTTGAAAGGACGATGGAGCGGCTCGTCGTTTCCATGCAGAAGGCCGGTGAGGCCAGTTTGCTTGTCCAAAAAGGACACGAAAGCCGCATTATTTCTCTGGAGGACCTTGTTTTTTGCGAAATCATTGACCGAAAAATATATCTGCACCTGGCATCGTCGGAGGTCGTTGATTATTACGAACGGCTTGAAAATCTGGAAGCAAAACTGGACGGTAAGTTTTTTCGGTGCCATAGGAGTTACCTGATTCATTTGAAATATTTAAAAAGCTATAAAAACGGGGTGGCTTACATGGAGGGCGGGAAGGAGATTCCCGTGTCACGGCTTAGGAGCAAGGAGTTTTCCAGTGTCGTATTACAATATATGAAGAACATGTGAGAATCTTTGTTACAATTTACGGCCTAACGGTCGTGGACCGTAATGAAGCTTTTGCATATGAGGTATGTAAAATGGCCGAGTATATCGATTTTTTTAATGTGTATATCATGGGAAGCGTTGAAATGCTTTTCCAGTTTTATTTCTTTGCCAGGATTTTAAAAAAGAAAGTAAGACATCTTTTTTATTTTTTGTATGCGGTATGCGCGACTGCGCTCGTCCTTGCTGTCCCGGTCACTACGATCATCGGATTCGGGGGGCTTGTCCTTTTGCTTGCGGCGGGCGGGATTTGGATTTGCGGTGCAGATTTTAAGTCTTCGCTTTTATATGCGGCACTGGTGGTCGAGATTATGCATCTTTGTTATGGAATCGTGAAGTCCCTGCTTGGCGTCTTGTATCCGCTGATGTCTTCTGCCGCCCTTTGTAATACGTCTGGCATGGTGTTTATGCTGGTCAGCGAGGTGGGCGCACTGATTTTGGCAGGGTTTTGTTATTGCATGGTATATCGGTATTTTTCCTATCATACTTCCGAAGAAATTCAATATATGTTTTTAGTTTTCATTCCGATTCTGATGATATTTTTAATGGGCGAATATATCAGTTTCATCGAATTTCACTGGCAGATTATAGAGACTGACGGAACCGCGAGATATCTGATCAGCCATTGGGAGATGCTCGTTATACAGCTTTTGGGAATCGTCAGCCTGTTCTGCATCTTGTTCGCCTATAAGAAGCTGTTGCAGAGTTTTCATCTCAGCACGGAATTGTCATTGTTGGAGCAGGAGGAGCATTCCCTGAACCAGTACGTGGAAGAGGCGAAGGCCCATTATGAAAAAACAAAGTCGTTCCGCCATGACGTCAAGAACCACATTACGGTGGTGAAGGAACTTCTGCAAAATGGAAAGGCGGAACAAGCGTTGCATTATATCAGGGACATGGAAGACATGGCGGAGGAATTGTCATTTCCATGCAGCACCAATAATCCGGTGGTGGACATTTTGGTGGGAAATAAGTTGGGAATCGCGAAGAGCATGGGAATCGACGTCCATTGTTCGCTCCTTTTGCCGTACCCATGTGGCTTGCGTGACATTGACCTCTGCATTATCTTGTCAAATGCCTTGGACAATGCCATCCGTGCGTGTAAAAACATGGATGCCGACGCGGAAAGGTACATCCGCGTGTCGGGACGCATGCAGGGGGACTTCCTTCTGATGGAAGTTGAAAATGGTTTTCAGGGGAACGTCACGTTCAAAAAAGGAACCGGCTTGTCGAACGTAAAGGCGGTGGCGGAAAAGTATCATGGGGCGATAAGCGTGAAAACGCAAGACGCGGCATTCGTCCTCCATGTGCTGCTTATTATTCCATGTCAGGAAGAAGGCGTTTCACGGTAAAAGAATTAACCGTCGATTGTGAACGGCCGAGGATTGCGACTGGAATGATAAATCGGTGTTGAACAAGGAGGAAGGCGAAATGGACTTATGGGCGACCTCCTCGATTTTGTCTGTTCATAAAAAGTGACGAAAATGTGCAATTGGAAGCGAAAAAGTGTATGTACGAATGTTCGCAAATCGTGGTATGATAACTAGAACGGATGCGGCGAATGCTTTGGATTTGTCGCTCGCGCAAAATGATTATGAAGATTGGAGAACGTTACCATGAGCAAGAAGCAAAGTTTTAATCCGTATTTGCCGTCCTACGAATATGTTCCCGACGGGGAGCCGCACGTGTTCGGCGACAGAGTGTACATCTATGGAAGCCACGACCGTTTTGACGGCGCGGACTTTTGCCTGAACGATTATGTCAGTTATTCTGCCGACGTGCACGATTTGACAGATTGGCGGTACGAGGGCGTCATTTATAGGGGAATGCAAGATCCCCGCAATCAAAATGTTCCGGCAAACGCGCCGGAGGCGAAGCCGGGATTTTGCGCGAAGGCGGATTTTGAGCCGAAGGACTTGAACGCCCCCGGCATTTGCCCGATGTTCGCGCCGGACGTGGTGTGCGGGCCGGACGGGAGGTATTACTTGTATTATTGCCTGGATCCGTATTCGGAAACTTGTGTGGCGGTCTGCGACACTCCGGCGGGGGCTTATGAGTACCTTGGCATGGTGAAGTATGCCGACGGCACGATTCTGGGGCGGCGCGAGGGCGACTATACGACGTTTGACCCCGGTGTTTTTGTCGATGATGACGGGGAAATTTACCTCTACGTGGGAAATGGGCCGATTCGTCCGGAGCAGGAGGATGGGACGAAGCATTCCGTGGTAATGAGTTTGGAGCCCGACATGCTGACCATCAAGGGCGGGCCGAAGAAGCTGATGCCGTCCGTGACGGAGAGCGAGGGCACCGGTTATGCGGGACATGAGTTTTTCGAGGCAAGCTCGATTCGCAAGGTCGGCGGAAAGTACTATTTTGTCTATTCCTCCATCAATAGCCATGAATTGTGCTACGCGGTGAGCGACAAGCCGGACGAGGGATATGAGTATGGCGGGACGCTGGTCGATATCGGGGACGTGTACTTAGACGGAAGGGATGCGAAGGACGCGGTCAATTGTCTGGGAAATACGCATGGCGGCATGGAATGCATTGACGGGCAGTGGTATATTTTCTATCATCGACAGAGTAATCGCACGAACTACAGCCGCCAGGGCTGCGCGGAGAAGATTTATTTTGACGAGGATGGGAGAATTGGCCAGGTCGAGGTGACTTCTTGTGGCATGAACAAGGGCGCGCTGGAAGGGAAGGGGACGTATCCCGCATATATTTGTTGCGCATTGCGGGCAAAACAAGGAACGACGTTCGCCCATCCGCTGGCCATGCAGATGAATTTCCCGTATTTGACGCAGGACGGGGGCGACGTCGAGCCGGAGGACGAGCGTGCGAGGACGGATTCGGAAACGCCGGTGCAGTACATAAAAAATATGACGGACGGCTCCGTGGCCGGGTACAAATATTTCAAGTTTGAGGATACGAAGTCCATTACGCTTACCGTGCGCGGCGAGGCGAAGGGAAGTGTGGAAGTGGTCGCCGTGCCGAAAGGTATCACGATTACGGAGCGTTATGCGGACATGCAGGGGATGGTGTGCGGCAGCGTGGAGATTGAGATTGGCGGCAACGCGGGCGTGGAAGACACTGGCAATTGGACCAACGTAAGCGGCGCGGTGCAATTTCCCGCCGGGGAGTGCGCGCTCTACCTGCGTTACGTGGGAGAGGGTAGTCTGGATTTGTTGAAATTCACCATATAAAGTCCCGCTTGGCGGCCGTGCGGCCTGCATGCTGGCAAAGCATGGGTGATTAGGTTTATTCCCGCGAGCAACGAGCCAAAGTCATGCTTGCATGACCTTGGCGACTGCCGCGAGGGTGCAATACCCCGCAGCTTGCTGCGCATTCAAGCTATGATGCCCCGTAGCTTGCTGCGGGGTATTTCACTACTTTTTTATATGGTGAAAGCTTGACGTTTTATGGTAAAATCATATTTTTTCAAAAAAGGATTGTGTATTGCGTCAGAACAAAGTAAAATAGTATCACTTACGGTGCCGTGCGCTTCTACGCTGCCGCCCCGGTTCGTGCTGAACGTGTGCCACTGGCACACGTTCAGCACGGCATTCGTTTCAAAAGTGACGGCGGCAAACGGCGGCCGTCATGCAATGATGAAAAGAAAGCGAGGATTTTACCAGATGAAGATTTATGATTTGCAGGTTAACCATTTGACGAACCCGCTCGGCTTTTTGATGAGGCGGACGGTGTTTTCCTGGAAAGTGAAAGAGGCGGCAGGAAAGAAACAAGCGGCCGCACGCGTCGTCGTGTCGGCGGACGAGGGACAAAAGAACGTGCTTTTTGACTCCGGTTGGGACGAGGCGGCGGACAGCCTGGGCTACAAGGCGGAAGTGGAACTGTCCGCGCGGACGCGCTACTTCTGGACGGTGGCCGTGCGCACGGATGCGGGGGAGGAAGAGACGAGCGAGGTGCAGTGGTTCGAGACTGCCAAGATGGACGAGGCTTGGTCGGCCGAGTGGATTAGTTGTGGTAATGATGAGACGCGCCTGCCGATATTTGAGAAGGAAATCCGTCCGGCGAAGACGGTCGAATCGGCCAGGCTGTACATTTGTGGTCTGGGACTTTACGAGGCCTCTTATGATGGAAGGCGCATCGGCGGCGAATATCTGACTCCATATAGTAATGATTATGATGAATGGGTGCAGTACCAGACCTACGACGTGACGCAGGAACTTGGCCAGGCGGGGACGCTCTCGGTAATGTTGGGCAATGGCTGGTACAAGGGGCGTTTCGGTTTTTCCTCGCGGGAAGAGAAGGGATTTTTTGGCGATTCATACAAATTGATTGCCGAGCTTCGTATTTCTTATGCGGATGGAACCGAAGAGGTCATCGGCACGGACGAGGGCTGGAACGTGCGCAGGAGCAACCTTACATATGCGACCCTCTATGACGGGGAGCATAGGGACGACACGCTTCCCGAGCTTACGTCGGAGAAGGCGGTTTCGTGCGAGGCTCCAAAGGGCGGGCTGACCGCGCGGATGAGCCTGCCGGTGACGGTTCACGAGACGTTCGCGCCGGTGGAGTTGATTCACACTCCGGCGGGCGAGCTGGTGCTGGATATGGGGCAGGAGATTACCGGCATTTTCAAGTTGCGCGTGAACGTGCCCGCGGGGACGACGGTTCATGTCCAGACGGGGGAGATTTTGCAGCAGGGGAATTTCTACAATGACAATCTGCGCAGCGCGAAGTCGGAATATTATTACGTGTCAAACGGAAATGAAATCGATTTGGTTCCGCATTTTACGTTTTACGGTTATCGCTACGTGAAAATCGAGGGAATTCCAGATTTGAAGAAAGAGGACTTTACGGGACTGACCTTGTATAGCGGCATTACGGACAAGGGGACGATGAAAACCGACCATGCCTTGTTAAACCAGTTTTTGTCAAACGTGCGCTGGGGACTTAAGGACAACTTCGTGGACGTGCCGACGGACTGTCCGCAGCGTGACGAGCGCATGGGCTGGACGGGCGACGCGCAGGTGTTTTCGGCGACGGCGACCTATTTGGAGGATACCTACGCGTTTTATGCAAAGTATTTATATGACATGAAGCAGGAGCAGAAGTCAAAGGACGGCAAGGTGCCGGACGTGATTCCGTCCTGCGGCGTGGACAGCAGTGCCTGCGTGTGGGGCGACGCTTCCTGCATCATTCCATGGAACCTATATTTGTTCTATGGCGACAAGAGCATTCTCGAAGACCAGTTCTCGAGCATGAAGGACTGGGTCGATTATATTCGCAAAGTGGACGGGGACGACCACGGTTGGCGGCACGTGTTCCACTACGGTGACTGGCTGGCGCTCGACCACCCGAACATGTCGGCGGAGCAGGTACTGGGCGGCACGGACGAGGAGTTCATCGCCAACGTGTACTATGCGGCCAGCGCGGAGCTGGTGTCCAAGGCGGCCAGGGTACTGGGACATGAGAAGGAGGCCGAGGAATATAAGAAATTGTCCGAGGAGCAGTTCGACGAGGTGCGCAAGGAGTATTACAGCGTGACCGGACGGTGTTGCATCAAGACGCAGACCGCCCTGCTTTTGACGTTGAAATACGGCCTTTCCGACAACGTCGAGTACACGCGGAAGACACTGCGCAAATTATATGTGGAAAATGGTAACAAGTTGAAGACCGGGTTCGTGGGCACGCCGCTCATGTGCAATATTTTGTCTGACAACGGCATGGAGGACATCGCGTGGAAGTTGTTGCTCAACGAGGATTACCCGGGATGGCTGCACGAGGTGAAGCTGGGCGCGACCACGGTTTGGGAGCGGTGGAACAGCGTGCTGGACGACGGAAGCATTTCCGGTACGGGCATGAATAGCTTGAACCATTATTCCTATGGTTCCGTCGTGGAGTGGATGTACCGTCACGTGGCGGGCATCCAGGCGACCGCGGGGACGCTTGGGTTTAAGGAGGTCACGTTCACGCCGAGCTACCATTGGGATTTGAAGGAGCAGCAGACGGAGTACGATTCCCCGGCGGGATTGTATAAGAGCGCGTGGAAGATTTTGGATGAAACTCACGTGGAGCTGACGGTCGAGGTGCCGTTTGGCTGCCGCGCGACGATTTGTCTGCCGTTGGCGGACGTTTCCGTGTACGAAGAGAAGGAAAACCCGATATTTGCCGACGTGCGGGATGGCATCTGCCATTTGGAGCCGGGGGTTTATACGGTTTCCTACCAGACCGTGCGGCCGCTTAAGACAAAGTACAGTACGGACACGCCGATTCAGGAACTTTTTGAAAATGGCAAGGTGAAGGAAGCGTTGGGGAAAATGTTCCCGGTCGAGATGATACCGATGCAGTACCAGTCGATGTCCATAAAGGATCTTGGGGCACAGTTCGGGCAGGAGATGTCAGACGAGCAGCTCGCACAGTTGGACGCGATGCTGGCACAATTCTAACCGGAAGCAACTGGCATTGAACGCTTAATGAGCGCAGAAAGCGCGAATTTAGCGAGAAATCCCATCCCCAAACTTGGCGAAACCGAAAGCAACTTAGTGAATCCGAGCGGAAGCGGAGGATGAACTTAGTGCGAGGCCGTTCTTTGAGATTAGCAAGGCCGTAGGCCGAGCTTAGCGAAAAGAACTTCCTTGGAATATTAGAATGCGGGAGTTACGTTGTGGTAGCTCCCGCATTGTAATTATATTCACGGCCGATGAAACCTGTCGTGAGTATTGCGCCGACTGCGGCCGCAAAGCGGCATGCAACATGGTTGAGGCATCATTCACTTTTCCCGAAAAGTATTTTTAAATAGTCCATTTTTGCGAGGAGGATTCGAATTACGTCAATATATTCCTCATTCACTCTATAAAAAGCTTTGTATGCCTTGAAATCAACAGAATAGAAGCCAGTAAACAATCCTCTATAATATATCGGGGTTCCTGATTTTGGAAAATTCTTCTTATTGGCAATCTCGTTGACAAATTCATCGACATATTTATCAGCGATATCAAAACTCCTTGAAGCTTCTAGCACGCCGTCCCATACATCGTCCATATCTTTTTGTGCGGCGGGGGTATATCGTATTATATATCTCATTGTTTCTCGCTCCTGCGATTTCGAAAGTGATTCCTGAAATCTTCCTCTGATATCCACCCCTCCTCTTCCGCGGAGCGGATACCGGCGTTCAATTCACATAAAAGCTGAATCATGGCTTCCGCTTTTTGAAAATGTTCCTCATCGCTCATGTCCCGAATACTGTATGCGCCATGTCCGTTCCGGGTCAGATATACCGGCGAACCTGCCGTCACTTTTTCCAGTACGCTACCATAATTTCTTAAATCTGATATAGGTGTAATCGTGGGCATAAAAACCTTCCTCCTCCTTTTTTATGTCACCATACTATCATGGCTTTCATAAAAAAACAAGGACTTTTCGACGAATTGGTCGAAAAATTGTTACTTTTCACGGGGTGGCCGCCCGTGAAAAGTAACGAAAATCCTTGTTTTTGAGTTCGATTAAGATATTTTTATTGGCGTTTTCTTTTTTTTGCCATGATGAGGAAATAGATTCCGCTCAGCAACCCGGCGTGTCCCGCGAGTATGGCGAGGTTTAGCCACGGCCTATGCGCCTGCCCGCCCAATACATCCATCAGCCCGTAGAATGCGGCGCTTGACGGGAACAAGTAGGACAAGGGGAAAACCACGTTGTCCGTTGGCACGACCAGGTAGAAGATGATGGGCGGCGCGAGGAACAAAATCATGAGAATCTTGATATAGACGATTCCAGTCATCAGTCCTGATGAAAAATACCCGATAAACAAACCAATCAGCGACGCGGTATAGGCCGACAAGACAATCAGTAAAAACAAGGGCGGAATTTGCGCGGGCGCAATCCGTATGCAGAGGAAGGCACATATCGCGGTTGAGGCGCATCCCCCGATGAATCCCAACGTCAATTTTTGTAAAATGTAGTCGCCGGTGCCCATCGGCAGGATTTGGTTGACGAGCGCGACGCCGTCCTCCTTTTCGCCGATGATGTTCATGGAGTTGAACGTGCATCCCATGAACATGGCCGTGACCAGCGTAATCACGATGAGGAGGGACTTCAGCCCGTCGTAATTTGACCGAATCGGAACGATTGTCTGGGAAAAGGCAATTTTATTCATGCGGTTGTCATAAAGTCGTGGCAAGGTTTTTCCCGTCGTCTCGTATAATTTCAATTCATCGCCGGATAAAAGAGTACGAATGCCATTTTCGGAACGTAAAACGCCAATCATCTGTGTGGCCGGGTCGTTTACCGCCGTTTCCAGTTCGCCCAACGTCCCATATTCCGTAAGGGTTCCGTTTTCCCGCAGCCATCTTACGGTTTTTGCGGGTAAATCACTTTTCACGCATCCAAACGACATCTCGCCAAGTGTCTGCGTGTTCATGGTGGGCAACACGTTGATTACGATTCCGACGACGATGGGCAGGAGAAAGGTCAATAGGCACAGTTTGTCCTTGCGGAGATTTTTCAACTGGTATGTTAGCCGTTTCATGATTCGCCTCATGTTATCCCTCCTTTGTCATTTCACGCGCCAATACGCGGTAGGCGATGTAAAATAGTAGTGCCGTCGTTCCCGCGCATATGGAATAGAAGGGGAACGAAGTTGTCGCCACGCCGAAATACGCGGATTTCATGGCCGTAAACAAGTGGTACATGGGATGGAAAATGATCCAGTCCCAGGACACGCCCGTCTGCCCGGCCAGGAAAACGGGAGTCGTGATAAATACGGCGAGGACGAGGTAAAACAAGGAAAACTGCTTGAAATCAGGCAGCCAAACGGCGCATAGGAATCCGACCAGGGCCATGACGAGGGATAAAATTCCCGCCTGGGCAAGAATTCCCGGTAAGATGGCAAGGCCTTCCCCAAAGCCGATATTGATGAACGTCAATAATATGGCAAAAAACAAGTCGGACAGTAAAAACACGCATAATTTGGACAAGATGAATGCGGCCTTGTGGACGGGAAGGATTCCGTGCACGCGGATGACGCCCATTTGTTTTTCTTTGAATAATATGGAGGCCAATCCTAAGAATCCTACTGCCGACAATTCAAAAAATAAGAATTCGCAAGTGATTTCACGGCGGCTTTTCTGTTCTTTGTCAAATGCTCCGATAATTTCGACCTCGTGATCCGTCGTTTCCGATAACACGGCCTTTTCGTCCATTATTTTCGTCAATACGGCTTTCCCCCATTCGGTTCGGTAATGGTCGGCCGTCTGTGTCCCGGATGAAAGCATGTAAATTTCCGGCGTGCCGGCGGAGAGGTCGATGCCGATGGAGACCCCGTCCGCGCAGGCATTTTCAAGCTCCTGCCTGCTGCCTACGTCCGTTACATGTTCGTTTTGCCCAGACGGCGCGTCCTGCCTGGCTGACGCGCCATGCGGGTCAAAAAGGTATACCTGGTAATCTTCTTGTTCCAGATTCACATAGACCAGGTTGATGTAGCAGGAATACAAAACAAGTGAAAAAAGTGCCAATAGAAAAAATTTTCCGGACAACATCATTTTCAAGTCTTTTTTTAATAAATGCGTGAAACCTTTCCACATCAGGACAACCCCCTTCCCGTATATTGGATGAACATGTCCTCCAAGGTGGGCTCCTGCGAGTGGATGCTGAGGATTTCATCGTGCGGGAAGAAAAACCCCTCTTCTAATTCTGCCGCCTCCACTGTCTTTTCTTCCCGCTTTCCGCGGTATAAATAGTCAATCACGGTTTGGTGGCTGCTGTTTTTTTCTTTCAATTTCCTCGGCGTGTCAAGGGCGACGATGTTTCCGTTGGAAATAAAGGCCACGCGGTCGCAAAGCAGGTCGGCATCCACCATGTTATGGGTCGTCAAAAACACCGTCGTTCCCTTTCGCCGTTCTTCCTCGATGATTTTGCGGAATAATACCGCGCCCGACGGGTCAAGCCCGCTGGTGGGCTCGTCTAGGAACAAAAGCCTTGGATTGCTGATGAGGGCGCGCGCCATGCTGACCCGTTGCCGCATTCCCTTGGAATAGGAGGACACGGGCTTTTTCAGAAAATCCTTTTTGAACTCCAATTGCTCCAACAATTCGTTCACGTCGCGGACTTGTCGTTCCGGGTAAAAGGACGCGAAATAATTCAGGTTGTCAATCGCGCTCAAATTGGTGTACAAATAGGGAAATTCAAATAGGACGCCGATTTTTTGAAAAAACTCCCGCGTGCGTGCCGACGTGACCTCTTGTCCGAACAGCGAGACAAAACCGCCGTGTCCATTCAAAATGCCGGTCAGGATTTTCTGCGTGGTGGATTTCCCGGAGCCGTTCGGTCCCAAAAATCCGAAGATTTCCCCATCATCCACCGTGAAATCCAGTCCGTGCAAGGCTTGTTTTTCCTTGCCATAGGAAAAGGTCAGATTCTTTACTTCGATCATTGTTCATCCCCCCATTTCCCGCACTCGTTCTCACGCCGTTCTTGCTGACGCTTCATCCACCAATTCACAAACTTTACCTTGAGTGGAATCACGATTATCATCACTATGACGATCCACCAGTACCATTCCAATCCTAAAAACATATGTACGCCTCCTTTTTGTTCCCGCAATGCCAAGTGGCTGGCACATCGGCGCGATTGCGGAATTTTGAATTCGCGACGGGGGAATTTGTAGAGTACGAGCTCCCTCGCGCGTTGTTTTAAGGATAAAACGGCGCGGTGAAGTCAAGGTGCGGTCGATGTGAAATCGGTGTGAAACGTGTGAAAGCGCCGGTGCATGGGGAAGGACGTCCCCCACCGACGCTTTCGTGAAGATGTTCTTGAAGAAGATGTCCATGAAGTGGAATCATGGGCGTGGAATGACGGGAATGGAAAAGAAGAATGCAACTCCGTCGTCCACGTTTTTTACACCATATTCGTAATCGTGCATGGACAAAATTTGCGCGACAATGGCAAGTCCCAATCCGGAGCCGCCATGCTTTGCATTTTTGTCACGATAAAATTTTTCCCAGACCTTGGGCAACGCGTCCGGCGGGATGGGGCGTCCCTGGTTGAAAACGGAAACGTGCAGCATGTCGTCTTGTTCAATCAGGGACAATTTTAAAATGCCGTTCGGCGACACGTTTTTTTTCGCGTTGACAATCAGGTTGTTTAAAACTTGCTCCATGCGCGGCTTGTCCGCAAAAACATGGACTTCGTGTTCGGGGATTTCGTATTGCAATACAAAATTCGCTTCCGGCACGTCCATTAATAACCGGCCCGCTATCGTTTCCAGAAACTCGGTAAAGTCAAAGCGTTCGGGGGTCAGCGAGACCGCCCCGTTTTCCAAGGCGGACAAATCCAACAGCGTCGTGATGAGCGAGTTCATCCGTTCGGTTTCCGACAAGATGATTTCGGAATATCTTTGTCTTTTTTCCTCGTCCACTTCGTCTTGCAACCCTTCCGCATAGGCGCGAATGACTCCCAAGGGCGTTTTCATTTCGTGCGAAAGATGGTCTGCCAATTCTTTCCGTTCGTTTAAAAGCTGCCGTTTTTGTTGTACGTCCTTTTCAAGCTGCATGTTTGCTTGTTCCAGCTTTTCAAGCGCTTGCTGCAGGTTATCGGACATTTTGTTCAGGTTTTCTGCCAGTTCGCCAAATTCGTCCCTCGAGTCCAGTTCGCAAGGGGATGAAAAATCCAATCGGGCCATTCGATATGCCGCCTCGCAAATGTCGGAAACCGGGTTTGAAATAAAACGCCTTAATAAGGAATCTATCACCAATATCATGAAAATGACGACGGCAATCCAAATCAAATAGGAGACGTCTTGTCCAAAGGGCAATTGGGTGGAGACGATATAGGAAATGATTAAAATGCCGCCCCCGATTTTGGAAATCACGATAATCTTTTTTCGCACGGTATGGAGTGAAAATTGTTCATTCATTTTGCCACCTCGAACTTGTATCCTGAACGAATCAGCGTCACGACATGCCTTCCCTCGTCGCCCAGTTTCTGGCGCAGGGTTTTGACGTGCGTGTCCACGGTTCGCGTGTTCCCCTCGAAATCATAGCCCCAGATTCGATTTAACAGTTGCTCGCGGGAAAAGACTTGTTCCGGGTTTGCCATGAAGAAATATAATAATTCATATTCCTTATGTGTCAAAGTGATTTCAGTGCCGTCCAAAAATACTTTGCGGGCGGCGGGGAGCATCGTGATTTTTCCCGCGCTAAGCGAATTTGCCGGACTGACGGAAAAACGACGCAGCAAGGCGTTTACTTTCGCAAGCAATACCTTGGGACTGAAAGGTTTTGTCATATAGTCGTCGGCGCCGTATTCGTAGCCTTTCAACTTGTCGTCTTCGTCACCCTTCGCGGTCAGCATGACGATGGGCAGGCTGCTCATTTCCCGTGCCAGCTTGCAGACGGAAAAGCCGTCAAGGTGCGGCATCATGACGTCTAAAATCATCAAGTCCATGGGGTTGTTTTTTAGTAATAACAAGGCATCCACGCCGTCGGCGGCGGTATGGCAGGCGTGGCCGCCCCGGTGCATGTATTCGGCGATGATGTCTTGCATGTTTTGTTCATCTTCTACGATTAAGATGTTTGCCATTGTATTCTCCTTTGGTGATAGAAAGAGCCTCGTTGTCCGTGGATGATAACCTCGTAATGACATTTGGGGCAATGGAGTTCTTATATTGTGTTTTTTAACTGGCAATTTCATCGGGAACTAGTTCTTCTAGTAGTTTTTCTTGAAATTCGTCATCTTCAGTGGCACGTTGTAAATCGTCATAACGCTTCTCTTTTAATAAAATGGAAGTTAATTTATTAATCCTGTTTCTCTCTTCCATTGTAAACCGCTTTACGATATCGTACATGACATTCAAACCTCCTTCCGTTTTTTTGTACAGACGTTTGACTTCGGAGGTTTTTGGAAATTTGTCATTGTAGACATCATCATATACAAACACCTCCATGAGTTCGGATACTTTTGAACCATCATTAATTTGTGTGTTTACATAAATTTCTTCAAATCCGTTATCGACAATTTTGCCCGTTTCCCTTACCACGCGGTCAACATGATAGCGTGGAAGATTGCCCCCGAATATGTCAAACTTGGAAATGAATACCACACATACATCGGGAACATTCTCAAATTTAATGCCAGGATTTGTAATATTGGTTGTGAGGATAGCACCGTTGTAACGAACCCGTCGCTGGTGGTCATCGTCATCGGCCTTCTGTATTTCGATATCCACCTGGGTGCCATCGCCTTTGATACATTTTGCGTCAAGGATGACGGAGCGGCCTTGTAGGTTTGTACCAATCCATTGCGGAATGGATTCAAGCACTATCAAATTATCATCGTCAAGTATGACGCGAAGTATTTCCTGACAAAATTCTTTGTCCTCCGCCATCTTGCGAAACATCAAGTCGTCAATTGGATTTAATCGTTTTGCCTCTTCACGTATTTTAGCTTTATTGCTCATAAAAAATCCTTTCGCTTTATTTAGAGTAATTACTCCAATTACATTATATCATGTTTTGTTGATTAGGCAACGAAAATTTTCCGATTGCATGCATCGTTTTAGGCGGGGTGTTTTACTAGAATCCGACAATGAAAACAAGTATTTGAATGTAAATTTCTGCAATGGCTTGATAAAATGGCAGTATATTACGGCAGAAAGGAAAATACTGTCGAGTAAAAAATTTCGAGGAGGAACAAGGTGTTATGAAAAGCAAGTTTGTGAAACGGTTTCTCACGATGGGGCTGGCGGCGGGACTGGCATTGTCCGCCGTCTGCGGCTGTGCGAAACAAGGGGAACCGGCGGATGACGCGGGAAAGAAAGAGGAAGGGAAGAAAGAGGAGAGGGAGGCCAAGGACGCGTCGTTTACGTGGTGGATTTACAAGACGGACGGGGAAGGGACGTATTATGAGGACTACAAGGACAACCCGCAGACATTATACGAAAACGGCGTGCTGATGGACCTTACCGAGTACGTGGAAAAATACATGCCGAATTACCTCGCGTATTTGGACGCGAACCCGGAACTGAAGCCGTTCGTGCAGGTGCAAGACGAGGAAGGAAAGACCCATTATTACGCGCTGTATGTCCTGTCGGACGGCCCTGGGGATTCGTGGCAGGGTATTTGCTATCGCAGGGACTGGGTCGTGAAGTATGCAAAGCCCACAGAGTACGTGTGGGACTGGGAGAGCGACTCTGTCAAAGAAAACGGGCATCCGGCCGTGACTCCGCTTGCCAGGGCGGTGGAAGAGAAGAACATGGACGGGTGGAAGAAGAACGAGGTGAAAGAATTCAAAGCCGACTATGGTGAAAATCCGGACGAGGATTACACGGACAACGTGATTTTCCCGAGCGGGAAGAATGACCCGCTGACGATTAGCGACTGGGAGTGGATGTACGAGGCTTTTGAAAAAGCGATTAAGGAGCGCGGCTGGGAGAATGACAGTAATTCCTATTGCATGTCCATCCCTTATTCCGGTTATATCCAGGCGGGCAATATCGTGTCATCGTTCGGCGGGGGTACGGGAGAGTACTACATCCGTGATGGAAAGGCAAGCTTTGACGGGGCTTCGGACAATTTTAAGGCCTATGTGGAGTGTATGAACCACTGGTATGAGAAAGGCTGGCTGGACCAGGACTTCAATACGAGGGCGGGGGAGTTGTTTTATAAGATTAATATCAACAGCGTGTCACAAGGAAAAATCGGCATGTGGGACGGGCACATCAGCAATCTGGGAACGGCCCTGCGGATTACCTGCCAGAACGAGGAGGACGCGAGGGATTCTTACGTGATGCCTTGTCCGTACCCGATAAATGACGTTTATGGCTCAAAAGAGCAGATGTACCATGAACCGGACGCCATGTTCCAGCTTGGACGCGTGGGTGGAAAGACCGGCATCACGACGAAGGCGGAGGGAAAGGATTTGGAAGCCTTGTTTACCTATCTTGACTGGACTTACACGAGGGAGGGCGCGATGGTGCTTGGCGTCGGGCTTTCCAAGGAGCAGCTTGCGTCGGTGGAATTAAATCCGGACTTGTATGAAGCGTATTCGATAGAGGAGACATATGAGCTGGGGAAAGCGGAGGATGGCAGGAGTGTCATTAAATATACGATTGACCAGTCCGATCCGCTTATCAATGCGGTTCGTGCGATGCGCATGGGCACGGGACTAGGGACGACGAATTCAGATGAATATATGTTGGACTATGGGGTGGCGGCCATCAACCAGAAGGCGTACGAGGTGTGGTCGGTATATGTGAACAAGGGGAGCATTCTGGATTATAAAGGCCTTTTGAACGCGGAGGAAGGAGAGGCCTTTGGCAAGACGGAGACCGCGCTTTTGGACTACCAGGCGCAGACGCTGCCAAATGTAATCAAAGGCAAAACCACATGGGAGGCTTACGTGGACGGGCTGGAAGCCATTCAGCCGGAGAGCGTGGTGGAATATCTACAGAACCATATCATGGAGTAAGGAACCTTCTTAACAGTTCCTCACGGGAGTTTGAGGGAGTTATGACGGCGTTTCCCGGCGGCAGTTGTCGGCCGACGGTGGAACGCCGTTTTTGGTGGAATGGTGCCGTCAAGCCAAGGGATTAGTTTGGCGGATTTTTCCGATAGTCGTTCGGCGACATTCCCATAACGTCATGGAAGACGGTGGAAAAGTGGCTGTGTGAGGAAAAATGTAGCCGCTCCGCGATGGCGCCGATCGGTTCGCTGGTCGTGCGAAGGAGCAGGGCGGCATACTGTATTTTTTGGCGGCGTATATAATCCGGCAGGGACATGCCCGTTTCCGCCTTGAACTTCCTGCTCAGGTAATAGCCTCCATAGCCGCATATTTCGGAAAGGGCCCGAAGTGACAAATCTTCCCCCGGATGCCGGTTGATATAGAGGAGGCAGGTCTCTATCTCGGGGGAATGATTACCGGCCCTGGCCTTCGCGTCCTGCACGTGTTTTAGGAAATCCGGATAGAGGGAGCGGCACAAGGCGGTCAGCTCCGTGACGGAACGCTCGGATTCCGCGGCATGCATGTATTTGTCCGCGAGGGGGTAAGCGACCTCCGGGGAAACGCCGCCCTCGATGGAGGCGTTGGCAAACAAAAAGGCGAGGAGAATCAACGAGTCTTTTTGTTGACGGAGCGGGGTGCCGATATGCGCGGCATTGGTCGGGAGCATGGCGCGCAGGACGTGGGAGCCGTCTATTTTCGTCGGGAGGATTCCCTCCCGCAGGGAATCCGCGATGGCCTTTAAATGGGTATAAATGTCCCGGTAGAGAAAAGGCGCGGTGGCCTTTGTCTCATCCAGCCTGGAATCTACCAGGGAATTTAGTGAATCGGCAGACAGGTATTCGCCGTTGGCACAGAAATGCAGCATGAGGGCAAGGTGGTCAAACTGGTTACGGAAAATTACGGGCAGTTTGTGCATCGCCTTTAAAAGCAAATGCCGGGAACGGAAGCTCATGCCTTTTTCCTCGTAGTTTTTGAAAAACCTTTCCATTTCCTCTATGTCAAGGGGGGTGTGCAGGACGGGACCAAGCAGGTGGATCCGTTCCAACACGCCGTTGCTTTTTTCAAGTACCGCGTACCACGACAAGCCATTGTATGTGCCGAGGGCGTAAGGGGCGTCCTGCGTGCGCGCGTATTCCGTGATGCGTTCCCGGAAACCGCAGTTTAGGAAAAAATAATGGAGCAGGAATTCGTCTTCACCAAAGGATTCGTCGGGCGTGCCAAAGGGCAGGTTCCAGGACGTGTCGTACGTGCGGAAATAAAGGTTCCCGATACAGGGCAGCAATTCTTTGAACATGTTTAATCTCTGGTCACACATGATAAAAATCCTTTCGTTATGAGCACTTAGTGCCTATGTTTCAGGCACTTACGTGCGATACATGCCGCCGCCGTTAGCGAGGTGATTTCGAGCTTACCAGGCGGCGCGTTATGAGCACTTAGTGCTTGTGTTTTTCATATTTTACCAAAATATGAAAATAAACGCAAGTATTTGGAAATACATTTTTGGACGGGGATGGTAATATATTTATAAAATTTATATAAAATGATAGGAGGAGTTAATCATGAGTAATGGAAACGCAAGCAAGCCCGCGGTGCAGTACCATAGGGCAAAACTCTGGGAGCTGATCGCGGCCCCGGCATGTTCGGGAAACAACATTTGTATGTATCTGTGCATGGTCTATGCCAGCTACGTGGGAAGCGCGGGCTACGGCATCGCCACGGCCCTGGTCGGGGTGATTATCACGGCCACCCGTATTTTGGACGCCGTTACCGACGCGGCAATCGCGTACGTGTTTGAGAAGTTTCCGACCAAGTACGGAAAATGCCGGCCGTTTTTGCTTATCGGCTGGGGCGTTGAATCGTTGGCCGTTTTTCTGATGTACACGGTAGGAGTGAATCATTTTGACGGAATTGCCGGAGTCGTGATGTTCGTGTTGATTTACATCGTGTACATCATCGGCTATACCATCAACAACATGGGCGGCTATGTCATGGTTTCCGTTTTGACGAACGACCCGAAGCAGCGTCCGATGATGAGCTTCTTTAACACACTGTATTCTTATGGAGTACCGGTTATAGCGAACAACATCGTAATATTCACGATGCTGCCGAGATATGACAATCAGTACAACGTACCGATGCTGAAGGAAATGACGACGTTCTACATATTTCTGGCGCTGTTGTTCTGCGTTATCTCCGTGATTGGCATCTGGAGGAGCGACACCGCGGAAGTATGGGAGTCCACAAAGTCTGCGGGTGTCGGCAAGAAGCAGGAGAAAGCATCATTGAAGGAGATGTGGGAGGTGCTTTCCAAGAACAAGGACGTGCAGCGTTACATCGTGACGTGCGCGACCGACAAGTTTGCCCAGACGACGGCGACGCAGGCCGTCATCCTGACCTTGTTGTCGGGCGTGCTGATTGGCAGCTACCAGGCGACGCAGGTGGCCAACAATTATGCTTCGGCAGTGGGACTGGTATTTGCCTTTGTCGGCGGCATGATTATCGGGAAAATCGGCTCCAAAAAGGGAACGGTATGGTTTTCCTGGGTTTCCATCGGCGTGTCCGTACTCCAGTTGGTCGTGTGTCTGATTCTGGGACCAAACGGCATGAAGCAGATTGGCGATACCGGTTCGTGGTGCTTCCTTCTCTGGGTGTTCTGCACGGTCGGCATGACGGCGTCCAGGATGCTGCTTTCCGTGACGGCCATGACGATGAGGGGCGACGTGGTGGACGGCGAGGAATATCGTTCCGGCAACTTCATGCCGTCCGTCGTGTCAGGCGTGTACTCCTTGTTTGACAAGGGCATGAGTTCGATTTGCGCGACTGTGGCGGCCGTGGCGATTTCTTTCGTGGGATATGCGAATACCGTGCCGCAGATGGGCGACGAGGTTACCGTCCCGATTTTCGTCCTGACCCTGGTACTGTCGTTCGGATTGCCGATACTGGGCTTTGTCTGCAATTTGCTGGCGATGAAGAACTATACGCTGGACGTGGAGACTTTGTCCAAGGTACAGGCGCACAACCAGGCGAAACGTTTGGAAAACCAAGGAAAAGTATAAAATCTTGGCGTTGGAAGGTCTATTGAAATACGTGAATCTGACAAATGTCAAATTGAAATTGAAAGAGGAAGAAAGGCATGAAATTTCAAAAAGGTTTTTATCTGGGGGCGGCGACTGCCGCCCACCAGGTGGAGGGAAACAATACGAACAGCGATTATTGGGTGATGGAGAATTTGCCGGGGTCCGCGTTTACGGATCCGTCGGGCATCGCTTGTGACCATTATCGTCGTTATAAGGAAGACATTGATTATATGAAAAAGGCCGGCCTGAACGCATATCGGTTTTCCATTGAGTGGGCGCGGATCGAGCCGGAAAAGGGACGATTTGACGAGGCGCAGGTCGAGCATTACCGGGACGTGTTGACATATTGCCGGGAGAACCGGATTGAGCCAATCGTGACATTGCTTCATGGGACCAGCCCGAAGTGGCTGATTTCGGAGGGAGGCTGGAAGGCGGAGGGCACGGTGGAGTATTTCACACGTTATTGTGTCTATGTCGTGGAACGGCTGGGCGACCTCATGCATTATGTATGTACGTTGAACGAGTACAACATGGGGTTGCAGATGGAAGCAATCATGCAGAAAGTGTATAAGAAGATGGGGCTCAATTTGCAGGTTGGTATGAAGCTTACGACGGACATGTTGCCGGATGAGAAGAAAAAAATGTTGCGCGCGCAGGCGGAGGCTTTTGGCGTGGAGGATATTATGGGCGTGCACACATTCATGTCTCAGGCGGATGAAGAGTCGGATGCGTTTTTGTTACATGTGCACGAGGCGGCGAGAAACGCCATCAAGACCGTGAGGCCCGATTTGAAAGTTGGGGCGACTATGAGCCTGCATTTTCTGGATGTCTTGCCGGGCGGCGGTGAGCAGGCCGAAAAAATATGGAAGGATGAATTTTCCCATTATTTGCCGGTCATCAAGGATGACGATTTCATCGGCGTGCAAAATTATACGCGTTCGATTGTCGGGCCGGACGGGGAACGGCCGGTACCGGACGGGGCGGAGGTCACGCAGATGGGGTACGAGTATTATCCGGAGTCCGTCGCGGGCGTGATTCGGCGCATGGCAAAGGACTACCATGGGGAAATCTTCGTTACGGAGAACGGATTGGCGACGGATGATGATTCCAGAAGGGTGGAATTCATCCAACGTGCCGTGAAGTCCGTGCAGGAATGCGTGGAGGAGGGGTTGCCCGTGGTCGGGTACTTGTATTGGAGCCTGTTGGACAATTTTGAGTGGCAGTCAGGATATTGCAAGCACTTTGGATTGATTGGCGTGAACCGCGAGACGATGGAACGTACGCCGAAGGAAAGCTTGTGGTGTCTGGGAAGTTACGCGCCGTGAAAAGAATAGAGAGGAGGATATGGCAATGAATATTTTTTGCAACCCGGTGAATTTTAGTTACAAGTACCAGTTTAACAAGCAGAAGGATGGAGGTGTCATCGCGTCCCGGGAGTCCGCCGACCCGTCGATGATTTTGTTCAAGGGGAAATACTACATTTTCCCCTCGATGACGGCAGGATTTCTTTACAGCGACGATTTGGCGCATTGGGACTTCCATCCGACGAGCCATCTGCCGATATATGATTACGCGCCGGACGTGAGGGCGGCGGGGGATTATTTGTATTTCTGCGCGTCCAGCCATGAGCATGGGGTGCATTACCGCACGACGGATCCGTTTGGCGACGAGTACGAGCGGATAGACGGGGCGTTCCCGTTCTGGGATCCCGACCTTTTGGTCGATGACGACGGGCGGTTTTATTTTTACTGGGGTTCGTCGACGACGGAGCCGCTTTACGGGGTGGAACTTGACCCGCAAACGCTGCAGCCGATTGGCGAGAAGAAGGAATTGTGCGCCGTTGACACGGAAGTGAAGGGCTATGAGCGCAACGGCGAAGACCATGTGCCGAGCCGCACGCCGGAGCAGATTGAGATGATTTTAGCCGGGATGGACAAAGCGGGCGTTCCCGAGGCCACGAGGGAGGCCGCGCGGGGCTACATCATGGAGCTTCCTTATATGGAGGGCGTCTGGGTCAACAAGCATGGCGGGAAATATTATCTGCAGTACGGGACGCCGTCATCCGGCCACAATATTTACGGGGACGGGGTTTATGTGAGCGACCAGCCGTTAGGGCCGTTTGAATTGGCGCGAAACAACCCGTATTCCTACAAGCCGGGCGGATTCTTGCCGGGCGCGGGACATGGGTCGACGATGGAAGACAAAAACGGCGACGTGTGGCACATTTCCACGATGCGCATTTGTATGAACCACAATTTCGAGCGGCGCATCGGGCTGTGGCCGGCCGGGTTTGACGCGGACGGGGAGTTGTTCTGTAACCAGAGATATGGCGACTGGCCGATGGACGTGGAGAAATTAAAAGAAAACCCGTGGGCCGACCCGCAGTGGATGCTGCTTTCCTATCATGCGAAGGCGAGCGCGTCGTCAGTGGCGGAGCCGAAGCGCGTTTTGAACCGGGAAATGATGATGTTGGGAAAAAGGGAACCGGTCGTCACGGCCTATACGCCGGAAAACGCGGCGGACGAGAACGTCCAGACGTGGTGGAAGGCCGCCACGGCCGAATCCGGGGAGTGGCTCGCGCTTGACCTCGGGAAGGTGATGGACGTGCATGCCATCCAGGTGAATTTTGCCGACGACGGGCTGGTTCCCGAGCTGCCGGAAGGTTTTGCCCTGAAAGGCGCGCTGATGCAGGAGCGGTGGATTGACCCGGTGGCGCAAAAGACGAGGTGGCTTCTGGAAGGTTCCGTGGACGGGGAAGAATGGTTCGTGATAGAGGACAAACGCGAGGCCGAGACGGATTTGCCGCATGACCTGGTCGTGCTGGAGGAAGGGCGCGGGGTGCGCCATGTCCGCCTGACCGTCACGGAATTGCCTTACGGACAAGTGGCCTGCGTGTCCGGCCTGCGCGTGTTCGGCCTTGGCGACGTAGCGCTTCCGGGACAGGTGAAAAACGTGCAAGCGGTTCTTCGCACGCCGATTGACATGGACGTTGCATGGGAAGACGGGGGTGATGTGGCTCAAACGGCCGCCGCGGGCGGAGAAATGGCAGAGTCGTCAGAAGGCAAAGCGATAGGCGAGGCGCAGACTGCAGGCACAAATCAGGCGACCGGCTATGTCGTACAGTGGGGCTTCGCGCCGGAGAAATTGTACCACAGTTACATGGTGTTCGAGCCGAAAGTGTCAATTGGCGGCCTCGTGAAAGACCAGGACGTGTACCTGCGGGTGGACGCGTTCAATGAGAGCGGGATTACGGAAGGGGAGGTCATGCGGGTTCGGTGACGCGTGGCGGAAAATAATAAAAGAAAAAAATAGAGGAAAAGCTGACAAAGAATCTTGTTTTGGGATTCTTTGCCGGCTTTTTGCATGTTTTGTCCAGTATATAGAAAAAGAATCCGTTTAAGTTTGTTGATTTTCACGGCTTGACAAAAGTCCGAAATCGGAATAAACTATAGATAGTCCGATTTCGGATTTTTTAAGGGCGGTACATAGGCATGGAGGTGGTAATGCGAGATGGAAGAAAATGGGATGGGGCGTGAGCTTTCGGAATATAACGGCATTTGGAAGGAAAACGAAGACATTTATCGGATGGCCGCGAAAAAGCTTGGTTTATCGGAAGGGACGTTTTGGATTTTGTACACGTTGCGCGAGGCGAATCGGGAGATGACGCAGAGCGAGGTTTGCCATGCCATGTACGAGCCGAAGCAGACGGTGAATTCCGCATTGAAGAAGTTGGAGCGTGACGGAATCATCGAATTGTTGGAAATGAAGGATAAACGCAGCAAGCGGCTTCATTTGACGGAGAAAGGGGAGGGGCTTGCAAGGGAGACGGTGGACAAGGTGATTGTCGCCGAGCAGCACGCATTGGCAGACATGAAAGAGGAGGAAGTGGATGCCTTTTTTGAATTGTTTCGTACGTTTTCCAAGAGGCTGCGTGAAAACGTGAAGGCGGAGTTGCAGAAAGGCGATATGCAAGAATGAAACATGCGGGGATTTGTAAGGCGAAAGTCACCGCAAGGGTTATACTGGTTACAGAAAGGCAGGAAGTTTTAAATGGCTATACAGTTGTCAGATCATTTTACTTATAAGAAAATATTGAAATTTTGTTTTCCGTCCATCGTCATGATGATTTTCACTTCGGTTTACGGCGTGGTGGACGGGTTGTTCATATCCAATTTTGTCGGCAAGGTTCCGTTCGCCGCCATCAACCTGGTCATGCCGTTCATCATGATTATCGGCGGCATCGGCTTCATGATTGGCACGGGCGGCAGCGCCTGGGTGGCAAAGACGCTGGGCGAGGGAAACCGCGAGGGGGCGAACCGTTATTTTACGATGATGGTGGAATTCACCGTGATTTGCGGCGTGTTTTTTTCGGTGCTGGGAATTCTTTTCATGCGCCCGGTCTGCTTATTTTTAGGGGCGACGGACGCCATGTTGGAGGATTGCGTCGTGTATGGAACGATTGCGCTGGCGTTTAACACGTCCTTCATGATGCAGAGTTTGTTCCACACGTTTTTTACGACGGCGGAGAAGCCGAAGCTGGGGCTGGCGGCGACGGTGGCGGCCGGCGTCGCCAACATGGCCCTGGACGCGCTGTTCATCGTGGTTTTCAAATGGGGCGTGGCTGGGGCTGCGTTGGCTACGGGGCTGAGCGAGTGTATCGGGGGATTTTTGCCGCTCATTTATTTTGCACGTCCAAACGGAAGCCTTTTGCGTCTTGCGAAGACCAGGCTAGAGGTGAAAATCTTATGGAAGGCTTGCACGAACGGTTCTTCGGAATTGATGACGAACATTTCCGGGTCGCTCGTGAGCATGCTTTATAATTTCCAGCTGTTACGTTTCGCGGGAGAAAATGGCGTGGCGGCTTACGGCGTGTTGATGTACATCCAGTTCATTTTCATCGCGGTTTACATCGGTTACACGATTGGGACGGCCCCGGTCGTCGGATACCATTATGGGGCGGGAAACCACGGCGAGTTAAAAAGCCTGCTTCAAAAGAGCATGGTGCTGATGGGGGTGACGGGATTTCTGATGATGGTAACCGCGAGGGCGCTGGCCGCGCCGTTGTCCAACATATTTGTCGGATATGACATGGAACTTTTTGAGATGACGAAGTACGCGTTCCAAATATTTTCCTTCTCCTTCGTCTTGTCCGGAATCAATATTTTTACGTCCTCGTTTTTCACGGCCTTGAACAACGGGGGCGTGTCGGCGGCAATCTCGTTTTTGCGCACGCTCGTGTTCCAGATGTTTTCCGTCCTCGTATTGCCGATGATCTGGGGCTTGAACGGAATCTGGTGGGCCATCGCGGTGGCGGAGGTGTTCGCGTTTTTGATATCGCTGACGTTCTTGTTCGTGAAACGGAAGAAATACCACTATATGTAACGATATCAGGGTCGAAAGGGCATGCATGACTTTGGAATCGTGGAGGAGCCGGCGGGAGCGCATTAGCATGTAGCATTTCGTAAGAACTTGGGGAGCCGGCACATGGATGGTGGCATGGCCATTCATGTACCGACTCCGGGGCTCATGCGTAGCATGCCGTCAACTGCCCCAACTGCTCGGTATGCGCATCGAGCTTGTCGCGGTGGTCGCAAAGGATTTTGTCATGCGACTCCAGCTTTTCCTGCAATTTGTAGTAAAGGTTGAAGAGGCTGTTCATGTGGTCAGAGTCCATCCGCGTCACCTGGTAAAAAGGGTAGATGAGATCCATTTTTCGCTCCAGCTTTTCAATCTTCTTGAGGTTGGCGTTGCTGTATCGCTCCATTTCGTCCAACATGAGCGTTTCACTGTCGTGAACCGTCTTTGCGACATGTGCCTTCATGCGCCTTTCACTGTCGCGGATGGAGTCGGCGACGTGGGTCTTCATGCGCTCCTCGCTGCCGCGGATGGAGTCGGCGACGTGGGTCTTCATGCGCTCCTCGCTGCCGCGGATGGAGCTGGCGACGTGGGTCTTCATGCGCTCCTCGCTGCCGCGGATGGAGCTGGCGACGTGGGTCTTCATGCGCTCCTCGCTGCCGCGGATGGAGTCGGCGGCATGCGCCTTCATGCGTTTCTCGCTGGCATTTACAATGCGCTTCATCATGCTTTCCAAGTTTGTCATGTCTTGTTGTTCTAGCATAAGTGTCCCTCCTTGACTATACTGGGTTTCGTATACTGACGTCGATACGTTTTTGGGCTACGAGACAATCGTAGCACGGGAATTTCAAATTGTAAATACGGATGCGGGCATAGAACACATGTTTAAATCCCGATGATTTTACACATCTTTTATAAAATAGAAGAACTTTCTTAACAAATATCAGATATACTTATTTTTGGTATTTGTGGTCGCGTGCCAAAAAAAGCAAGGATGTACGCGTTTGCTACAAATGAAGACATTTTATTATGAGGATACGAGGTAGTGAGACGTGAGAAATACGGTTGATGTGACAATTCGGCAAACGGTGGGCGAGTTGGCTTATGAAGAAATAGTGGAGGAGGATGACAAGCTTTTGCCCCAGCTTCATGATTATCTGGATACGGAAAGGCAGTTTCGCAAGGCGCTGTTTTTTTACGAGGCCGGATTGCAGCAGATTATGGCGAAGCTGGAGATATTGAACCGCGAGTTCCAGTATGGCAATGACCGAAACCCGATAGAAAACGTGAAAAGCAGGGTGAAGTCGGAACGGAGCATCGTAGAGAAGATGAAGAAGAAGGGTCTGCCAATGACGATTAGCGCCATGATGGGAAATATTTATGACATCGCCGGGATACGGGTGGTCTGCCCGTTCATCTCTGACGTGTACCAGGTGGCTCGGATGATTTTATCGCAGAAAGACATCAATCTGGTGACGATGAAGGACTACATAAAGGAACCAAAGCCAAATGGCTATCGAAGCCTTCACTTGATTGTCCTGGTGGACGTGTTCTTTTCCGAGCAGATGCAGCAAATCCCGGTGGAAATCCAGTTGCGCTCCATCGCCATGAACTGTTGGGCGAGCACCGAGCACCAGCTCCGTTATAAAAAAGACCGGGCATTGACAAAGGAAATGCAGGAGGAATTGAAAAAGTGTGCCGACCTGATGGCGGAGGCCGACCAAAAGATGCAGGCATTGGCGACGGAACTAAAATTTTAGTATTGACATTTCCGATTTGCGTGTTATAATTTATTTAAACATATGAATAGGTGTTCATATGTAATAATGAAGCGGAGAGGAAATGAAACGATGAATAAAAAGCAGAAAAAGGTTTTGGTTCGCATTTTTATAGCGGCAGTGCTGATGGTCGGATTCAGCGTGTTGTCAGTGGAGGGGATTTTTCGTTTTGCCTTGTTCATGATACCATATCTGGTAATCGGGTATGACATTTTGAAGAAGGCCGGGAAGGGGATTTTAAACCGCCAAGTGTTTGACGAGAATTTCCTGATGGCGGTGGCGACAGTGGGCGCCATACTTTTAGGGGAGTACACGGAAGGCGTGGCCGTGATGTTGTTTTACCAGATTGGGGAATTGTTCCAAAGCTACGCGGTCGGCAAGAGCAGGCGCAACATCAGTGACTTGATGGACATTCGTCCGGATTGCGCCAACGTGGAGCAGGACGGCAAGTTGATAAAGACAGATCCCGACGAGGTGGAGATTGGTTCGATAATCGTCGTGCAGCCCGGTGAAAAAGTGCCGATTGACGGAATTATCGTAGAGGGAAACACGACTCTTAACACCAGCGCGCTGACCGGTGAGAGTGTACCGCGAAGTGCCAAGAGTGGTGACGAGGTGATTAGCGGCTGCATCAATTTGAACGGCGTCATCAAGGTGCAAACGACGAAGGAGTTCGGGGAGTCCACGGTGTCGAAGATTTTGGAACTGGTGGAAAACGCGAGTTCCAGAAAGTCCCGGTCTGAAAATTTTATCAGCAGGTTCGCCAAATACTATACCCCGGCAGTGTGTTACGGGGCGTTGGCGTTGGCGATTTTGCCGCCGCTCGTGCGGTTGTTGTTTTTGGGTGCGGACGCGCAGTGGGGCGTTTGGATTTACCGGGCGCTTACGTTCCTCGTCATCAGTTGTCCGTGCGCGCTGGTCATCAGCATTCCTTTGAGTTTTTTTGCCGGGATTGGCGGAACGAGCAGCCAGGGCGTGCTAGTCAAGGGGTCGAATTATTTGGAGGCGCTGGCTTCGGCGAAGTACGTGGTGTTTGACAAGACCGGGACGATGACGCTGGGCGTGTTCGAGGTGAGCGGAGTGCACCACAATGAACTGGAAGAGAAAAAGCTTTTGGAATATGCGGCGCTGGCGGAAAGTTATTCCACCCATCCGATTAGCAAGAGCCTGCAGAGGGCTTACGCGAACGCAAGTCATGGGGAGAGTGTGGCCGTGACTGCGGAGGCGAAGCATGAGGCGGGCAAGGCCACGGATGAAGCCGTAAATGTGGCGTTGGACCAGGCGCGGGTTTCCGACGTGGAGGAAATCGGCGGGGAAGGCGTATTGGCGACGGTTGACGGAATTCGGGTGGCGGCAGGCAACGGGAAGCTGATGCGGCGGCTGGGTATCGCGTATCGTGAGTGCCATCATGTGGGAACCGTCGTACACATGGCGTTGGACGGGGAATATGCCGGACATATTTTGATTTCGGACATGATTAAGCCACATGCAAAAGAGGCAATCTCAAAATTGAAGCAGGCCGGCGTGAAGAAGACCGTGATGTTGACCGGCGACTCCGCACGGGTGGCCGAACAAGTGGCAAGGGAGCTGGGCATTGACGAGGTGCATGCCGAGTTGCTCCCGGGTGACAAAGTATCCATGGTGGAGAAATTGCTCGACGAGAAGGCGGCAAACGAAAAGCTGGCATTCGTGGGAGACGGCATTAATGACGCGCCCGTCCTATCCCGCGCCGATATTGGAATCGCCATGGGGGCGCTGGGTTCCGACGCGGCCATCGAGGCGGCGGACATCGTGCTGATGGATGACGACCCGGTAAAAATTGCCCAGGCAATTGGCATTGCCAGAAAATGCATTCGCATCGTGTATGAAAACATTTATTTCGCGATTGGCGTCAAGATACTGTGCCTGATTCTGGGGGCGGTCGGCATTGCCAACATGTGGCTGGCTATTTTTGCCGACGTGGGCGTGATGGTAATCGCCGTGCTCAATGCCGTGCGGGCGTTGTTCGGACCGAGGCCGAAAGCGGCTTAGCGAATCCGAGCGAGAGAGAAGGATGCGGTTAGCGCGAGGTCGTTCTTTGAGATTGGCAAGGCCGTAGGACGAATTTAGCGAAAAGAACTTCCTTGATTAGCGCGAATTTAGCGTTCAGTGCCCATCCCGAAACTTGGCGGGGTATTTCACGAGCTTAGTTGAGTGGATGTTATGGTACTTAGCGAAAAGAACTTCCTTGGGAAATAGAAATCAGGATGCTTTAATACATGCAGGAAAGCGAGGAAAGCAAATGCATAGAGAAGAAATTGAAACGTGTGACGCGATAGAGGTTCACGAGGACTTGGTGCGGCTCGTCCATGAGACGATGCCGGGGGAGGGCGTGCTTTATGATTTGGCGGAATTGTTCAAGGTATTTGGGGATTCCACGCGGATACGCATTTTGTTCGTGTTGTTCGGGGCAGAGGTGTGCGTGTGTGATTTGGCGGAGGCGTTAAATATGACACAGTCGGCGATTTCCCACCAGCTTCGAATACTCAAGCAGAGCAAGCTGGTCAAAAGCAGGCGGGAGGGAAAGTCGATATTTTACTCGTTGGCGGACGACCATGTGAAGACGATTATCGCACAAGGAATGGAACATGTTGAGGAAGATTGACGAGAGAAATGTATCCATATATACGTCAGGGGACGATATCACATGGGAGTTCGGCTGAAATATTAGGTATATTTAAATGAATCTAAATTTGCATGTGTTATCAACCAATACCGATTTTTAGCCAATACCCCCGGGAAACCGCTCAACCATGCGGGTTTTCGGGGGATGAAATTGAGTTTTATCATGCTTAAAAAAAGAGCCTCTGGACCATGCCGTTCAAATCCGCGGACTCGCCCGGCCTGACTTGTAGGGACCGCTCGTCCCCCGCCTGGTAAGTCCCGGCGCGGTAAGATGTCAGCACCGCGAAGCCGGTCAGCCAGTCAGGAACGTAGCACAATGCCTTTGGCGTTTTCGGCCGACCGATGTCGTCCACTTCCGTCGCTGGCGGGTAGACCCCGTAAGGGTTGCGTCGGCCTTTGCCGAGGAATCTAATTTGCCCGTATTCAGTAGCCGTTAGGAAGTTTTGGGTATTTTTTCCTTTTAGGCATGGTTATCACCTCCCTTTTGAGTATAAAAGTTACAATTCACGGCCTAACCGGCCGTGGATTGTAACGGCATCCAGCCATCTAAAATTGCCTCCGGCAATGGGCTGGATGCCCACTGGCACCATCACTTTATCGGACGGTGGCTGTGCGGCGGGGCGCACAGCCCCGTGAATAGTAACGTATAAAAACAGCACCCCGACCAGAAACGGACGTTCTGGTTGACTGGATGCCCCGAAGATGATACAATATGCCTTGTCATTGGTAAGAGTATCTCTTCGGAGGTGCGATGAAAGCCGTTCAGTGTTGGCGCACCGGGCGGTTTTTGCTATAGGGTGAGATTTAATTCTTTTAGTAAGTCGTCTTGGGATACGAATTCACGGCAATCCGGGTTCTTGTCTATATCTTCAAGCATTTTCAAATCCCATTCATCAGGGGGCACTTCCTCAATATCGTCCCATGATTTTGGAGAAAGGTTTTCAATTACAAAGTTCCATACTTTTTCCGCATCAGAATCATTCATAATGGTGACAGCACCTAGTATTCTTTCTTTTATAGCGTTCATGATAAAACCTCCTATTTATAGATTTGCCCGCGGTTGTTGATTTCTTCAATGTATAGGATATTCCCGAAAGCGTTGAATATAATGCGGTAATTCCCAACGCGAAGACGATATCCGATTTTCCCTTGTAATTTTTTAACGTCACCGTTTGGCAGTTTGTTGATTGCGACAACAATTCTCTTTTGCGTTGATTTGTCTTGTTTGCTAAGAAACTTTACGGCTTGCTTTGAATAGTTGATTTTCAAATGCTTCTCCCCTTTCCTTTTGATTTTTTAAAACGCCGTGGCGAATTAATCATTCCTCGACCCTTCCCAGCACCTTTCCCAGGCAGATGACATCGCCGCCGTTGGTCATGGGCTTGTAATTTTCGTTGTGGGAAAGCAGGCCGTTCTCACCGACTTCCTTGATATAGATGCAGTTGTCTTTCTGGAAAATCCCGACATCCCCCACGTCCAGGTGCGTGGCTTTCTGGACGTACACGATGTCGCCGTCGTAGTACGTGGGTTCCATGCTGTCGCCGTTGACCCCTATGGTGTAGTCCGCACTCTCGTTCGCCTTGTTCAGTGGCACCTCGATTGTCCCGGAAGTGATGTCGTCGAACCCGTAGCTGGTTCCTGCGGCGGCAATCTTCCCGTGGTAGGAAAATATCCGTTTCGGGACGAGCCTTTCCTCCAAGTCGATAATCCGCTCGGTCTTCTTTTTTAGCTTCTCCGCAATGGCATGCTCCCTATCCAGTACCGTATCTACCACGACTGCTCCGTCCGGGGAGTGGGTGGAGATGAAGCGGTATTTTTCTACCATGTCATATTCGGAAGATTTAAGACTGTGAGAAGTCATTTTTTCTCTTTCCTCGGTTACACCCATAAGATAATCTATTGACACATTAAATAAATCAGAAACTTTTATCAAAAAAGGATGTCCGGCATCAGTAACTTCTAATTCATAATTTCTTAATGTGTATGGAGATATTTCAAGGATTTCGGCAAGCTTCTCTCTCGTGTATCCGTTTTCTTTTCTTAATTGTATTATTCTTCTTCCCAGACCCATAATATCCCTCCTTTAAAAGCATTATATGAAATATCTTACAGGTTGTCAATATAAAAGTATCATATTCTGGTAAGCTTTTTTGAGAAACGTATCGATAAGTACTATAAAATGGTATATTTTCCTGTAGAAAGCATCAAAAACAGATACGGAAAGGAGGATATATGTTAGTAAATATAGAAACAGAAAGAGTAAGGAAGCAAATGACAAAGGAAGCTACAGCATCTAAATTTGGCGTTTCGGTTAAAACGTATTACAACTGGATAAATGAAGATGTCGATATTCCAAGCAAAAAACTCCTGCTTATGTCCGATTTCTTTGGGGTTCCTATGGAATATTTGCTTGGAGGTGCTTCCTGCGCCAAGAAATGCGTAGTGTAAGGTTATGAATCCCGCCAAAGAAATGAAAGGGGGTACGTTATGTTGATTGATGCAGAAAAGCATGTCCGAGAAAAAGAGCGGCTAAACCAAGCGTTATCAGGCAAACTTTCGGAAGTTCAATCGGAAATGGAACAGTTTTTCGGAAATATGCCATGGATGCGATGCCTGGTTTAGCCCACGATGTCAGTTGCTACGTGATTGAAGAACTGAAAAGGAGATGCAAGGAGGCAAAGGATGAGTAGAAGAAAAATTAACGTCGCACCAAATCTACCGTTCCCGAATTTAAGGATAGATTGTTACGGCAGGAGTACTTACATCTATCTGGACGGTATGGAGATTTCAAGCGGAGTTCTCGAAGTGGGTTTTCATGCGGGCAGTATAGGGAACGAGAAAAAGCCACCAGTTTTAAAATTAAAGCTACACCCGCATGTCACGGTTATGAGAAGAGTGGGGAGGGAGAGGATAGAGACTACCCGTAGCACTCATAAACATGCTCCCTCCAAGAAGAAGCACTAAAGAACGGTTATTTCATAGTGGAGGTAGTCGTGCTCCAAAGCTATCTTACCTTCATTTTGTAAGACGTTTAGCAATTGCATGACATTGTCGGTTGTGACCCCCTCCACGGTTCCGACGCAGCCGACTTCCGTTAGGGATTCGTTCTTGTGTGCTAACAAGTAGTTATATAAGCCCTTAAGTGTTTCATTCATGGTAATTTCTCCTTTCGTATAGTATTGAAGAATTTCAGCGAAAACTGGTTGATTCGTACTTTAGGAAAGTCAAGCCCTTGTCGCAAATAGAAATGATGCGGATTCGGCTCGGCATGGTGGATGACCATGAAAATCGTATTTCGAACTTGGAGAACAACATGACCCTAGATTACGGTCAACAACGGGTGCTTGAAGATACGGTCAACAAGACGGTGATTGACGTGCTCGGCGGTAAGGGAGCTGATGCTTACAAGGAGATTGGAAAGAAAGATGGCTCTTCTTGGAAAGATGGAGGCGAAGCTTCTGGAGAAGCAGAACGAGGTCGAGGAGTACATACAAGGGATTGAGAAGAGCGAGTTGCGGACAATGTTTCGCCTATACTACATTGACAACCTGGCCTGGGCGCAGGTGGCCATGAGGATGAACCAGATGTTCCCGAAGCGGAAGGTGAAATACACGGAAAACAGTTGCTGGAAAAAAATAAAAGATTTTTTGAAAATGGCGGTTCATGGCGGGTTTGAATGTGGTAATATGTTATAAAGCCGAAAGGTACATCACCAGACGGCTGACACCATAATAATCCTGAACACCACAGAAAACGTCCCGGACGGCTCGGGCGTTTTTTGTGCAATCTGCATATTGACAAACAAGAACAAATGTTCTATCACAGTATTGCACAAAAGAAATGCAAGAAATTGCTTGCGTTTTGTTGAAACCTGTCAGAATATGGTATATCATAAGGGCGGTGACTTTCTTTCGTGTGGGATGTGTGGAGGATTGTGTTATGGGAAAAAAGAAGGGTAAAATAGAAAGAAGTATACATTATTTTGATATTACGTTACAGCGAATAGGTATGGGAGATGAAGATGCGTTTGTAAGTTATAAAAATCAACCTGAAAAAACATTATTGGTATTTAGATACTTTCAAGAACTAAATATTAGATTGAAAAAATCAAAAAACAATGAAGAAAGACAAGAAATATTGGAAAAAATGGAATATATGACCGAAACGGGCGATAAGCTTTATGTGGAGGTGGATGAAATTAACGAAGAGAAAGGAAACGTTGCTTTCAGACTTGTTTTATGTAGACCAGATGCTTTTCCATATATTGAGAAAGAGGGGAAATTGGAAAATATAGTAGGGCTGGTTTCGGGTGAATTTAATCTTGCTGAAGTTACGCATTGCATGATGTTTTACAATGAGGGCATTATGGGAGCGGAATTCAACTTTAATGGAGCTCGCCCGAGTGCTATTTCTGCCTATGCGACATTTAAATGCAGTAAAATTGACAGACTTATATGTACTCCTAAATTGCGAAATGATACCTTTAAGCGAATTGCTAATGATAGGGGATATTCATTGTTTCAACTAAAAGTAAAAAATACTCCTGAAATGAGATTGTTTTTACGGGATAAAATGGGATTCATAGGTAGTATGATTAGCAGAATAGATGAACTTGATACATATGAAATTGTGCTACGCAGAAAGATTGGAAAAAAGAAGCTTGGATTTCCGGCGGTTATGAGCAAAGATGAGATGCAGGAGTTCGTTAATAAAAACATTGAAAATATCGAAAAATTTGAAGTGAATCAAGGTGTTTATAAAGAACCCGTAAATTTGTTGAAAGACAAAATGGTAACAAGAAAAGAATTTGTTATGACAAAGAATAAAACGATTGATAGTGATTCTATGTATGATGCGATTAGAAGTTTTTATGAGAGTTCAATCAAGGAAGCGTAGTGGTGAAAATGAAAAAAGATAAAAAGCATTTGTGGCGAAGATGCTTCTTGTTCTGGTTTTCAATTGTCTTTGGGGTAATGGTGTCGCTTATAATATGCAGACAAATAACGAAAATCCATTTTGTTATTGATGCAATTAACATGATTGATGTTTCCAAGGTAATGATAGGCGTATGGGGAACATTGCTTGGTTTTATAATTACGGCAGAATCAATATTGATTGCATTTAGTAATGGTTCGTTTACCCAGGAATTCAAGAAAACAGGGCATTATATGACCGTTATTTTTCAGTACACCCAGACTAGCGTGAAACTACTGGTGTACATATTGGTTTTTGTATGCATTATTGTGATAAACGCGTTTGATTTGTTCCAAATGTTTTTGTTTATATGCTTTTCGCTAATGACGTTTATCGATGTATTTATAAGTTTCATTATTCTGGTTTTGATGCTGAGAATGGCTGACAGCTAGAAAAATAGAAAGATTTGAATAATGGAAAAGCACCCATCTAACGGGAAATCGCCCGCGAGGTCATTAACGGGTCTTGGGGCAATGGCCAGGATCGTACAAGCCGCCTGCAGGCCGCCGGATACGATGCCAACGCGGTGCAGGTAATCGTCAACAAGATGCTGGCCGGTACATATACGGGCGGCGCGTCCGCAGCCGCTCCAACCAAAAAAACCAACGACCAGATTGCCGAAGAAGTTATTAATGGCAAATGGGGAAAAGGTACCGACCGATTGAATAGGCTCCGGGCGGCCGGGTACGACCCGGTGGCGGTACAGAAGATGGTAAACAAGTTATACGGCTGACGCGCAAAAATCCCCCGGAAAGTGTTGACTTTCCGGGGTGCATATTGTATCATTTTGTAGTCAAAACGGTTGTTTTGAAACGAATCAAATCGAACGGTTTACAACAAAAAGTTACTTGAAACGGCTAAAATGCGTTATGGAACTTAAGATGGATCTAATTACATTGTATGGCAAAATGGGATTGCCCTATATTGAAATGTCGGACGACGAATTAGAGGAGGAATTAACGGAGCAAGAAGAAACGAAAGAAACATACGAACAGTTAAGTTTTCATCTGGGATAAATAGGAAGGATTTCATCATGATAAACGTACACGACATCAAGTCCATTTCCATGGAATGTTCCATGGCGGAATTCGTAGGGACGACGGTTCTTGACACCATCGGGCTGGTAATTCCAGGGGTCGGCGAGGCTCTCTTGGGGCAGATGAACCTGCCGCGTGCATGTAAAAGCCTCGGGCTTTTGAGTTCGCGCACTGGCGCGGCCGGACAGATTAACGCGGTGGACGAGGCCGTGAAGTCCACGAACACGGAGGTGCTTTCCATCGAGCTTCCCCGTGACACGAAGGGGTGGGGCGGCCACGGCAATTTCATCGTCATCGGTGGCGACAACGTGTCCGACGTGCGGAGGGCCGTGGAGATTGCTTTGGAATATACGGAAAAATATGCCGGCGAGCTTTATATCAGCGAGGCCGGACATTTGGAGTTTACGTATTCCGCAAATGCGGATTATGCGTTGCAGATGGCGTTTGATGCCCCCTTGGGCAGGCCGTTCGGATTTTTTTGCGGATCTCCTGCCGCCATCGGGCTTGTGATGGCGGATTTGGCCGTGAAGTCGTCCCCGGTGGAGATTATCAAGTATATGACCCCCACGCGCGGGACCAGCCACTCGAACGAGGTCATCGTGACCGTGACCGGCGATGCCAGCGCGGTAAAAAATGCCGTGCTGACCGCGCGGGACGCGGGGCTGCGATTGCTCGTGTCCATGGGCAGCTATCCCGGGACACCGTCCAGGCCGTATTTGGAGTAGGAACGGGAAATAGCCCGTACATACGCAATCTGTACGAGTGATTTCTAGTACCTGATTTTTTGTGGAACCTTTTATGTAAACGGAGGCTGTCGGGTAATGGATAGTTCCAAACAAGGAGCCGATGTGATTCACATGAGTCATATCGGCTCCCTATGTCGATTCGCAAGTGAAACACCTTGTTTTTCCGTCAACGTATTTGTTAGAACATTTTCGGCTGGCTAAGGATGGATTTCACATGGTTGATTTCCTCCTGCGTGGCCTTTTGCGCCGGGGTGTAGTATTGCTTTTCCTTGGCAATCTGGTAGATGCGTTCTTGTGCCGACTCGCACTTGGTGCGCATTTGCTTCAGGCATTGTTTCAGTTCCGCGTTTTCCGTCTGGGGAATCATGTCCCCGAACATTTTCAATTCTCCGTTCACGCCGTTCAGGGCATCGGATACCATCGTTTTTTCAGTCATCGTGGCCGCCTCCTATAAAAATTTCATCAAGTCTTGTTTGTTTTTCATGGCGGAGTCCGCCGCCTCCTGGAAGAATCTTTTGACTTCCGGGTCTTCCGCCTGGGACGCGTATTCCGTCATCTTGCAGTGTGACGTGTCGTAGCCGCCGATTAAGTGGCGCAGGTTTTGTAAGTCCAGCATAGATAAATCAGCCATGGTCTGTTGCCTCCTTTATGAATGTTCAATGTTACGATTGTGGCCATGAATCATAACGGTCCACCATCGTGCGGAAACCCGTCGCCTGGCGCGGGCTTCGCGGTGGTTCTTGTTCGGTTTTTAGTATGTCCCCAAAGCTGGAAAATATTTGATGTTTTTCATTTTTTACATTATTGTGAAAATACGGCGTGCTTTAACGTTTTTTTAACATTTCCGTGCTATGATGTCAGGAACTGAAAAGATTTTCATTTCCATGGGCAATGTCCAGAGCCGACTTTATGGCTGCGAACATGCTTGGACACACGGGACGGAAAGGTATATGCTGCTTACGCGGCTTGTCCCGGCGCGACGGGTAGGGAACTCGATGGAACATATTTAGATTGGAAAGAGGTGCGACATGGTTAAGATTTTAGTGGTGGAAGACGAGGAGAAGTTAAACAAGTCTGTCTGCAGGTTTTTGCGTGACAATGGTTACGACCCGGTGCCCTGCATGGACGCGAACGAGGCGTTGGAGGTCATGTCCGACCAGATGATTGACATGATTATTTCCGACGTCATGATGCCGGGAATGGACGGGTTCGAGTTCGCGGACGCGGTGCGCGGGCTGGATGAAAAGATACCGATTCTGTTCATGACGGCCTTGGACGATATTTCTTCCAAGAAGAAGGGATTTCGGATTGGGATTGACGATTACATGGTTAAGCCGATCGAGTTTGACGAGCTTCTGATGCGGATTCAGGCACTTTTGAGGCGGGCCAACATTTTGCAGGAGCGAAAATTGACAATCGGGAACGTGGTGCTGGATTCGGACGAATTGGCGGCCTACGTGGACGGGGAGCAGGTGCCGATGACCGTGCGGGAGTTCCATGTGTTGCACAAGTTATTGTCTTATCCGAAAAAGACGTTCACGAGAATCGCCTTGATGGACGAGTTCTGGGGGTATGACACCGAGTCCGACCCGCGGACCGTGGACGTGTACATCACCAAGCTGCGCGGCAAGTTTAAGAATTGTGACGCGTTTGAAATCGTGACCGTGCACGGGCTTGGATACAAGGCCATCGTGCACGAGGAAGGATGAAGGAGGCTTGGATTAGAATATGGACGTGAAAACGGAGGGAAGGCCGGGGCAAAGCGGGACAGAAGAGGCGGGAAGGCGGGGGAAGAAGGGTGCGTACATGATGAAGCTGAACAATATCATGTCATTTAGCAGTTACTTTATATTTTTCTTGTGCGTGTGCTTCATCAGCGTGGTCAATCTTTTGTTATATCGGGCGATTGCGCGGGTAGTGGGTGATTTTCGACATGATTGGTGGGCGGTGGTGGCGGTGGCGGCCAACGTGATGTTCGTCAGCGCCCTGGTTTGCGTCATTGACGGGATGCGCCGCAGGTTTACGATCGAAGCTCCGTTAAGGCGCATTTTGGACGGGCTCGCCCACATTTCACAAGGGGAGTACGGCTACCAGATTGAGCCGCCCTATACGTCGCGGATTAACGAGTTCGACGACATTATCGACAGCATTAACGAGTTGTCGAAGGAACTGGCGAACACGGAGACGTTGAAGACGGATTTCGTGGCCAATGTGACGCATGAGCTGAAAACGCCGCTGGCCATTATTTTAAACCACGCCGGCTTGCTGCAAAATGCGGACTTGACGGACGGGGAACGAAGGGAGTACCTGGAAACGCTGGTGAACGCGTCCAGACGTTTGAACGGCCTCGTCGTGAACATGTTGAAGTTGAACAAGCTGGAGAAGCAGAACATTTACCCGGAGCGGGAACGGTTTAATGTCGGCGAGCAGTTTCGAAACGTCTTTTTGTCGTTCGAGGGGGCGTGGAGCGACAAGGATTTGGAGATTGACGTTGACGTGGACGACGTCATGCTGGAAGGGGACGCGGGGTTGTTGGAAATCGTGTGGAGCAACCTGGTTTCCAACGCCATCAAATTTACCCCAAAGGGGGGAAGCCTGCGGCTCGTGTTAAAGGACGAGGGGGAGATGGCCGTGGCATCAGTGATAGACGGCGGCTGCGGTATGGACGCGGCAACCGGGAAACACATGTTTGACAAGTTTTACCAGGGGGAGGCGTCCCACGCGAAGGAGGGAAACGGCCTCGGCCTGGCGATGGTGAAGCGTGTCATTGATATTGTGGACGGGGAAATCCGGGTGGACAGCCAGGTGGGCGAGGGTACGAATTTTACGGTGAGGATACCGAAAAACCTGAAAGAAAAGGAAGGTACGGAAAAAGGAGGCGGACGGTGATGGATGACGAGACAAGACGCGGCGCGGGAACTTCGGACGGTTTTCAGATGCGCTATAGCGCGAACGAGCACAAAATGCGCCTCCAGGAGATTGAGCGCATTCGCAGCCAGTACCGGCCGCAGGGGGAAACCGCGGAGGAAGAGCGTGTCGGCGAGGACGGGCTGGAGAGATTGCGGAAGCTGGATGAAAAGGCAAAAAGGCCGGCGCTTGTCGTGTCCCTGACATTGGGGGGGGGCGGCACGCTGGTACTGGGACTGGGGATGAGTATGAGTCTTGCCATGAACCAGATGGCGGCGGGAATTGTCGTCGGGGTGCTTGGGATGGTAATTTTGTCATTGGCATTTCCCGTGAACCAGTTCCTTTTAAAAAAGGGAAAGGGAAAGTACGGGGAGCAGATTCAAAAGCTTTGCCGGGAACTGGAGGAATGAGAAATGCCGCACGCGATGGCAATCAGGTATGCCATTTGTCACCGTCGTCGTTTAACCATGTCAAGCCCCGGTATCAGCCTGGTGATACGGCTCATGGCGGCCACATGCCGACGGCCCATTGCGGGGATTTGCGTCCCGCAATCGGACAGCCGGCATGAATTGCTTGCGTCCCCCGGCAAAGGCCGGATGGCCGGCCGGGGATGGAAAAACAAATCGTATGATATTGGAATCAAAACATGTCAGGCGTGTGCCACGGCATTTGCCGTCTGCGCGGCCGTGCCGGCCGCCGCGGTATTGTCGCCATGGTTCGCGCGCGTCTTGACATAGCCGTTCGAAACGAGCCATTCGGCCTCGTCCTTGAGCGTCTCGGCGTAAGGCCTCGTATGGTAGCCAAGCTCCCTTTCCGCCTTGGAATAGTCGAACTGGTTGTTCCGGTCAAGATTGTAGACCGCGAAATTGGTCATCATCGGTTTTTCGCCGGTCTTTTCGGCTTTCTTCTCCATCTGTGCGGCCAGTTTGTAAGCCATTTTGATTGGCACGTAAAAGAAAGGCATTTTACATCCGCTGGCGTCATGCAGCATCTGGCATACTTCCTTCAGCGTCACTTCCTTGTTTCCTAAAATATAGCATTCCCCGATACGGCCCTTGTCGGCGGCCTTGACACAACCGTCCGCCAGATCGCGTACGTCACAAAGATTGAATGATCCGCCCATGCCGATTGGCATCTGTCCGTTCATGATTTTGATGACGGTGCCGGTCGTCTCGCCTATGGCGTAGTCCTTCGGTCCGAGGATGCCGCTCGGGTGCACGACGCAGGCTTTCAGGCCACGTTCCTGGCAGGCATCCAATACTTCCTGGGTGGCCATGGCCTTGGACTGGCTGTAGCAGCCCCGCTGCACGATGTCGTTGACCGGGGTGAAGCGGGGTGCTTCCTTGATGGCCATGCCCTTCGGCTGTTCCGGTATGGCCCCGGTGGAACTTACATAGACCATTTTCTGGCATTCTTTGTGTTCCAGACATTTGTCAATCATGTTCTTCGTGCCGCCGACGTTGACGTCGATGAGTTTTTGATTAAACTCCGCGTTGGTCGTGACCATGCTGGCGCAATGAATGGCGATGGTCTTGACTCCCTCGGGAACGGTGAAAAATGTTTCCAGTGAATCTGCGTCGCACAAATTGCCCTCCACGATGTCCACTTCGTTTGGAATATATTTTACGGATTTGTCTCCGGGCAAGGCGAGGGCGCGCACTGCGTCGCCGCGCTCTAAAAGCGTGTCGCAAATGTGACTCCCCAAAAATCCAGCCGCTCCGGTTAATAAGTAAATGGTGTTGTTCGTGTTCTTTTTCATGATTGTTCCATCCTTTCCAATGCATATTTTTTTGAATGCATGTTACCGTCAAAGACCTTATAAGGCCGGATGGTAACGCGTGCTTGCATGTTCCTTACACGCATTAGGATAGGATGGAACTATTTTTTTAATGTTAAAGAAATGTTAACGAAATATGAAATGATGGTATTTTAACCTTTTTTCCGTTTTTTAAGTCTTCCATGATTTCATTGTACCGTTTTTTGTTCAGTCGGTAGAAAATATGCGTCCCATTTCGTTCGGGCGGAATTCTTTATAGGGTGAATTTTTTGTTGACTTTTTGTAAGACAAGTAGTACAATTTATGAAAGTTCAAAATTGAATTATTCAAAAACGGACAAAAATGGGAGGGAAATGAATGGAGATTCATGAGTTTTCCAATATTTTGGAACTGGCCGAAAATTCCATGGCGGCCTATGAGAAATTGTGCAGGCCCGTGTGCCGGGAGCTGGGCTTGAACCAGACGGCGTTTGACATTTTGATGTTTTTGGCGAACAACCCGCAGTACCAGACGGCGGGGGACATCGTCAGGTTACGGCGCCTGAAGCCGAACCTCGTGTCCTTCCATGTGGAGAAGCTGGTGCAAGAAGGGTATCTGGTGCGCGAGGGCGTGCCGGGAGACCGCCGCAAGGTACGGCTTTTGTGCACGGAGAAGGTGGATTTTGTCGCCGGGCAGGGACGAAAGGCGCAGAGACAGTTTTTCCTGCGCATGACGAAGGGGATTGGCGAGGAGGCACTGCGCCAGCAGCGGGAAGTGATGGCGGCGATTTGTAAAAATGTGGAGAGCATGTTGGACGAGGAATAAACGTCCGATGCGTGAAAGACGCGACGCGGGTGTGCGAAAAGGAGGTTGTTTAAAATGGAAATTTTGGTGATGGTTTTGGTGACGTTTTTTGCCGGGATGGGCGCGGGGCTCGGCACCGGCTTTGCCGGGATGAGCGCGGCGGCGGTGATTTCACCGATGCTGATTACGTTTTTGGGGATGGAGCCGTATGCGGCGGTGGGTATCGCGCTGTCCTCGGACGTGCTGGCGAGCGCGGTCTCAGCCTATACGTATGGAAAGAATAAAAACCTGGACGTGAAAAACGGCCTGGTGATGATGGCCAGCGTCCTTGTCTTTACCGTGATTGGGAGCTATGTCTCGAGCCTGGTTCCGTCGCAGACGATGGGAGGTTTTTCCGTATTCATGACATTTATTCTGGGAATCAAGTTCATCGTCAGGCCGGTGATGACGACGAAGGAGGCGATGCAGGCGGTAAATCCGAAAAAGCGCGTCATCCAGTCGATTGTATGTGGAATCATGATTGGGTTTATCTGCGGGTTCGTTGGCGCGGGTGGCGGCATGATGATGCTTTTGATTCTGACTTCGGTTCTCGGCTACGAGTTGAAGACGGCGGTGGGGACGAGCGTGTTCATCATGGCGTTCACGGCGTTTACCGGGGCGGCATCCCATTTTGCCATTGGCGGCGCGCCGGACTGGCCGGTATTTATACTGTGCGTAATTTTCACGCTTTTGTGGGCGCGGATTGCGGCCCGCTTTGCCAACAAGGCGACCCCGAAGACGCTAAACCGGGCGACGGGCGTGGTGCTGGTGGTATTGGGAATCGTGATATTCACTTTTTCAAAAATAAGTGGGACGTGAATAAATGTCGGTTGCTGTTATCTGTTTACATGCAAGAGCAAGACGGCGATTGTGGAAGAGTAAAACACAATCGCCGTCTTGGTGTGTCAGCGTTTACATGTGGGTCTACATGTTATCCAGTTCGTCGAGCATTTTTTTCACGGTTTCTGCGGGCAAACCGAACATGGGCGCGATTGCCCCGAATGTCATGCCATAGGCTTGCTTGGCCTGCTCGTTCGCGGAGAACCCCGGAAGGTATTTGTCCACGATGGCCCGGCTCGTGTCGTTTTCCATCAGCGCGGCAATCGTGCTGCCGGAGTTAAGGGAGGCTCCGGTCAATATTTCCGGATGCCGCCACGAGCTTACGTTTTGGTGTCCGGCACTTAGGGCACCGTCAACCGGAATGGCCGCGCCCGTTATGTAGCGTGCCATTCCGCTGGCCAGGAATAGGGCCAGGTAGGCGCATTCCTCCGAATTTCCCATGCGTCCCGCCGGGCAGTCTTTCGCGAACATGTCAAGGGCCGCGTCCGGCGCGTCACCGAAAATGGTGGTTTTCGTGTAGCCCGGGCAGATGGCGTTGACCGTGATGTTGTACGGTGCATAATCCAGGGCGGCCGATTTCGTCATGCCCACGACGCCGTGCTTCGTGGCCGTATAAAGCGCTTGTCCCCGTTGGGGCATGATGCCCGCGATGGAAGCGATGTTGATGATGAAGCCGCCCTCGGAGCGGGATTTGAAAATGGCCTCCGCGGCATATTTCATGCCGATAAAGATGCCTTTGCTGTTGATGTCAAAAATTTTGTCGTAGTCCTCGTCGTCGTATTCGTGCAACGGGATGCCTCCCATTCCGATGCCGGCATTGTTCACGATGCCGTCGAGGCGGCCGAAAGCTTCCACCGTCTTGGCGACCAAGGCCTTTATGTCTTCCTTCTTGCCGCAGTCGGTCTTAATGAAGATTGCTTCGCCCCCGTTTTCCACGATTGACCTGGCAACGGCCTCGCCTTGCTTTTCGCTTCTGGCGGCGCACGCGACCTTCATGCCGTGTTCCCCGAAAATTTTGGCGATGGCCTCGCCGATTCCACGTGTCGCGCCAGTGACGATCACGACCTTGCCTTGTACACTTGAAAAATCCATAGGTTGCTCCTTTCGCGTGAAGTCGTCCGTCTCGGCATCCGGTTCATGGCAGGCTGGCAGGCGGCCTTAGAACCATGCCGAAAGGACGAATTATTTTGAATACATTCGTATATTAATACTTTACAAGCGGACGGACAAGTGATAAAATCAAAAATATGTTAGATAACTTTACAAGTTGTTAAAAATGTAAAGTTGGCGGTGAAGCGTACTTTCCGACGGTTTTTTAAAACGAAACGGACATGTCGCATGACGGCGACATCACCATAAATAAAAGTCAGCCGCGACGGGAGGTGAAAAGATGAACGAGGACATACGTGGCCGGGTCACGAAGAAGATGTTGAAGGAATCCTTACATGCATTGATGAAACATAAGCCTTTGAGTAAAATCACGGTGCGGGAAATTTGTGAAAAAACCCGGGTGTCGCGGCCGACTTTTTATGCGCATTACCATGACGTGTACGCGCTGGTGACGGATTATGAGTGGGAAAAGCTGATGGAATTGGGATTGGAAGATTACGTGGGCGATGCGGCAGAAACATTTTCCATGCATTCAATCGGCGAGAAGGTCATGCTGGCACTGATAAAGCACGTGGATGAGAATGGCGACATTTACAAGAATTTTTTTGAGGGGGGCAACAACCGCTATCTGGAAATCGCGCTGCGGGACATTTTGGAGAGGGTGATGGAGAACCCCGTGGCGGATAGGTTCTGGCGTACGCCCGTCGAGGCGGGATGTTTCGTTTCTTATCATTGCGCCGGAATTCTCAACGCGTTGCAGAACTGGATGAAAATGGGCGCGGAGAAGAAATGTAGCGCGGAGGAATATGCCAGAATCGTCGGCAGGTTCATGGTTAGTGATTACAATATGGCAGAGAGCCAAGTATAGGGAATGGAGGAACGTAAAAATGGAAAGAAAAAAGGTAAGGATTGTCTCGGACAGCACGTGTGACTTGTCGGATGAGTTGCTGGAGCGATATGGCATCACGCTGGCGCCGTTGTGCATCGTTTTGGATGACGAGAGCTATTTGGACCGCGAGGAGCTGGGCCCGGCACAGATTTTCGCGTGGGCCGACGAGCATAAGAAGACCCCGAAGACGGCGGCGGTGCCGTTTGAAAAATTGCAGGAAATCATAGCCCCGTTCATGATGGCGGGAGAGGATGTCATTTTCTTTGGCATTTCCGAGGACATGAGTTCGACGTGCAACGTGGCCCGTCTGGTCGGCGAGGAGTTTGAGACGGGACGGCTGTTCGTGATAGATTCGCAGAATTTGTCCACTGGCATCGGGCTTCAGGTCATCCGCGCGGCGGAACTGGCGGGGCAAGGAAAGACGGCGGAAGAAATCGTGAAGGAAATCGAGGACGCGAGGCCGCTGGTTCGTGCGAGCTTCGTCGTTGACACGCTGACCTATCTTGCGCGGGGAGGGCGCTGCAGCGGGGCCACGGCCTTGTTGGCCAACACGTTGAAACTTCATCCTTGTATCAAGGTCATTGACGGCAAGATGGAAGTGGGCAAGAAATACCGGGGACGTTTGGGCCATGCGCTGAGAAATTACGTGAAAGATTTGGAAGAAGAGTTGCGTGCGGCGGATGGGCGGCGGGTATTTATCACGCATTCGGGCGTGGATAGGGAAATCGTGGACGAGGTGAGAACGTATTTGGAGTCCCTCGGGCGGTTTGAGGAAATCCTGGAGACGCGGGCCGGCGGCGTGATTTCGAGCCATTGCGGGCCGGGGACGCTGGGCGTATTGTACTACATGGAGGCGGGGGAATAAGGCGCATAAGGGATTTAGAAATCTTAAACATTTCGTAAACATGTCGTTAGCAATTTTGTCATGTCTCCATTTTATGATGGTTTCGTTAAATGAAAATAGCGAGGAGGGAACCATCATGGGAGAAACGAGAGGAACAAAGGAAGTAACTCCTGTTTGACGGGTGAAGATATTCTTTGCGACGGGGGTATCGTGTCGGGAAAGAAATTCTATCATTGACGAACATGATTTACTTATGTATACTTTTGGCAGGAGATTTGGAAATATGAATGAATGGCAATAAAAAGGGAGGATGATAAAATTTGATTCATATTGAAACGATAAGGCGGATGAACAGGCCTGAGAACATAGCCTTGACGAAGCATGCAAAAGAGCGGCTGGTGGAAAGAAGTATAACGATTAGTGATGTGGTGCGGGGAATAGAAACTGGTGAAATTATTAAGAAGTATGAAGATGACAAACCTCTTCCAAGTTGTTTGATTCTTGGGCATACGGTAAATGATAGTTATATTCATATTGTTGTCAGTAATGACGAAGAGCATATTTATTTGGTAACCGCGTATTATCCAGACCCAAATAAGTGGGACGAAGATTTTAGAACAAGGAAGGAGTGTTAGTCATGCTATGTATGGAATGTGGTGCAACTGCTGAGAAAGGATATACGACAGATGTCACGGATTTGGGTGATTGTCTTGTTATCGTACGAAACGTGCCTTGCTATAAGTGTGTGGAGTGCAATGAGATTATTTATACGGGCGACGTGGCACAACATTTGGAAAAGATTGTCGAAATGGCGAAAAGATTCATGCAAGAAATTTCCATCATTGATTATTCGAAGGTCGCGTGAGGGATGGCCGCTTGATTTTGGCTTTTGGGATTCAGGAAAATGGGGCGGCTATTTCAATTTCTCAAACATAGCAAAAAAAGAGACATTATGGCAAAAAATTGACTACCAAAAACATGTGAACGTGGTATGATGATACTAGAAATTGTGTTTTGACTCTGATATCATCAAATCAGAATTAAATGAGTATTGGAAAGCGAGGATGTATAAGCGATGCGAAGGATTACGGATTTTAATGATGGTTGGCGGTTTTTGAAAAAGGACGGGGGAATTTCCGCCGTTCTTGCAGCCGGCGAGGCGGTGACGCTGCCGCACACTTGGAACGCCAAGGACGGGCAGGACGGCGGCAACGACTATTACCGGGGGACGTGCTGGTACGCGAAGAAATTTTCGAGAAAGGACTTGCCGCAGGCGGACGAGCAGTGGTTGGAGTTCGAGGGCGTGGCGATGACGGCACAGGTGTATGTGAACGATAGGAAGCTCGCGCGCCACGAGGGCGGCTATTCGACGTTCCGGGTAAATATCACGGACGTTTTGCGGGAGGAAAACGTGCTGGCCGTTTCCGTGGATAACAGCAAGAACGAGACCGTGTACCCGCAGAAGGCGGACTTCACGTTTTATGGCGGGATTTACCGTGACGTGAAGGTGGTTTCCGTGCCGAAGGCGCATTTTGCCTTGGATTACCATGGCGGCCCGGCGTTCAAGGTGACCCCGAAGATGCATGGCATCGGCTGGGGAGCCAATTTGGAAGTGAAGGAGAACGCGGCGGAAGTGACGATGGAGGCCTGGGTGAGCGGCGGCGCGGACGCGGTGACGTTTACCATCCTGGACGCGGAAGGGAATGTCTGCCTTGCGCAGGAGGCGGCCGTGAAAGACGGGGCGGCCAAGGCGGTGCTTACGTTGGAGAATCCACATCTGTGGGACGGCGTGGCGGATCCGTACCTTTATACGGCCAAGGCGGAGATGGACGGCGACGTGGTGGAGTCGGCGTTTGGCTGCCGTTTCCTCGGATTTGACGCAAGGGAAGGATTTTACCTGAACGGCAGGCCGTACCGGCTCTGCGGCGCGGCCCGCCATCAGGACAGGCAGGGCGTGGGTTACGCGATCACGAAGGAGATGCACGAGGAAGACCTTGCCATCATGCGGGAGATGGGGGCGAACACCGTCCGTCTGGCACATTACCAGCACGCGCAGTATTTTTATGACTTGTGTGACAAGGCCGGCATGATCGTGTGGGCGGAAATCCCGTATATTACGGGCCACATGGAAGGCGGGAGCGACAATACCGTCAGCCAGATGACGGAGCTGGTCATCCAGAATTATAACCACCCGTCCATCATTTGCTGGGGACTTTCCAACGAGATTACCGCGGGCGGCGGCGTCAACGACGACATTATTGAAAACCACAGGATATTGAACGACCTCTGCCACAAGCTGGACGAGACGAGGCCGACCACGATGGCGCACGCGTTCATGCTGGATGCGAACCACCCGTTCGTGATGGCTTCGGACATCCGTAGCTATAATTTGTACTATGGCTGGTACATCGGGGAGAAGGAGCAGAATGACGAGTGGTTTGACGATTTCCATGCCGCGCACCCGGAGGCCGTGATTGGTTTGTCCGAGTATGGCGCGGACGCCAACCCGGCCTACCAGAGCGGGAAGCCGGAAAAGGGCGACTGGACGGAGAATTACCAGGCCGTTTACCATGAGCACTTGCTGAAAATGTGGAGCGAGCGGCCTTACATATGGGCGATGCACTGCTGGAACATGTTCGATTTCGGCGCGGACGGGCGTGACGAGGGCGGCAAGCCGGGACAGAACCAAAAAGGGCTGGTGACGTTCGACCGAAAGACGAGGAAGGACGCGTTCTACATTTACAAGGCGTATCTGTCGGACGACCCGTTCGTGCATGTGTGTGGCAGACGCTACGCGGATCGCGCGGAGGACGTGACGGACGTGACTGTATACTCCAACCAGCCAAGCGTGACGCTCTATGTGGACGGCGTGGAGCTGGGGACGAAGGAGTGTGACAAGGCCTGCCATTTCGAGGTGAAGATTTCCGGCGGGCATGAAATCACGGCGAAGAGCGGGGAGCTTTCCGATTCCATCCGCATCCGCAAGGTGGACAAGCCGAACCCGGATTACGTCAAGGAGGGCGGCGAGGTCGTCAACTGGTTTGACAAGCCGGAGGAACTGGTCCGCGAAGGGTATTATTCCATCATGGACACGATGGAGGATTTGAAGAAGAACCCGCAGGCGGCGGCGCTTCTGGGCAAAATCATGGCGAAGGCCAGGGGCTCGTACGGCGAGGTGGCGCAGGGCGTGGAGATGCCGGAGGCCGTACAAAGGCAGATGGACAAGACGCCGTTAAATAAAATGCTGAAGCAGGTGGCAAAGGCAATCGGGCCGGACGTGGTGAAGGAATTGAACGGCGCGCTGAACAAGATAAAGAAAGAAGCGTAAAAACACATAAAACGGTTAAAACCTATAGGTATAAACTGGTGAACGAATCGAGACTTCCTGGGAGGTCTCGATTTTTGTATACTGTTTGTAACGGATATTTCCGTGAATCTCAGGAATAAAGCCTTGTGTTTGGAAAGGGAGGAAAAATATGGGAAACCGCCGGCATCGATACGGAGTTCCACAAATATCCGGGGCTTGGGCACGGTTCCGGAAGAATTGGAATATATACCGGACGGGTACACGCGGCCGGCCGGACATCCCGGTACATTGGAAAAGATTACTTATGACACATGGGAATCATTTACGTACGAGGAGCATGCGCAAAAGCTGACGAAGGAAGCCTGGGTATACCTGCCCTACGGATATACGGAAAACGAGAAATATAACGTGATGTATTTAAGCCATGGCGGTTGGAGCGACGAAACGACCATCATGGGTACGGACATCCGGCCGCGTTCTTTCAAGCATGTGGTTGACCATGCCATAGAGGACGGGAAGATAAAGCCGCTCATCATCGTCCTTCCGACTTATAACAACACAAGCGAAAAGGACAGCGGCGACTATAGCCTTGCCTTGCGCCTTACGGACCAGTTCCACAATGAATTGGTGAACGACCTGATTCCCGCCGTGGAAGGCAAATACAGCACCTATGCGGAGAACACGGCGCCGGAAGGGCTTGCGGCGTCCCGCGACCACAGGGGGGCTGCGGTTTTTCTGGAACGCGACGTGAAGGCGTGTTCGTGGTAAAAACAAGGCGGTAATCTTGGGACTTGGCTCAACCCTTTTTTCTATAGTCTGTACGGGTTCGAGACAGAGTTGACAGCAGTTCTGGAAATCGGATATAAAAATGGTTACCGCCCGCTGACGGTCTGCTGCGGCGAGTCCGGGGATTTTCGCAATCAAAGACGTCTCCCGCAGAAGAGTCCATGCTGGAAGGCACGGAATTCTGCGGGAGATGTCTTTTGGGGGAAACGGGGCTAAAAAGTGTCATTACCCGACCACCCCACGATATGAACCATTACGAAACCATTTCCGTCCATTCGCCGGTTTTTTCGTAATACATGAACAATTCCGCAGGAATCTCGGACGTGTCCGGGGGAACCGGCGTCTGTATCACGCAGCCTTTCAGCGGCAGGCCGTGCGTTCCCGTCTCCGCGTCGGGTCTTAAGCGCATCATCAGGAAATGAGAGCTTCCTTCGTGCGTTTGTGGTTGCGAATCCAGATATTGTTTGGAATAAAACACCAGGTTTAAATCCTTGCTGCATTCGTATTCCACGCCGACATAGCACATTCCTTTCGGGCAGTTTTGCTCCAGGGCGTCGTGGCCCAGCTCTTTGAACCGTTCCAAATGTTCGGGCGAAAGCTGTTCGGCCTTCCCGGAACCGCCCGATTCGCCCGATTCCGGTTTGCCGGCGCAAACCGGCTCGCAAACGCTCCGCTTGTCGTTCGTATCGCCGCTTGAATCGAAGCGGCTTAAATCTTCTTCCGCGCTCTTCCACGCGTCAATCAGGGTGACATTGTTGATGTGGCATTGCACTTCGTCCCCGTGTTCGTCCGTGAAGCGGAAGGAGCGGCTTTTACCCACGTTCAGGGTAACCGTTTTTTCCACGACGTGCCGGTCGGGACTTGGGCGGTGCGTGATGGTCATGGGCATGTCCGGCGTAAACGCGGGGAGTTTCTCGACATTGGCGACATCCAGCGCAATGAGCATGAGGTTGTCCCAGTCCACTTCTTTCAGCCATCCGGGAATCGTCCAGCCGGCATCCATCATGTCGAAAAACAGTTGTGTCATCCCGTGATTGTCAGGGGTCAGGGGAGTGCCCGTGCCACCCTGCACCTTCATATGTTCGTTGCCAAGGGAGAAACCGCGGCAGTCCAGATAGCCGTGTCCGTGCCGTTCAAGCTCCTTTAGAATTTGCCGTTGGTTTTGAACGACTTTGCCGCTTAGGCTTTCCGCTTCCGGGCATGGTTCGATGACGTAAAGCCTGGCCTCGTCCGAGAGGGTCATGCCGACGACGTGGTACTTCATGCTGCCACGCTCTATGGTTTTCCCGATTACGAGAATGTCACGCCACTTTGTATGGAAGCCTTCTAAAGATGAAAAATCCATGGTCACACCTCCTGTCTGGTTTCCGCTATTATAGCACGTAAATGGAACGGTTTGCAAGCTATTTACATCGTCAGATGGAAGCCTTTCCCGATAGTCTCGTTACTCTTCGTCACCATGATGAACGCGGCGGGTTCCGTCTTTTGGATGAAACGTTCCAAAATCACGGCCTGCCGCGGGTCGAGCGCGCACAAGATGATGGTCTTCCCCTCATGGGTGTAGATGCCTTGCGCGCTATAAATCGTGGCACTGCGGTTCAGCGTGTCGCGGATAAAGGCACAAATCGGCTCCGGGTCGTTACAAATAATCGTGAAATATTTGCTCAGCTTCATCTGGTCGAGCGCGTGGTCCACGAAAATGGATTTGGTGACGAGTCCGCAGACGGAGAAGAGGCCGGTGCGGATGTCGAACACCCAGAATGACATGGCGACGAAGACGACATCCGTCAAAATGAGCGTCGTGCCGATGTCGAACGTGCTATATTTCTTGAAAATCATGGCGATGATGTCGGTGCCGCCGCTCGACGCGCTCACGTAAAAAAGCATGGCGGAGGCGACGGCGGGCAGCGCGATCGCGTACAAAAGCTCCAAAAGCGGCTGGTTGGTAAGCGGCTTCGAGAGGGGGAAGAGGACTTCCATCACGCTTAAGATGACGGAAGAGAGCACCGTGGCGTAGGTCGTCTTGATGCCGAACCCCTTGCCGAGCACGAAAAATCCAATAATCAGCAAGACGAAGTTGATGACCAGGTTGATGAGGCCGGGGGCGATGCCCGTGATTTCGTTCAAAACGACGGCCAGGCCGGACACGCCGCCGAACGAAAAATGGTTGGGAAATTTGAACACGTAAATGCCGACATCCATCAGGAGGATGGCGAAGGAAATAAAAGCGTACTCGAACATGGTTTTGTAAATGACCTTGCGGTTCATGGCGGATCCTCCCTATCTTTTGTCAGAGTTCCGTGACGGAGTCAATGCTCCATTTCGCGTCGGGGACGTTCCCAAAGCCGTAGGTGGCGAAGACGAAGGGGATTTGCGCCTCCTTGCAGGCATCGGCGTCGCCCTGCGTGTCACCCACGTAAAACACGTCCTTTAATCCGTTCTTTTCCATCAGGGTGCGGATTGTCCGTCCTTTGGAAGTCTGTGTCTGTCCGAAGCAGAGCGTGTCCGTCACGTACTTGCCAAGCCCGGTGGTCTTAAGCATCACCTCGATGTAACCGCACTGGCAGTTGCTGACGATGTAAAGCCTGGTTTTTTTGGACAAGCGTTCAAAGGTTTCCCTGACCCCGGGATAGAGCGTGCCGGGTCTCGTTTCCAGATGCTTGTTCTCGTATTCGAAACAGAGCGCGCCCAGGCGCAGGCGTTCTTCTTTTTCCAGTGTGGGAAAAAGAAGGTTGCAGATGTCATCCATCGTTTTCCCGAAAAGGGTGGATAAAAATTCGTTTGTCACGATGAAGTCCAAATCCGAATTTTCGCGGATAGCCATGTTCCATGACTCGACCACCGAATCCGTCGAGTCCCAGAGCGTGCCGTCCACGTCAAAAATAATTCCGTCCATTATTAAACCTCCCATGAATGAGTGTTTGGCGACCGTTTCTTTGGTCAATTATCCATAAATGACCATATTTTAAGAATAACACAAAAAACCTCTTTTAAAAAGAGTTTTTTTAGTGTATACTCTTTAAATGGCTGAATGCCCACCGGCACCGTCATTTTATCGGACGGTGGCCGTGCGGCGGGGCGCACAGACCCGTGAATAGTAATGTATGGTGATAGAAGAAATTGTGAGGATGTTAGAGGATGGAAAAGAACAGCATGCGTGAAAAAATCGTATTGATAGACGGTCACAGTATTTTGAACCGGGCGTTTTACGGCGTGCCCGACCTGACGAACGCGGAAGGTCTGCACACGAATGCCATTTTCGGGTTCCTGAACATTTTGTTCAAGGTGTTGGACGAGGAGAGGCCGCAGTATCTGACGGTGACGTTCGACGTGCATGCGCCGACGTTCCGGCACGAGATGTACGCCGAGTACAAGGGGACGAGGAAGCCGATGGCGGAGGAGCTCCGGCAGCAGGTGCCGGTCATCAAGGAAGTCTTGCAGGCGATGGACATCGCCATCATCGAGAAGGCCGGGCTGGAGGCGGACGACCTGCTGGGGACGATTTCGCGCTCGTGCGAGGAACGGGGGATGGACGTTGCCATCATTTCCGGCGACCGCGACACGCTGCAGCTTGCCACGGAGCACGTGAAAATCCGGATTCCGAAGACGAAGCAGGGGCGTACCGAGGTGGAGGATTATTTGGCGGCGGACGTGAAGGAGAAGCTGGGGGTCACCCCGGCCGAGTTCATCGACGTGAAGGCCCTGATGGGGGATTCCTCGGACAATATTCCCGGGGTTCCCGGCGTGGGGGAGAAGACCGCCACCAAGATTATTCAGGAATACGGCTCGATTGAGAACGCGCACGAGCATGCCGCCGAAATCAAGCCGCCCAGGGCCAGCAAGAACCTGCAGGAATTCTGGGAGCAGGCAAAGTTGAGCAAGGTGCTGGCGACGATTGACGTTCATGCGGAAATTGACTTTGATTTGGAAAAGTCCCGCCATGGGAACATGTATACAAAGGAGGCGCACGATTATTTCCAGCGTCTGCAGTTTAAAAACCTCCTGGGCCGTTTTGACGTGGAGGCCACGGCCAACGAGGTGGAGGAGCATTTTGCCGAATTGACGGACAAGGGCGAGATTGAGGACGTGTTTGCCGAGGCGGCAAAATCGGAAGTCGTGGGGGTGGCCGTCCGCGAGGAGGCGGGAAACGTGCTGCCGTTGTTCGCCCACCCGTCGGGATACGGGCGCATTTGTATCGCGTATGGACAAGACAAGATTTTTTCAATTCCATGCGACATGGACATGGATATGGAGACGTTGTTTGGGCGGATTCGCGGGTTGGCGAACGCGGTGCCCAGGTTCGTGATGTTTGACTTGAAAAAATATTTGCCGGTGCTCGGGGAAGTGGAGAAAGGGCATTGCTTTGACGCCACGGTGGCGGCCTACCTTTTAAATCCGTTAAAAAACGATTATACGTTCGAGGACGTGGCAAGGGAGCATCTTGGAATCACGATTGACGAGAAGGCGGACGAGCACGTGCGGGGCTGTTACGAGGCCTACACCGCGTTCGAGGCGGCGGGCGTGCTGGAAAAGAAATTGGAAGCGTGTGGCATGGACAAGCTATTCGCGGAGATTGAGATGCCATTATTGTTCGTGCTTTACGACATGGAGCGCGAGGGCGTGAAGGTCGAGGGCGAGGCCCTGAAAATATACGGCGAGCAGCTTGGCGGGCGGATCGTCGAGCTGGAGAAGGAGATTTACGGACTGGCGGGGGAGACGTTCAACATCAATTCCCCGAAGCAGCTCGGAGTCGTCTTGTTCGAGCATATGGGGCTGAAAAACGGGAAGAAGACGAAGAGCGGGTATTCCACGGCGGCGGACGTGCTGGAAAAGCTGGCCCCGGATTGCCCGGTGGTGGAAAAGATTTTGGAATATCGCCAGCTGACGAAGCTGAAATCGACTTATGCGGACGGCTTGGCCAACTTTATCGGCGGTGACGGGCGCATCCACGGGAAGTTCCACCAGACCATCACGGCCACCGGGCGTATCAGCAGCACGGATCCGAATTTGCAGAACATCCCGGTGCGCATGGAACTGGGACGGCTGATCCGCAAGGTGTTCGTGCCGAAGGAAGGGTGCGTGTTCGTGGACGCGGATTATTCGCAGATCGAGCTGCGGATACTGGCGCATTGTTCCGGCGATGAGCAGTTGATTTCGGCGTACAAGAACGCGCAGGACATCCACCGCATGACGGCCTCGCAAGTGTTTGACACGCCGTTTGACGAGGTGACGGACCTGCAGAGGCGAAACGCCAAGGCGGTGAATTTCGGCATCGTCTATGGCATCAGCTCGTTCGGCTTAAGCCAGGACTTGAGCATCACCCGCAAGGAGGCTGCGCAGTATATTGAAAATTATTTCCAGACCTATCCGGGCATCAAGGCATTTTTGGACGATTCGGTCGCGCACGCGAAGGAGAAGGGGTACGTGTCCACGCTTTATGGGCGCAGGCGTCCGGTACCGGAGTTGAAGTCGAGTAATTTCATGCAGCGCGGCTTTGGCGAGCGGGTGGCGATGAACGCGCCCATCCAGGGGACGGCGGCAGACGTCATCAAGATTGCCATGATTGGGGTGAACGGGGAACTGGCGAGGCGGAACCTGCGTTCAAGGTTGATTTTGCAGGTGCATGACGAACTGCTGATCGAGGCTTGCGAGGACGAACTCGAGGAAGTCAAAGGTATTTTGAGGGAGCAGATGGAGGGGGCGGCGGACTTGAAGGTGCCGCTTATCGTGGACATGCACGTGGGAAATACATGGTACGAGGCGAAATGACGTTTATGTGTGGTGCGGGACGGCCGGGTGCCGCGATTCGGACATGGGGCGAAATGACAAGATGAAGGTTTTAGGGATTACCGGCGGGGTCGGCAGCGGCAAGAGCCGGGTGCTGAAGCTGCTGGAAGAGGAGCATGGCGCGGTGGTCGTGCAGCTTGACGAGGTGGCGAAACGGTTACAGCGAAACGGTCGGCCATGTTTTTTGCGGATCGTGGAGTGTTTTGGCAAAGAAGTGGTCGGCGCGGACGGCGAACTCGACCGCGCGAAGCTGGGAGCGCTGGTATTTGCGGACGGGGAAAAGCTGCGGATGCTCAACGCCATCGTCCACCCGGAGGTGAAACGGTGGGTGGAGGAAGACATTGCCGCGAGGCGGGAAGCGGAAACAGCCGGGAAACGAAAGCTGGACGGTTCCACGGGGCGGCCGGCGGCCGTCCTTGACGACGGACGGCGGGAAGTGTCATTGTACGTTATCGAGGCGGCCTTGTTGCCAGGAAACGGGTATGGGCAAATTTGTGATGAGATGTGGTATATTTATGCGAAGGAATCGGTGCGGCGCGAACGTCTGGCATCCTCGCGCGGGTATACGCGGGAGCGGATTGACCAAATGATGGCGTCGCAGCCGGACGAGGCGGTATTTTGCCAGGCCTGCCGGGTGGTGATTGACAATGGCGGGACGTTCGGGGAGACAAGACGGCAAGTGGCCGGGGCGTTGCAAGAGTTTTTAATGTAGAGAGAAACGAGGAAAGAATACGATGAGAATGTGTAGTATTGCCAGCGGGAGCAGCGGCAATTGTATTTACGTGGGCGATGACCACACGCATCTTCTGGTGGACACGGGAATCAGCCGGAAGCGGGTCGAGGAAGGGCTTCATGCCTTGGACATCAAGGGGGAGGATTTGGACGGCATTCTGGTGACGCACGAGCATTCCGACCATATCCAGGGATTGGGCGTGTTTAGCAGGAAATACGAGGTTCCCATTTATGCCACGGCAGGTACGATAGAGGGCATCGAAAGTTGCCGCACGCTGGGAAAATTGCCGGAAGGGCTGTTGCACCCGATTGAGACGGACAAGCCATTTGCCCTGGGAGACATTGAAATCCGGCCGTTTGCCATTTCCCATGACGCGAACGAGCCGTGCGGCTACCGGCTTGAAAGTAACCGCAGGGCGGTGGCCGTGGCGACGGACCTGGGGATTTATGACGATTATATCGTGGAACATTTGAAAAATTTGGACGCGCTGCTTTTGGAGGCGAACCACGACGTGCACATGCTCGAGGTCGGTTCTTACCCGTATCCGCTCAAGCAGAGGATTTTGGGAAATCGAGGACATTTGTCAAATGAATTGTCAGGAAGGCTGCTTTGTGATATACTGCATGATGGTTTGAAACATATCGTCCTCGGACATTTGAGCAAGGAGAACAATTATGCCCGTCTGGCTTACGAGACGGTAAAGCTTGAGGTGACGCTGGGGGACAATGAGTTCAAGGGCGAGGATTTACATATGTTCGTCGCGAGCCGCGACGAGGTGTCGGAAATATTGGAAGTGTGAAATTTCGTCAAGTATTTAACAGTAGGAGGATGAAATAATGAAAAAATGTATCGTGACCGTGTTGGGAAAGGACACCGTGGGAATCATTGCCAGGGTGTGCACGTATTTGGCGGACAACAAGATTAACATCCTGGACATTTCCCAGACGATTATCCAAGGGTATTTTAACATGATGATGATTGTGGACGTGTCGGGGATGGAGAAGGACTTCCGGGTGATTTGCGACGAGATGGACGCGCTGGGGGTGGACATTGGCGTGACCATCCATTGCCAGCGGGAAGAAATTTTTGAAAAAATGCATCGGCTGTGACCGAAAGCAACTTGGCGAAACCGAGCATGGCGAAGGATGGGCTCAGTTGAGCGGATGTTACAATGTCGAATTTAGCGAAAAGAATTTCCTTAAATCATTAGTGAAAGGAACGTATCATGATTAATTTATATGAAGTTTCAGAGACGAACGAGATGATCGCGCATGAAAATTTGGACGTGCGCACGATCACGTTGGGCATCAGTCTCTTGGATTGTATGGATTCGGATTTGGACAAGCTGAACAAGAACGTATATGAGAAAATCGTAATGACGGCCAGGGACTTGGTGTCCACGGGCCAGGACATCGAGAGGGAGTTTGGCATCCCGATCGTCAACAAGCGGATTTCCGTGACCCCGGTGGCATTAATCGGCGCGGCGGCCTGCAAGTGTCCGGATGATTACGTGACGATTGCCTGCACGCTTGACAAGGCGGCGAAGGAGGTCGGGGTCAACTTTATCGGCGGGTATTCCGCATTGGTTTCGAAGTCCATGACGAAGGGCGACGAAAACCTGATTCGTTCTATTCCCCGGGCTCTTTCCGAGACGGAGCGCATCTGTAGCTCCGTCAACGTGGGCTCCACGAGGACGGGCATCAACATGGATGCCGTGCGGTTGTGCGGCGAGATGGTCAGGGCGACGGCGGAGGCGACGGCCGATAGGGATTCACTGGGGTGCGCGAAGCTGGTCATTTTTTGTAACGCGCCGGATGACAACCCGTTCATGGCGGGGGCGTTCCTTGGCGTGACCGAGGCGGACGCGGTCATCAACGTCGGAGTCAGCGGGCCGGGCGTGGTCAAAAAGGCGCTGGAGCAGGTGCGCGGCAAAGGATTTGAGGAATTGTGCGAGACGATTAAGAAGACGGCGTTCAAGGTCACCCGTGTGGGGCAGCTCGTGGCGGGCGAGGCCTCGAAGCGTCTTGACATCCCGTTTGGCATTGTGGACTTGTCACTTGCCCCAACCCCGGCGGTGGGCGACAGCGTGGCCGAGATTTTGCAGGAAATCGGCTTGGAGCGTGTGGGTGCCCCCGGCACGACGGCGGCATTGGCCCTGCTAAACGACCAGGTGAAAAAAGGCGGCGTGATGGCCTCGTCCTACGTCGGCGGACTTAGCGGCGCGTTTATCCCGGTCAGCGAGGACCAGGGGATGATAGACGCGGTGAAGCTGGGGGCGCTGACGCTGGAAAAATTGGAAGCGATGACGTGCGTCTGCTCCGTGGGACTGGACATGATCGCGATTCCGGGAAAGACCAGCGCCAGCACGATTTCCGGCATCATCGCCGACGAGATGGCGATTGGCATGGTGAACCAGAAGACGACGGCGGTGCGCCTGATTCCGGTGATTGGCAAGGATGTCGGGGAGACGGCGGAATTCGGCGGCCTTTTGGGGTATGCGCCGATTATCCCGGTCAACCAATTCGGGTGCGAGACGTTCGTGAACAGACGGGGGCGGATTCCCGCCCCGATACATAGTTTTAAAAACTAAGGTTACCGTTCGCAGGGAGAATGGGCACGGAGTGCTTTCCCAAGCTTGCTTGAAGGAAAGCACTCCGTGTCCAGACTCCCGGGACGGGCAACCCAAAACATAAGCGAGGAACAAAAGCCGCCATAGGCGGCGACGGAGGCGAAGCATCCGGTTCCGCAGCTTATGCGCGGGTTGTCCTGCGAACGGGGAGAAGAGCCCGGGACGGGCAACCCAAAACATAAGCGAGGAACAAAAGCCGCCGCAGGCGGCGACGGAGGCGAAGCATCCGGTTCCGCAGCTTATGCGCGGGTTGTCCTGCGAACGGGGAGAATAGTCAGGGACGGGCAACCCAAAACATAAGCGAGGAACAAAAGCCGCCATAGGCGGCGACGGAGGCGAAGCATCCGGTTCCGCAGCTTATGCGCGGGTTGTCCTGCGAACGGGGAGAAGAGCCCGGGACGGGCAACCCAAAACATAAGCGAGGAACAAAAGCCGCCATAGGCGGCGACGGAGGCGAAGCATCCGGTTCCGCAGCTTATGCGCGGGTTGTCCTGCGAACGGGTCGCAAGGCAGGGGCTCGGATGCCAAGGGATTTTCCAAAATTTGAGAATGGAGATAGGAGAAGAGATGAGCAAGGTAGCAATCGTGACAGACAGCAACAGTGGTATTACGCAGGCGAGGGCGAAGGAGATGGGCATTACCGTTCTTCCAATGCCGTTTTACATCAACGAGGAATTATTTTTCGAGGACATTACTTTGACGCAGGAGAAGTTTTATGAGCGTTTGCAGGAGGACGCGGACATTTCCACTTCCCAGCCGTCTCCGGGCGACGTGCTTGACTTGTGGAACGGGCTTTTGGAGGAATATGACGAAATCGTGCACATTCCGATGTCGAGCGGGTTGAGCAGTTCGTGCGAGACGGCGGCGTCCTTGGCGGAGGATTTTGACGGGAAGGTGTGCGTGGTCAACAACCAACGCATTTCCGTGACGCAGGAGCAGTCCGTCGTGGATGCCATGGCCCTTCGCGACGTGGGCAAGTCGGCGGCGGAAATCAAGGAAGTGCTGGAGGCAGAGAAATTTGAGTCCACGATTTACATTACGGTGGACACGTTGAAATATTTGAAAAAAGGTGGCAGGATTACCCCGGCGGCGGCAGCGTTGGGAACGGTCTTGAACCTGAAGCCGGTGCTGCAAATCCAGGGTGAGAAATTGGACGCGTTTGCCAAGGTACGTGGCTGGAAGGCGGCCAAGAAGACCATGTTAAATGCCATCGAGGCAGATTTGAAAGGGCGTTTTGTCAATTTGCAACCAAAGGACTTGGTGCTCGGCCTGGCATATACGGGAAATGAGGAAGAAGCGGCACAGTGGCGGGGGGAAGTGCATGAGCGTTTTCCGGAATTTGAAATCATGGCCGCACCGCTGTCGTTAAGCGTGGCATGTCATATCGGACAAGGCGCGCTGGCCGTGACGTGTTCGAAACGGGTGAAGGCATAAGCGACGTATAAAGGGGCTGTCGGACAATGCGGCAAACCCACAATATATGGTTGTGGATTCTGATACGTCATAGCATATATTGTAGGTGTGCAGTCATTTCCCGACAGCCCCTTCCTGATTACAAAAACCTTTCGGGAGGATGTATACGAGCGCGAAAAGAATCTTGTCGCACATACGGCCGCGCTCGGCGCGGGAGTTTCGTAAGCGAAACGCTTTGTTTTATGAAAGCAATTTTGTCATGCAGATCACCAAGTCGTTGTAAATACGAACAGGAATAGCATCGTCAAAGGTGTATTGATTGGTTCCTGATTCGTTCTCAAAGTCATAGACGGTGACGGTCCGGGTTACCGGATTCACAATCCAGTATTCCCTGACACCTGCCGTGCGGTATTTAAAAAGCTTGATACCGTAATCCCTATGGGAATCCGACGGGGATACGATTTCAATCACCCAGTCGGGAGCGCCGTTACACCCCATGTCGTCAATCTTGTCCTTGTCGCAGATTACGGAAATATCCGGTTCGACATACGTCCGATTGTCCTTGTTTAAAAAGACTGCGAACGGGGCGGCAAACACTTCGCATGTTCCATGGTTGGATTTGACATACTGGTAAATGGCGACATGCAGGGCACTGGATATCCTTTGGTGTATCGTGTTCGGTGGAGCCATGTCATAAATCCGTCCGTCAATCAATTCTGCCCGCCGTCCGTCTGGTAGGGCGTAGATGTCTTCCGTTGTAAAAAGCTTTTCTTGTGGTAGTGCCATGGTGGTTCCCCACTTTCTTTTTATATTTGATTGTATCAAGGGCAAATGGCCAAAATGCTTGGAAATTACATTTGATGCACCTATTGTATAGCTTTTTCTGGAAGATGTCCAGAGGGATGAATGAAAAAATGAACAGTAACCTAAATATGTTACTGCTTACGGGGCTGTGCGCTTTGCCGCATGGCCACCGTCCGATAAAGTGGTGGTGCCAGTGGGCATCCAGCCTATTGCCGGAGGCAATTTTAGATGGCTGGAGGCCGTTACAATTCACAGCCGGTTGGGCCGTGAATTGTAACCTAAAGTTTTAACAGTCCTTGCGAGAATTCGTTTATATAGGGTGTCTGATATTTGTCCGTGACGACGGAGTGGTATAGGTTCGCGGCACGAACGTCCGTCGTCAGCATTTGGCAGGCATTTTTTGTCAGACTGCCAGAATCATGTTTCCCGGGGCATGTGAGCAAGGGAAGCCGGGTCCTTTTGGCAAGCTCCGAGACGACATGGTTTTGATCTGTCCGAAATCCCGGCATGCGTGCATAGTAATGTTTTCCATCTGCCAGGTAATGCTCCACGTCCGTTTTTTTGACATCCAGGAGCAGGTGCAAAAGTGCGCGGTTGACCCGCGTCCTTGTCAATTGCCGCGTCGTCAGCAGGCTTGCAAATTGCGTGAAGGTGCGATAGTCGCCCAACATGTTCGTCATGCGGTTCGCGAGTTCCACCGAGACGTCCTGGTAGAGGGGGAGGTCGTCGGACGTCGTGTTTAAAAGCTTATATTTTAGGAGAAGCGAAAAATCGTCGGAGCAGACGGGGTACTGGCGGTGGTAATAGTCCTCGAAAATTTCCATGCAGGCCGCCGGCACCTGGCTTTTTAAAAACGACCTGGAAGGGTTTTCCTGCTTCAATGCTTGGCGGATGGCCGAGGCGGAACTGTAAGAAGGACGCAGCTTGTCGTCGTGGTGCGCGGAGGAAATCCGCCGCACGGTATAGGGCGTGATAGAACTTTTTATTTTTTTCAAGGCTTTCAAATATTCAACCGCCAGAATGTTGTTCGGCTCGTTAAGCAGGCTCGCGCAGCCGGTGGTTCGAGCTTGTTGTTTTATACCATTTAAGTAGGTGGTGACGGCCCGCTGTCTGGCGGCGGGGAAGGAAATGCCCTCTTTTACGTATGATTTCAAAAATTGCCGGTATTCTTCCGGTTCTTCGCACAAAATGGCGGCAAGTTGTTGTAATGCTTGCAAATCCCCGCATTCGCTGCCAAAGCAGATATAATCCGCGCCCAGGCCGTCGAGGAGCGAGACGGCTCCGAGGGCGAACAACTCGGCGCTGCCGGTGGCATAGCAGACTGGTAGTTCGAATACCACCGCCACGCCGCACGCAAGTGCCATTTTGGTTCGAAAACGCTTGGCCATGACGGCCGGGGCTCCGCGCTGTACATAGTTGCCGCTCATGACGACGACGGCCGCGTCCGCGCCTGTTTTTTCGAGCGAAGCCTGAAGGTGGTACAAGTGTCCGTCGTGAAACGGGTTGTATTCTGCAATCAATCCGACAATTTTCATGAAAATCTCCTTGTATATCTTTTTAGAAACCATTATACTATAAAAGAATGGTAAATTACAATAGAAAGAAAGGGGTGCATGTCATGGAGTATGAGAAAATCATCGGCTTGCTCGAAGAGAGAAAATTCAAAGAATTGAAAGAGAAATTAGAAAACATGCACCCCGTCGATATCGTGGACTTGCTGGAGGAACCTGACATTGACAAGAGGCAAATCGTCCTCGTTTTCCGCCTGCTTTCCAAGGAAGAGGCGGCGGACGTGTTTACCGACCTGAACAGCGACATGAGGGAATACCTGATTAACGCCTTGACGGATTCCGAGCTGGAAGAGGTCATGGACGAGATGTATCTTGACGATGCCGTGGACGTCTTGGAGGAAATGCCGGCCAACGTGGTCGACCGCCTCTTAAGTGCCACCGACGAGGAGACGAGGCGCAAAATCAACGTGCTTTTGCAGTACCCGGAGGACAGCGCGGGCAGCATCATGAACGTGGAGTACATCAGCCTGCGCAAGGAGATGACGGTGGAGGAGGCCATTTTGAAAATCCGTCAGGTCGGCATCAACCGGGAGACGATTTATACTTGCTACGTGACGGAAAAGCGGCGTCTGATTGGCATCGTGGACGTGAAGGATCTGCTGACGGCGGGCGAGTCGAGGCTGATTGAGGAAATCATGGACGAGAACGTCGTTTCGGCCAAGACGCTTGACGACCAGGAGACGGTGGCCAAGATGATCCGCAAGTACGGGCTGGTGGCGATTCCCGTCATTGACTATGAGAATTGCCTGGTCGGCATCGTCACCGTGGACGACGCCATGTTCGTCTTGCAGGACGAGGTGACCGAGGACATCCAGATTATGGCCGGCGTCAGCCCGAACGAGGAGTCCTATTTTGGCACGTCGGTTCTCCAGCATGCGAAGAACCGTATTTTCTGGCTGCTGTTCTTGATGCTTTCGGCGACCGTCAGCGGGCTGCTGCTCGCGCATTATGAGGACGCGATGGCGGTGATGCCGGTGCTCACCACCTTCATCCCGATGCTGATGGGTGTGGGCGGAAACAGTGGTTCCCAGAGTTCCACCTTGATTATTCGTGGATTGGCGGTTGGCGAGGTAGAGATGAAGGACGTTTTGCGCGTCGTTTTCAAGGAGGTGCGTATCGGCCTGGTGGTGGGCATTTTGTTGGCCGTGGTGAATGGCGTCCGTGTCTGGTTGATGTACGGGCACAATTTGATGCTTTGCCTGGCGCTTGGCATCACGATTATCGCCATCGTCTGCATCGCCAAGAGCATCGGCTGCACGCTGCCGCTGATTGCCAAACGGCTGGGGATGGATCCGGCCATCATGGCGGCACCGCTTATTTCCACCATACTGGACACGTGCTCGCTACTCGTGTACTTCCGGGTGGTAACGCTGTTTTTCCATTTGTGAGGGAAAGGTATGGCTGTACATGCGTGACCCGGTTCATCCGACCCAGGCGGGATATTTGGAGTGGCGGATGGCAGGCACACAAAGATGTATTTTGTCAGCAAAGCTGACTTGTGCGCCGCCGCAAGAACGCCGGTGGCGTTCTTGAACAATATTTGAAGTGAGACGAGGGTAGGCGAGGGAAACGCCTGCCTTTTTTGGCAACTCATGCAAGGGAAACGGCATCCTGCGTTTGTCGGGATTGTAAAGTTTTTGTGGACGTGATAGGATGTCTAGTGTCTTGTCCCATTGACATTTCGCCAACCGACTTGCCTGAATTTTCATCTACTGTGTTAACTTCACTCAACGATGCCCCGCATCGCCTCGTTCAGTTGCCTTGCAGATGGAAATTCATTCTGCGTCGTTTTGCTGAAAGTCAACGGGACAAGGCACTAGTGTGAAGGGCGGTGGCATTTTGAAAATTGAGATTTTGATTGACGAGGGGGCGACGGATTTGGAGATTTCCGTCACTTGCAGGCAGTTGACTCCGAGGGTGGAGAAAATCCTGGCGACGTTGCGGATGATGAACCAGCAGTTGATGGCGAGGAAGGGCGACGAAATCCACTTGCTGGACATTGCGCGGGTCATCTATATCGAAAGCGTGGACAGGAAGTGTTTCATTTATACGGATGAAGACATCTATGAGTCGGATTTCCCGTTGTACGAATTAGAACGGCAGTTGGCGGAGTACGGGTTTTTTCGGGTGAGCAAGTCCTTTTTGATTCACCTGCAGGATATTCAATCGTTGAAGGCGGACGTCAATCGAAAAATCCGCGTCACCATGTCGAACGGGGAACAAATTATGGCTTCCAGACAGTATGCGGAGGCGTTGAAGAAAAGATTGGGGGTGCGGTAAATGGAGGAGCGGGGAACCATTTTTGATTATCTGGCCCAGGTGATGGTCGTGTTTGGGTTTGCCATGCTGATGTTAAATATTTTTTGCCTGCTTTTCGGGGAGTCGGCGAAAGAGATTTCCACCATGTACGAATTGGGAAGCGCGGGCGTGCCGGTGGAGGTTTGTTTTCAGTTTTTGGCCGTCTCGTTTTTCATCGTGGCGGCAAGGTTTGTATTTTTTACGGATTGGCTGATAAAGAATATGGCGATTTGGCTTAGGACGGTATGCATGCTGGGCGCGGTGATTATCCTCGTTGCAGTCTTTGCCACCGGATGTGGCTGGATTCCAAAAAATACATGGCAGGCATGGGCAATGTTTTTGGCCAGTTTCGCACTTTCGTTCGTCGGAAGTTGTTTTGTGATGACAGTAAAGGAAAAGATGGAAAACAAGCGGATGGAGGAAGCCTTGCGGCGGCTGAAGGAGGATGGAAAACGAGGGCAAGAACGTGAAAGCAGGGAGCAAAATGATGAGAGCGCGTGTGAAGACGGGGAGGCAAAATGATGAGAGCGTGTGTGAAAAAGGAAACGTATGTGGAAAGAAAAGCGTGTGGAGAGAAAGAAAAATTTACAATCGAGGTGGAGGGCGTATCCCGAAAATTTGGAAAAAACCAGGTGTTGAATCAGGTGTCCTTCGCGGTGGAAGAGGGGGAAATTTTTGGACTTTTGGGACCGTCGGGGGCGGGAAAGACGACGCTTGTCAAGATTTTGACGGGGCAGCTTTTACAAGACATGGGAAATGCCAGGCTTTTGGGGCGGGATACGAGAAAGCTGGGAGCGGCGGAGCACGGGCAGATTGGCGTGATGATGGACAATTTCGGGTTGTACGACCGCTTGTCCGTGTATGACAACCTGGCATTTTATGCGGACATTTACCGTGTCCCGCGCGACGGGATTTTTGGCATGTTGAAGGAAATCGGCTTGTATGATGCAAAGAACAGGGCGGTTTGCAAGCTTTCCAAGGGGATGAAAAACCGCCTTTCCCTGGCGCGGGCGATGATGAACCAGGCGCGGGTCTTGTTCCTCGACGAGCCGACTTCGGGACTCGACCCGGTCACGATGCGGGAAATCCACCGCGTCCTGGTGGAGCAGAAGCGAAAAGGAACCACCATTTTCCTGACGACGCACAACATGTTCGAGGCGGAAAGCCTCTGCAATCGCGTGGCATTGCTTTCGAAGGGAAGTATCGTGGAACTGGGCAGGCCGGGGGACGTTTGCCAGAAATACAATCATTTGAATAAGCTCCGTGTCACTTTGAAGGACGGGGAAGAGGTCTTGCTGGAAAATGGAGGCGCGTCCGCGGAATTGATGAAGGAATATTTGGAAGAAAACAAAATCGCGTCCGTCCATTCCACCGAGCCGACGCTGGAGAGTGTTTTTGTGGAATTGACGGGAACGTCGCTCATGGACACGTGTGGCGGGGCGGGGGATGCTCATTTCGCCAAACGGCTTGTCTGAATTTTCATCTGCTGCATTAACTTCACTCAACGATGCCACCGCATCGCCTCGTTCGGTTGCCTTGCAGATGGAAATTCATTCTACGCCGTTTTGCTGAAAGTCAATGGGATAAGACGCTGGCGCGTTGTTTGTGGAAAGAACGTTATAATATGATACAAGCGTTAAAAGGTCATGCGTTTCATGCTTGCATGAAAAAGGATGACTTTGGGACGCGCAAAACACCGAAAAGTAGCCATTTTTCGCAGAAAAATGAGCGGATTTGAGGTGTTTTAGGATTACGGGAGTGCGTTAGCACGGAGTAATCCGTGTATCATGAGCGTCAAAATACCTTTTGACGCTCTAATTAATATAAGCCAGAAAGGAGTGTTTCACATGCATAATATTATCGCAATTTTGAAGAAACAGGTCAAGGACACGTTGAAAAACAAGACCGTGCTCATCCAGTTCGTGATGTTTCCGGTGATGACGTTGGTCATGAACCCGATGATAAAAATAGAAGGGATGCCGGGCAATTTCTTCGTGAATTTATTTGCCACGATGTACGTGGGGATGGCGCCGCTTACGAGCATGGCCGCCATCATGTCCGAGGAGAAGGAAAAAAACACGTTGCGGGTGCTATTGATGTCAAACGTGCGGCCATACGAGTATCTGCTGGGTATCGGCGGATACGTCCTTGTGGCCTGCATGCTGGGGGCGGCGTTGATTTGCATGGCCGGTGAGTATACCCCTGGGGGACGCGCGGCGTTCATGGGAATCATGGCAATCGGCATCGTCACGTCCCTGCTCGCGGGCGCGGCAATCGGCACGTTTGGCAGGACGCAGATGATGGCCACCTCGATTACCGTGCCGGTCATGCTGGTCGTTTCGTTCCTGCCCATGCTGGCGCAATTCAACGAAACCGTCGCAAGGGTGGCAAAATTTGCCTACTCGCAGCAAATCAGCCTTATGCTGGGGCAAATCGGTGGTTCGCAACCGGTGGCCGGCTTTTTATTAGGCGGCGTGCAATCCAGCGGAAGTTTGGCAACCATAGGCGGATTTCCAATCGAAGGCGCGTGCATCCTCGTGGGAAATATCGCGCTGATTGCGGCTGCATTTACCATGGCGTATAAAAAATGCGGGCTGGAGTGAAAGTTTTAAAGAGCGTGCGCCCGAGGCTCTAAAACACCTCAAATCCGCTCATTTTCCTACGGGAAATGGCTAGTTTTCGGTGTTTTGCGGGCCTCGAAGTCATGTGTTGACATGCAAGCATGTCATACATGGCCTTTTGACCCTGGTATCATTGTATTGAAAAATGTACCAAAAAAGAGAAGATATTCCTTGTATGCAAAATTCCTTTGCGTTATAATAGGAATAGTTTGGCAGGACTTTTTTAATCCGGCCATGGCAACAAATTCCTACAAGAAAAAGAAAGGTGGATGTTCAAGTCATGGGATTTATTGATGAAATCAAGGCAAGGGCAAAGGCGAACGTCAAGACCATCGTGCTTCCGGAGACGGAGGACGAGCGTACCTATAAGGCGGCCGAGGCCGTCCTCAAGGAGGGGACCGCGAAGCTGGTCTTGGTGGGCAGCAAGGAAGAGATTGAGAAGAAGGGCGCGGGATACGACATTTCCGGCGCGACGGTCGTGGATCCGGCCACCAGCGAGAAGACGGAAAGTTATATCGCGAAGTTGGTGGAGCTTCGCCAGAAGAAGGGCATGACCGAGGAGCAGGCGAGGGAGCTTCTTCTGAACAATTATCTGTATTATGGCGTGATGATGGTGAAGATGGGCGACGCGGACGGCATGGTGTCCGGCGCGTGCCATTCCACGGCAGACACGCTTCGCCCGTGCCTGCAGATTTTGAAGACAAAACCGGGCACGAAGCTGGTTTCAGCGTTCTTCGTGATGGTCGTGCCGGATTGTGACATGGGGGCGGACGGCACCTTTATCTTTGGTGATTCCGGTCTGGAGCAGAACCCGGATCCGGAGAAGCTGGCCAACATCGCGATTTCTTCCGCGGATTCCTTCCGCGCGTTGACGGGCAAGGAGCCGGTCGTGGCGATGCTTTCCCACTCGACGAAGGGCAGCGCGAAGCACGCCGACGTGGACAAGGTGGTCGAGGCGACGCGGATTGCCAAGGAGATGGCCCCGGAACTCAAGCTCGACGGCGAATTGCAGCTTGACGCGGCCATCGTTCCGTCCGTCGGGGAGTCCAAGGCGCCGGGCAGCCCGGTGGCGGGACATGCCAACGTGCTGATTTTCCCGGATCTGGATGCCGGAAATATCGGTTATAAGCTGGTTCAGAGGCTGGCCAAGGCGGAAGCTTACGGACCGCTCACGCAGGGCATCGCGGCACCGGTCAACGACCTTTCCCGCGGATGCAGCGCGGAGGACATCGAGGGCGTGGTCGCCATCACGGCGGTACAGGCGGCGAACGCGTAAATTAATGAAACCATTCAGGAGGACGTTATCATGAACGTATTGGTAATCAATTGTGGAAGTTCGTCTTTGAAGTTCCAGTTAATCAATTCTGACAGCGAGGCCGTTTTGGCCAAGGGCTTGTGCGAACGCATCGGCATCGACGGGAGATTGACGTACCAGCCGGCGGGCGGCGAGAAGGAAGTGTCTGACAAGGCGATGCCGACCCACACGGAGGCCATCCAGTTCGTCATCGACGCACTGACGAACGAGAAGACCGGCGTGGTGAAGAGCCTGGACGAAATCGGCGCGGTCGGGCACCGTGTCGTGCATGGCGGCGAGAAGTTCGCTTCTTCCGTCGTCATCACGGACGAGGTGAAGAAGGCGGTGGAAGAGTGTAACGACCTTGCCCCGCTCCATAACCCGGCGAACCTGATTGGTGTCGCGGCATGTGAGAAATTGATGCCGGGCACGCCGATGGTGGCCGTGTTTGACACCGCGTTCCATCAGACGATGCCGGAGAAGGCTTACATGTACGGGCTTCCGTATGAGTATTATGAAAAATATAAGGTAAGGCGCTACGGTTTCCATGGCACGAGCCACAGCTACGTGTCCAAGAGGGCGGCGGAGATTCTCGGCGTGCCGTATGACCAGACGAAGACGATTGTCTGCCATCTGGGTAACGGTTCCAGCATTTCCGCGGTACTGAACGGAAAATCAGTGGATACTTCGATGGGTCTGACCCCGCTCGAGGGCCTGGTGATGGGAACCCGTTCCGGCGACATCGACCCGGCGATTTTGGAATTCATTGCCAAGAAAGAGAACCTGGATATCGCGGGACTGATGAACATGCTGAACAAGAAGTCCGGCGTGTTCGGCCTTTCCAACAACCTCTCCAGCGACTTCCGTGACCTGGACGCGGCCGCGGTGGACGGTAATGTTCCGGCCAAAATTGCCTTGCAGGTATTTGCGTACCGCGTGGCGAAGTACGTCGGTTCTTACGTGGCGGCCATGAACGGTGTGGACAACATCGTGTTCACGGCGGGCATCGGCGAGAATTCCGGCCCGGTTCGCGCGGACGTGTTAAGCTATCTTGGATATCTCGGCATCGAGGTGGACGAGGAGGCGAACAAGAAGAGGGGCGAGGAAGTGATGATTTCCACGCCGGACTCCAAGGTGAAGGTGCTCGTCGTCCCGACAAACGAGGAGCTGGCAATCGCCAGGGAGACGGTGGCGTTGTTGTAATAAGGAAAGAAGGATGACAAGGCAAGAAAAAATAAAAAAATCCAGTTGACAAACCCGTTTTCCATGGTATAATGGTTAAGGTGTGAGTAGGAGTGAATGTGATGTTAATCAACCTATCAGACGTGCTTTCAGAGCGTCATACGATGGTGGACGAGACCGTGCAGGTCGGGATGGACGAGATTCGTTTAAAGGCGGGGCGTTATCCGATTGTGCAAAAGGAGCCGGTACATGTGACCGTTACCCATGTGAAGGACAAGGAGCTGGAGATTCACGCGGAGACGAAGCTTTCCGTCGTGATTCCATGTGACCGTTGCCTTGCGGACGTGGAGCGGGAGTTTGTGCTGGATTTTTCCAGGATGGTCGATTTGGCGGCATCGGAGGGCGAGCTGAAGGAAGGGTTCGATGAATCCGATTGTATTGACGGATACAATCTTGACGTGGACAAAATGCTCTATAGCGAGATGCTTATAGGATGGCCGACGAAGGTTCTGTGCAAGGAAGACTGTAAGGGCATTTGTAACGTGTGTGGTCAGAACCTGAACGAGGGTACTTGCGACTGCGAGGATACGGGTCTCGACCCCAGAATGTCAGTTGTCCGTGATTTGTTCAAGAACTGTAATGGTTCGGCCGGGTCTGCGCGTTTACCGCGCTGACCATACAAAAGCATGGTGGAGACATGGCATATGGCCCATCGCGAAGCGATTTGAACGGCCATATGCCATTATGGTTAAGCCTTGGCTTAACTGTAACCAAGAATGGTAAGGAGGTGTAACCTATGTCAATCTGTCCAAAGAATAAATCTTCCAAGGCGAGAAGAGACAAGAGAAGGGCGAACTGGAAAATGACCGCTCCGAATCTTGTAAAGTGCAGCAAGTGCGGAGAACTCATGATGCCGCACAGAGTTTGTAAGGCTTGCGGCTCTTACAACAAAAAAGAAATCATTGCTGTTGATTAATGAGGAAAACACAAGGAAATCAAGGGGCTGGTAAAAATCGGGTTCCTTGGTTTCTTTGAGTTTGTGCCATTTTTAATTTATTTGGCGGGAGGGATATCATGTCCGAGATTACGAGGATTGCCTTGGACGGCATGGGTGGCGACAACGCGCCGTCCGAAATCGTCAAGGGGGCGGTTGAGGCCGTCAAGGCGCATAAGGAGATGCGGATTTTACTGACGGGAAAGGAAGAGTTGCTAAACCAGGAGTTGGCGGCATATGATTACCCGAAGGAACAGGTCGAGGTGGTGAACGCGGGCGAGGTTGTCGAGATGGCGGAGCCGCCGGTTTACGCGATACGCCACAAGAAGGATTCGTCCATGGCGGTGGCGATGAAGCTGGTGCGCGAGGGAAGGGCGGACGCGGCGGTGTCCGCGGGAAATTCCGGTGCGGTCTTGGTCGGCGGCCAGGTGCTGGTCGGGAAGATAAAGGGCGTGGAGAGGACGCCCCTGGCTCCGCTGATTCCGACGGCGAAGGGCGTCTCCCTGCTCGTGGACTGCGGGGCGAACGTGGACGCGAGGGCGTCCCACCTGGTACAGTTCGCGCGGATGGGTTCGATTTACATGGAGCAGGTCGTCGGGAAAAAGAACCCGACGGTCGGCATCGTCAACATTGGCGCGGAGGAGGAAAAGGGAAACGCGCTGGTGAAGGAGGCGTTTCCGAGGTTGAAGGAATGCAAGGACATCAACTTCGTCGGCAGCGTCGAGGCGAGGGACATTCCAAAGGGCGGGGTGGACGTGGTGGTCTGCGAGGCATTCGTCGGGAACGTGATTTTGAAGCTGTACGAGGGTGTCAGTTCGACCTTGGTGCATGAGTTGAAAAAGGGGATGCTTACGTCGTTTCGCAGCAAGATTGGCGCGCTTTTGGTCAAGCCGGCCATGAAGGAGACGATGAAGGCGTTCGATGCCAGCGAGTATGGCGGGGCACCGCTTTTGGGGCTCAAGGGTCTCGTGGTCAAGATGCACGGCAATTCCACCGCGAAGGAAGTACAAAACGCCATGGTGCAGTGCGTGACGTTCAACGAGCAGGACATTTGCGGCCAGATCGGCGCGGCAATGCAGGAAGCGGAGGCGTAGCAAGACACGCTTTTGCATATAGAATGGATACGGGTGGTAAAGCGCTCCCGAATCACAGAATCTTAAAGAAGAAAGGAAGAAAGGTCATGGAATTTGAACAGCTGTTGAAAATCATCGCGGAAGTGAAGGAGGATGTCGATATCGAAGAAATCACGCCGGACACGAGGTTCGTGGAGGACCTGGGGGCGGATTCTTTGGACGTGCTTTCCATCGTGGAAATGATTGAGAGTGAATTTCAGATTTCGATTGCCGATGACGAGCTGATGAAGATTTCCACCGTTCAGGACGCTTACGACGCGATTGAGAAATATCTGTAAGGAAATCCGTGGAAAAAGCCCGCCAGTGTATTTTTGTACGCCAGGGCTTTTTCCTTTGAGACCGGGAAAGGGGAGAATGGTGATGCGTGGAGATTTACACAAGCTGGAGCAGGAAATTGGTTATAAGTTCAAAGACTTTTCATTATTGGTTCATGCGATGCGGCACAGTTCGTATATCAATGAAAGACATTGGGAAAAATCGGAGTGCAACGAACGGCTGGAGTTTTTGGGGGACGCGGTGTTGGAACTGGTATCCAGCGAGTTCTTGTTCCGGGAAAACCCGCAGATGCCGGAGGGGGAGCTGACGAAGACGAGGGCCAGTATGGTGTGCGAGCCGTCCCTGGCACTTTGCGCGCGCGACCTTCACCTGGGGGATTATTTGATTCTTGGCAGGGGAGAGGATTCAAGCGGCGGGAGGAACAGGGATTCCGTCATTTCGGATGCCTGCGAGGCGCTCATCGGGGCGATTTATCTGGACGGTGGTTTTACTAGTGCAAAAGAGTTCATCCATCGGCATGTTTTGTCGGACTTGGAGGACAAGAAGCTCTTCTTCGATAGTAAGACCATTTTGCAGGAGATGGTACAGGCCGGGGAGAACGAGGAAATTGCGTACCGGCTGGTGAAGGAGGAAGGCCCCGAGCATGACAAGGCGTTTTACGTGGACGTCCTCGTGGGCGGGAAGTGCATGGGGCATGGGCGCGGCAGGAGCAAGAAAGCGGCGCAGCAGCAGGCGGCCTACCGCGCGATTTTGCAGATGAAGGAACGTGGTGAAAGGTAAGCAGGTATCGTCACCCTATAGGACGGAGGCCGCGCGAAGGGACACGCGGTTTTGCGGATAGTAACGGAGAAAGGCAACATATGTATTTAAAAAGCATAGAGGTGCAGGGGTTCAAGTCCTTTGCCAATAAGATAAAGTTTGATTTTCACGAGGGAATCACGGGCATCGTCGGGCCGAACGGGAGCGGGAAGAGCAACGTCGCCGACGCGGTGCGCTGGGTGCTGGGTGAACAGCGCGTCAAGCAGCTTCGGGGCGGCAGCATGCAGGACGTCATTTTTTCCGGGACGGAGAATCGAAAGCCGTTAAGTTATGCGTCCGTGGCAATCACGCTGAACAATGCCGACCACCAGCTGGCGGTTGACTACGAGGAAGTGACGGTGACGAGGAAGTTGTACCGTTCCGGCGAGAGCGAATATTTGATCAATGGCGCGGCATGCCGCTTGAAGGACATCAACGAGATGTTTTACGACACCGGGATTGGAAAGGAAGGGTACTCCATCATCGGGCAGGGGCAGATTGACAAAATCCTGAGTGGAAAGCCCGAGGAGCGGCGCGAGTTGTTTGACGAGGCGGCGGGAATCGTCAAGTTCAAGCGGCGCAAGAACATGTCGCTGAAGAAGCTGGAGGAGGAACGGCAGAACCTGACCCGCGTCGATGACATTCTTGGCGAGCTGGAAAAGCAGATCGGGCCGTTGCAGAAGCAGTCCGAGGTGGCGCGCGAATTTTTAAAGAAAAAGGAAGAACTGAAAACATACGACATCAACATGTTTCTTTTGGAGACGGAGCGCATCAAGGACCAAATCCGGGAAATCGACGGCCTTTTGGAAAACGCCACGAAGGAACTGGACGAGGCGAACGTCCGTTACGGGGACATGAAGAAAGAATACGAGGCCATCGAGGAGGAAGTGGACGGCATCGACTTTTCCATCGAGAAGGCGAAAGGGCAGCTGAACGAGACGACGCTGTTAAAACAGCAGCTGGAAGGGCAGATTAACGTCTTGAAGGAGCAGATTAACACGGTGCGGATGAATGACGAGCATTATGACAACCGGCTGCATTCCATCCATGCCGAACTGGAAAGCAGGGAGAACCAGCAAAACGGCCTGAAGGGGGAGCAGCAGGACGTTCGCGCGAAACTTTCCGAGGCCAGGCAAAATGACCGCCAGGTCAACGAGGCTCTGGTTGAAATCCAGAGCCGCATCGCCGCACAGGCCGCCCGGATGGAGGAGAGCAAACAGGAAATCATGGACATTCTGAACAACCGGGTGTCCATGAAAGAGAAGATTTCCCATTTTTCGACTTCGAAGGAACAGTTCAACAACCGTCAGGCAGAACTCGAAAAAATGATTTTGGAGATTGCAAGCGAGGGCGAGCAACAGAACCGTTCGTTGTCATCCTATGAGGAAGATTTGCGAAAGATTACGGGGGAAATCGAGGCGTTCATGCGCCAGGTTAAGGAGACGGAGGAACAGATTGCGGTCTACCAGCAGGAAATCGCCGCCAAGCAGGAGAACTTGCGGGTCGGGCAGACCGCGTACCACCGTGAGTCGTCCCGCTTGGAATCATTGAAAAATATTACGGAGCGTTATGACGGTTATGGCAACAGCATCCGCAAGGTGATGGCGAGAAAGGATCAGGAGCCGGGGCTTTTGGGCGTGGTGGCCGACATCATCAAGGTGGAGAAGGAGTTCGAGGTGGCCGTGGAGACGGCGCTTGGCGGCAGCATTCAGAACATCGTCACCGACAAAGAGGAGACGGCCAAGCGGATGATTGGCTATTTGAAGCAAAACAAGCTGGGACGGGCGACGTTCCTGCCATTGACCGCCATGCACGGGGGTACCCTGCGGGAAGAGGGGGCGCTTCGCGAGCCGGGGGTAATCGGGCTGGCGAACAAGCTCGTCCGCGTGGAACCCAGGTTTCAGGGGTTGGCCGACCAGTTGCTGGGGCGCACCATCGTGGTGGACGATATCGACCACGGGATTGCCATTTCCAGGAAATACAGGCAGTCGTTGCGCCTGGTCACGCTGGAGGGCGACTTGTTAAGTCCCGGCGGTTCCATGACCGGTGGCGCGTTCAAGAATTCCAGCAACTTGCTGAGCAGGCGACGGGAAATCGAGGAGCTGGAGAAGACCACGTTGCGGCTGAAAGCCGAAATGGAGGCAATGGACGCCGAGGTCAACCTGGCCAAGCAGAAACGGGCGGACGGCTATGCGAGGATTGACCAGATCCAACAAGAACTCCGTAAGGCTTCCGTCGTGGAAAACACGGCCAAGATGAACGTGGAGCAAATCCAGGCCAGGCAGCGGGAGCTTTTGCTTCGCCAGCAACGGTATAAGAGCGAGGCGGCGGATTTGGAAATCCGCATCAAGGAAATCGTGGACAATGAAGAGTCCATCCAGGTGGAACTGGAGACCTCCGAGCGGTTGGAGCAGAAACTGAACGCGGATATTGAGCGGCTGCAGGCGGAACTGGAAGCCAACCGCGGGCAGGAGGCAATCCAGATGAAGAGCTCGGAGGAGGCGCACCTTTCTTGTGCGAGCCTGGAGCAGCAGGACGCGTTCATCCAGGAGAACGTGAACCGTATCGCGGAGGAAATCGCCCGCTTCGAGAGCGAGTTGAGGGAATTGGACGCAAGCAAGGGCAACGCCTCCGAGGAGATACGGGCGAAGGAGCGGGAAATAGACGATTTGCGCGACACGATTGAAAATTCGAAGGAATTGTTCGAGGAGATTCAGGCGGAGATAAAGAACCAGGTCGCCAAGCGGGACGAGTTGAACCAGAAGCACAAGTCATTCCTCGGTAAGAGGGAGGAACTGTCGAAACACATGGCGGATTTGGACAAGGAATGTTTCCGCTTGAACAGCCGTAAGGAGTCCTATGAGGAGGCTTCGGACAAGCAGATCAATTATATGTGGGAAGAGTACGAACTGACTTATGGCCGGGCGATGGAACTGCGCAATACCAACCTGACCGACCTTTCCTTCATGAAGCGGCAGATTCAGGGCTTGAAGTCGGAAATCAAGAAACTGGGGGCGGTCAATGTCAACGCCATCGAGGAGTACAAGAGCGTTTCAGAGCGGTATGAGTTTTTGAAAGGCCAGCATGACGACCTGGTGGAGGCCGAAGCAACCTTGCTCAAGATTATCGAGGAGCTGGACGCGGCCATGCGCAAGCAGTTTACCGAACAGTTCGCCTTGATTTCCAGGGAATATGACAACGTGTTCCGCCAATTGTTCGGGGGCGGCAAGGGGACTCTCGAATTGATGGAGGACGAGGACGTCCTGGAGGCGGGAATCCGCATCATCGCCCAGCCGCCGGGAAAGAAGCTGCAGAACATGATGCAGCTATCCGGCGGGGAAAAGGCGTTGACGGCAATCTCCCTGCTGTTTGCCATCCAGAACTTGAAGCCGTCGCCATTCTGCCTGCTCGACGAGATTGAGGCGGCATTGGATGACAACAACGTGACGCGTTTCGCCCAGTATTTACATAAGCTGACGGCGCACACGCAGTTCATCGTCATCACGCACCGGCGGGGGACGATGACGGCCGCCGACCGGCTTTACGGCATCACCATGCAGGAGAAGGGCGTGTCAACACTTGTGTCGGTGGATTTATTGGAGGACGAGTTGGAAAAATAATGTTTCGGTTCACGGCAGATAAAATGAACAAGGCGGTTTGTAAGCCTGCTTGTGGAATGGTGTAGGCAATGTGATGGAGGTGGATGGCGTTGAGTGAAGAGAAGAAAGGCTTTTTTAAGCGTCTGGTGTCGGGACTGACGAAGACAAGGGACAACATCGTGTCCGGTATGGATGGGATTTTTTTCGGGTTTTCCGAGATTGACGATGATTTTTATGACGAATTAGAGGAAATCCTCGTCATGGGCGATTTGGGCGTGCACACGACGGAGCGGATTTTGGAGGATTTGCGGGAAAAAGTGAAGTCGGAGCACATCAAAAAGCCGTCGGATTGCCGCCAGGTTTTAATTGACAGCATCCGGGAACAGATGGACGTGGGAGAGACGGCCTATGAATTCGAGGACAGGCAGTCGGTCGTCTTCGTAATTGGGGTCAACGGGGTCGGCAAGACGACGACGATTGGCAAGCTGGCCGGAAAATTCCATGCCCGACACAAGAAAGTGCTTTTGGCCGCGGCCGACACGTTCCGCGCGGCGGCCGGGGAACAGCTGAAGGAGTGGGCGAACCGGGCGCAGGTGGACATGATTGGCGGCCAGGAAGGCGCGGATCCGGCGGCGGTCGTTTTTGACGCGGTGGCGGCCGCCAAGGCGCGGCACGTAGATCTTTTGCTCTGTGACACGGCCGGGCGCCTGCACAATAAGAAGAATTTGATGGAAGAACTGAAAAAAATCAACCGCGTCATCGAGCGGGAATATCCGGAAGCCCATCGGGAGACGTTGGTCGTTTTGGATGCGACGACCGGGCAGAACGCCTTGTCGCAGGCCAGGGAATTTAACGAGGTGGCGGAGATTACCGGCGTGATTTTGACGAAGATGGACGGGACGGCCAAGGGCGGCATTGCGGTGGCGATTCAGGCGGAGCTTGGAATCCCGGTGAAATATATCGGGGTTGGCGAGAAAATCGAGGATTTGCAGAAGTTCGACGCGGACGAGTTCGTGAACGCCCTATTTTACAAGGAAGAGGACGAGACGGACGGGAAGGAAGAAGAATGGGACGAAGACGAGTGGGATGAAGGCGACGCGGATGAAGACGAGTGGGATGAAGGTGACGCGGATGACGACGAATGGGACGAAGACGAGTGGGATGAAGGCGACGCGGATGACGACGAATGGGATGAGGACGCGGACGAGTGGGACGAAGATGAGGAAGGCGAGTGGGATGACGAGCTGGACGTGGATGACTCCGAAGACTGGGAAGAAGCATGATTGCTAATACTACGCCTTTGGCGGCGAACGAATATGAAAAAGACAAGGCGGAGAGAAAACTCTTAATGAAATTGCAGGAAGCAGAGGATGCTGTTAAGGAAGAAAAAGGCTGGATGAGCCTGGATGAGCTGAAAGCGGCCATGGGGAATATAAACTCATCAGGGAAGTCCCCCGCTTTTTAAAGCGGGGGTCGGACTTTCCTGTTTCAGTGGGAGTACATGCTCCCATTGAAATGCCGCGAAGCGGCATGAGGTTATGAGCAAGTAGCGAAGCGGATTGCGAATATCCGCTTGACTTGATTGGATAAAGTGGAGGAGGAATGACAGATGGAAATGTTGACGTTGGAGAAGTTTGAAGAGGCGAGCGAAGTCGTAAAGAAAGTGACGAACGAGACAAAACTGATTCGCAGTAATTACCTTAGCGAGCAGACCGGGGCAAAGGTATATTTGAAACCGGAGAACATGCAGCACACGGGGGCATACAAGCTGAGGGGCGCTTATTATAAAATCAGCACGCTCACGGAGGAAGAGCGCGCACGTGGGCTGGTGGCGGCATCGGCTGGCAACCACGCGCAGGGCGTGGCCTATGCGGCGAGCGCGTTTGGCTGCAAGGCGACGGTGGTGATGCCGGAAGGTACGCCGCTTATCAAGGTGAACCGTACCAAGAATTATGGTGCGGAGGTCATTTTGTATGGAGAAGGGTATGACGAGGCCTGCAAATATGCCGTGAAGCTGGCGGAAGAGCGGGGGTGCACGTTCATCCATCCTTTTAATGACCTGGACGTCGTGACGGGACAAGGGACGATTGCCATGGAAATCATCCAGGAATTGCCGACGGTGGATTATATCCTCGTGCCAGTCGGGGGCGGCGGCTTGTTGACCGGCGTGGCGACATTGGCCAAGATGTTGAACCCGAAAATCAAGGTCGTAGGCGTGGAGCCGGTGGAAGCCGCGAGCATGTCCGCCGCGCTGGCGGCCGGGGAAGTGGTGGAATTGGAATCCGCCAACACGATTGCCGATGGCACGGCGGTGCGGGCCGTGGGGGACAAGCTGCTTCCGTACGTGCAACAAAACGTGGACGGTGTGCTGCTGGTGGACGATGACGAGTTGATCGGGGTGTTTCTTGACTTGGTGGAAAACCACAAGATGGTGGTGGAAAATTCAGGAATGCTGACGGTGGCGGCGTTAAAGCAGATGGATTTGAAGGGAAAGAAGGTCGTCTGCATCCTAAGCGGTGGAAACATGGACGTGATTACGATGTCCTCCGTGGTGCAGCATGGATTGATTCGCCGGGACCGCATCTTTTCCGTGTCGGTGCTTTTGCCGGACAGGCCGGGCGAACTGCAGCGGGTGGCGGCTTGCATCGCGGAGGAAAAGGGAAATGTCATCAAGCTGGAGCATAATCAGTTTGTCAGCACCAACCGCAACGCGGCGGTGGAACTGAAAATCACGATGGAGGCGTTCGGGACGGAGCATAAGAACCGGATATTGGACGAGTTGGAAAAGGCGGGATTTCGGCCGAGACAGATAAGCACGATGTTATGACGCGCCGGTTGGATTTGGGATAGGGAAACAGCCGGGGGGACAGAAGAGGTGCCAGGAACGCGGAACAGAGGGAATCTTATGGGAAATGAAAAAATATATCAGATGGATTTTTCAAAAGTATACCGTCTCCTTGTTACTAAGGCGGAGAAAAAAGGACGGACAAGGGAAGAAGTGGATGAAATCATCCGGTGGCTTACCGGGTACGGCCGGTTGGAACTGGAAGGGATGCTGGAAAGGCAGGTGCCGTATGGGGATTTCTTCCGGGATGCCCCGGAATTGAATGAAAATAGGAGGCTGATCAAGGGCGTGGTCTGCGGTGTCAGGGTGGAAGATGTTGAAGAGCCTATGATGCGGGAGATACGTTATCTGGACAAACTGATTGACGAGCTTGCCAGAGGGAAGGCCATGGATAAAATACTGCGTAAACAATAGAATCGTATTATTAGATGACATCGTAACGGAAAATAAGAGCCTTGGAGATTCATTCCCCAAGGCGTTTGTTTATCATATAGGAAACTTCGTTCCCTATATGATAAAACCCTCCAGGCGGATGCGCCGGGGCGCGAGATGAAACATGTCGCTAAAACGACCGTGCCTGGCGCGAGGGTTTCGCAAGCGATACTCTTTGCTCCTATTCGTTTTGCGACACGTTTTTCCCCAGATATTTCTCCAGCAGGGCGTGTATCTTGTCCGTCGGGTTTAGCACGGCCCCGATTGTCAGGTCATGGTTTAAGGAGTCGATAATCAATGCCAGGAACTTGCTCATGTCGGCGGTGATGAAATAGGGTTTTTCATTGACCACTGCCGGCAAGTACGTCAAATTGGTCGTGATGACCTTGTTGATGTATCCTTTTTCATAATATTCGTCAAACTTGTCAAATCCATCCGTGAACAGTCCGAACGTGGTGCAGACGAAGACCCTCTTCGCGTGCCGTTCCTTCACTTGCAGCGCCACGTCGAGCATGCTCTCGCCGGAAGAAATCATGTCGTCCACGATGATGACGTCCTTTCCCGACACGTCGTCGCCCAGGAATTCATGTGCCACGATGGGGTTCCGGCCGTTGACGACGGTAGAGTAGTCGCGCCGCTTGTAAAACATGCCCATGTCCACGCCGAGGATGTTGGAAAAGTAGACGGCGCGGTTCATGGCCCCCTCGTCGGGACTGATGATCATGAGGTGTTCCTTGTCCACTTTTAAATCAGGGACGGCGCGGAACAATGCTTTCATGAACTGGTAGGGCGGCTGGAAATTGTCAAAGCCGCTTAGCGGGATGGCGTTTTGCACGCGCGGGTCGTGCGCGTCGAAGGTCATGATGTTGGCCACGCCCATGTCGTGCAGTTCTTCCAGGGCAAGCGCGCAGTCCAGGGATTCCCGCTTGCTTCGCTTGTGCTGGCGGCTCTCATAAAGGAACGGCATGATGACGTTGATTCGTTTCGCCTTTCCGGTCGCCGCGGAGATGATGCGCTTCAAGTCCTGGTAATGGTCGTCCGGGGACATGTGGTTCACGTGCCCGTTCACCGTGTAGGTCAGGCTGTAGTTGCATACGTCCGTCATGATGAAAAGGTCGGTGCCACGGATACTCTCCTTTAGAATCCCCTTGGCCTCGCCGCTCCCGAAACGGGGACAATTACAATCGACAAGGTAGGAATTCGGCCGATAATTGGAATATAGGGGGGAATCCGTAATCTCGTTCTCATTGTCCTTACGGAATGAAATGATGTAGTCGTCCACTTTGCGCCCTAGCTCGATGCAGCTATCCATGGCGGCAATCTTCAAGGGGGCGTACGGCAACAGCTGTTCCATTAATTCGATGTTCGACATATTTTGCTTCTCCTATGTTTTGATGATGCTATGTATCTGTCCGTAACCCATGCAATCCACGCCATGTCGATTCGCCAATGGGTTCAATACAACGTGATTATAACATGCTTAATTTGGAAATACAAGAACGAAGTGGTTGAATAAAAAAGTTTATCATGTTAAAATACAAGAGCCGCCAGGCGGGCGGTAAGAAATATAAGGTGGCAGAAGATTATGGAGAAGAAACGCCATACACATATCATACGGAGCGTGGACGAGGGAAGTATCGCGTGGGAGATGGGCATTGAGCCGGGCGACGGGCTGCTTGCCGTCAATGGAAATGAAATCGAGGATATTTTTGATTACCGCTATCATGTTGCGGACGAGCTGGTCGTGCTGCTCATCGAGAAAGCGAACGGGGAGCAGTGGGAGCTGGAAATTGAGAAGGAAGAGTGGGAAGACCTGGGGATAGGGTTCGGGCAGGGGTTGATGGACGAGTATAAATCGTGCCACAACAAGTGCATTTTCTGCTTTATCGACCAAATGCCGCCGGGGATGCGAGACACCTTGTATTTCAAGGACGATGACTCGCGCTTGTCTTTCCTGCAGGGAAATTACGTGACGTTGACGAACATGGACGACCACGACGTGGAGCGCATCGTCAAGTACCGTTTGGAGCCCATCAACATCTCGTTCCAGACGATGAACCCGAAGCTTCGCTGCCGGATGCTTCACAACCGGTTTGCCGGGGAGGCGTTGAAAAAGGTGGACGTACTTTATGGGGCGGGGATTGAGATGAATGGCCAGATCGTCCTTTGCAAAGGCATTAACGACGGGGCGGAACTGGAATACAGCATTCGCGAATTGACCAAATATTTGCCGCATTTGCGCAGCGTGTCCGTGGTGCCGGTGGGGCTTAGCAAGTACCGGGAGGGGCTTGAGAAGCTGGAGCCGTTCACGAAGGAGGACGCGAAGGAAGTCTTGTGCACGATTCATCTTTGGCAGGAGAAGTTATATCCCAAGTACGGACTGCATTTCATCCATGCCAGTGACGAGTGGTACGTTTTGGCGGGGGAGGAGCTTCCGCCGGAAGAAAGGTATGACGGCTATTTGCAGTTGGAAAACGGCGTGGGCATGTTGCGCCTCTTGTATGACGAGTTTAAGGAGGCGCTTGAAGAGGCGGAAGGGGACGCGTGCGAGAGGGAGTTGTCTTTGGCGACGGGATATCTGGCGTACCCGCATATTGAGCGGCTCGTCGGGAGGGCGCGGGAGAAATTTCCGCGCACGATTGTCCATGTTTATCCCATCCGCAATGATTTTTTCGGGGAAACGATTACCGTGTCCGGCCTGGTTACCGCGCAGGACTTGATGGCGCAGCTTAAGGGGCGGCAGTTGGGGGAGCGGTTGTTGATTCCATGCAACATGCTGAAAGCGGACGAGGATATATTTTTGGATGATTTTAGCGTCAGGGACGTGGAGAACGCTTTACAAATCCCCGTCCATGTTGTAAAATCAGGCGGACGGGATTTGTTGGAAGCAATGGTTGCATGAAAGAAAGAGGTAGGATAGATGAGTAAACCAGTAGTAGCGATCGTGGGTCGCCCGAACGTCGGGAAGTCCACGTTATTCAACGCGTTGGCGGGCGGGCGCATCGCCATCGTCAAGGACACGCCGGGCGTGACGCGTGACCGCATTTATGCGGACGTTTCGTGGCTTGACAAGGAGTTCACGTTGATTGACACGGGGGGAATCGAGCCGGACAGCAAGGACGTGATTCTTTCGCAGATGCGCGAGCAGGCACAAATCGCCATTGACACGGCGGACGTGATCGTCTTCATCACCGACGTGCGGCAGGGGCTCGTGGACGCGGATTCCAAGGTGGCGGACATGCTGCGCCGTTCTTGCAAGCCGGTCGTGTTGACGGTCAACAAGGTGGACAGCTTTGAAAAGTTCATGCCGGACGTGTACGAATTTTATAATTTGGGAATCGGCGACCCGGTTCCGATATCGGCATCCTCCCGATTGGGAATCGGCGAGCTTTTGGACGCGGTCATCGCGCATTTTCCGGAGGGAAGCGCCGGGGAAGCAGAGGACGAGCGTCCGCGGGTGGCCATCGTCGGCAAGCCGAACGTCGGCAAGTCTTCCATTATCAACAAGCTGGTAGGGGAGGAGCGGGTCATCGTCTCCGACATCGCCGGGACGACGCGGGACGCCATTGACACCAGCGTCATGCATGACGGCAGGGAGTACGTGTTCATCGATACGGCGGGATTGCGCCGCAAGAGCAAGGTCAAGGAGGAACTGGAGCGTTACAGCATCATCCGCACGGTGACGGCCGTGGAGCGCGCCGACGTGGTCTTGATGGTGATTGACGCGGCCGAGGGAGTGACCGAGCAGGACGCGAAGATTGCCGGTATCGCGCACGACCGCGGCAAGGGCGTCATCATCGTGGTCAACAAGTGGGACGCGATTGAGAAGGACGACCGCACGATGCGCGGGTATGAAAGCGACATCCGGCAAATCCTCTCCTTCATGCCATATGCGGAAATCATGTACGTGTCGGCCAAGACGGGGCAGCGCCTCGTGAAGTTGTTCGACATGGTTGACATGGTGATTGCCAACCAGACGATGCGCGTCGCAACGGGCGTGCTAAACGAAATCATGACGGAGGCGGTGGCGATGCAGCAGCCGCCATCGGACAAGGGCAGGCGGTTGAAGCTCTATTATATCACGCAGGTGGCCGTGAAGCCGCCGACGTTCGTCATTTTTGTCAATGACAAGCGTTTGATGCATTTTTCATACACGAGGTATCTGGAAAACAAAATCCGCGAGGCGTTCGGCTTCCGCGGGACTTCGCTGAAATTTTTCATCAGGGAACGAAAGGAGAAGGACCAGTAGCATGATTTTGGAACGAGTTGTTTGTCTGGCGGTCGGATATGCGTTCGGCCTCATCCAGACGGGGTACATTGTAGGGAAAATCAACCATGTCGACATCAGGAAACAGGGAAGCGGGAACGCCGGATCGACCAACGCCGTGCGCGTGATGGGCTGGAAGGCCGGGGCGGCCACGTTTGCCGGGGACGTGCTGAAATGTGTCGTGGCGGTGCTTTTGATGCGTTACATTTACCGGGATGGCGCGTGCGCGCCGTTGCTGGGCATTTACACGGGGCTGGGCGTGACCCTGGGGCATAATTTTCCTATTTACTTGAAATTCAAAGGTGGCAAGGGAATGGCGGTGATGGGGGCGTTGGTGCTTTTGACTTCCCCTTATCTGGTGCCGATTCCGTTGTGCGCGTTCCTAATCGCGGTCGTCTTTACCCGTTATGTGTCGCTGGGCTCCCTGCTGGCGGCGGCACTCTTTTTCATTGAGACGGTGTTTTACGGCTGCATGGGGGGATTTGGAATGGCGTTGCAGTACGAGGTGGAGTTGTACGTGTTGATTGGGCTGATTGCCGTTCTCGCCTGGGTGCGCCACAAGGAAAATATCAAGCGGCTTTTGGCCGGGACGGAGAACCCGGTAAGGGCGAAGAAAAAGGAAGCGTGACAAGTAGGAGCGCGATGGCTGAAAGCGTACAGCCATAGGCATGGCGGGAGTCTGGACGCGTGATTGGGGGCGGCGTGTTAGAAAACGTAAAGAGAGGTAAATTACATGGCGAAAGTAGGCATTATCGGGGCGGGAAGCTGGGGTACGGCACTTTCCGTATTGCTCCATGACAACGGGCACCAGGTGACGATTTGGTCGATTGACGCGGAAGAGGTGAAAATGCTTGATGAAAAGCGGGAGCATGAAAAGAAGCTTCCGAATGTCAAGCTTTCAAAGGAGATGGTCATCACGGGCGATTTGGAGGGCGCGGTGAAGGGGAAGGACTTCCTCGTGTTGGCGGTGCCGTCCGTCTTTACCCGTGCGACGGCAAGGAAGATGGCGCCTTACGTGGCAAAGGGACAGATTATCGTGGACGTGGCCAAGGGCATCGAGGAGGACACGCTGATGACGCTCTCACAGCAGATTGAGCAGGAAATCCCGCGGGCGACGGTGGCCGTGCTTTCGGGGCCGAGCCACGCGGAGGAGGTCGGGCGGAAGCTGCCGACTTCGGTCGTCATTGGCGCGAGGAAGAAAGCGACGGCCGAATATTTGCAGGAGATGTTTAACAGCGGGGTGTTCCGGGTGTATACCAGTCCTGACATGCTGGGAATCGAGCTTGGCGGCTCGTTAAAAAACGTCATCGCCCTGGCGGCCGGCATCGCGGACGGCATGGGCTACGGCGACAATACGAAGGCGGCCCTGATTACGCGGGGGATTGCCGAGATTGCCAGGCTGGGCATGAAGATGGGTGGAAGCCTGCAGACGTTTTCAGGGCTGACCGGCATCGGCGACTTGACCGTGACTTGCGCCAGCGTCCATAGCCGCAACCGCAAGGCGGGGTATTTGATGGGGCAGGGCAAGAGCATGCAGGAGGCGATGGACGAGGTGCAGATGGTGGTGGAGGGCGTGTACTCGGCCAAGGCGGCGGCACGTTTGGCAAAGAAGCATGGCGTTTCCATGCCCATTGTCGAGGCCGTCAACCAGGTCTTGTTCGAGGGGAAACGCGCGTCCGAAGCCGTAGAGGAACTGATGATGCGGCAGACGCGCAGCGAAAACGCGTCCCTGCCGTGGGAGGAATAAGGAAGAAAAAGTCATAACCCCTTGTTTTGGCGCATACATTGGTATCAGCAGAACAAGGGGGTCTTTTTATGGATTCATTTGAACTATACAAGGATATGCAGGCGCGGACCAACGGGGAAATCTACATAGGCGTGGTGGGACCGGTGCGGACAGGCAAGTCTACCTTTATCAAGCGTTTCATGGATTTGCTCGTGCTGCCCGCGATGGAGGATGAAAACGCCAGGCAGCGGACGACCGACGAATTGCCGCAGTCGGCCTCCGGCACGACGATCATGACCACGGAGCCGAAGTTCGTGCCCAAGGATGCCGCCGATATTACGCTGTCGGAGGACGTGAACGTGAAGATACGTCTGATTGACTGCGTCGGCTTCATGGTGGAAGGGGCGAGCGGCCACATTGAGAACGAGACCGAGCGCCAAGTGAAGACGCCGTGGTTCGAGTACGAGATTCCGTTTACGAAAGCGGCGGCGATTGGCACGCAGAAGGTCATTCGCGACCATGCCACGATTGGCATCGTGGTGACGACGGACGGAAGCATCGGCGATTTGCCGAGGGAAAATTACATAGAGGCGGAGGAGCGCACGGTACAGGAACTGAAGGCCATCGGGAAGCCCTACATCATCCTGCTCAATTGTATCAAACCGTACGGGGAGGAGGTCAAGAAGCTGAAGGAGTCGTTGGAGACGAAGTACGGGGTGGCGGTCCTGCCCGTCAATTGCGAGCAGCTCAAGGAAGAAGACATCCATACGATGATGCGGCAGATTTTGTACGAGTTCCCGGTTTCCGAGGTGGAGTTTTATATTCCGAAATGGGTGGAGATGCTTTCCAGGGACCACCGCATCAAGCAGGACTTGTTGCAGACGGTGCGCACGCTGATGGACGGCTTCGCGGACGTTCGCAGTGTCCTCGGCATCCAGCCGGAGACGGAAAGTCCCTACATCGAAAAGGTGCAGGTGGAAAAAATCGGAATGGACAGCGGGCAGGTGCGCATTCGTATCCAATTCCATGAAAGCTTCTATTATGAAGTGTTAAGCGAACTGACCGGAACGTCCATCCACGGGGAATACGAGTTGATCGCGGTCATGAAGGAATTGTCCGCCATGAAGGCGGAGTACACACAGGTGAAGGATGCTTTTGCCGACGTGAAGATGAAGGGGTACGGGGTGGTGAGCCCGAAGCGCGACGAGATATCCCTTGAAGACCCGGTCATCATCAAACAGGGAAACAAGTTCGGGGTGAAAATCCATTCGCAGGCGCCTTCCATCCACATGATACGTGCCAACATCGAGACGGAAATCGCGCCCATCGTCGGCAGCGAGCGGCAGGCCGAGGACCTGGTGGAATATATCAAGGCCGAGAGCGAGACGGAAGAGGGCGTGTGGGCGACCAACATTTTCGGGAAATCGGTGGAAGAACTGGTGATGGACGGCATGCGCGGCAAGATTACCAAGATTAACGAGGAAAGCCAGGTCAAATTGCAGGATACCATGCAGAAAATCGTCAATGACAGTAATGGCGGGCTGGTGTGTATCATTATCTGACTTCCTTTTGCCGGGATTGTTGACTTCCCTTTGAAAAGTTGCTATAATACCTTTTGGCAGAAACTGCCATGGGAATGTTCCGGTTTTTCTGAAAAGTTTGTTATTGCCGCGGAAATAGGCTGTGAATAGTAACAGAGTTTGATGGGACGGGGCGTTTTCTGGCGGCGAATTGAGTTCCCCCTGCGTGGCTTGGGGGCAAATACGGAGAAAAGGAGATAGGGACAATGGGATTTTTGACGGGAAAGACAGCAATCATCACTGGAGGCGGAAGGGCCGTTTTGAGTGACGGCAGATGCGGTTCCATCGGTTACGGTATCGCCACGGCGTATGCAAAGGAAGGCGCGAACCTGGTGATTACCGGACGTAACGTGAAGAAGCTGGAGGACGCGAAGGAAGAGCTCGAGAGGCTTTACGGCATCAAGGTGCTGGCCGTGCAGGCGGACGTGAGCGCGGGCGCGGACAACGAGGCGGTCGTCAATAATGTGGTGAAGCAGGCAATCGACGTGTTTGGCAGGATTGACGTTTTGATTAACAACGCGCAGGCTTCCGCTTCCGGCGTGACGCTTACCGACCACACGACCGAGCAGTTCGACTTGGCCATTTATTCTGGTTTGTATGCGACGTTCTATTATATGAAAGCCTGCAAGCCGTATTTGACGGAGACGAAGGGAACGGTTATCAATTTCGCTTCCGGCGCGGGCTTGTTTGGAAATTATGGACAGTGTGCCTACGCGGCAGCCAAGGAGGGCGTGCGCGGATTGACCAGGGTGGCGGCCACGGAGTGGGGCAAGGACGGTGTCAACGTGAACATCATCTGCCCGCTGGCTTGGACTTCCCAGCTGGAGAATTTCGAGAAGGCGTATCCGGACGCGTTCAAGGCAAACGTGAAGATGCCGCCGGCCGGACATTACGGGGATGCGGAACTGGAAATCGGCCGTGTGTGCGTACAGCTCGCGTCGCCTGACTTCAAATATATGAACGGTGAGACGCTCACGCTGGAAGGCGGAATGGGCCAGAGGCCATAAATGAAAGCAATAGACATGAAACAAGAAGAGTCTCATGAGGGGCTCTTTTTGTGTCATGGGGAACGTCGTTCCCCATGACACAAAACCCTTCGGGGGATGCGCACTTCGCGCCTAAGGAAAATGGCTGCTGACGCAGCCGCGCTCCGGCGCGAGAGCCCGGCAAGCCGGACTCTTTGATTTTTATGGGAAGCGTCGTTCCCTATGAAACAAAACCCTTCGGGGGATGCGCACTTCGCGCCTAAGGAAAATGGCTGCGACTGGCACCATACTCACGGCAGATTTCATCGGCCGTGAGTATAATAGTAATAAGTATATCAGGAGGCTTATATGAGCAAGCAGTTTGACAGATTGAGGGAGGGCTACCAGTATTGCCGTGGCGTGACGGATTTTCGTCCGCAGGTTGGCTTGATATTAGGCTCGGGATTGGGAAATTATGCGAGGAACATGGACGTGGTGTATGAAATTCCTTATAACGACATTCCGGGATTTCCGGTTTCCACGGTGGAGGGACATGCCGGGCGTTTCTTGTTCGGATACATCGGCGGCGTGCCGGCGGTCGTGATGAAGGGCAGGGTTCATTTTTATGAGGGCTACACGATGGAAGAGGTCGTGATGCCCGTCCGCCTGATGAAGATTCTCGGCATTGAGACATTATTTTTGACCAATGCGGCGGGGGGCATCAACCGAAGCTTCCAGGCGGGTGACTTCATGATGCTGACCGACCATATTTCCAGTTTTGTTCCCTCGCCGCTTGTGGGGGAAAACGTGGAGGAGTTTGGAACCCGTTTCCCGGACATGACGCATATTTATGACGAGGGTTTGCAGCAGGTGATTCGTGACACGGCCAGGGAGGAGCAGATTGAAGTAAAGGAAGGCGTGTACTTGCAGACTTCGGGGCCGAATTTTGAAAGTCCGGCAGAAATCCGCATGTTTGCCACGCTCGGCGCGGACGCGGTCGGCATGAGTACCGCCTGCGAGGCGATGGCGGCCAGGCATGCGGGCATCAGGGTGTGTGCCATCTCGTGTATTTCCAATATGGCTTGTGGTATTACGGGAGTGGAATTGAGCCACGTCGAAGTGCAGGAGGTGGCAGATCGACGTGCCGGAGAATTCGAGCGGCTGGTGACGAGCGTGATTTCACGGCTTGCAAAGAATGAGTGAGAGGGTATTTGGGTGGCGGATAGGTATGGTGTTATACTGTGTGTCAGAGAAATCCGCCGTTTTGTATAATGGGATGCGCACAACCGCATAAGGGAATCTGCTGTCATGTGGCGGCTGGCGCGATGTAGAAGGGAGTTTGAGCGCGTTATGTTTACCAGGATTTATAATGCAAGGATATTGACCATGGAAACGGACAAGCCGATGTTCCTGGGGGAAATCCAGATAAAGGACGATACGATTACTTACGCGGGATCCATGATGAAGGAAGGAAATGTAAAGTGGGATAGGGAGATTGACGCGGGGGGGAACCTCGTGATGCCGGGGTTCAAGGACGCGCACACGCATTCGGCGATGACTTTCCTTCGTTCCCACGCGGATGACATGAAGCTGGACGAGTGGCTTAATACCCGCGTGTTCCCGGCGGAGGCCAGGCTTACCGGCGAGTCCGTGTATTGGTTTACCATGCTGGCAATCATGGAGTACGTGACGAGCGGCATCACGGCGGCGTACGACATGTATTTTTACGTGGACGACGGCGCGAGGGCGGTGCGTGACAGCGGGTTCCGCTACGTGTTCTGCGACAGCATCAATAATTTCAACGGTACGGTGGAGGGCGTGGAGAAAGACTTCCTGCGCCTGAACGAGGACGTTACGCGGCAAATCAGCCATAGGATCGGTTTCCATGCGGAATATACGACGGGCCGGCAAATCATGGAGGCTCTGGCGGCCTTGGCGGAGAAGTACCAGGCACCGGTGTCGGCGCATTGTTCGGAGACGAAAAAGGAAGTGGAGGAGTGCCGGGAAAGGAACGGGATGTCGCCGGTGGCGTATTTGGATTCCCTCGGCTTGTTCGCGCATGGGGGAACCTTGTTCCATTGCGTGCACATGGACGAGGGCGACTATGCGATTTTGAAAAAGCGGGGAATTTACGTGGTGACGAACCCGGCCTCCAACTTGAAGCTGGCGAGCGGCATCGCCCCGGTTAAGAGGTTCTTGGACGAAGGCGTCCCGGTGGCCATCGGCACGGACGGGGCGGCGAGCAACAACTGCCTGGACATGTTTCGCGAAATGTTTTTGGTGACGGGGTTGCAGAAGGCGGTGCGCGACGACCCGGAGGCGGCACCGGCATGGGACGTGCTTAAGATGGCGACGGTAAACGGCGCGCACGCGATGGGGCTCTCGGAGTGTGACACGCTGTCTGCGGGGAAAAAGGCGGACCTGATCATGATTGACTTGAAGCAACCGAACATGCAGCCGTTGCAGAACCTGGAGAAGAACCTGGTCTACAGCGGCAGTAAGCAGAACGTGAAGCTGACGATGATTGGCGGCAGGGTGCTCTACGAGGACGGGAAGTTTTATGTCGGGCATCCGATGGAGGAAGTGTACCGAAAGGCAAACGCGTTCGCGAGGGAAATTTTGGGGTAGGCGGCCATGTGGAAAGAGATTGCCCGTTGCAATTTGTAGCCGGTCGGACTGGAAATTGATACGGGCAATCCTTTTTTAGTTGGCGGGGCGGCATCGTGCACCATGTTTTTCCGTCGTGTCCCTGCGAAAGAGCACGGGTGGGATGATTTTGTGAACGGGCTCTTTCAGGGGAACGGGATTCCTTTTTTTCCGTTCATTCATTTGCTCGACGAGAAGTCTCACTGCCTCGTAAGCAAGCTTGTCCACTTGTTGGCCGATGGTGCTGATTGACATTACGGCTTCCCTTGATATCGGTGAGTTGTCAAAGCCGACGAGGAGCCAGTCGTCGGGAAGCGTCCCGTATTTCCTGAACAATAGGTTTAAAAGCAGGTTGGCGTCTGTGTCATTTGAGATGAAGACGCCTTTTTTTTGGTACGCGTAGTCACGTGCCAAATCTTCCATGAGGGAAGTAAGCAGGGGGAGGGCCGTCTCATGCGTGTGCCCGAATTCCTGCAGGATGACTTGGTGTTTCATGCCGTGTTCCCGGCAAAAGTCGGAAAAGCCGAGAAGCCTTCCATGGGCGGGCACGAGTTCGGACGAGGGAGAGTTGACGTGGATCAGGATGTCGCACCCATGTCTCGCGAGCAGACCCGCGGCCTGGTATCCGCCCATGTAATTGTCCGTGTTTACGCTGCATACGAACTTGTCCTCGCGCTCGATGGTGACGATGGGGATGGGGAGGGTGGACAATTCCACGGAGGGAATGGTGTGGCTCAAAATAATCAACCCCTCAATTTTATATGCGAGAAGTTCCTGGATATAGAGCCGTTCGCTTTTCTCGCTTTTATCACCGATAAACACGAGGAACTTGTAGTGAAACGTTTCATAGGTGGAGAGGATTTGGCTAAGCATCTCCGAATAATAGTGATGGTACAAGTCGGGAATGATGATGCCGATAAACTCCGTCTTTCCGTTCGCCAAGATTCGCGCGACCTTGTTTTCCTGATAGTTCAGCTTGACGAGCGCGTCGGAAATAATCTGCTGGTTTTCCAACTTGAGGGAGTCGGGATTGTTAAAATAGCGGGAAATCGTGGTTTTGGAAAAGTTCGTATATTTTGCAATGTCGCTAAATGTCACGTTCTTCTTTGAACCCATGGGAAAACACCTCGTTTCAATAAAATATGGTAAATGGATAAAAATAGTAAATGGTTCGGCCGTGAAGCATACCCCGATGGAAAGGGGCTAAAATATGTCGAGATTTATTTTCCAGTATAACAAAATTTAAGTGGGGAAGCAAGAAGTAATCGGTCAAGTAACCGGTTTTGTTAGAAGTGAACAATTTTAGGACGGGATTTTTAGTACTATTAACGAAATCTGGAAATAGAGCGTGAAAATAGAAAAACCATATTGACGAAATCCTTTTTTCGCATTATAATGCCACTAAAAGTAACCGGTTACTTTACCGGTTACTCAAAAGAAATATAGGAGGAGTGGACGATGAAGAAGGAAGCGAGAAAAATCATTGCACTGGGGCTTGCCTTGGCGATGGCGACGGGCGTGCTGACGGGATGCCGGTTCGGGTTTGCCAGTGATCCGGACGACCCGAACGGGGAGGTGGAAGAGGAACCGATTGACACTTCGGTGGACACGTTCGAGTATGACGGCTCCCTGGAGGGTACAAGTATCACGCTATTGAATTCGAAGGCGGAAATCCAGGTGGCGTTGGAGAAGATGAGCGTGGAATTCGAGGAACGCTCCGGCGTGCACGTGGAAGTGATGCCGGTGACGGACGGAGATTCGCCGTACACGAAGGTCGTAAGCTTGTACAATTCGGGTAATCCTCCCACGTTGTCCATATTGGACACCACGGACGTGATTGCCCTGGCGAAAGAGAAGGCGGAGGATTTGAGCGGTGAGGAATGGATCGGCGAGGCGGACGGCTACCTTACGGAAGTAGACGGGAAAGTCTACAGTTTTCCGCTATGTATCGAGGGACGTGGAATCATTTATAATAAGAAGGCGATCGAAGAGACCTTGGGAGAGGATTTTGACCCGGCGTCTATCACGACATTGGGGGAATTTGAGGCGTTATTAAACCGCCTGGCCGAGGCGGGGATGGAAAAGCCACTGTCACTGGCCAAGGAGGACTGGTCACTGGGGGCGCACCACCTGCAGTTCATTTATGAAACGTATGACGGCACGTCGGAAGGGGCGCAGGAAGCCATTGAAAAAATCAAGGCGGGGGATTTGGACCTGGCTTCCTACGGAAGGCTGGAAGAATTCATTGACACTTTTGACGTGTTGAAGACGTATAACGTGGCAGGGAAGGATCCGCTGGGAGCGGATTATGACGAGATGGCGATTGACCTCGCGGACGGGAAGACTGCGTTCTGGTTCAATGGAAACTGGGCGTGGCCGAACCTTTCGGAGGCCGGGGCCGACAATGGGGACGAATATGGGTTCCTTCCATATTTCATGAACAATGACGAGAAGGATTTTGTGAATGGGCAGATCCAGGCTTCTCCGTCAAAGCAGGTGATGATAGACGGGCAGATGTCTTCGGAGAAGGAACGGGCGGCGGCGAAAGAATTTTTAAACTGGATCGTCTATAGCGAGATCGGGCAGCAGATGTTGGCCAAGACGTGCAACATCATCCCCCCGTTTGCGAACAACCCCTATGAGCCGGGCGACCCGCTAAGCCGTGACATTTACGAGAAAGTGCACGCGGGGGAGACGTTCAACGCGTCGGCCATCGTGCCGAACGACCATTGGTCGATACTGGGGGCGGCGATGCAGAAATACCTCGCCGGGCGCAGTGACAGGGAGGAACTGACGGACTCCATCCAGCAGTACTGGGATGAACAGAAGTAGGAGGGAAAGCATATGAAGTCGAAAAGTAATGGGAAAGATTTCTGTATATTCGCGCTGCCGGGACTGTTTTGTTTTGTGGCGGTGGTCATCATACCGTTCGTTTACGGCGTGTACCTGACGTTGACGGACTGGGACGGCGTGTCACAAGTGAAAAATTTTGTCGGGCTGGCCAATTTCGCGGGCGTGGCGAAGGATGCCCAGTTTTGGACGTCCTTGCTCCTGACGTTCAAGTATGTGGTCTTCGTGGTCGTGATTGTCAACGTACTGGCCTTTGCTATCGCTTACCTGCTGACGCGGGGGATGAAGGGGCAGAATTTCTTCCGGGCGGGATTTTTCACGCCGAACCTGATTGGGGGCATCGTCCTCGGATATATCTGGCAGTTCGTGTTTTCCCGCGTGTTTGTCAACATCGGGGAATCGACCGGCTGGGGCTTGTTCGAGGTTTCATGGCTGTCTGACCCGTCGAAGGCGTTTGCCGCGCTGGTGCTGGTGTCGGTCTGGCAACTGTCGGGATACATGATTTTGATATACGTGGCAGGGTTCATGGGGCTTAATGAGGACGTGATGGAGGCGGCCAGCATTGACGGCGCGTCCGGCTGGGTGAAAATGAAAAACATCGTGCTGCCGCTCATGATGTCGTCTGTGACGATTTGCCTGTTCCTGACGCTTTCGCGTGCGTTCATGGTTTACGACGTGAACCTGTCCTTGACGGCGGGCGCGCCGTACGGGACGACGGAGATGGCGGCCATGCACGTGTATGAGAAGGCGTTCACGTCCAGGCAGTTCGGACTTGGCCAGGCGGAGGCGTTGATTTTGTTCATCATCGTGGCGTGCATTAGCGGGCTGCAGGTCTATTTGACAAAGAAGAAGGAGGTTCAGGCGTAATGAAGCAGACAAGTGTTGGTGGAAAAAGAAGAAGGTGGCAAACATACTGTCCATGGTCGTGCTGGTCATTATATTTATCGCATATATGTTCCCGTTTTTGATGGTCGTCATCAATTCGCTGAAACAGAAGCGCGACATTATCAAAAGTCCGTTTTCCTGGCTGTTTACCATCAAGGGCCTGTCCTTCGACAATTTCGTCAAGGCGTTTACGCAAATGGATTTTTTGAACGCGTTTAAAAATTCGTTGATCGTGACGGTTTCGGCCACGGTATTGGTGACGCTGCTCGCGGCAATGTTGGCTTATTACATCGTGCGCCATAACAAGAATTGGATTTCCCGAATTATGTTTGCCCTGATGGTGGCTTCCATGATTATCCCGTTCCAGGCCATCATGATTCCGCTGGTCAACATTTATGGCGGGATGCTCAACGTCTTGAACCATAGGCTGACGCTGATTTTCATGCACACGGGATTTTCCATGGCGATGTCGGTGTTCATGTTCCATGGTTTTATCAACGGGAATATTCCTATCGCGCTGGAAGAAGCGGCGTACATAGATGGTTGTACCCATTTCCAGACGTTTTTCAAAATCGTGTTTCCATTATTGAAGCCCATCATTTCCACGATGGTGATACTAAACGCCCTGGCGTTTTGGAATGACTTCTTGTTGCCGTCACTTGTTTTGACGGACAAGGAATTGCTGACGCTGCCGCTGTCCACCTACAGTTTTTACGGGACATATTCCGCGGATTATGGTACAATCATGGCAGGACTTCTCTTATGTGTGGTTCCAATCTTGATTTTGTACGTCGTGTTGCAGAAACAAATCATTAACGGAGTCGTGGCGGGAGCAGTGAAATAAGTTGGCGCGTGGCAGGCGGCGGGATTCTTTCCGGCTTGCGTCGCGCAAATAAAATCGACACTGTCCGTGGTTCGGGGAAGCGTTTGGCGAGTCCCCGGGCTTTGGGCGGTTTCAGGTGAGGAGATTGTTAGTCATGATGGAAAACGTGTTGCATTTGAAGGCGCCGGAAAATTGGATTAATGACCCGAACGGATTTATTTATTATCGGGGAAAGTATCATTTGTTCTATCAGTATTTTCCCTATGCCCCCGTGTGGGGGACGATGCACTGGGGGCATGCGGTCAGCGACGACCTGGTGCACTGGAGGCATTTGGGCGTTGCTTTGTTTCCTACTAAAAAATATGACAGGAACGGTGTGTTTTCAGGGAGCGCGTTGGAGAAGGACGGCGAGATGTATTTATATTTTTCGGCGGTCCGCTATCTCAAGGCCGAGGAGGAAAACATCCACAAGTCGGTCGGGGAGCAATTTGAAACGAGCCAGGCAATGATTGTCTCAAGGGACGGGTTCCATTTTGACAATTGGAAGGGCAAGCGGCAGATCCTGCAGGTAATCCGTGACGAGGAAGTCGGCGATGCGGCCAATACGAGGGATCCCAAGGTGTGGTATGACGATGGGACGTATTACATGGTCCTGGGCAGCACCTATCAGAAAAAGAGGGGGCGCGCTTTGTTTTATAAGAGCAAGGACGCGGTAAACTGGGAGTATGCGGCACAATGCGTGCACGGGGGGTTTGGACGGATTCTGGAGTGCCCGGACTTGTTCCGAGTGGGAGGCTCTTACGTGTTTGTCGGTTCGCCGATGTATCTTGGTCCGGGAGAGATGGAGGGACTTGGCGCGGGGAAGGAAAGCCTCGTGGAAGCCGGCGCGGACGGCTGTGCCGGGGACGGCCGCGACGTGGCGAAGGGATACGAACATCACGCGGTCTGCGCCCTGGCGGAATTTGACAAGGAGAGTTGCACTTTGACCTTGACGGGGAAAATGCGATGCGTGGATTATGGCCTGGACTTGTACGCGCCCCAGACGAACCTGGATGAAACCGGGCGGCGGGTGCTGGTCGCCTGGGTGCGGATGCCACGGGCGGTGGAATCGGAGGGTGAAACCGCCTGGAACGGGATGATGTGCCTGCCGAGGTTGGTGGAAGTCGGGGACGGTCATGTGTTTTTCCGGGTGCACCCGCGGGTGGACGCCTATTTTTCGGAGAGGGTCGCAAGCCCTTCGGGTCAGGAGATTTTTGTTTCACAAGAAGATCTCGATTGTAAAGTCGATTACGCGCGGCCATACCGGATAAAGACTTCGCTCGGGGAAGGGGAGCGCCTGGATGTCGGCGGCTATCGGATTTGGCTGGAAGAAGGCTGCCTGAAGACGGATCGGGGCGCGGTTTTCTCAGGGATTGAAGGAATCCATACGGTTTGTGGCACGCCGAGGCTGGCGCGCGGGCGTGATACCGAAGGATGCCGGCGGCCGGACGTGGGGGCGTGCGGATGTGACCAGGGCGAAGGCCGGCGGCCGGATATCGAACCGTACGGTCGCGTCCATCTGGACATTTTCGTGGAACCAAACCTGATAGAGACGTTTGTAAATGACGGAGAGTACGTGGTCAGCAACATCGTGTATGGGTTGAAGGAACGGATTATGGGAAGGGTGGAAGGAATCTGGCAGGAATCTTTATAGAATGCCTGAACAAAATGCACAAAACAAGTTACAAATAAAAAAATGCTGGACATTTCGGCTTATTGATAGTATCATAATAGGGAATCGGTCAAGTAGGACAGGCAACCGCGGCTGTGAGGGGCCGAAAGGCCGCAGGCGAGGAAAGTCCGGGCTTCATAGGGCAGGATGCCGGATAACGTCCGGTGGAGGTGACTCCAAGGCCAGTGCAACAGAAATATACCGCGTGCGGGGCACCAAAAAAAATTATGTATACCCTCTACGTCCCGCGCGTAAGGGTGGAAAGGCAGTGTAAGAGACTACCGCCTTCCTGGTAACAGGGAGGGCACATGTAAACCCCATCCGAAGCAAGACCGGAAGAAAGCAACGTGGCTGCCCGTCACGCTTTAGGTAGGTCGCTCGAGCCTGGCGGCGACGCCGGGCCTAGATAGATGGTTGTCCGCGACATAACCCGGCTTATCGTCCTGCTTGACTGGTTTCCATGTGGCATATGTGCATGGACGGCTTCCTTAAAACGGGGGAGATGGCTTTGAAAGGCTGTCTCCCCCGAAAAATTCAGTATTTCATTATAATTTAAGACGGGGTGCCATTTGCACGCTAACGCTGGCCTTGGCAATCATTAGCGCTTGTGGTATTTTTCCTCGCAATATTTGCAACGGTACACCTGCTTTTCCTCGTCCGTGAGGACGAACACGTGGTCGAGTCCCTGCTCGATGGAAGTGATGCAGCGCGGGTTCTTGCAACGGATGACGTTTTTGATTTCTTTTGGCAGGTGCAGCAGCTTCTTCTCCACGATGGTCTCGTCCTGGATGATGTTGATGGTGATGTTGTGGTCGATGAACGCGAGTACGTCCAAGTCCATGAAGTCAATCGGACACTCGATTTTCATGATGTCCTTCTTGCCCATCTTGCTGCTTTTGGCGTTCTTGATGATGGCGACGCAGCAGTCAAGCTTGTCCAGGTGGAGGTATTTGTAAATTTCCATGCTCTTTCCGGCGGCAATGTGATCCAGCACGAAGCCTTCTGAAATTTTCCCGACATTTAAAGTATGTTCTACCATGATTTACCTCTTTCTTTTTTCCTGAAAAATTTGTCTATGTTTTTCCATGATATGTCGCTTTATCCCACATGGATGTCCAGCAAGGTGAGTATCAATGCCATGCGCACGTAGACACCATATTGTACCTGGCGGAAGTAAACGGCGCGCGGGTCCTCGTCTACCTCGACGGCAATCTCGTTGACGCGCGGAAGCGGGTGCAGGACGTACATTTCCTTGGGTGCGAGCTTCATCTTTTCCGCGTCCAGGATATAGAAGTCCTTCATGCGCACGTAATCTTCCTCGTTGAAGAATCGTTCCTTCTGCACGCGCGTCATGTAGAGGATGTCAAGCTCAGGCAGGGCCTCTTCCAGGCGGACAACCTCCTTGTAAGGAATGTTTTTCTTGTCCAGCACGTCCAGTCGCATGTATTCGGGAAGACGCAGTTCCTCAGGGGAAATGAGCACGAAGCGGATGCCCGTGTAGCGTGCCAGCGCGTGAATCAAGGAGTGCACGGTGCGCCCGAACTTGAGGTCGCCGCATAACCCGATGACGAGGTTGTCAAGCCGGCCCTTCACGTTTCGGATGGTCAGAAGGTCGGTAAGCGTCTGCGTCGGGTGCTGGTGTCCGCCGTCACCCGCGTTGATGACCGGGATGAGTGAATGCTGGCTGGCCACCATGGAGGATCCCTCCTTCGGATGGCGCATCGCGCAGATGTCGGCGTAGCAGGAAATCGTGCGGATGGTGTCGGCGACGCTTTCCCCTTTGGCGGCGGAACTGGAGTCGGCAGAGGAAAATCCCATGATGCTGCCTCCGAGGTTCAGCATGGCCGCCTCGTGGCTTAGGCGGGTACGCGTGCTCGGCTCGTAAAACAAGGTCGCCAGTTTCTTACCCGCGCAGGCGTGCGCGTATTTCTCGGGATTCGCTTCGATGTCCTGGGCCAAATCCAGCAGGTGGTCTAACTCCTCGACAGAAAAATCCAAAGGGCTCATCAAGTGTCTCATAAAATACCTCCTCATACTAATAAGCTTAAGTGTCTTTGAGATTCTCGTACCATCATATGTTACAATTCACACCCACGAAAGCACGGAGTTTAACAGTAACTATCATATACTAAAATTCTTTTTTTTTCAACCGCAATATAGATTTATTTGAAAAAAAGTAGTATAATGGTTACTATTTACGGAGCCGTGCGCTTCTACGCTCCAGCTCCGGTCCGTGCTAAACGTGTGCCGTCGGCACACGGCGCCGCCACACGGCCACTGTCCGATAAAGAGAGGGTGCCGTCCAGACGCGTTTTGCGAATGGGGCGGCTGAGCGGTAACTATAATGATGATTGCTATCGCGGCCGGATGCCGCGAAAGAACAGGAGATTTGCATATGGCGACGTTGGAGGAATTGAGGGTGCGGCTTGACCAGGTTGACGAGGAAATCGTGCGTCTGTTCGAGGAGCGGATGCGGCTCTGTGGCGAGGTCGGGGAATACAAGGTGAAGAGTGGCCGCAAGGTGCTGGACAAGCAGAGGGAAAAGGAGAAGCTTGCAAGCGTGGCAGGCAAGGTGGCGGGCGAGTTCAACAAGAAGGGCGTGCAGGAACTGTACGAGCAGCTGATGTCCATGAGCAGGAAACTGCAGTACCGGCAGCTTGTCGAGGCCGGGGCGTTAGGGCGGTTGCCGTTTATCAAGGTTCCGGCCTTGGACGCGGGGAACGCGCGGGTGGTGTTCCAAGGGGTCGAGGGTGCTTACGGGCAGGCGGCCATGCAGAAGTGTTTCGGGGATGAGTGTAACTGTTTCCATGTGCGGACGTTCCGTGACGCGATGGAGTCCATCGAGGACGGGGCGGCCGATTATGCCGTGCTTCCGATTGAGAATTCTTCGGCGGGGGCGGTGAACGAGGTTTACGACCTATTGGTGGAATTTGAAAATTATATCGTGGGGGAGACCATTATTCCCGTCGAGCACATGCTTTGCGGGCTTCCGGGTACGAAAATGGACGAAGTCGAGAGGGTTTATTCCAAGGCGGAGGCACTGATGCAGACCTCCCGCTTTCTGGGCGAGCACGCGCGGTGGCAGCAAATCAGCGTGGTGAACACGGCAGTCGCCGCGCAGAAAATATTGGATGACAACGACAAAAGCAAGGCGGCCGTGTGCAGCGCTTACGCGGCGAAGCTGTACGGGTTGGAGGTGCTGGAGGCGGGGATTAATGACGAGCCGAATAATTCCACGCGCTTCATCATTGTCACGAACCAGAAGGTGTTTTTGCAGGATGCCTCGAAAATCAGCATCTGTTTCGAGCTGCCGCACGAGAGTGGATCCTTGTACCGGATTCTGTCACATTTCATATACAATGACCTGAACATGACGAAGATCGAGTCCAGGCCGGTGGAAGGAAGGAACTGGGAGTATCGGTTTTTCATCGACTTCGAGGGGAACTTAGAGCAGCCCGCGGTCAAAAACGCCATCCGGGGGCTGCGGGAAGAAGCGCGGAACTTGAAGATTCTGGGGAATTATTAAGGAAGTTACGCTGCACTAGGCTCGAAAGAACCTCGCCAAGTTGCAGGTAACTACATTCGCACGTAAGCACCTAAAACACAGGTGCAAAGTGCTCATAGTAAGGAAGTTACGCTGCACTAGGCTCGAAAGAACCTCGCCAAGTTGCAGGTAACTACATTCGCACGTAAGCACCTAAAACACAGGTGCAAAGTGCTCATAGTAAGGAAGTTACGCTGCACTAGGCTCGAAAGAACCTCGCCAAGTTGCAGGTAACTACATTCGCACGTAAGCACCTAAAACACAGGTGCAAAGTGCTCATGGTAAGGAAGTTACGCTGCACTAGGCTCGAAGGAACCTCGCCAAGTTGCAGGTAACTACATTCGCACGTAAGTGACCAAAGGACGGTCACTAAGTGCTCATGGTAAGGAGAATGAAATGGTAATTGATGAATTGATGTTATATAGGAATATGGAGCATGAACGGATTTTGCGGGACATGGTGTATTTGATGGAAGCGAGGGACGGGGGTGCAGATGCGTCGGATAAGGAGTTTTTTTCCATGCGGGAGCGTTTGTTCTCATGTGTCAACGGGTTGGTGGAGCTTGCGGTAAGCCACGGTTTCGAGGGAAATCTGTGGCACGCGTACTTGACGTTTTTGCTTGTAAATGATGAGAATGCGTACAGCACGTCATGTGAAATAGTGGGGGAGGTGAAAGGTAGCATCAATTCTATCGCCCTGCATGATTTCGCGGTATTTAAAACGCTGTTTGACTATGATTTTGCCCCGCTTGAGAAGGATTTGGGGACAAATTGCCTGTCCATCTTGTTGGACGGGTACAAGAACGTGGAGGGGAAAGGGAAGATTTTTAACAAGCGGATTCGCGACCGTATTTGCGGCCTCGCGAGGGCGTTGGGGGAGTGCGGCGACGCGGGCGGATTCAAGGACTGCATGACGCAGTTCTACAAGGAGTTCGGCGTGGGCAGCCTGGGATTGCACAAGGCGTTTCGAGTGGAACATCCCGAGGGCGGGAAGGTCACGATTGCCCCGATTACCAATATTGCCCACGTGCATCTGGACGACCTGGTGGGGTACGAGATTGCCAAGAAGAAGCTGATTGACAATACGGAGGCCTTCGTGTCGGGGCGGCGGGCCAACAACTGCCTGCTTTACGGTGACGCGGGAACCGGGAAATCCTCTTCCATCAAGGCCGTTTTGAACCAGTATTATGACCGGGGCTTGCGCATGATCGAGGTGTACAAGCACCAGTTCCAGGATTTGAACGAGGTCATCGCCCAGATTAAGAGCCGCAATTACAAGTTTATCATCTATATGGATGACTTGTCGTTCGAGGAATTCGAGATTGAATACAAGTATTTAAAAGCGGTCATCGAGGGCGGGCTGGAGAAGAAGCCGAACAATGTGCTGATTTACGCTACCTCGAACCGCCGCCACCTGATTCGCGAGACATTCCGGGACAAGGCGGACAGGGACGAGGAGCTGCACACGAACGACACCGTGCAGGAAAAACTGTCGTTGGTGGCGCGCTTCGGCGTGACGATTTACTACGGTTCGCCGGACAAGAAGGAGTTCGGGCAGATTGTGACGACGCTGGCGAAAAACCATGGCATCACGATGCCGGAGGAAGAGCTTTTGCTGGAGGCGAACAAGTGGGAAATCGCGCACGGCGGCTTGTCGGGCAGGACTGCCCAGCAGTTTGTCGATTACCTGCTGGGACAGCCCGAGTCACGATTCATAGCCGGATAAACCATAGGCGTGTTGAAGTGGCTATGAACCGTGGAAAGGCTTGTTCAGCGGATTTGTTCGATGCCGCTGATGTCACTGTCGATGACGAGCGAGTAATTCGTGTAGTAGATGACGAACCCGGGCTTCGTGCCCGGTGTTTTTTTGACATGCTTTTTCTCCACGTAATCAACCTCGATTTTGTCAGCGTCGCGCATGCTGGAATAATAGGCGGCGAGCCGTCCCGCCTCCTCAAACGTGGTGTCCGGCAGTTCCTGGCCGTTCGCCTTGACGATGACGTGCGAGCCGGGAACCTGCTTGGCGTGGAACCACCAGTCGCCCCCGTTTGCGAAATGGAAGGTCAGCTCGTCGTTCTGCAAATTATTTTTTCCCACATACATATGGAATCCGTCGCTGGAAACGAAATGCAGTGGCTGGTTCTTGATTTTCACTTTTTTCTTGCTGTATTTCCGCCGCATATAGCCCGATTCCACCAGTTCTTCTTTGATTTCGGCGAGGTCGTCCTCTGTCAGGGCGATATCGAGTGCCGTGCGCACGGATTCAAGGTAATTGATTTCGTTTTTTGTTTCTTCCGTCAGGCGGGAGAGGGCCTCGGCCGTGCGCTTTTGCTTGTTGTACTTCTCGAAATAGCGCTGGGCGTTTTCCTGCGCCGTCTTGGCCGTGTCAAGGGGAATCTTAATCATTTCATCCGTGTAATAATTGAGTGCCTCCAGCGATTTCGCGCCCGGTTCGAGCTGGTAGCCATACGTATTTAAAAGTTCGCCGTAGACCCGGTATTTTTCCCGTCCTTCGGTGTCGGCAAGCTGTTTGGACTGCAGGTCGAACTTTTTCCGGTTGCGCTCTAAGGCGGTCTGCACGATATGGCGCAAGTCCGTGGATTTCTGGCGGATGCGGGTGACCGCGTTTTTTGAGGCATAATACGTCTCGATTACTTCGGAAATGGAATCGTGGTCCTTGCGCGTGTAATTGGCAAAATGGGACAGCGGCAGGGCGGAAAAGTCCTTCGGTTCCTTGCCGCCGTAATAAATCGCGGGGGCGAAACGCGCCTCCCTGACCGCGCCCAGATAAAGGACGAACTGCTGGTAAAGGCGCGACAAGGTGTCGGCCGTAAAATTGGAGACAAGTGGCACGTCGGTAGACATTGGGGCGACCATACCGTCGGTAAGCGCGGTATCTTTGGAAAGAGCATGGGAGTCCACATTGGCCGCAAGCTTGATATCCCCCGCGGGGATGTCGGAATCCGCGCCGGCCAAATGGCAGATTTCCTCGGCCACGACCGGGCTGATGCCGGTGAAGCTCGTGTAGAGGGCCTTTCCCAGCGGCATCGGTTTTTGCCGTAAAATTTCGCAAAATTCCGCTTCCGAGACGGTGAGAGGGTCATGTTTTTGCATCGTGTCCGGCACGAAATACGTCCGCCCCGGCAGTACCTCGCGCACGGAACTCATCTGGGCGGAGACGTGTTTGATGCTGTCGATGATGGTGCCGTCTTCCGCGCAGAAAATGATGTTGCTGTGCTTGCCCATGATTTCCACGACCAGATCCTTGCGGCAGAGGTCGCCCATTTCGTTCAAATGCTCTATCGTGAAATGTAAAATGCGTTCCAGGCCCGGCTGGGAAATGTTCACGATGCGCCCGTTGGCGATGTGCTTGCGAAGCAGCATGCAAAAGCCCGGCGCGCTCATCGGGCTGGGCTTGTTCGTTTCCGTCAGGTAGACGAGCGGCAGCGACGCGCTGGCCGAGAGGCAGAGCCGCTTTTGCCCGTTTTGGGTCTTTATGGTAAATAATAATTCGTCCGTCTCCGGCTGGGCGATTTTGGCAATCCGCCCGCCCAGTAACGTGTTTTTTAATTCGTCGGCCAAACCGGCCACGACGATACCGTCAAATGCCATTGTGAAAAGTCCTCCTGCTGGTATGAAATAAAAATGAAACTGTTTGGGGCCGTATTTTGCCCCTGATGCCATAAAATGCTCCAATTAAAGCAAGTCCGCCATGCGAATTACCAGGTCGTCGTAAATGTGCACGGGAACGGGGTCGTCAAAGGCATACTGCCTTGTCCCGAATCCGCTTTCAAAGTCATATACGGTGACAGTCCTGGTCGAGGGGTTTACAATCCAGTATTCCCTTACGTTGGCACCGCGGTATTTAAAAAGTTTGACACCATAATCTATCCGCTGTGTCGAAGGGGACACGATTTCAATAATCCAGTCCGGCGCCCCGTTGCATCCACGCTCATCCAATTTGCTTTTGTCGCATATGACGGAAATATCCGGCTCTACGTAATTGTAGTCGTCATTGTTTAAAAATACGGCAAACGGAGCCGGATAGACGAGACAGGTCCCGTTTTTTTGTTTTATATAGTTGTAAATGGTAGCCGAAAGATTCATGATAATATGCTGGTGTAACCGCGCGGGAGGGGTCATGTCATATATTTGCCCGTCTATTAATTCCGCCCGCCGGCCGTCCGGCAGGGCGTAAATGTCTTCCACCGTATAGGGCTTCTCTTGCGGTAATGCCATATCAATTCCTCGCTTTCCATGATTTTTCCAATGCTTCAATAGGTGTTTCTTTTGTTTTCAATCATACCACATAAAATGTCTTTTGGAAATAGTGAATTGTGTTACTGCCCGCGGCGGTGCGTACCAGACGTTACAATTCACGGCCTAACCTGCCGTGATTGTAACGGCATCCAGCCAAGTCAAGCAGGTATTCGCAATCCACTTCGTTACTTGCTCATAACCTCATTGCCGCTTCGCGGCTGATGAGGTTAAATTGCCTACGGCAATTGGCCGGATGCCCTATCGACACCATCACTTTATCGGACGGTGGCCGTGCGGCGGGGCGCACAGCCCCGTGAATTGTAACTACCAGACTTTTGTTTTCCATGTGTTTTGCGGTATTTTGCCGGCATCATGCGACGTGTTGGATTATAAGGGATTGATGAACGCGGAGGAAACGGGGACGTCATCCCTTTCGGAACCGCGCCGGGCTGACCCCGCTCCATTTCTTGAAGATTTTGCAGAAATAGCTGGGGTTCGTAAAACATAATAATTCGCTGATTTCAATGATGCTGAGGCTGCCGAATTCGAGCAGCCTCTTTGCTTCGTCCACCTTGCATTCCTGGATATAATTGGCGATGGTTTTGCCGGTCTCCTTCTTGAAGCAGGTGCAGAGGTAGGTGCAGTTGCGGCCCAGGGCCCCGGCCGCGGAGGCGGGGGATATTTTTTCATATAAATGGGACCAGACGTACTGGTTAATCTGCCGGACGAGCGGGGAGCCGCCGGCAAGTTTCCTTAACTCGGCGACGCGCCTCGCATAGTCCAGGCACAGTCGTGAAAAGAGGGCGCTCAAGTCGGCCACGGTGTCGGTGCTTTGTATAAGCTCGATATATTCGCTGGACATCTGCATGCCGAGCCCGTAATCCAGTCCCCCGTCCATCGCCGCATGGGAAATCAGCATGTTGGCGCCGAACATATAATTGCGCAATGTGCGCATGGGGTCGCCGGGCGTGGGAATATCCAGCTTAAATGATGCCGTCATGATGTTCGTGTTCAAAAATTGGCGAAGAGAATCCACCCGCCCGTATTTTACACAAGAGAGAATGTTTTTTTCAATCCAGTCTTCCTTGGGAGCCTCCGGATAGAAAGGGGAAAGCTGCCGCGCGGGCAACAGTTCCTTCCACTGGAAAGAAAGGCGCAAGACGCGTCGCTCCATCCCGTTCAGGAGAAAATCCAGGAAACGAAGGTTCGCCAGCAGGGTGGGCTCGTAACATAAGGGGATGCCGGAAAAATAGTTTAATAAGGTCTGACGGTCTTTTACATCCCTGCCAATATGGGAGAGGACGGAATCCGCCTGCCTGATGGAGCAGGCAAACGGCATGACCGGCCCGAGGAAAAGCGTTTCCCCGCTTTCTTCCAGAAGCACGCCGCCGAAAAACAAGTGCTCCGGGGTGTCACAGTACCAAATCGGGGGCAACTCATCATCCAGGCAGCCCATCAGTAAGAGCGGGAGGTTGAAATCCGCGAGGGCGGGCAGGCGGCTGACCAGTTCTTTTTCCCGAAACAAGGAAAGCGGGATGCGGACGGCCCCACAGTAATGGGTCAGAACCGCATTGGTCTTGCTCGATGTTTTCATAAGTCGATACTCCATGTTTCATTTATTTTCTTGGTATCTTTAAATTCGTTTAAATAGTAAAAATATAATATCATAAATAAAAATAAAATAACAGATATTTTGTGGAAAAAGGAATAGAATGAAGAAAATAATTTAAAGAAGGAGAGGGAATACAAATGAAACAAAGACAGAAAAATCCCAAAGCGGTCGGCGTGGGCAGGATGTTTGCCTGGCAGAGCCGTGCGGTGTCACAAGGGTGCGCGCTGATGGCGGTCGGCTTTTTGTCCATCTATTGTACGGATACGTTGAACCTGGATCCGAAACTGGTGGCGGGGCTTTTGGTGGTCAGCAAGTTGCTGGACGGGGTGACGGACATTATCGCGGGCTATATCGTGGACAAGACGGACACGAAGTGGGGGCGGGGCAGACCGTATGAACTGTGCATTCTCGGAATGTGGCTGTGCACGTGGCTGATGTTCAGTTGCCCGCCGTCATTTAGTATCGTGGTGAAATGTGCCTGGGTTATCTGCATGTACGCGTTGGTAAACAGCGTGTTTTATACGTTTTTAAATGCCAACAACACGGTGTACATGGTGCGGGCGTTTTGCTACGAGGAGCAGTTCGTGGCGATTAATTCCTATGGAAGCATCATTTCCATGCTCGGCGTGGTGGCTTTCAACGTGTTTTTCCCGATGGCCATGGGAAGAATCGCGACTTCCGCGTCCGGGTGGAGTCTTCTGATGGCGATGATTGCGATCCCGCTGGCGCTTATCGGCATGATGCGGTTCATTTTCATCAAGGAAACGGTGGACGTGGACGCGAAGAACGAGGACGGGACCAAGGAGAAGGTGAATTTTGGCGATGTCAAAAAAGTACTGACAAAGAACCCGTACATATATATCGTGGCACTGATTTTATTTGTCAGCAATTTTGTCACGAACATGGGCGTGAACGTGTATTATTTTACGTATGTGGCGGAAAACCTGGATTTGTTCGGCATGATTAGCGCGGTGCAGATTCTGGCAATTCCGGCGGTTATCGTGTTTCCGGCCCTGATTAAGAAGTTTTCCACGGCAAAATTGATTTTTGCGGGCTGCCCGCTCACGGCGTTCGGGTACCTGCTGAATTTTGTCGCGGGCAAAAACCCGGTAATCCTGGGCACCGCGGCAATCTGTTACGGGCTGGGGAGCGTGCCGATTTCGATGCTGATTAATCTTCTGATTATTGAATGCGCGAATTTCAATGAATGGAAGGGGATGCAGAGGATGGAAGGGACACTTGGCTGCGTGACGGGATTCGCCACGAAGGTCGGCAGCGCAATCGGCGCGGGCGTGTTGGGCGTGTTGCTGTCGGCATCCGGTTATATCGGGGATATCAACCTGATTCCGGACAGCGCGGTGATGATGATTAAATGTTTGTTCAGCGTGATTCCGGCCGTCTTGTGGCTGGTGGTGGCCGCGAGCCTGCTGTTGTACAAGCTGGACAAGCTGATGCCGCAAATCAAGGCGGACAATGAGGCGAGAAGGGCGGCCGTGAAAGAAAAGGAAGCCTGACAGAAGCAAAGGTTTGGGAAAAAGCAAGAAAGAAAAGAAGGCTTGGGCGAAAAGAGAGCCCGGTTGAAAAGGAAGTTCTGACAAATTTGAAGGGAGAACGTGTCACAATGGAAGAAAAGACGATTTACACGCCAAAGGGCGATGAGTATTTTGCAAATCCGTATATCGACGTGGAGGAATGGAGGGACACGCCAGTACGGCATTTGTTCGTGCACGGCGGGTTTAAGGGGACGGAAATGAACGGGAACGAGGTGCGCTTTTGCTATTATTTCCCGGAGAAGGAAAAGTACGGGGGACGTTTTTTCCAGTATGTTTCCCCGGCGCCGGAGGACGAGCATGAGAGCGAGCATTTGACGGGGGAGGATGACAAAATCAGTTTCTGCCTGACGCACGGGGCATATTATGTCGTGACGAACCAGGGCGGTTTCATTCTCAACCAGGGCGAACGCTTGTACAAGTCGAGCGCCAACGGGGCGGAGTACAGCCGGGAGGTGGCGCGCCGCGTCTACGGGTACGAGCACCGGCCGTACGGCTATATTTTCGGCGGCAGCGGCGGCAGCTTTAAGACGATGAGCTGCATGGAGATGACGGAAGGGGTCTGGGACGGCGCGGTGCCGTACGTGCTGGCCAACCCGATGGCGACGCCGAACGTGTTCTGCCCGCGCGGCCGCGTGCAGCGCGTGTTTGGCGACGAGGGGATGGCGAAGCTGGTGGACGCGATGGAGCCGGGCGGCGGCGGTTCCGTGCCCTGCGGGGACATCCATGGGAAGGTCATCGCGGTGTGCAGCTTGTTGGACGAGTGTGCCTATGCATGGCACGGCGACTGGTACCGCAGCGCGGTGCGGGAGAAAATGGGAGGCGACGAGACGGGCGCGTTCCGCCTTTACTATAACGACCATTGTATCCATGATGACCGCGCGGAATATCTGGACGATCCGCAGCACCAGATTGATTATTTGGGAATGCTGCACCAGGCGCTGTTGGACGTGGCGGCATGGTGCGAGAAGGGAATCGAGCCGCTGCCGACGACGAATTACACGTTCGTGGACGGGCAGATCGAGGTGCCGAAAACGGCGGCGGAGCGCGGCGGGCTGCAGCCGGTCGTGGACTCGTATGCCAATGGCGGGAAATGCGTGACGGTAAATGCGGGCGAGGAAGTACGCTTTACGGCGCGGATTGAAGTGCCAAACGGCGCGGGAACCGTGACCGAGGCGGCATGGGATTTTGAAAAGACAAACGATTTTTCAAAGACGCTTGAGCTTGCCCTGGAAGAGGACGGACGCGTGGCAAACGTGGCGGCGACGCATGTGTTTGACGCGCCGGGCACCTATTTTCCGGTAATCAAGGTAAAGAGCAACCGCCACGGCGACGCGACGGACATCTTTACCCAGTGCAAGAACCTGGACAGGGTGCGGGTGATTGTAAAATAATTCTAAGGACTGTTCAGGAATAAATTGGCCAATCAACGGCAGGAAGATGAAAACGCGGCGGGAGCCATCTCCCGCCGTCTTGTTGTTTGCGATAATTAAGCGTACGTTATTTTTTCAATCACGCAGCTATGCGGCTTGTCTTTGTCATCCTTGTCATAATTCACCCCGACCAGCAGGATTTCACCCGTGTAGCCTTCGAGCGCCTGCGTGTACTTTCTGTCCTTGATTTGTTGGATGGCCGTGCGCGCGGACTTGTCATATTTCAGTTCGACCACGAGGGCGGGCTTGTTGCGGTGGGGCAGCGGCAGGAAGACGATGTCCGCGAAACCACGCCCGGTGGGAAGTTCGCGAATCATCTTGTAATCCTTTCTCGCGCTGTAGTAGGCGATGGAGATGGCGCAGGCAAGGGAATTCTCGTCATTGTAAGTTAGTATCGAAGCCACTTCCGTGTGCGCCAAATCGAGCCCCTTGGCGACGTGCGTTTCATCACAGAGGAGCGTGTCGTCAAGAAGCCGCTCGGACGCTTTCAAAACACGCATGATTTCCGCCCAGCCGCCGACGCTCATGGCGTTCTCGAATTCCCGGGTGATTTCCTTGTTCGGGATGAAGGTTTCCTCACTTTCCGAGTCAAAGGCGAGGTAGCCCAGGTGAATTAACAGGGTCAGCACGTCGTCCTTGACCTGGAAATTGCGCATGTCGTTTTGGAACGTGTACGTGTTGACCTTGACGCGCCCGCCGCCAAGCATGCGCACGATATCCGAGCGGAGCCCGTCAAAGTCCATGTCTATATAGACCTTCAGCGCGTCGTAAACCTCGGTCGTGGTCCAGTAGTTGGAAAATTTGCGGCGTTGCATTGCCTCCACGACAGATTTGGGATTATAAATGTGATGAAAATTTTCTAACTGGTATCCATCATACCAATTGCCTGCTTCTGCAAAATCCATATCAAACTGTTTGCATAACTGTTTTACCTCGTTTTCTGTAAAACCGGTAAATTCCTTAAGAAAGCCTTGGTCCGTCATGGAATACTCCCAGAACATGTTCAACGCGGAGTGCTGCCCGTATTTTTTCACGGGCAGGATGCCTGTCATATAGGCCAGGGCGACGTAAGGCTGGTCTTTCAGGAGATTACGTAAAAAGTCGAGGTATTGTTTTTGCAATTCTTCGGATTCCTGGCGTTCGCGCATCACGCAGTCCCACTCGTCAACCAGGAAAATGAATTTCTTTTTCGTCCGGGTGTAAATCCGCCTTAGCACGGCGGCGAGCATGACTTCCCGGCCGAGGAGCAAATCCCCGTATACTTCGCGGATTTCGTCAATCACCGTCTGCTCTAAATATTCTGTGAGGTCTGCCTGCCCCCTCGTTTCGATTAAAAATTGCTGCATGTTCAGATAAATCACGTCGTACCGGTTCAAATTTGCCTCATAAGAATCTTCACGCGTGATTTTCAGGCCAAAAAAGAGTTCCCCGGAATCGCAGCCGCGACTGTAATAGGCGGCGAGCATCTTTAACGCCATGGATTTCCCGAAGCGGCGCGGCCTGCTGACGCAGAGGTATTTCTGCTCCGTGTTTAGGCATTTGTTCGTGTATGCGATTAAACCGGTTTTGTCCACGTAGATTTCGGAACGGACGGATTCCCAGAACCCTTCGTTGTCCGGATTTAGATAAATTCCCATAAGGTACCTCCCATGTTTTTCGTTTCACTCAGATTTTTTAAACAAAACGCCCATGTCGCTTAACGGTAGCCATTTTCTTTCCCTTTGGAAAATCCACCTTTGCTACTGCGCCATGTATGTCATTTTTTCAATCACGCAGCTATGCGGCTTGTCTTTGTCATCTTTGTCGTAATTTACCCCGATTAGCAGGATTTCACCCATGTAGCCTTCGAGCGCCTGCGTGTACTTTCTGTCTTTGATTTGCTGGATGGCCGTGTGCGCGGATTTGTCATATTTCAGTTCGACCACAAGTGCGGGCTTGTTACGGTGGGGCAGCGGCAGGAAGACGATGTCCGCGAAACCGCGCCCGGTGGGAAGTTCGCGAATCATCTTGTAATCCTTCCTCGCGCTGTAATAGGCGATGGAGATGGCGCAGGCAAGGGAATTCTCGTCATTGTAAGTCAGTATCGAAGCCACTTCCGTGTGCGCCAGGTCAAGCCCCTCGGCGACGTGCGTTTCATCACAGAGGAGCGTGTCGTCAAGAAGCCGCTCGGAGGCTTTCAAAACACGCATGATTTCCGCCCAGCCGCCGACGCTCATGGCGTTTTCAAATTCCCGGGTGATTTCCTTGTTCGGAATGAAGACTTCTTCCTTCGTGGAGTCAAAGGCGAGGTAGCCCAGGTGAATTAACAAGGTCAGCACGTCGTCCTTGACTTGGAAATTGCGCATGTCGTTTTGGAACGTGTACGTGTTGACCTTGACGCGCCCACCGCCAAGCATGCGCACGATGTCTGAGCGAAGCCCGTCAAAGTCCATGTCCATATAGACCTTCAGCGCGTCGTAAACCTCGGTCGTGGTCCAGTAGTTGGAAAATTTGCGGCGTTGCATTGCCTCCACGACAGATTTGGGATTATAAATGTGATGAAAATTTTCTAACTGGTATCCATCATACCAATTGCCTGCTTCTGCAAAATCCATATCAAACTGTTTGCATAACTGTTTTACCTCGTTTTCTGTAAAACCGGTAAATTCCTTAAGAAAGCCTTGGTCCGTCATGGAATACTCCCAGAACATGTTCAACGCGGAGTGCTGCCCGTATTTTTTCACGGGCAGGATGCCTGTCATATAGGCCAGGGCGACGTAAGGCTGGTCTTTCAGGAGATTACGTAAAAAGTCGAGGTATTGCTTTTGCAATTCCTCGGATTCCTGGCGTTCGCGCATCACGCAGTCCCACTCGTCAACCAGGAAAATGAATTTCTTTTTCGTCCTGGCATAAATCCGCTCCAACGCAGCGGCGAGGATGGTTTCCGTTTCTGGAAAATATTCCCCGTATGTTTCACGAAGCTCATCAATGACCAGTTGTTCCAGATAATCAGTCATGTCCTCACTTTTCACCCGAATTAAAAACCGTTGCATGTTCAGGTAAATCACGTCATATTGGTTCAGATTCGTTTCGTAAGAGGCATCTTTCGCGATGTCCAGTCCCGAGAATAATTCCCTGGAATCGCAGCCACGGCTATAATAGGCGGCAAGCATCTCAAGTGCCATGGACTTCCCGAAGCGGCGTGGCCGACTCACGCACATGTACTTTTGTCTGGTACTTAAATACTTGTTCGTATAAGTAATCAAGCCGGTCTTGTCCACGTAGATTTCGGAATGGACGGATTCCCAGAACCCTTCATTGTCCGGATTTAGATAAATTCCCATAAGATACCTCCCATGTCGTTGATGTTTCATAGAATGAATTAAATTGATGCCTTTCTAAATCGTAAACGTATGGTGTATGGTTGCTATTATATAACATTTCCAATATAAATGGAATAAGGAAAATAAAATTGTTCGGGAGGGGGGAGTTACAATTGTTACTCTTCACGGCGGTTAAGCCGTGAATTGTAACTTTTTGTGGAAATGAGAAAAATCGGATTATATAAAGTGCCTTGAATTTGGATTGAAAAGATGGTATCATGGAATCAATAAACGAGTGGGGGGAATTCTGTAATATAAATCTGTTATCTGCGAAATATTATATTGGGGAAGCTGCTTCGGAATGCGCGTGTCCGGGGCGGTTTTTCTGTGGCCATAATTGTATGGGCACAAAGTATGCGGTAATTTATAGGTATCATTTGTTTATAAGGGTGGAAGGAGTGAAAAGGATTATGATGCAGACAAAATTGACGAATCATGATAAGGAAGACGATGTGAAAAGGCCGGCAAGCGGTGGAAATGTAGAGGAAAAGAAGAGCCACATGGAGGAAAAGAAAAGCCACGTAAGGACGGCGGCCAACCGCATGACGAGCGGGCCAATCGGGCGGCAGATTCTGGCGTTCGCGTTCCCGCTTTTTTTGGGAAACCTGTTTCAGCAGCTTTATAACACGGCGGACTCGCTGATTGTGGGAAATTTTATCGGCAGCAACGCGTTGGCGGCGGTCAGCTCGTCCGGCAGCCTGATTTTTTTGATGGTGGGCTTTTTTGCCGGGGTTTCCGCCGGGGCGGGGGTCGTCATCGCCCGTTATTTCGGGGCGAAGGACAGCGTGAGGATGGAGCGGGCGATACATACGACGGTGGCGTTCGGCATTGTGGCGGGCGTGGCCTTGATGTTGCTTGGCATCTTGTTCACCCCGTTTATTTTGCGGCTGATGGGAACGCCGGCGGAGGTGCTGCCGTCCTCCATCCTTTATTTCCGCGTTTATTTTTGCGGCTCGCTGGCGTTCGTGCTTTACAATATCTGCGTGGGCATCATGCAGTCCGTGGGCGATAGCAGGCATCCGCTCTATTACCTGGTATTTTCTTCCATGGTCAACATCGTTTTGGACTTGTTGTTCGTGGCGGTGCTCCATATGGGTGTCGGCAGCGCGGCGCTGGCCACGGTGATATCCCAGTTTTTGAGCGTGACGCTGTGCCTTTTCAGGCTGACCCGGGTCAAGGAGGAGTATTGTATCAACATCCGGCGCATTCGTTTTGACTTGCCGATGCTTAGGGAAGTGGTTCGAAACGGCCTTCCGACCGGGTTCCAGAATTCCATCATCGCCCTGGCCAATGTCGTGGTGCAGTCCAACATCAACGCGTTTGGCAAGATGGCGGTGGCCGGGTGCGGGTCCTATTCGAAAATCGAGGGATTTGGATTCCTCCCGATTAACTGCTTCGTGATGGCGCTGACGACGTTCATCAGCCAGAACCTGGGGGCAAGGGAGTATGAGCGGGTGAAAAAAGGGACGCGGTTTGGCATCTTGTGTTCCGTATGTATCGCCGAACTGGTGGGGATTGCCATTTACGTGCTGTCGCCATATCTGATTGCCGGGTTTAACAGCGACCCGGAAGTGGTGGCGTTCGGCGTGACACAGGCGCATACGGTCACGTTGTTCTATTTCCTTTTGGCTTACTCGCACTGCCTGGCGGCGATTTTCCGCGGGGCGGGGCACTCGGGCGTGCCGATGGTGGTCATGCTGGTGTGCTGGTGTATCGTCCGTGTCAGTTACATCACGCTAATCGTGCGTTTTATTCCGAAAATCGGCGTGATATTCTGGGCGTACCCGCTGACGTGGAGCTTAAGCGGGATTATCTTCACGATATATTTCTTCAAGGCGGATTGGATGCATAACCGTTCGGGAGTTGCCTCGTAACGTATTACGACATTGATTTATGGCCGATTTTGCCAATGTGTCCATTAATGGAAGATTCGACAAAATAGATTCTACGCTTTTAAAATGAAATCTGCTAAAATTTTTGTTATCAAATGCGGGACGCGTCGGCCGTGTACAAGCATGGGGAGGCGCGTTTTTCCGTATATAAAAAGGAGGCAGTTTTATGAAAAACAAAGTGGTAAAGCGGATGTTATCCGTGGGACTCGTGGCCGCGATGGCGCTTACCCTGGTCGCGGGATGCGGCAAGGGGGATTCCGGGGATGGTAAGGATGTCGGCGGCTCCGGCGACGCCGGAAAGAATGCCGATTTCACATGGTGGATTGGCAGTGGCAGCGGGGAATTTTATGAAAAGTTCGAGGACAATTCGGTCGCGCAGTTTTTGAACCAGCAGTATTGGGACGTTGAAAACGGCGGTCTTGGGACGGAAGAGAACGGGAGAAAGCTGAAGTTTTCATTTTTGGCCCCGATTGCCGGCTCGGAGGTGGATAACTTTAATACGATGATTGGGACGGGAGAATATCCGGAAATCATAACGCTTGTATATTCTTCGGAAAGCCCGCAGGCCATGTTTGAAAACGGCGTCCTGATGGATATTACAGAATACGTGGAAAAATACATGCCGAATTACATGGCGTTTCTTGATGCCAACCCGGAGCTGAAGCCTCTGGTTCAGGTGGCGGATGACGAGGGAAACGCGCATTATTATGCGATTTACCCGTTCGTGGACGGCGTGGAAGACCCGTGGGAGGGAACGTGCTACCGCCGGGACTGGATTGTGAAATATGCAGAGCCGACCGAATATGTCTGGGACTGGGAGAGCGATTACGTGAAGGAGAACGGACATCCGGCCGTGACCCCGCTTGAAAAGGCGGTAAAGGAGGACAACCTGGAAGGATGGAAGAAGAACGAGGTGACCGCTTTTACGTCAAGCGAGGGCGATGACCCGTCAGAGGATTATGAGGACAACGTGATTTTCCCGAGCGGCACGTCCGACCCGCTTACTATCAGTGACTGGGAATGGATGTTTGCGGCGTTTGACAAGGCGATTGCCGAACGGGGATGGGCGGATGACAGCGGCGCCTATGGATTTTCCATCCAGTATTATGGATACAGCTCGTTGGGAGACGTCACATCTTCCTTTGGTGGTGGCACGGGTTCTTTCTATGTGAAAGATGGCGAAGTCTCTTATGACGGTGTTTCCGAGAATTTCAAGACCTATTTGGAATGCATGCAAGTCTGGTATGAGAAGGGATGGCTTGACCAGAATTTCAACACACACGCCAGCGACATGTTTTTCCAGATTGATTCGGCCAATGTCAACCAGGGGAAGGTCGGCATGTGGTGCGGCCTCGTGAGTAATTTGGGAACGTCGCTGCGCATGTCCTGCCAGAACGAGGAGGATCAGAAAGACGCGTACGTGATGGGCGCGCCGCTTCCGATTAATGACATGTACGGGGACGAAGAGCAGATGTACAAAGAACCGGACGCGTTGTACCAGAACAGCAGGAAGGGCGCCCCGGTCGGCATCACGGAAAAGGCGGAAGGGAAAGATTTGGAAGCGTTGTTTACATATTTTGACTGGACCTACACGCTGGAAGGGGCGAAGCTTATCCGGTTTGGCCTGAACAGCGAACAATATAAGTCCGTGAAGCTTGATCCTGATATTTTTGCGGATTATGAGTTTGATACCGCTTATACGGAATCCGTGGATGAAAACGGAAAGCCCGTGGTGAAAACAACGTTCTCGTCTTCCGACACGATTATGGAGGCGTTGCTGGGGCAGACGATGGATACCGGGCTTAAGCTGACAAGTAATGGGGAGTATTGTACGTTCGACCGGGGAAATCCGATGGTGGTGGCCAAGGCCTTTGAACAGTGGACAAGATATTTGAACACGGGGAACGTGTTGGATTACAGCAGCCTGCTTAACGTGGAGGAATCGGAACAGTATAATAAGATTGGCACGTTATGCACGGATTATCAGTCTCAGAACGTGCCGGATGTTATCAAGGGAACGCTGAGCTGGGAGGATTACGTAAAAGGCTTTGAAGGAATCGACACGGACACGGCGGTTTCCCTGCTCCAGAAATATGTGGATTTGGCAAATACGGCCAGGGGAAATTGAGCAGGGAGCCAGATTGAAAACTTCTCATGGTGGAACGGGGAAGTATCGTGAACGCGGAAAAAATATGGACGAGATGGTGGGAGGAAATGCTCCCGCCATTACAAATGGGGAAGGGGGATTTTTGATATCTTTGAAGAGATGAGTTGAATCGTGTCCTCGTCCCCGAATGCTTCATGGTTCTCCACGTAAGCGGAAAAACCCCCGTGGACGACGAGGGAGAGCCATATGTTAAATTCCATGTTCCCCTCCAATTCGGGATAGTCCCGGAAAAAGTATTCCCGCATACCTTGTTCTATATAGTGCGCAAGGACATAATATTGTCGGCCGGAAAACAAGATGTCCGTAACCGCGCTGTGATTGATGAAGGACTGGAACATTTCACGGGAAAATAACGTGGTATCGGTGAAAAACACGTCATATCGCGGAATGTCGGCGAAAATGTTTTGTATCACTTCTTTTTGCATCTGGTCACACAAGTCGTAGATATCTTTGTAGTGCAGGTAAAACGTGGACTTGCCGATTTCCGCAAGTTCCACCAGTTCCCTGACCGTGATGCGTTCCAACGGCTTGCGGGCACGCAGTTGTAAAAAAGCGTCTTGAATGTCACGTATCGTCTTTTTTTCTCTTAAATCCATTTGTATCGAACTCCTTTTCAAACATGTATGTAATCGTACAAGAAACCTGCGCCGTACATATGACAAGCAAAACCGGTTTGTCGTGTGTCCCCATTATACATTACAATTCAGCCCGGCACGGGGCTGGACAGTAACCATTATACAACATTTCAACCGTGAATGGAACAAGGAAGGAACAATGAAATTTGCCTGATTGCGAAAATAGGTTGACCGATGGTAAGATTTAGTAGTATAATGGACTGGCGAACCGCGAGGGTCGCGGGTTAAGGTGGTATCGTGGATAGCACGAACCGTGGATTTACAAATGGCATTATAACAAGGAAGTCGAAGGATGATATGGCATGATGAAAAGCATGACGGGTTTTGGCAGGTATGAGTTTTCAAGCGGTGACAGGAAGTTCACGGTGGAGGTGAAAGGGGTCAACCACCGTTACCTGGACGTGAGCGTCCGCATGCCGAAGAAGTTCAATTTTTACGAGACGGCGGTGCGGACGTTGTTGAAGCAGTATGCAAGCCGCGGGAAGGTGGACATTTTCATCAGTTACGAGGATTTGTCGCAAAACCAGCTGTCCCTGAAGTATAATGAAGTCCTGGCGAGGGAGTACATGAAGTGCTTCGGGCAGATGAAGCAGGAGTTCGAGATTGAGTACGACATCAGGGTTTCCACCCTGGCCAGGTGTCCGGAGGTCCTGACCATGGAAGAGCAGGGCGAGGATGAGGAAGAACTTTGGAACGGTCTGAAAAATGCGCTGGAGGGCGCGTTTGAGCGTTTTTCCGAGACGCGGGCGGCGGAAGGGGAAAACCTGAAGAAGGACATTTTGGAAAAGCTTTCCCTGATGGAAGAACTGGTCGCGAAGATTGAGACACGCTCCCCGGACATTTTGACGGAGTACCGCGCGAGGCTTATGGAGAAGGTAAAGGAGCTTGTGGAGGATTCCCAAATCGAGGAGGGCCGTATGGCGGCGGAAATCGTGCTGTATGCCGACAAGATTTGTACGGACGAGGAAATCGTCCGCCTGAAAAGTCACATCGGCCACATGCGGGACACGCTGGATGAAAAAGAAGGCGTCGGGCGCAAGCTGGACTTTATCGCGCAGGAGATGAACCGGGAGGCGAACACGATATTGTCCAAGGCCAACGACCTGGAGGTGTCAGGCCACGCCATCGGGCTGAAGACGGAGATTGAGAAGATACGGGAACAGATACAAAACATAGAATAAAGTTACTTTTCACGGGTATAGGGAACAAGAAAGTTGGCATTGCAAGCTTGCTTGCAAAATGCCAAGTCTCTTATTCCTAATACCCCGAAAGGGGTAACCGCCCCCAAGCGAGAAATAAGAACCCTTGTAGAGGGCGACGTACGCCAAAGGCGTACGATTTCGCGGCTTGTGGGTCGGTTACCCGTGAAAAGGACTCGGATAGTAAGTGAGGTGCGCATGGATACAAGAGGGATTCTTATCGTGGTGTCCGGTTTTTCCGGGGCTGGCAAGGGTACGCTGATGAAGGCGCTGCTCGCGAAATACGAGGAACGTTATGCCTTGTCCATTTCGGCGACGACGAGGAAGCCGAGGCCGGGCGAGGAGGACGGAAGGGAGTACTTCTTCATCAGTACCGAGGAATTTGAAGACAAAATCGCGAATGACGAGTTAATCGAGTACGCCAGGTACGTGGAGCATTATTATGGCACGCCGCGCGATTACGTGGAGAGGCAGCTCGCGGCCGGCAAGGACGTGATTCTGGAGATTGAGATTCAGGGGGCTTTGAAGGTAAAGGAGAAGTTCCCCGACACGTTGCTTCTGTTCGTCACGCCGCCGAGCGCGGCGGAGCTGGAACGACGGCTGGTCGGCCGGGGGACGGAAACCCGGGACGTGATTGAGTCGAGGCTTCAGAGGGCGGCCGAGGAGGCCGAAGGGATGAGCCGGTATGATTATCTGGTGGTCAATGATAATCTTGACGCTTGCGTGGAACAGGTGCACGCGATTATTTGCGGGGAGCACCGGCGTTGCGCACGTTGCGCGGCATTTATTTCTGACATCAAGAGGGAGTTGGAAGAATTATAAGGAATTGCCCGGTGCCAGGATGACGAGGAGGACGGAAAAGTTGAAAATAGTCTGTTGCCGGAACGGGTGGCGGACATGACCAAGGAATTTTGAAAGGAGAATGAGTATTATGTTACATCCATCGTATACGGATTTGATGAGCGTGGTGAACAAGGACGTGGAGGAGGGAGAGACCAAGGTGGTCAACAGCCGTTATTCTATCGTGCTGGCGACGTCCAAGCGGGCGAGGCAGCTGATTGACGGGCAGATGCCGCTGGTCAACGCCAAGGCCAACGCGAAGCCGTTGTCAACGGCCATCAGCGAGCTGAACGGGGGAAAGTTCCAGATTTTGGCCGAGAACGCGTCGGAGGAGCTTTCGGAGGAGGAGACGACGGAAGAAGTGGAGTTTGATGAATTTGACGAACTGGAAGAAGCACAAGAGGCGTAGACTGGCCGGAAAGAGGACGGCAAGGCCATTTGGATTCGCGCTGGCAGGCGTGGCGGCCGCGTGGGACTTGGAATCGTTTCTGGCGTGTTTGCAGATGGGGCGGCCATAGGACGTGGCGCCGTTTCAGGTATGGGGCAGGTGCCGTTGGCGGTATCTGCCTTTTTGGGAGAAGGTTATGAATATATTGTTTATTTCATTGGGGTGTGACAAGAACCTCGTGGACAGCGAGAAGATGCTGGGCCTGCTGGTATCCAAGGGATACGAGGTGACGGACGACGAGGAACAGGCGGATGTCATTGTCATCAACACGTGTTGTTTTATCCATGACGCCAAGCAGGAGAGCGTGGACAACATCCTGGAGATGGCGGAGTACAAAAAGAACGGGCGGGCGAAGGCGCTGATTGTGACGGGCTGTCTGGCCGAGCGTTATCGGGAGGAAATCCAAAAGGAGATTCCCGAGGTTGACGTGGTACTTGGCACGACCGCCCATGACAAAATCGTGGAGGCAATCGAGGCGGCGTTGGAAGGAAAGCGGCAGCTTTGGATGGAGGATTTGAAGGCACTGCCCCGGGTGGGGGCGAAACGGCAGGTGACGACCGGCGGGCATTACGCGTATTTGAAAATCGCGGAAGGGTGCGACCGGCACTGCACGTATTGCATCATCCCCAAAATACGCGGGCCGTACCGCAGCGTGCCGATGGAGGAGCTGCTTGCGGAGGCGGAAGAGTTGGCGGCGCAGGGCGTGAAGGAACTGATTCTGGTCGCCCAGGAGACGACGCTTTACGGGATTGACATATATGGAGGGAAGCGGCTTCCCGAGCTTTTGCGGAGGCTGTGTAAAATCAGTGGCTTGCGGTGGATCCGCCTTCTTTATTGCTATCCGGAGGAAATCACGGACGAGCTTATCGCGGTGATGAAGGAGGAGCCGAAGGTCTGCCATTACCTGGACTTGCCGATACAGCACGCCTCGGATGAGATTTTAAAGAGGATGGGGCGGCGGACGACGAAGCGGGAGCTGGTTGATGTCATTACCAGGCTGAGGCGGGAAATTCCCGACATTTGCCTGCGTACGACGCTGATTACCGGTTTTCCGGGGGAGACCGATGAGCAGCACGAGGAACTCATGGATTTCGTGGACGAGATGGAGTTCGACCGGCTGGGGGTGTTCACCTACTCACCGGAGGAGGACACGCCGGCGGCGGAGCTGCCGGGGCAAATCGACGAGGAAGTGAAGGAGGAACGCCAGGCGGAACTGATGGAGCTGCAGCAGGACATCGCGTTCGAGCAGGCGGAGGCGATGGTCGGGCGGAAACTGCCCGTGATGATTGAGGGGAAGCTTCCGGACGAGCCGGCGTATGTCGGGCGGACGTACCGGGACGCGCCGGGCGTGGACGGGCTGATTTTCGTGGAGACGGAAGAAGTGCTCACGACGGGGGATTTCGCGAACGTGACCGTGACGGGTGCGCAGGAGTATGACCTGATAGGAGGATTAAGTGATGAATTTACCGAATAAATTGACCGTGTTGCGGGTGGTGATGGTGCCGTTCTTCGTGTTTTTCATGTTGACGGACGTGGGCGGGGCGGCCAACAAATGGATTGCCCTCGTGCTGTTTTGTGTGGCGAGCTTCACGGATTTTTTGGACGGGCAGATTGCCCGCAAGAATAATCTGGTGACCAATTTTGGCAAGTTCATGGATCCGCTGGCGGACAAGCTCTTGGTGTGCTCGGCCATGATTTGTCTGATTGAGATGGGGAAACTGTCGGCATGGATTGTCATTATCATTATCGCGCGGGAGTTCATTATCAGCGGTTTCCGGCTGGTGGCTTCCGACAGCGGCATCGTGATCGCGGCCAGTTACTGGGGGAAATTCAAGACCGTGTTCCAGATGGCGATGACGATTGTATTGATTTTGGATTTTGGCGGCGTGTTCGTCTGGGTGGAAAATATTTTAATCTGGGTGTCGCTCGCGCTGACCATTATTTCGCTGGCGGATTATGTCATGAAAAACAAGCAGGTGCTGACCCAGGGAGGCATGTGAGATGAGTGGGGAAAGGGCGTGCGGGCGCGCGGACGCGCAGGAGGCGGCGGTAAAAAATCCGGTCGTGGGCATGGACGCGCGGACGGAAAACGCGGTTATGGATGGGCCGGGTGGCCGTGGAAAAGACGCGCGGACGGATACGGCGGAAGAACGTCTTGTCGCGCTTTTGGCGGCGCGCGGCATGACCGTTACGACGGCGGAGTCGTGCACGGGCGGCCTGATTGCCGGAACCATCGTGAACGTGGCGGGTGCGTCGGACGTGTTGAACGAGGGTTACGTGACATACTCGAACGAGGCCAAGCAGAGGTTAGTCGGCGTGGATGCGCGGACGCTTGAAAAGTTCGGGGCGGTGAGCGGGCAGACGGCCAGGGAGATGGCCGAAGGCGCGGCGCGCGCGGCAGGCGCGGACGTGGCGTTGAGCGCGACCGGCATCGCCGGACCCGGCGGCGGAAGCGAGGAAAAGCCGGTGGGACTGGTCTATGTCGGATGCTTCGTGGACGGGGAAACGCGAGTGAAGGAGTGTCGATTTAGCGGGACGCGCCGTGAAAACCGGGAGAGCACGGTGGCGGAGGCGTTGAAGCTGGCGGTGGAGATGCTGGAAGGTCGGGGCTTATGATCAGGGTGTCTATCGTGGAAGACGATGCCGCGGCGGCGGGGAGGTTAAAGGATTATATAAGAAGATATTCCGGGGAAAAGGGTGAAGAGTTCCATGTTTCCGTGTTTCAGGACGCGGTCGGATTTTTCGCATGCCTATGGATTGGCGCGCCGGGAAACACGGGTTACATGGGAGTGGCAAAAATCCTGGACGGTACGGTGAACCCGTCGGGCAGGCTGTCGGACACATTCGCGGCCTCATCCCTTTCCGCCCCGGCGATGGCGAATAGCGCGGGAAACGCCCCGACGTGGTCGAACGTGGACACCATGTATGACGACGGCATCATCAAGGACGAGAAGAGGAAGTACGTGACGGTGGAGCAGGAAAACATTTACATTGGTTATAAGTATTATGAGACGCGCTATGCCGACTGTGTCATGGGAGAGGGAAACGCCGATTCCGAGGTGGGGACGTTCCGGTCAAACGGTGGGTGGAATTATGCCGAGGAAATGTGCTTCCCGTTCGGCTTCGGAATGTCCTACACGACGTTCGCCCAGTCGATAGAGAAGGTTACGTTTGAGGAGGAAACGGATTAATACCTGGTGGAGGTGAAAGTGGAAAACCAGGGTGACAAGGAAGGAAAATGTTCCGTGCTCGTTTATGCACAGACACCGTACGGGGAGTATGAAAAGAAGAACGAGGTGGAAAAAAGCGCGATTCAGTTCGTCGGATATGAGAAAACGGCTGTTATCGCTCCGGGAGAGTCGGAGACGGTGAGCGTGCCGGTTGACCGTTATCTCCTGGCAAGTTACGACCAGGAAGGGGCAAAGGGATACATCCTCAGCGCGGGGGACACGTATTTTGCGGTGGGAGAAAGCTCACATGACGCGCTAAACCATATCCTTGACGTGCAGGGATATGAAGGAATGTATGACCAGGACGGCAATGCATATAAGTCCGGTACAAATACCGGCTGTGTGTTTAAAATTGAGGACGGCAGCGTGCCGTCATCCGGCGAACCGATGTTTGACAGCAACAAGCCATATGGGGGAAATATACCGTTTCTTTTTTGAGTTGTTCTGTAGAGCATTGACTCAGGCATGTTGGTATATTATCATATGCGTACCGGATAGCGTACGGTATTAAAAATGTTGGGAGTATTATGATGAACACGGATATGACGAAGGGGCCGGTCATGAAGTCCATGCTGCTTTTTGCCGTCCCGATGATACTGGGAAATTTGCTGCAGCAATGTTACAACATTGCGGACACTTTGATTGTGGGAAGGTTTTTAGGCCCCAACGCTCTGGCGGCGGTGGGGTCTTCCTTTACGTTGATGACGTTTCTGACTTCGATTCTGCTTGGCTTGTGCATGGGAAGCGGGACATTGTTCTCCATCCGTTTCGGGGAGCGGGATGAAAAGGGTCTGAAGGAGGGTGTCTGTGTTTCTTTCCTGCTCATTTTTGGGCTGGCGGTCGTTTTGAATGTCCTCGTGTTCGTGCTTTTAGATCAAATAAAGTTGTTTTTACAAGTGCCGGGGGAAGTGTGGGCAAGCATGCGTGATTATCTCGCGGTCATTTTTTGCGGGATTCTGGCCACGTTTTTCTATAATTACTTTGCCTCGTTACTGAGAGCGGTGGGCAATTCCGTCATCCCGCTTGTGTTCCTGGCGGTCTCCACCATATTAAACATCGCGCTGGATTTGTGTTTCGTGGTCGGATTGAAACGGGGCGTGGCCGGCGCGGCGGAGGCGACCGTGATCGCGCAGTACGTTTCCGGAATCGGCATCACGTTATATTCGTTCCTGCGCGTGCCGTGTCTGCGGTTTGGAAAGGGCGAATTGCGGGGGATTCGCATTCACCTGGCCTGCGTGAAAGAAATCGCCGGTTTTTCCGTGCTGACGTGCGTCCAGCAGTCTATCATGAACCTGGGAATCCTGATGGTGCAGGGCGTGGTCAACAGCTTCGGGGCCACGGTCATGGCGGCGTTCGCGGCGGCGGTAAAAATCGACGCGTTTGCCTATATGCCGGTGCAGGACTTTGGCAACGCGTTTTCCACCTTTATCGCCCAGAATTATGGGGCGAAGAAAGAGGAACGTATCCGCGCGGGACTGAAAGGGGCCGTTGCGACATCGCTTGTTTTCTGTGTCGCTGTTTCAAGCCTCGTGTGTGTCTTCGCCCGGCCGCTGATGCAAATTTTCGTGGGCGGGGAGGAGACGTCCATCCTCGCCGAGGGCGTGCGTTACTTACGGATAGAGGGGGCGTTTTACTTTGGAATCGGCTGTCTGTTCTTGCTTTATGGGTTTTACCGGGCGGTGGGAAGGCCGGGAATGTCCGTCGTCCTGACCGTGGCCTCGCTGGGGACGCGGGTGGTACTTGCCTATGTCCTTTCGTCAGTTCCCGCCATCGGCGTGGTCGGAATCTGGTGGTCGGTGCCGATTGGGTGGTTTTTGGCCGACGCGATTGGGATTGGGTATTACGTGGCAAGGTGGAGAAAGGGGTGATGCCCTATTGACACCATTACTTTATCGGACGGTGGCCGTTTGGCATGGACCGGAGCGGGAGCGTAGAAGCGCACAGCCCCGTGAATTGTAAGACGGTGCGCCCAATATTGAAATTGAAAATCGCAAAGATGTTGATAACGTAAACGACTTGTGCTATTTTGAAAAAAAGGAGGTGCTTATTATGGCAACAGTATCGACGTAAGTAAGAATAGACGAGATGACGAAAAAACAAGCGGTGGAATTTTTGGAAGGCTTGGGCTTGAGTTTGTCCGAGGCGATTAACATGTTTTTAAAGCAGGTTATTTTACATGACGGAATACCTTTCGAAGTGAAGTATCCGAAATTTAAGCCCGAAGTGATAGAAGCCATGGAAGAGGCAAAACGGATTAGCCATGATTCAAATACGAAGAAGTATGGCAGTTTTTCAGAGGCGTTGGAGGATTTGGATATATGAGATACGAGTTGGTTCTTTCGGAGAAATTCAAAAAATCCTTGAAAATTGCTAAGAAGCGCGGGCTTGATATCTCTTTGTTAGCGTCGGTGTACGGAGGGCAACACGCCTCAGCCCATGTGATTTCAAGGGTTTTCAGCGTCATCTTCAATCGGCGTACGTCCTTGTACGCCTCATTCATCTTTCTTGAAAACCCTTGAAATCCCTATGGGTGAGGTCGCAGAGTCGTGAAGAGGCATATTTCCCCCCTTTCAAGGCACTTGAGCGACGCGTACAAGGACGTACGCGGAGTGAAAGTAACGACGAAAGGGGGGAAATATGCCCTTCATCGACCGTGTTGCCTTCTGTACACCGACGCTAGATTCACTTGTTGATACTGGGACACATGCGGACTTGTTTCAAAAGTAAGTATAAAAGTTTTAAAAGTTTATATAAAGTGGCAATTGACGTACGCGCAAAAATGTGAGAAAATAGCTACAAGTGTGATGTTCTTTTAACAAGCAGACATGCACGAGAAAAATCATACATATTTGAAAGGAGTTTTAACATGATTTATTCACATGAAGTACAAATGATGTGTCCGGTGGCCCAAGGCGCGAATCACGGACCGGCTCCAATCCCGGAAGAGGCAAAATGGGTACAGGCAAAAGAAGTGAAGGACATTTCCGGTTTCACGCACGGTGTCGGTTGGTGCGCGCCGCAGCAGGGTGCCTGCAAGCTGACTCTGAACGTGAAGGACGGCATCATCCAGGAAGCTTTGGTCGAGACGCTCGGATGTTCCGGCATGACGCATTCCGCGGCGATGGCCTCCGAGATTCTTCCCGGGAAGACCATCCTGGAAGCGCTTAACACGGACCTCGTTTGTGACGCGATTAACACCGCCATGAGAGAACTGTTCCTTCAGATTGTATACGGAAGAACACAGAGCGCGTTCTCCGAGGACGGACTTGCCGTTGGCGCGGGTCTCGAGGATCTTGGCAAGGGGCTCCGTTCCCAGGTCGGCACGATGTACGGAACCCTGGCGAAGGGACCGCGTTACCTGGAGATGGCGGAAGGCTATGTGACCGGCATCGCGTTGGACGACCACGACGAAATCATCGGCTACCAGTTTGTGAACCTTGGCAAGATGACGGACTTCATCAAGAACGGTGACACGCCGAACGACGCCTGGGAGAAGGCCAAGGGACAGTACGGACGCGTTGCTGACGCGGCGAAGATTATTGATCCGCGCAAGGAATGATTACAAAGGTAAAAACAAATCAGGAGGACAATTAAATGGCTTTATTTGAATCATATGAAAGAAGAATTGACAATATCAATAAAGTATTGAACAGTTATGGCATTGCCTCTATCGAAGAGGCGGAGAAGATTACGAAAGATGCCGGCCTTGACGTGTACAACCAAATCAAGGGCATTCAGCCGATTTGTTTTGAGAACGCCTGCTGGGCTTACACCGTTGGCGCGGCCATCGCCATCAAGAAAGGCTGCAAGACCGCGGCTGATGCCGCCGCCGCTATCGGCGAGGGACTTCAGGCTTTCTGTATCCCGGGTTCCGTTGCCGACCAGCGCAAGGTGGGGCTTGGACATGGAAACCTTGGCAAGATGCTCCTGGAAGAGGACACGGACTGCTTCGCGTTCCTTGCCGGACATGAGTCATTCGCGGCCGCGGAAGGCGCCATCGGTATCGCCGAGAAGGCGAACAAGGTTCGCAAGAAACCCTTGCGTGTTATCCTGAACGGCCTTGGAAAGGACGCTGCCAAGATTATTTCCCGTATCAACGGTTTCACTTATGTGCAGACCGAGTACGACTATTATACTGGCGAGTTGAAGGAAGTCCAGAGAATCGCTTATTCTGACGGGCTTCGTTCCAAGGTGAACTGCTACGGCGCGAACGACGTGCGCGAGGGTGTCGCCATCATGCACAAGGAAGGCGTGGACGTTTCCATTACCGGTAATTCCACCAACCCGACCCGTTTCCAGCATCCGGTGGCCGGCACTTATAAGAAGGAATGCATCGAGCAGGGCAAGAAGTATTTCTCCGTGGCATCCGGCGGCGGTACGGGACGTACGCTTCATCCGGACAACATGGCGGCAGGCCCGGCTTCCTATGGTATGACGGACACGTTGGGACGTATGCACTCCGACGCGCAGTTTGCCGGCTCGTCCTCCGTGCCGGCCCATGTCGAGATGATGGGTCTGATTGGCGCGGGAAACAACCCGATGGTCGGCATGACCGTGGCGGTCGCTGTCTCCGTCGAGGAAGCGGCGAAGGCCGGGAAGTTCTAAATTAAGATTGTGATTTCATACCCCCGCAGCCCCTGGAAACGGCGTGTTTCCAAGGATTGCGGGGTTTTTTGATGCCCATGCCGGCAAGACACGAATTTGCCGTGGCTAGTGCTGGGACGCGGGAAAAAGTGCTCCGTAGGTAACGTAAAGGTAACAAGCAGGTAACACGGTGCAGGTAACAAGCAGGTAACAAAACTTTTTTTCAAAAGGAATGAAAAGAGCCGTAACCATAAGGCTTACGGCATCTTTTCAAGTTCGGCTCTGAGCCATTCGACATCACGTTTCGTATAGATCCCCTCGGTCACGTCCGTGATTTTGTGACCGACAAGACGCTTTATCACGTACTCGTCCACCCCGGCCTTCTTCGCCATAGTTATGAACGTGGTTCGCGGGTCATGGGGGCGGTGTTCATCGCGCATCCCCAGGGCCGTCATGGTCTTGGCGAAACGCCCGGCATATTTGTCGTACGTGATGGTCATTCCTCCCTTGACGGCATCCGGGTCATTGAAAAGGTATGCGCTGCCGAGTTCCATGGCCATATCATAATTACGCTGTATAAGATTCTTAATGCGCGGGTGTATCGGCACGACGCGTTCCTTTCCGGCATTGCTCTTCATGCCGCCGGTGATGTATTGGGAATCAAGGTTCACATCTTTAATCCGTAGCCTGGCCAGTTCTTGCGGACGCCAACCCATGTAGCACTGAATGAGAATCCAGTCAACAAAACGGAAAGTATCGACGTTATCCCAGAGCATTCGCATTTCGTCAGGGGTAAAGTTAATATGCCCCCTTGTGGCCGCCTCTTTTTCCTTGATGATGTCATTGGCCAGGTCAAAAGTACGGGCATAGTTCTTATCGACAAGTTCGTATTCCAGGGCGTAATCCAACATGAGATTGAACAAGGACTTGATTCGGGCCTTTGTTCCGGCTGTGGCCATTATTTTTTCCCCGGCATTCTTCCCGCGTTCGGAAATGACGTAGCCGTTTTCCATGACCCCTTTGATATGCCGTGCTCGAAGGTCCTTGACACGCATGCCGTATATGGCGTGGCAGTATTTCCATGCGGAGGTGATTGTCCGGGCTGAGGAATCGCTTTCCAAGGTGGGGAAGTATGTTTCCGTCCATTTCTTATAGAGGTCAGCCAGTGTCAGGTTATTGCTCTGTACGTCGTATGGGTTGGCACCGTACTCGGCCAATGCCTGCAGGGCCTCCTTTTTGGTTTTGAACGTGCCTATTGGCACACGGTTCTGAACGGTCTTTCCGGCGTGCTCGTCGGTAATCCATCCGAGGGTGACACGGGCAAGGTAAGGCTTGCGTCGTTTCCCGGGCAATTTGGTCACGCTTCCGTAACCGTTAGGTAGTCTCATGGTGTCACTTCCTTTACAGTCTGATTGATTCGATTACCGCGCCGAGGCCGGTATAGTCTGTTTTTACCGGCTCCAGTTTTAGGAGCGAGGACAAGGCGATTCCCTTCTGGTCTGGGACGTTTTTATCCAGGACGGATGTGGGCAGCACATAAAAATCCCAATAGTCCAGGTCAAGCAAGGAAATGCCCTTTGTCTTGGCGGTAAATAGGCAGAATACATATAAGTCGCAGTTGCGCTTTGCGACGGTGGCCGAAGTGGCGGTGGCATTGTCCCAGGCCAGCTTTTTCCCGATGTCGAACCGAATCTGGGCAAACATGTTTTCGGGAGTCCAGGCTTGGACGTAAGCGGCAGATTTCACTTCAATCCTGCGCCCGGACGGACTCGTCACGTCAAACGGGAGCCAGTTCTCCCGCGCTTGCGTATCGGGGGAGGGGGATTGGTTCAGTGATGAATGAACGAGGAACTCTGCCATTACCCCGCGTTGGGTATTGTCGATCAGATCCGAAAACGCCCAGTGCCAGAAATCCATAACGGTAATTCCGGCACTTGTGCCACGCAGGGTGAATTCTTCATTACCTGTTAGTTGATGTTTCATGTGATTCCTCCGTTTCGTTATCCATGGGAACGGTCAGCCAGGACGGCCTTAATCCCGGTAACGCAGCCATATATGGAATAGGATAATAGTTTCCGGCACTCTGCATCCGAGAGAGGCCCATAGGAATGTACCAAAGAAAGGAGCTGCAGGTCGGAAAGGGAAAGCCGGTTTTGCAGGCTCCGAATTTTGGCGATAGTGCCGCAAGGATAATCTCCTGATGCGGAGTTAAAGCTGTCACAAAAAGAGGAAATGTAGAAAAGCAGGGCGGCATTCTCATTGCCGCTTGTTTCCTCGGCATGTGCCAGTTCGAAGTATTGGGCAGCATTTGCCATAGGTGGTCCTCCTGTCTTTAGTACCGGCCATATTTCCGATACCATTTTAAACTGATAATCTTTTTTCTTCATCGAGGTACTTCTGAGACTCCGTATAGGCTTTCAGAAATCCTTTGAGTTCCCCGATAAATTCATATTTCTTTGGCTCTGGAAGAGAACGGAACAGTTCCAGTAGCTCGTCCTCTTCCGGGGTGGTGTACCTACGAGATGGAGCCTCCTGGCCTGTCATAAGGTAGTCCAGGGACACGCCCAAGAAATCGGCTATGGTTTTCATGTACTTCGCGGGCGGGTCACTGGTGCGGGACTTCCATGTTGACATGGTGGAAGTCCGGATAGAGAGTTTGTCGCAAAGCTCGTACGCGCGCTTGTCTTTTTCGCCTAGCAATTGGTAGATTCTTTCGATGATTTCCATTTCGTACCTCCGTAGTAAAATAAATACGCAAATAAGAGCGTAACCATTTACAAACTCGCAATTACGTGGTATAATACATACAAGGAATACAAATAAGTTCAAAGTTGCGAGCAGAGAGCAAAATGTATTTCTAAGCGTGTTTGCGAACCTGCAAATAGATTAGTCCTATTATAGCACGTAAACGCGCAAAAATAAATAACAAATAGTAAGCAAATGCGAGAAAGGAGTGATACTCAAATGGGAGAAGCATCACAGACACAAAAAGTGTCACAATGGAGCAAGGATGTAAAAAAAGCCCTTATTGACAAGGACATGACGCTCCGGAAACTGGCCGAAGACATCGGCTATGGCATCACAACCGTGTCCATGGTAATCCGCGGTCGCTATTCCAACATGACCGCGAAAGTGATTGTAGAAAAAATCAACGAGGTGCTTGGCACGACGGGTATGCCGGAACGGACTGACACACCATCAGATGAATGGTGCCAACAAGTCAGGATCGAGCTCATCAAGCGGAAGATGAGCATCAACCAGCTGGCGGAAGAACTGGACGTTTCCAGGGACAAGCTGTCGATGATTCTCAACGGCAGGATGATGAACGAGGAACTTGTAAACCTCATCAACGAATTACTTGACATCAAAATGCCGGCCATACCCTCTGGTGATGATTAGATTATAGCAGAAGGGCAGGTAACATGAAATGGGAAAAGGTCCTACAAACGAGAACAACAATGTGTATTTCAAGGCGAGGAAAAGGGCGGCGGCATACAATGAGAGGCTATACAGCCGGGAGGGAGCGTCGGAGCTTCTAGGAATCTCGGTATCAACGCTGGCTGATTACGAGCTGGGGAACACGAAGGTTGTACCGGTGGACAAGGTCGTCCTCATGGCCGACTTGTACAACGCCCCGGAATTGATTACGGGGTATTGCATGGGAGAATGCCCGGTGCATGGTTTTCTTCCGCTGGCAACGGAGGAAAAAGGCATGCAGGGAATTACACTGCGGCTTTTGCTGGGGTTCAACGAGGATGAACTAAAGGCGATGAAGGAGGAATTGATTGAGATAACGGAGGACGGAATCGTCAGCAGGGAAGAAATTCCGAAACTGAAAGCAATTCTGGAAAAGCTGGAGAAGATTGCGGAAATCATAAGCGAAATGAAAATTTCCATAAAGAAGTACATCAGGGGAGAGTAACCGGCCGAGGACGGGAAGGGAGATTGAATTGTGAGCAGAAAAAGCAAGCGAAAGGTATTGTTCGGGTTAAAGGTCCTGACGATATGCGGGGCTGTCGCATTTACGATTAAAGGTATTGGTAATTTGTATAAGGATGTCGGCGGGGCAACGGAAACAGATGAAATCATTATCGAGGATATAGGGACAGAACCGCAGCCGGAGGAAAAAGAAGGGGTTCAAGAGACGGACGCATCGGAAGGGAGCCGGGGGATTGCCAGAAGCATGGACTGGGATTCGGAGGACGCGTACTTGCTGGCAAAAATCGCGATGGCGGAGGCCGAAGGAGAGGACGTTCAAGGGAAAGCGTTGGTAATCCTGGTTGTGCTTAACCGTGTACGAAGCGATGATTTTCCGGACAGCATACAAGATGTCATATTCCAGGAAGGGCAGTTCACCCCGGTCATCAACGGGAGGCTTGACAGAGTGGAACCAGACAAGGAATGTTACGAGGCGCTGGAACTGATTCAGCTGGAACGATGGGATGAAAGCCAGGGAGCCTTGTACTTCGAGAGCGAGGGGAAGTCGAGCTGGCACGGTAAAAACTTGCAATTTCTTTTTCGGTACGGAAACCACTATTTTTATACAGACAAGGAGTTGGCAGAATGAGAAAAGCGAAGGGGTATTTGCTTGGAACGGAGGATGGCTATGGATCAGACGAAGATTGATGAAATTGTGAATGAATTGGTAAGGGAAGGAATTCACATATCCAAGGAAACGGTAGAGTATCTGATTTGGTACTGTAACGGGAAGATGGATGTATGTAGGATTGAGAACCGGGAGGAATACCTGCCGTTGCTGTTCAAGGACGAGCTGAAAAATCATCTGTTCAGAGAATGCGTGAATGGCACGACGCTATTAAGGATGCAGAAAGGGGAGTGCGAAGGATGTGCAGCATTTGTATGAGCGTACCCTGCCACCCAAGATGTCCCAACGCTCCAGAGCCGGTTCCAGTATGCAAGTGTGGGAAATGCGGAGAAGGAATTTTTTAGGGTGACAAATATTTTAACAGCCAGAAAGGTTATATTTGTGAGAAGTGTTTGGATGATATAAGTTCCAGCGAATTGCTGGAACTGGTAGGTGAAAGTATTGCAACGGCATAAAAGAAAAGGAGGACAGCAAGATGGAACAACAAGAAAACCTGCAAGTAAACCAGCAGGTCAAGCAGGTAACAACGGCAGAGTATCTTAACAATATCCAGGAGGCACTCATGAAACAGATTTCGGAAAAGGTTGGGGCAATGCCGGAGGGGTTCAATAAGGACAGATTCATTCTCAACTGCATTACTCTGATTAGGGATATGCTCAAAGACAAAAAGAAGCGCGAGAACCTGGACGGTATTTCGGCGGATTCCATAGCACTTTGCATGATAAAAGGGGCTTTTCTGGGGCTTGATTTCCTAAGCGGAGAGTGTTACGCAATTCCATATAACAAAGAAATGAATTTCCAGACAGATTACAAGGGCGAGATCAAGATATGCAAGAAGCACAGCATACAGCCCATTAAGGACATTTTTGCGAAGATTGTCCGGGAAGGAGATCTTTACGACGAGGGAGTGGAAGATGGAAAGCAGAAACTTATATTCAAGCCACTTCCGTTTAATAACGGAAAGATAATAGGAGCCTTTGCAATCGTGACTTATATGGATGGCTCCATGCTTTATGAGAGTATGAGCGCAGCGGAAATTGAGGGAGTGCGTCAAAATTATTCAAAAGCAAAGGATAGTGATGCATGGAAGAAATCTTCTGGAGAAATGTACAGAAAAACCGTTATCCGTAGGTTGAGTAAGTATATTGAAAAGGATTTCGATAAGGTTGAACAGTTAATGGCCTACGACGAGGGTGGTGGCGTAGAGTTTCAGAATGGGCTTTTATCTACCAGCAGACAGAATGCGGCGGCACTCTCGGAAAAAGTGGAGCCGGTAGACGCTTTTGCGCTTGCAAAGAATAACAGTAATCAGATTGGCGGTTTGGTTTTGGAAGAGATTGAATAGGAGGAAATTTAGGTGGCGCAGTTTGTGAATTTGGTTGGCAGACGTTTTGGAAAGCTGAATGTAGTTGAAAGAGCACCGAACCATGGGAAACATATTTATTATACGTGTAAATGTACCTGCGGGAACCTTAAAGATATCAGGAATGATAAATTACTGAATGGCCAAGCGGTTAATTGCGGGTGTGAAAGAAAAAGACGTAGCGATAATAAATATGATTCGAGAAATTCGAAATTGTATCACGTTTATATCTCCATGAAGCAAAGATGCTTTAACTCAAAATGCAAATCGTATAAGAATTATGGAGCCAGAGGGGTAAGCGTGTGTAACGAATGGGTAGGAAACAATGGGTTTGAAAATTTTCAGAAATGGGCAGTTGAAAATGGTTATAGGTATGATGCTGCACGTGGTGAACAGACTTTAGACCGCATAAATGTAGCAGGTAATTATGAACCGAGAAATTGCAGATGGTTGACAATTCAAGCACAGCAAAACAATACGACGAGGAATAAGATGCTTTCATGTAATGGCGAGACACACAATTTGAAAGAGTGGAGCATTATTAGGAATATCAAGTATTCCCGCATACTTAAAAGGTATAAGCTTGGATGGGAACCAGAAGAAATTCTTGAATTTAAAAGGAGAAAAAAATGAATCTGAATAACGACAATTATTATTCACAAGAATCTAATATTGCTTTTATGTCTGTAAGCCAATACAAGAATTTTGTTGGCAGTTTGGGACGTTTGGGATGTGAGTATGGAGCAATGGAAGAACTTTACGGAAGATGGATTCCTAAGAAAAGTACAGCAATGTTGGTCGGGAGCTACGTTGACAGTTATTTTGAAGGCTCGTTAGCCCATTTCAAGATGGAAAATCCTGACGTTTTCACACAGAAAGGAGAACTGAAGGCTCCGTTCAAAAATGCAGAGAAGATTATTGCACGTATTGAACGGGATGAATATTTCATGAAATATATGTCTGGCCATAAGCAGGTCATCATGACTGGCGATTTGTTTGGGACTGACTGGAAAATCAAGATTGACAGTTATATTCCTGACGTTGCGATTGTAGATTTAAAGGTTATGGAATCAATTACTGACTTGAAGTGGGTAAAAGATTATGGGTATACGGATTTTGTGAGGTACTGGAATTATGATATACAAGGAGCGGTGTACCAGGAGATTGTCAGGCAAAATACAGGGAAAAGGCTGCCGTTTTATATTGCGGCGGCGACAAAGCAGGAGGAACCGGACATCCGCATTGTCCATGTGACGGACAATTACCTGCAGGAGGCATTGAGCGTGGTCGAGGCGAACACGCCGAGGATTTTGCGAATCAAGGGTGGCGGGGAACAGCCGGAACGGTGTGAGTTGTGTGATTGTTGCAGGCATAACCGGGTACTGACAAAACCGATTTCAATCATGGATTTGACCGCGGGGATTTGATAGCACTGGAAGAATTGTACATTGACAACTGAATGTGGTACGGCAAGGTGTGGTGGAAAAACTTTGGAGAATTTCAAAATTATTATTGACTTTTGTGGATACATAATATACAATAATAATGTGGATACAAAATAAAGCGAGGTGATGAAATGAGTCCACAAGTAGGTAGACCAACGGATGACCCAAAGAATTTGAATACTCGGATTAGGCTTTCGGAAAGTGACGTTGAAAAGCTTATCTATTGTACAGAGAAGCTGGGGATAAAGAGAGCAGAAGTGATAAGAATGGGCATCGATAAGGTTTATGAAGAACTAAAGAAATAAAGAGCAGGAATCCGCTCCGACCAAAGTTTGGATTCCCGCCACACCGAATCAACCGCCAAAGCGATTGATAAATTTATTCTATCATATCAATGCGGCGGAATCAAGAGAAAAAGGAGAGCCGTACCATGAAAAATTCAAATATCGTAAATATCCATGAATACAGAATCAACAAGAACTATTACAACATTGGTTTAATCATCGGGGCTTTAAGGGCGGAGCTGGAAAGCGGAACCGTGGCACTGGAGTCCGTTTACGGCCTACTGACAGACGGCGTAAAGTCTGCCATTGACAGCGACCTTGCCCATATGGGAGGTGCTGCCAGATGAACAACAATTGTAAATATGCCCAAGGGGGGGGCTGTATGTGCGGTACCTGCGAGGCCGTGCGGAAAGCGATGGAAGATGCGGAGAAAATCACGAAAGAGGAGGTGGATGAACTTTTCAGGGAAGCAAAAGAAAAGCTGAATGAGTTGGAGGGGCTAGAAGAACGGTAAGTGTTCAAGGCTGGCCATATATAGATGCATTTTTACCAGAGGGCGTATATGATTGCTCCCTGGTCTTTAAATGCGCTGATGGCTCGCGAATGCGTAGCTTTTGGAGGTGGAAAAGCGCAAATGGCAACTGGAAAGAAATTTTATTGGATAAAGTTAAAAAAGGATTTCATGACAAGTGACACGGTAGACTTTCTCATGGGTCAAAAGAATGGCGCACAATATGTTGTGCTATATCAGATGCTATGCCTTATGTGCATAAACACGGGAGGAATGTTATCAAGGAAGATAGGGGAGGTGATAATACCGTTTGATGTCGACAAAATACAACGCGACTGCAAATATTTCAGTCGTGATACGGTGTCAATTGCCTTGGGGCTTTTTAAGAAATTAGGGCTTATTTATGAACAGAACGAAGGAAGCCTTATCATTTCTGATTTCGACGCTCTTATCGGATTCGAGACTGATTATGCAAGGCAGAAACGTATGCAACGGCAGAATCCGGGTGGACAGTTGCCGGACAAATGCACGGACATTACCGTGGACAATGTCCATCAAGATGTCTCCGATTTGTCCATACAGAGTAAGAGTATAGAGAAAGAGATTAGAGAAAAGAGTTTAGAGAAAGACACTATGACTGTTTCTAACGAAACAGTTTGTCAGACGGATGTCCGACTCGTCATGGAGGCATGGAACGGATTGCAGAGCTATGGCATAAGACCGATTTCCAAATTGGACAGTGCTTCAAAACGTTACAGTTCGCTTGTGGCAAGAGTGAGGCAATATAGTGTTGATGACGTGTTATCGGCTATTGAAAAAATAAAATCCAGTGATTTCCTGCAAGGGAAGAACAACAATGGGTGGACGATTACCTTTGACTGGTTTGTGCGGCCGAACAATTTCCCGAAGGTGCTTGAAGGAAATTATGATGCCAAGGACTTCAAGGAAAACCATCAATGCGGGAACTCTTATGTGGACAAGATAGCAAACAGAATAAGTGAGGTGGATAATTGGTGACAAGGGAAGAGTTTAAAATCTTAGTGAAGGGGTTGAAGGCAGTCTACACGCAACCGTCATTCATTCCAGATAAAGAGGCATTTGAAGTCTGGTACGGACTGCTTGCGGATCTGGATTACGAACTATGCAGCATCGCGATTAAGAAGCATATGCAGACGGTAGAGAAGGAACCTACGGTGGCGGGTATCAGAAAACATGCAAGCGAGCTTTCAAGGGAGGAAGGTGAGATTAACGAGCTGGCCGCATGGCAAATGGTTCTGAAGGCCATGAGGAATTCCACATACCACTCGGATGAGGAATTTGCAAAATTGCCGTCAACGGTACAACGGGCCGTTGGAAGTCCGAGGCAGTTACGGGAATGGGCAATGGCGGAAAATATTGACGGTACATGGGTAAATGTTACGCAGTCTAATTTCATGCGTACATATCGGGCAGAAATCGTGAGAGAAAAGGAAATACGAAAGCTGAGTCCGGATTTGATGAGATTGGTTTGTAAAACAACCGAACAAATACCGACAAACCTTGCCAAAAGGAATTCAATATCTGTCAGGGAAGAGAGGGAATCGGTTGAAAGGAACGCTGTACCCATGCCGGAAAGACTGAGGGAAATGTATAGAAAACTGATAGGCGCGGTGGTGTGAAATGAAAAAATTAATGGAGGAAAGATAACATGGCAATGGAAAAGGTGGCGGAACTTAGCATTTACAAGCTGGATGACAGAAAGACGGTCGCGGGCATTCTCTTAGAAAACGGTTATGCAATCGGTCCGGGAGTAAGGAAGAAAACACCGACCGGAAAGCAGATGGACTATTACTTGAAGGTTTACAAAGAGGACGGTGCGGCTGATGCAGGAGGTGAGTAGAAGGGTGAAGGAAATAAAATTCACTGTTCCTGGGGAACCGAAGGGAAAGGCAAGGCCTAGGTTTGTGAAGACAGGTGATTATGCCAGAACATATACACCGGACGAAACGGTTCGTTACGAAAATTTGGTTAAGTTATTTTACCAACAGGAGGCTAAAGGAACAAAGCTGAATGGTGAGATTGCGGCGAAGATAATAGGAGTGTTTTCCATACCTAAATCTGTCAGTAAAAAGAACCGGGAGATGATGCTGCGGGGCAAAATTCTTCATACGAAAAAGATTGACTGCGACAATCTGGCCAAAATCATACTGGATTCTCTCAATGGAATTGCATATGACGATGACAAGCAGGTTTGTAGGTTATATGTGGAAAAAATATATGGAGAGCAACCGAGGGTAGAAGTATTTTTGAAAGAGGTGAAATATGAGGAAAGTAGCAGATAAGGATTGGCCAAAGTGTTGTATATGTGGAGAAAATAAGACCGCTTGTGTAGATGGGAGATTTTATTGCAATAAGCATTATCAAAATATACGGAGATACGGACAGCCTTACGGGAAAGGAAGAAGAAGCACGAATATTTTTCGGTTGAAGAATGATGTTTTGGAAATAACGGCTAAGAATGGAACTGTATTTTTGGCAGACGCAGAAGATGCTGAAAAATTGCAGAGATATTCATGGTGTGTATCTAAATCGGGATATGCAGTAGCCCGTATTGATGGCCGAGTCGTGAGAATGCACAGATTTATTATGGGTATAGACTCTCCTGATATCATTATAGATCACAAAAATAACAATAAATGTGATAACAGAAAATCTAACCTCAGAATTTGCAGCAGTGCAGATAATGCAAGAAATAAGAGTGTTTCTAAAGGATGCAAGTCGGGACATTTAGGGATTAGAAAGACTAAGGAGGGCAAGTTTAATGTAAGAATAACAAAGGACAGAAAAGAGATTCATGTAGGAAATTACATAAGCATTGAAGAGGCGGTACGAGCAAGAGAGCAAGCAGAGAACAAATATCATGGCGAATTTGCAAGCCATAAAAATTAGGAGGCAGACAGATGGCGGGAAGAAAGAAAACGGCACCAGAAACGGTGGAGGCGGAGGTCGTGAACGAGGTGGACGTGGCACGGCCTGAAAAGATGGAGTTCCGGTTGATTAATCCTACGGAGGACGGTTTCCTCCGGGTAATCCAGTGGAACAAGGAGGAACTGGAGGCGGCGGTAAGGAGCAGGATAGCCTCGTATGAGAATGTTGTCTACACGGAGGACAACATGAAACAAGCGAAAGCGGACCGCGCGGAATTGAACAAGCTGACAAAGGCCATAGAGGAACGCCGGAAGATGGTCAAGGCAATCATCAACAAGCCGTATGACGTGTTCGAGACGGAGTTGAAGGAAATCCTGGCATTGATTCAGGAGCCGGTAGGCATCATCGACAAGCAGGTAAAGGCGTTCGAGGATCAGCAGAAGGAGGAAAAGAAGAAAGGTATCCGCGCGGCTTACGACGGAGTGATTGGTGATTTGGCCCAGGTTCTTCCGTTCGAAAAGGTGTTTGACAGTCGGTACCTGAACCAGACCTACAAGCTGGCCACGGCCCAGGCGGACATCAAGGGAAAGGTCGAGAAGGTTCGTACTGACCTGGAGACAATCGACAGCCTGGAAAGCAAGTACAAGCTGAACGCGAAGGATGTCTACATAAAGACTCTGGACCTCAGCAAGGCACTGGCGGAGAACAAGCGGTTGTCCGACCTGGAAGTGAAGCTGGAGGCCGAAAAGAGGCGCAAGACGGAGGAAGAGGCCGAAAGGAAACGCATGGCCGAGGAACGCCGCAAGGCGGCAGAGGAAAAGGACAAAGTCGAGGAAGAGCGGAGGAAGATGCTGGAGACACTGAAGAATGCGGGGCGGGAATCTGCAGGCAGGCGACCAGAAACCGTGACCGAACAGCCGAAAAACGTGATGGGAAACCGGGAAAGCGCAACGGAACCGAATCAAAATGTATCATACGTGGCAGGGGGCGGAACGTTCCCGCAGGAAAGCGCAACGGAGCACACGACGGTAGGAAACATCCGAAGTGTCGAGCAGCAGGTATCCGTGGCGGTTGACCCGTTTGAGCCGAAGCAGGAAGAGGTGAAGCGGTACCGCACGAAATTTTGTGCGGTAGGCACCAGGGTGCAGTTGCAGAAGCTGACTCAGTTTATGAATGAGAACGATATCGAATACGGGAGGATTAAGTGATGAACGAAGAATTTGAAAAAAGGCTGGATTTTGAAAGTGACACCTTCTGGGATATGAAGAGGGACATGAACTTCGTCCTCCAGCGGCTTATCGGCAACATGCGGGAAAAGGGGACGGACGAAGGCAGCATGACGTTGAAAATAGATATCACCATGGTGAGGGAGTTCGTCCCGAACTATGACCCGGATATCAAGGGCGAAACAAGGGAAATCAGCAAGCCCCAGTTCAAGCATAAGGTGACGTCGGCCGTGAAGATTAATGACGAGAAATCCGGCTCTTTCAACAATGAAATGGAGCTGGTGATGGATGATGAGACCGGGATATTCAAGCTGGTACCGATTGCCAATACATCACAACGGAGTATCTTTGATGCAGATTTCCAACAGGATAAGGAGAAGGAAAGCGGGGGCGAAGAGCCTGCCGGTTCCAATGAAATCGAGGCCAGGGGCATACCGATGTTGCCGGGGTCGGATGGTGCTGGAGAAGTAATTGATGGAGAATATAGGGAAGCGGATGCGGAGGCCGGAGGAACCGAGGGCAGTCTGGGGCAGGATACGGAGCCTGGAGAGGGACTGGAGGATATCACGGACGAACTCCTGGGCGAAGAAGAGTCGGAAAACGGAGAGGACGATGGCTACGGATACGAAGAGCCGGAGGACGAGCCGGAAGAATAGGAGGAAATCTTGGCATTCGGGAAAGAGCGTATGAGTAGTTATGTGGACCGTGGAAACAAGCTGATTGCCAGCGGTAAAACGCAGGAGGCGATGAAGTTGGTGGAAAGAGGCCTGCAGCACTATTCGGGAAAAATCATCAATGTCATATCTCCATATGCAAAGGCGGACGCAGGGTTGATTGTATTCGTCCTGCGACACCTTGCGGATGAAGTGGAGGGAGGCAATCCGGGAGTGAAAGAGTTATACGAGGGTATGAAGAAATGTGTCAATGCCCCCGCGCTCTCGGAGATTGAAAGGGTCAGAAAGGCAAATAGGCGGTGATGCAGTGGCGAGAAATTTCATAATGCTGCCCGAACTGCAGGCTGATAAACATGGAGCAGTTGAAGGATATTGAGTCAGGCAGGAAAAGATAGGAGGATTACAAGGATGAAATTGGTAAAACTGAGGTTTTTAAGAGGCGGGAAACCGCGGGGCAGGGAATACACGTACATCAGCGAGGCAAAAGTCGAGATAGGAGACATCGTGATAGTGCGGGAGCCGGACGCGTGGGGGCTGGAGGCGCCAAAGGGCATCATAACGATGGTCGACGTGCCAGAAACGGAGGTGGAGGGTTTCAAGGACAAGCTGAAAGCGATTGTAGGAAAAGTCGAGCATGAGCGGGATAAGTGCAATGAAAGCGGTAATGAAATATCCCGGCAGTAAGTGGTCGCTGGCGAACTGGATAATAAATTTCTTCCCCGAACACCACAGTTACTTGGAGCCTTTTCTGGGGAGCGGTGCGGTGCTGTTCAACAAGCCAAGGAGCAATATCGAGACCGTGAACGACCTGGACGGGAACGTGGTAAATTTGTTCGAGTGGATCCGGAAAGACCCGGAAAGGCTGGCGCACGAGATTTATTACACGCCGTACGCCCGGCGGGTGACGGATGTGCGGGTGGAACGGTTGCAGAAAATTACCGACGAGCAGGCGGAAAAAGAGGGATGCCTGGGATATCGCACGGAAGGCAAGTTCGTTGTGTCACCCACGCTGCATTTTATGGGGACATGGGATGCCACCGTCAAGAAGGGCGACATTGGAAGGTACGGGTGGAAAGCGAATCCTTGGGTGTGGGCGATAGGGTTCGAAGTGATGGATGTGGAGTAGATTGAGGAAAGGAGGAACAAGGAAACCATGAGGTCAGGTAATTCGTTTGGAACATGCGCGTATTGCGGTAAGCGAATCATGTGGATTCGGACGAGGGCGGGAAAGAACATGCCGGTCGACCCGGAAATGATAAGCTACCGCAGGGCGAAGGAAGGGTGCAGGGCGACGGAGAAGATTGTCACCCAGATAGGTGAGGTGGTCTGCGCGGACCGGGTGGACAGCAGCGAGGCTGAAGGTGTCGGGTACATATCGCATTTCGCCACCTGCCCGAAGAGGCGCGGGTAAAAAGAAAGGCCGCCTCCTTGCGAAAGACGACCAAAACCACGAAAAGATTATACCTCGCATGCGCGGGAAAGTCAAGGAGGCGACACTATGGCAACGAATAAAAAGATACCGATGTATGTCCTGACACAGGAGCAGATTAACCAGATTGCTGCCGTGGCAGGGAAGGAGGCGGCGCAGACATTCAGGGCGGAGCAGGTGAAGGCGGAGAAGAAAAGGGCCAGGGAAGAGAACAAGGTAAAGAAAACCAAAAAGATGCTTGGCTCGTACCGAAGGATGAAGGCCACGCTGTCAGACGAGGCGGAGTTTACGGAAGAGGAGAAAGTTGAACTCAGGTGGAAATTCATACAAGACCTCATGGGGAGCGCGAGGGAGGCGGTAAGCAGGTCAGAAAGGGTAATCCAGGATGGGGAGAAACGGAGGCAGGAGGATTTGTATTGCGTCTACCGCATAGAAAAAGCGACGGAAATGTACCGGGAAGAGTGCGAAAGGTCCGGAAGCGAGGAGGCGAGGCGCCGGTTCCGGGAACTGAGCATGATGTATCTGGAGGAAAAAGAATACTCGGTGCAGGAAATTTCTACGGTAGAAAAAGTAAGCGAGAAGACGGTGTACAAGGACCTGGGGATAGCATGCGGAATCGTGGCTGTTTACCTGCTTGGGATATGATTTGAACGCTCCCTGCGGCTATACGAAAGGCAGGTAGAAAAAGAGTAGGTTTACATGAGAATCGCCAAGTGGTAATATGGTATCAGCCAATCAAATGTCACTCCTAAAAATGGCCAGTAGTTTTTTCTTCCCAAGTGCGGGCGGCGGGCCGGAAGGCCTGCCGCAATGCCTGGAGGATATGTAAACAATCGGTTAAATAAGGCTATTTAAGTGTACTTAGAACCGTCTGTATAGTATAATTATTACAAGGACAACAGATTAAAAGGAGTGATTCGAAATGGCGATATGGACTAGCAGGTATAGCAATAAAGGATTATCGAGCGACAAGCATTATTCAGTAGGAATCAGCATCGGGCGACCGAGATTTCGGTTGGGGTACGAGTTGAGAGAGCAGTGCTATTCCCTAGCACCGAAAGGGTATATGCTGAACATGGATATTGAGGCGTTCAAGAGAGCATATTACGGTAAGCTGGAGGGTATTGGAAAAGACAGAATCATCAGCATGGTAACAAAGCTGGATGAAAAGGCGAGAAGTGAGGACAAGGAGCTTGTACTTCTCTGCTTTGAGGATGTGAGAGTGGAGGGCGACTGGTGTCACAGAACTATCTTCGCAGAATGGTGGATGGAGAATGCGGGAGAAGTCATAGAAGAGTTGCCCGATCCGACACCGCCGAAAGCAAAGGGAAAGTCAAAGGTTGACAGTAGGAAACCTGCCAAAGGGCCGACAAAGGAAGATATCGGTTGTAAGCAAATAAGTCTGTTTGATTGTGGTATGGCAGGGATTTAACATAATATCCGGAACTGGTGAAAATATCATGTTTCCCTTCCAGGGGAAAGTTCCTGCTCAGTGGCGCAGGGTTCCGGTCCAACAACAACGGCATCGTATTCAGTGAGTACGGTGCCTTATTTTTATGCAATGTGCTGTGGCGGGTATCAAAAATCTCCGGGGTTATACTTGGAGCCACCTCAGCTTTTTGCATAGCTTCCAAAATTCAGAGAGGAGTGATAGACAAATGGCTTTTTTCATGAATCCGGGTGCAATGTTCCTAGGGTGCTTGGGTACCTCGGAACAAAAATTCCTCGTAAAGCTGATTGAGACGGCAGCGCAATCTGGATATACCAGGTTCGTAGAGCCTTGTGCGGGTACATTCGCTATGGCAAATCTGGCGGTGCAGAATGGATTCAAGCCGGAGCAGATTGAAACAAGCGATGTGAATATGATGTCTACGGTGCTTGGGTATGCCATCACGGGTCAGTCATTAGAGCCTCTGGAAATTCATGCACAAGGCTTTGAGGATTCGGAGTTACTTGACCCGGCAACGGCATTGTACGCACAGCTGTACCTGAGAACATCAAAGAACGCAGGCAATGATTATTTCTACCAGATGCTTATGGATTTGCGGTTGAGACGGCAGAATCACATAGAAAGTATCAATCGACAGATTGAAGTTGTGCGGAATCTTCTGTATGGAATGAGTTATAGGCCGCTGGATATGTGGGAGCATTTGAAAGAGGTACTGGATGACCCCCACGCCCTGATTATCGCAAATCCGCCGACTTATTTTTCTGGCTATGAGAAGTTCTACGATTCCCAGGGGAAAATGACATGGAAAGAGCCGGAGTATCAGATGTTCAATCCAGAAACTGGATACAAACAGTTTTACGATATATGCATGGGTGCAAAGGCGCTAGTTCTCTGCTACCAGGAAAAGAGGGCAGGTGAGGCAGTAGGATATACGATATATGCCCGGTCTGGTACCAGGGCGGATTTGAACGCTTATATTACAACGAACCGAGAGGAAGAGGCGACAGTTCTTGCTAACGGAAAGAAAATCAAGCGTCCTTCAGAAAGCAAGCTGGAGCCGCTGGACTGCAGTATGTTGCCGAGGGATTATGAAATCAAAGAGGACAGCAAAGTGCAGGTAATTCCTATTAAGGCGGCACAGGCTCAGTATTACCGTGTCCTATGGACGCATAATTTCGTGGGTTCATCAGCTACCTACAACCGGGCATTGCTGATAGATGGTTATGTGGCTGGAGTGTTCGGCATATCGAAGATGGCTGCAGATTCAGTCTTTGTATGGTATGTGATGAAAGTACCTCATGAGAAGTATCGGTTGGGGCGGCTCTGCTATATGCTGGCACAGAACCGGGAATTTGTAGATACTCTCCTGGATAATATCGAGCAGGAAAAGGTTGTGAAAATGCGCACCGTAATGCTTACCAGACATCCGGAGAACAAAGAGGTTCGGGGCATAATGAAACTGGTAAATCGGGCAGAGGATAAGTGGAACGGTTATAAGCTGACATATGAGGCTGAGTTGGTTGAGGGCAGATCAGAACAGCAGACATTGATTGAATGGCTAAGGAGGGAAAAACAGTGGCAAACGAACAGAGCGAAAGCATCCAGGTCGAAGGATGCTCAGTAATTTATGATATGGGTTCCGGCCTGGTGATTGCGAAAGTACAGATTGATAAGGTCAAGGAGCAGGACATCAACGCCAGGGTGATGAAGAATGAAGTGCAGGATCAGCTGACGGCCAACATCATGAAGAGAGGGCAGTTGGAGAGCCTGCCTTTTTTGGTTCTGAAAGATGGAAAGCTGGAGATTGTATCGGGGCATCATCGGATTAAGAGCGCAAGGGCGGCAGGATTAAAAGAGATTGTCGTGATTGTGGATGTGTCAGGACTCTCACGGAGCCAGATTGCGGCAAAGCAGCTGGCTCATAATGCTATCTCCGGATTTGACGATGACAGCACGCTACGGGAAATCGTAAAGATGATTACCGATGTGGATGATATGATTGAGAGCTTTGTCGGAAAAGACATCATGGAGGAACCATTGGAGGCATACGATAAAATGCTGTCGCCTGCCATTCAGTTTGATTTTAAGAACGTGACATTTTCATTCTTGCCGCACCAGGTGCAAGATATGGATGTTCTGATAAAGAGCCTGGAAACTACTGCATCGGAGATTGTTGGCGTAGCATCATATGAACAGTGCAAGAGATTTGTGGAAACCCTCAGCCGGTATCAGAAGTTTACGGACATTCGGAATGTTGGTGCGGCTATTCATTCAATGATTCAGAATGCCAGTGAAAAAATGGATGGAGTCGGTTTCAACGAGGACGAGGAATGGACCTATCTGGCGAAACTGTTTGGCAGTAATGCAATTCCTGGAGAATCTGCAAAGGTGATACAGCAGGCCATCAAAAAAGCGGAGAAAGAGGGTACCGTAACAAGCAAAAATAGGTGGCAGCTTATCGAGTACCTTTGTGCTGATTATCTCGGCGGGAGGTAATATTCTGTATGGCGGCACGGCCAAAGTACAATGCCCTATACCACGATGATTGGGCGTGGTCCATGGCCGCGATGGGTGCCACCAATGAAGAGATTGCCGACGCGATAGGCATCTCAAAACGAACCATTATCCGCTGGGCCAAAGAGCATGAATCGTTTGGTAAGGCACTGGCAGAAGGGAAAGGCGTATCGGATGCCAAAGTCATAAGGAGTCTGTATAAGAGAGCCACCGGCTACGACTACACCGAGGAAAAGAAGATTGTCGAGGTTGACAAGAATGGAAACGTAAAGCCGGTAAGGGTTGAGACGACCAAGAAGCATGTTCCCCCGGATGTGGCGGCTCAGTGCTTCTGGCTAAAAAATAGGCAACGTGGCAAATGGGCGGACCGGCCGGAATATCTTGCTTCAAATGCCGGAAACGATGGAGAGCAAACGATATTTTACCTTCCGGAAAAGGAAGATGAAGGAGGAGACGGGTGATATATGCGGACAGTAATCAGGCCGCAGAAGGGGCCGCAGGAGAAATTCCTTGCCACCTCCGCTGACATCTGCATCTATGGCGGGGCGGCGGGAGGCGGGAAGACATACGGGCTGCTGCTGGAGCCGTTGAGGCATATCAATAACCCTCTGTTCAACGCGGCAATATTTCGGAAGGACTACACGCAGGTGACATCACCAGGCGGATTATGGGAGTCCTCCAGACTCATTTACAGCCATGTGCAAGGTTCCAACCCGCTAAAGACACCAAAACTACACTGGCGTTTTAGAAGCGGTGCAACGGTCACGTTCGCGCACCTCGGCCGTGATGAAGACTGCGAGGGATGGCAGGGGTCCCAAATCGCGCTGATAGGGTTTGACGAGTTGACGCATTTCAGTGAATATGTTTTTTTCTATATGTTGTCTCGAAACCGAAGCATGTGCGGGGTGAAGCCGTACGTGAGGGCGACATGCAATCCGGACGCGGACTCATGGGTCGCTGAGTTCATAAAGTGGTGGATTAATCCGGATACCGGCTATCCGATTCCAGAAAGATCCGGGAAAGTACGCTGGATGGTACGCCTGAATGAGGTAATCTACTGGTTTGATACCAGGCAGGCGGCCATTGATGCGGCGATAGAGAACGGCATGGATTATGAGAAAGCCGCAGTTATGGCAAAAAGCGTCACGTTTATAGCCAGCACTCTGCAGGACAACAAGATTCTGATGAAAAACGACCCCGGCTACATGGCGAACCTCATGGCCCTGGCACTTGTGGAAAGGGAGCGCCTCCTATACGGCAACTGGAAGATAAAGGCGGCAGCGGGCTTGATGTTCAAGCGGACAAAGGTCAACATGCTGGAGCATCTGCCCACGGACGTGGTCCTATGGGCGAGAGGATGGGATTTGGCGGCGACCTCGGAGGACGAGGACGGTGAGCCGGCATACACTGCGGGAGTGCTGATTGGCAAGCGAAAGAACGGCAGGTACATCATAGCGGATGTCATTAACCGCCGCAGTGATTCCGCAGAGGTAAGGGAGTTAATCAAAATGACCTGCATAACAGATAGGGCGAAACACGGCAGAGTGGTCACGCGACTCCCGCAGGATCCAGGCCAGGCAGGAAAAGACCAGGCACAGAGCTTCTTGAAATTCCTCTCCGGCTTCACGGTGAAGATAGTGCCGGAATCAGGGGACAAGGTCACAAGGGCGGAGCCATTATCGGCACAGTGGCTCGGCCTGGAAGGAATGGACAAGGGGAATGTGGACGTGCTGGTTGCTGACTGGAATGAAATGTATTTCAACCAGATGGAGAATTTTCCGCAGTCGAAATTCAAAGACATGGTGGACGGTAGCAGTTCTGCGTTTAATGAGATAGAGAGCGGCGGGACATACTCGGCACCGCCTACGGGCAGCAGCTTAGGGAAGAGCAGTTATTGGAGAAGGTGAGGTGAGAGCGGATGGCCAGCAGCAGGGAAATCGGCCGCATAGGCCAGAGGCGGTACGGAGGAACCATTTATGAAGAGTTCCTGCATGAACTGAGAGGTAAAAGTGGGATTGAGGTCTACCGGGAAATGTCTGAAAATGACGATGTGGTAGGTGCCATCCTCTTCGCGATAGAAATGCTGGTGAGACAATGCGACTGGAACGTGGAGCCAGGCGGGGATACCGCAAAGGATAAGGAGGCGGCGGAGTTCGTGGAAAGCTGTATGGACGATATGCAGGACACATGGATTGACACCATTTCCGAAATCTTGTCTTTCCTCACTTACGGATGGAGCTTTCATGAAATCGTGTATAAGCGGCGCATGGGAAACACGAAGGATTCACGAACCAAGAGCAAATTCAATGATGGGCTGATTGGATGGAAGAAACTTCCAATCAGGGCGCAGGAGACGTTATATGAGTGGGAATATGACAACGAGGACAATCTGCTGGGAATGACGCAGATGCCGCCACCGGATTTCGGCACGTTCACGATTCCCGTGGAAAAGGCGTTGCTGTTTCGGACCAAGAGCCGCAAGAACAACCCGGAGGGCAGGAGTATCCTGAGAAACGCCTATCGGTCCTGGTACTTCAAGCGGAGAATCCAGGAGATTGAAGGAATCGGCATTGAGCGGGACCTCGCGGGACTGCCGGTGATTTATGGGCCGGATGGACTGGACATATGGGATGAAAACATCCCACAGAACGGGAAGATTGTGGGCGGGCTGGAAAGGATGGTCAGGAATATCCGCAGGGATGAAATGGAGGGTGTCGTCCTCCCGTTCGGCTACAAGCTGGAACTGCTCAGTTCCGGAGGCACCCGGCAGTTTGACACGAACGCGATTATCAACCGCTACGATACTAGGATTGCGATGACAGTATTGGCGGATTTTATTTTCCTGGGGCATGACAAGACGGGCAGCTGGGCGCTTAGTTCCGACAAGACGGAACTGTTCGCCGTTGCCATAGGGGCGTTTCTGGATATTATCTGTGAGACGTTCAATAGCCAGGGCATACCGTCATTGATTGACATCAACGGCCAGCATTTCGCCGGCATCACGGAGTACCCTAAAATGACGCATGGAGATATTGAGGACACCGACATCACGAAGGTGGCATCCTTCATCAAGGACATGACGGGCATAGGAGTCCTGGTACCAGATGACGGGCTGGAGGATTATGTCCGGCAGGTGGGACACCTTCCGGGAAGAACCTCTGACACAAGGGAACTTGACCGGGCAAGGCAGGATCAGCAGGAGCAGAACCAGCCGCCGGAGCCGGTAACAGCCGCAGGTACCGAACCGAACGAGGAAGAGGAAGAAGAAATCCCAGACGATAAGGTAAAAGCGGCTAAAAGGCGGTTGGGAAGGGAGAGCGGCGCATGGGACTCAGGATGATTGCCCCCAAAAGGGTAAGGAAAGTAAAGACCAAGAACGGTCGGGAAGTCCTCCGCAGGCTTGAAAAATATCTGGAAAGTGCTGCCGTTACCGGTGAGCCGGTGGAAATCCTATGCGGCTTTTGGGAAGACCAGCAAAACGCGATTACATACCAGGAACTGCGGCAGGCGGTCATTGACGGCGCAATCAGCCAGGAAACGATGCGGCTTTGGGCGCAGGATTATTCCGTGCTGGTGGCGAACCGGCTTCGCAATCTATGGACGGATGCAATCATGGCCGGTTCGGCGGGGCAGCCCATCCTTGACGGCCTCGCTTTTGAGTTCGACACGCAGGCTCCGGGCATACTGAACTGGATTAGCGAGCGTGGCGCGGAATTCGTCACGGCAAGCACCCGGGAACAGAAAGATGCCATCGCAGCACTTCTGACAAAGAAAATGCGTGACGGACACACGGTGGACGAGCTTTCCAGGCTGATTCGTCCCTGCATCGGGCTGACAGAGGGGGACGCGAAAGCGGCCACGAGGTTTTATGACAATATCGTGGCGACATTGAAAAACGAGCATCCGCGGATGAAACCGGAAAGCATACGGAAGAAAGCGCTTGATGCCACGCAGAAGTACGCGGAGAGGAAACACCGGGCAAGAGCCATGACGATTGCTCAGACGGAAAGTGCCTTCGCGTATAACCGAGGTGCTGACGAAGGGATAAGGCAGGCGCAGAATGAAGGATATCTAGGCATTATGAAAAAAAGGTGGAGCACGTCCGGTGATGACGCGGTATGCGAATTGTGCGCGTCACTGGAGGGGGTGGAGATTGACATGGATTCCGACTTCGATATCAGGGGTAGGTTGCTGTTCGAAGGGCAACATATGCTACCGCCGGCACATCCCCGGTGTGCGTGTGCGGTTGAATATATTGAGGAATCTTCATCTGCAGGAAGGAAGTGATTGAGAAGATGAAAAAGTTTTCGGACTATATCGAAAAGTCTGCTGGTACCCATTTGGAAGATACAGAGGGAGTTTTGAAAGGCCGGTTTAAGGTTATGAAGTCTGACGACGAAAAGATGCTTGCATTCGGATGGGCGAGCGTTTCCATGCGTATAGACGGGGAACTGATTGAGGACTGGCAGGGTGACATCATCGAACCGCAGGAACTGGAAAGAGCAGCGTATGAATATGTCATGCTCTACCGTGAAGGTGGCGAGATGCATGAACGGGGCGGTGCTGCCGTTCTGGTAGAGAGCGTCGTATTCACTGAGGAAAAGATGAAGGCCATGGGGATTCCGGCTGGGACGCTCCCGGTTGGCTGGTGGATTGGGTTCAAGGTCACGGATAAAGGCGTGTGGGAAAAGGTCAAGGACGGAACCTACCAGATGTTTTCAATCGAGGGCGAGGCCGAGAGGGTGACGGTGGAGGATGAAAACAGTCTGTAAAAATGGGGCGTATTGCGTTTTTCAACCGCTCCAACCTAATAATCCTACCTATGTAACCGTAAAAAGAGCATAGGTAGAGCATATTTTTTGATAAATCAAGCGGCATCCAGAAACGGGTGCCACTTGTTTTATAAATTTACAGAAAGGAGGCGGAAAAGTGGCAACGAAACTAAAAAACCTCAGAATCAGGAAGGTGGATTTTGTGGACGAAGGTGCGAATCCGGATGCTGATATCAGGATGAAAAAGCGAAAAGACGTGGAAACACGGAGCGCGGAAGATGGTCAAGGGAAAGGTACCGGCAGCATATTGAAAAGGCTGCTCGGCTTTATCGGAAAGGCTGCCGGTATGAATCAGGAGGAAATTGACAACGCGGTGTATGAAATACAGAAAGGCGATTCGGCAAGCTTCAATGAGAAAATCAACGAAGCAAGGAACTATAAGATTGCCGATGAAATGTGGGATACCTGCTATGCCCTGCAATCCTCCCTCTGCTCGATTCTGAATGATGAAGAGCTGGATAGTACCGGCGCGCAAGCGGCAATGCAGGAAAGCCTTGACGAGTTTTATGCGGTAGTGCAGGAGTCAATCAAGGAATGGGTCGGCGGCAGAGCGGCCGGCATTGTCAGGAAGAACGAAGCGGTATCGGAGGCGGAACTGGAGATTATGAAGTCGGCCGTGGAAAGGCTGAACGGAGCAATCGAAAAAGCCCGTAAGGATACCCAAAAGGAAAAATCCGAGGAAGACGGATTAGACAATGGTGAAAAACCGAAAGGAGACAAAGAGGAAATGAAGATTGACAAGAGTAAGTTGACGGATGCGGAGCGGGTGTTTTTGGAAAGCATTGAAAAACGTTGTGGTTTGGAGGAAGGAGGCACCTCTGACAGTGGCAACACGGCAACGGCTTCTGTATCCGAAGGGCAGACACTGGCTCCTGCGGAGCAGACGGTGACAAAGTCCGTATCGGAAAAGCCCGAAGAAACGCCCGCAGGGCAGGAGGACGGCCAGGATAACATCTACAAGGGTCTGCACCCGGCAGTGAGGGCAGAACTGGAAGGCTTGAAGAAATTCCGCGAGGACGCGGAGGCCAGGGAACTTGCCGAGGTGGCGAAGAGATATGCAATCATCGGCAAAAAAGAGGATGAACTGGTACCGCTGTTCAAGAGTCTCAGAGCGGCGGGAGGCACGGCCTATGATGACATGATTGCCGTGCTGGACCAGGCGGTGGTCACGGTTGAAAAGTCCGGGGTTTTTTCCGAAATCGGCAAGTCAGGTCACGGTTCTGGCACGGCAGGAGCGGCAGAGGCGAAGGCCGAGGCTATTGCAAAGGGATACATGGAGAAAGATTCCTCTCTGGATTATGCCTCCGCAATGGCGAAGGCATGGGAGGATAACCCGGAGCTGATGGACGAATACGAGGCAGAGGCAGGGTTTTAAGGAAGGAGGATAAGAAGTGGCAAACAGAAATTTCAACGGGGTGCAGATTAACCAGAGTGTGACGGTCGTGGAGCAGGCCGGGGCGGAAATCGCGGATGCGAGGAACCGGATTATGGCATATGACAAGGACGGCAATGTCGTCCTTGCGGCGGACGGTTCCGTGGTCCCGGTGGGAATCGCACTGATAGAGGCCGGAATCAATGACATTTCAGGCGTTGAGTCCGGTAAAGTGAATGTAGGCGATGATGTAGATATCCAAATCAAGGACATCGGCTATGTTCTGGCCGGTGGTGACATTGCCAAAGGGGACGAGGTCATGGCATCCGGCGGCCTGGCCGTCAAGGCGGAGTCCGGTAATTATGTGGCAGGTATTGCGCTTTCGGCGGTCACGAAAGATGAATACTGCAGAGTGCAGATTACGAAGTATCAGAAATCCAAGGAGGTTCAGGAGGAGGTAAAGGATAATGGCTAAAAGAACAGCAGCAAGCATCCAGGCGGATATCGCAAAGGGTGCTTTCAGACCGCATACGGCGCTCTCCAACATGGCGCTGGCATACTACCAGAGTGACTCGAAGAGTTTCGCAAAGACGATTTTCCCGATTTGCCCGGTCTCGATGTCCTCTGACAATTATTATATTTTCGATAAGGAGGATTTGTTGCGTGACAACTGGCAAAGAAAACCGGCATACGGCAAGGTTGACCCGGCGGTGCTTTCCGAGCACACGGAAACTTACGCCTGCGAGGTGGATCAGATGATTATGGGTATCGACCAGATCAGGCAGACGGACTTAAGCCGGAGGATGGGGCCGAGGATGGCGGATCCGAAACAGCAGAGGACGAAGACGATGGCCGGGCAGGCGAATATCCATCAGGATGCCTGGTTTGCCCGTAACTTCTTCAGGAAGGGCGTATGGGGTCAGGAGTATACCGGTGTGGATTCCACCACGACCGCATCGGGGCAGTTCATCAAGTTCAGCAATGCCAATTCTGATCCCGTGTCCTTCGTGGACGAGAAGAAAACGGCGATGGAAGAGGCCACCGGGCGTATGCCGAACAGGCTTGCACTGGGTGTCAACGTGTATAACGCGTTGAAGAAGCACCCGGCAATCCTGGAAAGGGTGAAATACGGCGGCTCCACGGCGAATCCCGCGTCTGTCACGCTGAACGTGCTGGCACAGCTGTTTGAGATTGACAGAATCACGGTGCAAAGGTCCATTATGAACAAGGCGAAGCCGGGGCAGGCGGCAAAGATGGAGTACATCGGAGACCCCAACGCTTTTTTGCTGGCCTATGCGACGGATACCCCATCCATTGACGAACCTTCTGCCGGTTATATCTTTACATGGGACATGCTGGGGAACGGCAATATCATGCCGGTTCTGAGTTATCCGGGAGAGAACGGCACACACTCCGAGTTCATCGAGGGTCTTATGGCTGCCGACATGAAAAAGACGGCAGATGACCTGGCCATGTTCTTTGCGGAGGCGGTGTAAGGAGGACACGCTATGAGACTGATTGCGAATAAGCCCTGCAGTTTTGGCGGCCGGCAGTTTTATATCGATGATGAAATACCGGAGGAATTCGTGGTAGATGCCAGGGCGCAGGAAAAGATGGGCGTGATTACCATTGTTAAAGACGGCGTGGGGGAACCGGACGGGCAGTCCGTCCCCCTCTACACGCAGGAGCAGGTTGAAGAGATGCTCGCGGAGGCGATTGCCGAGGCCGTGGATAACGCAGTCCAGGATATGAGGAAAGAGCAGGAGGCATTCCAGGTGGCAGGCGGTCGTGGCACTGCCAAAAACGCGGCCAAAAAGCGGGTGGACAAATCATTCCCAGCTGGAGGGAATCCAAACGAATCCATAGGCGGTAACGCAACCACGGGAACTAACACGGAAGGGGCTGGCACCTGATGGCGAAAGGCACATACACATACGACCCGGCGAATGTCAAGAATCCCGGAAAGGACCGTATGAGGTTTGAACTGGGCGACGTAATGGTGGACGGGCTCTCTGACACGACAGCTCTTACTGACGAGGAAATCCAGGCGGCGATAGACAGCTATCCGAAATCATGGAAAAGGGCAAAGCTCATGTTACTGGAGAGCCTATGCCGCCGGTTTGGCTATGAGGTCAATACAAGAACCGGCCCGCTGACATTGGAACTGCAGGAAAGGGCGAAGCTGTGGCGGGCGGATTATGACAAGCTGAAAAAGGAAGTGTCGGCCGAGTCCAGCAGCATACCGCGGTTCGGAAACGCGTCACGGGATAAGCCGCCGTATTTTTATGCCGGCATGCAGAGGAACGAAAGGGCGGGTGGCAGATGATAAATACGAGGATGATGTATGTAAGACCGGGAAACTTGTTCAAAGAGTTCGTCATTGAGAGCAACAAGCAGGTGGTGACAAGCACTGGGCGGGTGGCGAACAGCCATGGCGGCAATGGGACAAAGACATTGAAAGGGTGTCTTGCGTCAGTCTCTGACGAGGACAGGACAAACCACAGCCAAAAGGATCATATTGTCACCCATACGATTGTGCAGGCGGGAAGTCCGAAAGCGAAGCGAACCGACAAACTGGTGCTGGAAAACCGCGTGTTTTATATCGTCGATATTGACGAGGCGGGAACTCTCGGCATTTCGACGATATATTATGCCGAGGAAAGAGGGGACGTGAAATGAAGCTGTGGGTAGATGGAAAAGCCGGCAGTGCTGGCAGTGTCATCCGGGCGACCGTGAAAGAGCAGGTGGCGAACATCAACCGCAAGGTGGTTTCGAGGGGTGTCCGGGCAGTAAATGCCATGAGGAACGCGGAGTTGGAGGTACTCAAAGGTCAGCGCAGTGGCCGGGTTTATCGAAAACCTTTCACGAAAAAAGCGACCTATACCGCGTCGGCTCCGGGAGAGCCGCCGGCAAGACGCACGGGGAATCTTCGCATGCACTGGAACGGGCAGGTAAAAAGTGATAACGCCCCTGCTGGAGGGGTTGCCATTGTGGCAGAATTGGAAAGCCAAGAATCTTACGCCGGTTACTTGGAAAGCGGGACATCCAAAATGGCGGCAAGGCCGTTCGTGGAGAAAATCAAGGAAAAGGCCACGCCGGAAATCCAGAGGATTTATAGCGAGCCTTACGCATAGGAGGTAGGACATGTCACTTGTGATAGAAAAGCAAAGAGCCGTCTTTGACATGTCTCAGATTAAGCGGGGATACCTGCTTTGGGGCAGACATTCCACATGGAACGAGGGAAAGGCGGGATTCGTGACGGCGGCAACGGAGAATCAGCTGATAATCCAGTATTATCCCGGAATTGGCAATGTGACAAACCATTTTATCATACCCGTGTCGGAGGTGGCGGATGGACAGTGGGAAATCCGCTGGTCTGCCGATATGACAGATATATGGGAATGCAACATAAAGGCTGACGGTGAGTGTCAGGAAGAGGAAGGAGTCGGAAACGATGATTTTGGAGGAATTGATTCATAAAAGGTTCGTCAGTTCGGAGAACCTCGTCAAGCATCTTGCGTCGTTCAATGGCGCACCTGCCGTTTTCAGTTCGGAACCGCCGGACGAATGCCAGGAAGGATGGTGCGGAAACACGCAGTATCCGGAAGTGATTTACAATTTTGATTTGCAGGCGAATGAAGAAAGGCATAGTGCCGGTACCTTGTCGGTGTCGTTGTTGTGCCAAAACACTACCGAGATTGCGCCTGAGAAGATTGAACCACTGGTAAGGGATTGTCTGCGGGACGTGATATTGAAGCCGGATGGAGGGACTCCGTATTGCTTCACATGGGCAAGGACGGATGCGTTTACCATGGATGAGAAAAAATCAAACGTGACAATTGGATGCGAGGTTAGATTCGACATCCTGGAGTACCCGTCCCAGGAGACATCGGATCCGGATCCGGTGATGGCTGTCGGTACATACATAAAAAAGCTGTATCCGGAATGCCTGGTCATGGGAATCGACAAGATGGAGGAAATAACGGAGGCGACGGCAACGTGTCCGTTGGTCTACTGCAGGCTGGTATCCGTGGAAAAGTCCGAGGAAACCAATACGGTCGCATGGATGGATGGAAGAATAGCCGTCCATGTATTATGCCCGGAAAGCGAAAAAAGGATGAAGGTGACCGCGGCAATCGCGAATGACATGTCGTTATCAGGGGAGATAATCATGTTGGATTATTCGCCGATGTTCATCAAACGCCTGCAGGTGAACCACAAGTCGGATTATCTGAAAGATGGTCAGATTTTCATGACGGGTCACTATGGCTTGCTGAGGTATAAGGCAAAACCACATGCGTTGACGGAGGTCCGCGTGGAACAAAAATAAAGGAGGCATACGATGTCAAAGGAAATATCAAAGGACGTTGAAACCAGGGAACCCGTTAAGTCCAGGACGGAAGCGACCCGGGAACAAGCGTTGAAAAAGGAACAGAAAGGTTCGCAAGAATCCAAGTATCCGATTAATGAACTTGCGGCCAATGCGAAAAAAGTGTTCGGAACACGAAAAGAATGCGTTGTGGCGGCACTTAGGGCGGCAGGGGTGTTGGAGTGCACGGTTGCTGAGGCGAGTGCAATCGTGAAAAAATTCTTGGCAAAGGAGGTCGAGTGAAAATGGCTGGAACGTTTATTTTAGGCGAGACGAAGGTACGCCCCGGCTCTTATTTTAACATACAGAAGAAAGGGGGCAATGCCGCAGCTGGGATTATGAACGGGGTGACGGCGGTGGTTTTCAAGGCAGACTTCGGACCGTTGAACACGGCAGTAGAGCTGAGCTCCGAGGATGGTTACGAGCAAATCTTTGGAACCGGCCTGACGACGGACGCAATCAGGGAAGCAATCAGCGGCGGGGCGAAAACCATTATTGCATGCCGGGCGGGTAACGGAGGAACGCAAGGCACGATTAACTTGAATGATACCAGTGATGAAGAGGCACTTAGCATCACGGCGAAGTATCCGGGCGACAAGGATTTCACGGTCACGGTTCGGGAGAAGCTTTCGGATTCGTCCGTGAAAGAGTGTATTTTTTATGCAGGGACAACGGAGTTTGAGAAAATCGAGTTTGCGTCCGGCGAAGGGGAGGCCAAGGCGTTGGTCGAGGCGATGGCATCTTCCAAGAATTTTAAAGCGGAGCTGAAAGCGGGGAAGGACAGCGTGTTGCTGGAAAACGTTTCACAAGGAACTTTTACAAAAGGCACCAATCCCCAGGTCACCACGTCGGATTATTCGAACGCGTTTGCGCAAGTGGAACCCTATGATTTTAACACGATATGCCTGGACACGGAAGATACGGAAATCCATCTGTTGTTGCAGGCGTTCGTGAACCGTATTTTTGATGCCGGCTCCCTTGCCCAGGCGGTCGTAGCGGAAAAGCACACGGTGGACTTGGAAACCCGGATAACGCATGCTGCGGCATTCAACGACGAGAAAATGAATTACGTGCTGAACGCGTGGGTAGACGAGCAGGGGGTCGAGATTGACGGGTACCAGACGGCGGCACGTCTCGCCGGGATGATTGGCGCGGCATCCGCCAACTCGTCACTTACGCATGCCGTGGTGAACGGGTTTACGGAAATCTTGGAAAACCTTACAAACACGGACATGGTGCTGGCGGAGAAAAAAGGCTGTCTTGTCCTGAGTTACAACAAGGCAAAGCAAATATGGATTGATAACGCGATTAACACGCTTGTCACGCCGACGGATGACCAGGATGACGGGTGGAAAAAAATCAGGCGCGTGAAGACGCGTTTCGAACTGATTCGGCGCATCAACACCACCGCAGATAACTTAATCGGAAAGGTTGACAACGACAACAACGGGAGGGCAACCGTTATCAGCCAGATACAAGGTGTCGGTGATTCCATGCGTGAGGAAGGAAAGCTGGTGGCGTGCGCGGTGACGGAAAGCAACGCGTACAAGGCTGACGGGGATAGCGCGTGGTTTGATATCGACGTGATTGACAAGGATTCGATGGAGCACATCTATCTGACTTTCTTGTTCAGGTTCAGCACGAATGAATGATAGGGAGGTATGAGTCATGAGAAATGAAAGAGCGGCGGGCGATTCCAGGCATGCCAGAACCGGCAAGGATGGCGCGTTTTACAGCAAGGACGGGGTTTTACTGGCAACGGTGGAGCAGTTCACGTCAAATGTCAGCTGGAACAACGCCAAGTACAGTGTTTTGGGCGATGCCCAGGAACATGAGACGGCGAACACCTTTGCCGTCAGCCTTACCATGTCGCAAATCGTGGTGGAGGATGATGAATTTATCGTGGAACTGATGAAATCTCTGGAAACGCAGGTTATGCCCGTGTGGGATTTCCAGGGATCGTTGCTTGGAAGGAACGGTTCCGAAGAGCGTGTGATTTACCGCGATTGTATCCCTTCCGGGCAGGTGGATATCCAGAACGTGTCAGTGGGCGATGTAATCAAGCGCAACTGGAACTTCTTCGTTAACCGGGCTCCGAGCCTGCAGTCGTTGCTCAGCGTTGATAGGCAATGACAAAGGGGACAATGAAGGGTGGCGGAGAGCCGCCCTTTTTCAGTAAGCAGAGAGGAGGAAAGGCGAATGTCAAAAGAGTTCACAAAGGGCATAGGAGCAGCAGATGTTGATACGAGGGTGGCCGTGCAGGGAACGGAACGGCAGGTCGTAAAAGAATATGAGACCGATGAGGAAGACACCAAGGCATTGATTCGTGCGAATGAGGAGGATTTTATCCAAGGATTGATTGACGCGTCGGAGTTTGCCTCGGAAGAGTCGCAGCGCATAGAGATTATCAGGGAAGGCAGGCTGTATTTTGCGTTCAACATCCGTCCCCTCAGCGCTCGGGAATACGATAAATGCAAGAAAAGGCATACCAAGTACGTGCGGAATAAGCAACTCGGCATAACGCTACCGGATGATACGGATCGGATCAAATACCAGTCCGCCATCATTTATGAGGCAACGGTTGATGAGGACAAGGAAAAGCTGTGGGATAACCGCAAGGTATGGAACGCGCTCAACGCCAAGAAAGACCGTGTCATGAACGGCCTTGACGTGATTGAGTATTCATTGAAGGCTGGTGAGAAGGATAAAATCCTGGAGGCAATCGACAAGCTCAGTGGCTATGAGTCCAATAATCTGGAGGAAGTGGCAAAAAACTGATTAGTGCCGGGGGAAAGGCCTGCTTGTTGCATCATATTTTCCAGACTACGGGCATTACCCCGGACGAATTTTACAAGAAACCAAAAGGGGTGCAGGTATTTATGCTTGCCTCCATGAGGATTACCCTGGAATCACGGACGAAAGGAGGGGACGAGGGTGGCGGAGACGGTCAGAATTGAGATACCGATTGAAACGATAGACAATACCGACCCGGAACTTTCCGGAATCACCATAAAATTTGACCGCATGAAAAAAGCGGCGGAGAATGCCAACGACGCGGCAAAGAAGAGCAATACCACGGTGACGCAGTTTGACAAGCAGGCCCGGAAAACAGAGAAAAGCCTGGCAAACTGGGCGAAAGAAAAGTATGAAATCATGCTGGAAGCGAAAGACAAGATTACGCCAATCCTTTCCACCCTTGGAAACGGACTCAGGGGTCTGGCTGGGAAAACGTGGAGTGTGACGATGCGGGCAATTGACCTGGTCACTTCGCCCGTGAGAGGGATTATAAACTTGTTAAAAAACCCGGTCTTTCAAGTGGGGGCGGTTCTCGGAGTCAGTATAGGTTTGAGAGATACGATAGAAACCTATAAGGATTTTGAAGCCGCCATGTCGCAGGTTCAGGCCATAAGCGGGGCAACGGGGTACGAAGTGGATAAGTTGACGAGCAAGGCGAAGGAAATGGGTGCCACGACAAAGTTTACCGCGGAGGAATTGGCGGAGGCATTCAATTACATGGCCATGGCAGGGTGGAAAACGGAAGACATGCTAAACGGTATCGAAGGCATACTTAGCCTTGCAGCGGCATCAGGAGAAGATTTGGCAACCACTTCCGATATCGTCACGGACGCGTTGACGGCGTTCAACATGAACGCTTCCGATGCCGGACGGTTTTCCGATGTTTTGGCAGCGGCCGCGTCAAATGCGAACACGAGCGTTTCTGGAATGGGAGAAACGTTCAAATATGCTGGTTCCATGGCCGGGGCACTTGGTTACTCGATAGAGGATGTCGCGTTAATGACCGGACTCATGGCCAATACGGGCATCAAGGCGACCATGGCCGGCACGGCCTTGAATTCCATCTTCACGAGATTGTCCACGAACACCAATGGCGCGGCAGACGCGTTGAAGGATTTGAAAATCTCGTTTTTCACGTCGGAAGGCAACGCGAGGGATTTGTCGGACGTGATGGGAGAGCTGAGGAAGGCCACCGCGGGCATGTCGGCGGAACAAAAATCCCAGCTCGCGAACACGATTGCAGGAACCGAGGCGCAAAAAGGTTTGTTGGCGATACTGAACGCGTCAGAGACGGATTACAATAAACTGGCGGACGCAATCAATAATGCGGACGGTGCGGCGGGCAGGATGTCGGAAACAATGCTGGATAACCTGCAGGGTTCTATCACGTTGCTGCAAAGTGCCGTGGACGGGGCGAAAGTATCCCTTGGTGAAAGACTGTCCCCCTATGTCAGGAGTCTTGCAACCTGGTTGACTGACCAGATGCCGGAGGTTGAACAGGGGTTGGACGAACTGATGGACTGGGTTGATACGAAAGCCGAGCGGATGAAGAGGAAGTTTGACGAAATTTCCGAAACGGACGAGTGGAAGAACGCGGATTTTTTCGGAAAAGCCGGAATCGCCTGGGACGAATTTATCGCGAAGCCGTTTTCGGAGTGGTGGAACGGTACCGGCAAGGCAAGATTCGCGGAGTTTTCGCAGGATATCGGGGAAGGTATAGGCGCAGGCCTGAAGATGGGTGTCATGACATTGCTGGGAATTGACCTTGGCGAGACATTGGACGAGGGAGCGAGCATCGGGGCATCTTTCGCGAAAGGATTTTCGGAAGGATTTGATTTTGATACCGTATCAGGGACGCTTTGGGGAGGCTTTAAGAATTTGCTGTCAAGCGCGGGAAAACTACTCCCTGGCGGCGAGTCGGCAGATTTGTCATCGATAATGTCAGTGGTCATGCTGGGGAAGATCGGAACACCGTTCGTGAACATGGGGAAGGGCGCGTTTGATATCGGGAAAGCATTGTTCGGAAAAGGCGAGTCCGGAACGTCGCTTGCGGGTAGCTTCGGGAGCTGGCTGATGGGCTCGGCTGCCAAAGGAACCGGCCTGAAAGGGCTTGGGGCCACGATGGGAATGACCGGCCTGAACCTTGGCTCCGGGGCGGCTACCGGTGCCGGGTTAATCGCGGCAGGAACGGCGGCCACGGTGGGCGGTGTCGCGGCCGGTGCGACGCTTGTGAGCGGTGCGTTGGATGCATATAGGGCAATCAAGTCTGATGACAAGGCGGAATCCAAAGCCTACGGGGAGTCTGCGGCGTGGAAAGTCGGAGGGGTGGCGGCCGGAGCGGCAGCCGGTGCCGCGCTTGGGTCAATCATCCCGGGACTTGGAACGGCGGTGGGTGCCTTAATCGGTGCCGGAGTCGGCGGAATAGCCGGATGGATCAAGGGGAACAAGGTCAAGGAGGAGTATCAGGAAAATGTCGAGGAAATGCAAAAGGAAGCCGAGAAGGCACAGAAGGTGTTCGAGGCCACCGGGTTTTCCATTGACGACGTGACCTTTGAAACGAAGGCTTTGAATGATGCCATCAATGACACGGAGGTAAGTGCCCAGGAACTTGGAGTGATGTTCCAGGAAGCGGTGACTGACAAGCTGAACAGCCGTTTTGGCGATTTGAAGCTGTCGCTGAAGGAAATCAAGGAAATCGCGTCCGACATCGTGTTTGATAAATATGTGGACAGTATAAATGCATTTTCGTCCGCCATGACCGAATCCGAATCGGCATTGTCCGCGTTCAAGGGAAGGGTACAGTCACTGGACAAACTGAACTGGAAGGTCGGACTCGGAATGAAATTGTCCGAGGACGATATTGATGAGTACCGGACAGCTATCGACGAATTCGTGGAGAGTGCGAAAACATACGTGGAGAACAAGCACTACGAGGCGACGGTTGCGTTGAAGCTGTTATTAGGGGAGGATGGCCCGGACTACACGGGCAGGTTAAACGAAACCTATGCGAACCTGCAGTCACAGATAGAAGCCCTGGGCGGGCAACTAACGGCGCGGCTGAACGTGGCATTGGAGGACGGGGTGATTACCTTGGACGAGCAGGCAGAAATCACCAGTATCCAGCAGCAGATTACGGATATCACGAACAAGGTGGCGCAAGCGGAAGCGGACGCGCAGTTTTCGGCCATTAAAATCCGGTACGGGGGTGCGGCACTTGACGCGGAGTCTTTCGCGGGCCTGCAGGCCGAATTGAAAACAAGCATGGAAAGCATGACGCAGAGTTACGACCAGGCACTGGAAGTCAGCCTGACGAATTTGAACTTGCAGTTATCGGAAGACGCGATTACCGAAGAAGAATACAAGACCCAGCTGCAGCAGATAGCGGACGGGTATAATGCCCAGATAGAAGGTCTCCAGGTGAGGGTTGAATCCTTCCAGCTAGAGGCTATCGCGGATGCCTTCGGAACGGAACTGGATGGAATCCTGCCGGAAATCGAGGGAACCACGGCTGAGAAGTTGAAAGAAGCGATGGACAATGCTTTAGCAATAGAGCCAGAACCGGCGAATTGGACCGCGGAGGACATTGCGGAGTGGTTCGGATTGGAAGCGTTATCAGGAGAAACGCAAATGGCGGTGGCGGAGTTGTTGAAAGCGACAGCGGAAACCATACCGCAGAACATAAAGAATGAAATCGTATCTGCCATGTGCGCGATGGACATGAGTGACGCATATTCCGGAATAGATTTTGTCGGACCATTATCAAATGAGTATTATGAACAGATGACAACGGTCGATTTGAGTGCAGGAACCATGGCATTGGCCACGAATCTTGAGACGATATTACCATCGCAGTTTATGCTTTTAAATTATAGTCCGATTGGAGTAGAGGTGAGCAATGGCGTTGGGGACGCGATACGAAACGCGGACATGGAGGAAATTAACAATGCCGTAAACACGTTGAAAAATAATACGGATGCGTCTGTTGACATGGCGTTTAATGCCGGTGTGAGTACCACGATGCCAGTAAGTGTGATGCTGGATTACAACGTGCTGAATCCTACGAAAACGTTTACCGTTAGTGGAAATGGGGCTTCGGGGAGCGCGGCCATTACTGTGACCGCGCATGCCGGGGGAGGTTACGTGAGCGGTGGTCCACAATTGTCATGGCTGGCGGAAGAAGGGTATGGGGAATATGTGATTCCGACTAATCCAAGCAGGCGGACAAGGGCGTTGGAATTGTATGAACAAGCGGGGGCAGCATTGGGAATATCTAACCACGCGGATGGCGGTTACATATATGGCTCGAAATCGAGTGATAACATGATAGGCAACCAATTATTCCAGGATGCAAATACAAACGTTCCCACGACCTATAACAAACCCATGGACGGTGACACGGAGACGCCCTTATATGATGCGTTTTCAATGGATGCGCGAGCTGGAAATGCCGGACCCACGGTACAAGTGAATGTGAACATGACCCCCGAATTTGTCGTGTCCGCAGGCGGGGAACAAACGGAAGAGGATGTCATGCAGGTAATCAGACGGCACATGAAGGAAATGGCGGACGAGCTGGGGGGCGAGATTGCCGGAATGCTGGAGGAAGTCTTTTCCAACATGCCGTTAAAGGAGGCGTAGGCATGGATATAAAGCTTATCCCGATCGGGAACGGTTCGAAATTCACGTTCCCGGCGTTGCCCGAAAAGGTGCAAGGGAAATATGGTGCAAAATACCAGAGCTTCGATATCATTTCCCAGGGTACCGTGAAAATACCAAAAGGAACGGACACGTCGGAATTCACTTGGGACGGCGTGTTTTTCGGGGAATCCAAGAGGAACGAGCCGATTGTGAAGAAAAACAGCTGGAAGGAACCGAACGAGTGCGTAAAGCTTTTGAATGATTTCATGAAAAATGAGACGGTATTGAATTTAATCGTGACGGAAACGTGGATTAACGTGGATGTCACGATTTCCTCGTTCCAACCGAGGGCGGTCGGCGCATATGGAAACATAGAGTACTCCATAACTTTCGTGCAGAAGAAACCGTTGCAGATTTATACCACGAACGAGTTGAAAATTGCCAAGTTTGTAAAGAAGACCAAGCCGAGGAACGATTCGGGCGGCTCGTTTGGAGGGGACACGTACACGGTCGTAAGCGGGGACACTTTATGGGGCATCGCTACAAAGAAGCTGGGGAATGGGAGTAAGTGGAACGTAATTTATGATGCGAATTCGGGAACCATCGAAGCGGAAGCGAGGAAGCGAGGAAAGGCGAGTTCCGACCACGGCCACTGGATTTGGCCGGGCGAAATTTTGACGATACCGGGATAGGAGCGGAACAAATGATAGATTTGTCTAAGATTGGATATAGGGTCGTAGTGATGGATGAAAATGGCAAGCAGTATAACATCAAAGATTATATCCAGAATTTGGGATGGGAGGAGAACAAGAGTGAAATTTCCATGCGTTTATCGTTCGTGGCTAAAAACGACAAGACATCCCAAGGATATTTGTCAAGCATCATCAAACCCGGTTGCTTGGTTGGCATATTTGCGTCTGACGGAGGAAACATTGAGGACGAGGTGGCTCGCGGATACGTGGAAACATGGAATCCTATCGAGAAGAACAGCGGCAGTGATTTGAAATGCACTTGTTATGATGAATTGTACAAGCTACAGAAAAGTCAGGACAATCGGTATTACCCATCTGGTACTGGTACGAAGTCAGCAATCCAAGGCATATTTGACGATTGGGAGATACCCCAGGGGGATTATAAAGGACCTAATGCGTCGCATGGGAAGATGGTGTTTAACAACAAGTATCTATCAGACATTTTGCTGGAGTTGCTGGATGATGCGGTTAAACGGGGGGAAGAAAAGTGCATGATACGGGCGGCAAAGGGATATGCCAATGTAATCCCGCAAGGGGGCAACGAGACGGTGTACGTGTTTGAAATGGACAACGTGCAGTCGTTTAGCCAGTCCGTCAGCATGGCGAACCTCATTACCCGGGTAAAAGTGGTCGGACAAGCGGATGATGACGGCAAACGAAACGTAGATGCCACGCTAAACGGGGAAACCAAGTATGGAATTCGGCAGAGGATTTACACGAGGGGGACGGATGAAAATTTGAATGACGCGAATTCGGCGGCGCGGGAGATACTTGATGGAGAAGGCAAGATTGAGAGAAAGATGACGGTACAGAGTCCGGATGTCCCGTTTGTTCGCAAGGGAGACCTCGTCTATATCAGGAGCAATTTCGCATCGGAATATTATTATGTAAAGAGCATCCAGCACGATGCGGACGTTTATGGCATGACGATGGAACTGGAGTACGTGGAATTGGAATAGAAGGGGAATACTTGAATAAGCGAGGTGGCGCAAATGGAAGGATTTGATAGACGTTCGGGTACGAACAAGTTAGCGACGGTTTTGAGCCATAGGATGAAGGTGGAGAATGAATCTCCATTGATGCTTGATTTCGGAGAAATTCAGGCGAATGGAAGTCTGGTGACAAATACGTTCCCGATACCGATTCCAAAGGGGGATTATTCGGTTTGCAGGCATGTGGGAAGTTTGAATTTTACTATTTCGGGTGGGGGGCATGCGGGACACGAGGAGCAAACGCAAACAAACCATACCGGCGCACATAGTCATGATGTGAAGCCGCCCGCAATCATGCCGGGCGACCGGGTTTTTGTCGCATGGGTACAGAACGAAGCCGTGGTCGTGGACGTTATTGAAAGGTCGTAAGGAGGCGGGAAGAATGGCAGAAACGATATTTCCGATAGTGCAGGTTCCAGAGTTCGCGTTGGAAGGCACGAAATATGATACCGAATACAAGCGAAGCGTCAAATGGGATTCGGAGGCAGGTGACTTTGTCCTGGATGGTGCGAATCGCATGGTGGAGTGCGATGGACGGGAGGCTTTCTCGACATGGTGTTTTAAAATTGCACAAACAGAGCGGTACCGTTGCCTTGCGTACCCAGGTTCCATCGGTACGGAAATGGAGCGTGCCATGGATAATGACGATGAAAAAACGGTCGAGTCCATGGTGCAACGGACGATTACCGACGCGCTCATGGTGAACCCCAGGGCGGAGGATGTCCTGGATTTTGAATTTTCATGGGAGGGCGATAACATGCATTGCAAGTTCAAGGTGTTAAGTATTGATCATGACGAGAAAATTACGATAAGGATATAGGAGGTAGGGAAATGCAACCAGACTTTATAAGGCCGGCTTTTTTTGAAAACAATAGCGCCGAAGAAATTCATCAGCGGATGATGGACAGTTTGCCCGCGGACATTGATGACATGCCAGGTGGATTTCCTTATGATTTTACCATGCCTGCAGCATTGGAAAAAGATCGGTTCATCAACTACCACTTGGTAAGGACGCTGATGATTGCCTTTCCACAGTATGCATGGGATGAATGGTTGGATTTCCATGGTAGGCAGGTTCATCTTGAACGGCATTTGCCAAGGAGCGCGTCGGGGAAAGTGAAGGTGACGGGAAGCCCGGGAACGCTCCTGGCGGCGGGAACGGTGTTTTGCACGCCGGCAACGGATATAGGGCCGTCCATAGGTTTCCGCTCTACGGAGGAAAAGGAAATCGGGCCGGATGGGACAGTGCTTGTGCCGGTGTCGGCCGTGGAACCCGGTATCACGTCCAATGTGCCGGCGAACACGGTGGTACTTATGGCGAAACCGGATAAGAATGTCTCTGGAGTGACAAATCCGGAACCCGTCCGGGGCGGAACGGAGGTGGAGAGCGACGATGATTATTATGATAGGATTGCTGCAGAGTATGCGAACAGTCTGACTTATCTTGGAAATGACAGCGATTACATGCGTTGGGCAAAGGAATCCGGCGCCGGTGACTGCATCGTGATTCCGGCCGCGGAGGGGCCGGGGACGGTCAAGCTGGTATTGGTGGATGAGAATGGACAGCCGGCCAACGATAAGCTGGTGCAGGATGTATATAATTACATCGTCTCGCCAGAAGATAGGAGTGCAAGGTTGTTACCAACCGCTTGCGCGAAACTGATATGCGAGTCGGTGACGACCGTGAAGGTGGATTATGTGATCACGGGTCTCGTGTATGATGAAACCACGACAATTGGACAAATTGAAGAGGATTTCGTGGCATCAATAAAAAAGGTCTATGTATCGGCGAAGCAACAAGGCGTGCTACGTTATAACGATGTACGACCTATCATTTCGGATATTGCCGGAATAAAGGATTTCGGTGAATTCCTCATGAACGAGGGAATGGAGAACATCAGCCTGAATCGTGAAGAATATCCGGAAACCGGCACCCTTGATTTTAGCTAGGAGGTGACCATGGAAAAGCATGATTTAGAGAATTTCCCAACAAGTGAAAGTGCGAAGAAAATGTTAAGTTACGTGTCCGATGGGTTTTATGACGAGTCGTATGTGGGAAAGTGGCTATATCAGGTGATGGGGCTGGAATATGACAAGGTATTGGAAATAGTCAACGAGCTGCCGGAACAATTTTTTCCAGAAACCGCCACATGGGGGCTTGTGTATCACGAAGTGAAGTGGGGGCTTCCGATAAGGTCGAATCTGCCTTATGAGGAACGTAGGAAGCTTATTTACCGGAAACGAGATTGCAGGGCTCCGATAACGCCATACCAGATGGAATTGTCATTAAAATATGTGACGGGATTCGAGGTCAGAATCGCGGATGCTAATGACCTGGGAGAATATGGGTATGTTCCAAGCCATCCGAATGTGTTCATGGCATACTTTACCGGGGATGGAACGTTGGATTCTAAACTGGTACGCTCAATGCTTGATGCTTTGAAGCAATCGCACGTGACTTACAAGATAAACGATAGGGTGGAAATTACCGTTGATAATGGAAATCTTGAGAAAATGGTTTTAAGGGTCGTGAATTTGCAAATAGGTATATTTTTCCTTGGTAGTAAAACGTACCCGAAAGTGGAAAGCATTAAACTGCATATAGCGATGGAGAAGCATTTGGAAGAATTCGGGGCTGGGAGTATTACCGTCAGGAGAAACCTATGGTATCTGGATGGATCTGTCAGGCTGGATGGCTCACGGAATTTGAATGCGTTGTGCAGATTGGAGGAGTTGTAATGTCAAATAACAACGTGGTTATCACGAAAAAGGCAAGAGAGAACATGGTCAAGGCGAGAGCCGGAGCCATTGCACTTCCCAAAATTGTCGGAATGGCTTTCGGTGACGGTGGTGTGCAGGACGGGGCTGTCATGTCACCTACGGAAGGGCAGGCAGAACTTCGGCATGAGCTATACCGAAAGGAGGTCGACAGTTACGAGTTTGTCACTGATACGACCTGCCGTTATAAATGCACATTGTCAGAGACGGAACTGGCGAACGAGTCCATAAGCGAGGTTGGATTGTATGATGCAGACGGGAACATCGTCTGCATCAAATCGTTCACGGAGAAGGGAAAGGATGATGACTTGGAAATGACATTTACGTTGGATGATATTTTCTGACACACATCCAGAAGGAGGAAAATATGGCGTATTTTGATATATCGGAGAATCCGGTGTATAGCGAACAAATAAGAAAGTTTGAAGAGACGGATCCGGGGCATGCGGACGTGTTCAATGATGTGGTGGAAAAGCTTGTCGATAATGATGCGTTTTTGAAAAATGCGACTGTGCAACTCCAGGAGCAGACGGTGGAGCTAACGTCCGGCAAGGTGGACAAGACCGGGGACACGATGACCGGCAGACTGATGAACCGAGGCGGGACGAGCGTCTATCTGACCACGGAACAATCCGGCCACGGCAACGGCTTCATCAAGGTGGCCCGGTTCGAAAACCTTATGCCGGCCAGAAACCACAATTCCCCGATAATTCTGGAGCTGGTCAAGCGACGCGCGCTTGGGAGCGTTATCTTGTTTGTCAGCTGGCAGGGAATCAACGCGACAAACGGAACCCCTTCTTTGCGGTCGTTTGGGGGAGACGGGGATTACGGTGCAGTAATGGTCAACGCGGAAGACGATGTTTGGGACTTGTACGTGCAGTCGCAGGCATCCAACGCCCACGTGGAAATCGTGCGTTTCAGCAAGCCGCAATATGACAGTAATGTCAAAGTGACATTTTATAAAGACCAGTTCGTCACCGCGCTGCCGTCCGGCACCGTGGTTGGCTTTTCGGACTGGATCGGCGACATTAATAAGAACGTGTCAAATCTGATGGATAAGATGGCCGCCATCGAGGCGGTGTGGCCGCATGTCATGTGGGATACCGGCGGGTGGAACCCGTTCACGGAAACCGCACCGGCATCGGTGATAAATGACGAGGCAAAATAGAATCGGGAGGTAGAAGATGAGAATTGACCAGTATGAGCAGTCGGCACTCAATGACGGCGCGTTGTTCCCGGCGGCATTGGGAAGCCAGACCAGGAACGTGCCGGGGACGGAACTGAAAAGCTTTACCAGTGACACGGCGGCATCGGCGGTGGAATCCTACGTCGCGCAGCACAAGGAAGAGCTGCGAGGCCCGCAAGGAATCCAAGGGATGAAAGGCGACAAGGGCGATAAAGGCGATACCGGCGCGACGGGGCCGCAAGGGCCTCAGGGATATACCGGGCCACAAGGGCCGAAGGGCGATACGGGAGCGACCGGGGCGCAGGGGCCAAGGGGATATACTGGCGCGACTGGTGCAACGGGGCCGCAAGGACCGTCCGGCTCGCCATGGGGTGGGGGGACGTTCACGGCGAACGTATTGTTTAGTTATAATCATGTAGCAAAAGGAGAAATTCATGGTGGTGGAGATTCTTTTGAGGTATCTTCGTCACGTGACGATACCCGGCTTTTGCTTATGACTGGAAATAACAGAACGTGCGATGTGAATAACCGTTCCGGCGGCTGGCCGACCATGTGTGCCGGGAGTTTTAATACGGTATCTTCGAAACGGTACAAGGAAAACATTGTTGACATGTACGAGGAAGAGGCTGATAAAATCCTGAAAATCCGGGTGAAAAAATTCGACTATAAGGATGATGTTATCGGGACAAGCCAGAAGGATGGGGTGCATGGGGCAATCGCGGAAGAAGTCGCGGAAATCATCCCGGAGGTGGTCGGATACCGTGATATCGAGGGACTTGGCCATGTACCTGACAACATCGACTATTCGAAATTCACGCCGTATTTGATTAAAAAGGTACAAATGCAACAAAAGGAAATAGACGCTTTAAAGGCGAGGCTCGACGAGCTTGAAAAAGCCGTGCAGAAAGGTGGTTGATAGAAATGAAGGTGAACCAGTACGGAGCACCCGCAAGTTTGCAGAACGCGAAGCTGCTTGCGGTCGATTCTTCCGGGACGTACGGTGTCCCGATGGAGGATGTAAAGAAACATATGTTTGGGGGGGGCGGAACGTTGGTTGATGTCGTGAAGGAACTGATACTCGCGTCCCACCCGGTCGGGAGCATCGAGGTGAACACGACCGGCGCGAACCCGTCCACGTACCTGGGCGGCACATGGGTGGCATGGGGGAGCGGCCGGGTGCCGGTGGGGGTGAACGCGAATGACGGTGATTTTAACACTACGGAGAAGACGGGCGGCGTGAAAAGTTACACGCACCAGCACGTGGTCGGGAACCACGCGCACACCATCAATGACCATGCGCACAGCATAAACAGCCATGCGCACAGTATAAATGCCCATTCGCACACGGTGAACGATCATTTCCATACTATCCCGAGCCATAGCCACACGGTGAACAGTCATAATCATACACAGACGATGCGTTTCCAATCGGCGTACTTAGAAGCAGCTGGTGGAGGCGTGAAGTACACAAACGGGGAATCCGTGCCAACGAGCATAATATACACTGGCAGTGCTTCTCCAGGTACGAGCGGGGTGGAACTTACCACGACCCAAAACACGGCGAGAACATCCGGAGTGGGACTTACGACAAACGGAAGCGGGGCGATTAACACGAACGGATGTGGCGCGCTCACGTCAAACGGGAGCGGCGACCTGGCCACGACATCGGCCGGCAACAGCAGCCTGCAGCCGTACATCACGTGCTACATGTGGAAACGAACAAAATAGAGAGGAGAATGGAAGATGGGGAAAGTAAGCCAGTACGGTGCGCCGGAAAGCATCGAAAACGTGAAATTCCTCGGGACGGACGGGAACCAGACGGTGAACGTCCCATACGGGAACATAAAGGAACAGATGTTCGGGGGGGGGGGCGACGGCCACCGCTGATAAAAACGGCCTGATGTCCAAGGAGGACAAGGCGAAGCTGGACGGCATGCCCGCGAGTTTTGTCACCGGGATGAAGGGAAGCGCGGAATCCGCGTATAGGAAGGGCAACGTGAACATCACTCCGGCCAACATCGGGCTTGGGAACGTCAACAACACGTCCGATGCGAACAAGCCGGTGTCAACGGCACAGCAGGCGGCGTTGAATGCAAAGGTCGGCAAGGGCGGGGACGTGATGACGGGTCATCTGCAAATGGGGACTGACACGATGGAAAATTCCCCGAACGTGTATTGGAGGGACAAAAACCGGTCGATATGGGCAGGCACGGCGAATGGTTCCGGGAATTTTTACCTTTGGGACGCAACCAATAACAAGCGTATTATTTCCTCCGCCACGGAGGGAACCAATGTGTTCGAGGGGGCGGCAAGAGAGGTTGACGGGACTTCCGTGAAGGTACTTGATAACAGTAGCGGTGGAGTCGTGAAAATTTATCCAAGCGCGGCAGAAGGAGGTTACTGGTCAATTGATGCCTATAACGGAGCTTTGAGGATTTATAATCATGATGCCCAAAATATCAACCACTTCCCATTCGCCTTGGTTCCCGATGGAATCAAGCTTTCCGACACCCAGTCCGTGAAGAGAAGCGTGACGAACGTGGGAGGCTTGCGGGGAGCCATAACATGCAACGCGTCCGGAAGGGTGATGCTTGACACGGTAAACAAGATTATCAGTGCGAGGGCACTCGTGAGGATACAAAACGGCAGTGCCGACTCGCAAGTTTTATTGCCAGAATTGCAAACCGGGGCATCAACAAAAGGGATTTATCTGGCCGATATTGGTAATATTGGAATGTCCGGGGCCACCAAAACCCTCCCGTTTGTGATAAAGGTTGTCGGGAGTACGCAGAGCAAGGATAATTTTTTCGTGAACCAGGCGATTGTTGCGAAGAACGGGGATATCGGAATCCAGACATCAGGGAACCTGACAATCCCCGGGAACGGGACGGTATACTGCATGTTTGACATTTTTGACTATTACGGGGACTGGTAAGGAAAGGAGGAGGACGGTCATGAGGATGACACACAGAATCCGCGCGCCGGACGGGGGCGTTTGGGAACTTGAAAACTGGGAATATTACGGAAAGCGAGGTAAAACCATGGAGAAATTATTTAACTGGATCAGCGTCGTGTTTGGCGTTATCGGCGGTGGGATTACATACTGGCTCGGAGGATGGGACGTGTCGCTTAAGGCAATCCTGGCCTTGGCGGTGCTGGATTATTTGACCGGGATTGCCAAGGGCATACATACGAAGAGCCTGTCATCCGAAATCGGGTTCGGGGGACTGCTGAAGAAAGTGGTCATGTTCGTCCTGATTGCGGCGGCGTTCGTGGTTCAGAACTGGATGAATAACGCCGTCCCGCTCCGGGAGGTGGTCATCATGTTCTATATCGCGAACGAGGGATTGAGCCTATTGGAGAACGCGGCGATGTTCATCCCGATACCGCAAAAATTAAAGGACGTGCTATTGCAGCTCCGGGACAAGGATTACACGAACATTGACATTGGGGACGAGTGACATCGTCCTCTTTTTTATACCGGCAAAACTGGCCGGGATTTAAGAAAAAAGAAAGCGAGGAAAAGGAAAATGGATGAGAAGATTTATGACATTAACGGCGTGGAGATTTCAGAGGAAGCGTTGGAAGAACTGACGAACGGGAAGGGGGATGACGAGGATGAGTAACTCCAGCCTTGTAAGCTACACGAAAATAAGTCCGAACCGCTCGTCGCGGAACGGGGAGAGAATCACGGACATCATCCCGCACCATCAGGCGGGAAACTTGAGCCTGCAGACAATCGGGGACTTGTTTGCCGACCCGAAACGCCAAGCATCGTCAACCTACAGCATCGATGTTTACGGAGGCGTTGGATTGCACGTGGACGAGAGCGAACGGCCGTGGACAACGAGCAACGCGGCTGCAGACCGGCGGGCGGTGACCATCGAGGTCGCGAACAGTTCCACCGGCGGTGACTGGCCGATATCAGAAGCATCGTGGAACACGCTTGTGGAGCTTTGCGTTGATATCTGCCGGAGGAACGGAATCCCGAAACTCGTCTGGACTGGCGGGAAAGACGGAAACTTGAAAACGCACGACATGTACGCGGCCACGAACTGCCCCGGTCCCTACCTGAAAAGCCGGATGCCGCAGCTGGCCGACGAGGTGAACAAGAGGCTTGGCGTTGCCGGTAGCGGCGCGTCAGCCCCGCAACAGACCCTGGGCGCGGACACCGCGAAAAAGTCCAACGAGGAAATCGCCCGCGAGGTTATCAACGGAGCGTGGGGTAACGGTCAGGACCGCACGAACCGCCTGCGGGCTGCAGGGTACGATGCCGACGCGATTCAGTCCATCGTCAATAGGATGCTGGCCGGTACATACAAGGGCGGCGCGTCTACGGCTCCGGCCAGAAAATCCAATGACCAGATCGCGCAGGAGGTCATCAACGGCAAGTGGGGCAACGGGAGCGACCGTACGAACCGCCTCCGTTCGGCGGGTTACGACCCGAATGTCATTCAGAACCTGGTCAACCAGAAACTGGGAGTGAAGACATCACCGTCCGGTGGCAAGACCGTCGAGCAGCTAGCCAGGGAAGTTTGGGCTGGCAAGTGGGGGAGCGGGCAGGATAGAGTGAACCGTCTGTGGGCTGCCGGTTACGATGCTAATGCGGTGCAGCGGATGGTGAATAAGATGTATGGGTGATGCGTACGAAGGGCTTCGGTGTTGATGGCCGGAGCCTTTTAAGGTTCGCCAGGAGGATCGTGCTGGAAGAAAAAGGTTGAAATTTGCCGGATTGTGTGGTAGCATTTCTGTGGGTGCTACCAGGATGGTAGGCGGTTGGCCCTCTTCGGAGGGACTGTGACCCTCCGTGTACATAGAAACCCGAAAGGGAATCTGGGAAAGGAGGGCTAAGTGGATGTTGACGATTGAAGGATTGATAGCGGTAATCAGCCTTGTGCTGACGGCGTTTGGTCTCGGATACGCCATCGGAAACAGAGATAATAACAATACACAGAAATAGCCGCCCCGGTCCAGAAAACTGAGCGGCTATTTTGCTACATATAATCTGGGCTAACCGTCTATCGGAAACGCCCGAAGGGTGTCTGTTCCCAGCAGATGCCCTTTTCTGTTTAGATAATAACCTAAATCGGCAGAAAAGTCAATGTGTTTTGAATCAAGAATCCCCCATATTATAGAAACGCATATTTGAATAAAAGGCTCAAATGAGAACTTCGGAAAGGACGGTCAGATTTCCACATCTGACCATATATTATATATCTCTAATCTCTTTATCTCTAATATCTCGTAAAGATTTCTTACAAAAATTTTGTTAGGAATCATGTAAGAAATCTTACGAGAAACCTAACACGGTTTTTACATCAAAACAGTGAAAAATCCAATAAAATAAAGGGGATATGAATTTTCTCCATCTGGAAAGAACGAGCGGGAACAATGGAAAACGACCGATTTTGTTTACAATTTGTTCATATTTTACGTAAGAAATCTTACAATTTCTGAGAAGTAAAACCGCTCCTGCACCAACTTTTGGCCAGATTTCTGTACCATGGCATCTTGGACATTTATAAGGAACGCAGATGCGAGTATAATTTTGAAAAAATCGCAAAACAAGAAGTAAAACTATTGACAAATACGCAGATGCGTGTTATAATACATACATAAACAAACAACAACTAAAACTTGGAGGTAAGAGTCATGACAACAAAGGAAGCGAAAAAGGTTGAAATCGGTGACGTTCTGGTTGCAAAGCCGTTTGACGAGGGATTCGTATTCAGGTTCAAGGTGGATGAGATTTGGACGAAGTACATGGCTGATGGGATACATGAAAAAATCATGTTCAGCGGCGATGTCCTTAACCGCAGGAGCGGGAAGATAACCTTCAACCATAAGCAAATCGCACGGAAATCGGCGTGATGGAAGATGACAGTTGTAACGGAGGAGTGGAAAGAATAGGAGGGCGTTAACCATGATGAAATCGGAATTTATAGAGAGAACCGGGTTTGAGCCGACGGCAGAAGAGTATGAGCAGATTGAGCAAGAGTACATGGGGACTGACATTGACAAGAATCAATTCTGCAAGCAGTGGGTAAAGCAGGGAGGGATACAGAGAATTTCAAGACAGAGGGTAAGGCGGATTGAAGAGCTGGAGGCCGAAGTCCAGCAGAGGGCAAAAGAGTATGACGAACTGGATACGGCCCGTTGTACTCAGATAAATGCAATGCAGGAGAGATACGAGCAGAAGATATCGGGAATGAAGGAAACAATTGAAGTTATACGGCAAGGCAGTTTCGATCTCGCTGACAGTTACCAGGAAATGAAAGAAAAATACGAGGAGGCAGAGCGTAAGCTATCGGTTATAAAAGAGGCGTTTACGATTCTGACGGGAAAGGAGGCGATGTCATGAATGCAGGGACGCGGGTAAAGATACCAGACATCGGACCGCTGGCGACGGTGATTAAATCCGGGAGGCGGATGGTGAAGCTGGAGCTGGAAGGCGAGCGGTTCTGGATTGAGAAGGACTTGCTGGAGGTGCCGGGGATTGGTGGTGATGAATGATTAAGAAGTCGGATATCGTAAGAGACGCGGTGCGGGAGCGGGACTGGAAGAAAGCGTTACGGATAGCGAAGGACTTCCGCATCGGGGTGACGCGGGAACAGAGAAGCAAGATGGCTAGAGCCTACGAGTGTATCGTCCATCCGGAGTTCTACCGGCAGATTGGCATCGGCATTCCGGAAGCGATAGAGCAGGGTAAGGAAGTGGTAAAAGAATACGCGGAAAGCGCAAGGAGGAAAAACATCATGATGAAATGGGATGTGAAGCACGACAAGGCAAAGGGAATTATCGATACGTTTCTGGAGAGCGCGGTGGGCTGGCGGGACAGGGAGAATTTGTCCGCTGGCTTGACGGACGAGGACAAGGAGCTGGTGGATGCGGAAGTGGCACTGATGATTGCCTCCATCCGCAAGCGGTACAAACTGCAGGAGAGGTTGCCAGAGCAGGCGGCCCGAATCCAGCCGGAAGAGGCCGAGGCGGTAATTCCTGCGGAAGAACTAGAAGAAATGCCGCCTGAGCTTGTAAGCGCGGCTAAAGAGCCGGAAAAGCCGAAGAGAACAAGAAAGGCATCCAACGGTGAGAAGAAAGCACCTTCCAAGAGGAAAAAGAAAGAGGTTCAGGAGGAAGGGCAGGCATAAGATTCTACCCAGCAGGGATTTGTCGGGAGAAAGTGAGGAAGATATGGCACTTATTAAAGCTGACGGATCAGTTTCATATCAGGGAGCGGTAGTGGACACCAGCGAGCATTACTGGATGGACGGTATGCTGAGCGAATATGCGCTGGTTTGGGATATGGAAAAGCACCAGTATGAATCGGTGAGTATTGGTTACTATGGGGCGGACGGGCATGATTTCATCGGTACAAGAGCAGTGATAGATGTAAGCACCGAAGTGGCGAGAGACATTATCCGCACATTGAAACGGGACGCATACAAGGATTTTTGCCGGAGTGTCATTAAGAAGAAAAACCGGATTGAGGCTGGAATAACGGCAAGGGTTGTCAGAGGCCGAAAGATTCCGAAAGGCACGGAACTGGATGTGTTCTGGGTGGGGGAGAGGCCTACATATACAGGCTACGGCACCGAAATGATTGCCGGATGCAAGGATAAGAATGGTAATAAGGTGTGGATTAAAGCGGAATATCTGAAAAACATTACTCCGCTTAAAAGCCCGAAGGCGGTAGAGCGAAAGAAGTATATGAAATGGTACATACAGAAAAATGCTAAAGGCTTGGTTCTTCAGGTAGCGAAAGGAGTATGAATATGATCAAGTATTACAGCACACAACGCCCGGTCATGCCGGGCGGCTTTCCCAAGAAAGCGGCAGTCGAGAAGATTGAGAATTTTGACACAAAGGTCTTCTGTGAGGAAATCGGACAGGAGGCATGGGGGTTCATCGAGTACCGGGAACCGCTGGCGAAGGAAGAGGCAGATGCCTACGAGCTGGTGTCGGCGGGACTGAAAACATTCTGGTGCGTTACGATGGCCGTATATGACACTGGCAGGGTGGTGGCGAGCATCACTGGCAAAATCGAGGCTGCCAGCAAGCCGGAGAACGATTCAAGATTTACGTTTCGGAAAGACATTTATAAAGATTGGTTTGAAAGCCAGGAAGAGGCAGAAAATTTTGTGGAGGAGGCGAAAAAGGCATGAGTATGGATAAAGAGAGATTCCGGCGGCTTTGTTTGGAGGTGTTACCCCTGATTAACGGAATCGCGGAGGCTGTTAAAAGAAGCGGATACGAGTCGATGTCAAGCCTTACGATGCACGGGGATGATTATTTCACTTTCAGCGTTTACGATACCGAGTGGAAAATGGGGAAAGTTAATGGTGGTCCCGTGAAAATGTGTTACGAATACAAAGAGGAAATAGAGCTATAGGATAGCGGGCAGGGGGAAACGATTTATAACAGGGCATCCGGGGTCGGAGCATTGGGAGGGAGGTGATTACCTGGAATGTATCGACGCTTTTGCAAAGGAGAAGATTTGTGAGTATGCCGGGATAGGCAGATAGGAGAATCAAAATAAGAATGGAGGAAAAATCAATGAGGTATGAACGGGTGAACAGAACGGAGGAAAAACCAATGAGGTATGAATTGGCGAACAGAATCGCGGAGGCGGTAAAAGAGGAAATCGGAGAAGGGCATAGGGTCTCACTCAAAGAGACAAGAAGAAACAACGGGGTGACATCGATAGAAATCGAGATTCATGAGCCCGGAGAATCCGTATTCCCGCTTGTCCGTATCGATAGCTTTATGGATGGAATCGCGTCCGGGAGAATAGGCGTAAACGATGCGGCGCGGAAAGTTGCAGAAATTTATAAGGAAAGCGGGGGCGGCAGGGAATTATACGATACAGTGAACGGGATTGACAAGCGGTTTATTTTAGGAAACGTGGTATGCCAGCTTATCAACAGAGAAAAAAACAAGGAGAGGCTTTGCGATATGCCACATAGAAAGTTCCTTGACCTGGCGGTTGTTTATAGGGTTATAGTCGGAGAGAGCAGAACCGGAATGTCGGGCTTCATGGTGAAAAGCGTGATGTGTGAGGCATACGGTATCAGCGAGGAGGAACTGGAGTACGCGGCGATGCGGAATACGGAGCAAAGGGGGTTCGAAGTCCGTGAAATGGCATCGTTCATCGAGGTGTTCTTAGGAGTTTCGGAAGAAAAGGACGAACCGGAATGTCCGATGTACGTGCTTACCAGTAAATGTAAAATCAACGGTGCGACTGTGATGCTGTATTCTGGATATTTTAGCGGGCTGGCGGAAGGCATCGGAAGTGACTTGTATGTGCTGCCGTCCAGCATACACGAGGTAATCGCGGTTCCGGTCGGCAAGATGGAGCCGCGCGAATTAAGGGCAATAGTAAGGAAAGTGAATTCCAGCGAGGTCATGGCGGAAGAGGTGCTTAGCGAAAACGTGTACCGGTACAGCCGGAAAAAACGTGAATTGGTAATCGCGTGATTGTGGAGGAGGATAAACGGATGGAAGGAAAATCGGGGGCTGCGGATTACATCGTTCTGAACTGCGAGCTTGATGTGGAAATCCGCAATGAGGACATTGATGACATCATGGTTTCGGCATTGGAAGGTGGAATCAATTACTGGTGCAGGAAGGTGGAGGTCAAAAGCGGTTGTCTCGGGGAGTATGCGAGCGACCAAATCAGCAGGGATGGGAAATTGGTTCTATATGACGCTGAGGAAAACAAGTCGTATACCCTTGACAAAGGGAAGTTTATCGAGGGACTGGAAAAGTACATCGCGTCCGGAAACACGGGCTGTATTGAACGGGAAACAGACGCTTTTGGACTCTATACCGGGAAATTGAACATAGACACCTGCAGCATCGACGCGGGTGCCGCGGATTGTATCATACAGTACGCGCTCTTCGGTGACGTGATTTATGGATAGGAGGCAGGCATGGTGGCAATAGTGGTTCTGGTGTTTTTGGTATTCATGGGGATAGAGAAGAAAAAGAAATAGGAGGCGAAGGACGGTGGGAAATAGCAAGGTTTTGTTGTACGTGCTGCACGGTGCATGGGATAGCCAATCAGCAGACGGGGTGATGGTTCTCGGGGTGTCTGTTGACATCGAACCGTTGCAGAAGCGGCTGGATGAAATAGCCGAAAGCAAGGCCGGGGAGTTCGTGGAAATGTGCGGTTATATCCAGGAAGAGCACGGAGAAAGGTACTATGAAGCCGTGAACGTCAGCGGAAAGTATGCAAAGTTCTATATCACGGAGCATTACGTGGAACTTTCCGAATCCCTTATGGGAGAAATCAGCAGGGACATGGAAAAGCTTGACCGTTCCAGGGATGTCGAAGAGTATCTGCGAAATCTGTATGATGGCGGCAGCGTGATTCCCTGGGTGCATGAGTACATGGATGGGAATGAGGAAGTGATGGAGGAAATCCTCCAGCTGTTCGGCAAAGCGGAGGACTGCAACACTCCGTTCAATACCACGATGGACATTGTTGTCGGAAGTGTGATTAAGTCGCTCCGGCTGGATGATGAAAAGCTGGAGTATCTGTGGGAGAAATTTGGTGACATCCTGATTGACGATGACGAGTGCATCCTGGATGACTTCATGGGATTTGAGTGCGGGACGCATAGGGAGATAGTATGGCGTTGGTTTGATGAACACCATTCCAAGGGTGTGGTACATTTGATGCTCGGCCCGGTTCCCGAAAAGATTGTCTGCAAGAAATGCGGAACGGAAGTCCGGCCGGAAGAAGATGAAGAACTGCGTAATGAATATCCGTATTATTGCCCTGAGTGTGATGAAAACAAGTATTCCTTCGAGTGCGAGGGGGGTGTGACGGATGAATACAAGGATATCGTACCTTTACCGGGATGCCAGCAACTATAAGATGCCGAATGAAGCGGTTGTTGCCGGCTCCATTACGGAGTGCCAGATTGACCTTATCATTGACAGCCTGGACGAGGGGGAATATTTCATACCGAGGATGGTCGGTCTCCCGGAAAAAAGATTTGGCGAGTTCACGGAGGATGACCACTGCTGGTTCGAACTGAGGAGAGAAGGCTTCAAGGCCACCACGGAAGAACCGAACGTGGACATGACCGCGGATGAACTGGCCGGAAAATTTTTCGCGGCAAAAGGAAATTGGAAGAAAGGAGAGCTTGATTGGTCATTATGAAGAATACGCTTGGGGATTTGAACAATCATCTGTTCGCCCAGCTGGAAAAGCTGGGGGACGAGGACCTGAAAGGCGATGAGCTGGAGGTGGAGATAAGGCGGTCCGAGGCGATGGCGAAGGTGGGGGAACAGATTATCAAGACCGGTGAACTCCAGCTGAAGGCGATGCAGCACATGGACGAGTACGGGTACGAGAGGAAGAAAAGCGTCCCGGAAATGCTGGAAGTCCGGAAAGGGGGATTTGGCTGATGTGGAAATGGCCGGAGGAAGTGGTTGGCTGGATGCGGGAGAATACCGCAGGCCGGACCACGAAGGAGCTGACGGTCCTTATCAACCGGCAGGGATTTGACAAGAAGTATGGCATGGTATTCACGGAGAGCATCGTCAAGGGCGCGAAGAGCCGGTATGGTTTCAAAAGCGGCACACCCACCGGGAATCCGAAAGGGTATTCCGTGAAATATCCGGAAGGGATGGAGGGATACATTCGGAGCATCGCTGAGGGGAAGGAAGCCGGGGAAATCGCGAAAGCGGTATCGGAGCATTTCGGCATAGAGTTTTCAGCTGGCCAGTGCAGGGCGTATAAAAAGAACCATGACATCGTAAGCGGCCTGGACTGCCGGTTTAAGGAGGGGGACGAACCTGCCAATAAAGGGAAAAAAATGAGCTTGGAGCAGTATCGAAAATGCCAGACCACGATGTTTCGCAAGGGGAACGTTCCTGCAAATCACATGGAGGTAGGGGAGTGCACCCATACCACGGATGGCTATCTGGTACGGAAAGTGCGGGAGCATGGGACTCAGTGGGAGCGGTTCGAATTCGTCCACCGGAAGGTGTGGGAGGAACACAACGGTCCAATCCCGGAAGGGAAGATGGTGAGTTTCCTGGATGGGAATAAGGATAATTGTGATATTGATAATCTGGTACTGATAGACAACGAGGAGAACCTGGAGCTGAACCGGAGTAATCTGAGGTTTTCCAATGCGGAATTTACAAAGGCGGGTGTCGCGATTGCAAGAGTGAAAATAGCGGCACGGAAAAGGAGAGGAAAGAAGGTGCGGAATTGAGTATGCTTTTATGGGAAATCATCAGCCGGCTGGAAAGCCTGGCAGAGCGTTGCGACAGCATGACAGACAAGGACAATTCGGAAAGTGTCTGGAAGGTTGACGCGGAGGCTCTCCGGGAGGCGGTGAAAAAGCTGGAAGGAGAGGTCGGCGGAGAGAACGCGGCGGCGGTTATTCGCCAAATCATGGAAAGAGAGGACGTGAACCAGAAAGAGCTTGCGGAAAGGATGGGATGCGTCAGACAGAATGTCAGTCAAATGCTGAATCGCGGAGTCGTTAATATGCGGTATGATAGTTTTTATAGGATGGCGAAAGTTCTTGGATACGAGATTGTATTGAGAAAAACCTAAAAACTCGCAAAACAAGAAGTAAAACTATTGACAAACTCGCAGTTACGTAGTATAATATATACATAATCAAACAACAAATATAGGAGGTTATGTATATGAGACTTTTCAAAATGAAAGATGTTGATAAAATCGAGGAAATGCTGGCAAAGGGGTTAAAAGTTGAAGTTGAGTGGCATTCTCCATACGAAAAAGGAACTAAGGTGGAAACTGTAAAGTATGTTAGATGGGATGGCTTGGTATTTACCACTGGAGATTGCATTTATATCGGAATTGATAAGTACGTAGACATCAGAAAGGCAGCATAATGGCTTATTTTTTTACCTTGAAAGTTCGCAAACGAGAGCGTCCGAAGTAAAAAAATGCGCATGAGCGAGGAAAGGAAGTGTTGGAATGAGGACTCTACTTAAAAAGATGCAGATTATGGAGCGGGAAATGGAAAAGGTAGAACGGCAGTCAGAGTATTGGACGAAGGAAAATCATTTTGATATTGAAAAGGCCGACCAGTATGAGGAAGAGGCAGACAGAATTTATGAGAGCCTTTACCAGTTACATAACCAGGCGGCAGATAAGATAGTCAGTATCACTTCCGGAAAGATTGATAAAAGGATGGCAATGGAAATGCTCCGCAGTAAGCGGGCGGAAGTTGAAAGAATATTTGCATAGGAGGAAACGACATGACATTGAAGACGGAATTCAGGGTTTACGAGAACGTGTATCTACAAGTAGGGAAGTACCTGGAGGACAACAGTGTGGCAATCCAGGTGTGGAACCGGCAGGATGGCCCGATTGCGACAATCACGGTTTGTTTGTGTGACAGAAGCCTGGGAGAAGGGGAGGCGTACGTTGATACGAACAACTGCCCGTGGGCGGTTGACTTCATCGAGCAGGAAGGGCTTGGAAAGAGAACCAGTCGCATGAGGCGCAGCGGTTACTGCACCTATCCGGTTGTTAAGTTTGATATGCAGAAATTAATAGAACAAGAGGTGGCGTGATGGAGAGGGTTTATTACAGCATTAATGAGGCGGCGGCCAAGATGGCCAACGACATGATGTCATTCAGCGATTATAAGGAAGGGAGCAAAACAGCGGAGTACAAGGGATACGTTGACCGTGCCTATGAACTGGCGGATAAAATCGCGGCGGCCAGGCCGGACCAGGCAGACCGGGCATATGGCATGGCGGCCGCGTATTCGAAGAGGATGTCGGAGTACATGAACCGGGACATACAGATCGGGTGCATGTGTCCATCAGTGCTGATTTCCGGAGCCGGTAATTTCCCGGTAAGAAAAAAGGAAAAGCAGAATCAGGCATGGGATAAGAACCACCAGTTTTTTAACGAGACGCAAGGCATCCTCGGCAAGATGGAGAGCATCCTGCAGGGGAAGGAGTTGATTAAGTTCGGCGACGAGGACGCGATTGAAAAACTGGAGGAAAAACTGGGAAGTCTGAGGTACATGCAGGAACGCATGAAAGCGGTGAACAAGGCGGTTCGTTTGAAGGATACGGAACAAGGTGACGGGCAACTGAGAATCATGGGATATTCGGACGAGCAGATTAAGAAGCTGCGCGAGCCGGACTTTTGCGGAAGAATCGGCTATCCGAATTATGCCCTGCAGAACAATAATGCCAATATCCACCGGATAGAGGGGCGCATAAAAGAACTGCAGGCCGCGAAGGAAAGGGGAACACAGGAAACAGAAAATCAGTTCTTCAAAAGCGTCGAGAACACGGAGGCAATGAGGCTACAGCTGTTCTTTGACGGAAAACCGAAGCCGGAGGTACGGGAGGTGTTGAAAAGCAACGGTTTCCGCTGGGCACCGAGTCAGTCAGCATGGCAGAGGCAACTTACGGATAATGCAAGATATGCCTTAAAGCGGGTCATCAAAAAGCTGGAAGAAATGCAGGGGGCAGGACAATGATGTCGGCTAAAGCGATCGCGGATGTCCAGATGGGGGATGTTCAAGGAATGCCAGAAGTTCTTACCAGAAAAATCGCAAATGAATATAGAGACAGGGCAAGACTTCTGCCTCCAAACGGTCTGCAGGACATCGGAGATAGACGAAAGCTGAGGATAGAATTACAGGCCAGGTGTAATCTCACGGAGCTGGAGGCGGTAAACATCATCAATGGCTACCATGTCGGAGACTATGTGGTATTAGCAGAGAGGCGAGAAAGGGAAAGGAAAAAGAGAGAACAGGAGGAATGACAATGCGGGTAGAAAAAGATGGCTTTGTTCTACACCTGGAGGGTACATGGATGGAAATTTCCAACAAGTACGGGGTGCTGGAACATGGGGATGTGGCAAGCGATCCAGAGGACATCCCGGAAGGGTATGCGGAAAAGGCGCTGGAAAAGTTCATCCAGCAGCATAGCGTATCTGAGAAAAGCAATCCGACATGCGTTAAGAAAGTGGCGTATGACGGAGAAAGAAAGGAGTATATCCAGTTACAAGCGGTACTTCCCGTGGGCGGAGATTGCTGGATTATCCAGAAGTTTGACGACGAGCTGGTGTATATGGGAGAGATTTGGTCCGGATGCAAGTACAGGGGTGAAGTGCAGGACTGGATGCGGACAAATTTTGACATTGAGAGCTGCCTTACAGCGGGAGTGTACCGGGACAACAAGCTGGGGGATTGTACCAACAACGGAATTTCTGCACACGCAAGCGATTTATATATCCTAGCAGAGCAGAAAGGGCCGTTTGAGCCAGAGGATATAAGGCAGTGCGTATATATCGAATGGAGAAATTGTTGCGGCGAGCAGTACATTGACTGTAAGCCCGCATATTTTCCTAAGCGCTGGTATATGGCGGGCGGAAATTTCCTCTATACCTCAGACAGCAGGTTCAGGGAGATCACGAAATCGAAATATCCGATTTCCATTCATGACCGGTACGAGGGGAGGCAGGGCACATGAAGATTGTTGGCTACTGCATTCATGGGAATAAGCAGTATGTGGCATTTAACGAGGACGGAGAGAGGCTGGAACGGTTCAAGATTACGGATGGGTTTCACGACAAGCTGGTAAATGAGAGAAATGTCGGGAAGTACAAGGATTATCGGTGGGTAGACAAGCAGGAGGTCAACCTGAAAAAGATCATCAGCCGCCTGCGTGGTGCAAGACCGTGGCATCCGTTGCTGGGATTGCTCAGAAAGGAGAGTGCAGCATGAGCATAAGGTTGAATATCGGGCATGACGATGCGGAAAAATCGCTGCTTGTATCAAAGGCATTGCCGGGAATGTGTCGGCGAGTGATATTGTGGAGATTGTTTTGAAAGTCCCAGAAGTAAAAGAGACTAAGCCGCAGGAAAAGCCAGGCGTAACAATGACAAGCCGTGAAGTGGCGGATGTGCTGGGGAGGCCGCATGCCACGGTATTTAAGCAGATAGCAAAATTTTTGTGTTCGGAGGAAACGGACGGAAAGGAGAGAGGGTATTTCCTTACTTCGTTTGTCTGCTCTCACAAGAACAGAAAATCATACCCGATGTATGAAATGACAGAAAGCGCCTGCAGGGAGTACCGGGAAATGGTTGCAAAGTACGGCAACGGAACCAAGAGTGTGGAAAATGGCGTGATGAGGTTCGATCAAGCAATCCGGGAGCGTTTTCATCCGAATGAAAAAAACATTATGAGTGTCGGGGGGGATGGCGGGTTTCTTCTGGAAGGAAGGCCGAGAAGGGAGTATGAGGAATATTGTGATATGTTCAATCGGTTTATTACCGGACCGGCAGTAGAGGGTAGGGAGATAGCGGAGTTGACGGAGAAATACCAGAAGTTCTATGAGGTGATGAAGTCAATCCAGTTGAAAGTGCAGGAGGGTAATAAGCTGGAAGATGCTCTGTATGGTGTGGCTATCGAGGCGGAAATGCAGGGATTCATATACGGTTTTAAGATGTTTGATGCTTTGCTGAATAAACAGCTGGCAATAGCGTAGGAGTGGCGGGTAGATTTTTTGACTGACCATTTTACAAAAATCAAAATGGATTATAGGAGGATAAACGAATGTCAGAAAAACAGATTATTTACATCGCGGCCGAGCATATCAAGCCGCATCCGGAAAATCCAAGGAAAGACCTGGGGGATTTGACGGAGTTGTCGGAGTCCATCAAGAAGAATGGAATCCTGCAGAATTTGACGGTTATTCCGGTGGACGGAGAACCGGGAGAGTACATGACAATTATCGGCCATAGGAGATATGCGGCAGGCATTTTGGCAGGGGTAGCGGAGTTCCCTTGCCAGATTGCAGAGAATCTGACTCCGAGGGAGCAGATGTCAATCATGCTGGAAGAGAATATGCAGCGTAATGATTTGACGATTTGGGAGCAGGCAAACGGTTTTCAGATGATGCTTGACTTGGGAGAGACGGAGGAAAGCATCGCGGAAAAGACAGGTTTCTCCAAAACAACGGTAAGGCATCGCTTGAACATCGCGAAGCTCAACCAGAAGGTACTGCGGGAGAAGGAGAAAGACGAGTGCTTCCAATTGTCATTGAAAGACTTGTATGCGTTGGAGCAGGTGGAGGACATCAAGACTAGGAATAGGATTCTGAAGGAGGCAAGCAGTTCGCGGGATTTGGTATGGAAAGCCAAGAGCGCGGCAGACGAGGAAAAAAGGGAAAAGGTAGCCGCAGAGATTATCGCCATGCTGAAAGCGGCGGGAATCGAACCGGCCCCGGATCAGTACGAAAAAGACATGTATTCCGGGAAGTGGGAAACGTTGGAAACGTACAGCCTGGAGAAAGCGGCCCCGAAACGGATTGCAAAAAAGAAGTTGGCCGGTGGTGGCTACTATAAGTCGTACCGCGAAGTGAGGGTTGTCAAGAAAAAAGATAAGTCGAAGGAGCCGGTATCCGAATATGAAAGGCAGAGAAAGGAAAGAGAGAAAGATGCCAAAGCGATAAAGGCAATCGCGAAAGAAATGGCGGCGCAGCGTGAGAGTTTTATTCGGAACGTCTTATCCGGGAAAATCGAGCCGTTGAAAGATACTGAAAAGGTGATGGCTGGATTATGGAAAGCTGTCGTCTATGCAAATGGATGCGTGGGAAAGATGAGTCTCGCAAAGTTTTTTGCAGAAACAAAGAAAAGCTGGTATGACCTCTCGGATGAGGACAAGAAAAAGGCGATGGAAGAGTTGGAGAAAACGAGTACCCTGCATCAGCTGATGATTTGCGCACACGTCTCAACATCAGATTTGGTTTATACGGATTATAACAATCATTACAATGAAAACACGGGAAAAGCGGTAACGGCGATTACAGAGGCTTTGAACGAGTATGGTTTTTCTTATCCGGATGATGAACAGAATAAGGTCATGGAGGGCTCACATGAGTTCTATGTGAAGGAGGAAAAACGGAAATGAATGCATTTACTACATTGACACATAACGGAAGATTGATGTTTCAAGCGGAGCACATAATAAATAGTTTCCTTAGAAGCGAAACAGAAAACCATAAGGTCGCATGTTTTCTGGTAAATCCAGATGGGTCAAGGATTGCTTTCCAGAAGGGATTTAAGCTGGAAAATTACGAGTATGTGCTTTGTGGCGGAGAAATTGATTCTGGGATACGACCAGAGGCAGAGTGGACGTTGAAAGAAATGAGGGAGGAACAAGCATGAGAGAGATTTTATTCAGGGCAAAACGACTAGATAATGGTAAATGCGTATACGGGAATCTTGTGCTGTCTATCGATGTTGATGACGAGTATGGGACCATTATCATCCCAATGGAAGAGAGCGGGATGTTCGTAAAGGGGGAAGACCCAGAGGAGCATGATTTGGGATTTGAAAACTGGCATTTGGTAGACCCTGATACAATCTGTCAGTATACCGGCCTGACTGATAAGAACGGCAGGAAGATTTTTGAAGGGGATATAATTAAAGATATTGATTATGGGATTATGAAGTGCATCTATTTGCACGGCAGTTTTGCGTGGTACAAGGAAGACGGGTTTAAAATAGAGTGCATGAGGTACGTGCCCGTGATTGAGGTTATCGGCAACATTTTCGACAATCCCGAACTGGTGAAGGAGGTAGCGGAATGACGGAGTGGATGGCTGCAGATTTAATCAAACGAATAAAGGTCGAGGAAACGCCGGAGCGGTATGTTGATAGGCGCAATGCGTTTGATTTGGCGATTAGAGCACTCGGAGAAATCGAGAGGTACCGGGAAATCGGCACGGTCGAGGAATGTCGGGAGGCAATGCAGAAACAGAAACCCGTGACACCAACGTACTGGGGTGATGGGTATGACAACGAGGGCAATATGGTTTACGACATGTACGATTGCCCGCACTGCGGGAAAAGCCACGAGGTTGACTATGACAAGCATGACCATTGCCCGAATTGCGGACAAGCCATAGATTGGTTGGATAGACTCGGAAAGGAGGTGTGAAAGGTGCTATAAGATTTACGAAATCTATCCCATACCGGCATCCGCAAGGAGCCGTGACATGGGTAAGTCTTGAAGGAAGGATGTGAAAACATGGAAAAAACGAGGATAGATTGGTGCGACAGCACATGGAATCCAGTTACGGGTTGCCTGCATGGGTGCGAATACTGCTATGCGAGAAGGATAGTGGAACGGTTTGCAGGTTTTGAACCAGAAGAAAACGGAGAATGGAACATGATTCAGTACGAAAAAGGGGGAGAGAGGTTGGGGATTGCAAACAGCGCACAATATAGAACAGCAAGCGGAAAGAAAATATCAGCACCATATCCGTTTGGATTTATTCCGACACTTCACAGATACCGCCTAAACGACTACGTAGGAAAGAAAGGCAGAAACATATTTGTATGTTCAATGGCTGATTTGTTCGGCGCATGGGTGCCAGATAGTTGGATTGAGGAAGCGTTTAAGGCTTGTGAGAAAGCCCCACAGCATAAGTATCTGTTTCTGACGAAGAATCCAGCTAGATATGTTGAATTGCAAGGAAGTAAAAAGATTATTAAGAAAGACAATATGTGGTACGGGGCGAGTGTCTCGGACGGGAAATCTCTAATAAAATTTGCGAATTGTTATTCTCGCATAAATTTTGGAACAAATCTATTTTTGAGTATTGAACCAATCTTGAGCGATATTGTGAAAACCGCCACTTGGAATGAGTGCGCTGAATGTTATTGCATAGATTGGGTAATTATTGGTGCAGAAACGGGTAGACGGAAAGATAAGGCTATTCCTAAGAAAGAGTGGATTGAACACATTGTGTCTGATTGTTATGTGAATAACATTCCCCTCTTTATGAAATCCAGTCTTGCAGAGATATGGGGAGAGCCGTTAATACAAGAGTTTCCGATAGGATTAAGGAGGAAGGAGTAATAACGAATCCCGGTAAACCGGGTTGACCGCCAGAGCGTGAAAAGTGGCGAGAAGAAAAGGACTGACAGCAGCGTGAAAGAGGTATGAGTGGGAGCTACCTTGCGAAAGCCATATCGAAGTAGCATGGGAGGCGTGACGTCCTATCCACGAGCGGAATTTGTTTCGTGGTGTTATGAAAAATTTTTCACATTATACATTGTCGTTAAGCGGCGGCAAGGACAGCCTGGCATTATTCCTAAAGATTTTGGACGAAGGAGTAAGGCTGGACGAAGTAGTAACTGTGGATTTGGGCGATGAATACCAGGCAACATACGATACTCTTCTGTTTGCGGCCAGTATATGCTTGAAAGAGAGGATCAAGTTTACAGTCCTTAGCATACCGGAAACAGAAGAGTATCAGGAATACAAAGCGGTTATAGGAGCAGAGTTGAGTATGTTTGAGTTCATGGTATTTGAGCATGAAAAGAAAAATGGATGCAAGGGTTATGGATGGTGCGGAAAGCAGCGGTGGGGAACGGCCATAAAAAGGCAGCTGTTAAATGGATACTATCAGTCATTGGAGCAATTTGTGATTGAGTATGTAGGGATAGCGGCAGACGAGGCACAGAGAATAGACATTAAGCCTCGCAAGAATTATGCGAAGTCATATCCACTGATAAAGTGGGGAATGACGGAGGCGGACTGTCTGGAGTATTGCTATCAGCATGGAGTGCAGTGGAAACAATCCGGAATCCGTCTATATGACATATTGGATAGAGTAAGTTGCCAGCATTGCCAGCAAAAGAATCTGAAAGAGCTGAGAAATATCCGAAAGCATCTGCCGGAGTTGTGGAGCAGCTTCAAAGATTGGCAGGATAAGATGCCTTTTCCATATAGGTCGGATGGCAACACAATTCATGATTTGGATAAAAGGTTTGCATCCGAGGATATGCAGCTAAGTTTGTTTGATATAGGAATCAAGGAGGCGATGGAGTGAGAACATACGAATTGAATAGGAAAAAATACAAGGATGTCAAGAAGATGGATCATGGACAAATGAGTTCGTTTTGCAGGGAACTGTATACGAAAGGATATGAAGAAGGCGAAAAAAATGCGGTGACACTTTCTGATGAAGAGATTGCATGGGCGATTTTCCAGGTGAAGGGAATCGGAGAAAAGAAAGTGAACGCCATCCTCTGTTCTCTGGACAAGGCGAGGGAAATGAAGAAGGGAGGGACTCTTTGATAAATGGAGCAAAAAAGGGTATACCTGGAGGTGCCAAGGTTTACCGGGGAAAATGTGCCGGTGGAGGTGGCGGCCAGGGTGATGAAGAAAGACCAGCAGTATGTACGCCAGGGAATCATACTTGGTTTTTTGAAAATCGGTGTGGCTTTCAAGAAAGAAGGGAGTTCGAAGTATGATTACTACATTTCCCCAATGAAGCTCTGGCAGGAAACGGGGTATGTATATGAAGGGACTGAAAGTCAGCCGTCCACATGACCCCAGACCACGTTTATGATCTTGAAGCAGGGAAAACTGCGAAGCGTGATGTCGAATGGCTTGAAGCCGAATTAGAAAAGATGCCGTAAGTCCGGACAAGATCCAAAATCTTATGCAAATCTCTTGACAAATATTCGTGGGAAGTGCTAAGATGTCAGTAGAATTGGTGGGTAGGTAACAAGGAGGTAACAAATCGTGGTATATGGCTTGGAAAAAGGGACTTAGCCGTTTCCGTCGAGGAAGCGGCGAAGGCCGGGAAGTTCTAAATTAAGTATTATGGAAAGTAAATAAATGTAAATCAAACGCCGTAGTTTTTTAAATTACGGCGTTTAGATGTGCGCCCGGCGGCGTACGTTTCTAACCAGTGAAAGTCTGGAATCCGCCCGGTAGTGGGAAGGATATAGCCGAAGGCAAGGGTGTCCATCGTGAGGTGGAGTCTGCCCGAATGCTTATTACAACTACCGGAAACATCGGAAGGCGGATTATTATGCCCAAAAAGCAGAGGTTCAGGAGCAGATGAAGGATATCTACCACAGCCATAACGGTGTGGACGGTTACCGCGGCATGGCAGCTTATCTCGAACACAGGGGATACCGCTATAGCCGCACGGCTGTCCACAAATACTTGTTCCTGAAAAACGGAGATGTGCGCGATAACTGTACAGTCATGGACCTGCATGACCGCAGCGTGGTGGCCAGCATCATAGGCCGCCGCATCACCAGCGGCCTTGCAATCCGCACACTGCGGAGGGCCATGGACTCACGGCCGGGATCCAAAGAAGGGCTGATCCTGCACGGCGACCAGGGGAGCCAGTACACATCAAGGGCATTTGTGGAATTCTGTGAATCCGCCGGCGCGACCCGGAGCATGGGCAAAGCGGGATACCCGTACGACAATGCGCCGATGGAACGGTACTTCAACACTCTGAAGAACGAATGCTCCAATCTGCATGAATTCAGGACAGGGGAGCAGATGTACCAGACAGTTGAGGACTTCGCCCATGTCACTTACAACCATGTGCGGCCCCATTCTTATAATGGATACAAAACCCCTTTTGAAGCACGGTGCGCCTAACGACAAGTACACGGCCTGTTCCAAGATTCCGAGCCGGAAGAAGGAAAGCGGGTAGATTTTTTTAGTCACAAATGTTACAAAAAAGCTTGACCACTACAGGATGGATGAGCGGGCGCGAGAAGGGGGCGGTAATTCGGGTCTGGAGCAATTGTAATTTGGAAATGCATGAATAAATAAGTGACGCTGACAATGGAAGCGGCGCCGGCATGGCGCGGACGCGGACAATCTGGTGGCGTTTGAGCGGAAAGGAGCTAAAAAAATGGAAAACAAAAAGATGCAGGACAAAAAATTTGACGTGGCGGCATTGGGGGAGTTGTTGATTGATTTTACGCAGAACGGGCAGAGCGGCCAGGGAAATTACATGTTCGAGGCCAATCCGGGCGGTGCGCCCTGTAATGTGCTGGCGATGTTGCAAAAGTTGGGAAAGAGGACGGCCTTCATCGGGAAGGTGGGGGATGACTTTCTGGGACACCATTTGCAGGAAGTGGTGGAAAGCGTGGGCATCGATACGGAAAATCTGTTGTTTGACAAGGGTGTGCACACGACGTTGGCGTTCGTGCACACATACGAGGACGGGGATCGGGACTTTTCGTTTTACCGGAACCCGGGGGCGGACATCATGTTGTCGGCAGGCGAGGTCGACACGGGGGTCATCGCCGACTCGAGGATTTTCCATTTTGGATCCTTGTCCATGACGGCCGGGGGCGTGCGGGAGGCCACGCGGGTGGCGCTTCATGCGGCGAAGGATCATGGATGCCTGATTTCTTTTGACCCGAACCTGCGTGAGCCGTTGTGGGAGACGCTTGACGAGGCGAAGGAGCAGATTGCCTATGGAATGTCCATGTGCGACATTTTGAAAATATCAGACAATGAAATCCAGTGGTTCACGGGCAGGGAAGATTACACGGAGGGCGTGAAGGTGTTGCGTGAGTCCTATGACATTCCGCTGATTCTGGTGACGATGGGGCGCGAGGGCAGCCGGGCCTATTATGGGGACATGATGGTGGAAGTGCCCCCGTTCTTGATGGAAAACACCATTGAAACGACCGGGGCCGGTGACACGTTTTGTGCCTGCATGCTGAACTACGTGCTGGAGCATGGCATTGAGCATTTGACGGAGGAAAACCTGGAAGAAATGCTTGGCTTCGCCAACGCGGCGGCGGCACTGATCACGACCCGCAAGGGAGCGCTCAAGGTGATGCCGTCGAAGGAAGAGGTGCTGGCGTTGTTTGCAAAGGAGAGGGTTTAGTTATGTCAGGAAAAAAGGAACGTGGCAAGGAATTCAAGGAGCGTTTTGGCAAGCGGTATGACGAGCTGAAATGGTTGTATTGTGAGATGTACCACAATGACATGCAGGCGTTTGACTGGCTGTGTGATTCGATGGCCGCATTTTACGAGGCGCGGAACGAGGCACTGAAAAAGTCCGACCGCCTGCGGGAGAAGAACCCCGGTTGGTACCGCACGAACGGGCTGCTCGGGATGATGATGTACACGAACGCGTTTGCCGGGGACCTGGGGGGCGTGTTGGAAAAATTGGAATATGTCAAGTCGTGCGGGGTGAATTACTTGCACTTGATGCCCCTTTTGGAGAGCCCCAAGGGGCGCGACGACGGCGGGTACGCCATTTCCGATTTTCGTAAGGTGCAGCCCGAGTTGGGCACGATGGAGGATCTGGAAAGGCTGACGGCAGAGTGCCATAGGCAGGGAATCAGTTGCTGCCTGGATTTTGTCATGAACCATACCAGCGAGGACCACGCGTGGGCGAAAGCGGCCAGGGCCGGCGATCCGGAGGCGAGAAAGCGTTATTTCTTTTATGACAGTTGGGACATTCCGGCACGTTTTGAGGAAACGATGCCGCAGGTGTTCCCGACCACGGCCCCGGGGAACTTTACTTGGCTGGATGATTGCAGGCAGGCGGTCATGACGACGTTTTACCCGTACCAGTGGGACTTGAATTATGCCAATTGCGTCGTGTTCAACGACATGGTGGGCAACATGCTGTTTTTGGCCAACAAGGGCATCGACGTCATCCGCCTGGACGCGGTTCCCTATATATGGAAAGAACTTGGAACGAGCTGCCGCAATTTGCCACAGGTACATACCATCGTGAGGATGATGCGCCTGATTGGGGAGGTGGTCTGTCCCGGCGTGCTGCTGCTCGGCGAGGTGGTGATGGAGCCGTCAAAGGTGGTTCCGTATTTCGGCACGGTGGAGAAGCCGGAATGCCACATGCTTTATAATGTCACGACGATGGCGAGCACGTGGCATACTTTGGCGACGAAAGACGTCACGCTTTTGCGCAGGCAGATGGACAAGGCGTGCGCGTTGCCAAGGGATTACGTGTTCCTGAATTATTTGCGTTGCCATGACGATATCGGCTGGGGGCTGGACTACGACTGGATGAAGCAGTTCGGCACCGACGAGGCGGCCCATAAGAAATATTTGAACGATTACTTGACCGGAAGGGGATACGGCAGTTCGTCCAGGGGAGAATTGTACAATGACGACCCGCGGCTTAAAGATGCCAGGCTGTGCGGAACCACGGCCTCTTTGTGCGGGCTTGAGGCGGCGCTGTATGAGAAGGACGGGGAAAAGGCCTTGCGCGCGGTCGCCTGCGACGAGATGTTGCACGCGTATTTGCTGGTACAAAGCGGGATTCCCGTCCTATACAGCGGGGACGAGGTCGGACAACTGAACGATTACACATACAAGGAGGATCCGGCGAAATGCGCGGACAGCCGATATTTGCACCGGGGAAGCTTCCCGTGGCATCTGGTGGAGGAAAAGGATGAAATATCCATGCGTCTTTTCGCGGCATTACGCAAGTTGGAAACGGCGCGGGCGGAGCACGACATTTTTGGCGCGGAGGCGAGCGTGTGGACGTTTGACACCGGTTGCCGTTCCGTGTTGGGAATCGGGCGTTACCTGGACGGGAAAAAATTGCTGGCGTATTTTAATTTCAGCGGGGACGGGCAGAAAATAGAGGTTCCGCCGGAGACGGACAAGGCGCGGTACGAGGAACTCATTACGAAGAAAAAGATGGACGAGGCCGGGGAATCGATTGACGGATACGGGTACTATTGGTTCTATGACGGCGGCGTTTAAAAATTGGAGCCTGCCAAGTTTTTGAAAAAGTTTCCAGCTGTGCGGTGGCCATGCATGCTTTCCGGGCATACGTGGCCACTATTTTTGTGTCATAGGAAACTTCGTTCCCTATGACACAAAACGCTCCGGGGGGATGCGCACTTCGCGCATAAAGAAAATGGCTGCTGACGCAGCCGCGCTCCGGAGCGAGAGTCTGGCAAGCAGGCATCTTTGTTCTTGCCGGTCGCTCCGTTTGAAATCAGGAGGCACATTTCTCCAGATTTTCCTGGAGCATGGACTCGATTTGTATCAATTCTTTTTCCAACGAAACCGCCAGCTCCCCGCATAGGTTGTCCCGCACGGTTTTCATGAACCGTTCCTGCGTGGCGGTCATTCTCTTTCCCGTGTCCTGCCGGTGCCGTTGTTCCTTCCAGAGCGTCTTGAAAACCTTCATCCACTCCGTACATTCGCCGGACAGGACGGCCGTCTTGCATTTTTCCTCAAAATCCTTTCGACTGTCAAATTTGATACAATCCATCTCGGATACCTGCGACAGAAGGCTCAAGGATTCTTCCTTCGTGAGGATTTTGCGCCGCACGAATCCCCTTTGCACGTCCACCGGGCAATAAATCATCCCCCGCTCCCGGTAGATGGGTCTCAGCACGTAGTATTCGTGCATTTCGCGGCTGCCGGGTACCTTCATCATGGTGGTTCCCTCCACCTTGCAGACCCCGTTGCAACCGTAGGAAATAAGTTCCCCGATTGAAAACATTTTTATCATCTCCTTCTTAAAATAAAACATATGTTACAATTCACGCGCCACACTGGCGTGGGAGCCAATTGTAACAAACATATGGAACAAAAATCGTACAAAACAAAAAATGGATTGTATTTCGTGTACGGACACGTTTTGATGAAGTAAAACCACGTGCCTTATTGACTGCATTCGGGAACACAATGCTAAACTTGGATGACAATCATATCATGTTTGTTTCTATTTTCAGACTACATATCTAGTTTAACAGAAAAAAATCATTTTTGTAAGTAAAATTTTTTTAGAAAGGTAAAATTTTTTATGCTTTTTTTATAAAAATCGGGGAGAAGATATTGAAAGATGGGGAAAGAAAAGGTATGATACAAGAGATGGGGGATGAAAAAGGGAGAAAGCAAGGAGAAAGCGAGGAGTGTTTTACATGGGTATCAGGATTGGAATTTTAGGATATGGCAACCTTGGGCGCGGGGTGGAATGTGCCATCCGGCAGAACGCGGACATGGAACTGGTGGCGGTGTTTACCCGCCGGGATCCGCAAAGTGTCAAGATTTTGACCGGGGGGGCGGGCGTCTGCCGCGTGGAAGAGGCGCCGGAGTGGAAAGAAAAAATCGACGTGATGATTTTGTGCGGGGGGAGCGCGACGGATTTGCCGGTGCAGACGCCGGAGTACGCCAGGCTGTTCCACGTGGTGGACAGCTTTGACACGCACGCGAAGATTCCGGAGCATTTTGCCAACGTGGACGCGGCGGCGAAAAAGGGCGGAAAGGTGGGCATCATTTCGGTCGGCTGGGATCCGGGCTTGTTTTCGCTGAACAGGATGTACGCGGGCGCGATTTTGCCGGACGGAAAGGATTATACGTTCTGGGGGAAGGGTGTCAGCCAGGGGCATTCCGACGCCATTCGGAGAATCGCGGGCGTAAAGGATGCCAAGCAGTACACGGTTCCGGTGGAGGCGGCACTTGAATCGGTCAGGAAAGGGGAAAATCCAGAGCTGACCACCAGGCAAAAGCACACGAGGGAGTGCTTCGTGGTGCTTGAGGAGGGCGCGGACGCGGCCAGGGTCGAGGAGGAGATTAAGACCATGCCGAATTATTTCGCCGATTATGACACGACGGTGCATTTCATCAGCGAGGACGAGCTGCTTAAAGAGCATGGCGGCATCCCGCACGGCGGGTTCGTGATTCGCAGCGGCCGTACCGGCTGGGAAGGGGAGAACAGGCACGTGGTTGAATACGGCCTGAAGCTGGATTCCAACCCGGAATTTACTTCCAGCGTGCTCGTGGCATACGCGAGGGCGGCGTATCGGTTGGCATGCGAGGGACAGAGCGGGTGCAAGACCGTGCTTGACGTCGCGCCGGCGTACCTAAGCGTAAAGAGCGGGGAAGAACTTCGGGCGGAGTTACTGTAAGGATGCCGTGCTGCCACTAAACTCGAAAATATCCCGTTAAGTGGCCCACAACTACATTCGCACGTAAGCACCTGAAAAATAGGTGCTAAGTGCTCATAGCAGGAGGATAAGAAAATGACGACAAGGACAGAACGTGTGGAAAACATGGCCGGTGGAGAGGGCCATGTGATTATCAAGCATATTTTGGGAGAGAAGGAGTTAAATGGGAAATGCCGACTTTACGCGCAGGTGACGATTGAGCCGGGATGTTCGCTTGGCTATCACGAGCATCGTAACGAGAGTGAGACGTATTTCATTCTTTCCGGCGAGGGCGAGTACGATGATAATGGGAATTGTCGTCCGGTGAAGGCCGGGGACGTGACGTTTACGCCGGACGGGTGCGGGCACGGGCTGAAGAATACCGGGCTTGAGGATCTGGTATTCATGGCGTTGATTATTCTGGATTAACATTTTGGGAAAAATGGTATCGTCGGGATTAAGGAATTCGTGTAAAATAAAAAGAAGCTGTTTTAATGGCGGCTTCTTTTTATGCGCACGGGACAGAAAGGTATTTGCTGCTTACGCAGCCTGTCCCAGCGCGACGAGTAGGGGGAAAATCTCCCCTACTCGATTTTGTGCGTTTTTTAGTACTTCTGCAGGGACGAACTGTATTTGCGGATCAGGCAGGAAACCACCCCGGCGGCACACAAGCCGAACAAGACGTTGTGCAACGCGCCGAACACGTCCATCGCGCCCTTGATGCCCCGAAACAATTCGTTGATTTCGGGAACGTGGTCGTAAATGAGAAAACACGCGTAGGAGCATAAGTAGAGCAGGATGAACGAGGCGCTTCCTCTCCCCACGTCCACCCGGTAGCTGCCGTATTCATCATGAAAGCGAGGCTTGCTCATCGTCCAGAGCAGGGCAATCAGCTCGTATAGGACGAGCAGGGCCGCGACTAGCGCGTATGCGGCCAGGGAAACGGGGATGGCCAAGGTTTCCAATGCCTGCGTGACGTCCCCGTATGGCGCGCTGCTGCGCCAAAAGTGCCAAATGATGACGGCGATGGATGCCAAAATCAGGATGGCCGACAAGTTGCGAAGGAAGGATTGCGCCATGTGGAGGGCGGTATCGCCGCCTTTCTGGATGGGCGCGGCCAGCCGGGTGCGGCGATATATGGGCGCGGTATCCCTGCCGCCTGATTTTCTGCCGCCGCGCGGGCCGCCGGTATCAATGATGTCCGTCATCAGTATCGTCCGGTCGTCGACCCCGCCCGCGACCCGGGAAGAGACGTTATGGCTGGAACTTCTGCGGGAATCGAATTCGTCCGTGTCAAATCCGCCATTGCCGCGGTTCCTTTTACGACCACGGGGTTCATTGGTATTACTTGACGCTTTGCCATTACCAAAGCCGATGATGCTGCTGACGGTCTGCCCGTCATCGAAATCATCGTAGTCATCAGAATCACGATATCCGCCGTCTCTGCCGTGACTTTTTCCACCGTGCCCCTTTTCGGAGAAGGAGAATGTCTTAAGTCCCTCCGGTTCCGGGCGGTAGGGGGCGAGCGGCGTGTCAATCTGGCTTTTTTTCTTCTTTTTCTGCTTGGGTGGTTTGTCCAGTTTGGTGGCACCCATGTCCAATGTGATTTGAAGAGGTATTTCTTCCTCATACGTGACCTCGAACATTTTTAACTCTTCCGTCTGCTTTTTTGATGATGGCATAAAATTCCCCCTTGAAAAGACAACTCTTTGTTTTCACACGCCAAGGCGTTCAACTTTCATTCCCGTGGATAATGAGCCGGGCAACCATACCTGCATGTACCAGGGCGTGAGCAATAATCCTATGATATCATATTTGCTAAATATTTGTAAAGAAGCGCCCGGTGGAAAAATCATACCAAAATGAAGGAAATGATGGACGTATTTTTGTGAAAATCTGATGATTGGATGGCGGAGATTGTCAGCGTATATCAAATGAGTCGATGGTACATACTATTTGAAAGGCGCAAGATAAGCGCAAAAGAAGGAGGCAATATATGAACATTCAGAAGTGTGGTATCATCGGTTGCGGAGGCGTGGGAGCGACGACCGCCTATACGCTGGTGGAGAGCGGATTATTTAACGAGATGGTGTTGATTGACCTGGACCATAAGAAGGCGGAGGGGGAGGCGCTTGATATCGCCCACGGGATTCCCTTTACCGTGCCGTCCAAAATTTATGCGGGCGATTATGATGATTTGAAGGACGCCTACCTCGTCATCGTGGCGGCGGGGGCGAACCAGCTTCCGGGTGAGACGCGGTTGGACATCGCGGGAAAGAACGCTCGGGTCTTTGAAAAAATCATTCCGCAAATCGTGAAATATAATCAAGAATGTATTTTGCTCATCGTGACGAACCCGGTGGACGTGCTGACCAGTTTATCACTCAAGCTTTCCGGCTTTCCGGCCTCGCACGTGATTGGCAGCGGGACGGTGTTGGACACGGCGCGGCTGAAATATTTGTTGGGAAGGAAATTCAAGTTGGATTACCGTAACATCCATGCGTGGATGATTGGCGAGCATGGCGACAGCGAACTGGCGGCCTGGAGCAGCGCGACCGTGGCCGGCCTGCCGGTGGACGAATATTGCCGCCAGCACGGGCGGACGAGAGACAGCCTGCGGCTTGACGACATTTACCAGGAGGTGCGCAACAGCGCCTACGAAATTATCAACCGGAAGGGTTCGACCTTTTATGCGATAGCCATGTCGGTGCGTCGAATCGCACAGGCGTTAGTGCGTGACGAACATTCCATCATGACGGTGTCAAGCTATGCCGAGGGGCATTACGGCCTGCATAGGGTGTGCATCGGGCTGCCGACCGTGCTTGGCGTGAACGGGGTGGAGGACGTCATTGAAATTCCCTTGAACGAAAGGGAAATGGAGCTTTTGCAGATGTCGGCACGGACGCTTATGCAGACCGTGCAGTCGATTGGGGGACTATAACAAAACCGCTGTCCGGGAATTTTAAAGTGAATTTTTATCCCCCATGTGGTTATCCTGGCCATCCAGTGCTTGTTTTTATAAATTGAGGATCGCTTTGCCGTTAGTCTGTGTGGCGGGAAAATTTAATCCATTTTTTGATAGGGGCACAATCTGGAATTGCCGTTTTGTCTGGCGGGGGTACCGGCGAGAACCCGGCCAATCCCCAACTGATTGGCCGGGAGGAGCGTATGGATTATACGAACCGATGTATTTTTTTGCCATTGCCGATATTCATGGAATGTCGTGACTCGTCATTACTTCCCGCCTCCGCTCCATGATGATATCGCACAATTCTTTTTGTATCTGGGGCGTGCGTATGCCGACGGCGAAAAGCGAGGCATTAATGATGTTTTGTGACAAGGCTTCCGGCGCGAAGTAGGGGATAGAGGTGGAACTGGAAAAGCCACTTTTCACGGCGGCCAATTCGATGGAAGCGTAAATCTTTGACTCCATGAAATAATCCCTATCCGATGAATTTGTTTCCTTTTCAGACGGTTGCACGTCATTTTGATATTTTTCGAAAAAATAGTGCTCCATGGCTCCTAACAAGTCAACTTGGTCGGTATGTATTTTCAGCAGGACGTTGATGACGTCCTTGCTCTCTTCGTAAAACACTTGATGTCTGTGTAAAATCTCTCGATTGCGTTTTTCGTCCGGCAGTCTATAAATGGAGGCTCTATTGGTCTTGTAAATGTCATCCAAATTCTCTTGGAAAGATTCTATAAATTGCGTGAACAGCATTTCCGCAATCTCGTACTTGTCCTTGTAGTGGGTGTAAAAGGTGTTTCTGCTGACAATTGCTTCTTCCAGGATGTCTTTGACGGTGAGCCGGTCGAAGCTTTTCCTTTTGCAAAGTGTGATGAAGGCGTGGACAATCGCCTTGTCTGTCCTTTTATATTGCAAGCTTTCTTTCATGACGTATCCTCCAAATAATCTGATAATTTGACTTCAATAATCAATCATATGACAATTATAGCATAATGTTCGGTCAATGACCATTGAAAACTTTCTGTTTCTTTCTTTTGTTTTTTGGAAAGATATAATGAGATAATAGGTAAAAGGTCACGGTACGGGGGAGGGATGGCATCAATGTATAAATCGGCCATGTCGCCAGTTGTGTACCGGTATTTTGAGAAGTGATAAAAATGAAGGAAAGCGAGGAAAAAGCATGAACCCATTATTACCATTGCAGGAGTACGTCCCGGACGGGGAGCCGCATGTGTTCGAGGAGCGGATTTATTTGTTTGGTTCGCATGACATGGCAAATGGAACGAAATATTGTGCGGCGGGGGATTACGTGGCGTGGTCGGCACCACTTAACGATTTAACGGATTGGCGATATGACGGGCGGATTTATTCGTCAGAGGAGGATCCGCAGTATGATAAGGAAACGGGCGGGGAACTGTATGCGCCGGACGTGGTGCGGGGAAATGATGGCAGATACTATTTGTATTACAACTTGGTGACGGGGATGTCGAGTGGATTTCACAGTGAGATTCACGTGGCGGTGGCTGACAAGCCTGCTGGCAAGTACCAGTATCTGGGCGTGGTGAGGAATCCCGATGGCAGTATTTATAATACGTATCTGGTGTCCGACCCTGCGGTTATTAATGATGATGGCGTGATACGCGTCTATGCGGGATGGTCCTTGTCTTTGGTGGCGCGGACGGCACACCGGTCAGGAGGTAAAAAAGGAGTGGGGAGAGAGGGCGTGCATACGGGGCGAATGCCGGCGTATGCGCAAGATGGCGAGGAAAGGAGCGGAGGGCAGGACGCACAAGGACGGGGCGATGCGGAGCAATTGCCGCCGTACATGGTGCCAAAAGAGCAATTGTATCCGGTATATCAGATGATGTTTGATAAAACAAAAGAGGAAGTCGACGCGCTTGCACATCCCTTGATGGGGGCAAACACGTTCACGCTTGCGGACGACATGTTGACCGTCAACTCGGAAATGAGGCGGATTGTCGAGGGGCAGTTTGCCACCCCGCCGGAAAGCGGTTTTTATGGTCATGCGTTTTATGAGGCATCCTCCATTCGCAAGGTGAATGGAAAATATTATTTTATTTATTCCTCGGAAAACAGTAACGAGCTTTGCTATGCCGTCAGCGAGTTCCCGGATAAAGACTTCGTTTATGGCGGGACGATTATTTCCAACGGGGACGTGGGATTCGAGGGACGGAAGAATGAGGAACGGTTGAACATGACCGGGAACAACCACGGTAGCATAGAGTGCGTGGGTGGGGAGTGGTATGTTTTTTACCATCGGCAGACGAACCGCTCGACGTTCAGTCGTCAGGCCTGCGCGGAGAGAATCACGATAGATGAGGAGGGACGTATCGCCCAGGTAGAGTGCACGAGCGAGGGGATTGGCGTGGGGCATTTGCAGGCGAAGGGTACTTACCCGGCTGCGATTTGTTGCAATTTGACTAATGGACATATGCCGCATTGCACGAACACGATGATTGAGGATGACATTCCGTATGTCACGCAAAGAGGCGAGGAAGTGTACGTTGCCAATGTCAAGGACGGAACGAAGATTGCTTACAAATATTTTGATTTCAAGGGGACGGTGAGCCTACAGCTTGTCACGAGGGGAAATGGACGGGGAAAATTCGTGGTGAAGCTTTTGGGACAAAATATGGCAGAAATATCGGTGGAGCCGGATGAGAAATGGAATACTTATGCAGTCATGTTTTCGATGGAAATGATGGCGGATTTGACGTTTGAATATCAAGGGTCGGGTGCGCGGGACTTGCTTGAGATGCGGTTCGCATGAAAAAATGGAGATGCAAGATGCAAGTCAAATAAAAAATAAGGCTTTACATCTTTTACATGGATTGTTATAATGAAAATATTATATACATGTAAACGATAGTATTCAGAAAGTAGGTGGTCATATGCCAGGCGATAAGGAAATCTATCAGATAAAGATATTAAAAGCGAAACTCGAGTCTTTTGGCATTATTACAAGTGAATTGGATTTGTAGAGTTACAACTTGTTTTCGGGCATAGGGAATATCATGTTCTATAATCATGACAGAAGGAGGCTTTTAGTAATGAAGGTTTTGATGATTAACGGAAGCCCGCGCGTGGGCGGCAACACCTCGATTGCCTTGAAGGAGATGGAGAAGGTATTTTTGGCGGAAGGCGTGGAGGTCGAGACCATCCAGGTGGGAAACAAGGACATTCGCGGATGTATTGCCTGCGGCCAGTGTGCAAATAAGGGAAAGTGCGTATTTGACGACATTGTAAATGAAGTCGCGCCCAAGTTCGAGGAATGTGACGGCCTGGTGGTTGGAAGCCCGGTTTATTATGCGTCGGCAAATGCCACGCTGGTTGCCTTTTTGACCCGATTGTTTTACAGCACGCATTTTGACAGAACCATGAAGGTGGGATCGAGCGTCGTGGTGGCGAGAAGGGGCGGATTGTCCGCGACCTTTGACGAGCTCAACAAGTTCTTTACCATCAGCGGCATGCCGGTGGCCTCCAGCCAGTATTGGAACAGCGTGCACGGCAGGGGCAAAGGCGAGGCCGGGGGCGACGCGGAAGGCCTGCAGACGATGCGGACACTGGCGAAGAACATGACGTTCTTGATGAAGAGCATCGCGTTAGGAAAAGAAAAATATGGACTGCCGGAGAAGGAAGAACATCTATGGACGCATTTTATCCGGTGACGCACTTTATCCGGCGGTAAGTTTGCAATGAAGCGCGCGAATGTAAGGCGCGTAAAAATGTGAGGTGTGAAAAGTCGGCCATGGAAATACAATCGTTATCAAGTACATATGAGGTAAGCCTTTTGGATGATTCCGACGTTCCGGCGGTGCTGGAACTGTGCAGTGGAAATCCCCGGTATTACCGATATTGTCCGCCGCCCGTCAGTGGGGAGGGCATACGCCGGGACATGCGGGTCATTCCTGACGGGAAAGACATAAAAGACAAATTTTATCTTGGCTTCTGGGACGGCGGGGCTTTGATTGCGGTCTTGGACTTGATTCTGGCGTTCCCTGATGAGAGGACGGCTTTTATCGGATTTTTCATGATGCGGGCCGACATGCAGGGAAAGGGAATCGGGTCAAAGCTTGTATCTGAAATTTGTGCGGCACTAAAAGAAAGCTTTTCGTATGTCAGACTGGGTTACGTGCAGGGAAATGAACAGTCGAAGCATTTCTGGCTGAAAAATGGATTTGTGCCGACCGGGACGGTCACAAAGACGGAAAGCTATGACATCGTCGTTATGCAAAGAGAATTGTAAAAAGAAATATGCGGTGTGGCCTCGTTTGGCCGTGAAAACAACACAAGCCCTTTTATGACTGGAAAGAGTCGTAAAAGGGCTTGTGTTTTCTACAATTTTGATAGCGTCGGTGTACAGAGGACAACACGGCCCTCTCTGTACACCGACGCTAGTATTACCACCATGAAAAAGCTCCTTGCAATTATATCTCTGTGGAGATATAATATGGCTATGGTGTTGGATTTGTGTGACTTGTATCCCGTGCTGCATGAGGCGGACGTGGCAAAAGCGGCAGAAGTGTTGGAAGCCCTGTATCGGCAATTTATCAGGAGACGAACCTGAAACGTTTTCGTAAACGGAGCGGGCTTACGCAGGCCGCGCTCGCCCGTGAGTCGGGGGGGCGGTAAGACAGATTCAATTGTTTGAGCAGAGGCGCAGGGATATTAATAAAACGCAGGCGATACAAGTGCTGGCGCTTTCAAAGGCCCTGGGATGTTCGATGTTTGACTTGCTGGAAATTTAACCTCATCAGGGAAGTCCCCTGCTTCTTAAAGCGGGGGTCGGACTTTCTTGTTTCAGTACAAGCGGGGATTCTGCCTGGGAGGCCAGGAAAACCGGGGAGGAGCGGGATGGAAAAATATATGGTTGATAAGAATACTGCAGAAGAGGTGAAAATCATGGCGAGGCCGATTGGAATTGGTCAACAGGATTTCGAAGAAGTGATTACGGAAGATATTTTCTATGTGGACAAAACAAGATTTATCAAGGAATGGTGGGAGAACAAGGACGAGGTGACCTTGATTACCCGTCCCCGGCGGTTCGGCAAGACGCTGAACCTCAGCATGGTGGAGAAGTTCTTTTCCGTCAAGTATGCGGGCCGGACTGACTTGTTTGAGAGTCTGTCCATTTGGCAGGAGGAAAAATACCGGGAATTGCAAGGGACGTACCCGGTGATTTTTCTAAGCTTCGCGAAAGTGAAGGAAGAACGTTTTCCTAACGCGCGTAAGGGGATTTGTCGTCCGATCGTGAGACTGTACAAGGAATATGATTTTTTGTTGGAGGGCGAGTGGCTGGACGAGAAGGAAAAGGCTTTGTTTCAAGAAATATCTATTGACATGGATGAATCTTTGGCGGCTGAGTCTTTGAACATGTTGTCGGATTATCTGATGCGTTATTATGGCAAAAAGGTGGTTATATTGCTGGACGAGTATGACACGGCCATGCAGGAGGCTTATGTGAATGGGTATTGGGATGAAATGGTTTCTTTCATGAGAAAGATGTTCAATGCCACGTTTAAGACGAACCCGTATCTGAAAAAGGCGTTGATGACGGGAATCACGAGAGTCAGCAAGGAATCCGTTTTCTCGGATTTTAACAATCCGATGGTGGTAACCACGACTTCAAAACGTTATGAAGATTCCTTTGGCTTCACGCAGGAGGAAGTCTGGGAGGCGTTGAAGGAATATGGGTTATACGAGGAACGGGAGAGGGTAAGGGCGTGGTACGATGGGTTTACCTTTGGAAGGAAACGGGACATTTATAACCCGTGGTCCATTATTAATTATTTGAAAGAACGCATGTTTACTTCGTATTGGACGAACACGAGCAGCAACAGCCTGGTGGGAAAACTGGTTCGGGAGGGAAATCCACAGTTGAAGGTTGCCGTGGAGGACTTGATGAAAGGGGGGACGATTCGAACAAAGATTGATGAGCAAATCGTGTATGGCCAGCTGAATCATGACGAGGATGCCGTCTGGAGCCTGCTTCTGGCGAGCGGTTATCTGCGTGTGGAATCGTATGAATTGGATGAAGACGGCGAGATGGAGTATGAATTAAAGCTTACTAATAAAGAAGTGGCAGTCATGTTCAAAAAAATGATACGGGGTTGGTTTAACATGTCTAAAGAAGTGTATAACGCCTTTATTGAAGCGTTGCTTTCAGAGGACGTGGAGGGCATGAACGAATATATGAACGAAATTGCGTTAAGGACATTCAGTTCCTTTGATACCGGGAAAGGGGCTTTGAAAGAAGAGGAAGAAGCGCAGGATGTGGAATCGGGACAGAAGCCAAGATCAAAGTCAGAGCCAGAGCGCTTTTACCATGGTTTCGTGTTGGGGTTGATGGTTGATTTGTCGAAACGGTATCGAATCAAGTCCAACCGGGAGAGCGGTTATGGTCGGTATGACGTGATGCTCGTGCCATTGAAGGAGGAAGACGATGCCATCATCATCGAGTTCAAGGTCTGTAAAGTGGCGAGGAAACAGACACCTGAGGAAGCCGTGGACGAGGCACTGAAGCAGATTGAGGAGAAAAAGTACGCGGCGGAGTTGGAAGAGATGGGGATAGGGCCGGAGAGGATTCGGAAGTACGGGTTTGCGTTTGAGGGAAAGAAAGTTCTGATAGGGGCATAGAAGGGGAAAGTTCTGGTCGACGAGAACGCATAGCGATATTTTTTGACGTGGAGGTGGACATGAACCAGCAGTTTATTCAAAGTGTGTCGATTGACTGGGACAAGATAGGACGGGGCAGTTATTTGCGGGAAATCGAGGCGATTCGCCAGTTGGATTATCTTGCGTTTTCGAATTCCGTCACGTTTTTCGTCGGGGAGAACGGCAGCGGGAAGTCCACTTTATTGGAAGCGCTTGCCATTGCCTCGGGCTTCAATCCGGAGGGCGGCACGAAAAATTATAGTTTTTCGACATACGATTCCCACTCGGAGCTTTGTTCCGCCATGCGGGTGAACAAAGGATATCGGACGGCCGGTTGGGGTTATTTTTTGCGTGCGGAAAGCTTTTATAACGTGGCCACGATGGAGGAAGAGTACTCGGACATCAACCATCCGTCACAGAAATATCACGAGAAGTCGCACGGGGAAAGCTTTCTGGCGGTGGCGCAGCGGCAGTTAAAGCCGAACGGCCTTTATTTTCTGGACGAGCCGGAGGCGGCCTTGTCCCCGCAGAGGCAGTTGACGCTTCTGATGGCGATTTACGATTGCGCCATGGAGGAGTCGCAGTTTTTCATCGCCACGCATTCCCCGATTCTTCTGGGACTTCCGGGCGCGGAGATACTAAACTTTGACGACGGCCGCATTCATCCGTGCGGGTACGAGGAGACGGACAGCTACCAGGTGATGGAAATGTTTATCAATAATCGGGAGCAGTTATTGAGGCGGTTGCTGAATTAGGGCGATTATTGACCTGAACTTAATAGGCCGGGGGCTTTTTGCGGTAATTTGAGATAAGCTGATTGAAGTAGATAAAGTGGATTAGAAACGATTGAGAAATGAATAACTTTGTGTTATCATGTTAGCATCGTCGTACGTAAGCGGGTGTCGCCAAACGTGCGAGGGTGCTAAAGTGGGTTATGGGATTGGATATGCAAGAGATAAATTTGAAAATATAAGGGGTATTGTGGAGTGAAGAAAACAGTTTGTGAATTATTCGCCGGCGTGGGTGGTTTTCGATGTGGGTTAAACGGCATTCGGACGTTAGATGACTTGAAGAAAGAAGAAAAATGGGAGACTGTGTGGTTTAACCAGTGGGAGCCTGCAGAGAAAAGCACGCAGTATGCTCATGATTGTTATGTATACCATTTTGGAACATGTTTGGATAAAAATGGTGCAGATACGACAAATTTTGATATAGAAGACGTGGATAAAAAAACGATTCCAGATTTTAATCTTCTCGTTGGAGGATTCCCTTGTCAGGATTATTCAGTGGCTTCATCCTTGGCCACGTCGAAAGGCTTGGAAGGTGAAAAGGGCATTTTATGGTGGTCGATACGGGAGACGATAGAGGCGAAACGACCACCATTTGTATTGCTAGAGAATGTCGATCGTTTGCTAAAGTCACCGGCAAGGCAAAGGGGGCGTGATTTCGGCATCATTCTGGCATGTTTCAGAGATGAGGGGTATACGGTGGAGTGGCGTGTTATCAATGCGGCGGATTATGGATTACAACAACGCAGAAGGAGAACATTTATTTTTGCTTATAAAAATGATACGGAATATAACCAGGAGATTGAAAGAAAGACGGTATATGATATGGGAGACGGAATGGAGAAAAAGCGAATGGGCATGGGAAACTTGATACTTGAGGACGGCTTTTTTGCGAAAACGTTTTCGGTGTATGAAGTGGATAAAATGAAAATCACGATTCAAAAATTGCCCGAGGGGATAGGCGAATTATCTGAATCGTTCAAGTTTGATTTTGAAAATTCGGGAGTTATGAAGGACGGTATTATTTATTCCTTAAAAACGATGCCAAAATACGAAGGAAAACAAGTGATGCTGGGTGACATCATGGAAACGGGAAACGTGGGGGAAGAGTATTTTATACCACTAGAAAAGTTGTATTATACAAATCCGAATGCAACACATAGTGATGAGACGCTGGTCAGATTGCCCAAGGAGGAACGACAGACTTGGCAATATTTAAAGGGAGCGAAAAAATTGCCGCGGAAGTCGGCCAATGGACATGAATATATTTTTTCGGAAGGAGCGATTCCCATGATAGATAGTTACGACAAGCCAGCACGGACAATGTTGACTTCGGAAGGAAGTTTTAGTCGTACCACCCATATCGTGAAGGATAAGAAAAGTGGAAGGATAAGACTGTTGACGGCGAGGGAAACCGAGCGTATACAAGGATTTCCAACGGATTATACCGAGAAATGTCTGATGAATGGGAAAATTGTCGAAATGCCTTTGAACAAGCGTAGGTTCATGATGGGAAATGCGTTGGTGGTTGATTTGATAAAGAAGATGGAGGTGACGCTCTCGGAGATTTTCGAAAGGGAGGGCAGGTAGATTTATGAGTAAAAATGATATGCGCGCATTAATAGACAAAAGTGAGGGCGTGGAGCGACGTGAATTGGGTAATGTACAAAAGAATAAGTATGAATCAAAGCATGTGTATGAAAAAACGGATTTGATTGGTCGCCTGGATGCTTGTCTGGGGAAGACGTTTGAAGAGATTGACACGAAGGGGGTGTTTTCGAGAGTCAAGGAGTTCAATTTTCAAAAGGGTATCGCGGGAACCGTGGTGGAACAGTGTATTTTCGAATACTCACCAGATAACAAACAAGAGGCGGATTTGGTCGTGATTGACAAAGATGAGGAAATAAAAACGGAATTAAAGACGACGGGCATGGTCATGGATTTGAATCCTAAAAAACATTTTGTGGCAAAGGAGCCTATGTCCATTACCGCCGTGGGTATTTACGACATTGCAAATCAAGAATTTTGGACATCCCATTTTTGGGAGAAATTGGAGCATATGTTAATCGTGTATTATCATTATTTGGCAAAAAGCGCGGTGACGGCATATGAATACCGCACGTTTCAACTAAAAGGATATGAATTCCATTCGTTTACGGAAGAAGAAACCAGGACGTTAAAACGTGATTGGGAATATGTGAGGGACTTGTGCAGGCAAGTGGTTTCCCATCATCCGGGGCCGGAGACGAGGGAGTGGCGGGCGGCCGTAAAGCAGGAATATATTGACGTGCATGGGCAGTTACGAAAGCAATTAAGCTTTATTGACTTGGCACCCAAGTTTCCACCCCGGTTTCGTTTGAAAAAGCCGACCGTTTCGGCCATCATTTCAAAACATTTCGGATACGAGTTCGAACAGCTTCCGGGAAGATATACCGAGGTCTCCGACATTGATAAGAAGTGTCATGAGTTGACAAAAATGTATTCGGGATGGACAATCAGGGAACTTGCGAAGTTGTTTGGAATTTCAATCGTGGATAAAAGAGAAGAAAACAAAAAAGGAATCGCGGAAACAATCGTGGTGGCGATGTTTGGCGGAAAATCAAAGAAGATGAATCGGGTGGAACTGTTTCAGAAATTCGGATTCGTGGCGAAGACGATTACCTTGACATCAAGGGGCGGAAGGACGGAAGACATGAAGCTGTTTCATATGGATTTTGACGAAATTATGCGGGAAGAAGTGTTGGATGAGGAGGGTGGCAAGCGGGAGTACATGTTTGAGGATTCGGAATTGTATTCTTATTTTGCGGAGCATGAGTTTTTGTGTATTATTTTTGAAGAATCGGAAAGAAGTTTGGGATTGCAGGGAAGGTCTTATTCTTTATGTGAAAATAAATTCGTTGGATTCAAGAGGCTGGTATTTGAAGAGGAAATTATTGATGGGGCAGTGAAGAGGCTTTGGGAGGATACCAGATGTAAAATTAAGCATGACATGTTGGAAGATGTGGTTCAAAGGAAGAAGAACGGGACGGTGGTGACGAATACGAATGGCGAGGTCAGTTCCGCGCCTAATTTCCTGAAAAGCAGCCAAAACGACGTGTTCATGCGTGGCTCGGCGACGGACTCGTCGTTGATATATAAGACAGAGTGCGTCAATGGAATTAGGATGCTTCCACAGTATGTGTGGTTGAAAGGTAAGAAGGTGGTGGAGATGTTGAAAGAGATTCCTATCATATGATAGTTTGATAAGGATAAGGGATGAAAAGGTGGCTTCCGAATTGCTGGAAAGTGCTTTTAGCGGATGATAGGGACGGAGGTGTTTCGACATGAATTTTGAGGATGAGAAGGATTATATCATGCGTATCATCAAGGAGATGGTCAGCGCGTTATTTTCCATATTGTTGGGGAGGAAATTTGTCTCGGTCGAGTTGGAACTGGCAAACAAGTACGAGGTTTCCGGAAAGGATTTGCGTGATTTGCTGGCCATGGTTGACGCTGGGGAAATCAACGAGGCGGAGAATCTGTTGCTGGATGGCATGGATTATGCAAATCAAGACGAGGTGGCCGCAGCCGCCTTGTTTTATCAGTATTTGAGCGAGAAAGAGGAAGCGTTTTTGTTGCAAAACAATTATTCGAAGGAAGAGGTGCTCGAGGGGATGAAGTGGGTGATGCAAAAGGCAGGGTATGCGGATTTAAATGCCATTATGGAATGAGTTAAGCGGCGGCAGGTGATAATAGAAGAAGGGGGCTGACGTAATAGAGGGAAAGTGGGTGTTTTTGTTGAAGAAGGTTTTTGCGTACCTTATGGCATTGGCTTTGACATTTATGATGAGCAGTTGTGGATTTTTTTCTCCCGCGTCACAATCTGCGATGCCAGAACCAAAAAATACATCTCAGGATTTTACAACTCAGGATTTCAACGTGATGGAACCGAAAATGTCGGAATTGGAACCGGGATTTTCAACGCTTCAATATGATGGTGACTATGGATTTGACGCATTTCTAACGCAAGGCGGAGCAAGTTCCGACCAGGAAGTGCTACAGTTTTTGCATACGTTTCTCTTCGGAGACGATGCGCGAACGCGAAGCGGGGACGTCGATTCGGGTGTGGATGCGAATGGTGATTTCTTTGGTTGTAGTACGATTTCCGTGGAAAATACGGAGGGAGGCTATTGGTTCGGGCGTAATTTTGACTGGCAGAATTGTGACGCGTTAGTGGTCATGACCCAACCGGAAAGTGGTTATGCCTCCATTTCCACGGTGAATCTTGATTTTATTCGACAGGGGGCGGGCTTTTTGCCCGGTTTTTTGACGGATGAAATGCTGACGACCGCGGCCATTTACGCCCCACTGGATGGAATGAACGAAAAGGGCCTATGTGTTTCCGTCAATATGATTGAGGATGGCGATGCCATCTGCCAGGAGACGGAAAAGATGGATGTCACGACGACCACGGCCATCCGGCTGTTGCTTGACCGGGCGGCCACGGTGGAGGAGGCGTTGGCATTATTGGAGCAATATGATTTGCACGCATCGATGAATCTCATGGTGCATTTCGCCATCGCGGACGCTTCCGGGAGGAGTGTGGCCGTGGAGTACGTCGACAATGAGATGGTTGTGATTGAAACGCCGGTACTCACCAATTTTTACTTGGCAGAGGGAGAAAAGCACGGCGTTGGAACGAGGCAGTCGCATACCCGTTTTGAAATATTGACGGAAGCATTGGAGCAAAATAAGGCGATGACCGCCGAGCAGGTGCGGGACGCGTTGGAAGACGTCAGTAGGGGCGAATTTGGTGAATTTGAGTCCACCGAGTGGAGCGTCGTGTATGACCAGACGGAATTGACGGCGATTTATTACCATCGGGAAAATTTTCAGAAGACGTACCGCTTTTCCTTGGAAACGTAAGCTGGCCTGGATGGAATTGGAAGGGCGTGATAACGGCGCGGCAGAAACGTGTCGGTATCCTATCGTGTCGGATGGTTTTTTCGAAATTCAGAGGGCGTTGCCTGGTAATATTTATAAAAAATTTTTCGAAAATTGTTAGAAATCGGCCACACTCAAAATAGTTGTTGCATTTTTTCTGATTATGTCATATAATTTGTTTGGCCGCTGACAAGGCGGCGCATCTTCCAAATATGAGATTGACAGTTCGAGACCATCCTGTCATTAAACAAAACTAGGGACAACGGTGTAACTTTAAAGTTGTTGTGGATTTATTTGGAGGTGAACGAATATGATAAATAAAGACATGGACAGAGTGCAGAAGATGACGTTTTCTGCCATGGTAATTGCATTGTACGTGACGGTGCTGTATTTTACCCAGAGTTTTTCTTTCGGGGCATACCAGATTCGGATTGCCACGGCCCTATATGCTCTTTCTTATCTGTTTCCGTTCCTAGTTTTACCCCTTGGTCTCGCTAATTTCATAGCAAACATGCTCTTTGGAGGGCTTGGCCTTCTGGACATGTTTGGAGGGTGCATGGTAGGTATCGTGACCACCGCGCTGATTGTCGGCATTCGCAAGATGCAGTGGAATCGCTGGTTGATGATACTTCCAATCGTGTTGGTGCCAGGATTTGGCGTATCCACATGGTTATCTTATCTTTTAGAGCTGCCGTATCTTCCGCTGGCAGGGAGTTTGTGTGTCGGGCAAGCCGTACCGGCAGTCTGCGGAGTGCTTCTGGTAAAGGTTTTGGAGCGGGTGACCAGGAAGGAAGGCGCAAGGGCGTACACGGATGCCCGGAAAGAGAGGAGAGAATGATGCAGGGAAGAACGGGAGAGGAATTAAAAGACCTCACGCTCCTGGGAAATCAGGCGGCGAAGTATCGGACGGATTATGCCCCGGAGGTTTTGGAAACGTTTCCGAACAAACACCCGGATAACGATTATTTCGTGAAATTTAATTGTCCGGAATTTACCAGTCTCTGTCCGATGACGGGACAGCCGGATTTTGCGACGGTTTACATTTCTTACGTGCCGGGACCACGGATGGTGGAAAGCAAGTCATTGAAGCTGTACTTGTTTAGCTTTCGCAACCATGGGGATTTTCATGAGGATTGTGTCAATATCATTATGAAGGACTTGGTTCGGCTGATGGATCCCAAATATATTGAAGTTTGGGGAAAATTTACTCCGCGGGGAGGGATTTCCATCGATCCTTATTGTAATTATGGAAAGCCGGGAACTTGTTGGGAGCAGGTGGCGTTTGACCGCCTGACACATCATGACATGTATCCGGAGAAGGTGGATAACAGATAGAGGACGGGAGGAGAAAAGATGGCAGAGAAAGCAATGGTGTTATTTAGCGGCGGCGTGGATAGTACCACTTGCCTGGGATTGGCCATGGAACGTTTTGGGCGGGAGAATGTGATCGCTTTGTCCATCGTGTACGGGCAGAAACATGAAAAAGAGGTGGAGTCAGCCCGCAAGATTCTTGAGTATTATGGAATCAAAGGCCTGGAACTGGATCTTACCCCGATTTTTGCACATAGTGACTGTTCCTTGTTGTCCCATTCTCATCGAGAGATTTCAAAAGGTTCCTATTCCGACCAGTTAAAAGAGCAAAAAGGCGCGCCGGTGACTACCTATGTACCCTTTCGAAACGGGCTTTTTCTTGCTTCCGCGGCCAGCATGGCGCTCTCCATGGGATGCAGCCGTATCTATTATGGAGCCCATGGGGATGACGCGGCGGGCAATGCATATCCCGATTGCGGCGAAGCGTTTTTTGACGGCATGAATCAGGCGGTGTACGAAGGAAGCGGAAGGGCGCTGCGGATTGAGGCGCCCTTTATCAACCGCGATAAAGCCCGGGTGGTGGCGGAAGGCCTTCGTCTTGGAGTGCCATACGAGCTGACCTGGAGCTGCTACGAGGGCGGGGAACGTCCTTGCGGCCGCTGCGGTACTTGTATTGACCGGCAAAAGGCATTTGAAGCGAACCATGTGGCGGACCCGGCATTGCGGGCGGGATAAAAACATGTTCGAGTCTAACTTTTAGAAGAAGAATCAGTTTGTCGTTTTCGATATTCTTTCGGTGGTATCCCCGTGATTTTGCGGAAGGTTTCCGTGAAACGGCTGGGAGTCGAAAACGACAAGTCTTCTGCAATATCCTGAATGCTTCTATTTGTGTCTAATAACAATATTTTGGCATAGTCGATTTTTTTCTTTTTGATATAGTCAACAATAGAACCCCCCGTTTCCTTTTTGAAAAGTTTTGAAAGGTAATACTCGGAGTAATTGACCTGTTCGGCAATCCGGCGGAGACTGAGCGGTTTCTCAATATGGAGATTGATAAGCTCAATACAGTTGCGGATTAAAGGGGAAGACACCTCCTGCTGCTTGCAGGCATGTACCCTGCGGATATAGTCGTCCAGCATGCGCTGGTACACGTCCATCGTCTCGGGAATCGTGGACGCGTCCTCCAACGCGCGGATATATTGGTTTGCCAGGGAAAAAGATACCACGCGGGAGAGGCCGCCTTGAACGGCGGCACGGGAATATAGCGTGGCGGCGGCAATGAACTGGTTCTTTGCCTGACGGAGACCGTCGTCTTGCGCGAGCATGCCGACATGCCCGTAATTGAGCGGAAAGCGGTCAAGAACGGACCGATAATTCAAATTGCCTTCTTTGATTAAATGTAAAATGACTTCTTCATGTATGGCCCGGGTATGGAATTCGGTTTTGGAAACTTCCGAATTCGCGGGTTCGACAACCGGCGGCATGCCCGACGTGTGAACGGGAATGTCCATGTGTTGAATGCGCTCTTTTGTCAGGCAATAATGAAGCATCTTGCCAAAAAAGAAAAACATGGCGCTGGAGATGGCGGGAAGCGCCTTCATATGCCGGATGAATTCCTGCTGGAAGGCGATGGAGACCTCGTGGCGGCGGATATCCTGCCGCATTTTGTTTTCCGACTGCAGGGAAGGAAAAACCGGACCGAGGACGTAGATGTCGGAAAGACCGCTTTGGGCCTGGTTTGGAACCGCATGGCGGGGTGCGGCAATCCAGAGCAGCCCCGTTTCGTCCCCGAATAAAATAGGGCGCGTGTTCTGGCGGCAGTATTTTTGGATGTCGGTCTTGGCCGGGGTGTTTTGTAAAATCATATTCCAGAAAACAGAATCCGCGCAGGAGGATTCTATATATTGGAAGTCAAAATCATAATGCCATAAATATACATTTTCAACGCAACTGATGATTTCGCCAAATGCTTGAATCAATGGTTCTGTTTTCGCCTGCAACATTTCCCGACACCCCTCTTTTGACCCTGATATTATCATTATAATAGAAACAAGCGTGAAAGAAAAGTGAAAAATAGGGCGTTTTCTTCTAATGCTGCAAGTTAAAACGAAAATCAGATATTTTTTTGGGGAAAACAGATAGTTTTTGCCATGAAAACTGTGATATAAAAAAGAAGTTACATAAAACAAAAAGAAGAAAAGGAGAAGGAAAAGATGGGAAAAAGCAAGTTATTGAAACGAACGTTGTCTGTTTGTCTGATGGCGGCCATGGCGGTAACATTGATTGCCGGGTGCGGCAAGGGAGACGATGGCGGGGGCAACGAAGACAAGAAAGGAGAGACCCCGAAAAAGGACGCGACGTTTACCTGGTGGATTACCCAGTCTGACGGCAACGGCGAGTATTATGAGGATTACAAGGAATCTCCCGTCGCCCAGTTTATAAACCAGCAATATTGGGACACGGAAAACGGCGGGATTGGCACTAAGGAGAATGGAACCCAAATAGACATGTCCTTCCTGGTACCGATTACCGGTTCGGAATTGGATAATTTCAATACCATGATGTCAACCGGAGAATACCCGGAAATCGTTAGCCTGGCGATGGCGACGGACTCCCCCCGGACCATGTATGAGAATGACATTTTGCTGGACATCACGGAGTACGTGGAGTCCTACATGCCAAATTACCTGGCGTATTTGGACAAGAATCCGGAACTGAAGCCGTTGGTACAAATCGTGGACGAGGAGGGAAACGTGCGCTATGTCGCGATTTATTCTTTCATGGACGGAGTGAATGATCCCTGGGAGGGAACCTGCTACCGCCGTGACTGGGTTGTAAAGTACGCAAAGCCGACAGAGTATGTCTGGGACTGGGAGAGCGATTATGTGAAAGAACACGGTCATCCAGAGGTGACGCCGTTGAGCGAGGCGGTCAAGGAAAAAAACATGGAGGGCTGGAAGAAAAACGAGATTACGGCGTTTGAGGCAGAGTATGGCGATAATCCGAACGAGACGTATTCGGATAACGTAATTTTCCCGAGCGGCATGGCCGACCCGATTACAATCAGTGACTGGGAGTGGATGCTGGAAGCGTTTGCAAAGGCCATTGAAGAGAGAGGGTGGAGCGAGGACAGCAGCTCCTATGGATTTGCCCCTTACTATTTAGGGTACACAGGAATGGGGGATGTGACATCTTCTTTCGGGGGAGGAACGGGTTCGTTCTATGTGAAAGACGGGACGGTATCCTTTGACGGGGCTTCAGAGAACTTCAAAGCATACCTTGAATGTATGAATAACTGGTATGAAAAAGGCTGGCTGGATTCACAGTTCCATACGCGTGCAAACGACGCGTTTTACATGATTAACAGCACGGGCGTAAATCAGGGCAAAGTCGGGATGTGGTGCGGGATGACGAGCACCCTTGGAACGGCCATCCGTACATCCTGCCAAAATGAAGTGGACGCGCGGGACGCGTTCGTCATGGGATGCGCCCTTCCGATTAATGACATGTACGGGGAAGAAAGACAGCAGTTCAAAGAGCCGGACGCCTTGTACCAGGGCAGCCGGAGGGGAACCGCGATAGGCATCACCAATAAGGCGGAGGAAAAAGACCTGGCGGCACTGTTCACGTTCATGGACTGGACTTATACCTTGGAGGGAGCGAAGGTGATGCGGGTCGGCCTGAATGCCGAGCAATACGCGTCCATGACGCTTGAACCGGATATTTTTGCGGACTATGACATCGAGACGGCTTACACGGAGGAAACGGATGAAGAGGGGAATCTCGTAATCACCCCTACGTTTGAAGACAGTAATACGCTTTTTTTGGCATTGCTCGGGCAGAGGATGGACGTTGGATTGAAACTTACTAGAAGTGGCGAGCTTGTCGTGGTGAATAAAAAAGCGGAAGCGGTGATGACGAACGCGTATGGGCAGTGGACGAAATTCCTGAATACAGGAAACGTGCTGGATTATACCAGCTTGTTGAATCCAGAGGAGTCCGAGCAATACAGCAAGATTGGTTCGGCATGTACGGATTATCAGTCCCAGACGGTGCCAAACGTGATTCAGGGAACAATGAGCTGGGAGGATTACGTGGCCGGACTCGAAAAGATTGATACCGACACGGCGGTCGATATCTTGCAGAAATATGTGGATTTGGCAAAAGGGGCAAAAAGCAAATGATTAAGGCTATGAAAAGACCGAATATTGTAATTTTTAATCCGGATCAGATGCGTGCGGACGCGCTGGCGCATTTGGGGAATCCGGCATCCATTACGCCCAATTTGGACGAGTTTGCGAAAAAGGAGGCGGTATCGTTTCGCAACGCGCACTGTCAGAACCCGGTGTGCGTGCCAAGCCGCTGCAGCTTTTTGACGGGACTGTATCCCCACGTATATGGGAACCGGACCATGAACCATATGCTTTCAAGGGAACAATCGTCCTTGTTCAGTGAACTAAAAGAAGCGGGATATTATGTCTGGATGAATGGAAGAAATGATTTTTTGCCGGCGCAGTACCCGGATATTTTTGAAAAGCACGGCAGCGAGACATTTTTTAACGGTGAACGTAAAGTCGTGCCGTGCCATTATGAAAAGGAACCGCCGAAAAATCCGGGGGACAGAGGGTATTATTCCTTTTATAAAGGAAAAGTCGTACCGGATGAGGGATGCGAAGTTTACTCCAGGGACGACGAGACGATGGAAGGCGCTTTAAGGTTTTTAGAGCGCCATTCCATGGAGCAGCCGTTCTGCATGTTCATCGGCCTGGATTACCCGCATCCGCCCTACGAAGTGGAAGAACCTTATTTTAGCGCGATTCAGGCACAAAACCTTCCGGGCAGGATACCGACTCCGGCGGATTCAAAGGCGATTCCCAAAATGATGGGGAGGCTGATAGAGAATTTTGGCATGGCAGATTTCATGGAGGCGGAGTGGGATGAAATCCGTACTTGTTATCTGGCAATGTGCATGAAGGTGGACGCGCAGTTCGGCCAGTTGTGCGACGCTTTGAAAAAGGCGGGCGTTTATGACGACACGGACATTTATTTCTTCAGCGACCACGGGGATTTCACGGGAGATTACGGGATTCCCGAAAAGGCACAGAACGTGATGCGTGACTGTCTGACGAACGTACCGTTTTTAATCAAGCCGCACAAGGGGGTGGAAATTGTCCCGGGTATTCGTGACGGCCTGGTGGAATTGGTCGACTTTTATGCAACGGCGATGGATTTGGCAGGGGTGACGCCGGATCACACGCATTTCGGAAAGACATTGCGGCCGTTACTCGTGGATTGCGACGCGACCGTCAGGGACTGTGTGTTTTCGGAAGGCGGGAGGCTGGACTGTGAGGCTCGTTGCTGCTCAGAAACGGGCGGGACATTGCCGGATATAAGCATGGAATATTATCCCCGCCTGATTATCCAGGAGGAGGACGGAATCGCGCATGGGAAAACGACGATGATTCGGACGCGGGATTATAAGTATGTGCGGCATTTGTATGAAGCGGACGAGTTTTATGATTTGAAAAAGGATCCGACGGAGAGCCATAATGAAATTGAAAACCCAGAGTACGCGTCGGAAATTTTGTCTCTGTCACAAAAAATGCTGACGTGGTATCAGGAAACATGTGACGTCGTCCCGTATAAGAGCGACAGCCGTTTTAACCTGGAAATCCTTTGGAGTATTCAAAAAAGGAGACTGGGGGCGGACGCGACGTTCGAGGACATGGTGGAAGGCATGAAAAAATGGCAAAAATAATTGGAACGGGCTGTCGGAAAATAGATTGTTCCAAGCAGGGAGCCGGATGCCTTGTTCCAGGGCAGCCGGAGAGGAATGCCGGTCGGCATCACCGATAAGGCCGAGGGAAAAGACCTGGCGGCATTGTTCACGTTCATGGACTGGATCTATAGTTTGGAGGGTGTGAAGGCGGTGCCAAACGTGATTCTGGGAACGATGAGTTGGGAGGATTACGTGGCCGGACGCGAAAAGATTGAAGCCGACACGGCGGTCGATATCTTGCAGAAATATGTGAATCTGGCAAAAGGGGCAAAAAGTAAGTGATTAAGGCTATGAAAATTCCTATTTCCAAACCTCGTTTTCTATGTTAAAATGTAAAAAACGGAAACGAGGTGGCGGGTATGTTGAAAAGGCCAATTGGGATTGGCATAGAGAATTATAAAGATATTATTGACGGGACTTATTATTACGTGGATAAGACCTTGATGATGAAAGATTTGTTGGATTATGGTACGAAGGTGGAGCTTTTTATCCGCCCGCGCCGTTTTGGTAAGACGCTGACGCTTAGCATGATTCGGACTTTTTTTGAGAGGGAGATTGTGGCGGACGGAGCGGAAGTGGACAATCGTCGTTATTTTGACGGAATGAAGATTATGGAAACCGAAGACGAGTACCTGGGACATATGGGAAAGTACCCGGTTATTTCCATGTCGTTAAAGTCTGCCAGACAGCCGGATTATCATATGGCTTACGAGAGCCTTGTAGATGAGATTATCAAGGAATATGTTCGTCATAATTATGTTTTGAATTCGAATTGTCTAACGGAGGCGTATCATGAGAAATATGACGCCATTATGAATCGGCGTGCGGAGCCGATTGCTTATGCGAAGGCGTTGGCCTTTTTATCGGAGTGCCTGAAGAAGTATCATGAGACCAATGTAATCATTTTGTTGGATGAATATGACGTGCCGTTAGAAAATGCATTTTTCAAGGGATATTACGAGCAGATGGTGGACTTTGTGCGTTCTTTGTTTGAGTCGGCTTTGAAAACTAACGATTGCTTACAATTTGCGGTTGTCACGGGGTGTTTGCGTATTAGCCGGGAAAGTATTTTTACCGGTTTGAATAATTTTGACATCAATTCTATACTGGATAATACGTTTGTAGAGAGTTTTGGATTCACACAGGCGGAAATAGAAGACATGTTGACTTTTTACAAATTGAGTGACCGAATTGGCGAGGCAAAGGACTGGTATAATGGGTATTTGTTTGGAGAAACACAAGTATACAACCCTTGGAGCATTATCAATTACGTGAAAGCGGCAGCCAGTAGTAAGACGGCATTGCCTCGCCCATATTGGTCAAATACCTCTTCCAATACCATCATTCGGGAATTGGTGGAAAAGGCGGACGAGGGCGTAAAGGGGGAGATTGAGGAATTGATTTCCGGTGGGACGATTGAAAAGCCGGTTCATGAGGATGTCACTTATGGGGAGATTTATGAGAATCAGGATAACTTGTGGAATTTCTTGTTTTTTACCGGATATTTAAAGGCGGTGTCGCAGCGGCTTGAGGAGGAAACGATTTATTTGACTATGGCGGTTCCGAACAAGGAAGTGAATTATATTTATAAAAACACGATTCGAAACTGGTTCGAGCGGCAGGTTCGGGCAGTGGATTTTTCCGACATGCATCGAGGGTTGATGGAGCTGGATGCCGACGGTGTTCAGGAGGTTCTCAGACGGCAATTGAGAAAGACGATTAGTTACCATGATGGGGGAGAAGCGTTTTATCATGGCTTTTTGTTGGGGGTTTTAAGTGGCATTCAGGGATACCATATTCATTCCAATCGTGAAAGTGGAAACGGAAGACCGGACATTTTGCTGATTCCGTTGGATGAGATGCAGCCGGTCATCATTATTGAAATCAAGCAAACGGAAAAGTTTTATCAGATGGAAGATGGCTGTGCAAAGGCCTTGGAACAAATAAAACGTCAGGATTATGCGGCAGGAGTGCTTGACGAGGGATACGAAAACATTTTAGAGTATGGGATATGTTTTTGTAAGAAGAGCTGTGTGGTGAAAGGGCGAAAATGTCAATGAGAATTTGTGCGGGGGTTATAATCCCCGCACGAATTCTTTGTAAAATGCGACCGCCTGGCAAATGGCTTCTAAATCAATGTTTTCATTTTCATGATGAAATGTCTGATGGATAATCAAACCGTTTTAGATATCGTTTTGGACATTATCATGCGGATGCAAAAGAATGAAACGCGTGTCGGGAAATGCGGGAGTGATGGGTGAAGCCCCCGCATTTCCGGGATGTTCCGGCACGGCTTACGATGTCATCTGTTGCAATTGTAACAAGAATTTCTCGGCGGCCTTTGTAAATATCTGATATTTTTTCCACACGATATGCAGGGCGGTTTGTGGTGCGGAGGAGAGCGGCCTGAAACATAAGCTGCCCTCCCCCGTGACATTTATGATTTTGTCAAGACAGACGGCGTATCCCATCCCTTCTTCCACCATGAGGGAGCCGTTGAAAAGAAGGTTGTATGAGCCCACGATATTTAACTTTTCTTCGTCGCACGCAAGCAACGTGGGGAGGCTGGAGTCGAAAATGGCTTGCCTGGAAACGATGAGAGGCTTGTCCCATAAATCCTTTGGCTGGATGATTTCTTTTTGTGCCATGGGGGAATCTCGCCGCATTAAAACGCCGAAGCGGTCTTTCGAAGGAATTTTTATGTACTCGTACTTTGACGTGTCAAACGCGCCAAATAAAAGGCCGAAATCCAGTAATCCGCGGTCCAGGCTTTCCGTTACGGTGGTCTTATCGCCGCTGACGATGTGAAAATGAACCAGCGGATATTTTTCTTGGACGGTTCGCGCCGCCTCGGCCAGAAAGCGGACGCAGTCGGATTCTCCGGCTCCGATGGTGATGTCGCCGGCAATGGTTTCATCTGATAGGGAAATTTCATCTTCCGTCTTCTTTACCAATTCCATAATTTCTTCCGCCCGTTTGCGGAGAAGCATTCCTTCTTCCGTCAACGTGATTTTTCGGTTGCTTCGGATAAATAACTGTTTTCCGAGCTCGTCTTCCATGTCTTTTAACTGCCTGGAGAGGGTGGGCTGCGAAAGGTGCAAAGACTTTGCCGCGCCGGAGATGCTCTGTTCTCTTGTGACGGCCAGGAAATATTGTAAAACACGTAATTCCATAAAATTCAACCCCCTTTTGTCAAAAGTTTTTCAAACTGTTTCAGTGTTGGTTCCAGTATACCATAAATATATCATGCTTGTAAAGCATATATAAATATTTGATATAAGTATTTGCTATTTGGCGGTGTGCATATTATACTATTCTCATGAAAAGATACCAGGGTCTCAAAGTCATGTATTGACACGGAAGCAAGTCATACATGGCCGTTTGACCCTGGTATCATGAAAATGAAAAGCAAGTCATACGACCGGCTTGAGAGGAATCGGGATTCACTGTCAACATGGTTGTAAATTGTAATGGAAGGGAGATTATAGGATGGAAAAAGAAAATAAGATGGGAACGGAGCCGATTCCACCATTGTTGTTAAAAACGGCAATCCCATTGATGCTTTCATTGCTTGCAAATAATTTGTACAATATGGTGGATAGTATTTTTATCTCGCACATGAGCGAAGATGCCTTAACCGCGCTTTCCATGGCATCCCCGGTGCAGCAGCTGATGGCGGCACTGGGGTGTGGAATTGCTGTGGGACTGAACGCCGCGGTTTCCAAGGCATTGGGGGAGAAGAATCAGGAAAAGGCCAAAAAGACGGCTTCTGCGGCGATTTTCCTGGGAATCTGTGCGTGGTTGATTATCATGCTGTGTTGTATTTTGTTCGTACGGCCGTATTTTCAATGGCAGGCGGGGCAAAATCAAAGGATTGTAGAATATGGTATTTCGTACCTTGAGTTATGCATGCTATTTTCGCTTGGGCAGATGATGCAGTGGGTATTTGACCGCCTGATTATTGCGAATGGGAAATCCATGCTGTTTTTGGCAACGCTTGGAACGGCGGCAGTAGTAAATCTGATTTTGGATCCTATTTTAATTTTTGGATTTCTGGGATTTGCACCGATGGGGACTGCGGGCGCGGCACTGGCAACGGTGACAGGCCAGGGCTGCGGTGCCGTTTTGGGCGTGGTATTGAATGTCCGATACAATAAGGATATTCCGATTTGGTTCACCGTAAAGCCGGATGGACGTATGGTTTTTGACATATTACGGGTGGGCATACCGACTTTTATCATGCAAGGACTGGTATCCGTCATGGGAATTGTGATGAATATGATTTTATATGGATTTTCGTCAACGGCGGTCGCGGTATATGGAATCTGTGCAAGAGTCCAGAACCTTGCCGGAATCCCCGTGCATGGCATTGACAATGGCCTGATTCCAATCGTGGCATACAATTATGGCGCCAGAAAGAGGAAACGGATTGATGAAAGCGTTCGATGGGCATTTATTTATGCGGCGGCTTTGACGGGAATTGTAATAGTACTGCTGGAGCTGTTTCCGGCTCCGCTTCTTGCCTTGTTTGACGCGTCAGAGGCCATGCTTTCCATTGGAATTCCCGCAATTCGGATTCTGGCGGCTGGCTGGCTGGTTTCCGTGTTTGGATTTGTGATTGGCACCACGTTTCAAGCATTGGGAAACGGTGGATACAGTATGTATGTGACGGTCATGCGGCAGGTGGCGTTGCCGATTGGTTTTGCCGTGCTTTTGTCGAGGACGGGGAATCTCTGGATGATTTGGATTGCCTTTTTGGCGGCAGAAATTTTGACGATACCACTGGTGGTTTTCTTGTTAGGAAAAACGAAGAGAATGGTTTTGAACCAGATATAACCCGGCGGATGCCTGGTTGTACGGAACGACGACCACGAAAGAATTCTTTGGATTTCGCGAGCCGGTTTTATAACTTATTTAGTCTTTTCGGATTGTCGTGAAACGGCTTCTGGTAATATGGTGGAATGTGTTGATTTTGTCGGAATAAGAATTGTTTTTTTATATAAAAGTCCGTATAATGAGAAAGTGAGTGCGTCTGCTTGGCAGAGGATGTATTAAGGTGTGCCCGTGGGCATGATTTATAAGGAAAAGAGGTAATCTCATGATACGTATTTTATTAGTAGAGGATGAGAAAGGCATTGTGTCCAACCTGACGGAGTTTCTCCATGTGGAAGGGTACGAGGTAGACAGCGTGTCCGGTCAGCGGGACGCGCTTCGGTTACTGGAACAAGGGAAATTTGACCTCGTGCTTCTTGACATCTCCCTTTCCGACGGCAACGGGTTTGCCGTGTGCAAGGCCATAAAGGAAAATTATAAAATCCCGGTTATTTTCCTCACCGCCTCGGGAGATGAATACAGTACGGTGACGGGGTTCGAGTTAGGGGCGGATGATTATGTCGCCAAGCCGTTTCGGCCACGGGAACTGGCGATGCGGATTAAGAACATACTTAGGTTGACGGGCACGGGCGGTGGCATCGTCCATCTCGGCGACGTGGTCGTGGATGCGGAGAGGGGTACGGCGAGCAGGAACGGAAAGGACTTGTATTTGTCGGCTCTTGAATACCGATTGTTGCTCGTGTTTCTCAATAATCGCGGCAGGGTGCTGCCGCGTACCATGCTTTTGGAGTCGATTTGGGACATTGGCGGGGAATTTGTCAATGACAATACGCTGACGGTTTATATTAAGAGATTGAGGGAAAAACTGGAGGAAGACCCACAGAATCCGCGGATTATCAGGACGGTTCGCGGGCTGGGATATAAGGTGGACGCATGATGAAATTTTTTAGGAATCCGGAAGTCAAGAGAACCCTTTTAGTCTATGCGGCGCTATCTGCCGTGGCAACGGCGGCCGCCTTTTTGCTGCCGGACGTCGTGTGGTTCGAACAGGGCGAGGTCCGGTCGGGGGCCGCGGTTGAGGAAAAGTGGGGATTCGCACTTTTCATGCTGGCATTCTGCCTTGTCTTTGTGATTGTTTATTTGGTCAGCACCTATAGGCGGTATTGCCGAATTTGCGAACTTTCTGCCGGCATTGACCGCATTTTGCACGGGGACGACCGAAACATTACGCTTGGCGGCTATGCGGAGGGGGAACTTGGTATCTTGCAGAGTGAAATCTATAAGATGACGGTGCGTCTTCGGGAGCAGGGACAAAGGCTTAAGGACGAAAAAATATATCTTGCCGATTCGATTGCGGACATCTCGCATCAAATTCGCACGCCGCTTACCTCCATCAATCTTCTGGTACAATTTTTGTCCGAGCCGGATTTGACAAAAGAGCGCAAGCAAAAACTCATACGCGAATTGTACGGGCGGCTTTCCAGCATCGACTGGCTCGTTACAACTTTGCTGAAAATTTCCAAATTGGACGCGAACACGGTACAATTTAAGCAAGAGGCGATTCCATTTTCTAAACTGGTCCACAAGAGCGTGCAACCCTTGCTCGTGCCATTGGAGCTGCGGGAGCAGGCTTTAGAGGTGCAGGCGGAAGGGACATGCATCTGCGACATCGCTTGGACTTGCGAGGCGCTCACCAATATTGTGAAGAATTGCATGGAGCACACGCAAAATAGTGGAAAAATCGAAGTACAGGCCACGGAGACCGCCTTGTATAGTGAAATCATCATTTCAGATGACGGGGCCGGGATTGACAAGGAAGATTTGCCGCATGTTTTTGAGCGTTTTTACAAGGGGAAGAATTCGAGTGAAACGAGCTTTGGAATCGGACTCGCTCTGGCGCGGATGATTGTCGCCGGGCAGAACGGCACGATTAAGGTAAGGAATCGCGAGCCAAACGGGGCGGTATTTACGATTCGATTTTACAAGGGGATGGTTTAAGAAAGCGTCTCATGGGACGAGGTTCCTTTTTCCATTGCGGGAAAAGTGACGGATTTGTTATTTTTGAGTCATTGACGTGTCACGAAAAGCGTGTATGATAAAAAAGTAATGTAGTGGCGCGTGGATGGCAATGTCGAAATCACATGGGAGGGTAGCCGTCTGCGCGCTGACCAAAAAAGGAGATGCAAGTCGTATGGAGATTTTGAAGGTGGAACATCTTTGCAAGACCTATGGCAAAGGTGAAAATCAGGTAAAGGCGTTGGACGACGTGTCCTTTTCCGTGGAAAAGGGGGAGTTCGTCGCCATTATTGGTCCGTCCGGCTCGGGAAAATCGACGCTGTTGCACATTCTGGGCGGGGTTGACCGTCCGACAAGCGGGAAGGTGTATATGGACGGATGCGACGTGTACGCACAAAACGAGGAACAGCTGGCGATTTTCCGCCGCCGGCAAGTCGGACTCGTTTATCAGTTTTATAACCTGATACCGGTGCTGAACGTAATTGAAAATATCACGCTGCCGGTTTTGATGGACAAACAGGAGGTGAACGGGGAGCGGTTAAATGAACTGCTGGACATTTTACAGTTAAAAAACCGGGGGGAACATTTGCCGCAGCAGCTTTCCGGCGGCCAACAGCAGAGGGTGTCGATTGGCAGAGCCTTGATGAACGCGCCGGCGGTGGTGCTCGCGGATGAGCCGACCGGAAACTTAGACAGCAGGAACAGCCAGGAAATCGTGGAGCTTTTGAAATTTTCCAACCGCAAGTATCATCAGACGTTAATCGTCATCACGCATGACGAGAACATTGCCTTGCAGGCGAACCGCATTCTGGCCATCGAGGATGGGAAAATCGTTCGGGACGAGGTGATTCGCAGATGAGCAGGGAACGTGGTGGAAAACGTGGGAAAAATTTTGTCGGAGAGGGCGTATCATTAGGCGACCCGTTTTGCAAGGTGGCTCTGGAATCCTTGAAAAAAAATAGGACCCGCACGGTCGTGACCATCATCGGGATTATCTTGTCCGCCGCCATGATTTGCGCGGTGACGACGTTCGCCTATAGCACGCAGCAATATTTGGTGGAGTACGCCATACATGAGACGGGGGACTGGCACGGGCGGGAGCAGAATACTTCCTATGAGACTTACGAGAAAATAAAGTCGGACGAGGAGATTGCGGATGCCGTGTATTTTCAACAGTTGGGGTATGCAAAGGCGGAAGGCTGTAAGAACCCCTACAAGCCTTACCTTTACCTGCTGGGAGTGGCAGACGATGCGGGAAGGGCGCTGCCGATTCATCTTTTGGATGGCAGGTATCCGGCCGCCCCGGACGAAATTTTGCTGCCAAAACATCTGGAAACGCATGGCGGCGTAAAATATGAGATTGGCGACAAGCTGACGTTGGATTTGGGAAATCGCATGCAGGACGGTTATGCGATGACGCAGAACAATCCGTGTTACCATACCATGCAGGACGGGGAAACGGTGGCGTTTGATGAGGAAATACAAGTGCGTGAAACGCGCACGTACACCGTGGTCGGCTTTTGTGAACGGATAAGCTGGCTGTTTGAGGATTATTATGCGCCGGGCTACACGGCGTTCACGGTCGCGGACGAGGCGCCTTCCGACGCGTGCCTTTACGACGTTTATTTTCATATGGATAATTTATCGGACATTTATGATTATATGGCGGACAATGAGTTGTCAGGCGAGCGAAATACGCAGCTTTTGTTGTATTCCGGCGTTTCCCGCTATGACAGTTTCCACGTCGCGTTATACGGATTGGCGGCCATCGTCATCGCGCTCATCATGTTTGGTTCGGTCTCGTTGATTTATAACGCGTTTTCAATCTCGGTGTCCGAGCGCACGAAACAATTCGGCTTGCTCACGTCCGTCGGCGCGACGAAAAAACAACTGCGGAAAATGGTGTTGTTTGAGGCGTTGTGCGTGAGCGCCGTCGGAATCCCCATCGGGGTCTGCGCGGGAATCGCCGGAATCGGCATTACGCTTATGTTGCTCGGGAATCAGTTTCTGGAGATGGGGATGCCCATCAAAATGAAGTTGGCGGTTTCCCCGTTTTCGGTCGTGGCGGCCGTGTTCATCGCGCTCGTGACGGTGTTGATTTCCGCATGGGTTCCGGCCAAACGCTCGGCAAAGGTTTCTCCAATCGAGGCCATTCGGCAGAGCGCGGATACCGATGTCAATTGGAAAGTGGCCAAAACATTTGGCTGGGTATACAAATTGTTCGGCCTGCCGGGAATGCTCGCCGACAAATATTACAAGCACAACGGGAAACGATACCGGGCGACGATACTGAGCCTTTTTATGAGCGTCGTGTTGTTCGTGTGCGCGTCGGCGTTTACCGAGTATCTGGTGATCGCGGTAAGCGGCGGTTTCAGTGGGGTGGGGTATGATTTGTGGGTTCAGCCGAACGGGGAAGACTGGGAGCAGCTGGAGAAGGAGGGGGTGACGAAGGAGGCGTTCATGGAAAAATTGCGTGACATGCCGGGAATCACCGACGTGGCGATGCTTGGCAAGCGTTATGAGGGCGCGCGGCTTTCCAAGGAATATTTGACGGAGCGTTGTCTGGACGATTTGCAGCGGTGGGGAAGTCAGCCCGCGTATCTGGACGAGTCGGAGGCACGGCTGGATTTTTATATTGAATTTGTCGATGACGCGTCCTTTCAGACGTTGTTGGAAGAGCAGGGTTTAAACGAAAAGGAATACATGGATTCTAAGAATCCGAAAGCATTGGCCGTGGACGGCATACAGATGTTCAATCCGGATGCCGGGCGTTATGAGACGACGAACCTTTTGAAATCAGGGGACTTCGAGTTGACGGCGGTTATCGCGAGGGAGCGCGAAGGGTACTGGTTTTATGGGGAAACGGAAGATAAAAACGGGCAAGTGGTGGCAAGATATGAAAAAAAGGATGGCGGCGTATTGGGAACGGAGCCGGGGATGGAGCCGGAAACGGGGTCGCAATATCTGGACGTTACGCTTGAGGAGGCATATGATTTGGTCACGCTGAAGCTCGGGGACGTGATTTATGACAAGACGTACTATTTGCCGGATGGTAACGACGGACTCGTCCTCCTTTACCCGCAGAGCCTTGAAAGCACGCTGTTTCCCAATATGGGAACGTCCGAAAGTGACTATGAGTATTATCTCCTCTCGGAAAACCACAGGGTGAGTTGCCAGGAAATCCAGGCGTTTCTGAAAGAAAACGGGCTTAATGAGAACGGCGTGTTTGACGCCGCCGAGCAGGTGGAGCAAGATCGCGGCATGATAACGGTCATTCGCGTGTTCGCGTATGGCTTTGTCGTGCTCATTTCCCTGATTGCCGTGGCCAACGTGTTCAATACGATTACGACCAACATCGGCCTGCGTCGTCGGGAATTTGCGATACTGAAATCCGTCGGGATGGAAGAGGGGGATTTTTATCGGATGATGAATTTGGAGTGCGTCCTTTATGGAATCCGGGCGCTCATGTATGGCCTTCCCGTTTCGGTAGGCGTCTCCTTCCTGATTTGGCGGGTGGTTTGCTCGGTGTACGAGACCGGCTTTACGCTGCCGTGGGCGGCAATCGCGGTCGTGGTCTTTAGCGTGTTCGCGGTGGTGTTCGTGACGATGTTGTACGCGGTTGGAAAGGTGAAGAAGGAAAACATCATGGACGCGTTGCGGAATGAAAACTTGTGAGCCGTTGGAACGGGGGTGGAGGAATCCACCCCCGAGACTTATTTGTAGGGACATTCAATTTTGCGGCCTTGCGGCGTTTCTTGCTTTGCATATGAGTTGCGTCATCGTTCCCATGGGGCAGTATACGCACCATGATCGGGGCTTGAATAGTATCATGGTAATAAACCCGAGCACGGTGGACGTGAGCATCACGCTGTAAAATCCGAAAGCGAATTGTGCCACGCCGTCGGAAAACAAGGTGCCGTGATAAGCCCAATGCCACGGGAGCTTGAACGTCCACAGAAGGGTCACTGCCATGCCCAGGTTCTTGACCCCGGCAAATACCAGGTACGTGTTCCACAGCATGAGAAAGAACATGGCAAAGAAGAAAATCAAAAACCCATATCGAAAGTATTTTGACTTCATCCATTTGGGAACGTCCTTTTTGCGGGAAAGCTCGAACCGGCCGCCCACAAGGGAAAACAACTGACTCCTGCCGCAGTATTTGTTACAGTAGGCCTTGTTTCTGCCCACGATGGCGATAATCAGCGGTATAAAAAAGCATAGAAGCCCAAGCCATGCGAATAGGATGTTGAAAAATCCCAAAATCAAGTAAGTAAGTGAAAAAATCCAGAGAAAGTCATACCATTTCTTTTTTTGTCTCATTGCTTCAACACCTCCAACGTAATGACGCTTGCGGGACATTCTTTTGCGCATTTTCCACATCCGATGCAAAGTTCCTCGTCGATTTTTGCGTGGATGCCTTGGGGAACGGTAATCGCGTCTCGCGGACAAACTTTGATGCAGCATCCGCAGGCGACACAATCCCGGACGTTAACGATCGCTTTTCGTTTAGCCATGATAATCTCCTTTTGTTTTTTTATCAGTATACGATAGGGGCGCGATTTGTTCCGTGACAAAGTCACAGAGCAGAAATTGTCTATAAAAATTATAAAAGAAAAATTATTATAGTAAAATTGAAAACAAAAATTGAAAACAAAAATAGTTGAGGTCGTGTTGAGAAAGGTGTATGATAGAATAAAAAATAAGGACTTGTGCTTATCTGTGAGGAGAAAATGGGAATGTCTTTTATAAGTGTCATAGGCGGTATTGTGATGATGTTTGTGGTGTTTGGCAGTGCCAATTACTATGTGGGGCGGAGGCTGTATCAGTGGATGTGCGTGATTCCCACGGGGGAGTGCGGGCAGGCGGACGAAAAGGCGGCGCCGCTGACACTTTCGCAAATTTGGGATGTGATGGACGAGGTGCGGGAGAACTGGTGAGATATCAAATGTGTGTGGCTTGTGATAGATACTGCAGTGGCGGAAAAGATGGAGCATGTATGAGGGAGAATGAAAATGGGTTTTCAGGATGAAATGAAACAAGTGTTTTTACGCGTTGCGGCAGGAGAAATAGAACCGGAGGAATGGGGAAAATGGTGGAACGGCAATAAGGTCAAGCTGGAAGAAATTCTGACCCGGGGGGACCGGGGGCGGATGATGCCTGCCTTATGGAATGCAAACTATTATTGGATGGCAAAGACTCAAAGCGGCGTTGCCTACTATTTTCATGCCCAGGGGCGTCCGATGAAGACTTCCGGTTATTATGGGGAAAAAGCAAGGGAAGAGGAAATCCGTGATAGGCGGAAAGCCATGGAAACGTATTATAGGGATACGGCTTCGGCCAGGCATCCGTGGGAGGAATATCTTGAGCGACATCCGGCAGAATCTATCATTTTTGACTGGAAAAGCCTTCTGGGGACACCGCCCGGACAGAAACCGGCGAAAATTTTCGGCTATAAAAATGCAAGGACGGGGGAACAGTGGAAAGAGTGTAAAGATGAATTGAAGCACCGTTTGAAGGAGAACTTGCAGGCAAAGATTGCTCCTGCCGCAAAGGCATATGGCATGAAAAAGGCAGGTTCCAAAACTTTTGTACGGGAAAAGAACGGCCTGGTATCCCGCATTCAGTTTATCGGCTATTTCAGGGGCGGCGGATATGAGGCCATGAGTTGTTATCTTTGCCCCATTTATGCCATAGAGTACGGCATCCTGGGTCTGCCGGGTCACGTCAGCCAGGGGGATTACTTTCAAAACATGCATAAAGGGTGGGGCGTGATTGAGTATGGCACGGAAGCCGTGGATGCCGACATGGTAGAAAGTATCAATAGAAAATTTGATGATATTTTGGTGTTCCTGGCCGATGGCGTGTTGCCGGAATGGCAGAAAATCGACAGCATGGAGACATATTTTGCAAAGGAGCGTCAGGATTATCTGAAAGCTACAGAGAAAGGCCCAAAAAATCCAAAGACCAATAGGCTCATGTGGGATTTTGATAGGGGAGAAAAGGCGGATCCCTGGCGGGCGGATGACTATCTGTTTGGTGTATGGGATTTGCTGTCAGGAAAAGAGGCGGAAGGGTATGCACGTCTCGAATCATGCGTGCGATTTAATTCCGACTATGTGGAGGAGCGTCTGAAGGAGCGCCCGGAGGCGTACAATGACCCCAGGGAACCAATCGCGGTGATGTACCACAACGCGCAGCTTTTTGTCAGGACAAAGCAGATTGAGGATGCGGAGAAACGCAGGAACGCGCTCCGGGAGACTTATGAGGAAGTATGTCGGTTCATGCGGTATTACCATGGTCTGGCCAAAAGGACGAAAAGGGATTGATGACAAGGGGGATTTGCGGATATGCGAGAGCGATTCCACCTATCAGATAGGATGGTCGGTTATTGTTTGTCGGTTGGCAGTCGGACAGATATGAGGGGGGAAAGAATATGACGAACAAGGACATTTTACAAATTGCCATGGAGCAATCCGCACGGGACATTAACTGCACGGCAAACGATTTTTTGAAAAACGAACATGTCATTGTCGAGTCGAGGATTGGGAGTGCGGCGAGGAAGTATTACAAGGAGCCGATTGCCGCGAATTTAGTTTCATATGGGAATAACATTGTCGCGTCCGTAAAGAACGAATATCGCGAAATTGTGTCGGAATATATCAAGAAGTTTGAGTTTTATCATTGCTTTGAAACGCCGAACATGCATTGGCTGGATGAACGGCTTTCGCCAATGGGGCAAAAAGTTTGCTTCATGGCAGAGTATTATCTGCCGGATGCCGATAAATTAAAGCGGCTTCCGTGCGGCTATCGTTTGAAAATACTTGACGCGGCGGATTTTGCGGCCTTGTATAAACCGGAGTGGGGCAATGCGTTATGTACGGACAGAAAGGAATTGGACATCCTGGGAATCGGGGCTTATGAAAATGATACGTTGATTGGGCTGGCGGGGGCTTCGGCCGATTGTGACACGATGTGGCAGATTGGCGTTGACGTGTTGCCGCAGTACCGCAGGAGGCAAGTCGCGGCCGCGCTGACAAGCAATCTGGCGGTGGAAGTCGTGGAGCGCGGCAAGGTGCCATTTTATTGCACGGCGTGGTCAAATGTCCGTTCGGTTAGAAATGCGATTAAGTGCGGCTTCATTCCGGCCTGGGTCGAGATGACGGCGAAACCGGCGGAAATGGTTCGTGAGTTAAATAAATGAGGAAGTGATATTTTCTACTTGTAAAATATCAAAATGCAGTTTATAATTTGGAAATAAGCCGAACGGTAATAGAATTTCTCTATGATTGACATTCGCCTATCCTTGTATTATAATCTTTTTGCAGAAATGACATAAGGGACTTAGGATAAAACTTGAGAAATGAAGGCGTGATTACATGGACAGATTGGAAAAGGTTACAACGGGCATGGGCGAGGAGTGCGGGGTATTTGGCGCATACGACATGGACGGCGGCGACGTGGCCCCTTCCATTTATTATGGCTTGTTTGCCTTACAGCACCGCGGACAGGAGAGCTGCGGTATCGCGGTGACGGACACGAACGGGCAGCGGAAGGTATTGTCCCAGAAGGGATTGGGGCACGTGGACGACGTGTTTGACCGCGAAGTCCTGGCCAAGCTTCAGGGAAATCTTGGCGTCGGGCACGTCAGGTATTCGACGGCGGGCGGCACCTGCGTGGAGAACGCGCAGCCGCTGGTCATCAACTACGTGAAGGGGACGCTTGCCATCGCGCACAACGGAAACCTGGTTAATGCCATCGAGCTTCGGGAAGAACTGGGGCAGACGGGGGCCATTTTCCAGACGACGATTGATTCCGAGGTGATTGCCTACCATGTCGCGCGGGAACGGCTGAACACGAGGAAGGCCGAGGACGCGGTCAAGAACGCGATGAAGAAAATCAAGGGTGCTTACGCGTTGGTCGTCAGTTCCCCGCGTAAACTGATTGGGGCGCGTGATCCGCTTGGATTGAAGCCGCTTTGTATCGGTCGGCGGGACAACACCTGGTTTTTGTCATCGGAAAGTTGCGCGGTGGCGGCGGTCGGCGCCGAGTTCGTGCGTGACGTGCGCCCGGGCGAGATTGTCAGCATTACCAAGGACGGGCTTGCATCGGACATGGAGATGGCGATTGAGGCGGGAAAGCAGTCGCGATGCATTTTTGAGTATATTTATTTTGCGCGTACGGACAGTACGTTGGACGGCATCAACGTCTATCATTCCCGTATCGTGGCGGGGAAGACCCTGGCGGAGTCGTATCCGGTGGAGGCGGATTTGGTGGTTGGCGTGCCTGATTCCGGCCTGGTGGCGGCCAAGGGGTATTCCGAGCGGTCGGGTATTCCTTATGGGATGGCATTTCATAAGAACAGTTACGTGGGTCGCACGTTTATCAAGCCGCTCCAGAGCGAGCGGGAATCCAGCGTGAAGATTAAACTGAGCGTGATTGAAGAGGTGGTACGGGGCAAACGGATTGTCATGGTGGACGATTCCATCGTGAGGGGAACCACTTGCGCCAATATCATCAAAATGCTCAAGAAGGCCGGGGCGAGGGAGGTCCATGTGCGTATCAGCTCGCCGCCGTTTTTGTATCCGTGCTATTTCGGGACCGACGTTCCGTCGAATGAGCAACTGATTGCCCATTCCCATACGACGGAGGAGATTCGACAGATGATTGGGGCGGATTCGCTCGGGTACATGAAAATTGAGAAACTGTCGGACATGGTGGACGGTATCGGGTATTGTGACGCCTGCTTTACGGGGAATTACCCGATGGAGGTGCCGGGATACGACATCAGCCACGCCTTTGAAGTGTTGTAGAGTCGTGGGAGCACGAAGCGTGGAACAATTCGTAGTATCATGAACGTCATACGCACGATTCAGAGTATTTGGACAATGGAGGAAATCATATGAGTACAGATCGTTATACGAGTCCGCTTTCGGAACGTTATGCCAGCAAGGAGATGCAGTATATTTTTTCACAGGACAAGAAGTTTCGCACGTGGAGGAAGCTATGGATTGCCCTCGCGGAGACGGAGAAGGAGCTGGGGCTTCCCATTACCGACGAGCAGATTGAGGAATTGAAAGCGCACGCGGAGGACATTAACTATGACGTGGCCAAGGAGCGGGAGCGCGTCGTGCGCCATGACGTGATGTCCCATGTTTACGCGTATGGGGTACAGTGTCCGAAAGCGAAGGGCATCATCCATCTGGGCGCGACCTCTTGTTACGTGGGTGATAACACGGACGTCATCATCATGGCGGAGGCCTTGCGGCTCGTGCGCCGTAAGCTGGTCAACGTGATTGCCGAGCTTTCGAAGTTCGCGGACGAGTACAAGGCGCAGCCGACGCTCGCGTTCACGCATTTCCAGCCGGCACAGCCGACGACCGTGGGGAAGAGGGCGACGCTTTGGATGCAGGAGTTCGCCATGGATCTGGAGGACGTCGATTACGTGCTTGGCAGTTTGAAGCTCTTGGGCTCGAAGGGGACGACGGGAACGCAGGCAAGCTTTCTGGAGCTTTTTGAGGGCGACCAGGAGACGATTGACAAGATTGACCCGATGATTGCGAAGAAGATGGGATTTGAGGCTTGCTATCCGGTTTCCGGGCAGACCTATTCGAGAAAGGTGGACACGAGGGTTTTAAACGTCCTTGCCGGGATTTCCGCCAGTGCGCACAAGTTTTCCAACGATATCCGCCTCCTGCAGCATCTGAAAGAGGTGGAGGAGCCGTTTGAGGAGACGCAGATTGGCTCTTCGGCGATGGCTTATAAGAGGAACCCGATGCGCAGCGAGCGGATTGCCTCGCTTTCGCGTTATGTGATGGTTGACGCGCTCAACCCGGCCATCACTTCGGCAACGCAGTGGTTCGAGCGTACCCTCGACGACTCTGCGAACAAGCGCTTAAGCGTGCCGGAAGGCTTTTTGGCGGTTGACGGCATTTTGGATTTGTGCCTAAACGTCGTGGACGGGCTGGTCGTTTACCCGAAGGTGATTGAAAAACGCCTGATGTCGGAGCTGCCGTTCATGGCCACGGAGAACATCATGATGGATGCCGTGAAGGCGGGCGGTGACAGACAGGAACTGCACGAGCGTATCCGTGAGCTTTCAATGGAGGCCGGGCGTAACGTGAAGGAGAAGGGACTCGACAATAACTTGTTGGAATTGATTGCCGCGGATCCGGCGTTCAACTTAAGTCTTGAGGATTTGCAAAAGACGATGGATCCGGCGAGGTACGTGGGCCGAGCCAAGGAGCAGGTGGAAGCGTACCTTGCGAACGTGATAAATCCGATTCTCAAGGAAAACGAGGACGTGCTCGGGGAAAAGGCGGAGATAAACGTATAGGCCGGCCGAAAGCAACTGGCATTGAACGCTTGGCGAGCGCATAAGGCGCGAGGTTAGCGAAAAGTAGCCATTTTTCGCAGAAAAATGAGCGGATTTGAGGCGTTTTAGGATTACGGGAGTGCGTTAGCACGGAGTAATCCGTGTATCATGAGCGTCAAAATACCTTTTGACGCTCTAATCATAATATAGAATATGGAGAAAGAAACATGAGCAGAGTTAGGACGAGATTTGCGCCGAGCCCGACCGGCAGGATGCACGTGGGGAATTTGCGTACGGCGCTTTATGCGTATTTGATTGCCAGGCACGAGGGCGGGGACTTTATCCTGCGGGTGGAGGACACCGACCAGGAGCGGTTCGTGGCGGAGGCCCTCGACATTATTTATCGGACGATGGAAAAGACGGGGCTTTTGCATGACGAAGGCCCGGACAAGGATGGGGGGTACGGCCCCTACGTGCAGAGCGAGCGTACGGCTTCGGGATTGTACTTAAAGTACGCGAAGCAGCTCGTGGAGCAGGGGGACGCCTATTATTGTTTCTGTGACAAGGAAAGGCTTGCGTCGCTGAAGACTTCGGTTTCCTCCGACGGAACCGAGATTGTCAATTATGACAAGCATTGCCTGGGGCTTTCGAAGGAGGAGGTCGAGGCGAACCTGGCCGCGGGCAAGCCGTGGGTCATCCGGCTTAACGTGCCGAACGAGGGGACGACGGCCTTCCACGATGAGATTTACGGGGATATTACCGTGCCGAACGAAGAACTCGACGACATGGTTCTGATCAAGTCGGACGGATACCCGACCTATAATTTTGCCAACGTCATTGACGACCATTTGATGAAAATCACGCATGTCGTGCGCGGGAACGAGTATCTTTCTTCCGCGCCGAAGTATAACCGGCTTTACGAGGCGTTTGGCTGGGAAGTGCCGGTGTATGTGCATTGCCCGTTGATTACGGATGAAAACCATAAGAAATTGAGCAAGCGTTGCGGGCATTCTTCTTACGAGGATTTGCTTGAGCAGGGGTTCATTTCCGAGGCCGTGGTCAATTTCGTGGCGCTTTTGGGGTGGTGCCCGGACGACAACCGGGAGATTTTCAGCCTGGAGGAACTGGTAGAGGCGTTTGACTACCGCCACATGAGCAAGTCCCCGGCGGTGTTTGACACCGTGAAGTTAAAGTGGATGAACGGGGAATATTTGAAGGCCATGGATTTTGGACGGTTTTACGAGATGGCGGAGCCGTATATCGCGGAAGTGGTGACGAAGGATTTCGATTTAAAAAAGATTGCCGCGCTTATCAAGACGCGTATCGAGGTGCTGACCGATATCCGGGAGCAGATAGATTTCTTCGAGGAGGTGCCGGAGCACGACGTTTCCTTGTACACGCATAAGAAAATGAAGACCGACGCCGAGAAGTCATTGGCGTTACTTCGGGAGGTGATTCCTGTCTTGGAGGCGCAGGAGGACTTTGGCAATGACGCACTGTTCGAGACGTTGAAGGCGTATGCGGGAGAAAAAGGATACAAAATCGGTTACGTGATGTGGCCACTTCGCACGGCGGTTTCGGGGAAGCAGAACACGCCGGGAGGCGCGACGGAAATCATGGACGTGCTGGGGAAAGAGGAATCCTTGGCGAGAATCCGTGAGGGAATAGAAAAATTGGCGGGAGAGTAGGGAATGGGATTTAGCCGGGCGCAAAGCCAAGCAATCACGCACGGGGACGGGCCTTGCCTGGTATTGGCGGGTCCGGGTTCTGGTAAGACGTTGACAATCGTGAACCGTGTCAAATGTTTGATTGAGAAGTACAAGGTGCGGCCGGAAGAAATCTTGGTCATCACGTTCACGAAATATGCGGCCGCAGAAATGAAGCTGAGGTTAAAAGCACTGTCGGAGGGGCGCAACCTTCCGGTGGTGGCGGGAACGTTTCACGGGATTTATTACGGCATCTTGAAATGGGCGTACCGCTTCGGACCGCAGAACATTTTTTCAGAGGAGGAGAAATACCGCCTCTTAAACCAGATTGTCAGTCATCAGGAGCAATTGGAAATCGAGGACGGGGAGGATTTTATTCGGCAAGTGGCCGGCGAAATCGGCGTGGTCAAAAATAACGGGGCTAAATTGGGGGAATATCAGGCAAAATGTTGTGCGCCGGATATTTTCAGGAAGATTTACGAAGAATATGAGACGGGGCGTAAGCAGTTGAAAAAAATTGATTTCGACGACATGCTGGTGCTCTGCCATGAACTTTTTATAAAGAGGCCGGACATGCTTGCCGCGTGGCAGAAGAAATTCCGTTACATCTTGATTGACGAGTTCCAGGACATCAACCAGGTGCAGTACGACGTGATTAAGATGCTGGCCGCCCCGGAGGACAATTTGTTCGCGGTGGGGGACGACGATCAGGCTATTTACGGGTTTCGCGGGGCGGATTCGAGGCTGATGTTTCGTTTCAAGGAGGAGTTCCCGCAGGCGAGGGAGATTTTGTTGGATGTAAATTATCGTTCAAGGGCTAACATCGTGCGTAACGCGTTGAAGGTGATTGGGCACAACAAGGTGCGGTTCACGAAGAAGATTCGGGCGAAAAAGGAGGACGGCGTGACCGTCCACGTGCAGGAGACGACGGATTCCGCGCAGGAGGCGGAGTATGTGGCGAAGGAGATTGCCAGTCGAATCGGGGAGGGCATGGAGCCGGAAAATATTGCCGTCTTGTACCGGGTACATACGGACGCGCGGGCGGTGGCGGAAAAATTGGTGGACGGGCGGATTCCCTTCCAGATGCGGGAGCATATGCCGAACGTGTACCGTCATTTTATCGCCAAAGATTTTTGCACGTACCTTCGCATGGCGGCAGGTGGCCGGTCGCGGAGTGATTTCTTACAAATCATGAACCGGCCGAAACGGTATTTAAGCAGGGACTGCGTGTCTGCCGGGGAAAAGGTGGACTTTGAAGAATTGCGCAAGTATTATTTCGACAAAGGATGGATGATGGACCGCGTCGACCAGATGGAGTGGGACTTGAAGATGCTGGCGAAAATGGCTCCTTACGCGGCGATACAATATTTGCGCAAGCGGGTTGGATATGATGATTTTTTGCGGGAATACGCGAAGGAGCGGCAGGTGGATGCAGATGCCTTGTTTGAAGTCGTGACAGAGCTGGAGGATGCGGCAAAGCCGTTTTTTACGGCCGAGGAGTGGTTTTCACACATCGAGGAATATACGGAGACGTTGGAGCAAAAGGCGAGACAAGGGGGGCGGCAAGAACAAGCGGGAGGCGTATATTTGTTGACGCTCCATGCGGCCAAGGGCCTGGAATTTGACACGGTATTCCTCATACAGGCCAACGAGGGGCGTGTTCCCTATCAGAAGGCCTTGGATGAAAATGGCGAGGAAGAGGAACGCAGGCTCTTTTACGTCGGGATGACGCGAGCCAAGGAGGTACTGAAAATTTCCTACGTGAAATCGAAAAACGGGAAAAAAGTGGAACCGTCCCGCTTCGTGGGGGAATTACTGGAAGAAGAGGGAATTGACTGAGGAGAACGGGTTTTATGGACAAGTTTAAGAACACTAGGAACAGGGTAAGGAGTGGATTTGGAAAAGTGTTTGTGAAAAAAAGGACGTGGATTTCCGTCGCGATGACTCTCGGGCTGACGTGCGCGGTTTTGTTCGGTTGCAAGAAGAACGTTGGAACGCCGGAGGATAACGCGATCGTGGAGGATGACGGGGAGGAACGTCCGGAAAGAGAAGGGTATCTATTTGCATATTGTTGCGTGAATTCGGAGGATCCATATTTTCAGGCGGTGGAAAAGTCAATCCGTGTATCCTTGCAGAAGGAGGATGCAGAACTGCTCGTGATGGATGCGAAAGGGGATGTGGCGTTGCAAAGCCGGCAGATTCAGGAACTGATTGACGAGAGGGTGGACGCCGTGTTTTTGACTCCGGTCGATGGCGGCGACGTCACGGAAATGCTGGAGGCTCTCGAGGCGGCGCAGATACCGGTCGTCAACCTCGACATCCGGGTAAAGGAGGCGGGGCTGGTGGATGCGTATGTCGGGTCGGACAATCGAAACGCGGGATACGCTTGCGGGGAGGACTTGATTGTCAAATGCCCCGACGGAGGGAAAATCCTTATCATGGAGAATCCCGCCATCAGTTCCTTGAACGAGCGGATTACCGGCTTCGAGCGGTCGATTGCCAATAAGGGGTTCGAAGTTCTTGCCCGTGCGCAGGTATCGGGCGACAGGGAGGCGGCCAAGAGTCAGATGAAGGAGTTTTTGGAGAAGTATCCGCAGATTGACGCCGTGATGTGTGCCAGTGACCAAATCGCGCTTGGCGTGCTGGACGCGGTGAAAAAGTCGGAAAGAGAGGATTTTCGCATATATAGTGTGGGAGGCTCCCCGCAAATCAAGGCGGAAATTGCCAAGGAAGATTCCGTGATGTGCGGGACGGGGGCGCAATCCCCCATCAAGGTGGGAGAAGCGGCCGTGGAGGCTTGCATGGCCGTGTTGAAAGGAGAGGAACATCAAAGCGAGGTGTTGGCCGAGACTGTCTTCATCAATCGTGAAAACGTGGAATTATATGGGACAAACGGCTGGCAGTAATTGGGACGAGTGCGCGTGTGGTGAAGTGAACGTGAATCGTAATGCCACATGAGGTTTGACTTGGCTAGTCTGGGAAAGGACGGGACATTCGTATGAGAAAGGTGCAGGGATCCCCACAACCGCTGGGGGCGACTAGAAGGAACGACGGAATTAACTTTGCGGTTTCCGTACCGGCAGGGAAGGCTTGTGAACTGCTGTTGTACAAGGTGGGGGGCCAGGAGCCCGAGATTGTGTTTGACATGCCGGAGGAAGAGGGACTCGGGGAAGTCCGTTTCCTTGCGGTTGAAGATTTGGACGCGGATTCGTATGAATATAATTTCCGTATAGGCAAGAAGGTCGTGATAGATCCTTATGTGAGAGAGCTTTCACGTTCCCTGAAATTTGGTGACACGCCGGACGTGTCGGAACACAAGGTGCGGGGCAGGATTCCCCCCACGGAGTATGACTGGGAGGGGGACGGGCAGCTTCGCGTCCCATACCACGAGGTCATTGCCTACGGCCTGCATGTGCGGGGATTTACGAAACATTCGTCCTCCAAGGTGAAACATAGGGGGACGTTTGCCGGTGTGGTGGAAAAGATTCCTTACCTGAAGGAACTTGGCATCAACCAGATTCAATGCATGCCCGTATATGAATTTGATGAGAATAATGCGGGAAAGGTGAATTATTGGGGATATGGCAAAGGCTATTATTTTGCCCCGAAAGCCGCTTACAGTGTGGGCGGGCACGCCAGCCGGGAATTGAAGGACATGGTGAAGGCGTGCCATGCGGCGGGTATCGAGGTCGTCTTGGAAATGCCGTTCGTGCCGGACATTTTGCCGCATGATGCCGTGGACTGCCTGAAATATTACATGCTGGAATATCATGTGGACGGGTTCGTCGTCAATCCGTACCACGTACCGTGGGAGGGGTTAAAACAAGACCCGCTCTTGAAGGGCGTGAAAATCATGCAGAAGGACGACCGGTTCCAGAACGTCATGCGCCGATTCCTGAAAGGGGACGAGGGGATGGTTGGCGAGGTGGCGTGGGCGTTGCAGCACAATACCGTGGGGGACGGGAAATGCAACTATATCACGACCCACACAGGGTTTACCATGCAGGATCTAGTTTCTTATGACGCGAAGCACAACGAGGCGAACGGGGAACGAAACCAGGACGGCCCGGAGTACAATTATAGCTGGAACTGCGGGGCGGAAGGGAAGAGCAGGAAACGTTCGGTCGTGGAATTGCGTAAAAGGCAGGTACGTAACGCGTTTTTACTTTTGTTGACCGCGCAGGGGACGCCCTGCATCCTGGCGGGAGACGAGATGGGGCACACGCAAAAGGGAAACAACAACGTATATTGCCAGGATAATGACACCGCGTGGCTGAACTGGGATAGGTTAAAAAAGAACGAGGACTTATTTCGGTACGTGAAAGAATTAATCGCGTTTCGCAAGACGCACCGGTCGCTGCATCGGGCGGAGCCGCTTCTGGGATTGGACAAGACGGCGTGCGGGCTGCCGGACGTGTCCTACCATGGGGAAAGTGCGTGGAGGGCCCCGATGGAAGTGTGGAGCAGACAGTTGGGCGTGTTGTTCTGCGACGGGGTAAAGGCGGGCGATAGGTGTTATGTCGCCTACAACATGCATTGGTTGGATCACGAGTTCGCCGTGCCGCCGCTTTCCAAGAAGAAAAAATGGCACCTGGCGCTTGACACGGCGAACGCGGTTTTGGACGGGGTGGGGAAAAGCGTCACCGTGTCCGCACGCAGTATCGTGGTGTTGGTAGGAGAGTGAGCCGGTTCGCACGGATGGCATGCCTTCATCCGCATACAAAGAGGAAGTTATCTCAGGGCGTGGCGCGGGCACGGGAGTGCGTGCCATACTAGGAAAAGGGAGTTTGTCAAATGGACATGATGGGACATTTTCGAACGATAACGAGACATAAGCTGCTTGTCATGAAAGAGTGTTTCAAGGTGGGCTTGTACAAGCAGGGGCTTTTGCATGATTTGTCAAAGTATGGCTGGACGGAATTCCGTGTCGGGTGTAAATATTACCAGGGAAACCGAAGCCCCAACAACGCGGAGCGGGAGACGATTGGCTATTCTTCGGCGTGGCTGCACCATAAGGGTAGGAACAAGCACCATTATGAGTACTGGATTGATTATGGGCTTGACAAGGGAAAGGGTCTGGAAGGAATGCCGATGCCCGCCAATTACGTGGTGGAGATGTTCTTGGATCGTATCGCCGCCTGCAAGGTTTATAATGGGGCGGCATACAAGGATTCGGATCCGCTCGCTTATTACGAGCGGGGCGGGACGGAAATGTACGTCATGCACCCGGACACGAAGAGATTACTGGAGGGGCTTTTGCGCATGCTCTCGGATTGGGGGGAAGAGGTGACGTACCGCTATATCCGTAAGAAAATATTGAAAAAATAAGGAGGGGCAATGCCCCTCCTAAATTTTATGCCGGATAGTGCAGCCGTTCGTTCGTGATGTCCGCCAGCACTTCCCGATAAAATTTGTCCGCCACGTATTTTGCCATCGGCAGGTTCATGTCCAGGTAATTTCCGCAGTCTTTGGCGCAGGCACCGGGCACTTCGCCCTCGAAAGCGGCGATGAACTGGAACATCTCCTTCATCAGGGGCACGACGTCCTCGGACTCGTAGTCGCCGACAAGCAATAGGTAAAATCCGGTGCGGCAGCCCATCGGGCCGAAGTAGAGGACCTTGTCCCGCCAGGTGGCGTGGTTTCGAAGGAACGTGGCGCCAAGGTGCTCGACGGTATGTATCTCCGCGGTGTTCATCACCGGCTCGTCGTTCGGGCTCGTGATGCGGATGTCAAAGGTCGTGACGGGCGTCCCGCCGGCGAAATCCTTGCGGGACACGTAGATCCCGGGAACCAGCCGGATGTGGTCGACGGTAAAGCTTGTAATTTTTTCCATGATGACATAACTTCCTTTCTAGAAAATGATGATTCCCGCGGGCAACAAGCCAGGCGGGGGCGCCAGTTAGCGTGTGCCACGGCGTGACAAGAAAGCTTGCTGCTTTTCGATGCTGCCCGGGACTTTTATAGCAAAATTATATCTTGATTTCTAGAAAAATACAATAAATATTTGCGAAAACTTCATAGTACTTTGCTCAAACCGCCCGCGTAGTTCGTGGACGTGCCGTCTGCCGCATTTTCTGAAAATAGGTATAGCGTGTCGCCGTCGTCGTATTTGTCCTGCAAATTCAGGAGCAAAAACCCGTCCGTCTTGTTCTTGGCGACGGTTCCATAATACGTGACTTCGCCGCTGTCATTGATGATGACGGCGGATACGCGCTCGTTCTCACCGGTTTCTGCCCCTTCGAAATGGATTGCGCAAAAACCGAACAAGTGAAAAATACGGGAGGCCTGAAATTCATTGCGTTTTTCATCCTTGACGGTCAGCTTCCACTGGGATGTTTCTGCCGTGCCGACTTCCTCCAGCATGCCGATTTCCGCCTCCATGTCGGAACCAGCGTCCACGGAAGTGGCGAATAAAATCTGCGAGGCATCGAGGTTCAACGCCAGGCGCGCGGTATAAGGCGTGTGGAGCATGGAAAAGCCGTTGACGTACAAGTCTGCCTGCCAGCCGTTGGCGAACACGAATCCCACGTCCAGGGGAAATTTATAATCATGGGGAGAGCGCAGCCACCAATTGCTGTCCACGCCGTTAAACGTCGCGATTCGCGACTCGTCGCCGGTGAACCCGTATTCGGGATTGTTCACTTCTTCCGCCGACAATAAAAACACCTTGTCGTTATCCAGAATGCCTTCTGCGGGGTCAAAGTTTACCGTGGTATTTTTTCCTTGGAAAAAAACGGGCGTTTTAAATTCCGCGTCGGACTTCGAGGTGGCGATGACGGCGGCATTTTCCGCGTCGGAAAAATGGGTTTCGGCAAACTCGCCACAGAATTTCTGGATGGTGCTTCCCCGGTATTCGTTGCCAACCGGATTGTCCGTGTCTTCAAACAAGATGCCTTTTTCATCCTGGTACGCGACGAGGTTCTTGGTCATCAAGAACATGCCGTCCTCACCAGTGTTCGTTTGTTTTGCGTCCAGTACCTGCCAGCAAGTGTCGAAACTGAGTTCGTCGTCATCCTGGCCGAAATAAACCAGGTCCCCCGTCTCAACCTGCAGGGAATCCAGATTGCCGTCCACATATTGCATTGCCTTGTCCTCTTTTGCGTGTGCGGTGGAAACAAAGAGACACGGCAGGATGGCCGTCGCCAGCACCATGGAAATGAGTTTTCTTGCTCGATTTTTCATCTTATTTCTTTTCATAAATCCTTCCTCCAATGTTGTGATGTGAATATCATATCACGATGGAAGAAGAGAAAAAAGCGACAATATGCGACAAAATGTCGCAGGCCTATCATGGTTTAGTCCCGAGCCAGTCACTACGCTGACTGGCTCGGAGAATGAACGTAAATCTGGCCGATGCATCACCCGCTTTGCCAAAGGCAAATTAAAAACGCGGGTGATGCCTGACACAATTCAGCCCGCGCTGGATTGTGTCGCAGGCTTTCAACGGTTGTCCAAGGTCTTTTCAAGTTGCCTTACCAAGGAACGCAGAACCGCCTGCCCGTCATCCGGCGACTTGGGGGACGTGTTGGAAAGACGGTAAATCAGCATCTGGAACGCGATGCCTGCGAATAATTCTTTTTCTAATTGCGGGTTCGGGGAGGCCTCCGCAGGAGTGTATGCCGCCATGAATCCTTCGTGTATCATTTTCGACAAGTTAAAGTTTGCAGTTTGAATCTGCATCAATTGAAAAAAATATTTCTTATATTCCATAGGAAAGTGTTCTTCCAAATAAGAAGTATGGAACAAAATTTCAAAAAGGTCTTTCGAAGACTCGAAAAAGGGATGTAACATTTTATTCGTGACCGGCAACGCGGACTCTTGAATCTTTTCCAATATTTCATACTTGTCTTGGTAATGTCGGTAAAAGGTGGAGCGATTAACGTTCGCGGTGGCAATGATTTGCGAAACGGTAATCTGGTCGAAGGAATAATCCTCCAACAGGGAAAAGAATGCTTGCAGGATTGCCTCCTCCGCTTTCAAGTATTCCTTATTGCCGGATGATGAAATAAGTTCCATGAAGTCCCCCTCCTTGCGTTGATATTAGTGTTGCCTTCTGTAAACTGACGCTAAGAAAACATTTGATACCGCTTCATGACTTGTTCTCTGTTTTCAATCCCGCAGGTCGCGCCAATTTGTTCGATGCAAATGGAAGCCCCGGCGTTTGCAAATTTTCCACATTCCGGCAATGTCATCCCATGGTTTAGCGCGTCCAGAAAGCAGGCGGTGAACGTGTCCCCGGCCCCGGTCGTGTCCAGGCAACGGGCATGGGGAAAGGCCGGAACACAATACCGTTCCCATGCCGTTTTTATGAAGCATCCCCCGGCTCCCGTTTTTAAAACGACGCATCGGACTCCGCACTGAAGGAATGCGTCCGCGATGTCGTCGCAGTCCGTGAGGCCGGTAAGGAGGCTTGCCTCCTCCTGGTTCGGAAAAATATAATCCAGCAGGGGCAGGCTGTTCTTTAAATCCTCCAAAGTCTCGCCGTGTTTTGGCTTTGTCATGTCCGCGCAGAGGATCAGGCCGCCCTTTTTCGCCTCGGATAATAATTTTGCCAAGGCATCGTCGTCGAAAGCGGGGAATACGAAAATGCTGGCAAAGCATAGGTATCTTGCCCCGAAAAACGCGGTATCCGGTATGTCCGAAGGATAAAGCTTGCGGAGACAGCCGTTGGGCGAAGTGACGAAATGGCGTTCCCCCAGGTCGTCAACCAGCACGAGGTTCACGCTTGTTTCGAGGGAGGCCTCCCTTCGCAGGAACGTGGTGTCCATCTTCAAGTGTTGGCAATGTGCGTCTATGTAATTTCCGGCGTAATCCGCGCCGATTTTGCTCACCAGCCGGACGGACTCGCCAAGTGACGCGAGCACCGTGGCCTCATTTAACGCGTCCCCGCCGGTGTGCATGGCAATATGGTCGGCGGCGACCGATCCCGTTTCAAACACGTTTGGCGCGACCGGAAGTGCCAGGGCGTCCAGGACGGAGGCTCCGATGATAATATAATCAGGATTGTTATTCATATGTTTTTTTCCTTATGCTTGCCATAAATAATTCGTAAAAGTCATCCTGCCCGGTCAGCATCGGGGAGTTCTCCCCGCCGCCATTGGTGCTTCGCTTCATGGCCGCATGAAATTCTTCTCCGGCACAAATCAAATCCATCTCATAGAGTTCATATCCGAGCTTTTGACAGACTTGGCAAAATGCCGTGAGCGGCTCCGGATCTCCTTGTGCCTCTAAAAACAGGGTCCGAACTTCCGGTTCTTGCAGCGCCTTGTTTTGTAACTCGTCCAGCATGGTGACGACGTTCATTGATTCCACCTCCGCATATCTGGCGGGGCACCTTATGTATGGTGGTTTCCGCACAAACGTTATTTTTTCCTTTCTTAGTTTAGTATAAACGGGAATTATCGTCAAGTTTATTCTTACAGTTCTCTGCGCAGGATTTCGCAGCTGTTTGAGCGTCCTCCGTGAAAAGTAAGTGCGCCCGGTGAGCCTCGAGAAAAATAAAATGTGATTTTTAGCTTGACTTTCTTTTTTGATATGTTAGAATAGGTAAAGTAAATAAGCGGCAGGCGTGATGGCCGTGACATAGAAAAAGGCAAGGATCGTGTAAAGTAGAGAGCCATTTCCCATCAGAGAGGGAAAGCCACCGGCTGAAAGTTTTCCTTGGTTCAGATGGCAATCGAATTTCCCACGTGAGCTGCATCCTTGAAAATTTCCTTGGCGAGTATAGAAAAGACATGCGAGATGGAATGGTAAAGACATGCCAGCTGTATTTTGGACAAGGTAGCCAGAGCGGGCGTAGAGTAGGGGATGACGTAGATTGTACGTTACACAAGAGTTGAGTGTCCATGAGTTAGTCATGGGAACCAGGGTGGTACCGCGGATTAAACATTCGTCCCTTTCGGGATGGATGTTTTTTTGATATAGGCAGCTTCATTTCCTATATCAAAAAATCTTTGGGAAAACATTTTTATGAAGCGAGGAGTAGGAAAAATGAAGGACAGATTGGAACAAATCAAGAAGGAGGCCATCGAGGCCATTCGCGTCTCAGACGTGCCGGAAAAACTGAACGACGTGCGCGTTCGTTTTTTGGGGAAGAAAGGGGAACTGACCGCCGTTTTGAAGGGCATGAAGGACGTGGCCCCGGAGGAACGCCCGAAGGTGGGGCAGATGGTCAACGAGACCCGCGCCGCCATCGAGCAGTTTTTGGAGGAGACGAAGACGAAGATGGAACGGGCCATCCGCGAGGAGCGGTTAAAGAAGGAAGTCATTGACGTGACACTCCCGGCCAAGAAAAACAACGTCGGCCATAGGCATCCGAACACCATCGCCCTGGAAGAGGTGGAACGTATTTTTGTCGGTATGGGCTACGAGGTGGTGGAAGGTCCGGAAGTGGAGTACGACGAGTATAACTTTGAAAAGCTCAACATTCCGGCAGACCATCCGGCGAAGGACGAGCAGGACACGTTTTACATCAATAAGGAAATTTTGCTGCGCACGCAGACTTCGCCGGTGCAGGCGCGCGTGATGGAGCAAGGGAAACTGCCCATCCGCATGATCGCGCCCGGAAGGGTATTCCGTTCCGACGAGGTGGACGCGACGCATTCACCGTCGTTCCACCAGATTGAAGGGCTGGTCATCGACAAGGACATTTCCTTTGCCGACTTGAAGGGGACGCTGGAGGTATTTGCCAAGGAACTGTTCGGGCCGGAGACGAAGACAAAGTTCCGTCCGCACCATTTCCCGTTCACGGAGCCCAGCGCGGAGGTGGACGTGAGCTGTTTCAAATGTGGCGGCAAGGGATGCCGGTTCTGCAAGGGATCCGGCTGGATTGAAATTCTCGGCTGCGGCATGGTGCACCCGCACGTGCTGGAGATGTGCGGCATCGACCCGGAGGAATATAACGGGTTCGCGTTCGGCGTGGGACTGGAGCGCATCGCCCTTTTGAAGTACGAGATAGACGACATGCGCTTGTTATATGAAAATGACATCCGTTTTTTGAAACAGTTCTGACCGAAAGCAACTTAGTGAATCCGAGCATAGCGAAGGATGAACTTAGTGCGAGGTCGTTCTTTGAGATTAATGAGACCGAAGGTTGAATTTAGCGAAAAGAACTTCCTTGACCGAGACCGAAAGCAACTTAATGAAAGCGAGCCGAAGGCGAAGCTTGAATTTAGTGCGAGGTCGTTCTTTGAGATTAATGAGACCGAAGGTCGAATTTAGCGAAAAGAACTTCCTTGACCGAAAAGAATTTAGTGAAAGTTTGAAGATAGAGAAAGCGAGGATTTTATACGATGAATACTTCATTATCATGGATTAAGGCGTATGTTCCTGACCTGGACATGACGGCGCAGGAATATACTGACGCGATGACGTTGTCCGGGACGAAGGTGGAGGGCTTCGAGGAGACGGACGCGGATTTGGAGAAAATCGTCATCGGGCAGATTGAGAAAATAGAGAGACATCCTGACGCGGACAAGCTGGTCGTCTGCCAGGTAAACGTGGGGACGGGGGGAATCCAGATCGTGACCGGCGCGCCCAACGTTTACGAGGGGGCGAAGGTTCCCGTCGTTTTGGACGGCGGCCGCGTGGCGGGCGGCCACGAGCCGGGACAGCGCGTCGAGGGCGGTATCCAAATCAAGAAGGGCAAGCTGCGTGGCATTGAGAGCGACGGCATGATGTGCTCCATTGAGGAATTGGGTTCCAATCGTGACATGTACCCGGAGGCGCCGGAGCATGGCATCTACATTTTCCCGGAGGACGCGGAAGTGGGCGCGGACGCGGTGGAGGCGCTTGGCCTACACGACGCGGTATTTGAATACGAGGTCACTTCCAACCGGGTGGACTGCTACAGCGTGATAGGAATCGCGCGGGAGGCGGCCGCCACCTTTGGCAAGAAATTTGTTCCGCCGGTGGTGGCGGAGACGGGAAATGGCGAGGACGCGGCAGATTATATCCAGGTTTCCGTGGAAAACAAGGAGCTCTGCCCGAGGTATTGCGCGCGGGTGGTAAAAAACATCAAGATTGCCCCGTCGCCCAAGTGGATGCAAAGGCGGTTGGCCTCCGTGGGCATCCGGCCAATCAACAACCTGGTTGACATTACCAACTACGTGATGGAGGAGTACGGGCAGCCGATGCATGCCTATGATCTGGACACGATTGCCGGGCGGCAAATCATCGTTAAGACCGCGGCGGACGGGGACGTGTTCACGACGTTGGACGGGCAGGAGCGGAAGCTTGACAAGGACGTCTTGATGATTTGTGACGGGGAGAAGGAAGTCGGCATCGCCGGCATCATGGGCGGGGAAAATTCCATGATTACCGACGACGTGAAGACCGTGCTGTTCGAAGCGGCCTGCTTCGACGGGGTGAACATCCGCAAGTCGGCCAAGAGAGTGGGACTTCGCACGGACGCTTCCAGCAAGTTCGAGAAAGGCCTTGACCCGAATAACGCGAAAGCCGCGATTGACCGTGCCTGCCAGCTTGTCGAGGAAATGGGCGCGGGCGAGGTCGTCGGCGGCATGGTGGACGTATACGACGAGGTGAGGGAACCGGCGCGGGTGGCATTTGACGAGAAAAAGATTAACCGGATGCTGGGCACGGACATTTCCAAGGAGCAGATGATTGCTTATTTTGAAAAGCTGGATTTGACGTATGACGAGGTGACGAACGAGGTGATTGCCCCGACGTTTCGGCAGGATTTGCACTGCCTCGCGGATTTGGCGGAGGAGGTGGCGAGATTTTACGGGTACGACAATATTCCGACCACGTTGCCGGACGGGGAGGCGACGACCGGGAAAATGACGTTCAAGCTGCGCGTCGAGCAGGTGGCTCGTGACATCGCCGAATTCTGCGGGTTCAGCCAGGGCATGAGTTATTCGTTCGAGAGCCCGAAGGTGTTTGACAAGTTGTTGTTGCCGAAGGATTCGCCGCTGCGGGAGGCGATTGAAATCATGAACCCGCTGGGCGAGGATTACAGTGTCATGCGGACGATTTCCCTGAATGGAATGTTAAGTTCCCTGGCAACCAATTTTAACCGAAGGAATAAAAACGTCCGCCTGTATGAGCTGGGCAACGTCTATTTGCCGAAGAGCCTGCCGCTTTCCGAGCTTCCAGACGAGCGGATGCAGTTCACGCTGGGAATGTACGGCGACGGGGATTTCTTCAGCATGAAGGGCGTGGTAGAAGAATTTTTTGAAAAAATCGGCATGAAGGGAAGAAGGACGTACGAGCCGAAGGCGGATAGGCCGTACCTCCATCCGGGACGGCAGGCCGACATTCTGTATGACGGAAAATTGCTCGGCTATCTGGGCGAGGTGCATCCGCAGGTGGCGGACAATTATGGAATCGGGACGCGCTCTTACGTGGCAGTGCTTGACATGCCGTCGATTTTGGGATATGCTACGTTTGACAGGAAATATTGCGGAATCGCCAGGTATCCGGCAGTTTCCCGCGACATTAGCATGGTCGTGCCAAAGGGCGTGTTAGTCGGGCAGATTGAGTCGATGCTCTTGCAGCGGGGTGGAAAGTATTTGGAGAGCTTTGAATTGTTCGACTTGTATGAGGGCGCGCAGATTCAGGAGGGCTTCAAATCTGTGGCGTACTCGGTCGTGTTCCGTGCACCGGACAAGACGTTGGAGGAGGCGGATGTCACCGCCGTGATGAAGAAGATTCTTAACGGTTTGGAAAGCTTGGGAATTAAGCTGAGAGAATAAAGCCGAGGAAATAAAGCCGATAGAATAAAGCCGATAGAATAAAGCCGAGGGCGGGTTGCCCTTGAATCGGTGGAAGAGGCGGGGACGGTTTCACAAATCCAACGAAACGCTAGTTAAAGAAGAAAGACAGGTGGTTGCAAATGAAGAAGAAACAGATAATCGGCATGGTGGTGGCGGCATTATTGTTTATCGCGATTGGCGTGAGTAGCGTCCTTAGCAATGCCACGGCGACGAGCATGCAGGAGGAATATCTGGCAAACCTCTTGCTGGACAATTATTATGGGTACACGTTCAATCCGCCGATGAGCGAGTATATTGGCGTCGTGAACGTGGTGGGAACGATTGAGGAGCAGTTGGCGACGGGTCCCTTTGATACCCCGCAGAGCTATCAGCACATTTCGACTTTGAATTTTATTGATGAGTTGATGGCGGATTCTGACAACAAGGGGATTTTGTTGTACGTGGATTCGCCGGGCGGCACGGTTTACGAGTCCGAAGAATTGTATTTGAAGTTGCAGGAATACAAGGAGTCGACGGGGAAGCCTATCTGGGTGTACATGGCGCATTACGCGGCATCGGGCGGTTACATGGCTTCGATGGCGGGGGACGTGATTTATGCCAACCCGAATACGACGACGGGATCCATCGGTGTCATTATGTCCGGCTATGACATGTCGGGCTTGTATGAAAAGCTGGGAATTCGTTACTATAGCGTTACAAGCGGGGCGAACAAGGACGGCAGCCGCATGACTGACGAACAAATCGCGATTTATCAGTCGCAGGTCGACGAGTGTTACGAACGGTTCGTGGAGATTGTCTGTGACGGCCGTGGAATGTCGACGGAAGAGGTGAAGGCGTTGGCCGACGGGCGCACCTATACGGCGAAGCAGGCTTTGGAAAACGGCCTTGTTGACGCGATTGCCCTGGAAGACGACATGACCTATGAAATGTGTTCGGAGCTTGGCGTGTACCAGTTCTATTCCATGGAAACCACGGATAATTTCATGTCTTCGTTTTTCTCAAAGATAGGGAGCATGATGCCAAAGTCGGACAGCCAGGTTTTGAAGGAGACCGCGGCGGAGATGGAAAGCGGGGTGCTGATGTACTATGCAGAGCAATTACGATGAGAACGTGCATGAAAAGGGAATCCTCGATGGGAACGTGCATGAAGGAGGGATTCTCGACGAGAACGTGCATGAAAAGGGAATCCCCGATGGGAACGTGCATGAAGGAGGAATCCTCGACGAGAACGCACATGAAGGAGGAATCCCCGATGGGAACGTGCATGAAGGAGGGATTCTTGGCGAGTCCGTTCTTGACAAGGACGCGCATGCCGGAAACGTGCTGAAGAAAGAGGAAGACCCGAGCGGGGAAGATGCAAATGCGAAGGAGCAGGAGTCTCAGGGCCAGAAGAAATATGGCGTGAGGGATGGGTTTGTGTTTGAGGAACCCGAGGTTGTCGAGAACGTGGCTTATGCGGGATTTTGGGCGCGGTTGGCTGCCTTTTTGATAGATGGCGTGCTTGTCTGGTTAGGACTTTTGCTGGTGCGTCTGGTGATGCTTTTTGTCTCATCAGGTTTGGACGGGACGATTTTGGACGGGAACATATTGTTCCATTATTCCTTGACGGACATTGTCGTTTATGCGGCGGAAGTCGTGTACTTTATCCTATTTACCTATTACTCGGGCACCACGTTGGGAAAACGCGCGTTAAATTTGCGCGTGGTCAATGCAAACGGCGGGAAATTGAGTTTGTGGGACGTGGTATATCGGGAAACCATCGGAAGGTTTTTGTGTGCCGTGACGATTGGGATTGGTTATATATTTGTCGCCGCCGACAAGGAAAAAAGAGGGTTGCATGACATGTTGTGCGATACTCGCGTCATTTATGCCAAGACGATGAAAATTTACCCCGTATATTATACGACCGCGGGCAAGAGGGTGCCGAGTGGCGGAATAGCGCCAAATAGAGGGCCGGCAAGGTATGGAGGCCCCATGTCGGGGCGCGGACCAGTCAATTATGGTGGAACTGCGCCAGGCAGTGGACTGGTCAATTATGGAACCCCCGCGCCGGGCAGAGGGCCGGTAAACCATGGTGGTGCCACGCTTGGTCGCGGGCCGGTAAATTCTGGCGGCTATACGGCAAGCGGGAGACCGGGAAATTATAGTGGTTTTGAAGAGCGCAGGGGAGCGTCCTCTTACGGAAATGGCATGCCGGGGAAAGAAAACGCGGCTTATGGAAGTACGTTGCAGGGAAAGGGAAATCACTTTTATGGCGGGGGCGCGCCAAATGTGGGAGATGTGCCAAACATGGGAAGTGCGCCGAACGCGTGGAACACGCCGAACATGGGAAGAACGTCGAATACGTGGGACATGCCGAACGTTGGAAATACGCCGAACGTGTGGGACACGCCAAACGTAGGAAACACGCCGAATACATGGAGTACGCCGAATGTCGGAAGTACGCCGAATACGTGGAGTACGCCGAATGTCGGAAGTACGCCGAACGTGGGAAGCGCGCCTGGAACGTGGGACACGCCAAACGTAGGTTATGTGCCGCGCGAGGTTCGTCATGAGGAGGCCGCAAGTCCGAAGGCGCCGGCGTGGTCAAGTCAGCCGGGTCAGCCAGGCCAGCCGAACTGGACGGAATCGGGTCAGCCGGGCCAGCCGAACTGGACGGGATCGGGTCAGCCGGGCCAGCCGAACTGGACGGGGCCAGGTCAGCCGGGCCAGCCGAACTGGACGGAACCGGGTCAGCCAGGCCGGCCGAACTTGACAGGGCCGGGTCAATCAGGTCAACCGACACGGCCAGACCAGAATGGGCAGGCCAATCAAGGTTCAGGGACTTCATGGTAAGAATGGAGACAACGAATACGGAAGGAAATGGGATAATTGAAGACAAGTGATTTTTATTATGAGCTCCCTCAAGAGTTAATCGCGCAGGATCCGCTAGAGGACCGCTCTGCCTCCCGCCTTTTGGTGTTGGACAAGGAGACGGGGAAAATGGAGCATCACACGTTCAAGGAAATCGTGAATTATTTGAATCCTGGCGATTGTCTGGTTATCAATGACACGAAGGTGATTCCGGCGAGATTGTTTGGGGAAAAGGCGGATACCAAGGCAAAGGCAGAGGTGTTGCTTTTGAAGCGGAAGGAGAATGACGTTTGGGAGACTTTGGTAAAGCCTGGCCGCAAAATCAGGCCGGGTACGCGCTTGGGTTTTGGAAATGGCATCTTGACGGCAGACGTGTTGGACGTGTTGGATGAGGGAAATCGTTTGGTTCAGTTTCATTATGAGGGTATTTTTGAGGAAATATTGGATCAGTTGGGACAGATGCCCCTGCCGCCTTATATCACGCACCAGTTGAAGGAGCGCGAGCGGTACAACACCGTATATGCGAAGTATGAAGGATCGGCGGCCGCGCCGACGGCAGGACTGCATTTCACGCCGGAACTTTTGGAGGCGATTGAAAAAAAAGGCGTGGATATCGCCAGGGTCACGCTGCATGTGGGACTGGGGACGTTTCGCCCGGTGAAAGTGGAAGAAGTGACCGAACACCACATGCATTCCGAGTTTTACCAAATCAGCGGGGAAGCCGCGGAGAAAATCAATCGTGCGAAGGAGCGCGGCGGCCGGATTATCTGCGTGGGCACGACGAGCTGCCGGACGCTTGAATCGGCATTAGGCGAACAAGGAAAGTTAAAGGCATGTAGCGGTTGGACGGAGATATTCATCTATCCGGGCTATCGGTTCAAGGTGTTGGACGGACTGATTACCAATTTCCATTTACCGGAATCGACGCTCATTATGCTGGTGAGCGCGCTGGCGGGAAGGGAACACGTGCTGGCGGCATACGAAGAGGCGGTGAAGGAAAAATATCGTTTCTTTAGCTTCGGGGATGCGATGCTCGTGGTATGAGTAAAAATTTTGGGTAGAAAAAGGGGCTGTCGGGTAATGGCATTTTTCAGCCCTATTTCCCCCAAAAGACCTCTCCCGCAGTTGAGCGGCTTTCCGATTTGTGTTGCCATCATGGAGCCGCAGTAATCGCGATAGAGGAGACCGGCCAGTACATGGCAATTTCCGCGGAAATAGGTAGAACGATCCGACCCGATTATATGGATTCTTCTATCAATAAATTGACTATGTTCTCCAAGGAAATCGTTCCCACAGTAAAAAGGCATACCCCCTCGGGCATGATACGGGCGAATATTACGTTGTCATTGTTGAGCCAAACAAAAGAGATACGAAAGTATAGCACCAACAAGCTCAAATCATAAAAGGGTAGGATAACGCACAAAAGAATAAAACCAGACATTACACTTGATTTTGTTCCGAATATTGTTGGTTTTGTTCCGCTGTGGTGGTGTACTATATCTGAAAAGCTTGGAGGTGCTAACATGGGCGATACCATAACTGTAAAGGAAGCAGCAACTCTTTGGGGAATCACGGAGCGCCGAGTAACCGTCCTATGCAAAGAAGGACGGATAGAAGGGGCATATAAAAAGAACCGCAGTTGGATTCAACCCAAGGCCTTTTGGCAGTCAACCGGCAGCAATGAGATCATTGGCGAAATTTTGGCGCATGCAGGAGAAGAAATCTATGAACGTCTTAACGCTTTATTGCAGGGGGAATCTTTCCTGACGTATATCGACACCGAAGTTATTTATCCCCAGATTCGAAATAATCCTTCCTCCGTATACAGCACTGCAAGGCGATGCACATGTTTAAGACGCACAGACGCGGAGCCGATAACAAGCAGATTTTGCCTTATGGGGGGAGCATCGTGAACAGCTATTGCCATGCGTGGAGTTGCGCGCCGGCTTATTTCCTGCGGAAATATTATAGGAGGGGAGTCATAATAGGCTTGCGCCCGAAGACATGGTATGGTAGAATCTTCTTGTGTCAACGGAGGAGTTCATTTCTAATGAAGGGAAAAATACCATGGATAATTTTGCGGTAATTTATACCGAGACGAACTGGATTGACGAGGTGATGAGAAGCCGTGCGTCGCGAACCGCAAACGCGCACTGAAGGAAATCAGGGAGTGGCTGGACATGCATGGCGTGTGGAAATTATTCGCATATAACGCGTCCTTTGATAAAAGGCATTTACCGGAATATTCAAAGTATGAATGGTACGACATCATGCGCCTGGCCGTGTACCGCCAATATAACCAGGCCATCCCGGACTGTGCGGACTGTTATAAGACCGGGAAGCCGAAGCGGGGCTACGGGGTGGAGGACGTGCTTAAAATGTTTAGGAAAAACAAGCGGTATGACGAGACGCACAACGCCGTCCTGGACGCGCGGGACGAGCTGGAAATCATGCAATTGCTGGGGTACGGGCTGGACGTGTATGAAGTCGCGCGGCTTAAGTGAGTGGCGGCCATTGGCAGGAAACCGAAACGGGACAGAAGGGAGCGTGGGGAGCATGGGCAGCTATTTGAACATTGGAAACGCCGGGTTTGAGTCCATGAGAAAAGGCGTGTATGTGGATAAGACGGGATTGATTTCGATTATTAACAGGACGTTGGGGACAGCGGATAAACTGACGTGTGTAAGCAGGCCGCGCCGTTTTGGAAAATCTTTCGCGGCAAAGATGTTGTGCGCGTATTACGACAAAAGCTGTGATTCGCGGGCGTTATTTGAAGAACTGGAGATATCGAAGGATGATTCTTTTGAAACCTATTTGAATAAGTATGATGTGATTTATCTGGATATTACCGGGTTTATTTCCCGGGCGTTTGTCAAAAAGGAAATGAGCAAAGTCGTTGAAAATATACAGGACGACGTGATAAACGAACTGGCGAAGGCCTACCCGGAAGTGGAGCGGCAGAAGGATTTGCCGGAAATGATTTATCAGGTGTCGCAAGCCGCCGGGCAGAAATTCATTTTCATCATAGACGAGTGGGACGCCTTGTTCCGCGAGGCGGGGGATGATAGGTTCTTGCTGGATTCTTATATCCAGCTCCTTCGCGGTTTGTTCAAGGACAGCGGGAAAACGGATAAAATGATAGAGGCGGTGTACATGACCGGAATCCTCCCGATTAAGAGGTATGGCTCGCAGTCGGCGGTTTCGGATTTCCGGGAGTACACGATGCTGAAACCGAAGCGGCTGGCGGAATACGTGGGGTTCACGGAGCCGGAAGTGGTGGGGCTTTGCGAAAAATATGGCGTGGATTTTTCAGAGATGAAACATTGGTATGACGGGTATTCATTCAGCCGCCTGAAGTCGGTTTACAATCCGAATTCGGTGATGGAGGCGGTTAAAAATGACGAGTTTGGCAGTTACTGGGTGCGGACAGAAACGTACGAATCGTTAAAAATATATATCGACTTGGACGAGGACGGGCTGAAGGAGGCCATCGTCCAGATGCTGGGCGGTGCGCATGTCCCCGTGGACACCGACACGTTCCAAAATGACATGACAAATACCAAGCGGAAGGATGATGTCCTCACATTGCTGATCCATCTGGGGTATCTTGCCTATGATTCCGTGAAGAAGACCACGTATATTCCGAACGAGGAAGTGCGGCAGGAATTCGTCCGCGCGGTCGTCGCGGGAAGGCATACGGAAGTGGCGAAACTGATACAAAGTTCCGACAACTTGTTGCGGCAGACATTGGCCATGGAGGAAGACGAGGTGGCCGCCGCCATTGAGGAAGCGCACAAGGCGGGAGCCTCCCCGCTATACTATAATAACGAGGAGTCCTTGCGCGGCACGATTCGGTTTGCCTATATCAGCTGCGTGGACGAGTTCGTGAAAATTGAAGAGATGCCATCCGGGCACGGGTATGCCGACGTGGTATTCATTCCGAAAAAGGGTTCTGACATGCCGGTCCTCCTTATTGAATTGAAATGGAACAAGACGGATGCGGGGGCAATCCGGCAGATAAAGGACAGGGACTATCCGCATGGATGGAAGGAATACGGCGGCGATATCCTGATGGTCGGCATTAATTATGACGAGAAAAGCAAAAAGCATACTTGTAAGATTGAAAAATACCGGGAGCAGTTTGGCTGAAATAGAGTAAAGCGAGGTGTAGCGTAAGTGGTTGGTATGCAATATACAAAATTCGGAAATTCGGATTTGAATGTATCCCGCATCTGCATGGGGTGCATGGGATTCGGAGATGCTGGTAATGGCCAGCATTCTTGGACGGTGGACGAGGAACGTTCCCGTGAAATCATAAGGCGCGGATTGGAGCTTGGAATCAATTTTTTTGACACGGCGATTGCCTATCAAAGCGGTACCAGCGAACGGTACCTTGGCAGGGCGTTGAAAGACTATGCGAAAAGAGAGGACGTGGTCGTGGCAACGAAGTTTTTGCCGAGGACGCAGGAAGACATCCAGGCAGGTGTTAGCGGGCAGCGGCATATCGAGCGGATGATAGACAAAAGCCTTGAAAATCTTGGCATGGACTATGTGGACTTGTACATTTACCATATGTGGGATTACCAGACGCCGCTTTATGACATCATGGAAGGTTTAAATCGCGTGGTGAGGGCGGGAAAGGCACGGCATATCGGCATTTCTAATTGCCATGCCTATCAGCTTGCGAAAGCGAACGCGTTGGCGGAAAAGGAGGGGTTCGCAAAGTTTGTGTCCATACAAGGACACTATAACCTGATTTTCCGGGAAGAGGAACGGGAGATGGCGAAACTTTGCGCGGAGGACAATATCGCGATGACTCCTTATAGCGCGCTGGCAGGAGGAAGGCTGGCAAAAAGACCGGGTGAAACGTCCAAGCGTTTGGAAGAGGACGATTATGCGAGGCTCAAATATGACGCGACCTCCAGACAAGACGGGGTGATTATTGCCCGCGTGGAGGAACTTGCAGATAGGCACAGTGTTAGTATGACGGAAATTTCCCTCGCATGGCTGCTTACAAAAGTTACGGCCCCGGTCGTGGGAGCGACAAAGCTGCATCATGTGGAAGGCGCGGCAAAGGCGGTCGGGTTGGTACTTGAGGATGATGAGTTGTCATATCTGGAGGAACCTTATGTTCCGCATGCCCTGGTGGGAGTCATGGCACAGAACACGGTTTCGTCGGCGAAGGAAAAACATGTCTGGTCCGTGGGGAGCCAAAAGGTTTAAACGAGATAGAAGGGAAAAGCCCGCAAAAACGCGATGTTACCGTGGTTTTGCGGGTTTTTCCTTAGAAAGACGGGAAATATGTCCTTCATCGACCGTGTTGCCTTCTGTACACCGACGCTATCATTTATATAAGTCCATAATGCTTCAATGCATGTGCAATCCCATCTTCCTCCACGTCCTTTGTAATAAATTCGGCGTAGGGCTCCAAGGTCTTGTCGTGACATCCCATCGCGACGGCGTGCCTTGCGTACTGGAACATGGGCATGTCATTCGTGCTGTCACCGAACACATACGTATTTTCCGGGGCAATCCCTAATTTTTTTACGATATAATCGCAGGCCGCCGCTTTGGAGCACCCTTTGGGAACAATTTCATAACGCCCCTCGGTGCGGTCGATGATGTCCATGTCCTCCGACAAAAAATCAAAAAAAGCTTGCTTGTCGCTTTTTTCATCCGTGCGCGCGAATAATTTATCAAAAATGAATCCGCGATCCTCGATATGCGTTTTTTGTGCCAGGCCAAAATAGGCCTTGTAATAATTTCGCTGTTTTTCCATATCCGCAAAGCGGGAAATGTGGCGGGGAAAATAAATGTCCTTGCTCCCCTCGACGATGCAGTCTACGTTACATGCCTGCATTTTGTCAAGAATGTCGTTCCCGCGGGTTTCGTCAATCGAGCGTTTAAAAAGTACCTGGCCATGGTAGGAAATAAAGGTCCCGCAACCACAAAGGAAGCCGTCAAAGTTGATTGCTTTCAACTCCGGGCGGATGGCACAGATGGTTCTTCCGCTGTTTATAAATAATAGGTGTCCCTTGTCTTTGGCAAGCTGAAGCGCGTCAATCGTACTCCGTGGGATTTTGTTCGTTTTGTCGCTGATTAGCGTGCCGTCAATGTCAAAAAACAAGGCGGCGGTAGTTGAATTTGAAATTGTCATGTAAATGCCCTCCCATTCTTTCCTATTATTGACTCAAATGGCATGGAAGTCAAGTACTAATTTATGAAAAAAGGGGCTGTCGGGAAATGACTGCAGGCCCACAATATATGCTGTGGCGCATCTGGATTCGCCGCCATATATTGTGGGTTTTCTGCATTACCCGACAGCCCCAAAATCCTTTCGTTATTATTCATCATGTCGACACGGCAGGAATGACATGTTTATTTTTGTTCTGCGTTATGTTCCTCAAGATATTTTCTTATGTTCGCGCGTACCTCGTTGGTAATCGGATAAAATTTATATACGAAGCAGGAAACGATGCCCAGAATACAAGGAGTCAGTCCCATGATGACGATGAACCAGTTCAGCATGGTCGGCATGTTGGCCAAGTCCCCGGCATAATCCCCGGTGACGGAGTCCACCTGATACCCAATCGCAATCAAGATGGCACCCACCAGTGCGGAAGAGAGGGCGGTCTGTGCCTTTTCCAAGAATTTATTTAAAACGCCGGTCAATGCGGAGCGATCCTTGCCGGTCTTATAAATGGTATAATCCATGATTTCCATTTCCACGGTGGATTGTGGAACGAAATCCGTGCCGATGGCCAGGGCCATGATAAACATCCCAAGAAAAAACAGCCAGGGGTTCTTGTTTAGGATTCCCGTAATCTGCGCAAAATCCCCATTTTACATAATAAACCGGAGTCGCGAACAAAAGCGTCCAGATAAAGCCGGCGAAAATATTTTTGACAAAATGAATGACCATGGCTTTGTTGACCTTGAACAGTTCGAAGAAATCGCCCAGTTTTACTTTTTCGTTTTCCTCTTGCTGCACGACATGTTTTTCCTTTACCATGAGCCAGCCGATGATGGAGATGACGGAGGCAATCGCTACGGCGACCAATGCCAGAATCATGAACGCGGTATTATAACTTCCGACCACCTGGTAAATGGAGACCGCGATGGCGGTCATGCCGGCACCAACCATGGCGAGCACCATCACCCAGAGCCTGGGTCCGATGACCAGCTTCGCCCGTTCATTGATGTCGTCCGTCATGGTCCGGTACAAAAGGTTTCCGTTATTGAAGGAAGTGCCGATGTCATAAAGAAGATAGAAAAAAATGACCCAGATGGTTACAAGGACGGGGTTACTTGCAACGCCCGCGGGCATTGAATACAGACATATGGTTCCAATCGCGGTGAAGATAATGCTGATCATGAAAAAGGGCTTGTACTTCCCATGCTTGCCAATCTTGCCGTTGTCCATGATAAATCCTTGGATCGGGTCGTCCACCGCGTCAAAAATTCTTGCCACCAATAAAAGAATCGTCGCCAATGTCGCGCCCCACGCGCCCAGGCCGGCGTAATCCGTAATGTACTGCATGAACATGCTGGACATGAAGATGGCCGCGATGCCTCCCGTGGTGGAAAGAGCCGTGACACCGAAACATTCCTTGAATCCGACCGCTTCCGGGTTTCGTTCCTTTTTCTTACTCATAAGTAATCCTCCTCAAATTTTTTCTTTCATTCCCGCAAGGAATTTCCAATTCCATTATAAAAAACAAATCCGAGGTTTTGCCAATTCGTCAAGTCACTTATCATGTCATACTGCTTTCCCGTGAGGCAATAATAAACGAGGGAGATGATGGGAAGGCTTTCCGCAAGCGTCAGTTCCTTTAGTGGAAAATCCTTTCGACGGATTTTCCGTTGGTGAAGAAAATGACGTTCTTGGGTGAAGGACAGGGGTTCCGCGTGCAAAGGGCCGATGACGTAGAGTTCCTTTTCACCTTCAAAGCCCCAATAATAGAGGTTGTGCTCCTTGTCAATATAAATGGCGGGGGTTTGCCTTTCATGGACTTGCCCGCGCAATTGTTCCAGAAGGTTTGGCGAGACGGCCTTTTCGGCCTCCTCGCAGAAAGCGGGAATGGAAAGGGGGCGGCCAGCCTCGTCAAACAAAAAAAGCAAGGTATGCCAATTGTCCCAGATTAGTTTTGTCATGACCGCGATATCCATTTTTTTCCCCGCTCCTTGTTTTTGTGTTAGCAAACATGCCAGTTTAGAAAGGATACCACATTTTGGTAGAATCTTCAAGGCGCTCCTCATCTTTGGAATCTATATTGTCCTGATTTTGGCGGCGTTCGTATGCCCGATTTTGCAGGGAATATTTGCGGCAAGGGTGGTGTAAGGATGCCCGTTACTATCGCGGCTCCAAGCCGTGAATGGTAACCGGCAGTAACGGTTTTTTATCATGAAAGAAAAACAAGAATTGTTTTTCAGGAGAAAAACACGTATAATGAGAGTGGATCGAAGAATTGGGCAGCTCTCATTGTATCGCTGGAGACAGTTGACGAAGACGGGGGCGCGAGGCGGAAATGCCAGAAGGAGAATGGTTTTATGGGAAATTATTTAAATATTGGCAATGCCGGGTTTGAATCTGTAAAAAAGGGCGTGTATGTGGATAAGACGGGGATGATTCTTTTGAATAAAGGGGGAAGAAATATGGGTGATTTTTCGGTTCTTCAGATGTTAAAGGACAACATAAATAGGGTCATGATTGGAAACGGGCGGACACTGGACTTGCTTTTGACGGCGTTTATCGCGGGCGGGCACGTGTTGTTGGAGGATGTTCCCGGCACCGGAAAGACGGTTTTGGCAAAATCGCTGGCGAAATCCATCGACGCGGAGTTCGGGAGAATCCAGTTCACGCCGGATTTGCTTCCAACGGACGTCGTGGGGCTCAATTATTTTGATGCCAAGTCGGGGGAGTTCGTTTTTTCCAAAGGCCCGGCCTTCTGCAATATTTTGCTTGCCGACGAGATTAACCGGGCCACGCCGAAGACGCAGAGCAGCTTGTTGGAGTGCATGGCGGAGCGGCAGATTACCGTGGAGGGCATGACGCACGTGCTGGAGGAGCCGTTTTTCGTGATTGCCACGCAAAACCCGCTGGAAAACTTGGGGACGTTTCCCTTGCCGGAGGCGCAGATGGATCGTTTTTTGATGCGGCTTTCCATGGAAAACCTGGACGTCCAGAAGGAAATGGAACTGGTGGGGCGGTTTTTGAAAGAGGAGCCGCTGGCCGAACTTTCTTCCGTTTGCACGAAGGACGTGGTGGTGCAATTGCAACATGCGTGCCGCGACGTCTTCATCCATCCGGATTTGCTCAAATATCTGGTGGACGTCGTGCAGGCGACGAGGAAACACGCGAACGTCGTAAACGGGGTCAGTCCCCGCGGGACGTTGGCGTTCGTGCGCTCGGTGCAGGCCTATGCGCTCGTTTGCGGGCGGGAGTACGTGGCTCCGGAGGATGTCAAGGTGGTCGCCGTCCCGGTGCTTTCGCACCGGCTGGCCGTGAATGCCTCCCATGACGTGGCCGAGGCGGCAAAGAGGGTGATTTTGGATATATTAGGTACGGTGGAACTGCCGACGGAAAACTGGACGGGACGGTAAGGAATCATGTATTTGATGTTATTTGCGGGCGTGGGGTTGCTTTGGCTATTGCAAGCGTTTGGCATCCGCAAGCTCTGGGACAAGGAATTGTCGGTGTCCCTGCATTTTCGGGACGCATACATTTACGAGGGGGAGGAATCCGCCTTGGAGGAGGTCGTCGTCAACGACAAATGGCTTCCAGTTTCTGCCCTGGGCGTGCATTTTGCCATGGGCCGCAACCTGAAATTTCAAAAAGATTCCAGCCTCAACGCAAGCGTCACGGATCAGACGTACCGGCGTGACGTGTTTTCCTTCCTATTCCACCAAAAGGTGCGGCGTACGCTTGCGTTTCGCGGAGAAAAACGGGGCGTGTATCGAATCTCGGATGTCGAGGTGACCGGGCATGATTTCTTTTTCAATGAGATTGGTAGCCGCACGTTTGCACAATGCGCACAGATGTACGTCTTTCCGGCGCGGGTTGACACGGGGCGGGTCGCGGTGCTTTGCAATGCTATTTCCGGGATGGTTCTGGCTCATAACCGCCTGCATCCCGACCCGTTTGAGTTTTCCGGCATTCGTGGGTACGTGCCGTCCGACCCGAGGAACCACATTAATTGGAAGGCCACTTCCCGGACGGGTAAATTGATGGTCAACCAATTTGATTCGACGACGAGCGTGGACGTTACCATTTTGTTCGACGTGGACGACCCGTATATCTTAAAAAGCGAGGACTTGGTGGAGGAGGGCATCCGCATCGTGGCTTCGCTTGCCGCCCGTCTCATCCGGCAGAACATGCCGGTTCGCATCGTGGGAAACGCGTCGTTGTCGGAAGGCGCTGCTTCGGATGGAGAAAACGCACGTGCGTTGGAAGGCGCGGACCCGTTTCATGAGCATTATCCCGCGGGCGCGGGGAAGGCGGACGATTTGAATCGGAAGCTGGCGTGTCTGGATGTCGGGCGCGTGTGCTTTTCCGGGGCGGAACTGTTGAGGAAGGAACTTGCAAACGGCACGGACGGGCGGACGTTCGTTTTCATTTCCAAAAACCAGGAAGAGGAGCTGGTGGAACTGGTCGGCCGCTTCGCGTCCGCAAACCGGCAGGTGCTGTGGGTGCTTCCGACGCATAAAGGGAAGGAAGTCGCGCATATGAACATGGCGCATGTAAAAATCCTGCCGTGGGAGGTGTCGGCATGAATCGAAAAAACCAGGTTTTCCTTGAAATTGTCAGCGGGCTGCATTCGTTTTTGCTGTGCCTGGGGACGTATACGCTTATTGCGGGCCTCTGTGGTCTTGCCGGGGCGGCGTTTTTACGATTCCATGTGGTGGGAACGCTGCTTTTGTTTCCAGTGTTTTTGAGCAGGATGTTACTTGTGAAAATCCGTAACATGATACTGTATCTTTTGTCGGGCGTGCTGGTTTCCGTGGCCGTTGGACGTGCGTCATCCTTTGTGGGCGGCCTTTGGCTGGGAACCGGGGGGTGGGACGGGGACTGGATTCTTGGCATTTTGAGCGGCGTATTGTCCTTTTTCATTTTCTGTGTCCATACACATGCGAAAATAACTTATGGCCGCACGAAAAGGAACTTTCAGGCGATGCCCGGGGGAACTGGCCATTTTACGTTGCGGGAATGGGAAATCCCGACGATTTTCAGTGTTCCCGCGCCGTCGCACTGGATTTGGTTCACGCTGTTATACCTTTGCGGGCTGTTTCTCCACAGACCCGCCTGCCTGCGGGTGATTTTTTACATGGTGCTGGTGGATGTCTTTTTATATTTTCTATATCATTATCATTACGAGTTTTACCAATATGTGCGTGAAAACCAGTCGATTGCCAACCTTCCCGTCAGGACGATGGGACGAATCCACAAGGTAATCGGGGGGATGGCAATCCTGGCCCTGGCGTTTGCCGTTTTTCCGTCGGCATGGTATGGAAAGGAGCCGTTGGAAAACGTGCGTTTTGAGCGCGGAACCTCCGTGGGGCAGGAATCCTTGCGGCCGGAAGAGGAGATGGAAAAAGCGGCGGAAGAACCAATGGCACCGATGGAATTGCCGGAAGAGGCGGAGCCGTTCGTGATTCCGAAATGGATTCGCCAGATTGCCGGGTTGGGCATTTTACTCGTGATGGTGTCGGCTGTTTTTTGCTTGTTGCGGATATTGTATCGCGCGATACAAAATGCCGGGGCGCTGTTTGCCGTGGAAGAAGAGGACGAAATTTTGTTTTTAAATGCCGTGGACGAGAACAAGTCTTTTGGCGAAAGCCGTGCCAAGCCGGAGCGGGAGGGGTGGCTGTCGCAAAACGCACGAATTCGCCGCAGATATAAACGGCAAATTCAGAAGCATACCATGGGTCGGCCGAGCGCGTGGGCGACCCCGTCGGAATTGGAACGGCAGGCGGGACTGGAAGGGACGGAAGAAATGCGAAAGTTACACGAGCAATATGAAGAGGTGCGTTATGGAGGAGAAAGATGATAAGCGATGCGTCTGTGTGTGTCGCCGTCAGGCGACATGTCAGTTTTGTTACAATTCACGGCTAAATCGGCCGTATTTGTATTTCGGTGCCATGCATTCACCAAAGAGGAGGAGGGAATATTGTCATGGATAACTTTGCGGTAATTGATACGGAGACGAACTGGAACGACGAGGTGATGTCCATCGGCGTGGTGGTCGCCGGCATGAGGGACAAGAAAAAAGTAAATTCGGCCTATTACGTCCTTGACCCGGAATATAGGGTGGGGGGAATGTTCGCGGGGGAGTTGTGGTCTGGCGAAGGGAACGCCCGCGTCACGAACCGGAAACGCGCGCTGAAGGAAATCAAGGAGTGGTTGGACTCGTATGGCGTGCGCAAATTATTCGCATATAATGCGTCCTTTGACAAGCGGCATTTGCCGGAGTATGCGAAGTACGAATGGTACGACATCATGCGCCTGGCCGCGTACCGCCAATATAATCCGGCCATCCCGGGCTGCGCGGATTGCTTTAAGACGGGAAGGTTGAAACGGGGGTACGGGGTGGAGGACGTGCTGACGATGCTTCGGAAAAATAATCGATATAGCGAGACGCATAACGCCGTCTTCGATGCAAGGGACGAACTGGAAATCATGCAATTGTTGGGACACGGGATTGAGGCGTATGATATCGCCCGGATTTAGCGTGGGTTGACAAGAGTATCAGGAAAATTATTAAATAGGGAGGCATGAAAAGGAGAATGGGGCAGATATGAAAGGAAAGCTCATACCTCGTGTTTTTTCTTTATGTTGTGTAACAATATTTGTTTTATCGCTGACTGGTTGTAATCCAACGGCAGGTGCGACAACATACGAAGTATTATATCCATCTGGTTATACCAGGGATTGCTATACTTACGATGAAAAATCTCCCATTGAGGGAAGTTCCTGCTATCTGCAGTGGGAAAAAGCAGATGATTATGAAGAAACTTATGACTACGATATGCAGATTCTGGATGAAAATGGTTCTGTATTATATGAATACCTCGATATGGGGAGTAGGACAATGCGTGGTATCTTGCAGGAAACTGACAGAATTTGGGTTTGCACGGAAGATTGGACGGCTCCCCACCACAATGGATATTTGGAAGGTTGGCTGAAAGAAAGCAATCTGCTTCTGATTGATTTGAGTGATGGTGAGATTTTGTTTCAGGAAAAAACATGTGAAAATGAATTTTATATCACCACAAGTGGAACACGATGCTATTTCTACAGCCATGGGAAAGAAGAAAGCGAGAGGCTGTTCGGATGGATAAAGGTACCAGCGGAAAACGCGATGATTTATTATCGGGATACCTCGGATTGGACGCGGAAGCACACGGTTTACTCTTTTGATTATGTGGTGGAACCTGATATTGATACAAGTGACGGAGTCGAAACACGTATTAAATTTTATATATCTGAAAACCAGCTTAAAGTGGCATGGACATCTTATGAATCTGTCGGAAATGGGAACTGGGAGTACTTGGAGAAAAAGGCTTATGAAATCCCTCTTACCGAAAACGCTTCTAAATTTGCCAAAAGAAAGTGAAATGTGTGGAAATCGAAAGGGAGGATGAAATTTGGTGGATTAAGAAACGGAAAATATTTCTACCAAAGAGAGAGTTTTTATGGTAGAATGGTCAGAGTGGTAAAAGACTCTGGCTTTTTTGCGCATACGGGCATCCAAAGGAAGTATGTCAGCTGGAACTGACGGATGCCCGGCGCGACGGGTAGGGGGAAATCTTCCCTGCTCGATTTTTCAGGGCGTTTCAGGAGGAAAGTGAATGATGGTTTCGATACTTTTTGTTTGTCATGGAAATATTTGTCGTTCGACCATGTGCGAGTTCGTGTTCCGCGACATGGTGCAAAAGCAGGGGCTGGGGGAGCATTTCCACATCGAGTCGGCGGCCACGAGCCGGGAGGAGATTGGCAATCCGGTGCACCACGGGACGCGGAACAAATTAAAACAGCTTGGCATTTCGACCGCCGGAAAGTACGCGGTGCAGATGACGAGGAAAGATTATGACAAGTACGATTTGCTTCTGGGGATGGATACGTGGAACATCCGTAACATGCTCCGTATTACCGGTGGCGACCCGGACGGGAAAATTCTCCGGCTGTTGGAGTTTACGGATTCCCCGCGCGACATTGCCGACCCGTGGTACACGGGGGATTTCGACACGACCTACGACGACGTGTACGCGGGCTGCGTCGGGTTGCTGGAATATTTGAAGCGGGAGTACGAGTTGTGACTGCGAGGGCGTGGAACGTATGACGGGTTGCCGTGATATTTGAGGGAGGAATACGGCTTGTGATTGTAAATGACGGCGCGTGTAGTGGCGGCACCGTGCAAGTGCGGGCAAGGGATAGAGATGGAGGGATTCGCGGGGAGAGGGAAAGTGCGAGGAAGAAAGACGGAGGTCATGACGGATGAACATTTTAAACATAGAGCATGTTAGCAAGGTGTTTGGGGACAAGGTGATTTTCGATGACGTTTCCTACGGCATTCACGAGGGGGACAAGATAGGAATCATCGGCATCAACGGAACGGGCAAGACGACGCTTTTGAAAATAATTGCCGGATTGGAAGAGACGGACGAGGGGCAGGTGATCTGCCAAAGGGGCTTGCGCGTCGCGTATTTGCCACAGAACCCGGAATTTCCGGAAAACGCGACGGTGCTGTCCTATGTGACGGGGAATCCGAATGTGGCGATGGCGGAGAGTGATGCCAAGGCGATTTTAAACCGGTTAGACGTCACGGATTACGAGGCGGAGATTTCGCACCTTTCCGGCGGGCAGAAGAAGCGGGTGGCGTTGGCGAGGACGCTGGTGGAACCGGCCGACGTGCTCGTCCTGGACGAGCCGACCAACCACGTTGACAATGAGATGGCGGCGTGGCTGGAGGACTATTTGAACCGGTTCCGGGGCGTGGTGGTCATGGTGACGCACGACCGTTATTTCCTTGACCGGGTGACGAACAAGATATTGGAAATCAGCCATGGAAAATTATATTCGTACGAGGCCAATTATTCCAAGTTCCTGGAGATGAAGGCCGCGCGGGAGGAAATGGAGCTGGCGACGGAACGGAAGCGGCAGAGCGTGCTGCGCATGGAACTGGAGTGGGCGAAACGCGGTTGCCGTGCCAGGTCGACGAAGCAGCGTGCCAGGCTCGAACGGCTGGAAACCTTGAAAAACATGTCCGCGCCGGTGCGTGACGCGGCGGTGGAACTTGACTTTGTGGAGAGCCGGATGGGAAAAAAGACGATTGCCCTGCACCATGTCGGTAAGCGTTACGGCGAGCGGGCAATCATCCGGGACTTTGATTACATTGTCCTAAAAAACCAGCGGTTGGGAATCATTGGCCCGAATGGCTGCGGCAAGTCCACGTTGATGAAAATTCTTGTGGGAGAGTTAAAGCCGGACGCGGGGGAAGTGGAAATCGGGGACACGATTCGCATCGGCTATTTCGCGCAGGAAGAGACGCAAATGGACGGCGGGCGGCGGGTGATTGACTATGTCAAGGACGTGGCGGAGTATGTTCCGACGAGGGACGGGCACGTTAGCGCCTCGCAGATGCTGGAGCGGTTCTTGTTTGATTCCTCCATGCAGTACACGCCGATTGCCAGGCTTTCCGGCGGCGAGCGGAGGCGCTTATATTTGTTGCGGGTGTTGATGGAGGCTCCGAACGTCCTCGTTTTGGACGAGCCGACCAATGACCTGGACATTCCGACCCTGACAATATTGGAGGATTATTTGGAGTCGTTTCCCGGCATCGTCATCACGGTGTCGCACGACCGTTATTTTTTGGACAATCTGGTGGACCGTATATTTGCCTTCGAGGGGGATGGAAACCTCGTGCAGTACGAGGGCGGGTACAGTGACTACCTGGCGGCGAAAAACGCGCGTGGAACGAGTGGAGATACGCATGGGACAGCGAAGGGGCGCGCGGTGGGCGGCAGGGGCGTTTCTGCTTTGAACACGCCTGGCATGGGGGATTTGGAAAGTCCTGGCACGGCGGGAAATGCGGGCGCAGGTAAGGGCTCCGATTCGGAAGACGTCGTGAAGGGGCAGAGGCCGCGCCATCAGGAGAAGCTGAAATTCTCGTATAAGGAACAGCGCGAATTTGAGACGATTGACGATGAAATCGCCTCGTTGGAGGAGGAAGTCGGTCGATTGGAGCGTGAAATGCTGGACAATGCCACGAATTCCGCAAAATTGTCCGAATTATCCGCCCAAAAGGAAGAGAAGGAACGGGCGTTGGAGGAGAAGATGGAACGCTGGGTCTATCTGAACGACCTGGCGGAACGGATAAAGGGCTCGTGACTATTTTTCACGGGGACGCCCAAACAGCCGCGAAACCGCGTGCTTAAAAGCGCACGTCGCCCTTTGCAACGTTACAATTCACGGCCTAACCGGCCGTGGATTGTAACGGCATCCAGCCATCTAAAATTGCCTCCGGCAATGGGCTGGATGCCCACTGGCACCATCACTTTATCGGACGGTGGCTGTGCGGCGGGGCGCACAGCCCCGTGAATAGTAACTTTGCAACAAAAGTAGAAGAAAAGGGCAACAAAAGCGCATTGACCAGGGCGTGCCGTGGAAGTATAATAATGGGGCGCAGGGAAATGGGGCGCGAAGGACAAGGAGCGCGAAGGACAAGGAGGACGAGAATATGGCAGAAAAGCCAGTACTTGTAATCATGGCCGCCGGGATGGGAAGTCGTTATGGCGGACTCAAGCAGATGGATCCGGTGGACGAAGACGGCCACATTATCATGGATTTTTCCGTTTATGACGCGAAAAGGGCAGGATTCGAGAAAGTGGTATTCATCATTAAAAAGGCGATTGAGGCGGATTTCAAGGAAGGGGTCGGCAACCGTATTGGCCGCCACATGGACGTGGAATACGTTTATCAGGAGCCGGACGTGCTGCCGGAAGGGTTCGAGGTTCCTGCCGGGCGCGAGAAGCCGTTTGGTACGGGACATGCGGTTCTTTGCTGCAAGGACGTGGTGAAAGGGCCGTTCGCGGTCATCAACGCGGATGATTATTACGGCGTTCACGCGTTCGAGGAGATTTATCATTATCTTACGGCAAACGAGGATGACGGGCGATACCATTTCGCGATGGTAAGCTACATACTGGCCAACACGTTGACGGACAACGGCTATGTCTCGCGCGGCGTCTGCGAGATGGACGGGGAAGGATATCTGACGGGAATCCGCGAACTTACGCATATTGAGAAGCGGGGCGACGGCGTGGCTTACACGGAGGACGGCGGGGCCACCTGGGAGGATATTCGTTCGGACACGCTGGTGTCGATGAACATGTTCGGTTTCAGCGCCGGTATGTTGAAGGAATTGGAGGGGCGCTTTCCTGCTTTCTTGGAAAAGGGGCTTGTGGAAAACCCGCTGAAATGCGAGTATTTCCTGCCCTCCGTGGTCAGCGGGCTGATTGCCGAGAAGAAGGCGGCGGTGAAGGTGCTGCGTTCGGAGGACAAGTGGCACGGCATCACGTACAAGGAGGACAAGGAGGAGGTCGTGCGGGCGATTTCCCAGTTGAAGGAGGACGGCGTTTACCCGCGGCATTTGTGGGAGTAGATGCGAAAATAGGGAGTAGTATAAAAAGGAGGAATTTGAATATGGCGATTTTAGTTGCGGGCGGAGCCGGATATATCGGCAGCCATACGTGCGTGGAGCTTTTGAACCGGGGTTACGAGGTCGTGGTCGTGGACAATCTTTACAATTCCAGCGAGGTGGCATTGGAGCGCGTGCAGGAAATTACGGGGAAGACGTTGAAATTTTACAAGGGCGACCTTTTGAACCGGGAGGATTTGGAACCGGTTTTTGAAAATGAGGACATCGAGGCGGTCATCAATTTCGCCGGACTCAAGGCGGTCGGCGAGTCGGTCTCGAAGCCGTGGGAATATTACCACAACAATATCACGGGGACGTTGGTTCTCTGTGACGTGATGCGCAGGCACGGATGTAAGAACATTATTTTCAGTTCGTCGGCGACCGTGTACGGCGACCCGGCGGAGATCCCGATTACGGAGAACTGCCCGAAGGGCGCGATTACCAATCCGTACGGGCAGACGAAGGGGATGCTGGAGCAGATCTTGACGGACTTGCATGTCGGCGATCCGGAGTGGAACGTGATGCTCCTGCGTTATTTCAATCCGATTGGCGCACACGAGTCCGGGAAAATTGGAGAGGATCCGAAGGGGATTCCGAACAACCTGGTGCCGTATATCGCGCAGGTGGCCGTTGGCAAGCTTGACAGCCTCGGGGTGTTCGGGGATGATTATGACACGCCGGACGGAACCGGGGTGCGTGACTATATCCACGTGACGGATTTGGCGATTGGCCACGTGAAGGCGATTGAGAGAATGAAAGTGGATCCCGGCGTACATGTATACAATCTCGGCACGGGCACCGGATACAGCGTGCTGGACGTTTTGAAAGCCTACGAAAAGGCATGCGGAAAGAAGTTGCCATACCAGGTCAAACCGAGGCGGCCGGGGGACATTGCCATGTGTTATTGTGACGCGACCAAGGCCAGGGAGGAGCTGGGCTGGGTGGCCGAGCGCGGTATCGAGGAAATGTGCGCGGACTCATGGAGATGGCAGTCGAACAATCCGGACGGGTATCGGGGCTGAAGCGTTTTGCGGGTCTCAAAGTCATGTATCAACATGCCCGGAAGGACTGGCTTCGCGTCTGTTTGGGCGTGTCCCCCGTGAAAATGAATCATACATGGTTACTATTCACGGGGCTGTGCGCTCCGCCGCACGGCCACCGTCCGATAAAGTGATGGCATCGATAGGGCATCCAGCCCATTGCCGTAGGCAATTTTAAATGGCTGGATGCCGTTACAATCACGGCCGGTTAGGCCGTGAATTGTAATCATACATGACCTTTTGGACCTGGCATCATCAAATTTTTGTGTTGACAAACGGACGGAAACTTGCTATGATAAAAAAACAGAATGCACTCTGTTTTTTGAGTCGCATGGGTCTGCGTGGGAAGGCGGGAGGACAAGGTGAGAAAACAAGTTTATTCTTTATTGGTGGATAACAACCCGGGCGTGTTAAGCCGCATCGCGGGGTTGTTCAGCAGGCGCGGTTACAGCATTGACAGCATCACGGCCGGGATGACGGCGGATCCGAGGTTTACGCGGCTTACCGTGGTGGCCACGGGGGACGAGTTGATTTTGGAGCAGATTGAAAACCAGCTGCGCAAGTTGGTGGACGTGCGGGAAATCAAGATGCTCAAGGACGGGGAGTCCGTCTGCCGTGAGCTGGTGATGGTCAAGGTTCGCGCCGACGCGCGGCAACGGTCGGAAATTATCTCCGTGTCGGACGTTTTCCGGGCCAAGATCGTGGACGTGGAGAAGGAGTCCGTGATGATCGAGTTGACGGGCGACCAGTCCAAGGTGGAGGCGTTTTTAAATCTTTTGGAGGGGTACGAGGTCCTGGAACTTGCAAGGACCGGCATCACCGGGCTGAGCCGGGGAATCCGTAACGTCACGTATTTGGATTGAGTCCGCGCGATGGTTCGCGGGCCGGCATGCCAGCCGTTTATTCCCGCGGGCAACGGGCCAAACAGCCATGCTTGCGTGAAAAGGTAGGCTAAAGGAAAATCCTTTAACTATAAACGTGCGCGGCGTGGGCCGCCGCATGAAACATGAAAATTTAGGAGGAATGTCAAAATGGACGCAAAAATTTATTATCAGGAAGATTGTAACATTTCCATGCTGGAGGGGAAGACCATCGCCATCATCGGTTATGGCAGCCAGGGCCACGCGCATGCGTTGAACCTGAAAGAGTCCGGATGCAACGTGATTATCGGCTTGTACGAGGGCAGCAAGTCCTGGAAGAGGGCCGAGGAGCAGGGATTCGAAGTGTTTACCGCGGCGGAGGCGGCGAAGAAGGCCGACATCATCATGATTTTGATTAATGACGAGAAGCAGGCCGCGCTTTACAAGAAGGATATTGAGCCGAACCTGGAAGAGGGCAACATGCTGATGTTCGCACACGGATTCAACATTCATTTCGGGCAGATTGTGCCGCCGTCATTCGTGGACGTCACGATGATTGCGCCGAAGGGGCCTGGACATACCGTGAGAAGCGAGTACCAGGTGGGCAAGGGCGTTCCGTGCCTGGTGGCCGTGGAGCAGGACGCGACCGGAAAGGCGCTTGACAAGGCTTTGGCTTACGCGGCGGGCATCGGGGGCGCAAGGGCCGGCGTTTTGGAAACGACGTTTAGGACCGAGACCGAGACGGATCTTTTTGGCGAGCAGGCCGTGCTCTGCGGCGGTGTTTGCGCGTTGATGCAGGCCGGGTTCGAAACGCTCGTGGAAGCCGGGTACGACCCGAGGAACGCGTACTTCGAGTGCATCCACGAGATGAAGCTGATCGTGGACTTGATTTACCAGTCCGGTTTCGCGGGGATGAGGTACTCCATTTCCAATACGGCGGAGTATGGCGATTACGTGACCGGCCCGAAGCTGATTACGGAAGAGACGAAGAAGACGATGAAGAAGATTTTGTCCGACATCCAGGACGGTTCTTTCGCCAAGGAGTTCCTGCTTGACATGTCCGACGCGGGCGGCCAGGCGCACTTCAAGGCGATGCGGAAGCTGGCATCCGAGCATCCGGCGGAGAAGATTGGCGCCGACATTCGGAAGCTGTACAGCTGGAGCGACGAGGACAAGTTGATTAACAACTAAGAGGATCGTCGCCTTGCGCCAGGGCGGGCGTGGATTCATGCGTTTTTGGCGGTGGGAGGAAACTCCCGCCGCTTTTGCTATTGGCATTTGGTGGCAGCCGGGAGAGAAGAGATGGAAATTTTTTTGATATTCATGGTCATATTGTTTGTCGCTTTTTGCGTGTACTCGAATGGGAGCGGCGCGCGCAAGTACGCCGGGGGAATCCACAACCGTTCCCATGAAAAGGGGAAGGTGCGGTATTCTTATCGGGTTCCGTATACGCGGCAGCAAGTGGTGGGGATGTTGTGCCAGAAGAGCGGGAAGGACCGCCTGGATTATGAGTTTGACGAGGAAAAGATGGAGATTTGCTTGTCGAATAAGTATTACGCGCAAGCGGACGCGGTAAGCTTGTTCGCGCAGGGCACGGCGGACAAGGGCAGGATGACGAAGGGAAAATGGTTTGACGTCACGGTTGAGGAACGGGAAGAATTTTCGATTTTGAAAGTGACGGAGCAGGGTTTTTTGACACCGCGCACCGCCAGCGAGGTGTTTGGGTTGATGAACGCGTTTTTCGTGGAAAAGCTGGGGGCGGTGCCGTACGAGGCGTAAGGGGCGGCGGAAGTGGGTTCGAATGCCGCGGAGTAACCATCTGATGGGAAAAATGGGTGGGAGAAACGGATTCCTATTTAGAAAATTAGTAGGTTAGAGGTCAAAAAAAGAAGTATCCACCATGACGGAAGCGGATACTTCTTTTTAACGTTTATCCATGATTATGCAATGCCGTTGACGGCCTTGGTCAGACGGGAAATCTTTCTGGCAACGGTATTCTTGTGATAAACACCCTTTCCGCCAGCCTTGCTGATTTCTGAAATGGCGGCCCTCAAGGCCGTCCTCGCGGTTTCCGCGTCTTTCGCGGCGACTGCCGCCTCGACCTTCTTTATCGAAGTCTTCACCCTGGACTTGATTGCCTTGTTTCTGGCAGCTTTTGTCTCGTTTACCAAAATTCTCTTTTTCGCGGATTTAATGTTAGCCAATTCGTACACCTCCAATTGTAATTGAACTGATATCCATATTCATGTAAATTCGGTTACATTACCGAAGCAAGGAACCGTCTTTTACCTTTTGTCCCGGCGAATTCGGACACGGACGTTTCACCGAAACATACTCATTCATTTTATTCCAACAGTTAAAACTTGTCAATACATATTTCTGAAAATATTGCTAAAAATACATATTACTTTTAGCTTGACGGGAAAGTGAGGAAGAAAGATGTTGGAGAAGTATAGCGTGCGCACGGATTTGGCGTTGGAGGAGAAGGAGCGGTTCGAGTCCGACAACGTGGAGATTGCCGGGGTCGTCTTGGAGGAGGAATATGACGAGAAACGGGAAATGCGCATCACGAAGGTGTTGATCGAGACGGAGAACGGCGCGAAGAGCATGGGAAAGCCGGTTGGTTCCTATTTGACATTGGAGGCTCCCAACCTGGCGGTTCCGGACGAGGACTATCACCGGGAGATTTCTGAAAAATTGGCGGGCTATATCCGCATTCTGGTGGAGAACAAATGTGCCGGCAGACGGCCGGCCGGGCGGCTGGTAAATAACGAAGGGCGCAAGGACGGGGCCGTGCATGGAAACGAGGTCGGACACAAGGACAAGAGCGCGCGCGGAAACGCCAAGCTGGAGGAAATGGACGTTTCCGTCCTCGTCGTGGGGCTGGGCAACCGCCAGGTCACCCCGGACGCGCTGGGTCCGTACGTGGCGGACAATCTCTGCGTGACGCGGCACATCGTGAAGGAGTATGGAAAATACGCGATGGGCATGGAACATGCCAAGCTGGTCAGCGCCATCGTACCCGGGGTCATGGGGCAGACGGGGATGGAGACGATGGAAATCGTGAAGGGTATCGTGGAGGAGACGAAGCCGGACGTGGTGGTGGCGATTGACGCGCTGGCGGCCCGCAACAGCAAGAGGCTGAACCGCACGATCCAGGTGGCGGACACCGGTATCCACCCGGGGTCGGGGGTGGGAAACCATCGCAACGGGCTGACCGAGGAGTCGCTTGGCGTGCCGGTCATCGGCATCGGCGTGCCGACGGTCGTGGATGCGGCAACCATCGTCAACGACACGATGGAAAACCTGATTGACGCCCTGGAGACGTCGGACGTGCTAAAGGGGGTCGGCGACGTCTTGCGCACCTATAACAGCGCGGAAAAATACGAACTGGTCAAAGAATTGATTTCCCCGCACCTGAACGGGATGTTCGTGACCCCGAAGGACGAGGACGAGCTGGTCAAACAAATCAGCTACACGATATCGGAGGCATTGAACATGGTGTTTACGAATGCATAGTGGTTGGGCTTTTGCGCGGATAGGAGGCGAATGGGACAGAATGGATGCATAGCGGGCATGTTTTTTTCATACACATGAATGATATGATGATACCGGGGCAAAAGGTCATGCGTTTGATTGTGGACGCCGACCGTGGTGGAACAATCCGTGGTATCTGACATAAACGATTGGGACACGGGGGGCTTGCAATGGAACAAGAAAAAAGGAGTCGTATCATATGCATTTTGATACTTTGCCTCGTGTGCGTGTATTTGTTATATGAAAATCCCGCGGGCGGCGCGTGGACATGGTGGAACCAGATTCAGCGGGGACTCAACCAGGCGGCGGCCGACATGTACTTGCCCGCCCTGACCTATAAAGGGCCGACTTCTTATACGCAAAGCCAGGGGTGGCTTATTGAGCAGGCATTTGGCATGTTGCCTTTTTCCGGTTATCTGGAGAGCCGTGTTTCTTATAATGACGCGATGGAGGATGAGGAAACCATCGCGAAAATACTGGAGAACCAGGCGAACGATGAAAACCAGGTGGACGAGAACGGCAACCTGGTCAACCAGGCGGCCCCGGTGGAAAATGTCGTCCCGGCCCAGGGGACGCCCACGCTTGACATGTCGATTGAACGCTTGCGGGATTTTGACTACTTGATAAATAATTTTTACATCGTGGACAGTTCCACCATGATTGGGGCGGACCAGTTGAATGCCGACGACCTGCTTTCCCGCAGCATGAAAATTGACAACAACGTGGAGGGGCCGAAAATCCTTATTTTTCATTCGCATTCGCAGGAGACGTTCGTCGATTCCGTGCCGGGGGACGAGGGCACGAGCATCGTCGGTGTGGGGGAATATTTGACGCAGCTTTTGAATGCCAAGGGTATTTCCACGATACATGACACGGGCGTCTATGACATCATAGACGGGAAACTGGACAGAAGCCATGCCTATGAAAACGCGGAGGCGGCCATACGGCCAATCCTGGAGGCCAACCCTTCCATCCAGGTCGTCATTGACCTGCACCGGGACGGGGTGGCCGACGACGTGCACCTGGTGACGGAAATCGGCGGCAAGCCGACGGCGAAAATCATGTATTTTAACGGCTTGAGCCGCACGCGCACGAACGGGGACATTGCCTACTTATATAATCCGTACATACAGGATAACCTGGCTTTTTCCTTGCAGATGCAGATTGCCTCGGAGACGATGTATCCGGGGTTCGCGCGGCGCATTTACCTGCGCGGATATCGTTACAACCTGCACTTGATGCCGAAGTCGCTGCTCATCGAGGCCGGGGCGCAGACCAACACGGTGGAAGAAATGAAAAACGCGATGGAGGTGTTGGCGGAGACGCTTTACCATGTCGTCATGGATTGATGCGGCGGTGAACAAATGGAAGAGGTAAAGGAATGGAAAATATAGGTTGAAAATGCGGTATGTTTTATGTTAATATGATACGAGTGTGGAAAAGCGTGTCCATCCGGGCATTCCTTAGCGATGCCCTGGAGGGGCGGGCGGACTCTGCGGGTCTGTCAAGGTGAGGTTTTGGGCAGGCGGGGCAATCCGCGGTATCAAGTATCCTTGATACGTTAAAATAAAGGGAGAGGTTTTTATGGCGAAGAATAATACATACGATGCGGACAGTATCGCGGTTTTGGAAGGGCTCGAGGCGGTCAGGAAGCGTCCCGGGATGTATATTGGCAGCGTGTCCACGAAAGGACTCAACCATCTGATTTATGAAATCGTGGACAACGCGGTGGACGAGCATTTGGCGGGATATTGCTCGGAGATTCGCGTGACGCTGGAAAAGGACGGGTCGGCGACCGTCGAGGACAACGGGCGCGGCGTGCCGGTGGGGATGCACCAGAAGGGCGTTTCCGCGGCCAGGCTGGTTTATACGACATTGCACGCGGGGGGGAAGTTTGACGATTCGGCCTATAAGACCAGCGGCGGCCTGCACGGGGTCGGTTCTTCGGTGGTGAACGCCCTTTCCACGAGGATGGACGTGTGGATCAGCCGCGAGGGGGGGATCCACCACGACGCTTACGAGAGGGGCATTCCGGTCATCGAACTGGAGGACGGGCTGCTTCCCGTGGTGGGAAGGACGAGGAAGACCGGGACGAAGGTCAATTTCCTGCCGGACGACACGATTTTTGAAAAGACGAGGTTTAGGGCGGAGGAGGTCAAGAGCCGGATGCACGAGACGGCTTACCTGAACCCGGATTTGACGATTATTTTTGACGACAAGCGGGGGCCGGCACAAGAGCATGTCGAGTACCACGAGCCGGACGGCATCCGTGGGTTTATAAAGGAACTCAACGCCAGCAAGGAGGCGCTTAACGAGCCGGTCTATTTCAAGGGGGAGTCGGAGGGCATCGAGGTCGAGGCGGTGTTCCAGTACGTCAACGAGTTCCATGAGAACGTCCTTGGCTTTTGCAACAATATTTTCAACTCGGAGGGCGGCACGCACCTGACCGGTTTCAAGACGACGTTCACGACGGTGATGAACCAGTACGCGCGGGAACTGGGCATTTTAAAGGAGAAGGACGCCAACTTTACCGGCGCGGACATCCGAAACGGCATGACGGCGATTATTTCCATCAAGCATCCTGACCCGAGGTTCGAGGGGCAGACCAAGACGAAGTTGGACAACCCCGACGCGGCCAAGGCGGCGGGAAAGGTGACCGGGGACGAGATTACGCTGTATTTTGACCGAAACCTGGACGTGCTTAAGACGGTGCTCTCAAGCGCGGAGAAGGCGGCCAAGATTCGCAAGACCGAGGAGAAGGCGAAAACAAACCTTTTGACGAAGCAGAAATATTCCTTCGACAGCAACGGCAAGCTTGCCAACTGCGAGAGCCGCGACCCGAAGAAATGCGAGATTTTCATCGTCGAGGGAGATTCGGCCGGGGGGTCGGCGAAGACGGCCCGGGACCGCAATTACCAGGCCATCCTGCCCATCCGGGGAAAGATTTTGAACGTGGAGAAGGCGAGCATCGACAAGGTGCTGGCCAACGCCGAGATTAAGACGATGATCAACGCGTTCGGCTGTGGGTTTTCCGAAGGCTATGGAAATGATTTCGACATCACGAAATTGCGTTATGACAAGATTATCATCATGGCCGACGCCGATGTGGACGGCGCGCACATTTCCACGTTGCTTTTGACTTTGTTTTACCGTTTCATGCCGGAACTGATATACGAGGGGCATGTCTACATCGCCATGCCGCCGCTTTATAAGGCGATGCCGAAGAAAGGCGAGGAGGAGTACCTTTACGATGACGCGGCGCTGGAACGTTATCGGAAGACGCATGATAGTAACTTTACCTTGCAACGCTACAAGGGCCTGGGCGAGATGGACGCGCAGCAGCTCTGGGAGACGACGCTTGACCCCGCGACGCGCATTTTGAAGCTGGTGGAAATCGAGGACGCCCGCATGGCCTCGTCCGTCACGGAGATGCTGATGGGGACGGAGGTGCCGCCGAGGCGCGCGTTCATTTATGACAACGCACAAGAAGCGGAATTGGATGTTTAGGCCGAAAGCACTTGATGAAAGCGAGCCGTAGGTGAAGCTTGAATCCTAGTGCGAGGCCGTTCTTTGAGATTAATGAGGCCGTAGGCCGAATTTAGCGAAAAGAACTTCCTTGACCGAAAGCACTTGATGAAAGCGAGCCGTAGGTGAAGCTTGAATCCTAGTGCGAGGCCGTTCTTTGACCGAAAGCAACTTAGTGAATCCGAGCAAAGCGAAGGATGAACTTAGTGCGAGGCCGTTCTTTGAGATTAATGAGGGCGCAGGCCAAATTTAGCGAAAAGAACTTCCTATAAATGAAAGGACTTTATATTATGAGTAGTGAACCACAGATTATCCGAACGGAGTATTCGGAGGTAATGAAGAAGTCTTACATCGATTATGCCATGAGCGTCATTATCGCCCGCGCCCTGCCGGACGTGCGGGACGGCTTAAAGCCCGTGCAGCGGCGCACGCTTTACGACATGCACGAATTGGGCATCCGTTTTGACAAGCCCTACCGAAAGTGCGCGCGTATCGTCGGCGACACGATGGGCAAGTACCATCCGCACGGCGACAGTTCCATTTATGAGGCGTTGGTGGTAATGGCGCAGGATTTCAAGAAGGGCATGGTACTGGTGGACGGGCATGGCAATTTCGGTTCCATCGAGGGCGACGGGGCGGCGGCCATGCGTTACACGGAGGCGAGACTTACGAAGTTCACGCAGGAAGCATACCTTGCCGATTTGGACAAGAACGTGATTGACTTCGGTCCGAATTTTGACGAGACGGAGAAGGAGCCGCTCGTGCTGCCGGTGCGCGTGCCAAACCTGCTCGTAAACGGCGCGGAGGGCATCGCGGTCGGCATGGCGACGAGCATTCCCACGCACAACCTGGGCGAGGTCATTGATGCGGTCAAGGCTTATATGAAGAATGACGAAATCAGCACCCGCCAGCTGATGCGCCACATCAAGGGGCCGGATTTCCCGACCGGGGGCATCGTCGTCAACAAGGACGACTTGTTGGACATTTATGAGACCGGGCAGGGGAAAATCAAGCTGCGCGGCAAGGTGGAGGTCGAAGAATTAAAGGGCGGAAAGCAGCAGCTCGTCATCACGGAAATTCCCTACACGATGATTGGCAGCGGCATCGCCAAATTTTTAAACGACGTGGCGAACCTGGTGGAGACGAAGAAGACGACGGACATCGTGGATATTTCCAACCAGTCGTCAAAGGAAGGCATCCGCATCGTGCTGGAGCTAAAGCGTGGGGCGGACGTGGAAAATTTGAAGAACATGCTCTACAAGAAGACCCGCCTGGAGGACACGTTCGGAGTCAACATGCTGGCGGTGGCGAACGGACGGCCGGAGACGTTGGGCTTAAGGGCTATCATCGAGCACCATGTGGATTTCCAGTTCGAACTGATGACGCGCAAGTACAAGACGCTGCTTGCCAAGGAACTGGAGAAGAAGGAAGTGCAGGAGGGATTGATCAAGGCCTGCGACGTGATTGACCTGATTATCGAGATATTGCGCGGCAGCCAGTCGGTGAAAGACGCCAGGGCGTGCCTGGTCAACGGCGTGACGGACAACATCCGTTTCAAGTCCAACATTTCCCGCAAGATGGCTTCGCTTTTGCGTTTTACGGAGCGGCAGGCGACGGCAATCCTGGAGATGCGCCTTTACAAGTTGATTGGGTTGGAAATCGAGGCCTTGCAGAAGGAGCACGACGCCACCTTGAAAAACATCGCCCGCTACGAGGACATTCTGAAAAACTATGACTCGATGGCGAACGTCATCATCGAGGAGCTTGACGCGTTCAAGAGGGAATACGGCAGGAAGAGGCGTACCTTAATCGAGAACGCGGAGGAAGCCGTGTTCGAGGAAAAGAAAATCGAGGAGCAGGAGGTCGTGTTCTTGATGGACCGCTTCGGCTACGCCAGGACGGTGGACGTCGGCGTTTATGAGCGCAACAAGGAGGCGGCGGACGGAGAGAACAAATATGTCGTTCATTGTATGAACACGGGAAGGATTTGCATATTCACGGACGGCGGCAAAATGCACCAGGTGAAGGTCCTGGACCTCCCGTATGGGAAGTTCCGAGACAAGGGAATCGCGATTGACAACGTGAGCAATTACAGCAGCGCGCAGGAGCAGATCGTGATGGTCTGTGACGCGGAGCAGATGCGTTTCTCCAAGCTCTTGTTCGTCACGGGGCAGGGCATGGTCAAGCGGGTCGAGGGGACACAGTTCCAGGTGGCGAAGCGGACAATCGCGGCCACGAAGTTACAAGAGGATGACGCGCTGATTGACGTGCAGGTCGTAAACGACAGCCAGCACGTGGTGCTTCGGACGAAGAACGGATATTTCTTGCGTTTCCCGGCCACGGACGTGCCGGAGAAGAAGAAGGGTGCGGTCGGCGTGCGCGGCATGAAGCTGCAGAAAAAGGATGAACTGGAGCAGGTGTACTTGTTCGAGGAAGGAACGGAGACGAAGGTTGCGTATGGCGAGAAGGAGGTCACGCTGAATCGTTTGAAGGCGGCCAGGCGGGATGGAACCGGGACAAAGGCAAGATAGATATTGGTGAAATGCCTAGAAAAGAAATCATGTCAACAAAAGGTTAGCATTTTATGATAGTGTCGGTATACAGAGGAATCATGCTGCTTTCCGTATACCGACGCTAGAAACAGGGAATTAAACAAGGTATGGAGCCACAACATTTAAAATAGTTGTAGCTCCATATGTTTGTATTACAGTAGAATTTAAGCATTGGACAGCGTCTTGTCCTTCATGGGAAGAACCTGCTCGCCGCCGGAAAGGTTGGCGGGATATCGTCTGTGCTTTTCACTTCCAATGCCAACCTCTTCCAGCAATTTCGCGGCTTTTGGCATGGATTCGGCAAGGGGAAGGCCGTTGATTTCCATCGGGAAAGACACGTTCTCAATCGCCGTCAGCAACGGGAAGAGATGGAACGCCTGGAAAATGACGGTGAGTTTCTCGCGCCGGAGTTGGTCTAAGTTCAGCGACTTGTAGCTTTGGTCATCCAACAATACCTCCCCGTCCGTGGGGGACAGAAGCCCCGCCATCAGGCTGAGCAGCGTGCTCTTGCCGCTGCCGGACGGCCCCACGATGGCATAGAGCTTGCCGCTCTCAAACGTGAAGTTCACGTTTGAAAGGACATCCTGGTTTGTGTTTTTGTAGCGGAACATCAAATTTTTCAAAGTAAGTTCGGACATGTTCGTTTCCTCCTGATTCTATGTTTGCCATTTTGGAAAAATCGGTTTAAGCGTCAAAAATGATTTCAGAGTGTTTCATCGTAGCGTTTTTCCAGAAGCCGACCCATAATCCCTATGCTTACACATGGTTCTGGTTTCGGGTGAGCGAAATACTTCCGGCCACCGTGCCAATCGTTAAGCCCAACAAGTAAACCAGGACGCAGGGCACGGTGCGCACGCTCCAATTGCCCGAAGCGATGATGACAAGGATGCCGAGTATGCTTCCGACAAGCCCCAAAAGCACCTGCTCGCTTCCGAGCACGACCTGCACCGTGCGCGAAGGGAGGCCTAAAATATGTAAAAGGAAGGCTGTTTTTGTCTTCTGCATAAGCGACAGTAGCGTGATGATACCGATGGCCACGATGACGGCAAGCTGGGCAATCGGGTAAAATAGTTTCATGAGGGTCAGGTTCTTATCCATGGGTTCAATTACCTGGCGCAGTTCCTCGTCCCAGATGACGAGCCTGATGGCGAGGTGGCTCTTCGTGTCATTTTCCACAATCTGTTCAGTGGCGGCTCGGAACGTGTCCAGTTCCCGGTTCATTGTCGGCTCGATGACAAACTTGGCAATAGAATAAAATAATTCTCTGCCGTCATAAAGCATCCGCATGGAGGAATGCGGCATCAGCACGAGACTTCTGTTCGCGGGCGGGTGTCCCATTCCGTTAAAACTGCCAGAATAACTTCCCCTCACGACGACGGTCATTTCCTGGGTGCCCGTGTCGAGCGTCAATTCATCGCCAAAGGAAATCTTCTGGCTTGCCAGTACGGCCTCAGGGATGACGATTGGGCACGGCGTTGTCTCCAGGTCATAGTCAGCCTTGAACATGGAAGCGTCCCACCCGTCCTGATAGGTAATCATGCCGCCACCGCCAGATACTATCATGTTTCTTGTTTCCAGATTCAGGTGGGTGGCATCGGTAATGCCGCAAAGCGTGAATGCGGACATAATCTTTTTGGTATCAAGGGGGCGGGTCAGCTTGGAGTCCGTGGCGTTGGCCACAAATTCGCTTTCCTTGACAAACCCGGTGGAAAGGATGGCGTCAACCGTGGAAGAGGAAATAAATCCGGGCTGCGTCGTATAACCTCCGGAAGCGTGCTTCAAGATTTCGGCCTCCACGGAAATACCTTCGTATGCATTGATGATGCCTTGCTCGGCTCGGTCGATGGAACGCTGGATCCATCCGAGTGCAAGGATAAAGACGGTGGCGACAATGAGGGTCAAAAAGGTTCTTCCCTTGCTGCGGAAAACATGCCTCCGGGTAAAACGCGCCAGATAGGAAAAATAGTTGTTAAGTTTAAAAATTCATGGTAAACTATTCATGGTAGTTTCGTAAGAGGTTGTTTTTGTTGACAACTTAGCAATACATTAACATTAACCGCCATGACAGCGGCTTGGTACAATAACGAGGAAAATGACGGTCATGCTTGCATGAACCGCGATTACTCCCATTGAGACGACAGTCGAGATGGTACAATGATGGGAGGGCATGCTTTTGCAGTTTATTGAAAAAAGCATTTTAGATAAAATATCTTATACGACGACTTTGGGTCAAAGTTTAAAACAAATTTCTTTAAGAAAAACGCCAATTGAAACTATATTGGCAGATATTAACATATATCGTTCGGCATATATGAATATTGTGGTGCAGGAAAATTTGATTGGGTCCAGATTTAAAAGTGAGGATTCTATTATAAGAAAATATGAAAAAACAATAAGGAATGGCGGAGGTTTCAAACAATGTTTTAATGATGTTTTAGGTTTTCGCCTACGGTTTGATAAATATCCGAATGAATTTCCAGAATATTTCCGGGTTGTTGATTTGAGAGACGGGAAAAAAGTGGATGATGGGTATCGGGCTATACACCTATATTATCAAAAGGATAACCTGGCATATCCGATAGAAATTCAGTTATGGTGTGCAGATGATTATCAATTCAATGTCTGGAGTCATAAGTTGGTTTATAAATATTATAATGAGGAAGTTGGAAAAATTTTATATGAACGATACAAATCAGGAATGATTAATTCAGAAAAAGAGTTTTTGTGGGAAATGAAGAAATTGCTGGGGAGACAAAAGTCTTAATCTCTAAGAGAAGGTGAATCATATGTTTGTAGATAATAATCCATTTTACATTATAGCTAAAAAGTTTGATGAGACAGGATGCATCGCGTATAAATGTAAAAACATGAATGAAGCGAGAAGTGTTCCCAATACATTGGAAGCGATTCGTGCCGAGGGTGTGCAAATCGTGATTTTGGATAATCCGGAAATTTATTCGGAATACGCACCCTATCAGTATGTTGAAAACTTACGGGAGTTTATGAATCAAGCAGGAAATCTGAACTTGGTGGTATAATATGAACACTTGGCGAGGTCTTTTCGAGCCTAGTGAGAATATATACCTAGACACTTGGCGAGATATTCCACGAGCCTAGTGGACATGGTATAACCTCGGCAAAGAGTATACTTGTGTTGTTTTGCGCACGCCCCGGTGCCAATCGGCGTAGTGATTGACACCGGGGCGAACTGTAACGGAACGGTATCACAATCATGGCCTCATGAATAATAACGTAAGATTCCCTGTTCACAAATTACCCGTCTTGTGATGGAATGTTGGAAGTGAAATATGGAGAAGTCGGTTTAGCCGGAGACGAACTGTAATGGAGAAATACGCATCGGCCTATGAGTCAGGCACGGAGTTTCTTGCGGATTTTTGCGAGCCGGACTTTCTTTTGTTGGATGTCGAGATGGACGAGATGGACGGGCTTGCGGTGAAAAACGTTTTGAGGGAGAAAAAGACATTTCCCAGGACACTTTTTGTGTCAAGGCACCCGGAGGCGATGGACGAGGCATATGACAGGAACGTTTATGGGTTTTTGAAAAAGCCGCCGGAGTATGAGAAGTTTGCGGAAAAGATGCATCGCGTCATGTGGGACGTAAACGAAGAAGGAAGAACGAAAAACGGTCTTATTGTCGGGGGAGAAGGAAGAAAAGATAATTTGCGCGACCGACATTTTGTATGTGAAGGCACAAGGGAAATACGTGCGCCTTTATCTTGACGGGGAAGAAAGCCCTTTGTTTGACGAGAGGGGAATCGGGAAATGGTGCGAACTGTTGGACAAGGGGGCGTTCGCGCTGTCATATCGAGGCTATCTGCTCAATTTGGACAAGGTGGAGCATGTGAAGGAAAAGGCTTTGCTGGAAAATGGATGGAGCGTGCCGGTAAGCCGCAGGTTCCGTAAAGAGTTCGAGGAAAAAGATAAAATGCGATGGCTGGCGGCGGCCGGTTTGTTATTCGCGCTTCTGGCGTGCACGGTCTTTGCGAACCTGGTGTCCAATGCCAGGGAGGCGTGCGAGCGGGTAAAAAATCATAAGAAAGAAATCTGCCTTCAAATCAAACAGAACAAAGGGCATCTGGTGATAGTGATAGAAAACCCGGTGGAGTGGGAAGTGGACGTGGAACATCTGGAAGGGGCCACGACAAAAGAGAACGACAAGGAGCATGGGTACGGGCTGCAGAATGTAAGGGAAATCGTGCTCAAATACCAGGGGGAGATGAACTACGAGGTGAGAGAAGGACGCTTCGTGGTGGAAGTGTTGATTTGATGATGCCAAGGTCAATATGAATTTTGGATTATGCCGTTGGATTTGTTTCAGTGGCATGATTATATAGAGAAATAAAATTTGTTTCATTATTTCCATATGAGGTTATGATTCCACTAAGGCCGAACCGTAATCTCATAACCTTATTATCGCTTACCTGATGCTGTCGTCCGATAGCGTCTTGTCTTTCATGGGAAGAACCTGGTCGGCGCGGGCGGCGAGTTCCAGGTCGTGGGTGACGACAATGACGCAGCGGTTCCTGGCGTGGGCCAGTTCCAACAAAAGTTCCATCACCTGGACGCTGTTGGCCTCGTCCAGGTTGCCCGACGGCTCGTCGGCCAGCAGGATGCCGGCACCGGTTGACAACGCGCGCGCGATGGCGACACGCTGCTGCTCGCCGCCGGAAAGGTTGGCGGGATACCGTTTGTGCTTTTCGCCGCTAATGCCGACCTCTTCCAGCAATTTCGCGGCTTTTGGCATGGACTCGGCCGGGGAAATGCCGTTGATTTCCATCGGGAAAGAAACGTTCTCGATTGCCGTCAGCAACGGGAAGAGATGGAACGCCTGGAAAATGACGGTGAGTTTCTCGCGCCGGAGCTGGTCAAGGTTTAGCGACTTGTAGCTTTGGTCATCCAACAATACATCCCCCTCCGTGGGAGATAGAAGACCCGCCATCAGGCTGAGCAGCGTGCTCTTGCCGCTGCCGGACGGCCCCACGATGGCATAGAGTCTGCCGCTCTCAAACGTGAAGTTCACGTTTGAAAGGACGTCTTGGTTTGTGTTTTTATAACGGAACGTCAAGTTTTTCAAAGTAAGTTCTGCCATGTTTGTTTCCTCCTGATTCTATGTTTGTCATTTTTGCAAAATTGGTTTAAGCATCAAAAATGATTTCGAATAGTTTCGCCGTAGCGCTTTCCCGGAGCCAGCCCACGATTCGTATGTTTACGCATGGTTCTGGTTTCGGGTGAGCGAAATACTTCCGGCCACCGTGCCAATCGTTAATCCCAACAAGTAAACCAGGACGCAGGGCACGGTGCGCACGCTCCAATTGCCCGAAGCGATGATGACAAGGGTGCCGATTATGCTTCCGATAATCCCCAAAAGCACCTGCTCGCTCCCGAGCACGACCTGCACCGTGCGCGAGGGGATGCCCAAAATATGTAAAAGGAAGGCTGTTTTTGTCTTCTGCATAAGTGACAGTAGCGTGATGATACCGGTGGCCACGATGACGGCAAGCTGGGCAATCGGGTAAAATAGTTTCATGAGGGTCAGGTTTTTATCCATGGGCTCAATCACCTGGCGCAGTTCCTCGTCCCAGATGACGAGCCTGATGGCGAGGTGGCTCTTCGTGTCATTTTCCACAATCTGTTCGGTGGCGACCCGGAACGTGCCTAACTCGCGGTTCATTGTCGGCTCGATGACATACTTGGCAATGGAGTAAAATAACTCCCTTCCGTCATAAAGCGTCCGCATGGAGGAATGCGGCATCAGCACGAGGCTTCTGTTGGCAGGCGGGTGCCCCAGTCCGTCAAACTGGCCGGTATAACTTCCCCTCACGACGACGGTCATTTCTTGTAAACCTGCGTCGAGTGTCAATTCATCACCGAAGGAAATGTCCTGGCTTGTCAGTACGGCCTCGGGGATGACGACCGGGCACGGCGTTGTTTCTAGGTCATAGTCCGCCTCAAACATGGAGGCATCCCACCCGTCTTGGTAGGTAATCGTGCCGTCCCCGGCAGATGATAGCACAACATTTCTCGTTTCCCGATTCAGGTGGTTTGCGTTCGTGATACCACAAAGCGTGAACGCGGACATGACCCTTGTGTCTTCGAGGATACGAATCAGCTTGGCATCCGTGGCGTTGACCACCAGTTCGCTTTCCTTGACGAACCCGGTGGAAAGGATGGCATCAACCGTGGAAGAGGAAATAAAGCCAGGCTGTTTTGCTTGATTCAAAGAATCGCGTTTTAAAATTTCGGCTTCCACGGAAACGCTCTCGTACGCGTCGATGATGCTTTGCTCGGCTCGGTCGATGGAACGCTGGATCCATCCAAGCGCAAGGATGAAGATGATGGCGACGGCTAGGGTCAAAAAAGTTCTCCCCTTGCTGCGGAAAACATGTCTCCGGGTAAAACGCGCCAGATAGGAGAAACGTGTCCGATAGGGGAGCGTGTGTTTGGCGGGCTGCACGGGTGCGGAAGTATCAGGAGTTTCCGCAACGTCCGCAGCGGTTAAGGAAGCACCAAGGGTGTCTGCGGAGTCTGGGGAAATATCCGTTTTCCGGGTAGCACCCCGGTTTTTACGTGTCTCATACAAAATATCCATTACGGAGTGCCGGGACAATGTCGCATAACAAACGAATGCGGTAACCCCAAGGACTATCCATGACATCATACATAATAAGACGGGAATTCCTGCGGATAATTGTACGTTCAGCTCCTGCCCGTCATGTATAAGGGCGGACAGCGTCACCTGGATTTGCCCCAATGCACGATGCCAGCCTAAAACGCTTCCCACGCCGATACCCATTATGCCCAGAAGCATGACGGGAACCAGGTGCCAGCGAATCACGCGGGCAGAAGAGACACCTAATGCGCGGGCGATAGAAAACTCCTTCTGGTGCAGTTTGAAATAGAAAACGGCGGCTAGCACTAGGGTCAACAAGTGTATCACCGCGAACATCGCCGTGCTAAAAGTGGTCGAGCGGGCAAGGGATTTTGCCGAGGTCGAGAAAGCGTTCCATCCATTGTCTATGAAATGAACCGTATATCCCATGTCTTCCAGTTGTTTTCGGTATTGTTGTAAAAATACGTCCTGATTATCAGGATGGTTTAAGACAAAGCTATAACCAACATCAAAAACGAATTCGAAGTCGTTCCGTGAAGCATCATATTCGGCGGGGATGCAGGAGTTCGGGACATAAACGAGAAGGCCTTGGCTGCTGGGCGTGAAGAAGTTTTGGGTATATAGAGTGCGATTAAAAACGCCCACGATGGTAAAGGTAGTGGTGGGATCGTCGATGAAATCTGCTTCATCCACAACGGTTTCTTCTGTATAATATCCCCAAGAGAGGTGTTCGTCATGCAGGGAAATGGTCAAAGAATCCCCGACGCTTAACCCGCGTGTTTCGGCAAAACCCTCCAAAATGACACAGACGGGATTTTGCGTGTCGTTATCGACGGCCGTAAGCCACCTTCCGTCAACAAGGTATCCGTCATGGCTGGTTTCTTGCGTAAATGGAAGGGAACTCATGTCCCTCGTGCCATCTATATACAGACGATGGCGGTTGATTTCCTGAGCCGCATCCGCTTTCACCACCTCATCTATCCTGGAATCTGTTGCGGGTAAAAACCAGTCATCTCCAGGAATGGCCTGCCGCAATGAAAACGTAGTGCTCCCGGTATAATAGGCTTTCACGGCATAGGTGGTGTTTGGCTGTAGTGCGTCAAAGGCGGCCTCCAAACCGGGAACATTTTCATCAGGATAATAAGACACGGTAATGTTATCGCCTTCCGACACATAATCGGGATAGCCATAAAGACGCTCCGAAACATGAAGGTTCAAAGTATAGCGTTCTTGATCCCCGTCAACAACGCCATTCGAAAAGTGATGCTCTTTTTCAGTTAATTCGCCTAAAACAAAAATCTCAGAGACAGAGACGGGGTATTCACTCATGTTGCTGCTGTACCCATCAATGTCGGGGTTGTAAAGGCCATGCAGGGTACCAGAACAACCTCGTTGCACGTCATTGATGGCAATCAGCTCGTTACCTTGCAGAAACCGCGCACCGTCCGTCACGTCGCCGTCATCGGAGTTTAAATAGCCGATGGCCTTGTAGTATCCGGAAAGCTCGTCAACCGCCTGGGTGACGGCTAAGTATTCCGCGATATGGGTGATGAAGCCGAAACTGACGATGCCGAGAAACAGCACGAGCAGGACGTGCTGGATGGGGCGGCGGATTACGGATTTGAAACAAGTAAGCATGAAGAATCTCCTCTTTCTTTCATAAGTAGTTGTTTTTTGGGGATGGCCGTTTCAATTCGTGACAATTTTTAAATCATATCAACCGTGAGTATTATGCCAGCCGTAGTCATAAATTGGCATGTTTTCCTATGGTTTTAAGCATTCGACAGCGTTTTGTCCTTCATAGGAAGAACCTGGTCGGCGCGGGCGGCAAGCTCAAGGTCATGGGTGACGACGATGACGCAGCGGTTCCTGGCGTGGGCCAGTTCCAGCAAAAGCTCCATCACCTGGACGCTGTTGGCCTCGTCCAGGTTGCCCGACGGCTCGTCGGCCAGCAGGATGCCCGCGCCGGTTGACAACGCGCGGGCGATGGCGACACGCTGCTGCTCGCCGCCGGAAAGGTTGGCGGGATATCGTCTGTGTTTTTCACTTCCAATGCCGACCTCTTCCAGCAATTTCGCGGCTTTTGGCATGGACTCGGCCGGGGAAATGCCGTTGATTTCCATCGGGAAAGAAACGTTCTCGATTGCCGTCAGCAACGGGAAGAGATGGAACGCCTGGAAAATGACGGTGAGTTTCTCGCGCCGGAGCTGGTCAAGGTTTAGCGACTTGTAGCTTTGGTCATCCAACAATACATCCCCCTCCGTGGGAGATAGAAGACCCGCCATCAGGCTGAGCAGCGTGCTCTTGCCGCTGCCGGACGGCCCCACGATGGCATAGAGTCTGCCGCTCTCAAACGTGAAGTTCACGTTTGAAAGGACGTCTTGGTTTGTGTTTTTATAACGGAACGTCAAGTTTTTCAAAGTAAGTTCTGCCATGTTTGTTTCCTCCTGATTCTATGTTTGTCATTTTTGCAAAATTGGCTTAAGCGTCAAAAATGATTTCGAATAGTTTCGCCGTAGCGCTTTCCCGGAGCCAGCCCACGATTCGTATGTTTACGCATGGTTCTGGTTTCGGGTGAGCGAAATACTTCCGGCCACCGTGCCAATCATCAATCCCAGCAGGTAAACCAGGACGCAGGGTACGGTGCGTATGCTCCAGTTGCCCGAAGCGATGATGACAAGGGTGCCGATTATGCTTCCGATAATCCCCAAAAGCACCTGCTCGCTCCCGAGCACGACCTGCACCGTGCGCGAGGGGATGCCCAAAATATGTAAAAGGAAGGCTGTTTTTGTCTTCTGCATAAGTGACAGTAGCGTGATGATGCCGGTGGCCACGATGATGGCAAGCTGGGCAACCGGGTAAAACAGTTTCATGAGGGCCAGGTTCTTCTCCAAGGGTTCAATCACTTGTCGAAGCTCCTCGTCCCAGATGACGATGCGGATAGCAAGGAGGCTGTACGTGTCATGTTTCATGATTTGCTCGGCGGCAGTTCGGAACGTGTCCAGTTCCCGGTTCCTTGTCGGCTCCAGGACAAACTTGGCAACGGAATAATATATATCTTTTCCGTCATAAAGTTTTTGCATGGAGGAATGTGGCATCAGCACGACATCGCCGGACGAATCGTCCGACAAGCTGCCCAGACCGTTGAACCGGCCGGTGTAACTTCCCCTCACGACCACGGTCATTTTTTGTAAACCCGTGACGAGTGACAATTCATCGCCGAAGGAAATATTCTGGTTTGCCCGTATGGTTTCCGGGATGACGACCGGGCACGGTGTTGTCTCCGGGTCATAGTCCGCCTCGAACATGGAGGCGTCCCACCCGTCCTGGTAGGTGACCTTGCCGTCCCCGCTGGGTACTGCCACGTTTTTTGTTTCCCGATTCAGGTGGCTGGCATCCGTGATACCACAAAGCGTGAATTTGGATATGACATTATTCACAGTGGCGGGAGCGGAAGCCAGACTGGTATCCGTGGCATCGGTGACACGGGTCAGCCTGGCGTTCGTGGCGGGGGCAACCAGTTCGCTTTCCTTGACAAACCCGGTGGCAAGGATGCTTTTCACTGCGGAATCAGAAATAAAACCGGGATTTGTCGTGTAGCTCGCGGAATTACGCTTCAAGATTTCCGCCTCCACGGAAACATTTTCGTATGCATCGATGATGCTTTGCTCCGCCCGGTCGATGGAACGCTGGATCCATCCGAGAGCAAGGATGAATATGACCGGGACGATAAGGGTCAAAAAGGTTCTTCCCTTGCTGCGGGAAATATGTCTGCGGGTAAAACGTGCCAGGCAGGTGAAACGTGTCTGATAAGGGACACTGTTTTTGGCAGATGGCACGGGTATGGGGGCATTTGCCGGAGGAATTTCTTTGCTTTCCGGAGGGATGGAAACATCTGCCTGGAAAGTCCCATTGCCTTTCGGAAGCGCGGGAGCGGCAGAGATTTTCGCAATGTCCGCAACGTCCGGGGACATGCCTTGTTTCCGGGTTGAATTCCGGTTTTTGCGCATCTCATTATTATGTGTTTCGTTTTTACGCGTCTCGTTTTTACGTGTTTCGTACAAGATATCCATCACGGAATGGCGGGACAATGCCGCATAACAAACGAGCGCGGCAAACATAAGCATCACCAAGGAGATAACACACAATAAGACGGGGATTCCTGCGGATAACTGTACATTCAGTTCTTGTCCGTCATGTATAAGGGTGGATAATGTCACCTGAATCTGCCCCAATGCACGATGCCAGGCTAAAACGCTTCCCACGCCGATGCCTATCATACCCAGAAGCGTGGCGGGAGCCAGGTGCCAGCGAATCGCGCGGGCGGAGGAGACTCCCAGCGCGCGGGCGATGGAAAACTCCTTCTGGTGCAGCCTGAAATAGAAAATGGCGGCCAGAATCAAGGTCATCAAGTGTATCACCGCGAACATCGCCGTGCTAAAGGCGGTTGAGCGGGCGAGGGATTTGGCCGAAGCTGAGAAAGCGTCCCATCCATTGTCTACGAACGTGACCGTGCATCCCATATCTTCCAGTTGTTTCCGGTATTGCTGTAAAAATGTGTCCTGGTCATCGGGCCGGTTCAGGACAAAGCTGTAACCAACCCCGTAAACGGATTCATAGTTGTTCCAGGAAGCACCGTATTCGGCGGGGATGCAGGAGTTCGGAACATAAACGGTCAGGCTATAGGAACTGAGCATTATGGATTCCTGGGTAAATATGGTACGGTTAAAAATGCCCACGATGGTAAAAGTGGTGGTGGGATCGTCGATGAAATCCGCTTCATCCACAACGGTTCCCTCTGGATAATAGCCATGAACGAGTTGCGGTTCGTCGCGCATGGAGATGGTCAGGGAATCCCCGACACTCAACCCGCGCGTTTCGGCAAACCCCTCTAAAATGACACAGACGGGATTCTGCGTGTCGTTATCGGCGGCCGTAAGCCACCTTCCGTCCACGAGGTATCCGTCATGGCTGCCCGCTTGCGTGAACGGGAGGGAACTCATGTCCCTCGTGCCATCTAGATACAGACGGTGGCGGTTGATTTCCTGCACGGCATCCGCATTCACCACCTCCGCTATCCGGGAATCCGTCGCGGGCAAAAACCAGTCTCCCCCGGGAATGGCCTGCCGCAATAAAAAAGTGAATCCATCCGTGCTATATGCCTTCACGGCATAGACGGCGTTTGGTTGCAATGTGTCAAAGGCGGCTTCCCAATCGGCATCGGTTTCATCCGGATAATAAAGCACGGTAATAATATTGTCTTCTTCCGCATAATCGGGATAGCCGTAAAGACGCTCCGAAACGCGAAATTTCAAGGTATAGTGTTCCAGACCTGCGCTAAGGAGGGTTTCCGTGGCACGGTATTTTTTTTCAATCAATTCGCCCAAAACAAAAAATTCGGAGACCCGGTATCCATTCCCATATTTGCTGGTGTTCCCGTCAAGGTCGGAGTTGTAAAGGCCATGCAGGGTGCCGGAACAGGCACGTTGCACGTCATTGATGGCAATCAGCTCGTTATCTCGCAGAAACCGCGCGCCGTCCGTCACCTCGCCATCATTGGAATTTAAATAGCCGATGGCCTTGTAGTAGCCGGAAAGCTTGTCAACCGCCTGGGTGACGGCTAAGTATTCCGCGACATGGGTGATGAAGCCGAAACTGACGATGCCGAGAAACAGCACGAGCAGGACATGCTGGAAAGGGCGGCGAATTACGGATTTGAAACAAGTAAGCATGAAGAATCTCCTTTCTGATTATGATGTTTTTTGGGTGTGATGTGTTCTAATAGCTCATACTTTGCAGACTGAAATTATCTAAATTGCGAAAATATAAGAAAAACAATAGCTATAAGTCTCGATTTCTTAATAGAATTGGTACAAAGCCATAAAAAACGGCGACTTATACTATGAATAGCATAGCAGGAGCTTTCGAGAATTGCAAGGAAATTTTGGGCAGTATCGCGCTTATTATTGATAGCAAAAATTTTTGCTGTTCAAACTCGATTGTCTTTCTTCGTTTATTTGTGGTAGAAAAATTCGGAGTTTTTCTGCCACAAATAGACGAATTGCCAAATCATTTGTAAACACCGCCGCGCGAAAAGGCGATGAGAACCTTAGGCGCACAAAGCTGGCTCATATGCAATTGGTCATCGTTAACCAAAGTGATAGTGTTGTTGCCAATGCTCCTGATTTTCTCCAAAGAAACAATACAGCTTTGGTTGCATTTGATAAAGCCGTATGGCGATAAAAGTTTCTGCTCCTTGGCCAGTGAACCATACTTTTGATAAACGCCATGCTGTGTATGGACAGTGATGGCGTGTGTCCGTATTTTTAGAAAATAAATGTCACTTATTTTGACTTTGGAAATGCTGTTCTTCGTCTTACAAATATAGTCTTGCTCGGATTTTGAATATAGGAGCAGAGCTTCATTTAAACCAGAAAAGCCATATTGGTTAAAAAAGCGTGTCAGAGTCTCTTGTAAATTTTTGTCTTGTGATAGTTCTTGCATCCAGTTCATATTTTGCCCATCCTTTATTTAGTTCTCTATTATATAGACAATTGAAATAAAAAAACTAACGGGAATTTGGGAAAATTATAAAGAAATATAAATAACTCAAACTTCGCACATAGATTTTAGCTATGCACCTTGAAAATTCAATATCTGGCAATGATTCAATTATCAAAGAACAGCCTTTTGGAACACTATGCT
>CAJTDN010000002.1 GCA_910574865.1 Lachnospiraceae bacterium | reverse complement strand
CTACATATATATTATAACATGATAGAATAAAAAAAGCAAGGAAAACCTTGCAAAAAAAGGAAATTTTTTATTTGGTTTGGCTTAGCAAGTGGCAAACTCGGGGCGGCCTCGCGGACAAGCCAGCTTTGACGGTAGAGACTCGCCGTCCTTTGTGATGGATTTTAAAAATCTCCATTTTTGTATTGAGATTTGATTCATTTTTGATATAATAGAGGGAGAAATTTTGGAAGTTTACATAGAGAGCGAGGAAGGTATCATGGAACGGTTTGGAATGAGCGCGACACCGATAGGCAGGGAGCAGACGGTGGTGAAAGGAAAGGTGCGCCTCAGCGTGTTGTCGCAGCGGATTTTGCGCATAGAATATAACGAGCAGGAGGTGTTCGAGGAACGGCCGTCGCAAAAGATTTTCAAACGGCATTTCGGCGACCCGCAGTATTACACGGTTTCGCAGGAGGAAAACACGTGCACGATTACCACGGGCAGCGCGGCATTCAAGGTAGACATGGAAACGCTCAAGGTGCAGGTGCACCTTGCAAGTGCAAGGGAGGGAACCTGGGTGGACAGCCAGGCGGTGACGCCCCTTGGGGGGACGTTTCGCACGTTGGACAACGCCTACGGTTCCAAAATCATGCACGGGCAGTTCAAAGGAAAAATCGAGCTTAAGGACAGCGTGTTTTCCGAGGAGGGCGTGGCCGAAATTGACGACTCGAAATCACTTTTGCTGAACACGGACGGGACGCTTGGACGACGGGAGGAGGGCGCGGTGGATCGTTATGTCCTTGCCTTTGGCAAGGATTTCTTGGGCGGCCTGAAGGAGTTTTACCAGTTGACCGGCCCTACGCCGCTTTTGCCCAAGTACGCGCTTGGCAATTGGTGGTCGCGTTATTATGCGTACCGCCAGAACGAATACGTTGCCTTGATGGACAAGTTCAGGGCGAAGAAAATTCCGTTCACGGTCGCCACCATCGACATGGACTGGCACATCGTGAAGAATGCCCCCGAGGACGCCGGCACGACCATGAAGTGGGGCGGGCCGGGCTGGACGGGTTATACGTTTGAAAAGGAACTGTTTCCTGATTATAAGGAATTTTTCAAGGATTTGAAAAAGCGGGGACTGGCCATCACGATGAATTTACATCCGCATGACGGCATCCGCTATTTCGAGGAACAATATGTGAAGATGGCCCGTGCCAACGACATCGACCCGGACACGAAAAAGCCGGTGCCGTTTGACTTTACAAATAGGAAGTTCGTGACCAGTTATTTTGACCTCGTCTTGCACCCGTACGAGGACGATGGCGTGGACTTTTGGTGGATTGACTGGCAGCAGGGCACGACCTCCAAGGTGGAGGGACTTGACCCGTTGTGGCTGCTAAACCATTATCACACACTGGATGCCGGCCGCGACGGGCGCACGCCGTTGATTTTGTCACGTTATTGCGGGACGGGCGCGCACCGTTACCCGCTGGGATTTTCCGGCGATACGATCGTGTCCTGGAAGAGTCTTGCTTACCAGCCGTATTTCACGGCGGCGGCCTCCAACGTGGGGTATACCTGGTGGTCGCATGATATCGGCGGCCATATGCTGAGCCGGGGCAAGGCTGAGCTTTACGTGCGCTGGCTGCAGTATGGCGTGTTCTCCCCGATTAACCGATTGCATTCGACGCGGGACAAGTGGAGCAAGGAGCCGTGGCTTTATGGGGAAGAGGCGGAAAAAATCGCGACGGACTTCCTGCGGCTGCGCCACCAGCTGTTGCCGTACCTTTATACGGCCAACGTGCGCACGGCCAAGGAGGGCGTACCGCTCGTCATGCCGATGTATTACCTGGATGACTGCCCGCAGGCTTATGAATATAAGGATCAATATTATTTTGGGGAAAATGTCATCGTGGCCCCAGTGCTTGAAAAGCGCAAGCGGGACAAGATGGCGCGCGTGAAATGCTGGCTGCCAAAGGGAAGATGGACGGACTTCTTTACGGGAGAGGTCTTCGAAGGAGGAAAAGAGTACACGGTTCTTTGTCCGCTGGAGCGGATTCCCGTGTTCGTCCGCGAGGGGGCGATTATACCGATGTTGCCCGCGGACAAGGGGAACAAGCAGGACTTTATCGAACTCGAGGTGCGCGTTTACGGTGGAAACGGAAAGTACCGCATGTCGGACGAGGTCGGTTACATAGAGTTCACGACCATGCGGAGGGAAGAGACGGTGGACGTGCGAATCGAACCGGGCAAAGGGTGCGTGACGCAGGAAATTGAACTGCATTTTGTCGGCTGCAAGCCAGGCAAAGTGGAATGTAAGGGAATTGCCGTGACGATTTCGTGAGGTGCGTCATATATTCACGGCCTGACCGGGCGCGAATTGTGATGGCATCCGGCCATCTGGAATTGCCTACGGTGATGGGTCGAATGCGTTACTATCGCGGCCGCAGGCCGTGAATAGTAACTGGAAAGGTTGAGGTGTTTAAAATGTCAGAATTTTTTGGAAAGGAAGTGCCGAAGCTTGGCTTCGGGTTGATGCGCCTGCCTAGGAAGGGCGTGTTCACGGACGTTGAGCAGACGAAAAAGATGGTGGATCGATTTTTAGAGTCCGGTTTTACATACTTTGACACGGCGTTCGTCTACGTCGGTTCCGAGACGGCGACGAAGAAGGCGTTGGTTGACCGTCATCCAAGGGAGTCCTATACGTTGGCCACGAAGCTCAACGCGGGAATGGCCTTGAGTGAGAGCGCGGCAAAGAAGCAGTTTACGACGAGCCTCGAGCGGACGGGAGCGGGATATTTTGATTATTATCTTTTGCACGCCTTGATGAAGAATAATTATGAAAAATATGAGAAATACCATATCTGGGATTTCGTGAAAGAGCAGAAGGAGAAGGGGCTGATTCGCCATGTCGGCTTTTCCTTCCACGACGGGCCAAAGCTTCTTGACCAGTTGCTTACACGGCATCCGGAGGTGGACTTCGTACAGTTGCAGATTAATTATGCGGATTGGGAAAATCCGTCCGTGTCATCGCGGGCGAATTACGAGGTGGCCAGAAAACATGGGAAGTCCATCGTCGTGATGGAGCCGGTAAAGGGCGGGACGCTCGCCAATCCGCCGGAAGAAATAAAGAAATTGTTCAAGGAGTACCACCCGGACATGTCCTACGCGTCGTGGGCGATTCGTTTCGTGGCATCACTAGACGGCATCATTACTGTGCTTTCCGGAATGTCGAACACGGAGCAGATGGAAGACAACCTTTCCTATATGAAGGATTTCAAGCCGCTGAACGAGGAAGAGCAGCTCATCATCCAAAAGGCGCAGCAGATTTTGGGGCATTCCTCGACGATTCCGTGTACCGCGTGCCATTATTGTACGGAAGGCTGTCCGAAAAACATCGCGATTCCGGACATTTTCTCGGCCATGAACAAGCAGTTGGGGAATGGGCAGACGGCCGAGGCGGCCGCGGATTATGCGAGGGCGGTGGAAAAGGGCGGAAAGGCTTCGGAGTGTATCGAGTGCGGACAGTGCGAGGGCGCGTGTCCACAGCATTTGCCGATTATCGAAAACCTGAAGCGGTGTGCCGAGGCACTGGAAAAATAATGTTCAATTGTGGGTTGATTCGTTTCGTAAATGTTAGGAAGGCGGTATTATGAGGAAACCGATTCGTACACTAAGCTTGTTTTCAGGCGGAGGCGGTTTAGATATTGGGTTTGAGAAAGCAGGCTTTCAGATTTTGTTTGCCACAGACATTAACCATGAGTGCTGTGAAACATTGAAAATGAATGCTGGGAGAACCTTGACGGCAGATCTTGCTGTTAAAGAATGTGATATTACGAACATGGACTTCGGTGTATTTCCGAAGAAAGTTGACATGATTATCGGCGGACCGCCGTGCCAAACGTTTTCGGCATCTGGACGTCGTGCCGGTGGAGCACCGGGACAGCTTGATGAAAGGGGAAACCTTTTTCGAAGCTATTGTAAAGTTGTAGAATTTTTAAAGCCGAAGGCATTTTTATTTGAAAATGTGAGAGGGATTTTAGGCACTAACAAAGGAAAGGACTTCGAAGAGATTGTATCATCGTTTGCCGCATTAGGTTATACTATACAATATAGGATTTTAGATGCAGAAGACTATGGTGTTCCTCAACAAAGAGAGCGTGTGTTTGTTGTTGGTCATAAGATGGATGATGTTTTTTTATATCCACGTCCAGTATACGGTCCTGACAGTATAGATAAGAGGCCATATGTTACGACAAAGGAGGCCATTAATGATCTTGAATTCACATCACGGGATGCCGATGAAACGAAATTTGAAGGGGGGAAATATTCTGAACTGTTGCCATTGGTTCCGCCTGGTGAAAATTATTTGCATTTTACCGCAAAAAGAGGGTATCCAGATCCAATTTTTGCGTATAGATCTAGATTTTCAGATTTTCTTTATAAAGCAAATCCTGATACACCGGTGAAGACTTTGATTGCTTCTCCTGGGAAATATACAGGGCCGTTGCATTGGGATAATAGATATCTAACAACGGCAGAGTATAAAAGAATACAAGGATTCCCGGATGAACACATGTTCTATGGGGATAGAACTGCTCAAATTCGGCAAATAGGGAATTCTGTATGTCCTAAAATCGCGTATTATATGGCATTGGCGATTAAAGAACAGATTTTTAAAATGGAAACGGGCATTGACTATCTTCAACCTGACGAAATGCTATCCTTTGACAAAAGGAAAGGACAAAAAGCGCGGAAAACAAGGGCTTTGCATGATTCGGTTATGAAGCAGAATAAGGTAAAGGCTGATTTATCGTTTGACTTACATGAGTTTGAGACATATGTGAAACCGTCAAGCGTAAGAGCGTTGACCAATATGAAAGTAAAGGTGAACGGGCCGAATGAGGCGACTATTTGTGTACAATGTGATTCGTCACGAAAAATAGAGGCCATTTTAAAACTTAAGATATTTGATGGAATTAATAGAGAACGAGAAATAACGCTAACGGTCAAGGTTAAGGGGAGTGGTGGACAAGACATTCAGACGATGTGGAATGCTGTTGACGTTTGGGTAAAAAAATGTAGCAGTTTTCGTTCATTGGTAGAACTTTATGGACATTTTACGGAACCGCATCCGATATTTGTGGTTGACGAGTTTGATGTGAGGAGTAATTTGCCCGCATTTCAGTTTGCAAAGCATTGTTTGAAATTTGAAAATTGTTCTGTTTATTTTCCCAAAGAGCATTTATTGTCTATGTGGAAAGATATATTTGCAAAAGACAATTTTGTCGAATTGGCAAAAACTTTGAGATCTTATAGGTATGATGTCAGATGCCATGAGACCAATATCGCAATTCCCCAAGGAGTGTATATGGTGGCTTATCCGTTTGCATTGCCTTATGATAAACAGATGAACTTTTTTGTTAGAGAGGAAGGTATAGGTTAATGGTAAAGAAAAAAGATTCTGGGAGACCGGCGGATTTGGATATGAAGATTAGAAAAGAACTTGATGATGCTTTTGATGAGGCTGAGACTTATTTTGCAACTCATAAAGAAGACATTCCCCCGACTGTTGCTGAAAGGTTGGAACCAAAGTTCATTGATGCATTAGAACGTATGGCAAAATATTGTGAAAAAGCATCTGGCGGTTATAACAGTCTTATAACAAGTTTAGCCATTAAAGCCGTTTATGGTGATTCCGTAGACGTTCGATACCATCAGGTTCAGATACAAGATCAAACGGATAGACCGGCCGGATTTAATTTCAGAGGGGTATCGGAGGGGGTTATTTACGAGTGGATGGAGGAACATGAATTTCATGGTGCTAAATCGGGATGGCAAACGAGAACGTTTGAACGTCCGAAACCATATATGCTTTCGTATGATGAAAACATTGGTACGATTAAAGAACCTTTTTTAATTTGCTATGATGAATTGGAAACGCAACATCAAAGTGCAAGACTGGCCTTACTTTTGCTTCTTTGGCGGAGACTTCAACTTCGGGAAGCATCTAAGATTGAATTGGCAATACCTCGTATACATGATGTAATGCAAATTACAAATTTATTCGAGGCACATTTCTTTTATAAATATAAAGATTCAAAAGGTGCATCACGGCTTCCTGTCCTTGCAATGTATGCAATATATAGCGTAATGATACAAGAACTTCAAAGATTTGATGGAAAGCATGTTAAGGAATTGGAACCCCATTCGGCTGCAGATGCTCGAACGGGTGCAATTGGAGATATTGAAATTGTAGATAATGCGGAAAATGTTTTTGAAGCGATAGAAGTAAAACATGAGCAGATCATTTCCAAAGCGATGGTTGATAGCGTAAAACAGAAAATAAGAGGAAGTCAGGTTGAACGTTATTACATATTGACCACACACAGCCAGCATGAACCAACTGAAGATGTTCAGATGGAAGTAAAGACTGTGAAGAAATTATTGGGATGTCAAATGATTGTAAATGGCGTTTTACCAACTATCCGCTACTATTTGCGTTTATTATCTGATCCGGGAGATGTATTGCCTATCTATGCGGATGTCCTAGAAAAGGATGAAGCGATAGGTTTTGAACATCGTGATATTTGGAATAAAATCGCTACAGGAATAATTCAGTAACATTAAAAATCTGTTTTACCTGCTGGTTGTCTAAAATTCATTGTCGTGATAAAGTCGGTGAAGGGCGGGACACTCGCCGCCCCCGCCGGGAGAAAGTAAAGAACCCTCCCTTTTTGTTTCGGCGTCTTATATGGGCATACTGTATTCAACGAACCCGTTCACGCCAGTGCATAAGAGCTGATTGGAAATTTCAATGATTTCTTCCAAAGGGATTTTTTTGCCATCGGCCACCCACTTGCGGTACATTTCTACACTCGCGCTTTGTACGAACCCCAATAGGATGTTCTGTTTGTAAGTATCCAATAATTGAAGCCATGTGGACTTTCCCCATGTGGATCCCATCACGTTGTTTACCATTTGGTTTCGGATATAATTATAACTCCCGCTACAAGTAATCTTTTCATAGACAGACCCTTTTTCCGCGGAATAGAGAAAAAATTCACGGTTAATCTTATCCAGATCTTCCGGTATCCGGTAGTTTTTGATTCGTTCCAGATATTCTTCTATCATTACCCCCTGCAATTCGGCGAGCAGGTCATCAAGGACGGAATAATATCGGTAAAAGGTCTTTTTATTGATCCGCGCCCTTTCGCATAGTTCTTTGACCGTAATCTTTTCATAGTCCATTTCACAAATCATGTCTTCAAAAGTTTTCGAAATGGCATCTATCGTTTTCTGTACCCTTAAATCTTCCGTGCCGTTAATCAGCATTTTAACTACCTCCTTGGGATTTGTGCAACCTTTTTGCGGGAAGCGTGGCATAACTCACCTTTTCGGGAAAAGTGGCCATTGTTTTTACTTCCTAATGCGGATATAATAAGCATCACAAAAATAAGCAACTCGAGTTGCACAATACAAGAATATCACGGACAAATAAAAAAGTCAAGGAGGTCTATCGTATGGCTGAAAAAACAGTATCCGCAAAATTAGGCAGGAAAGTCCAGGCCGATGTCGTACAAGAAAATGAAATGGGGACGCTTCCCATAGGGAAACTTTTAAAGAAGATGTCCCTGCCGCTGATTATTTCCATGCTTGTCCAGGTTTTGTATGGGCTTGTGGACAGCATGTATGTGGCGAGGCTTGGCGATTCCGCATTAACGGCAATTTCCCTTTGCATGCCGGTCCAGTATCTGGCCGTCGGCATTGGAATCGGGCTTGGCGTGGGCGTTAATTCCGTATTGTCAAAAAAACTTGGGGAGGGGGATAAACAAGGAGTAAACCGTGCGGCGGGAAACGGCATGCTACTGATATGGCTCGTGTCCATTGCCTTTGTATTTATTGGTTTGTTTGCCATGGAGCCGTTTTACCGTATGCAGACCGACATTGCCGAAGTGTTGGACATGAGTATTTCCTACAGTGAGATTATTAGCGTGCTGGCGTTTGCCGCCCTGCATCAGGTCATGATGGAGAGACTTTTGTCAGCGACCGGGAAAGCGAATCTGACCATGGTTTCCATGCTGACGGGGGCGGTGGTAAATATCGTGCTTGACCCCGTCATGATTTTCGGGTGGTTTGGGCTTCCTGCCATGGGAATCGCAGGGGCGGCATATGCTACCGTGATCGCGCAGGCCGTGGCGGCGGGAGTGGGGTTCTGGATGAATTTACATTTTAATAAGGAAGTCTGTTTTGAGAGAAAAGGGTTTCGGCCGGATGGAGGCATGATTGCGGAAATCATTAAAGTCGGGGTTCCCGTGGCGCTGTCGCAATCCCTGATTTCCGTCCTCGCCTTTGGCATGAACAATATCCTTCTGTCACTGTCCGCGGTAGCCCCCGGAATTTACGTGATTTATATCCGCCTGCAGAGTTTTGTCATTATGCCGGCCGGAGGGATGAGTACGGCAGGAATATCCATTATCGCTTATAATTTCGGGGCGGGGAGCAAGGAACGAATCATGGAAACCCTGAAAAAGAGTATCCAGGTAAACCTGGTCATTGCGTTTTTCGGAACCATTGTCTTCCTGGCAGCGCCGCAGCTTCTGCTAGCCATGTTTGATGCGTCGGAGACGGTTCTTGAAATAGGGATTCCGGCACTCAGGATTATCGCGGCATCGCTTCTACTCACGACGACGACGCAGATACTTACCGGCTTTCTGCAGGCATTGGGGCGGGGAACGGACAGTTTTATCATTGCGGTGTCGCAGGCGGTATTTCTGTTGATTTCCGCATGGCTGTTATCTTTATCGGGCAGTGCGGTCTTAGTGTGGCTGGCGTTCCCGATCATGGAAATACTCCGGTTTTTAATCGGGTCGTTCATGGTCAGGAAAACGTATAAAAAGCAGATCGCGGTAATTTAGACAATCAAATGCAGAAGGACAACGTTCCCTATTACTGATAAACGTGTAATGAATAAGGAGAGGTTGCATGAAAACAAGATTATTAAGGGACATTGAAGTATCCGAAGTCGGCATGGGATGCATGGCGTTTCCCCATGGTTATGGGCAAATACCGCCGGAGGAATATAGTATTGAAGCAATTCGGAATGCTTACCGGAACGGATGCACGTTTTTTGATACCGCAGAAATCTACAGCCCGAACCTTTCCGGCATCGGGCATAATGAACGCATTGTCGGAAAAGCGCTGCATGAGGTTCGCGGTCAGGTAGTGGTCGCCACGAAGCTGTTCTTAAATGGGTTTGAAGCGATTGGAAGGGGTTCTGTTTACCATGCAGTCCGCAGGCATCTGGAAGGCTCGCTAATGCGGCTTGGGACGGACTGGGTGGACATATATTATCTCCATAGGATGGGCGGCGTGTCCGTGGAAAAGATTGCGGAAGCCATGGGCAGGCTTATGGAGGATGGACTGATTCGTGGCTGGGGGCTGTCGCAGGTAGATGTACCCGTCATTAAAAAGGCGAACAAGGTGATGCCGCTTGCGGCAGTCCAGAATATTTATTCCATGGTAGAGCGTGACGCGGAAAAGGGCGTGCTCCCTTACTGCCTGGAGAACAATATCGGTTTTGTCCCGTTTTCCCCTATCGCCAGCGGGCTTCTTTCCGGGAAAATCACGGTGGACACACGATTTGAGAGGCATGATGATGTCAGGAACTGGGTTCCACAGCTTTCCAAAGCAAACATAGCGGGAAACCAGCCGATTATCGACCTTCTGAAAAGACATGCGGAAATGAAACATGCGACCAGCGCGCAGATTTCCCTGGCGTGGATGCTGCACAAATATCCCAATGTAGTCCCGATACCGGGTTCGAAGAATAAGGAACGTATCGTTGAAAATCTGGACGCATCCAAAGTGGAGCTGACGGACGAAGAGTTCCGTTCTTTGGAAGAAGCGTTGGATGGGTGCAGGGTGTATGGTCACAGAGGATTTCATAGGTAGCAAGGTAAATAGGGCAGAGAAAACCATAGAAGGGGGGATTTCTTCGGCCGGCCTTTTGTAAAAGAAAATTCGGTAATAAAAACAAAACTTATAAGCCGTCTGTCCTGCAGGAGGAGTGCCATACGTATTATCAGCAGAAGGAATTGAAAAAACGTGTTGCATCTTATGGTACGGTGATTGAAAGTTGGTATCCAATCGGGCATGGGGACAAGGCGCTTTTGAATGAGCCGGTGTATACCGAACTTGCAGAAAAATATGGTAAAAATAATGTACAAGTCATCCTGCGCTGGCATATCCAGGAGGGAACAATCGTATTTCCGAAGTCTACCAATCCGAAACATATTCAGGATAATATCGACATCTTCGACTTCGAACTGACAGAGGGTGAAATGGAAGGGATACGGGCCTTGGATAAAGGAGTTCGGTTCTTTAACATGAGTCTTGCGGAGCAGGAAGCCCGTCTGAGCGCGTTCGTACCCGCGGATTAAACAGAAATGAGGCGGCGTTTGGAATGAAAAGGAAAATGATTCAGGTGTGAATACGTCTCCGGCAAAAGGGACGGTTTCACCCGATAATGTAAAACGGGAGGAAACAAACATGGATTCTAACGGCAGCACGGAAAGTACCATTGGGGATATTACGGGAGCCGAGATGAAGGACGGTTTTGCCATTTCCGGCGAAACGGCACAGAACCAGAGGGACAAGGCAGGCGAGGCGGTGACGGAGTGGCTGCGGGAAGGAGGGTTCATTGAGTAGAAGAGGACGAACGCAAAAAGGTATCGCTTGTATACTGCTCATGTTGGCGGCACTTTTATTTTTTCTGTTGCGACGGCATTTACAACATGGGGCTTGATGAAGCATCGGAATGCGCGGAAATGGTTGGCGCAAAGCATAACGTTCCCTACCATGTGACAGCTAAGGAAGGCGTGGTCTTTGACAAGGAACTGGCGGAGCAGTTTGAAGCGCCCAACCGTCTGATCGTGGAAGCCGGGGAAGAAATTGTAATTGAGTGAATTACCCCCCGGCAAGCCGCACTTCGTTTCGGTTGTTGCTCGCGGGAATAAAACGTATGGAATGAATGGAGGAATCGCAATGAAAAAATTTGGTTTTGGATTAATGAGGCTGCCCGTGGTAAATGGAAATTACAGTGAGGTGGATATTCCGAAAATGACGGAAATGGTGGATGCTTTTCTGGAAGCGGGCGGCACATATTTTGACACGGCATATCCGTACCATGGCGGCAACAGCGAGAAGGCTTTCCGGGAAACCGTGGTAGCGCGGTATCCGAGGGAGCGTTTTACCATTACGGATAAAATGCCGGTTTACATGGTACAGAAAACGGAGCAGATGCAGGGAATCTTTGAGGAGCAGCTAAACCGGTGCGGCGTGGAATATTTTGATTATTACTGGCTTCATGCGCTCGGCAGCAGTAATTATGAAAATGTCCAGAAGGTGAAAGCATTTGAGTTTATTGCAGAGAAAAAGGCAGAGGGCAAAATTCGACATATTGGTTTTTCGTTCCATGATTCGCCTGAATTATTGGAAAGGATTTTAAAGGATCATCCAGAGGTGGAATATGTGCAGCTCCAGTTAAATTATCTGGATTGGGATGATGAGGCGGTGCAGGCAAGGGCGTGTTATGAGATTGCCGCCCGTCATGGAAAACCGGTCATCGTCATGGAGCCAATCAAGGGCGGGGCCTTGGCAAATATACCGGAGAAGGCGGCAAAAATTTTGAAGCGGCAATCCCCGGAGTTGTCTGTTGCTTCTTGGGCAATCCGTTTTGCGGCTACCCATGAAAATGTGATGATGGTACTCTCCGGTATGGGAAACATGGAGCAGATGGAGGATAACCTTGGCTACATGAAGGACTTTAAGCCGCTTGACGAAAAGGAAATGTCCGTTCTAAAAGAGGCGACGGAGGTGATACGTGAGGGGATTGCCATTCCATGTACCGCTTGCCGCTATTGTGTCAGTGAAAGCGAATGTCCGAAAAATATAGCGATACCGGACTATTTTTCCATTTACAATAATCTGAAATGCTTTAGCCAGACGCAGGGGATGGTGGCTTCCGTGTATTATAACAATCTCACGGAGAAGCATGGGAAAGCGTCTGAGTGCGTCCAGTGCGGGAAATGTGAGAAGCATTGTCCGCAGCATCTTCCAATCAGGAAGCATCTGAAAGACGTGGCGGGGGCGTTGGAGTGATTTGGAACCGTCCGTTACAAGGTACATGATTCATGAAAGCCCCGCCGTCTTTCATGCCTTTTCCCGGTACTCTCCCGGCGTACATTGGAAATACTTCGTAAACGCCCGGTAAAAGCTGCTCATGTCGGAATACCCCACGGCGAGGAAAATCGTCTCAAGGGGAACTTGCTGCCTGAGCAGGCTGGCGGCCTTTTCCATTTTTAACCGGAGTACCAGCTGTGAGTAGTTGTTGCCGGTACAGTTGCGCACGATGCGTGTAAGCTGGCGTTCGCTGTAGTGAAAACGCCTGGAAATTTCGGACAGAGTCTCGTCGTGGTAGTGTGCCTGAATATAAGTAAAGATGGCAGAAAATTCTTGTTTCCAGTAAAATTTTTCCGTCCGGGGAAGTTTTGCCGTACCTTCATAGCGGCGCAAAAGCAAAATGAAAAACTCGCTCATAAGGGCGTTCATCATCTGTGCGCCGTAAGTTTCCGTATGGTAGAATTCGTCACATATCCGAAAAAGCAAATGCTCGATGTCATCGTCCGCCTCCGTCTCGAATTGCAGATAGGAGGCGTGTTTTTCGTGTCCCAATGCCTGGCGGAAAAAGGAGGACATCAGGTTTTCCGGGGGGAGCTGGTTCCAAAATATTTTTTCAAACGTGCTGGAGCGCACCATGTAATAAAATAACATGCAGTCGTCCTCATAACAAGGGCTGGCATGCAGAACCTGCGGCGCGATGATTAACACGGTGGCGGGCTTCATGAGAATCGTTTCTTCTGTAAAATGAATCGGACAATTCCCGGAAAAACAATAGTAAATTTCAAAATAATCGTTTGTGTGCCAGTGGGCGGGCATGTAGCGGATCATACGGCCGATCGAGATGTCGTGATTGGTCAATAGATAGTGCTCTTCTTTTTGATGCTCGTACTCCGCAGTCATGTCCCTTAAAACTTGCGGATCCCCGGTGTTTTGCGTGAGCCGCTCGGCCAGTATGGAGAGGTTGGAATTGTAGGTTAGCTCCGGGGCGGAGGTCATGTCATCCATCAATGCGCGGTTCGCTTCGTCGTTTGTGGAGGCGCTTTTTCCCCATGCCTGAATAAGGCCGGAAATGTATGTCGTAAGCTCGGCCGGGGTCAATATTTTTTCGGCCAGTTCCGGTTGGGCTAAAAAAAGTTTTTTTAACTGCTTTTCCATATGCGTCATGGCAAGACGGGCGTCCTTTTCGTCCTTGGTATGGCGTGTCATTCCGTTATCCTCCATGTCCGAAAATGCGAATATCGTGACTTCTATTGTAAATGACTTTTGAGAGGAAATCAAGTAAAATCAGGATAAAGTTGCAATAAGGAAGGAGAATGTTTATGAAGAACAAAGTGGTAAAACGAATTTTGTCAGCAGGACTGATGGCCGCGATGGCCCTGACCCTTGTCGTCGGTTGCGGCGGTAATGGTGATTCCGGTGATGATGGCGGAAGCGCCGCGGGCGGCGATGCGAAAGAGAGCGAGTTCGCCGGGAAGAACGCGGAGTTTACGTGGTGGATCCAGCAGACGGACAGCAACGGGGAGTATTATGAGACATATGAACAGTCCCCGGTCGCACAGTATGTCAACCAACAGTACTGGGACAGTACGACTGGCGGCATCGGTACGGAGGAGACGGGAAGAAAATTGGAGTTTTCTTATTTGGTGCCAATCACGGGTTCCGAGTCGGAAAACTTCAACACGATGATTGGAACCGGTGAGTATCCGGAACTCATAGACTTGACACGTTCGTCGGAAAGCGCGCAGATGCTTTATGAGAACGGAGTCTTGATGGACATTACGGAGTACGTGGAGAAATACATGCCCAATTATATCGCGTTTTTGGATAAGAGGCCGGACATGAAGCCGTTCGTGCAAGTCGCGGACGAGGAAGGAAATGTGCACTATTATGCGATATATGGCATGATGGACGGCGTGGGCGACATGTGGGAGGGAACCTGCTACCGCCGCGACTGGATTGTGAAGTATGCCGAGCCGACCGAGTACGTGTGGGACTGGGAGAGCGATTATGTGAAGGAAAACGGCCATCCGGCCGTGACGCCTCTTGCCAAGGCCGTGGAGGAGGACGATCTCGAAGGGTGGAAGGAGAACGAGGTGACAGAATTTAGCTCAAGCGAAGGGGCGAATCCGGCGGAAGACTATACGGACAACGTCATCTTCCCGAGCGGCACGTCCGACCCTCTCACCATCAGTGACTGGGAGTGGATGTTCGAGGCGTTTGACAAGGCCATCGAGGCGCGGGGCTGGCAGGATGACAGCAGTGCTTATGGATTTTCCGTTCCGTATTATGGATTCGGACAGGCCGGGGACTACACGTCATCCTTCGGAGGCGGAACCGGCGGATTTTATGTAAAGGACGGCGTGGTATCCTATGACGGGGATTCCGAAAACTTCAAGACCTATCTGGAGTGCATGCAGGCGTGGTATGAGAAAGGATGGTTGGACCAGAACTTTAATACCCGTGCGGCCGACATTTTTTTCCAGATAGACGCGACGAGCGTGAACCAGGGCAAGGTCGGCATGTGGTGCGGTCTTGTCAGTTCCCTTGGCACGGCCATCCGCACGTCCTGCCAGAATCCGGAGGATCAGGCGGATGCCTACGTGATGGGCGCGCCATTGCCGATTAACGATGTATACGGGACCGAGAAACAGATGTATAAGGAACCGGACGCCTTGTACCAGGGCAGTAAAAGTGGTGGAGTAACCGGTATCACGGTGAAGGCGAAGGACAAGGATTTGGAGACGTTGTTCACGTTTTTGAACTGGACGTATTCCGAAGAAGGCGCCAGGACGATACGTTTCGGGCTGAATGCCGAGCAGTATGCTTCCGTGACGTTGGATCCCGATTTGTATGCGGAGTATGACATTGAGACGGCGTACACGGTGACGGAGGATGAAGATGGAAAGCCGGTGATTAAGACGACGTTTGGCGATTCGGACACGATTGCCGGGGCGTTGAGGGGCCAGAGAATGGATGTCGGGATCAACTTTGGCGGATACACCGGGGAATACACGCTTGACAAAGGGGTTCCGAAGGTGAATGCCGAGGCGTTGGCTCTGTGGGCAAAATATCTGAACACGGGGAACGTGTTGGACTACAGCGGTCTGTTGAATGCGGAAGAGTCCGACCAGTATAGCAAGATTAGCACGGCCGGAATCGACTACCAGTCACAGAACGTGCCGAACGTCATCAAGGGCACGATGAGCTGGGAGGATTACGTAAAGGGGCTGGAAAACATTGACACGGATACGGCGGTCGCCTTGCTGCAGAAGTACGTGGACGTGGCAAGGACGATGGAAACGACTGAAGAGTGATGAAAGAAGGCGGCGGGGGTGGTTGACCCGCCGCCTTTTCCAAAAGAAAAGAGTTACGAATCAGCACCCGGAAAATAAAACAATTGACAAAGAAAAGAGGAGGCAGTCATGGGAGCGAGGTATGGCAGTATTCGGCCGGGCAAGGCATGGTTGGACACGAACGGAAAGCCGATACAGGCACATGGTTTTTCCGTATTTTACAATGAAAAAGAGAAGTTATATTATTGGTATGGGGAAAATAAGGAACATACGAAAAAGGGCGGGACAATCTGGCACTGGGGCGTGCGCCTATATGTGTCGGCCGATTTATACAATTGGGAGGACAAGGGGCTTATCATTCCGCCCACGCCGGACGATTTGCAAAGCCCTCTTCATCCGACCTACTGCATGGATCGTCCGCACATTATTTATTGCGAAAAAACAAAGAAATACGTGGCATGGCTGAAAATCATGGCGGGCGAGGTCAGCCAGTTCATGTCCGTCATGACGGCGGACAAATTTGAGGGTCCTTATACGTTCGTGCACAAGGTATATAAGCCTTTGGAGATGGACTCCGGCGATTTTGCGCTTCATGTGGATGAGAAGACGAAGAAGGCATATATCTTTTATGAGCGGCCGCATTTCCAATTGATTTGCGCCACCCTGACGGAGGATTACACGGAAGTGACGGGAGAGTATTCGGTACATTATGACGGACTCCTTCCGCCTTATACAAGGGAAGCCCCGACGTTTTTTGAACGGGGCGGCAAAAAATATCTGTTCACGTCGGGAACCAGCGGCTATTATCCGAACCAGAGCAAGGTGTGCATGTTTGATGATTATCACGGGGAATACGTGGATTTGGGCGACCCGTGCATGGACGATGGAACCGACACCACGTTCAATTCCCAGATTACCAGCGTGCTTCGCCTTCCCGGCACGGACAATTACATTGCCTGCGCGGACCGTTGGATGCCGCAGTGGTGGGTTCCGAAGATGGCGAGGCAGGTGCTTTTTGGCATGGAACGGCACTTTCAGGATTACAAGCCGGATACCAGCCCGAAAAAGGCGCACCCGTTGCCCGGCGTGGAGACAAAGCACGGGGAAAATACGTTTAAGTCCAGATACGTGTGGTTGCCGATAGAATGGGAAGGCGACAAGCCGGTCATTCGCTGGAGGGATGAATGGAACATACAAGATTTGAAATGACAAGGTTTGGAGTTGCACAATTGCTTTCATGGGGGTGTCGCGATGCCTGACGGCGTACATGAATTGGTTTTTACGTTTGAAGGATGCGGAAAATTAGACTTCATGAGGTTCGCGTTGGACTAAAAGCCATAGGAATTTTGTTGACATTTTTAAGAGGGTGATATACAATAGAGGGTGTTAGAAGCGACTAACACCCAAAGGCGCCTATAAAAGGTATTTATTTTTAATTGTGAGTTAGCGATGACTAACTATCTTGGAGAGGTGATGCGACATGAGTATAGTAATTGTCGGCGGCAATGAATGCATGACCCGCCAATATAAAAATTTGTGCAGAGAGTACCAATGTAAGGTAAAGGTATATCCGAAAATGACAAATGGCCTGAAGGATATCGGCACGCCGGATTTGCTCGTTCTGTTTACGAATACCGTTTCCCATAAGATGATACGCAGCGCGTTGGAGCAGACAAAAGGACGTAATGTGAGAACGGTCCGTTCCCACACAAGCTCCATGAACGCGCTTCGGAGCATTTTGGAAGAACATATGGAAGGAGACGTGGAAAGCACTTATGCCTAAGGAGATGAGAAGCAGTGGCGGAGCGCGCGGGAAACAACACCACGAATTTCATCGAGTGGGTAAATGAGTGCATGAAGTAGAGGAGGCCTTGTTTGCGTGGAATGGATATTCCAAGGTGTGTCAGGCGAAGTAAGGGAGGCTGATGGAAAATATACAAGTAATGTAAATTTTCACCGGCATAGGTGGTTTACCTTGTCAAACAACAGCTTTTTCACGTCCTTGTCATTTTCCAAGGACAGCAATAACAGGCAAACGTCAATCATGACGGTATTGTAAAGCGTGCGGGTGTCCACTTTTTCCAAATCCTGCATGACGGACTGTAATTGGAACGTCGCCATGGCGTTTGCGTAGATGTCGGCCACCATCTCGTTGGGAGGGGTGGCCGTTTTCTCATAATATGCCTTTTTATAAAACGAGGAAATGGCCTCGTGCAAATCGACGCGCTCGGTGCGAATCTGGCACAGCGCGCGCACGTGTTCCACGTAGTGCTTGAACCGTTCCGCGGACAAGCGGGAGTATTCGGTGATGTCGGAGGCTTTGAGCGCGTCCGTCAATTCATAAACCTGCTGGATATACTGTTCCTGCATATACTCCGCCACCTCGTACTTGTCATGGAAGTGCTTGTAAAAGGTGGTTCTCGTGACCGGGGTGGCGTCTAGGATGTCTTGTACCGTAATCCGCTCAAATGCCTTGTCTTTAAGTAATGAAACCAGGGCCTGGCAGATGGCCTTGTGGGTGCGGATGTATTGCGGGCTTAAGTTTTTACTCATCGTTTCGAACTCCCTCCTGGAACGTTGCTCCCTTTTCCATGATTTTTTGTTTTTGGATTTACTTTCCGATGTCTTCATATCTCATTTAAAAATACGGTCTCTCTTTTAAAAATACAGTTTGCCCCCAACATCTTAAAATAGGAGTATAGAAAAGGCGGGGCCGGTTGGAAAGAAAGAGCGGCTAAAAACGCAGGGTTTTGGAAAAGGAAAGGAGAGCGCGTATGAGGGCGGTAGAACTAAAGACGGAGCATTTGACGAATCCAATCGGGATTGACATTGTAAATCCCAGGTTTTTCTGGAAATGTGAGGGCGGGATCAGACAGAGCGCGTATGAAATCGTGTGCAGGAAGGTTTGTCGGGAAGACGAAGAAGGCGAAATCATCTGGAGTACGGGAAAGTGCGAATCTGACAAAATGACCTATATCGCTTATGCGGGGAAGCCGCTTGCAAGCGGGGAAAAAGTGGATTGGTCCGTCCGGCTCTGGGACGAAAACGACGAGCCGGGGGAGTGGAGCGCGGCAAGCTTTGAGATGGGGCTTTTAAAGAAAGAGGACTGGAGGGGCAGATGGATTTGCGGGAATTACAAGGTGGAAAAAAACAAGCGCTATCCGGTGGATTGCTTCCAGTCGGAGTTTTCGGTGAAAAGCAGCGTGATAAAAAGGGCCAGGCTCTACATTACCGCGTGCGGCTTGTATGAAGCGCGGTTAAACGGCACAAAGGTCGGCGAGTTCTGTCTTGCGCCGGGCAGTACGGATTATCGGAAACGGATCCAGTACCAGACGTATGACGTTACGAAAATGCTGACGTCCAAGGAAAAGAACCGTCTCGAGATTGGGCTGGCCGATGGGTGGTATCGGGGATCCGTCGCCGCACACGGGTTTGTCAACGCCTACGGCAAGGAGACAAAATTGTTGTTCCAGTTGGTGATTGATTATGAAAACAGTGATTCCCAGGTTGTCATGAGCAGCGAGAACACGCGCTGGTCAAATGACGGCCCGATTCGTTTTGCCGATTTGAAGGACGGCGAGGTGGTTGACGCGAGAAAGGCGCCGTCTTATGGTTCGACGTCCAGGCTTTGCAAGAAATTGCCGACGGGGAAACTCGTATCCGGCAATAATGTGTATCCGAAGGCGAAGGAAGCGTTTTCGGCGACGATGATAAAGACGCCGTCAGGAAAAACGGTTTTGGATTTCGGGCAGAACGTGGGGGGCTTCCTTTCCTTCAAGGTGAAGGGAAAAGAAGGGGATGAGCTTCGTATCAGACTAGGTGAAATTCTGGACGAAAACGGGGAGTTCACGCAGAAGAATTTTCAGGTCAAGGCGCCGGCGAAGGACGTGGGGGCCATTGGGGAAATTTTCGTCATCAGCGACATGAGCGAAAAGATTACAAAGGAAATCAGGCTGACGCCGCTGCAGCAGATTACTTATACATGTAACGGAAAAAAGGATGAATACACGACGAAGTTCGCCGTTTTCGGTTTTCAGTATATATTGATAGAATCGGAAAGCGTGGAGGTGAATCCGGCCGATTTTAAGGCGGTGGCGGTGTATTCCGACATGGAGCAGACAGGGACGTTTTCTTGTTCCAATGAAAAGGTAAACCAGTTTTATAAGAACACGGTGTGGAGCATGAAGGGAAATTACCTGGACGTGCCGACGGATTGCCCGACAAGGGAGCGCCTTGGATGGACGGGGGACGCGCAGGTGTTTTTCAACGCGGGTTCCTATATGATGAACACGGCTTCTTTCTTCCGCAAATGGCTTCATGACGTGGAGGACGCGCAGGATAAAAAGGGAATGATACCGGCCGTCATGCCGTTTAGCAGGGGCGCGACGATGTATGACACGACGGGGACGTCCGTCGGTTGGACCGACGTCATTTACCTGGTTCCATATCGGTATTATCTGAAATACGGGGACGAGCAGATTCTAAGAGATTATTATCCGATGATGGAAAAGTACGCGAAACATATCATTTCCCTGACGGGGCACAAGGATAAAAAGGCGGCAAAGGCCGATCCGTATAACAAGTATGTCTATGAAAAGGGCTTCCATCTCGGGGAATGGCTGGAGCCGGAAGAATTCATGGAAAAGATTAATGCTTCGTCCGCAGGGAAATTTACGCGTGTCGAGGAAGCGACGGCGTATTTCCACCTGACCATGGAAACGATGGCCGAGATTGCCAAAATCCTGGGTAGAAAAGAAGACGAAAGACTGTTTGCGGAATATGCAAAAGGGTCTAAGAAGGCCTATGCAAATAATTTCCTGAATCCGGTTCCGGACACCGACCGCCAGGCCAAGCTGGTTCGGCCGTTGGCGCTTGGCTGCGTACCGGAAGAACAAAGGCGGGCGGTGGCCGAGCGGTTGTTTGCGGCGGTTGAAAACCGGGGATTTTGTATCGGAACCGGGTTTTTGTCCACGCCGTTCGTGCTGAAGATGCTGACGGAAAACGGACGTGTGGACCTGGCGTACAAAATGCTGGAAAACGAGGCGGCCCCGAGCTGGCTCTTTGAGGTGAACGCGGGGGCGACCACGGTCTGGGAGGACTGGGAAGGAAAGGCCAGCCGCAACCATTATTCGCCGGGGGCGGTGTGCGAGTGGATGTATGACACGATACTGGGAATCAAGGTGGACGCAAAACGTCACTTTACCATCGCGCCAATTCCGGGTGGAACCTTGACCCATGCAAAAGGAAGTTATAACAGTATTTATGGGGAGGTGAAAGTGAGCTGGACGAAGGAAGACGAGGGTCTTCATTATGAAATCGTGGTGCCGGGAAATACGACGGCGACGATTATCATTGACGGCGTTGCCACGGAGGCGGAAGCCGGGACGTATCGGTTCTAGTATAGTCCGCACTAATTAAGCGCACGTTTCTCTTGCCTAAATTTTCATCTGCTACGTTGTCATCATTCGACGTAGCCACCGCTACGCCTCATTCTTCCGCCTTGTGGATGAAAATTTATTCTGCGCAAAACATACGGGTAATTAGTGTGAACTACACTAGGGTGTTTTTCAAAGGATGGCGTTTGCCATCCTTTTTATGGGAAAATGCTTGACACTGTTCTTGAGATTTGGCATCCTTATTTTGATTTAAATAGAGTTGATTCAAATCTGTTTGAATCAAAAATGAAAAAAACAAGTTTGCAACAAACTTGAAACTGCCTCATAAATGCGGACTTGGAATCTTTTCAATCTCCGCGCGCAAATCATCCAGCGTTCGGTGTCCATATACCCCGTTCGTGATATGTTTCTTTCCGTGGCTTTCTTTTTTCCAGAATGTCCATATGGTGCTTTATGTTTTTTCTCGTAATATAACTCAAACACTTCTTTGAAAGTTTTCCCGCGTTCTTCTTCACCTTCCTTCGCGATTCCCTGGGACTGGTTGTAGTCTGACAAGAGCCTCTGAACCATACTGTTCAAATCTGCGGACTCGCCCGGCCTGACCTGCAGGGACCGCTCGTCCCCCGCCTGGTAAGTCCCGGCGCGGTAAGATGTCAGCACCGCGAAGCCGGTCAGCCAGTCAGGGACGTAGCACAAGGCCTTTGGCGTTTTCGGCCGGCCGATGTCATCCACCTCCGTGGCGGGCGGGTAGACCCCGTAAGGGTTGCGCCGTCCCTTTCCCAAAAATCTAATTTGCCCGTATCCGTTCGGTAATTTTGGATACTTCTTTCTTTTTGCCATGCTAGCGTCGGTGTACAGAAGGCAACATGGTCGATGAAGGACATATCTCCCCTCTTTCATCGTTACTTTCACTCCGCGTACGTCCTTGTACGCGTCGCTTAAGTGCCTTGAAAGAGGGGAGATATGCCTCTTCACGACTCTACGACCTCACCCATAGGGATTTCAAGGGTTTTCAAGGAAGATGAATGAGGCGTACAAGGACGTACGCCGATTGAAAATGACGCTGAAAACTATTCCTCTCCGCACTGCGAGCACTTGGAGCAGGGGACGTTCTTGATGATGATATAGCACCCGTCGTATTCCGTCATGAACGAGGTGATAGATTTTTGCTTGTTTCCTTTGCATGTAAAACAAGTCATGGTTCAATCTCCTTTCTGGTTTTGAAGTCGGCTTCCCATTTTTGTGAATCAGGGAAGTAAGCGGTTACAATCCACTCCGCCACGGGGCGGCGTGAATCGTAACGAAAGGTCATTTGCGGGTGGAATTTCCTTCGACAAAGCGTATGTCTTCCACGGTAGTATTTTCCGTGATATTCTCACCATTTATTTTCCTAAGCAAGATATCCACAATTACTTCTGACAGCTTGTCAAAAGGTTGTTCGACGTAGGAAAGGGACGGATAAGAAGTCTTGGCGGCATCGATTCCGTCATAGCCAACCACGATTACGTCTTCGGGGATTTTCTTCCCATGTTCTAAAAAATATTTTAAGGCGTTTACGGCGACCGTGTCAGTCGAAAAAAAACCGTCAATTTCCGGATGCCGTTCTACCAATTTCTGAATGATGCCATAATACCCGGAGCGAATAAACTCTTCTTCTTTGAGTTCATAGTCAATACAACGGATACTATTTTCATGCAATTCCGAAACAAATACGGAATGCCTTGCCCAGGCAGGACATTTGATATCGTGATTTCCCTTTATTTGCAAAACGGTATGTACGCCGCCTTCGATAAACGGCTTTGCGGCCAACTTGCCGCCGCGGATATGGTTGGCACAAACCGTGGGAATCGAGTCGCCGAGAAACACGTCCATGCCGACGACGGGCAGGGTGAGCTTTTCGTAATCAGAAACCTCGAGCATATGGGTACCGACGATGGCTCCGTCCACTTTGTTTTGCCGAAGCATGTTTAGATAATCTTGCTCGCGGGTATCATTTTTTTGCGTGTTACAAAGAATAACCTTGTAGCCATGGTCAAAAAGAAGCGTCTCGATTCGATGCGCCATCTCCGCAAAAAAGGGATGGGAGATGTCGGGGACGAGAAGGCCGATAAAATAAGTTCTCTGGCTATATAAGTTACGTGCAAGCTGGTTTGGTTGATAATCAAGTTGCTTCATGGCATCGTATACTTTTTGATATGTTTCCTGGGAAATATATCCGCGCTTATTTAAAACACGGGAAACCGTCGTGACGGAAACATTGGCAAGAGCAGCAACATCTTTAATATTTGACATGATGAAAACCTCACATTTTTTATCCCATGAGCAACGATCAAAACAGAGCGTCGCCGAAGGGAAATTTTGTATTTCTATTTATCATTATAATGGACATGTAAAGTGGTGTCAACCGATTTCACATATAAAGTAAATGATGACAGAAAATATGGTGATTGTCAAGTGAAAATTAGAAAAAGAAAGGAAATATGTTAAAATGAAACAAAAAAAGAGAGTAATATTTGTTTAATATGCAATATAAAAACCGGTTGACATAAATTAAAATGGCTGATATGATAAGTGTACCACGATATGACAACCGGTTGACATACAAAGGTGGATGGAACGTAGAAATTGGGAGTATAAGATTATGCTCCCTGATAAAGGCGGACTTCTCTGACGTTAAGAAGAGAGGGACGCGGCAGAAAACAGGTAGTTCTTGGTACTACCGGAAAATATATGGAGGAAGAAAGATGAAAACAAGAAAGATAATGGCATTTGTCATGGCGATGCTGATGATGCTGTCGTTGGCCGCATGTGGAAGCTCGGGTGATGACGCAAAGGCGGACGGGACGGGTACGGACGGGACGCGGCAGGTTGACGGCGAAGAGGATATCGTGGAACTGCGTTGGTTAAACAAGTGCGAGAGCGAGGCGGAAGCTGCAATCTGGCAGCAGCTTGCCGACAATGTGACAAAAGAATACCCGAATATTAAAATTACGATTGAAAACACGGATTGGACGAGTTATTGGACGAAGCTTCCGGTTGAACTGGCAAGCGGGAACGCGCCGGACTTGATGTACATGCATTTTTCACGGGCGTCGGATTACAAAGATTCCATGCTTCCACTGGGAGAATACATCAAGGACGATGAAAAAGTGAACGTGGGTGATTTTTATTCGGGAATTTTGGACTGCTTTACGTTTGACGATGAGGTTTATGCTTTTCCTTATGACTTTGGCCCATATGTCATGTATTATAATAAGGATCTCTTTGACAAGTACAAGGTAGAATATCCGGACGAAGAAACAGATTGGGAAGAATTCATGGAAATCTGTGAAAAATTGTCTGTTGATGGGAACTATGGAACCGTTTTCTGCTCTAGCTGCGATTATTATATTCCACAAGTTTTATCACTGGGCGGAGAGATTATTGATGAGAAAGGAACGTTTGAAATCACTGATAAAGAGACGACGGACGCGTTGCAGACACTGGCGGATTTGATTAATGTGCAGGGGTATGCGCCAAAGATTGCGGATACGGCCAATACGGTTTGGAACTGGGAGCAGTTTGAGGCGGGGAATATCGGAATGTTGATTGATGGGCCGTGGTGCGTTCCCAATGTAATCAATTATTGTGATTTCAATGTCGGTTACACGATTGTTCCGGCGGCACAACGGCATGTGACGACAATCAATGGTTCCGGACTGGCGGTGAGCAACACGACCAAGCACCCAAAGGAGGCTTATCTGGCACTGCAGAGTTTGACGGGGCCGGCGGCGCAGCAGATTTTGGCGGAAAACGGTCGCGCGCTGCCCTCCAGAGAATCTGTCCGTGATTACTATTATGAGGCGATGTCAGAACAGGACGGCTTGGAAGAGGCAATCAAGGCATCTCTTGACATTGGAATTCCCTACCATGTAACGGAGAATTTTTCCGAGGTGAGCACGATTTTGAATTCCGGCATGGACGCGGTGTTTTCCGGGGAGGCTGCCGCAAAAGAGGCGGCGAAGGACATACAAGCCCAGGTGGATGCATTGTTGAAATGACATGTTTGCGGTGGGGGGCGGAGGGATTCGTGAATCCCCCGCCCGCTCGATGAAGGAGGTGCTTGTGCATGAGCGTACCGGGAAAAAAGTCCGGTTCTAAAAGAAAAAGCAAAAGTGATTTCGGAGTGGCACTTGTATTTCTGGCTCCGAATCTGATTGGATTCTTGATATTTACAATGGTTCCGATGATATTTTCATTGGTGATGAGCTTGTATGACTGGCCGTTGACGGGGGAGCGCGCGTTTGTCGGGGCGGCCAATTTCGTGAAATTGTTTACCGAGGACGTGTTGTTTTGGAAAATCATGAAAAACACGTTGGTCTACGTGGCGGCCTATGTTGCCTTTAACGTATTGATTGCCATGGGGATGGCGGTGTGGATTACCAGCCTGAAAAAGGCAAATGAATTTTTCCGTTCGGCATTTTTCCTTCCAATGATGATTGGTATCGTGTCCTCCACCATGATTTTTAAATGGATTTTAAGCGACGGTGGTCTGGTAAATTCCGTGATCCGCTTCTTTGGAGGAGAGGCACCAAACTGGTTTGGCAGTACCGCGACCGCCATGATTGCAGTCGCGATTGTCAGCGTGTGGCAGGGATTTGGGTATAACATGGTCATATTCATATCGGGACTTCTCGGAGTTTCGCAGTCCGTGCAGGAGGCGGCCAAAATTGATGGGGCGAACGCCGTGCAGACATTCTTTCGTGTGACACTGCCGTGCATGTCTCCGTCCATATTTTTTGCCGTCGTGATGACCGTGATTAGTTCGTTTCAGGTATTTGACCAGACTTTCGTTTCCACGATGGGGGGCCCGAATAATGAGACGAATACGTTGGTTCTTTATCTATATAACAATGCGTTCAAGTACCAGCGTCTTGGATATGCGTCGGCAATCGCGTGGGTGTTGTTTTTCTGTGTTTTAATCGTGACCGCGTTTCTGATGAAACAGCAAAAACGTTTTGTAAATTACGAAAGTTAGGGAGGGGATGAACATGAGACGAAAAAAACAAGTATTGTCAATCGTGCTGATAACTTTGGTCACAATCCTTTTCCTGATACCGCTTGTTTATATGCTTTCTACTTCTTTAAAGCCGAAGGAGGAGGTGCTTCAGAATACGGCGGCGCTGTTTGGCAGTTATTTCGCGGTAGAAAATTATGCGAGGGCATGGAATGCATTTCCGTTTGGGCGGTATTTGTTTAATTCGATTTTTGTAGGAGTGGCGACGACGGTGGTGACGGTGGTGACGTCGGCGATGGCCGCCTATGCTTTTGCACGGTTGAAATTTAGAGGTAGGGACAAATTGTTTTTTGCCTATCTCGCGACACTGATGGTGCCCTTACAAGTGACGATTATCCCGCTGTATATGATTCTTAGGATACTGGGGTGGCACAATTCCTATTCCGCATTAATCATCCCGCCCGCGTTTACGGCATTCGGAGTCTTTATGCTGAGACAGTTTTTCCTTTCCATTCCGGTGGAGATTGAAGAGGCGGCCAAAATTGACGGATGTAGCAGATTCGGCATATTCACAAGGATCATCCTGCCGATGTCCAAGCCCGGGCTGGCCTCTCTGGCAATCTTTACGTTTGTAAATTCATGGAAATCCTTTTTCTGGCCGTTAATCGTGACTTCGACGGACACATATAAAACACTTCCTTTGGGGCTTTATATGTTTAGCGGGCAATATGGAACGGACTGGTCGGCATTGATGGCGGCGACGACGATCAGCATCCTGCCGGGCGTTATCTTTTATGTCATATTCCAGAAAGGCCTGGTACAAGGAATTGCCCTGACGGGAATGGGCGGACGCTAAAGGAAAAAGAAAGCGAGGTGTCTTTGATGGCGTTTGTATTTGACGAACAGAAATTCAGGGTGGAGAGTGAGGAGTTTTACCGAACCTATCCGGCGGACGTGTCCGCGTTGGAAGCGGAACTGGATGAACGGTATCGCCAGTCGGGCGGAGTGTCTGCCATGGTGCAGAAGAAGTGGACATATGAGGTTGTTTCACGGAAGTGCGAGGTCAAAGTATTTCGGTATTGTCCATTCTATTCGGAAATTATTACGGGACGGGAACGCAATTCAGTGGCAGGGGCATTTCCGCCAATACCGGGATTGGGATGTTGGACTTCCAAGACCCATTATCCGGTAAAGGAATTTGATGACTGGCGCGCGCCCTACGTGGAAAAAGACTTGATTTTTGCCGAGATGATGGTGGATTATTCACATCATTATGCAGATGTCGAGGCGGTCATGCACCGGGGATTTCAAAGCATTCGTGACGAAATTGCGGAAAAACTGGAAGAAACCGTGCAAGCGGGGCATGAGAAAGAGAAAAATTCAGGAGAGCGGGAATTTTTGGAGGCGGCGTTGGCGGCATGTGACGCGGCGATTCTTCTGGGAGAACGGTTTTCAAAAGAATCAGAGAAAATGTTGGAAGGTGAAACGGATGCGGCCGTGCGCGAGCAACTTGAAAGAATCCGGGACACGGCGAAACGAGTTCCGCGTTACCCGGCCGGGACATTTTACGAGGCACTGTGCTCTGTTTGGTTTACACGCGAGTTGTGCACGTCGATGGAAGGAAGCGGGTTTGCGGTGATGGGGCATTACGACCGGATTTTGTATCCGTTTTATGAAAAGGATGTCAAGGAGGGCGCGCTCACGAAGGAAGAGGCACAAAACCTGATAGATTGTCTTATTTTGATTACGGATGCGAGGTGGAGCCATACTGCGGAAACAAGCGGAACAAATGCATCCCTTGTAATCGGCGGGTGTGACGCGGACGGGAATGTCATTTTCAATGAAGTGACACGCTTGATTTTAAATTCATTTATCAAGTACGAGACATCGAGTCCAAAGTTGGAAGTACGCATTTCTGCCGTCCATCCGGAGGCGTATAAAAGAATGGTGGCGCAGATAGCGGCGTTGGGCAGAAATGCATTGTCGATTCTGAATGACGACGTGTTGATTGAGGCACACCATAGGGCCGGAAAAGAGTTGGCGGACTGCCGCCTTTATTTGGCCGGAGGATGCCAGGAACCCGTTTTGTCCAATGAATGTAATTCACGGGCGTTTCTGTATCTGAACCTTCCACAAATATTAAGCGGCATGCTGTTCCCGGAAGAGCTGGATTTTTGGAGTCGGGAGCAAATCGTGCTAAAAAGGCCGGACAAGGCGGATACGTTCGAAGGGTTTTATGAAAACGTAATTTACAATGTTTCTCAATTTTTATTTGCATGTGCCGGGCATTATAACAGATTTGAGCAGATTTGGGCCGAAATCAATCCGATGCCGTTGTTTTCCGCGACCATGCAGGCTTGTATAGACAAGAAAATGGACGTGACGAGGGGCGGGGCGCGTTATAATTCGACCAGTTTTTCCCTTACCGGAATCGGCACCTTCATAGATTCGTTATATGCGATTCGGAAAGTGGTATATGAAGAGCGAAAGCTGACGATGGCGCAGATGAAAGAATTGCTCAAAACGGATTTTGCCGGGCAGGAGGCGTGGCGGTTGTATCTGCAGAACAAAGTGCCCAAGTATGGGCAGGATGACGAGGAAATGGCAAGCTTTGCCGGGCGGGTGTTCCACGATTTGGCAATACATGGTTCCGGCATGCCAAACGCCCGGGGCGGTTATTTTGAAGCGTCGCTATTTGCGTTCTTTTTCTATGACGTGTTGAAGGAACATACATGGGCCACGGCGGACGGCCGACATGCCGGGCAGAGGATTTCCCGAGGATGCAATCCGATGGAAAGCACGAAGGAAATTGACGCTTCCACCTTGATGCAGTCCCTGCGTTCCATTGATTTTAAGGATTATCCGGGCTGTGCCGTATCTTATTTGGAGATGCCGATTAGCAAAAATGCCGTCGAGACGGATGTTTTCGTGAAGATTTTGGAGGCGTTTGTACATTGTGGCGGAAATGCCCTGGATTTTAACGTGGTGGACAAGGAAACATTGCTGCAGGCGAAAAAAGATCCGGACAGTCATAGGAATCTTATTGTACGCGTGTGCGGGTATAGCGCGCCATTTGTTTCATTAAGTGAGGAATTACAAGATGAAGTTATCGAGCGAACCATGCGGAATGGCTGAAACCGCATTTATAACGAATATTCAACATTTCTCCCTGCATGACGGCCCGGGGATACGGACGACGGTATTTTTTAAAGGATGCAATCTCCATTGTGCATGGTGCCATAATCCGGAGACGGTTTCCCTGAAAGGGCAGGTTGGGTTTGACGCGGGGCGTTGCATAGGCTGCGGCACGTGCGGAGAGGTTTGCCCAACGCAACTCCACAAGATAAAAAAAACGTTACAAGAAATAGAAGTGACGAATTACGGCAAAATAGAGTCATTCCGTGACAAGGAGGCCGGGCGGCACGAGTGGATACGAGAGGGGTGCCTTGCCTGCGGACGATGCGTGGAGGCTTGTCCGGCCAACGCACTGGAATTGTATGGAAGACATGTTGCACTTTCCGAGATTGAAAAAGAATGTATGCGGGACAAGGAAAACTTTCCTGGCTTTGGCGGGGTGACGTTTTCCGGCGGAGAGTGCCTTTTACAAGCGCGGCAGGTGTTTTGTCTCGCATCTAAAATGAAGACGGGAGGGATTCATGTATGTGTTGATACGGCCCTGCATCTTCCTTGGGACAAAATAGAGGGAGTACTTCCGGTCACGGATTTGTTTTTAGTGGACATGAAGGCGGGGCTTTCAGACACGCATAAAAAGTATGTGGGCATGCCGAATGATCGAATTTGTGAGAATCTAAAACGGCTTACGCATGTTGCCGACTGTTGGATTCGAATCCCGGTCGTTCATGGAGTAAATGATACGAAAGAGGAAGTCGGGGCGATGTTAAAAATACTTGGCGGGATGGGAGGGCACCTGAAAAAAATTCAGTTGTTGACGTACCATACGTTAGGAGAATCCAAATATCGTTCCTTGGGGCTTGATATGTCTCGGTTTGAGAAACCGGATATGAAGCGGCAGGAATGGATGTTGGAAGAATTTAGAAGGACGGGCGTGTGCGTGGAGTGGAATTAAGGGATGCATGGAAATGGAAGGCAAGGGGAAACTTTGATGGAAAAGAACGAAAAAAATAACCCGGAGTGGAGGGCGGAGTGCGATTTTGATGGGGGACAAACGGAAAAATATCGAGTTTGGAAGCGACAGTGGAGGTATCGGTCATTGGAACGGCCCTTTGAAATTTTCCTGCCGTTTGAAATCAGACCGGCAACCTGGCCGGATATTGAAATTGTCCGCGTGCCAAAGGAGCAATTTCAGCGGGAGACGAATCGTTACGAAGTAGAGCTCGTGGTGGACGCGGGATGTGCGCGACAGATAGAATGCTCTATTTTAGGAGAGCGCGTTGTCTGGGATGCCATTTCAAGTATGCTGACGGTTGGGGAGGAAGAGCCGGTTTTTTTGGAGCATCACGATGGCATTATTAAAATACACATATATTTGGACGCGAAAGGATTCAAGGCATGGCTTCCGTCAGGGGACTATTGCGGGAAGCGGACGCAAAAGCAGGAGGCGGAGGGGCACGTTTCAGTGGCCGCACGGAGTGGCCTGGCGGGCTCCTTTGAGGGGGAGAAGAATGGATTTTTAATTTGTCTCACGGTGTATGGCCTGCGCGCGTCTAAATATCCCAAAGAGGTGGAAGCGGAAATAGAACGACGACTGCCGGTGGACAAAGGGATGGACAGGGGCGGCGAGATGGTATATCAGAGTACCAATTATTGTATCCGAAAGAATCGGCTGTCGGATAACGCCTATGGAAAGCCGGACGCGTATGTTTTGGATGCTTATACGATTTGTTCTCCGCCGCGCGTGATGGAGGAATTTGAATGGAGACACACCCCGATGGGGGACATGACGAGGATTTTAAATCATGAAAATGTTTGGCGCGGGAAACGGCAAATGCGGTTTCCGGAAATCACGACGGGAATCCCGTCCGTGGATGCGGCTTACCATGTAGCCTTGGACGTATTGGCGGATGCCTGCTCTTCTAAATTTGCCTTACCAGGAGAGAAGGGCATGTGGTCGGCCGGGGCGTTTCAAGGGGAAAGCATGGGTTTTGGAGTATGGAGGCGGGACACCATGCAGATTTTTTTGAGGGGCGGCGTGTTTTGGGAGCCGGAGGTTTCTAAGAAAACCCTACAATATATTATGAAGAACGGAAAGGACAATGCGGTGGATGGGATTGCGGCACCCGTCATAAGCAGCTGGGAGTATTACCTTGCGACACACGATATTGAAACCGTTCGTGGCATGTGGCCGCGTATACAAGAGCAAATGCGGGAAGCGGAATCTTATTTTGATACGGAACGGGGGCTGATGCATGCGGAGTATAACTCGGCAAACGACGCGTTTGCGGATACGGAGGCGGGCGGGTACGCGCTTAGTACGGAAATTTATTTTATGGAGGCGTATCGGGTGGCCGCAAAATTTGCAGGGATGTTTGGAGCAATGGAAAAGGGGGCTCAAAGTGAGGCGATTCAATATGGGGAAAGGCATCGGACGCTGCTTCAAATGATTCGAAAGCAATATTGGAATTTCCGATATCAATATTACACCTCGGGACCGGTCGGGAGCCGGGCTTTTTTAGAGGGGACATGGGAAAGCTGCGGCCAGGAGGCGGCGGTTCTGGAACGATTCGGGGTGGCGGAAGAGACACGGAAAAAACAGATTTTAAAGGTACTGGAGAAGGAAATTCTCACGGAATACGGAATCCCACTGATGCCGGGACGCAAAGAGAAGAGCCACGTCACGCATGCGGCGTGGCCGGTATATTATACGGGGTATGCACAGTGTGCCGCGGCAAATGGAAATCGCGCGCTCTTGATGAAGCTGATTGCACAGCAGGTTCGAAACGCGGTGTTTCAGAAAACGTTTTACGAGGTGTTGGACACGGACACGGGGGTGAATTGGCGGTGGCCGGGACAGACGTGGCACGCGATGGGATATATTTCCATACTGTTATACGGAGTGTTTGGACTGAAGCTGGAGGAACGGGGAATTTTGTTCAAGCCATGCATTCCAAAAGAACTGAAAGGAATACATATCAAGAACCTGCGATATTGTCAGATGACGCTTGCCGTCTACACACAGGAAACAAGCGGACATTCCGAGATGCTTTTGGATGACGTTCCTTGTGAATGGATTCCCTGGGGGCTTGGGGGAGAACATGTCGTAATATTGAACTGCCAAGAATAGATGGCAGGCCGTGGGAGGACGCTAGGGGGATGGTCGTCGAGAAGCGGCGCTATAAGAAGATGGAGGTGGATGGAAAGATGAAAGGCCTTGTTGTCACGTCAGATAAAAAAATAGAGCTTGTCTCGGACATTCCGATGCCGGAGATAGGCGCATATGAGGCGTTGGTAAAGATGGAATGCTGTATGATTTGTAATGGAACCGATATGGAAATCATAAGGGGGGAATTACCGGAAGCACCTAATTTTCCATTGATGCTGGGGCATGAAAGCGCGGGACGCGTCGTGGCCGTGGGCGACAAAGTAACTACCTATAAAATCGGGGATCGGGTGATTCGCGCAAGTCTTTTGGACAATGAAAAATATTACAGTGCGTGGGGCGGATTTGCGGAGTATGGCGTTGTCATTGACACTAGGGCCATGCGGCGGGACGGACTGGAAAATAAAAGCGGGTTGACGCAACAAGTGGTTTCAGAAAGGATTACGCCCGAACAGGCATCGCTTATGATTACGTTGAAAGAAACCTGCAGTGCAATCAAACGGATTGGGATACGGAATGAGGAAGTCGTGCTGATTGTAGGGGACGGTCCCGTAGGGTTATGTTTTCTGAGTAATTTAAAACTACTGGGAATAGAAAATGTTGCGATGTTGGGAAACCGAAAGGGCAGTTTGGAAGTGGCGGAAAGATTGGGAGCCATTGACGTGTTTTGGAATAAGGACGCAATGGAAAAGGCAAGGTTGAAAGAGACCTACGGTGGACGTGTCACGATTTACCTGGACACGATTGGAAGTACGGATACCATTGGACAAGGCATGGATTTTGTCGCGGCGGACGGTAAAATCGTGGTGTACGGTTTGGGAACGGGTTCGAACCTGCAGTTGGACTTGAAGGATATGCGTAATTTTTCTTTACAGTTCGTGCAGTGGCCGATTGAGGAATGTGAAATGTTAACGCATGACGTGATTTCAGAAGGAATTTTGTCAGGAAAAATCAAAACGGACGAACTCATAACCCATAGGCTTCCAATTGAGGAATATGAAGCGGGATTTGCCGCAATTCAGGAAAAGCGGGCACTGAAAGTGGCGTTGATGTTTGAGTAGAAAAATAGGCATTGGAAAGTGCATGGGTGCCTGCACGAGAAAAGCGGTGTTAGCATTCGAGAAAGAAGCGGGTGAAAATATGTTGAGACATGAGGAAAACCATATCGGAGATTCGTGGTATTTTGTGAAAAATGATATTTGCCATTGCTTTTATTTGACATGTCCGATGTCGGAGGAGCGGCATACCGCCTGGGACATAGCCCATGCGACCAGCAAGGATTTGGTACATTGGGAGCGGCATGGTATCGTGTTGTCTAAAGGAAGGGCGGGCGAATGGGATGAAAAATGTTTGTCTACGGGGTCGGTAATAGAATGGAAAGGTCGTTTTTGGATGAGTTATACGGGGCGGTGGAATTCGTATGACGGAAAAATCGGAATCGCCGTCTCGGATGACTTGTATCATTGGGAAAAACTGCCGCAAAATCCGGTGATATTGCCAGATACGCAGGTGGTCGCCCCGCTGGGGCGGGGACTTCGAAAATTTTGCCACTGGCGGGACGCCAAGTTGATACGGCATGATGGAAATATATATGCACTGGTTTGCGCGACCAGCAAGACGGCTTTGGCAGATGCCTGCGGGACGGTCGCCATTTGCCGGAGCGTGAATATGAAAGCGTGGAGGGTGATTGGGGAGGTGCAGGTCGAGCCGATTTGTCAGGAGTTGGAGTGCCCGCAGATTTATTACATAGGGGGGAAATATGTCTTGCTGTTTTCATGCTTTCATGATTTGTTCGCGGATTGGATGATAGAAAAGTACGGCGAAAAACTACGTCAGACAAGCTATTACATGGTTTCCGATTCGATATGGGGGCCATATCATTTTGTACCGGATTTTAACCTGCTTCCGAATGACTGCCCGGATTTGTGCCAGAATGTGCAGTATGCAAACCAGTTTGTAAAAATGAATGGAGCATGGTATATTATGGGAACCGTATGGTCGGAGGAAGGTGATTATCTGGCGGATGGACGAAAATTGTCTTTTGAAAACTTTTGATTGTTAAGAACAAGCTTATTTGATATACTTAATTAGAAATATCGTTGTGAAAGCGTATCCTTTATGCGGAGGAAAATTGCCATGAAGTATGTTAGAAAGGCTGTTCCAAGTGATGTTTCGCGAATCGCGGAAATCCTTATTTTCACGAAGAGAACGCAGTATCGCCCCATTTTTCAAAATGACCAGGTTTCATTTGGGGAAATGCAGGTGTTGCCGCTGGTGGAAGAATTGCTGTCCGCGCCGGACAAGCTGGATGGGTACTGGGTTTATGACGACGCGTTCGTAAAAGGTATCCTTTGCTTGTCCGGGAAGGAAGTGAAAGAACTGTATGTGGAGCCGTTCTTCCAAAGCCAAGGGGTCGGCGGGGTGTTGTTGGAATTTGCCGTTTCTGAACGGGGAGCGGATACCTTGTGGGTTTTGGAGAAAAATGACAAGGCCGTCCGCTTTTATCGAAGCCATGGGTTTGAACCCACGGGTAAGCGATGTTTGGAGGAAGGTACGACGGAATATATTATGAAGATGGGGAGAAAGCGGACGTGAAACGTTTTATTATGCTTTGGCCGTCAGGTGCACGATTGCTTCGGGCAGTCCGTCACAGCCGACGGTCACGGTGACATCCCCGGGGGCGTTTGCGCTTCGCAGTACCGCCAGCGCGCGGCCGTTGCAGGTGGTGTGCACGTTGTCGCAATAGTTTTCAGCGGTCACGCACTCGGCACTTCCAAAGCCCTGCAGGGTGGCGGCTCCCTCCACCGTGATAGTCAATTCGCGTTCCGGCAAAGCCTTAATCGTGCCGTTTTCATCCGTGATATCAATGTTGAGGAAGCAGAAATCCTGCGTGTCCGCTTTCAGGACGGTTTTGTCCGGCATGATGCGGACGCGGGTTTCACTTCCGGCGCTATGAAGCGTCGCGCGGTATATCTCTTCTCCGGCTTCATTGAAGCCGATGCCCGTCAGTTCGCCCGGCTCGTAAGTACAAGGGAACTTGGCGAAAAATTCCACCGGCGTCTTTCTGCCCAAAGACTTCCCGTTAATTAGCACTTCCACCTCTGCCGCGTCGGAATAGACATCCACGAAAGTGGGTCGTCCGGCATGGCCGTCATAACTCCAACTGTCAATCGTGTCGGTCCATTTATAGCAGCCGTAGGTCGCGGCGACGCCGTCATGGACGGGCGGCTGGCTGGCAAGATAAATCCCGTGTTCCTCCTCCCAGCAGAGACGGAATTTGTGAATGGCGGGAAGCGTGTGGCCGAGTAAGTCTACCACGCCGCCGTCGTTTAGAAGCCAAGGATAACCGCGACCCTTACAGAAAGAAGCGGCATCCTCCAAGACTTCCTCGTTTTCATAATGCCTTCCGCTTACATTGGCTTCGCCGATATGGTCCTGCAAGGTCCAGATGAAGTCGCCGATGGCATAGGGATGCTTTTTGATATAATTCCAATTATCATAAATCAAATGTCCGCGAGTCTCGGTTCCCAACAACACCCGCTCTGGATGCAGGGCGTGCAGGTCGTCGAATTTGTCCGAATAGTAATTATATCCGGCAATCTCCAAGTCCTTGTACAGAGGAAACGTGGCCGCCTCGTCGGCTTCCTGCACCCATTTCGGGTAGGGGTCGGCCGCGCTGCCGGGAATGTTGGAAATGGCCTTCGTATAGAGCCAGACATAATGGTCTGCATCTTTCCTTTCATATTCAGCTCCCTGGGCCATGTATTCGTCCTCGTCCATTTCCGCATAAGGGGTGTCGGCCAGAAAGTTGCGGGCCATTTTCATGCTTGGGCAAAGCGTCAGCGGGCGCGTGGCGTCCAGTGAACGTATGATTTCCATCATCTGTCTGGCGACGCGGACGCCTTTGAGGGAACCGATTTCGTTAATTTCGTTGCCGATGGAATACATGATGACGCAAGGGTGGTTATAATCCTTGCGTACCATGCGGGCGGTGATGTCCTCGTAAAATTCCATGAACCGCAGGTGGAAGCCGTTGATTTGTTTCATACGGTACCAGGTGTCAAAGGACTCGTCCATCACGTACATGCCGTATTTGTCACACATTTCCAAGAGGGCGGGACTCATCGGGTGGTGGGCGCTTCTTAGGGCGTTGAACCCGCTTGCCTTTAGATTTTTCACGCGCCGCTCTTCCGTGACCCGGTTTGCCACCATGCCAATCACGCCGTTGTCATTGTGAATGCATCCGCCCTTTAACAACGTGCGCACCCCGTTGACAAGAAAGCCTTGCTCGGCGTTCCACGCCAGGGTGCGGATTCCGAAGGTCTGCATGGCGGTATCCAAGGGGTGTCCGTCCTTTGTCAATGTGACGCGGGCGGTGTAAAGGTACGGGTGCGCCGCATCCCACAGCTTCGCGTCCGGGATTTCCAGTTCGGCTCTTGTCCCATCGGCGGTTGCGACCACTTTGTCCCCGTCCAGAATTTCAATGTGAATTTGTGTGTCGGTATCCTTCGCTGTCGCTGCCGCTGCCAGACGTCCCGTTTCCGTGGAAGAATCTGCGCCTGGAAGAATGGTACTTCCGATGGCAACGGCGGTTTCCACGAGGACGCGCGGCTGCTCGTGCGAGATCGTGGTGACGCGCACGCCGTGCAGCCGGATGTGTTCTTTAGGCGCGACATGCAGATACACGTCCTGATAAATGCCGGTGCCGGCATACCAGCGGTTGTGGTTGTCAAACGGGGTGTCGATTTCGACCTTGAGTACATTGTCTTTTCCGTAAAGAACGAAATCTTCGATTCGCACGGCATAAGGGATGTAGCCAAAGGATTCATTCAACAATTCGTGTCCGTTTAGGGTCACGGTGAAATCCCGGTAAATCCCTTCGAATTCCAGATACAAGGCCATGGCGCGATATTCCTCGGGAATGAAAAGCGTCTTCTGGTAAATGCAGTGGCTGCCGTGAAAGCCTACATTTAGAAAATAGGTATGATCGTCAGTGGTACGTTTCGTGCCAATCGTGGCGTCGTGGGGAAGATCCACGACTGCGGTCGTTTTGTTGGTCAAGTTGTTGGAATTGTGTTTTTATTGGCCTGGACGGGGCGGCTCATGCTGGCTTCGTTCGAAGGGGCGCTTGTGACAATCCGGTGGACAGCGTGGCCGCGGGAATGGCGATGCCGCCGCGGGCGATGGTTTCCTTTAGCGACAAGGCCACGATAGAGGGCATGGAAAAGCTGGCGGAGGCTATCAGTCAGGCAATTGAAGATGCGTGATGGCGTGTATGCCGCTTTCCACAAATGTCGCCAAAAATTCCAGATCCTTGTCAGGAATTCCATTCGGAAAGCATTTGCTCAGGCCAAAAAGGCCGTTGATTAAAAAAGTGAGAAGCGTCCCAAAGCTGGCATATCGCTCCGGCAGGGACGCGTCCTCGTCCCCGTCGGCAGGCGGGGAAAGAAAGCCGCGGCGGCAAACCTCGTCGTAAATCGCGTCGCTTAGTTTCCTCAAAAAGTCCTGGCTGGACGGGTTGAACGGGGAAAAGCTGTCCGTGTGGAAGGACGCAAAAACGTGATATAGGTCGTACACGAAGGTTCTTGGATTGTCAAACAGGATTTGGAATTCATCCAGGTTTTCAATCACGGAGTCGGTGATTTCCTGTTCAATCGTGGCGACCAAATCATAAATCGTCTCATAATGCGCGTAAAATGTCGTCTTGTTAATCTCGGCCAGTTCCGCGAGTTCCTTCACGGTGATTTTTTCCATCGGCTTGGTTTGAATTAATTTATAAAATGCGCCGCGAATCGCTTTTTCCGTTTTTTTTACTCGTAAATCCATGGGTGTTACCATCCTTCCTTATAGAAATGCTACCATATCGAAACGCGGAAGTGACAAAAAGGCACTTTTCATAAAAAGGTTGGTTATCCGGCACGACACAAAGGAAGTGTTGGATAACCAACCTTTCTGTGATATCTGCGGATTGTTTTTTTCGCGTTCCTTTAGTATTATAACGACAAACGGATAGAAAAACAACTATTTTTGGTTAAAGCGTCACTGTTTGTAAATGTGTCGTTACAGATTCTCCCCCGCTGGTACGGTGCGTGAATCAAAATGATGGATGGCGTGTAACCACAAAAGGAAAGCGAGGAAAAGAAAATGGAACAGATGGAAAATGAAAAGTATTTCAAGAGTGGTCCGGTATGGAAGTCGATTTTCGTGATGGCGGTGCCGTCGGTCGTTATCATCCTGGTAATGATTTTTTATAATCTGGCGGACATGTTTTTTATCGCGATGTTAAATGATACTGCCCAGGTGGCGGCAATTTCTCTGGTCGGCCCGGTATTTTCCATTCTGGCGGCGGTCGCCACGATGGTGGGAAACGGAGGCTGCACGACGATTGCCAACGCGTTTGGCGCGAAAGATTTGGAGGAGGGCAAGATTTATTCCAGCGTCAGCATCTGGTTTACTTGTTTATGCGGCGTGGTAGTGACGGTGATTCTTCTCGTCGCGGCAAATCCGGTGTTGGCATTTTTGGGAACCCCGGAAGATTCATGGATTCCGGCTAAAGAATATTATAACGTGCTGATTGCCGGTTCGACATTCATTTTGCTGGGAAATACGCTGGCGATGCTGGTGCGCGCGGAAGGGGCGATGAAAGAGAGCCTGGTTAGTAATTTGATGGGAACCGTGATTAACCTCGTGCTCGATCCCTTGTTCATCCTGGTATTTCGTATGGGTGCGGCCGGGGCGGCTATGGCCACGGTGCTGGGAAACGTGGCGGCCACCGTTTATTTGGCAATCTATATTTTGCGGAAGGGGAATATTGTCACGCTGGACATTCGATATGCCATGAAAAAGCCGAAGGCCTTGCTGCGCGTGCTGGCAATCGGCCTGCCAAACGGCATCGGCAGTATCCTTTCGGGATTTGCCTCGACATTTAGCAACCAATTGTTGGCATCTTATGGAACCAATGCCATCGCGGCGATGGCGGCCGCTGGTAAGGGGACGATGATTAACGATTTTCTGGTGATGGCGGTCTGCATGGGATGTCAGCCGTTGCTATCCTATAGCTATGGGGCGAAGGATTTTGCCCGCCTGAAGGAAATCATCAAGAAATTATTGATTTTGTTGTTCGGAACGGGATTCTCGGTCATGGTTTTGTGCCTGGTGTTTAGGCAGGGGCTGATTGGCATGTTTTTGAAGGAGGCCGTGGTGGCGGAACTGGGCGTGCAGATGCTGACGATTTTGATGCTGACCAGCCCGCTGATTGGCATCGGGTATTTGGTCACCAGCTACCTTCAGGCGACGAACAGGCCGACCCGCGCCATCGTGCTTTCCGTGCTGCGGCAGGGGGCGCTTTTGATACCCTCGCTTTACGTCATGAATTTCTTGTTTGGGATTCATGGTATCATGTGGGCGTACGTGGTGTCCACGGTGTTGGCGACGGCGGTCGCGCTGGTCTTGTATTTCACGCAGAAGAGGAAGGAAAAAGAGGTGTTGACAGCATGACGGTCGAACGATTATAATGGACACTTGGCGAGGTGCGTTCGATACTAGTAAGACGTTGGCGGCGTGTACGCCGCCACGCCGGTGCAAGCATCTAGGTTTAAGTCTGTCCCGATGATGCAGCCGTCGAGTTTGTAATAGTTCAGGCCGCTTTCCGTTGCGGGCGGCACGGTGCTTTCCTGGAGAAAGACGTAGATGATTTCGGGGTGCTTTTCCCCGTTTTTTCGTGTCTCCAGATGTTTTCTGGCCGCCTTGTCGGCCGCTTTGGAAACGTCGCGGCTCATATAGGTGACGTTTAAGGAAAGCCCGTATTGCAGGGCGTATTGCTCCAGGTGGCACGAGGTGTCGGGCGCGTTGTACAGCCCGAACGTGCCCGTTGGCGGACAAACCATGATTTGGGTCGCGTTTTCTCCTAAGATTTTCCAGCCCGAGGATTGGAACGGGGAGACGTAGTCGGCAAATTCCTTCGTGTAGGCTTCGTGTTTGTCGGACAGTCCTGGCATCAGGTCGATGATTTGTACGAAAAGAAGGGTCGCAAGCGTGAGGGAGAGAACCAGCTTTCCGTGCCTGGCCGTGCAAAAGAGATGGCAAAGTGCCAGCAGGGCGAGGGCGAGGATGCCATAATGCAGCATCCAGGCGAAACGCCCAGTGGAGCGGAAAATGCTCAACGTGTCATAAATGAAGTCGGGATAGGGAATTTCCAGCAGCTTCACGTTTCCGATGGTGAATCGGGGGCTAAGGGCCAGCAGGGTAAAGACGGTGAAATAAATCAGGACGGGGATGCAAAGCGCCAGTCCCTTCCTTGTGGAGGAGCGGCCGTTTTTTTCGGGCATTGTGGAAATGTCGGCTTTGCGCGCAAGTTTCGCCGTATTTTGGCGATGAAGGGCGCGGGCATCGGATTTACGCGCGAGTTTCGCCGTGTTTTGGCGATGAAGGGTGCGGATGGCGGAAAGCCCCCCTGCCAGGACAAGCATTAAAATCACGCCCAGGCCGAGATAGGAAAATCCCTCTTCCTGCCATTCGGAAAAGGACGGCAGGATGGGGAGAAACGCGGAGTAGTTCTGCGTTTCCCATGTGTAAATAAAATCCTGGATGTCCAAAAGGTAGTTGGCAGGATTGACAAGTTGTAGTAAATTAAAGGAGAGCTCGCTAAGTCCGTTGGAGGCGGCAGACACGTTTCCGTAAAACGCGCCGCAAAGGTAGCCCGCCAACAGCGTGGCGGCGGCAGGTGTCAAAAGACCGACGAGAAAGTCGCGCCAATTCTGTAACTTGAGCCAGGGATGCCAGTCCCAAAAATCATGCTTTAGAAGCCATTCATGCAGAAGCGAGCATGCCAGTACCCCGAAAACCATGGGGGTCAGGTAGGGGTTGGTGAGGAACGAGGCCGCACAAATGGCGCACCAGGAGAGCGTGTGGCGCAGGCGTGGGAATAAGCGGCCACGCATGGCGGTGATTGCCTTGGCGGGAGCAATCCCGGGCGCGTCCTTTTTTGGCATGCTCGGTGGTTTTGCCAATATTTCCTCGCGATATGCCCAAAGGCAGAATGCCGCGAGGATTAGAAAATGGGCCGACAAGGCGGTGTGGTAGAACGTCCGCTTTAAGAGGCAGGGCGAGAGCACGAAAAAGGCTCCGCCAATCCATTGCGGCAGCACGTGCGGGGTCATGCGGCGCATAAGGAGCACGCCGAATCCGCCCATGAGGACGTAACAAAGCAGGCCGAAGATGCCGAAATATTGAAACGTTTCCGGCAGTATCGGCGACAACAGTTTAAAGAACATGGCGAAGAGCGGAATCGAATCCGTGTAGAGAATCGAGACGCTGTCAAGGTACAGGTCATCCAAAAGCCCGAAGGGAAAATGCCAGGGGGATTTACGGTAATAGACCCAGCCGAGGTAATGCTGGGTCAAGTCCCACAGTTTTTCGCACTGGCTGGAATCCAAGAGCCACGCGTCGTTCGTGACGTCAAGGACGCGGATGCCATAAATGCAGACAAAAACCAGGCCGCCGATGAGACAGCCGGCAAAAAAGGATGCCGATGGACGGGCATGATATTGTTGTTTGGCTTTTTGCCATATGGACATTGCTTGTTTCCCCCTGATTTTTGCGAATAATCCGTTATCAAAAGGGTATACGAAAAAGATGGAGATGTCAAGAAAGGATTTTATTTTATGGAGAGTTCCCAGACGAGGACAAATCGGAAAAATTTTACGCAGATTACCGGGATGCGGGGAATCGTGGCATCCCTGACGGCATATCTCCTGCATTATAATTTGTTGTTTGGAACCGGGGCGGACTTGGGAGAATTTTTTACGCCCGCTTTGGGAACGATTGCCAAATATTGGTTTTATGCCTCCTACCCCTTTTTCTGGCTTTCCGGCTTTTTGATGTTTTATGTTTATGAAAAGCGGCTTTCGGCGCATGAACTGACGTTCAAACGGTATATGTTGCCCAAGGTGAAGAAGTTGTTTCCCATCATGATCGTGACGGCCGTTCTCGTATTCGTGCTGGAGTGGGCGGGAAAATTGGTCTTCGGGGAGTTCCCGCTGCATGCCGATGGCGGCGACCTGCGTTATTCTCCATTGTCATTGTTTTTAAGCTGCGTGGGGTTGCAGTGCGGCTTTCTGTCGGACGGGGACGCGATGGCGGTCAACGGGCCGAGCTGGTTCACGAGTGTTTTGCTGGTTTGCTACGTCTTGTACTATCTGATTGCCACGCATGTGAGACGGGAACGTGTGCGCAATCTGATTTATGGTGGAATGGTCGTGCTGGGAATTCTGCTTTTATTACATCCGCTTGAGTTTCCGTTTTTGTACTTTTGCAATGGAAGGGGATATTTTGGATTCTTCCTCGGCGTGCTGATGGCCAAAATTACCTTGTCGAATGCGGGAAATTTGCCCGCATCGAAGGAGCAGGAAGCCGGGGGCACCCCGGAAGAAGCATTGCCGGACAAGGAAGCATTGTCCGAAAAGCGGGTCGTGGGTCTCATCGTTTCCGTCGTCGTGTTGGCGGCGGGAATTTTGGCGTTATATTTTGAACTGCCCGTCAACGTGGAGGTGTGGGTGAATGGTGTCATCTGGGTGCCGGCACTCTACCTGACGATTTATGGACGGGTACTTCGCCGTTTTTGTTCGCTGAAGCCGGTCGTGTGGTTAGGCGGCATGGCCATGCCGATTTTCTTGTGCGACATTCCGACCAAGCTCGTGATACGGATGGCGGATATCGGGCTGGGACTTTCGCTGGATTATTCCAGGCCATGGGTGTGGCTTGGACATATCGCGCTGTCGCTTTTGGTGGCCTGGGTGTTCCACCTGATTTTTGAGAAGGGAAGCCGACAAAAGTGAAGGAGTGTTTCATCGAGCGTGAGGTGGTTCATGAATGGAAGCTACGTGTGGGGCAGTCCGCGCACCGATGCCAAGCGTGGCCTGGCAAAAGAAGTGAAAAGGGACAATCCGCGCGCCGACATCAGGCGCGGCTTGGCAAAAAACACAAAAAAGGGGAAAGGGGTGGTTCGAGGAATGAGCGTGCAAGTGCCGAAGAAAGAGCGGCAATCCAATTTTGAACTCTTGCGGATTCTCATGATGTGCACGATTCCGGTGTACCATCTGATGATTTACAACGGGGTGTTTTTTTCGGACTATAATGCAAACGTCGGGCCGGGGCTTTTACTTTCCGCCTGGACGATTGCCGGGGACTACGCTTATGTCGCGCTTTCCGCTTATTTTTTGTTGGAGGCGAAACGCCGCCCGGTCATTTCCAAATTCCTTTCGTTCGGGGCGATGGTACTGACCCTTTACGTGATAAAGATTGCCGTGTTGCGGGGGCTTTACGGCCATCAGGAGGGCAATTATTTCCTGGAGGATTTCTTGATCAAGGGCTCCTGGTGGTTCGCCTACGGATATCTGGCGTTATTGCTTGCGTATCCGTTGTTAAACCGGGTGATTTTTTCCGTGAGCCTGAAAAGATTGCGTGCAATTTGCCTCGTGCCGGGTATCCTGTTTACGATAAACGGAATGCTTAACAACGTATGGATGGGAAATGATTTGTTGGCGTTTTCGTTTGCTTATTTTTATCTCGGGTATCAGAAGCGAACCGGTTTTCAAAGGCTGTTGGGATTGCGCGGTGATAAAAAACGACTGGTATTTTTTGTTGGAATCTGTTATATTGGTACGGTGGCATTTTCGTGGTACGCGAAATTGCCGGGCGTGATGGAGGATTCGGTTGCTTGTGAAATTATCCGGCGGTTGATTGGCAAATACAGCATCATCCAGTTTTTTATGGGAATGGCCTTGTTCATGCTGTTTTCGCAAATCCAGATCCGGCATTCGCGCCGCATAAACGTGTTGGCCAAATCGACGGTGTTCGTGTTTTTGCTACATGAGACGGTGCTGGGCGTGTTTTGGCATTTTGGAAAGGTGGACGGGCAGTTCCGCTTTTATCCATTGCCTTTGTTTTTGGGGTGGACGCTTCTTTACCTGCTGGTTTGCTTCGGGGTGGGAATTGTTGCGCAAAAACTATACGCGCTTTTATTGGAGCCGTTTTATGACAAACTGATACAAGCAATCTGCACGTGGAAAATCGTGCAAAGGTTGGAGGACTGGTTCGTAAGACAAGGAAGGGATTTTGAAAGGACGTAATGTGACATGGGGAAGGACGAGAAGAAGGAACAGAGGGAACGCAGGCGGTTTTTCATCGTGTTTGCCGCGTTTTCCGTCATTTTATTTTTCTTATATTATGGGAAGCGGGTCAATAAAATCAACACGACGATGCTGGCGTTTTCTTATAAATACGGGTTTATCTCGCGGGGGCTGATTGGCACGGTTTACCAGTTTTTGGACAAGGTCTTGCCGGGAAACCAGATGAAGTATGCGGCGGTCATGCGTTTCACGATGGTAATCACCTGGATTTTTTATGCGTTGCTGTTTTTCTTTTTTTATAAATGTTATCGCGCCTATCGCCAGCAAAATAAATCGTTGCTGCAGAATTTGATGATTTTTTTGACGATATTTGCCGTGCCGACTTTTTGCGCACAATGGAATTTCGGCCGTCTTGACGTGTACCTCGTGATGCTGAGCCTGCTCTGCGCGGTGCTCATTCTCACGGAACGGGCGGAATGGCTGGTCGTCTTGTTGGCGGCGGTCTGCGTGATGATTCACCAGGGCTATGTCTTCATGTATGCCAACATCGTGCTGGTGCTGCTTTTTTACAAGGCGATGTCCGGCGCGGGTAAGCGGAGCAGGAAATATTGGAAATTGTTTGTTGCCACCTTCGTCGTGATATCGGCGTTGTTTTTGTGGTTTGAGTTTTTTAGCCATGTCAATGGCGAGGAAATATACGAGGACGTCGTGGCGGCGGCCAAGTCGCTCTGTGAAAAGGGAAAATACCATGAGGACGTGATTGACCATGAGATTTTGGGCGTGGACTTGTCGAAGCGGGAATGGACGTATCATTTGCAAAATTTTTTGCAGCTGCCGTTTTTCTTGGTTCTGTTTTCCCCATATTTGGTGCTGGGCGTGCGCTTTTTCCGAAACGTCGTCCGCCAGGCCGGGACGAAGAAGGAGAAGCTGAAATATTTGGCGGTGGCTGTCGGGGCGCTTACGCTGTTGCCGGACTTCATTCTCAAGGTGGATTACGGGAGATGGATTTTTGCCTTCATCTGTTATTATACCGTGGTCGTGCTGGTGCTTTTGGCCATGGGGGATGAAATCATGCGGACACAGCTACAGCTGATGACGCAGGAGATTCGTGCGAAATATTCCTGGTCGGCGTTGCTTTTGGCGTATCCCTTGTTGTTGACACCGTTTCGGGACGTGACCATCAATCGAATCGTGGCGGTCTTTTCGGCCTATCCAAACGAGTGGTTTTTCCATTTCTGGTAAGGAAGGAGACGATAATCCATGAAGAGGACGGAGGATGTGGGAGCCAGGAGGCGTTTTGGCATGGAAGGGAAGGCGTTCGATGTGGGCAGGAAGAAACGTTTCAACATGGGCTGGAAGCGGCATCTAGACGCGTCCCCTTTGGGGCGGGCAAGGGTCAGGTACATGCTGGTGTTGCTGGTGGTCTCGTTCGGGATGTTTTTGCGCTTCTATGACGAGAAGGTGAACCCGTGTAATTCGACGGCGCTGGCCTTTTCTTACAAATATGGATTCCTTCCCCAGGGGCTTGTCGGCACGCTGTACCAGCTTCTCAATCAAATCATGCCGTTTCATATGATGAAGTATGAGGCTGTCATGAATTTTTCACTTATAGCAACCATACTATTTCATTTGGTTCTATTTTATTTTTTCTGGTTGTGTTTGAAACGATGCCAGGAGCGGCATTTACAAGATTTGGAATATGTGATTTTGTTTTGTGCCTTGCTGACGATATCAATGTTTTTTTCCAAACGCCAGTTTGGCCGGCTTGACATGTACATGTTGGCTTTTAGCCTCATCTGTGCCGTGGCCTTCGTCAAGGGAAAGAGGCGGTGGCTGGCGGTGCCGTTGTCGATGCTGGGAATGTTGGTGCACCAGGATTATATGTTCCTCTATATGAACCTTGTGTTGGTGCTGCTGGCGTACCAGGCATTGTCTGTCGAGGGAAGGGCGCGGCGCACGTACTGGATTCTGGCGGGGGTAAGCCTGGTGGTGGCAGTTCTGTTGTTTTTCTGGTTTTCATGGCTTTTCCAAAGGGGATTGGACCTGCGGGGGGACGCAGATTCGCTTTGTGAAGCGGTCGCGGCCATGGCGAAGAAGCTTTCTTACAAGGGAAAATATGACGAGACGCTCATCGCGCGGGAATTGCTGGGGACGGGCTTCTCGGCGCAGGAGTGGCCGCTGCACGTGCAAAACTGGATTGAAACGCCCGTCTTTTTGCTGTTGGTTTCGCCCTATATCGTGCTTGGCGTGAAGCTGATGCGGGGCATTCTTTCACAGGCGAAGGACAAGGCGGCAAAATGGAAATATCGAATCGTGGCGTGGGGGGCGTTTACGATATTGCCGTTGTTTGTGTGCAAGGTGGATTATGGACGGTGGTTTTTTGCCGTCATCATCTATTACGTAATCATCGTGCTGACGCTGGTGGCGATGGGCGACAAAGTCGTGGAGGCGCAGTTGTTCGGCTTGATGGCCCGGGTACGGGAAACATACAGTTGGTCGATGCTGCTTTTGCTGTACGCGGTGCTGTTCATGCCATTCTGGGACGTGCACATCTGCGGGTTTTTGAAAAATATCAGCAATCCGATTAACGAGGCGTTTTTGCATTTGTGGTAGGGCAAAAGTCGAGCGGGGGAAGGCGCGGAAAGGAGAAGAAATGGGAGGAAGGCATGGCAAGGGTGAAAGTGGTGTCGATAGAAATGGCCAGAATGAAAGTGGCAAGGAGAAAAATCGCAAAATGAAATGTGCCAAAACTCAAAACGCGGCATTTTTGGCGGTACTGGCGGTTTTTGCGGCTTCCAGTTCGGTGCGTTATTTTTCGTTCGAGATGAGCATGCACAATACGACGCCGTTTGCCTTGTCCTACAAATATGGCTTTATTTCGCGCGGCCTGATGGGGACGCTGTGGGCGTTTTTTGACGGTTTGACCTCGAAAAACCTGATGAATTATCGGTCGCTTTATACGTTCAGCCTATGGTCCACCGTTTTGTACCTGGCATTATTGTTCGTTCTGTTTGCGGTTTGCCTAAAGCGTTGCCGGGAGAAGGACGAGCATAACATGCGTTACCTGATTTGTTTTTTGGGCGTGTTTGCCTTCCAAATGTTTTGGTCGGACGAATTGTTCGGGCGGCTGGACGTGTATTTGATGATTTTGACGACCTTGGGGATGATTCTTCTCGTCGAGGAAAAATGGGAGTGGCTGGTGATACCGTTTTCCATCATTTGTGTGATGATTCACCAGGGGTTCGTGTTCGTCAGTGCGAATTTGATGCTCGTGCCGTTGTTTTACAAGATTTTGACGTGCCGGGGAAAGAAACGGAAGAAATACATCGTGATTTTTGCCTTGACGTTTTTGAGCATTTCCGTGTTGTTTTTGTATTTTGAATTGTTCAGCCATGTCAACGGCCCGGAAATTTTTGACGAGGTGGTGGCATCGGCCAAGGCCTTGTCGGAGGATGGGAAGGGCTACGCCACCTCGCTTTTGAACCATGAGATACTTGGAAAGGACGTGTTCGAGGAAGAGTGGGAGTACCACGTGTTCAATTATAAGGAATTTCCGACGGCGTTGCTTTTGTTTTCCACATACATCGTCATCGGCTTGTCCTTTTTTAAAAAATTGATTGGCAAGGGCAAAAAAACGGCGGGGGGTGATAACGCCTTGTCCGGGCAGAAAGACGCGGCGCGCCGTTTCGCCTATCTGGTGCTTTTTGTCGGCGTGGCGACGGTGCTGCCGGAAATGATTTTGAAGGTGGATTACGGCCGCTACATGTTTCGCATTTTCTACTATTATATCAGCATGGTCATGATGTTTATGGCGATGGGGGACACGGTGGTGGCCGACCAGGTGGAGGAGACGAAGGAGGACGTCAAGGGTAAGGTGCCCGTCCCCATGGTGGTGCTTTTGTACCCCATGTTTTTGACCCCGTTTTACGACGTCATCATATCGGGGGCGGTGCACAAGCTTTCCGTGTGGTTCTTCGGGGGAGCCTGATTGCTGTTGATTATTTGGAAAAAATATGCCCTTCATCGACCGTGTTGCCTTCTGTACACCGACGCTAACGCAAAACCATGATGAAATCAATAAGGAATATCCCGTTCTATGAATATTTCCGTCCCACGACATACATGGGGAGGAAGAGCGTCAGCAGGTAGACGACCAGCACCCCCATCCAGAACGCGTTGTTCTGCCAGAAATCGTGTGTGGTGGACGACACGAGGACGGCCAACGGGACGGTGAGCAGGGTCACGGCGGTCCACGCCCGCCCGCATTTCACGATGTAGGGCCAGTTGCGGTTGTTGAAAGCCACGCCGGGCATGTTTATGCGGAAAATGCCGTCGGAATACGCGTTGATTTTGTTTTCATCGTAGTAGGCCGGCAGCCGTTCTTTCATGAAGAACCAGAAGTAAATACCGAAGATGAAGCTTAACAGCTCCATCACGAGCAGGTTGGTAGAGAGGTGGTTTACCCCGGCCGCGGCCAGATACCATATGGCGGCGAAAAGCTCCAGTACCGAGAGGAGCGTGCAGCCGCCGAAAATGATAAAATGCTTCGTTTGCCGCGCGCGTTTCTGCTCGGGGGTCTCTTCCGAGAATTTCAACACCTTTTTCACGAGCACTTCCACCTGGGTCGTGTCCATTTCCGTGGCATTTTCCAACTTCCTCCCTTCCAATAATTCCGTGACGGTCACGTCCAATAGCTCCGCCAGGGGAATCAAGAGGGAAATGTCGGGCATGCTAAGGCCCCGCTCCCATTTGCTGACGGCCTTGTCCGAGACGAATAGTTTCGCGGCAAGGTCTTTTTGCGTGTATCCCTTTTCCTTTCGTCGGCTTGCGAGAAATTCCCCGAAAACGGTCTTGTCGATTTCAAACATCATGGGTCACCTGCTTTCTGTTTTCGTATGTGAAACGCGTTCGTGTCTTGCGCCGTTTTGCTGAAAGTCAATGGGACAAGATACTAGTGTAGTGACCTATTTATATTTCGCCAAACTGACTTGTCTATTTTCGCATCGAACTGCGTTGGTCTCAATCGCCGATGCCACCGCATCGCCTCAATCGACCGCCTTGTCGATGCGGAAATATCCATCGTCATTTGGCTGAAAATAAATTGGTCACTACACTAGGGCGCGAAGCGCGTATCAACCCGTGGGTATCATGGGGGCAAAACGGATTTTGCTCCCGATACAATACGATTATAACGTCCGGGCGGGAAAATGGCAACCGACTGGCAGTAGAATCGGGGGGAGAATCGGGAAAAATCCAAAAAGCAGTTGCCATATTCCGAATATGGGGGTATGCTATGTGTAGGTTAATGCCATTGGCTTTAACAGTAGGTATATCTCGACCTTTAACGGAGACAGTTATGAGTGGGCATATCTCGGCCCTGAGTGAGACAGTTATAAGCGAGTGTTTCGCCACTCGAAGCGCGAACCTAAAAGGGGCTGTCGGGAAATGACTGCAGGCCCACGATATATGCCGTGGCGCATCTGGATTCGCCGCCATATATTGTGGGTTTTCTGCATTACCCGACAGCCCCTTTTACAAGGGAGGAATCTTCATGTGCTCTTTAATTTTTCCCATCCGTTCCCCGGCGCGTGGCTATCGGGCGCATATGCACCCGATACGAAATATAAATTAACAATCTTTAATCCGAGTTCCAACATCCGACAAGCAATATGATGACTTCCGTGGCCAGCAAGCCCGTCAGCACGGGCACCAGTGCCGGCCATGTCCCGACCGCGCCCGCGAGCAGCAGCAAGCCTGCCGGGACGGCGTATTTTCGTGGGTGGTGCCAGAGGTCGCTTTCGATTTTCCAGCCCCTGATGGGATAGAACCACTCCAACAAGACGGAGCAAACCGCGCTTTGCAGGGCGAAGAAAAGGGCTGCCGCTACTGTCGCGGGTGTAACGCCTCCATTTAAAAGTTGCGTGCTGCAGAGGTAGATTGCGTTGGCAATCATGTTGCAGGAAAAAATGAATAGGCAATAGGGGATGCAAAACGCTTTTTTCTGGCCGGGCAGGAAGCGGACGGCTTGTTCCAGTGCCGGTTCACAAGACAGCAGGATGCAGACCGGCGTGTTCAGGGAGAGGATGGCAAAGCCGATGAACGCGGCAAACGATCCCCACACTTGTCTGAAAAAGAGCGGTAACACGAGACCCACGCACCACATGATGGCGGTGTTTGCCAAATAATTCTTGTGGCATTTCATATACCGGAAAAAGTACCGCCAAACGGAATGGCGTACATGCTTTTTCCCAGCGTGGCCGAGTCCGCTCTCTTGCGGGTAAAAGGAATAAGCGTCGGCATTTTGCAAAAGCAGGAATGCCAAGACGGCGTTGGCAACACAAAATGGCACGAACCATGGCATGTTTCCTGAAAATAAGATGACGATTATCGCGATGGCAGCCCAAGGAACGCCCACATACCAATATTTCCGAAAGACATACATGACGGCGGCCATCAGGACGGCGTTTGTCGCGCAAAGGATACTTGCAAGGATTTCCACGGGATTCCAGGCGGCCACGGCCCATACGACGGCCAGGAGCATCACTGTTTTTGTGAAAAATGTATAGGCACCCAGGGCAGCCACGTACGAGAAGACGAACTTGCGGCGGTCAAACGGCAGCATGAATAGGTTCTTCATGCTGGCGGCATTGTCCTTTGAAGTGAGAGCTTGCCACATCACGCCGCCGGTGAAAGCACTTGCCATCAGGTATAAGACGGACGGCGCGATTTTTATTTTCCAGTCGGCGATGTACAATCCCCAAAATACGACTAGGCAGAGAAAGACGGTTCGTTTTAATTTCTCGCATTTTACTCCAAACAGTTTTTTGGCAAATGCCTTAAATATCATGTTCATAACGTAAAGCCTCCCGAATGTTCGCGGCATCAATCTGCCCGCGTTCGAATGTCTGCCGGATGCTCCCATTTTCCAAAACGAATACCCGGTCAGAAGTGAGCGTGATGCTCTCCAGGACATGGGAGGAAAATAAAACCGTCCCATGTTCCTTGTATCTTGCAATCTGCTGGTATAAATATTCCGTGCTTTGAAAATCCAGCCCGTTGACCGGTTCGTCGAGGAAAAGCAGCACCGGTTGCAGGGCAAAAGCTGTGATTAAAAACGCTTTTTTGCGGTTGCCGGTTGACAAGTCCTTTAACAAGGTATCGGCATCATTTTCAAAATGAAACCCGTGCACCAGTTCCGACACGTCGGGTATGTCTTTCTCATAAGCAGAACAGACGTAAGACAAATATTCCCGGAACGTGAAATACGGAAAGGAATCATCCTCGGCGAACACGGTGTAGCGGCTGGTCTTGAAATCCCGCTTCCGCAGGTTGACGGGTTGGCCGCGAAACAAGATGTTTTCCGCGCGGAAAGAGGGGAGCAGGCCGGATAATATTTTCAAAAAAGTTGTTTTTCCGGCCCCGTTCAGCCCGATTAAGCCCACTACCTCGTGTGCGGCCAGTTCCAGGGAAAAGCCGTCCAGTACCATTTTGCCTCGGTCGTACCACGCGCTTAAATTTTTGACGGTCAAAAGAGGGTTTCCCATGTCACTTGTCCCCCTTGTCGTCTTTTTCCTTTTTCCATGTCGCGTAGGCAGAATAAAAGAATACCCCGCCCAGGACGAGATAGAGGAGAGTCGTTTCAAAACCACCGGAAAAGCCGCTTACGACGGCTGCTCCCAACCAGATTAAACCCATGATTCCACGAATCCATACATGACGCATTATCGTTACCTCGCTTTCTTTGTTTAGAGGACTGCCGTACCAAAGACTTGGGACTTTATGGTGCGGCTGTCCTGGCCTATCTTTGCTGTGTTCCTATCATAACAGAAACAAGGAGCCGGTGCGAAAGTGTCCGCGAATGGTAGGATTTTGACCGCGAACGGGTTTAGTAATACTAAAATTTATAGAAATTTTGTACCTTGTTAACCTTATGTCTTGTTCTTTGTACTGTTTTCCATCTGCCCGTGCGGGCTGCGGAGGGGGATGATTTGATTGCTCCCCAGGCCAATAACAGAGGGTTTCTCAGTGGCGTTGTGGAAGATAGGAATGGATACTGGTATCTTATCACTTGTGTCACTGACTTTGGAGGACCTTGGGCGTTAGTGTCTACGAGCTTTGGTCTTATGGATTATCGATTTCCAACTAAAGAGGATATGGAAAAGTATGCGCAAAATGTAAAGGCTATTTCCGCTTACGCTGATGTTGTAACATGGAACTCCGCGTCGGATTCCTTTGGTACGATTGGTTATGTTCGCGGGGAGTCTTATGAGCACAAGCATACGAAATCAACGTACTTGTTTAGTGTCCTTTCGGTGGTGGGGCGGCATGGGCTTGGTTCCGATGACATGGATTATAGGGAATATAACACAAATGCATATAATTGATGAGTTCTTTAATCCCCCGGATGGAAGATTCGGGGGATTCTGATTGAAGGAGGAAACTTTCCATGAGAAAAAATTTTTATCCATATCTTTTATTCATCTGCCTTGGTTGCCTTGTGTTACTATCCGGCTGCGGGGCAAAGCGGGCCACGGCGGGGTACGGGGGTTCGGAACCACACTATTATTTCCTTGGCGAGTACGATGGAAAACTTTTGTGTGGGGAACGCGACATAGAAAACGATGATTCCCCCCTCTTTTTGTGGGACATGGAAACCGACACGAAGACCGAGCTTACGGGTGTCAGGGGGGATGAAATCATGAATTATGGGCAAGATACGTTGGCGAACTGCGTGATAGATGATACCTATACTTTTTATGTCCGAAAAACAGAAAAGGGGGAATGGATTTATGACGTGTTCCGTTTAAACATTGACACGATGGAGAGCGGTCCTGAAATCGGGGAGATTGATTTTGATAAGAGTTACCTCCACTTGATTGCGGATACCCCTGACTGGTTTATCGGTAGAAAAATGCCAGATTCTATCGAGGGCTATATGGGCGGCAATCCATACACCTTCTATAAAATATCAAAGGAAAATTACTATAACGGGGACTGGGAGAAGGCGGTCAAGCTTCATTTGTGACGGATTGTCCATGAAAAGGGAAGGGGACGATAAAGGGGCAGGAGAAAAAGGGTGGGATAGAAGGAGAAACGTATGGAACTTCAAATACAAAATTAAAAAAATGTTACCGGAAAAAGACCGCGTTGAATGATGTCAGCTTTTGTTTTGGCCGCCTTGACGGGAGTCGGAATCTGGGGGGTGGAGATTGTGTTGTGGTATGGCATTTATGAAAATTCCTATCTCGGGCCTTTAAAGTACCTGAATATCATTCCCCTGCTTGTTTCGGATACCATCATTGCAAATTATAGCAACATGAATTTTTTCTCTTACCCCGTAAGCAACCTTGCAAGTGGCTTTATCATGTTTTTCTTTTGTTTCGTTGTCGGGATGCTGTTTTCCTATTTTCTCTATGAAAACGAGAACGCGCCCACTCTTTCGAGAAGATGGAAATTGCGGAAAACAAATATCATCGCCCGCCAAAAGGAGCGAAAAAGAAAGAAAGGTGCGAAAGGCTTATGGTTGTTTGAAGCCTATAAGCAAATGATAATCGGCAAGGGGGTTTTTGTTCTTCTTGTGTTTGCTGGCATTCAGGTCTTTATGTTTTTCAACACAAATTATTATATTGACAGTGTCGAGTTTTATTATCGTGCTTATGCCGTTCGGTTGGAGGGGGCTCTTTCTGTGGAAAAAGAACACTATTTGGAAGAGGAGGAAGCCGCGTTCCAGGAACGCGAGTCCGAACGTCTGGCCATTATGGAGAGGTGTGAAAACGGGGAAATCGATGAAATGTACCGGGATTTGCTTCTGAATCAAATGCCGTCCAATAAGACAAAACATAACGCGCTGTTACAAGTGAACGATGAGTACCATATGCTTAAGGATTTGCAGGAAAAAGAGGGGCTGGCGGTGGAGTATGTATATCGGACACCATGGAAGGCGTTGTTGGAAGAAAAGGCCATGAAGAAATACGCCCTGCAGCTGGAAATCGCCCTCTTGACAATGCTTTTAATCCTATCTTCCAGTGGGGCCATTGAAAAAGGTTCCTCCATGGATAAGCTGATTACGGTTTCCGTCACCGGGAGAAAGGGGGTTCTGACCCGTAAAGTTACATTGTCCCTGCTACTCGCGACCTTGGTTCTCTTTTTCATCTCGGAAAAGATTGGAAACAGGATTGTCGTGCTGCTAATCGGAACCGTTCTGTTTTTAATACCCACGTTGGCATTTATACTGGTTTAGCGGTAAATGTAAACGTGGATATTGTGAGTGAAAAGGTGGGACGGGAAAGAAGTAGCAATCATTGCAGATGGCGTGATTAATCATAGCATCGGTTCACCTGGTCGGCACGCCCTGGTAGGAGAGGGTGGCGACGGCCCGGAACGTGTCGCCTTCCTGGGAGGTCTGCACCGTGCCGTCGTATTTTTCGGCTGCGGTTCTTGCGCTTTTCAGACCCCATCCGTGCAGCCCGTTTCCTTCTTTTGACGTTTTTAGTTCGCCGTCCTTTTCGACAAGCGGGGCGGCGAATCCGTTTTCCACCTTGATGACCAGCATCTGGTGGATGCGGCGGATGGTAAGGCGGACGAACCGACCGTCCTTTTTGGGCACCTGCCGCGCGGCTTCCAGGGCATTGTCTGAGAGGTTCCCAAGAATGGCGCACAAATCAGCACTTCGCAGGTTCGTGTGACGGGGAAATTCCACTTGTGCCTGGAAGTGTATGTCGTCGGCCATGGCCGCGTGTGCCTTGCTGTTAATGAGGTAGTCCACCGTCTCGTCGCCCGTCCATGTGGTTTCGGCCATTTCCCGCACGGGAGCCTGCAGGTCGTCTAAATATCGCATGGCTTCCTCGGGCTTTCCGTGGGAAAGGAGTTGGCGTAGCGCGCCGATATGGTTGTGGAAGTCGTGGAACAGCTTTGCGTTCATCGCGTAGGCCTGGTTCAGCGTGGAGTAATCGCGCTCCAGTAACTCGGCTTGTTCGGATTTTAACCTTGCAAGCTCTTTTTCCATCTCGTATTGCCGGTTCATGTTGAACACGAGGACGGACATCATCAGCACGACGGCCAGGATTGTCCACATGTCGAGCATGTCGTCCTTGATGGGAAGCGTGGTCTGCTCTGACAATGTCACGACCGCGATGAAGCCCGCCACGGCGATGATGGACGCGAGGCGGAAGGCCTCCTTCTCCGCCATGCCGGGGTGTTTCCAAAGATATAACGCGGCGGCAGCCAACAATGCGTGGAACAGCCAGACGGCGATTTGCCCGTACCCTGTCGTGGAATCAAGAAAAGCCGGGGAACGAAAGAAGACGCCCGTCCACGCCGCGACGAGGAATTGCCAGAAGGAAACCGCGATTTCATAAAAAATACCGACAAACAAGCTCATCCTGGAGTCCGCTTCCTGGAAACGTCTGGCGCAGGCGGCAAGCAGGACGGTCTCGAGCACCATGCGGTAAAAATCGGACAGTCCCGTCGCGGATAGCAAGACGGAAAGGACGGCGAAGCCGAAAAATGCCGCCATTATGCCTTTCTTTTTTGGCCTTTTCGCCTGGAGCAGGCGGGAAATGAGAAATAGGCAGACGACGGCCCTCACGCCGCCGGCCGCGACAGTTGAACATAAAATCAGTGGATTCGTCATATGTGCGCCCCCCAATAATGGTTGATTTGATTTTTTACCTCTTGCAAATGGGAACGGCTGACGGGGAGGGCGTCTCCGTTTTTCAGCACCGCCATGCCGTCCTTGATTTGCATGATATGTATCATGTTCACGATGCAGCCCCGGTCGATATAAATGAATTCATCCGCGTCAAGCTCCTCGTGGATTTGCTGCAGGCTTTTCCGCACCTTGGACACCCCGCCGGCGGCAGTGATGGCGGCATATTTCCCGTCACGTTCGATATAATAGATTTCCTTGTAAGGAATCTTTTCAAGGCGGCTGTTCGTCTGGATGGTATAGGCTTTTTCGTCTTCCAGCTCGATTAACGAAACCGCGTCCCGGATGGCGGCGGGAAGCCGCGCTTCGATGTCGTTTTTGGGCACGTATCGGAAAATGGATAATTCAAAAGCGTCGATGGCGTATTCGACGTGCGAGGTGATGAAAATGATTTTCACGTTCGGCAGGTACGGCTTGACCGCCTTGGCGAGTTCCATGCCCGTGCTCCCCGGCATCTCGATGTCTAATAAAATCAGGTCGAAGAAAAAATGGTCTTCGCAAATGTCGTAGAGCAGATTGTCACTGGTGGTGTAAACCTTGAATTCGCCGACGCTCCCGTGTCGTTTCAGGCAGGTTTCGGCGATTTTCTGATGGGCTTTTACGGCCGCCTTGTCGTCATCACAAATTGCAATGTGTAACATCGTGTCACCTCGTTTTTGCTTCAATCCACTCGCGGCAGTTAGGAGCAAGTGGGTTACATGGATTGCTTCATGACGCTGCCGAGGATGAAATGTTCAGGTTTTCTTTTTACGGTTTCGCTGTACGACGGAACTTCGAAAAGCTTTCATCATGGCAGGGGAAAGCTCTTGGCAGTCTTCGTCAAAAGTGATAGGATGTTTCTTGGCCTCTTCAATTTCTTTAAGCTGCTCCACTGTGGGTTTCTGACCGTTTTCAATAGTGAATGTTTTGGTCATAATAAAGGCTCCTTTCTGCAGGGGTTGCAAGTCTGGCTGAAATTAATCGAATTGTATCTTTTCGTTCGGTAAATACTACGAATAGTACGTCTCCGACTTTTCAAATTGCAATATATCTGTCTTCATCCGAACTATGTTCAAAATCAAACATTTCAATGTAATAGGGATCATCAAAAACATGTGCCGCCGTTTCAAAAGAGATCTTGTGTTTTTCTTTATTACTGGTGTTTTTATTCTCGTCCCATTCAAATTTCAACATGAATAATATCTCCCTTTTCGTTCATTATATCAAGGAACGTAGTATTTGACAACAAAAAATTCCGACCGAAATCAAGTCTTTACATGGGAAATGTTTGTTGATATAATTAGAAAAAGCTAAATATCAAAAAGGTGTGGGTTCCTTCGGGGTTATTGAGGATTTCTCACCTTTTTGCTATGGAAAATTTTAGTGGTATGAAAAGGAGATGGTTGCTGACATGGAAGAAAAAGAAGTAAAGCCGATATTGTGGCTGAAATGGCCGTGGAACGTGCTGATATACATTTCGCTGGCCCTGCTGTTGCGCCTCTGGGCGATTCCGGTGATTCTGGGATTGATGGCGTTAAAGAAAAAGCACGAGCCAAAAGGGCCGGAGGAAGGCTATTGCCTGCAGCGGTGCCGGAACCATTTAACGAAGCTTGGCTGGACGGCGCTGTTCTTCGCGCTGGGGGCCTGCGTGGCCGTGTACATCGTGGCGAGCTTGGAGGAAGTCCAATATTACCAGGAGACGGAAGAATACATAAAGATGATAGCGGCGGCCGTGTTCGTGGTGGGATTTTTTGTGGCCGGGATATATGAGGCTTACGTTGCCTTGCGGGACGCGATTTGTCCGGGGAAGAGCGGCCTGGCCAAGGCGATTCGTTCCCAGATGCCCTACCCTGACGAGGCGCCAGACGTGCGGGAGTTGTTTGCCATGGTGGATGAGGACATCGCGGAAAACGGCCAATGGTTTGACAAGGTGGCAGTCGGGAAGAGGTGGGTGTTCGGTGACGTGGTCGCGGACGTTTCCCGTATTCGGGTGGTGTTTTGGCGAAACGAGAAGACCTACCACCAACAGGGGGGCAGAACCCGGGTGACCCAAGTCATACAGATGATTGTTCTGGATGATCGGAGGCAGGAGTGGATGTTCGAGTTGAAAAACCCGAAAGAGTTGCCCATGTTGCTGGACTGCGTGAAACTTCGTGCGCCGGACGCGATAATCTTGCCATATGACCAACATACGCAGTACCGTAAGAAGTCGGACGAGGAGTGGGAAAAGGTCTTGCGGGAATATCGGCGGCGCAAGGGCCAGAGGGAGACGCGGCAAGAATATGCCGAGGAAAATGGCGGGTATGGCGGATGGGGTGGCCTACATTCGGTCGTTTTGCCGCAAACCGCCGAGTTTGGTTCTTCCGGGACGGTGAACGGCGCGGCCGGGCAGAACGTGCCGGGACGGCTCTCCCTGCTGACGCCGGCGCAGGTGTTCCAGAGCCACGACACGTTTGAGCGGGCAGACGTGCAAGTGGTGGCGGACGGCCTGGTGAACGGCACCTATCAGGCGGTGAACCTGCTTTTGCCGGGTGGCTGCCTATGCATGGACGTGGCGGCCGGGAACAAGAACGACGGACGGTGTCTCGTGCAGATGACGTGGCCGGTGGACGGGCGGCTGCACTATTACAAGACCCGCTGCGGCGACCGGCAGGCCGCCGAGTGGCTTATGGAGTACTATGACCGGCGTTTTACGCCGAACTGGTCGGAATGGAAAGAGTATACGCCGTGACATTGCGCACAATCGCATAAAGAAACATGCCGATTTGCGGTCGCGGTTGGTACTGGCTAAGAGAATAATACTAATATAATATAAGGAAAGGAAGTAGTTTAAAATGGGAAGATGTTTTAGTGACGAGGTAGAGCAGGCGTTGCAGTATATTTATTATGACATGCGGGCCGGAAAGGGGGCGGAAGGGCTGCAGATTTTGGAGCGGGCGTCCGCCGCCGGGGACGGTGACGCGAGCTGTTTCTTGGCGCGGTGTTTGTGCGGGCCGGGATACGTGTGGGACGGCCATCATTTCCCGGAGGATGACAGGCGGGCCACGAAGCTGTACCATGAGTCCGTGAAGCAGGGCAGCGCCCTCGGCGTGCTGATTTGCCTGCGCAGCGGGGAACTGACCCCTTCCGTGGAGGCTAATATGCCGTTTGCAGACCTTAAGGAGGCGTTTGACCGCGTGTTGGAATGCGCGAAGGCGGGGGATGCGTTTTGCCAGTATACCGTTGCCAACAGCTATTTTTGGTGGGACTTTTTGCGCATCCAGAAAAAGGGAGAAAATTCGTTTGCCAACCGCATGGAGTACAAGGCATATTTGAGGGAAAACATTTCCCAGTGCGAGGAGTGGTTTTGGAAGGCGCTTCGGGGCGGCATTTATTTCGCGGCAAATAATTTGGACCGCTATTACCGCCAGGGGGACGAGGACATCATCCTTCCCCAGCCGGAAAAGGCGAGGGACTTGTACAAAATCGGGGCGGAGACGGGAAATCCGTACTTGCAGTATTTTTACGCGGAGCAATTGGACAAGGCGGGAGACAAGGCGGGCGCCTTTTACTGGTACCAGCAGGCCCTTGAGGGCGGCGAGCCGCTGGCGTGGTATGATGTCGGCTATGCGTATGACCAGGGAAAGGTGGTGCCGCGGGATTTGGCCTATGCGGTGCATTGTTTTGAAAGGGGAATGGCGGAACCGCGCGACAGCGGCAGCAAGGTGGGGTGTGCCAATACCCTTGGCGAGATGTGCTTTAACGGCAGGGGCGTGGCGCGCGATTACGTGAAGGCATTTCAATTGCTTAGCTATGCCCATGCCCATAAGAGCAACTGGGGCGCGCTCTACCTGGCCAAGTGTTATTTCTATGGCCTGGGCACGCAGCAGGATTACGTGAAGGCGCGGCAGTTCCTGGATTTGGTGAGCCGGAAAAACGAGGAAGTCTTTTTCATGTTGGGATTCATCCATGCCAGGGGGCTGGGCGTGCCGGAGGACATCAAGAAGGGCATGGAATACCTGCAGAAGGCCGGGGACTATAACGAGGCGATACAAGAGCGGGTGCGCTATAAAAAGACGCTGTTTGGGAAATGGGTGAAAAGGTAGGAAAAAATTCATAAAGAGGTTGACAGAACACATGTTCTTGCGGTATAATGATAAAAAGGTGAAAGGAAGGGCATGGAAAGGAGGAAGCGAGGATGTATTGCGCGTTAGATGTGGCAAAATATATCATTGATAAGTGCACGAAGGAAAGATGTCCGATTTCCAATTTGCAGTTGCAGAAGATTCTTTACTACGTACAAAGGGAATTTTTGCAGATTGGAAAAGAAGCGTTTATGGAAGATATAGAGGCCTGGCAGTTTGGCCCTGTCGTTCCGGTGGTATATCGGCAGTATTGTGGATTTGGAGCTTTGCCAATCAAAGTGCGGTACGACGTGGAGGTCGAGCAGGATTATCAAAGAATTATCAATCCGATTGTGGAGAGGAAACGCGTGCTGAATCCTTGGGACATGGTAAATGACACGCACGCTCCGGGCAAGGCGTGGAATCTGATATATAGGGAAGGGATAGGAGATCATCATGTGATTCCCCGTGAGTTGATTAGAAGCAAAGGATGATGGCATGAAAATACTTGATGAAGAAGAAAGAAGAGATTTGTTAAATGACATTCTTAAAGATTTGTCCAAGTCGCAAGATGTTTTAAGTGAGCGAAAGAATAGAATCGATTTTTTCATCCGTCTTGAATCTGTATATCATAGCGTCGGTATACGGAAGGCAACACGGTCGATGAAGGGCATATTCCCCCCCTTTCGTCGTTACTTTCACTCCGCGTACGTCCTTGTACGCGTCGCTCAAGTGCCTTGAAAGGGGGGAAATATGCCTCTTCACGACTCTGCGACCTCACCCATAGGGATTTCAAGGGTTTTCAAGGAAGATGAATGAGGCGTACAAGGACGTACGCCGATTGAAGATGACGCTGAAAACCCTTGAAATCACATGGGCTGAGGCGTGTTGCCCTCCGTACACCGACGCTAGGTGTAATGGAGACAACTTTCGTCATTTTTACTCAGACATATTTTCAACGTTGACATTGATTGACGGAGAATCAAGTATCGGGAGTCTGGATGTTTTGGCACAAAACATCCAGACAATCAAAGATAGGTATGTTCCAAATAAAAATCGTGATGAAAATGGAAAACTTATTAATATTAAAAAAGAGATTATCAAGTTGTATGACCATGCCAGTTTGGATATCGCAAGAATTAATTATACAAAAACCATGGCGAATGAGGCCTTGTCAGGGTTAGAAAGAAACAAAATACTTGTAGAAGAATTGGAGAACAAGATTTGCCAATCTGAAACAATGTTAAAAGAACGCTTTGAAAAGTCGATTGAGGATGTGAAAAAATTATCGAACCAGGTGGAAGAAAAGCAAAAGGACATGCAGAAAGAGTACATTACGATTTTGGGGATATTTGCGGCTATCGTATTGGCGTTTACCGGTGGAATGGCATTTTCAAGTTCCGTATTGGAGAATATAGACAAGGCATCTGTTTATAGGATAACGTTGATTGCATTTGTTATCGGCTTGGTGTTTTTTAATCTGATTTGGCTGCTGATTGACTTTATAAGGGAAATTAATGGCAAGGTGATAAGGAAAAAGTGGTTGGGGATTCTTGTAAATTTGATTTTAATTGCCGGGATTCTAGGAACATGCTTTTCTTACAAATACAATTGGTTTGTTGGAGGAAAAGATTATCAGAGAAATAGTGTGGTGGAAGAGATAATTGGTAAAGTATAATGCTTTTCTCCTAAAATACAAAAAAATCATCCTATTCGTTCCCGGAGCAATTTAGATACAATATGAAGAGCGTTAGTATGTCAAAGGGCAGTGCGTAAAACGTGCTGCCTTTGTTTATACGCGGATTCGTGGGTGAGGAAAAAATTTTCCTTATTCGATTACAAGGAAATATAAAAAACGGAGGAAGGATGTCATGGAACAAGTTTTAGCGGGAAAAACGGCAATTGTCACGGGTTCGGGGCAAGGCGTGGGAAGGTGTATCGCCCTTTGCCTGGCCGAACATGGATGCAAGGTCATCACGAACAACCGGAAACCGGGGTCTTCCATCAACGCGTTCGAAGGGACACGGCTTGATTTTACCCCTGAGGAGCGTGAAGAACTGGAAAAATTCAACGGGGACGCGAAGACGACGGCGGATGAAATCGTCAGAAAGGGCGGCGAGGCCATACCGGTGTTCGGGGACGTGGGCGAGCCGGAAATGGCGGAAAAGAATCTTTCGCGCCGGAGGCGATGAAGCGCACGGCGGAAGGGATGGTTCCCTTTTTGGCATTCCTCGCGTCGGAAGAGGCGGCGACGATATCTGGCAAGCTGTTCAAACTGGCGGCGGACGGCGTAATCGGGCTGTGGTCGGAGTACGAGGTCGTAAGGGAGATTAAGTCGGAGGGATGCCGCTGGAGCATGGACGAGCTGCGGAAACGGGTTTCGGGCGAGTTGATATGTGGGTGAATTTTATTTTTTCAAATTCATGATTGATTAATATGGAAAATACCCGTAAAATAGAAAGAAAAGAATCTGTTTTGTGACGGGGATGAAGAAGATGGATTTGATAAAACAATTGGAAGAGCAGATGCGCGTTTTCGGGGTGTCCACCCAGAGAATGTCATTGACGGAAGAGAAGATTCATGAATTTGACGGGGGCTTGCGCGAGTATTTTTTTCATGACTTCGATTACGAGGCGGCATTACAAAACAGTTTGAGATATTGCGAGGAAGGCACGGTCTACGTGGTTACGGACCAGTTCGGCCTGCTTTATTACACGTTCCTGATACCTGGCGTGTATACGGACGGGGAAGGGAAGGAGATGATGCGGATCGGCCCGTTTTTGACGGAGCCGCTCAAACAGCTTGTGTCGCGAATCATGGAGAAGAACAAGCTTACGTTTCTGCAGGAAAAGGAACTGGAAGATTACTTGTACGGCGTACCCTGGATGGAGGAGATGGCATCCTTTGAAAGCCTGATCCTTTTGCAGGTCCATTATATTTATGGAAACAAAGGGGCGGTGGAGGTGAACCGTGTCGAAGAGTATTACGGACAAGTGATTCAACCCGCGGCGCCGCAAGAAAAGGAAAGCTCCACGTTGACTATGCGGGAACTGGAAGAGCGTTATCGGAAAGAGGATGAGATGCTGGACGCGATCAGACGTGGGAACATGGAGGAGGCGTTCGAGGCGCAAAAGAGGCTTGTGTTCCACCATGTGAACCAGCGGGAGGGGTACGGCACGCTGCGGGAGACGAAGAACATGATGATTATTTCCAACACGCTTTACCGAAAGGCGGTTCAGGAAGCGGCCGTGCACCCGGCTCATATAGACCGGCTTTCCCGTTCCTTCGCGAAAAAAATCGAGGAGTGCGTGTTTGCCAAGGACATGAGGGATTTGGGGCACGAGATGATTCGGAAATATTGCCTGCTGGTGCGCAACCATTCCCTGCAAAGTTATTCGCAGATTGTGCGCGACGCCATCAATTATATCGAATGTAATATGAAAGAGCCGGTCACCTTGAAAGAGTTGGCGGAAAACGGCAATGTCAGCGTCAGCTACCTGGCCACCCGCTTCAAGAAGGAAGTGGGGCAGTCGGTGGTGGATTATATGAATGAAAAAAGAGTGTTCGCGTCCATCCGTTACCTTTCCACCACGGATTTGACAATCTCGGAGGTGGCGGAGCGCGTGGGCATCAATGATGAGAATTATTTTTCCCGTTTGTTTAAAAAATACCAGGGCAGGACGCCCAAGCAATATCGGAATCTGATGAGGGCCAAGATGTAATCCGCCTTCTTCCGGCCATAAAGTGATGGTGACGGCAAAAACCGCCGCTTGGAGTTTGAGTTTTCTCCAGGCGGCGGTTTTGTCCTAAAAAGGAAAAATATCATCCTATATGTGTCTTGGACTTCATTTTTATAATCTTTTTATCAAAATGATAAGGAAATGCCAGAGAAACAATAGGAAAGAAGGAGGAATCATCGTGAAAAAGAAGGTAGTATCCATAATCATGGCGGGGGCGTTGGCCGTCTCGGCACTGGGACTGGGAGGTTGTAAAAAGGAAGGGAGCGAAAGCGGGGACGCATGGCAGATGTCCTACTGGATTCCCAAGGCGGAGGACGCGAAGTTCTATGATGAATACGAGGAAAATCCGGTGCTGCAGTATATCGAGGCGAACTATGAGTTTAACGGGAAGAAGATTGACATTGATTTCTTCACGGCACCGCCCGGATCGGAGCAGGATGATTTTAATACGTTGTTGGGGACGGAAGAGTATTGTGACATCATGGATTTGTCCATGAGTACGACCACGGCGGCGGAATTGTACCAGCGTGGGGTTCTTCAGGATTTGACTGATTTGTATAAGGAACACATGCCTAACTACACGGCGTTTCTGGAGGCGAACCCGGACGTGGCCGAGGACATTTATTCCATCGTCGACGGGGAGAAGAAGGTTTTGACGTTGCACGGAATCGCGAAGGAGCAGGATGACCCGTTCGAGGGGTATGTCTACCGGCGGGACTGGGTGGCAAAGTATGGTAAGAACCCGCAGACGGGAAAGGCGTTCACGTATGGTTTTGCAGATGAATCCGATCCGCAGAGCTGGGAGGACGACGTGGTCTTTCCAAGCGGCGGCGACGAACCGATTTACATCAGCGACTGGGAGTGGATGTTCGACATTTTCGCCAAGGCCATGGATGATTTGGGCATCACGGACGGCTACTGCTACGCACCGTATTATCTCGGGTACCTGGAGACGGGGGATTTGTCCAGCGGCTTTGGCGGCGGGGGCGGAATGGGCATCCATATCGACGGGGACAAGGTGGTCGATGGCTATACCAGTGACACTGCAAGGGCATACTTGCAGTGCATGAGCAATTGGTATCAGAAAGGATGGCTTGACAAGAATTTTTCCGAGCACACGTCGGACATGTTTTTTGCGATAGACACGGAGAAGGTGTACCAGGGAAAGGTCGGATTGTGGCAGGGACGTCCTTCCGCGGTCGGAAACCAGCTGGACGCGGGCGACGAGTATACCAAGGGTATCATGGTGTACGGGGCAAAACTTCCGATTAATGACGTGTATGGCGGGGAAGCCCAGAAGAACAAGGAGCCGGATGCCTACATGAGGACGACGAAGCTGGGAGGCGGAATCGGCCTGACGAATAAACTGGAAGATGACGAAGTCATCGCATTTATGGAATTCGTGGACTTTCTGTTTTCCGAAGAGGGAAGCATGCTGAAAAATTATGGTTTGAATAAGGAACAGTATGAAGAATTTGGCAGTGAATTATATGATGAACTTGGAATCACGGAAGGAAATTACACGGTTGACGAGGAAGGGACGGTTCACATGGTATTTAGTTCAGACAAGCCGGAATCCATCGCGGTGACGCTTGGCAGATGTATCGGCCTGACGGATAACGTGAATCTGGACAAAGGATATGACCGATTCGTAGGGCAGGCGACAAGCGCATGGAAATACTATGAAAATAGCGCGGCCCTGCGCGATAGTGTGAAGCGTGCGGTCACCACGGAAAACCAGAAGGAAATAGACAAGTTAAAGGCCAATCTGGACCAGTATCTGGCCAGAACCATTCCGACCATTATCATGGGAACGGGCAGCTACGACGTGAACAAGGACGCGGACTGGGAGCGGTTCGTGAAGGACACGAAAAAATACGGTTCGGGAAAAATGGCCGAATATTACCAGGAGGCGCTGGAGTTGCTATATGGAGCGTCAGATAAATCGGCCGTGAATAAAAATCAATAGAAAAATGTGGAAGGAGACGGGAAGGAATGATGGAAATGAAACACTCGGCTTCCAATGTGAAAAGGCCCGCCGCGAGGGGCACTCGGGAAAAAAACATGTACATAAAGAAACTGACCTGGAAGGAGGACATGAGGAAGAACGGCATTCTTTATGTTATCTTTATCCCGGTGCTGGTCTGGCTGGTTTGCTTTCATTACGCGCCCATGTTTGGCATCTTGATGGCGTTCGAGGACTACAGTATCACGCAGGGCGTGTTTGGAAGCGCCTGGGTCGGGATGCAGAATTTCGTGGATTTGTTTACGGGGACGGGCTTCGCCCTGGCTTTCCGCAATACGGTGGCGATGGCGATTTTGAGCCTGACGCTGGGATTTTTTCCGACAATCTTGTTCGCCCTGGTGCTGACGAGTTTTCCGCATAAGCGGATGAAGCGGGGGTTTCAGCTGCTAAGCTATCTGCCAAACTTTGTGTCGGCGGTGGTCATGTGTTCCTTGGCGACGGAGTTTTTAAGCGAGAAGGGAGCCATCACGCAGTTTATCAGCTTGTTTGGATCCGAGGCGCAAAACTGGCTGGCCAATCCCGACATTCCGGTTTTCTGGGTCATTTACACGTTGATTGGCGTATGGCAGGGCATGGGCTGGGGTTCCATCATTTATGTTACTTCCATTAACAATGTCAACGGGGAATTACACGAGGCGGCGGCCTTAGACGGCGCAAATCGGCTTCAGCGCGTCCTACATGTGACGCTGCCGGCCGTGACACCCTTGATTATCATGATGTGGACGATGGCCATCGGCATGGTGTTTAAGACGGTGGGAACGAACATTCTTTTGTTGTACATGCCGATTACCTATGACGTGGCGGACGTGCTGTCGACCTATACATACCGTATGTCCTTTGGCAGCACGGCCAATTATGGATTGTCGACCGCGTCGGGACTGTTCCAGTCCGTGCTGGGAATGATTTTGTTAATCGTGTCAAACAAGTTGGGAAAGAAGGCCTCCGGGGCTTCGCTGTTCTGACGGATGGGGGTATGGAATTATGAAAAATGATTTTCTGGAAAAAGAAAAGACCGTGGGCAGATTAAGAAGAAAAGAGGGCATGGTGGAGAATACGTCCGTCGGCGCGCACATTGTCAACGTGATTTTGGGTCTGCTTCTGGCGGCAATCGCATTTTGCTGCGTGGTTCCCATGTGGCACGTGCTGATGAGTTCGTTATCGGACGGCAAGGCGCTGTTTGCCCATTCCGGCCTGGTATTGTGGCCGGTGGGTGACTTGAACCTGGAAGGCTACAAGATGGTATTGGAGGATGACAGCGTGATTCGCGCCTACCTCGTGACGATATTTTATGTGGTAGGAGGCTCGTTGTTAGGGCTGGTTCTTAACGTGTTGGCGGGGTATGTCCTAAGCCGCCAGTCGAAGCTCAGGGGGCCGTTGATGATGCTGGTTTTGGTTTCCATCATGTTTAACGGCGGCCTGATTCCCACCTACATGGTGGTCCGCGCACTTGGCTTGACGGGAACGCCGCTGGCCATCATCCTGCCGGGCTGTACCAACGCGATGTTCATGGTGATGGTGATGAACGGATTTTTGCAGGTGCCGGTGGAGACGGTCGAGGCCGCGCAGATTGACGGGGCGGGACATTTCCAGATGATGTTTCAGGTCATGCTGCCGCAGGCGCGCGGGCTGGTACTTGTCACGATGATTAACACGGCCCTGATGGCGTGGAACGCATGGTTCGAGGCGTCCATCTACGTGCCGCGGACGAAGGAATGGTGGCCCCTGCAGCTTGTAATCCGGGACTTTATCAGCAGGAACCAGGATTTCTTAAATTATGCCAATCCGGATTACAATCGCTATTTGGTACAATATGTCGTCATCGTGTTGGCCACGATACCAATTTTGCTCCTGATGCCGTTCTTTATAAAGAAACTGGAGGAAAACATGGTACTCGGGGCGGTGAAAGGGTAACTAAAGAGGCTGCCCGGCCACTAAGCCCGAAAAGACCCCGCTAAGTGGCCGGGCAACGACATTCGCACGTAAGTGCCCAAAGGACGGGCGCCAAGCGCCCATAATCAATATGTGGACGACGCACTTTTGGACATGAGTCTGGGCGGCCTTGGAAATCACAGAAACTTAAGGCATAAGGCGGATTATGCCTACGTGGCGGAAAATGAAGAGATGCCGATAGAAATCGCCGTATGTTTTGCCGGGGGCAGCACGGGCAGCGCGATTACCCTGGCGCACGACGGCAGCTTCGTTGACGCGACCGGAGACGAGCTTTTGGACGGAACCTGGAAGCAGGAGGGGACGAGTGAATATACGTTGACCTATGCGGACGGCACGGAAGGTTCGCTCAAAATCGCGGATGATAAGAAAACGGCGGAGCTGGCAAGGGGCGAGGAAAAGGTCACGGTCGAAACTATGGAGGAAGAAGGAAGCGCGTTTACCCTTTCCAATCCTTCCGTGGAAGTCGGCGTGCCGATTACGGTGGAGCTTCGTCTGGATTGTGCGGCGGACGGCACATGTGAGTTGTTTTTGGTAGTGTCGCAGATAAACGCCGAGATTTCAATTGACAAGGGTACTTATACAATGTCGGACGTGGCGAAAGGCGGCTTTGAGTTTGAAAAGGCGGGAGCATGCGAGGCCATGCCGGATTATGAGACGGCGACCGACAACGGAGTGGATGTAAATCTTTCTTACAAGGCAAACGTGAGCGTCGAGCTTAACGGGCAAAGCTCGGATATCAGTATTGACGCGGTATTGACGGGAACCTATTCCAAATAATGCGATCAAGGAATAAGTTATGAAATGATTTACAAATGTCGTGGGGGCAAAATGATTTTTGACCCCATATTTTCTAAAAATATATTTTCAGGATGGGATGGAGAAAAATGCGATTAAAGGATTTGACCATAGAGTATCGAAAGAATCCGCTAGGGCTGGACGTGTCCCCCCGGTTTTCGTGGAAATTGGAAAGTGATCGGAAAAATGTCATGCAGCATGCCTATCGGATATGGGTGCGGCAGGAGAACGAAAAGGACGGGGAAGGATTTGTCTGGGATTCGGGAAAGGTGGAGAGCGACGAGTCCGTATTAATTTCTTATCAGGGTGAAACATTACGGCCGTTTACGAGGTACGAGGTTTTCATGAATGTTTGGGACAACCAGGGAGAGACGGGCGAGATTGCGGCATGGTTTGAAACCGGTTTACTGGAGCAGGTAAATTGGCAGGCGAGATGGATTACCCATGAGTTTCCGCCAGGGGAGACGGCCTGCCCGATTTTTACAAAAGAATATGAGATTACGAAAAAGGTTGCGCGCGCCCGCGCTTACGTGACGAGTCTGGGCGTCTATGAATTATGCGTAAACGGACAAAAAGCGGGGGACATGTATTTGTCGCCGGGGTGGACTTCGTACCACGACCGGCTGCAGTATCAGACCTATGACATTACCGGGCTGTTGTCAGGCAGAGCCGTGGCAAATGGAGCCGTGGCGGACGGAAACGGTGAGGCCGTGCAAACAAAGGGGGCCAACCCCGGGGGCGCATGGACGGCAGAGGAGTCCGATTATTATGCAAAACCAAGTTGCAGGATAGAGCTTACGGTGGCAAACGGCTGGTACAAGGGATACTTGAATTGTGACGGGGAAAATTGTTTCTACGGGGACAGGGTGGCGGCATTGGCGATGTTTCGCGTCGAATACGAGGACGGGACGGCGGACGTGTTTGGGACGGACGAAGGTTGGGACGTGACCACCGGCATCATCCGGGAAAGTGAACTGTATCACGGGGAAATCCAGGATTTTACGGGGGAAAATCGTTTCGGAAAAACCGTGACAGAGAAAACCGTGACAGAAAAAATCGTGGCAAGGGGCGGTGAACTTGTGGCGGAGGATGGCGAGTCCGTGGCGGATGGAGGAAATCCGGCGTGGACGGCGGGGCATGCGGTGTTGTTTGACGCGCAAGAAAAGGTGACGCAAATCGTGGCACAAGAGTCTGAGCCCGTGCGCGTGACCGAAGAAGTGGCGGCGAGAGAGAAAATTATCACCCCGAAGGGTGAAATCGTGATTGATTTTGGACAGAACCTTCCGGGATTCGTAAAAGTAAAGCTGCCGCCGCTTACCGGCGACAGGCTGGTCATCCGCCATGCGGAAACATTGGACAAGGAAGGGAACTTCTATACGACCAATTTACGCACGGCAAAATGCCGCGAGGTTTATATTTACGGCCGGGAGCAGGTGGACGAAGTCGTCGCGCCGCACTTTACTTACCGGGGATTTCGCTATATCTGTCTGGAAGGCGTGGATGCGGATGTGGAAATTGACCGTTTTACCGCCTGCGTGCTGCATACGGACATGGAAAGGGCAGGACGCTTTTCTTGTGACAATCCCAAGGTTGACAGACTGCAGGAGAACATCGTCTGGGGGCAGCGAGGCAACTTTGTCGACATCCCGACGGATTGCCCGCAGCGCGATGAACGGCTGGGCTGGACGGGGGACGCGCAGATATTTTGCCGCACGGCGATGTTTAATTACCAGAGCGCGTTGTTTTATCGGAAATGGTTGCGCGACGTGGCGGTGGAGACGGATGACGAACACGGGGTTCCCCATATCGTGCCCAATATTGTCGGGCCGGCTACCGGAACCGCCGTGTGGAGCGATTGCGCGACCATCATTCCGTGGACGGCATATATTGTTTACGGGGATAAAGAAATTTTGCGGGAACAATATGCCAACATGCGCCAGTGGGTGGAATATGTCCGGCGAAGCTGCGGGGAAGACGTTTTGTGGATGAACGGGTTCCAACGGGGCGACTGGCTGGCGCTTGACAGTGACGAAAGCCTGCGCCTGATGAGCGGCGGCACGGATAAGAACCTGGTAGCCAATGTGTATTATGCCTGTTCGGTCAAATGTGTCCGCGACGCGGCAAAGGTTCTTGAAAAGTGGCAGGACGCCAGGGTTTATGGGGAACTGTATGATGCCATCGTTGAGGAACTGAACCAGGAGTACGTGACCAGGAACGGGCGGCTGGTGTCGGAGACGCAGACGGCATGTACGTTGCTGCTTTATTTTGACTTGCTGAAAGAGGAGTACCGTAGGCGGGTGGTAAAAATTTTGGAGGATAATCTGAATCAGCATAAAGGGCATCTGACGACCGGGTTCGTGGGGACGGCGTACCTTTGCCACGTGCTTAGCGAAAACGGGAAGCACGGGCTGGCGGAAGAATTACTTTTGAACGAGGAATATCCGGGTTGGCTTTATGCAATCAACAAGGGCGCCACCACGATTTGGGAGCGGTGGAACTCCATACTGCCGAACGGGGATTTTGACGAGTCCGGCATGAATTCACTGAACCATTATACTTATGGTTCCATCGGGGACTGGCTGTATCGCAAGGTGGCGGGCATCAACCTGCTCGCGCCGGGCTATAAAAAAATCCTCATCCGGCCGTTACTGACAAGAGGTATCACGCAAATGGACGCTTCTTATGAGACGATGTACGGGACGGTGGAAGTGCATCTGAGCTGCCGCGACGGGCAAATCATGGTAGACGTGAAAATTCCGGCCAATACGACGGCGGTTTTGGAATTGCCGGAACAAGATGACGAGGTGGAACTTGGGTCGGGCAGCTATCATTTTGCATATGAGACAAAAACCGACTTGTGTGCCGGAAAAATCACGATGAACTCCACCCTGTTGCAGGTATTGGCGCTCCCGGGAGGGGAAGATGCCTTTGTAGAGGTGACGGGACGGCCGTTAGAGCCGTCGATGCGAAATTATTTGCAGGAAAAGACGTTGAGCCAATTGGCGGCCATGATGCCGGGCGGAGAGCGGATGATAAGCGCTGTGTATGAGAAAGTAAAAACATTGACGGCGTAAGAGAGGAAAGAGGAGAAAATGCAATTGGCGAACCTTTTGTATGGTATTACAAAAAGAGAGCCACTGTACCAAGCTGTTAGCCGTTATGCTAGTGGCTTGGTACAATTTATAGACATTAGGAGAACATAGCGTCGGTGTACAGAAGGCAACACGGTCGATGAAGGGCATATTTCCCCCCTTTCGTCGTTACTTTCACTCCGCGTACGTCCTTGTACGCGTCGCTCAAGTGCCTTGAAAGGGGGGAAATATGCCTCTTCACGACTCTGCGACCTCACCCATAGGGATTTCAAGGGTTTTCAAGGAAGATGAATGAGGCGTACAAGGACGTACGCCGATTGAAGATGACGCTGAAAATCCTTGAAATCACATGGGCTGAGGCGTGTTGCCCTCCGTACACTGACGCTAATAAAGCATAAGTGCTATAAAGGTGTGTGGTTTACAGAAAATCCTTTCTGAATTGCGAAATCCTTAAATCCCGCATAAGTTTGTTATAATAAGTATTTGTTTTTTCAAAATCCTTCCAGGGATGTCTGATGCGCTCTTTTTCCACGGCGATGCAGCCGCCAACCGTAAAAGAAAGAAAATTTTTCGAGGATGTGTCCGTGGACATGGACGATGTGACGGCGACGTTTGCCGTTTACCAGTTGTCACTATATTTGTCCCGCCATTATGGGAAAAACTTGTAGGATTGGGTGGTGGTCTTGAAGTTCACAAGGCAGCCCGTGTATTCCCGGTTTTCAAGGATATGTACCACGGTGTTCGCCGCCCACTTGCACTCATAGCCGGGGTGGTAGCGGCGGGTTCTCCCTGTCCGGCGGTATTCCAGCGTTCCCGGCGTGGGGATTTCCTGCTCGGTAAGCATACGGGCTATCTTGGTCGGGCCGTTCCCGGCAAGGCATAAACTGTAAATCTGCTTCACCACGGGGGCGGCTTCCTCGTCAATGATGAAATTTTCGTACTCGTCCATGGGTAGCCGTACACGGGCTTGCTTGTGACGGGCTTCCCGCTCATGCCTTTTGACCTCTTGACTGCTCTGATTTTCTTGCTTGTATCCCTCACCAGCCATTCGTTCATGATGTTCAAAAAGGGAGTGAAATGATTATCTCTCTGGTTGTTGCTGTCAATGCCGTTGTTGACAGCGATAAACCGCACGCCCTTGTCCTTGAAAAGAACGTCTGTGTAAAGCCCGGCTTTCAGGATAGTCACGCCCGAACCTGCTCATGTCCTTGACAATGATTGTTGCGACTTTCCCGGCCTCCACCTCGGCGATCATGGCCTGAAATCCCTTGCGGTCAAAGGTCGTACCGCTCACACCGTCGTCCGTAAAATGCCGGATGTTGTGGAAATTGTTTCTTCTGGCATAGTCCTCTAAAAATGCCTTCTGAGATGTAATATGTAAAGGGTGGTTTCTGCCACCTAATACATATGACTGCGGCTCATTTGTGGTGAATTGAAAAGCAGTTATAGGAAAGGAGCAGAAAAAGCCTTATAACCGCTGAAAATCAACACAAAAAGGAGCTGAAATGCTATGAAATCTCTATTTGAGGAAATGGGCGGTACATACCGTCAAGTGGGCGATTATTTCATCCCCGACCTTGTTTTGCCGGATGACGGCGAATATCAGATAGGCAAATACGGGCGTATGCGCCGCAGCTATCTGAAAGAACATCGAAAAATCCTTTACACCAATTATGTGGTAGAAGGTACGTTGTTCAAGCATCTGTCAGAGATTGACCAAGCCTGCAACGAGCGCATGGAAAACATCGTTTCCACCATGGCAAAGCAGGAAGGCGTGACCGAAGCACTCAAAGCGGCTGACCAAATGGAATGGGTGCGCCGCATGAACAGCATCCGCAACCGTGCGGAGGAAATCATCTTGACCGAACTTGTATATGCTTAGTTGAATGCCCGTTATCGGCTGTATGGCTGATAACGGGCATTATCTTTTGGGTGGGGTGATCAGTCACCTTGGGGGTGACTGATACTTGCGTTATTTTTTGGCTTCGATGAAAATGTATTTTCCTCTGCCTTGTTCGGTTACAGGCACAATTAAGTCAAATTCTTTTATCTTGCTCAACATCTTGCCTGCGGAGGACGGCGCTAAACCACATAATTCAATTACATCCGCACGGGAAAAAGGAACATCATATCCAAAGCTCTCAAACAAGGACAGAATATTATCTTTGGTAGGCTTGTTGAGCTTTAATTCAGAAATGGAGCGTTCAAACGCTACCTTTTTTGCTTCAAACGCTACTTTTTCCTGTTTGAGCGCTACTTTTTCCTCTCCAACAACTCCATTTTCGTCTGTTCCATAATTCAAATTATACAGTGTAACTTGGAACGAACTGGCATCGGAATAGAACTTCGGCTCCAGTTCGTCACGGTAATTATGGGCGGCACGGTAAGCTTCTGTGATCTTCTTAAATCCGCTGCCTTGACGCTCCATATAGCCCAATCTGCCGAAAACGTCGGCAAGGACGGGATTGCGACGAGTGGAAGAAATATTGGAAATATCTCGTTCCTGTATCCGTGAGCCGTCTGCCATACCACCGGGAGAAGTAATGGTAAGACGGTTATCGTAAATGTCGATATGGACTTCGCTGCCCAAAATCAGATAATCACGGTGGATCAGCGCATTGACAAGGGCTTCAAAAACGCTTCGCTCACAGTAATCGGGCATTTCAATACGGGAGTTGGCGGTTTTCTTCCAACGAGTTTTCATGTTCCGCTTTACGAAGCCCACACCTTCATTGAGCAGAATGATCAAGCTGCCGGAATACTCTGCGCTGTCGAGAGCATCCACCATACCGCCGCTTTTATCAAGACCGTTCCAACGGGTACAGAACAGACGGGAGTGCTTAATCGGAGCATCGTCCGCAAGTAAAGCGCCTGCGTTGGTCAGCTTGCCGTGGTCATCCCGCATTTCAAAGGAATCAAACAGCTTTTCCTCCATACTGTTGCCCGTCCAAGCCTTGTAGCGTTCACGCAGCTTGGAAAAAGCATAGTCTTTGAAATCGTACTCGGAATCCAGCGCATCATAAGTGCGGTTCATACCCTTGAGAAGAAGCTGATTCAATACATACGACGGGGCAATCACGCTTTCGTTGCCAATACGGATATATGCTTCCGTAATGCCGTCTGCCTTGTAATAATAGGGCGTGGAGCGTCCTGCGGAAACGGACAGCACAAGAATATCCTTGCCATTATCCCGTTCGGGAGCGAGGATAAAGTTCGGATATGGCGTGATACGTTCCTTAATCAAGCGGCTGATCGTCTCTGCATCGGTCTGTGCGTCAGCCAAGCCTATTACGTTTCTGTCATTATCAATGCCGAAAAAGAGTGTGCCGCCGATACCGTTGGCAAAGGCACTGACACTTTTGAGCCAGCTTTTCGGCTTTTTAACTTCCAAAGCAACCTTGAAATCGCATTCCGTTGCTTCTGCAATCCATCTATCTATCATAAATTCGTTTCCTTTCCCATCATTCCTTCTTTTCCTTCGTTCTGCTCTTATAAACATTATACTTATTCTTGCACTGCGGGCTGCAGAAGATCGCACTCGGTCTGCTTGCCACAAAGGTCTGCAAACAATGCTTGCATATACGGATGGGCTTCTCCGTGTCGGTCAGCATAAAACTGAACATCATCTGTATTCCAAGCATAAGGGAGTGGAAATCCCATACAATCGTCGGCTTGTCGAGCAGAGCGATACGGTAGGTCGGCGCATTGCCGCCAAAGGCTTCCATACCCTGCTGCATCAAGAGCCGCTGTTCGGGAGTCATCGTATCATAATCCTCATAGAACAGCACGGAAGTCAGATAGGTAAAGGCAATATCAATGAATTGCTGCTTTATCCATTCATAAGGCTCGGCGTATTCTCTCTGGAAGCTCATATTGACCGCCATCGGCTTATCTGTTGACATAGTCAAAGCAAGTGCCATCATCGCACGGTCATTGCTTATATTCCACATGGATTCCACGCCATGCTTGACCACATCCGGCTTGACAGAAGGAAAGAACAAATCAAGATAGTCCATCGTGGACATGGATTCCTCACGGATAAAATGATTCTTCGGCAGATATACAGCCTCATAATCCATAAAGTTCGGTGTGGTAGGCAGCGCTGTCATAAGACCAAGCAAGCCATATTTTACCGCAAACTGTTGAATTGCCTTTTGTATCTCCTGCTGTGTTTTCTTCTGCGATTCCATCCGACCAATATCAATGGCATCCAGGATAAGCCGTTGATATTCGCTCAGCGGGTCGTAAATACCCGGCTGTGCTGTTGCGGTAGGCGTGAGGTACAGCATACCGTTCTCCGCTGTTTTCCATTCATATTCACTATATCGCACCCAATGTGAACTGGTGCGCTGAAACAGGTTTTTCATCGTCAAAACCCTCCACTATATATTGTAACCCGTATAATTCACAATTATATTACTATTATACTACTTTTTCGTGTATTTTTCAATATCCACGCCATTTTCGCTCAGAAATTCTTTTTCAAGCAAGGTCAAGGGCTGCTGTGCCTGCACTTTTTCGGTAAGTGCGGCAAGCAGCTTTTTTCGTATCTTTTTGAGCATCGTATTCCGTACCTTGCGGATGTTGCGGTCTGACTGCCCACGAATAGCGGCGATCTTGACGGAGCTGTACTGCCGCAGAGCAGACAGGAACAGGAGGAGCTTGTGATCCTCGTTCAGCTCCCGCAGGATGACAGACATATCCGCATCCGTCACAAGCTCGTGAATATCGTATGGACAGTAAAAGATCGTATCTATGAAATCGCCTTTGCGCTCCTGCCGCTTTAATACATCGTTCAGCGTGTCGGGGAAACATAAAGCATCTTCGGATGCGCCGTAGACAAGGGGAACATCGTCACCACTCCGGTACAGCTCGTGGTATCGCTCTTTGCGCTGACGGTTGGCATCGAACCGATCATACCACGCCACAAGATTTTCGTAATCTTTGAGCGTTCGTGCAGAATCCTCCAACCGCTTCAACGCCTGCGCCCGAAGCTCACGTTTTAGGAGCTTTCGTTCGGGCTGCTCTTCCCCGGCATCATCTCCATCATCCTCTATGGGATTTTCTGCGGCATCGGCTTCTATTTCATCAATGATACGCTGTTCCTTTGCAAGTCTGCGCCGTGTCTTTTCATATTCCTCGGCTTCCGCATTCTCAGCATCAGTATCGCTGTCAGCGAAAAGATCTTTCTTCTTTCGCTTCCTTCGCTTCTTTTCGGGAGGTTCATCGGTATCTTCTTCCGCATCATCCCAAAGGGCGTTTTCCTCTTCGTCCTCGTCCTCGTCATCGACTATGTAATCGGAATCGTCCGCATCATATTCATCTTCATAATCGGTATCTTCATTATAAAGACCGTCATTTTCGTATCGTTTGTGATCGTCGTACACCGCAGGAAACCTCCCTTCAAAATTATTTTTCAAATTTTCTTTGATTTTCCGAAAAAACAGTTCCGCTAAACACCCCGTATTTCTCCTATTGGTGATGGAGTAATATATTTCGTCTGTGATTATATTACTGCCGACGCTAAAGAAAGGAGGAAACTGCCTATGACCAAAACCTATCGTGAGCTGACGAGAAAGGAGAAAAGACAGATCAAGAAGTTGGCTGTCTCCAAGTGCGCCAACTACGACAAGGAATACGGTTGCCTGCCGCTGGACTGTGAGTGCTATATGTTCGGGGTATGCTACTCATGCAGTAGGCTGTGCAGTTATTTCCGCAAGGCTGTACTGCCGGAAGATAAGGAACTGCAAGCCGTATTCAAGCCGATCCCCCTTGCTGTCTGCAAGGAGTGCGGCAAGCATTTTCAGAAGAACGGTAAACGTGCCTACTGTTCCGACAAGTGCGCCGCAGAAGCAAGACGTAAGCAAACGGCGGCAAGAGTGCGAAAGCACAGAGAAAAGAAGCGTCAGTAAGACGCTATGTAACGAATTAGCCTCTGAAATGCCTTGATTTACAGGCGTTTCGGGGGCTATCTTCATGCCGGTAATGTGTTTGTATACCCTATGCCGTTTTTGTCGGTCAAATGGTTACACGTTATCGGAACTATCATCATTATACACGAAAATTGTGAATTTTTCAATCTATGGAGGAAATTTGCCTATGGTAAAAAACGAAAACAAGAACTTTGCTTATACCACCCACCGCATCGGCGGCACGACCTACAAGGTCAAGGTCGTGTTCAATGAAAGCGGCACCGAAACAATGGAAGATAAAATTTTACGAATTATTCGCAATGAAGTTCACACAAGTTGCGAAAAATATGATATAATAAATAAACCACGAATGAGCCGACAGTCTGAAAGGAGCGCATCATGATGAGCGTGAAACAGACTGTGGGACAGGATCCCAATAAAATTACGGCATTGTACGAGAGACTTTCCCGTGACGATGACCAGGTTGGCGATAGCAACAGCATTGTCAATCAGAAAAAATACCTCGAAAGCTATGCCGAGCAAAGAGGCTACACGAATATTCAGCACTATACCGATGACGGTTGGAGCGGCGGAAATTTTAACCGTCCCGCATGGAAGCAGTTGGAGGCGGATATTGAAGCAGGTAAGGTTGTCCATGTGATCGTAAAGGACATGAGCCGAATCGGCAGAGATTATCTGCAAACCGGCTTTTACACGGAGGTATTCTTCCGTGAGCACGGCGTTCACTTTATTGCGATTGCCAACAGCGTGGACAGCGATGACCAGAACAGCAACGAGTTTGCGCCGTTTTTGAATATCATGAACGAATGGTATTTACGGGACTTGAGCCGCAAACAGCGCACTGCTATCCGTGTAAAAGGCGAATCGGGCAAGCCTACAACAAACTGCGCCATCTACGGCTACAAGAAGATGCCGGGTGATAAGTACAGTTGGTATATCGACGAGGAAGCCGCCGAGGTTGTCCGCAGAATATTCCGACTGACCATCGAGGGCAAAGGCCCCTATGACATTGCCCGTATCCTCTATGATGATAAGGTGGAAACCCCTGCCGTTTACTTCGGCAAACAGAACAAGGGCGTTTGGAAAAGCAAGGAGGAATTTCCCAACCCGTATAACTGGAGTGGTTATATCGTTGGGCAGATTCTTTCCAAGCCCGAATATATGGGGCACACGGTCAACTTCCGTTCTCACAAGCAGTCCTACAAGGACAAAAATCCCGTGATGAATCCCAAAGAGGAATGGCTGATCTTTGAGAACACCCACGAAGCCATCGTGGATAAGGAAACGTGGGAGCTTGCACAGAAGCTCCGTAAGACACCGAGACGCCACGATACACTTGGTGAAGCAAATCCTTTGACGGGACTTATGTTCTGCGCTGACTGCGGAGCAAAGATGACCAACCACCGTTCCAGAGGCGGCACGGAAAGCAGCCCCTATCCCTCTGACTTCTACGATTGCTCCACCTATACGCTGGCGCATCAAAAGCGCACTAACGCCTGCTGCGGTCACTATATCCGCACAAAAGCCGTTCGGGAACTTGTTTTGAATACCATCCGCACCGTCAGCACCTTTGCTATCTCTAATCAAGAGGAATTTGCAGAAAAGGTACGTGCCGCTTCGCAGATCAAGCAAAAGGAAGCGGCGAAAGAAACCAAGCGCAGGCTGAGCAAGGACAAGAAACGCATTGCCGAGCTTGACAATATCATCAAAAAGCTCTATGAATCCTTTGCCATCGGACGTATTACCGATGAACGCTTTGATACCCTGCTTGCCGAATATGAAGCCGAGCAAAAAACCTTGCAGGCATCCGTGGCAGAAGCCGAACAGCGGGTATCCTCTTTTGAGGAAGATACCGTCCGTGTGGAGCAGTTTATGGAGCTTGCAAGAAAATACACCGACTTTTCCGAGCTGACCACAATGATGATTAACGAGTTTATCGACAAGATCATCGTTCACGCTCCCGAAAAGGTGAAAGGCGACAGAGTGCAGGAAGTTGAAATTTATTTGAAGTTTATCGGGCATTTTGAACTTCCCGCACCGGAGCTGACCGAGGAAGAGATCCAGCGGCAGGAGTTTTTGAAGAAAGAACGTTCCCGTAGCCGTGAACGCTACCAAAAGCTGAAATCCGGCGAACGCACCGTAGGCGTTCCCATTACGCAGACCTGCAAGTGCTGCGGCAAGACCTTTGAAGCAAGGTCAACGGCAAAGCTGTTCTGTGATGTGAACTGCCGAGCGAAGTATTACCGGCAGGAAGCGGCAAAAGAGCGTATCCGTGAGCTTACCTGTGAACACTGCGGCAAGGAGTTTACCACGACACGAAACAGCGTAAAATATTGTTCAGATGATTGCCGGTATGCGGCACAGATCAAGCGGCAAGGCGAACGGAAGAAAGACTTACGAGAAGCAAAGCACGAACAGGCACCGACGGAAAACGAACAAAAAAAACAGCATAACGATATTTGAAGCGGATTGATGTATGTCGATCCGCTTCTTCTGTTTCAAGTTGTCATTTTGGCAACTTGATTTTTTATGCCTGTTTTGCATCATTGTATCATTTTGAAACTTTGATTCTTGATGCTTTTCGAGGTGAGTGGACAAAATGTCCACTCACCAACTATCAGCGGCAAAGTGCCAACTTGGCACTTTGCTAAAACCGATAATATTTTGTATCGCCGCAAAGCGGCAGAAAGGAATCTCTATGAATTTTATGAACAACTACAACAACACCAATCCCATCATCATCGGCATCGATCACGGCTATGGCAACATCAAGACTGCCCATTGTTGCTTTAAGACGGGCGTAGCCGCCTACGACAAGGAGCCGACCTTCAAGAGCAATCTGCTTGTCTACGAGGGCAGATATTATCTCATTGGTGAGGAACACAAGGAATTTATCTCCGACAAAATGACAGACAGCGACTACTATATTCTTACTCTTGCCGCTGTTGCCCGTGAGCTGAACATCCGCAAGCTGATCTCTGCCCGTGTCCACCTTGCGGCGGGACTCCCTCTGACTTGGGTGAGCGAACAGAAGGACAGCTTCAGGGAATACCTCCTGCAGAACGACAGCGCCGACTTCACTTTCAAGGGAGTTGACTACCACGTTGAATTTGCCGGTGCGGATATTTTTCCGCAGGGCTTTTCTGCGGTTGCAGACAAGCTCCGTGAGTTCAAGGGCATCAATATGCTCTGCGATATTGGCAACGGTACGATGAACGTCATGTATATCAACGAGTGCCGCCCTCTTGCGAAAAAGTGTTTTACCGAAAAATACGGCACAAATCAGTGTATGCTTGCTGTGCGTGAAAATCTGATGAAGCAATTTGGTGTATCGGTGGATGAAACCGTCCTTGAGCGTGTTATCCGTCACGGAACGGCAGACATCAGCCAGCGTTATCTGACCGCCATCCGTGATACCGCAACCGAATATGCGGAGGGCATCTTCCGCAGACTGCGTGAGCATGAATACGATCCGGAACTGGTGCGCCTGTATGTGGTAGGCGGCGGAAGCTGTATTCTCAAAAACTTCGGCAGCTATGACAAAGACCGTGTGATTATCAACGACGATATTTGCGCTACCGCAAAAGGCTATGAACTGCTTGCTGAACAGAAGCAGAACAGAAAAGGAGGCATCGTATGAAGCAGATCTACACGACTAGCCTGCGCTTAAATCTTGCGGATGAGGATGACCGCCGAGCCTACGAGCATTTACAGCAGATGGACAAAAAGCAGTATCGCTCGTATAGCAAGGCGATTGTTACCGCCATCAATGACCATTTTGAACGGCAGGCACGGCTTGCTTCCGATCCTTATTTGGAAACCCGTGAAAAAGATGATGCTTTTCTTGGTTTAATACAGAGAATTATAGAAAAAACCGTACTCTACAACTCTACACCTTTGACACACGATGTTCCGCAGGTCATTCCCGACGAGGATGACGAGAACATTTCGGCGGCATTGGACTTTGCTGACAGTTTCTGATACTACTATTGCCCTCGTTTGGTACTACTGCGATACTAAACGGGGGCATTTTTGCTACTACAACGATTTTCAAAAAAAGCATGATACCAAACGGACGGATATTTGGTATTGCACTGCTATCAAATAACCCAATTTTTACTACCACAGGAGGTTTTTCTATGATCACAGACGAGAAGAAATTACTACAAGCCAAGCACAGACTGGAGGAAGCAGAGATGCGTGACCGTAATAAGGAGCGAAAAGCGAGGACACGACGGCTGATCCAGGAGGGAGCGATACTGGAAAAGGTCTTTCCGAACGTTGCTTCCATGAGCCTTGACGAATTGGAGGACTTTCTATGCGGGCTAAAACGATAAACATGAGACGAGGGGCGTTCGGGCAACCGAGCGTCCCGTTTCTTTTATCCCGAAGGGCGCACTTACTCACCACCCCGAAGGGGCGGTGGTATTGCCTGCGGCAACCGTGCGCTCTGCGAGGCGGATGCGGCTTCTGCGGAAGCCTTATGGACAATGCCACAGCTCTGCGGCGCTGCTGTCATTGTCCACGCAGTCGGCTATATGTTTTGCTTCATCATCAAAACAGTTGTTTCCGTTTTGGAAACAACTCGCCGCCTGCCTGCGAAAATCTGCCACCGGCAGTTTTATCGCAGTTACGGGTATCGCTTCTCCTGCGACACCCATTTTCTTTTTGCGAAAAAGAAACAAAAACAAGGACGAAAGGACGGTGAGAACGAATGGCGATCTACCACTTGGAAGCCAAAGTGGTCAGCCGAGGTACGGGACGGTCTGCGGTTGCCGCTTCCGCTTATCTGAGCTGTACCAACATCTTGAATGACTATGACGGAGTACGGCACGACTATACACGAAAGAAAGGGCTTGTGTGGCAAGATGTATTTCTGCCGGAGTTTGCTCCTGCCGAATGGAAAGACCGAGGCCTGCTTTGGAACGCCGTGGAAGAAAACGAAAAGACCAAGGACAGCCGCCTTGCACGTGAGTTCGTTCCTGCTCTGCCTATTGAGCTGACACCAGCACAATGGCAGGAACTTCTAACCGATTTTATTCAGAACAGCTTTGTTGCCGAGGGGATGTGCGCTGATGTTGCCATTCACGATCCGCATCCGCCCGGTCATAATCCGCACGCTCATATTATGCTGACGGTGCGCCCGCTTGATGAACAGGGCAACTGGCAGTACAAGACCGAGAAAGAATATCTCTGTGTCAGAAACGGCGAGGAACGAGGCTTTACCGCCGCCGAGTTCAAGGCGGCACAGGCAGACGGATGGGAAAAGCAATATCCGTACAAGGTCGGTCGAAAGAAAGTGTATATGCCTCCATCCGAGGCTGAGAAGCACGGCTATGAACGAGCCAACAAACACCCCAAAAGCACCAAGTTCGGCAGACAGAATCCCATTGCCGAGCGTTGGAACAGCGAAGAACAGCTTGCGGAGTGGCGCAAGGCGTGGGCAGACGTGACCAACTGTTATTTAGATAGATACGGACACGACGAGCGCATCGACCACCGCAGCCATGCAGACAGAGGCTTGACCGAGCAGCCCACTATTCACGAGGGTGTGGTTGCCCATGCGTTGGAGAAAAAGGGTGTTATCTCTGACCGCTGTGAAATTAACCGTCAGATCAAGGCAGACAATGCACTTCTCCGTGAGCTGAAAGCAACGGTCAAGAAGCTGATGCAAGCGGTAAAGAATACGGTTCCTGCCATAGCGGAAGCATTGGAAAAGCTACGCAGCAGTATACTGATTTTCAGCTATCAGCTTCGTTATATTGGTGTAGGTAAGAACCGCATGGGTAAGCGTGTTGATGCAGTCAAGCCGGAGCTTGAACGCTATGCGAGTTTGGTGCAACAAATCAAGGAGAAATCCAAGGAACGGAGGAATCTGCTTGCGGAGAAAAAGGAAACGCCGTTCTATCTGATACCCAAGCTGCATGACCTTACCCACCGCATTACCGAGCTGACTGAGGAAATCGAGGAGCTGAAAACCGAAAAAGACTTTCTGCTTCGTTCTTTGGACTGCGCCGACGATGCGGGTATTTCCGAGGTGAAGAAAGAAATCGCCACATTGGAGGGTGCGCTGCAGAAGCTGTCCGAGCAGGAAGAAAAATATTCTGCCGAGCTTGATGAAGCTTTGAAGCAGTATGCCGAGCTGAAAGAACAAGGCGCTGGTATGGATGCCGCTGAGCTGATGGATGCACGGCTTGCCGTTCGTGAGGAAAAGGAACGCTCTGCCGTTGACCGTGTGAAAGCTGCCTACGGCGAGAAATACGATCCGATGCTGATGCACGACAGCAAGCGTGATGTGGCAAATCTGCTCCATGAAGAATCAGATACACGTTCTGTTCGGGAGTTCATTCGCCGGAAACAGCAACAGCAGTCACAGCAAAAGCAGAACAAGAAGAAGAATCGAGACAGTTGGGAGCGATAAAATTTCAGCGGGAGTGCATTTTGAACGATGCAATCCCGATTTTTCTGTTTTATTCGTGAAGCCGGTAGAATTTTTCATATTTTTGTGCTATAATTATTATGGATTTTTGTATCTATGAGTAAGGCGATTGCTTTGATAACCAATTGATTACGAACGGAGGCGAAATGCTGTGCAGCTCTTTTATGGAGTACCGGAAGATATTGAAAATTGGATGAGCCTTGTTACACAGGTGCGCTGGAATTTCCCAGGTCTGGAAACGCAAGAGAAGCTAAACGAGCATCGAGCCACCGTTCTCAAGTTCATGGGCAAGAGACAGGCTATCTGTATAAAGGACGAAAACGAGATTGCCGGTGTTATGCTGTTCTCACGAGGACACAACATGATCTGCTGTCTCGCTGTTTCGCCCGAATACCGTCGCCGTGGTGTTGCTTCCATTCTCATGGATGAAGCTCTTACCAATTTAGACAGAACAAAAGAAATCTCGGTATCTACTTTCCGTGCTGACGATGAAAAAGGAACCGCCCCAAGAGCATTGTATGAAAAATATGGTTTTGTTGCAGACGAGCTTATTGAAGAATTTGATTACCCAAATCAGAAATATGTCCTGCATCCTGCAGGATCAGAACGAAAAGAACGACAGCTCGCTATCAATACTACGGTTCGTGAAATCAGCGGTATTCTCTCGGATTGTGAACCTTCAATTTATATGTATGGCTCGTCTGTACTGAATGATTTCAGATTGGGTTGGAGCGATCTTGATATTCTTGTATTGACAAGCAAGCAAATAACGGAGGAACAGGCAAAATCGCTCGTTGGACTTCGCCAAGCTATGCTTGTAGATGAACCCGATAATCCCTATTACCGTTCTTTTGAGGGCGGGATGCTCACCCTGGATGCGTTCCTCTCAAAGAAAACTGACCGTGTAGTATATTGGGGCACAAGCGGAGAACGAATTACCGATAGTTATGCGTTTGACAGCTTCGGCATGGCAGAGCTGGTCGAGAGCAGCGTCCTCTTGTACGGAAAGGATATACGAAAGGAACTGAAATATCCCACTTTCCACGAATTGTATGCCGACGTTAAACGACACTATGAAACAATCAGAAAATACGCACAAAGCACCGGACGGAGCTTCTACTCCTTCAGTTGGATGTTGGATATAGCTCGGTGCATCTATACACTTCGCACCGGCAAAATCATCGCAAAGACAAAAGCCGCAGAATGGGCGTTGGAAAACAATCTCTGCCCCAATCCGGATGCCCTTAGATATGCGTTGATAGTTCGCAGAAGTCCGTTGGAATATCGAGACGATAAAGAGACATTCGACTACGCTGAGACGCTTGCGGAGCCGATACAGCGCTTTGCAGATGTACTGGAAAAAGCACAAATACAAGCAAAGGAGATAAATCAATGATTAACATTTTACTTGAAGGATTTGACATAGATGCGCCTTGGCTCTATGACGAATTGAAAAACTACATACAGCCAAATCATTCTGTTGCGGTCGTAGCGTTCTCCTTTAGAGACAACCGTGTAAAATCCTTGTCGGATTGGAATGCTTTGTATAGCAAGGAATGTGGCAAATATCACGATGGGATTGTTGGAGGCTTTACTACTTATGGCATCCCGGAAGAAAACATTAACTTTATCAATTATTTTACCGACACAAAGGAATCTGCAACTCAAAAAATCAAAAGCGCAGACATTGTTTATTTCCTTGGCGGGTTGCCGGACAGAATGATGGATCGAATCAAAGAGTTCGATTTGTATGATATTTTGATGCAACATGATGGGATTCTGATGGGCTATAGTGCCGGTGCTGTCATTCAGTTAGCAGAGTACCATTTGTCTCCCGATGATGATTACCCCGAATTTAAGTATTATGAGGGGCTTCCTTATCTGAATGATTTTTATTTGGAAGTTCACTATGAGGGGACTTCGGAACAGGATGAGTCGATACAACGGGTACTTGCTGAACGTGGTAAAACCGTGTACGCAACCGCTGTGCGAGCTGGCGCAATTCTCGTGGATAATGGAAACCTTAAACTGCTCGGTGATGTCAAGGTGTTTGGCAGATAGAGCTACGGAGAAAAGATATGAATTTTGTAACGAAAGAACCAATAAACAAAGGCTGGTCGAGTGATAAAAAATACTGTGTTACCGACGAAAACGGCACACGGTATCTTTTGCGTGTTTCCGATATTGCACAGCACGACACAAAGCAGTCTGAGTTTAATATGATGAAACAGGTCGCTTCTTTTGGAGTGCCTATGTGCCAGCCCATTGAATTTGGCACTTGTGAGGATGGCGTTTATTCCATCCAAAGTTGGATTGACGGCGAAGATGCAGAACAGGTCATGTCGGGCTATTCTGATACCGAGCAATATGTATATGGCTTGGAAGCAGGACGTATTCTTCGCAAGATCCACTCCATTCCTGCTCCTGCAACGCAGGAGGATTGGGAAATCCGTTTTAACCGTAAAATGGATTATAAGATCAAAAAGTACGTTGAGTGCCCCATCAAGTATGAGAACGGACAGGCATTTATCGACTACATAAACGAGAACCGTCATTTGCTGAAAAACAGACCGCAGGTATATCAGCACGGCGATTACCACATCGGCAATATGATGATCGACAGAGGCGGTCAGCTCCACGTTATCGACTTTAACCGTAACGATTACGGTGATCCGTGGGAAGAACTTAACCGCATTGTTTGGTGCGCTCAGAAAGCTCCTCTCTTTGCTTCCGGTATGGTAAACGGATACTTTGATGATAACGTACCTATGGAGTTTTGGAGATTGCTTGCTCTTTACATTTCAAGCAATACTCTCTCATCTGTATATTGGGCGATTCCGTTCGGACAGGACGAAGTGAACACCATGCTGAACCAAGCCAAGGAGGTTCTGTCTTGGTACGATAATATGCGTAATCCTGTGCCGACATGGTATTTCAAAGGGTATTATCTGCAGTACATCGACGGGATTCCTTTCAAGCTGAAAAGTACTTTTGATTTCAGCTTTATGAAAGAGTATGGAACGGTGTTCAAGGTTTACGATGACCAGGATTCCGGAAACATCTGCTTTGGTACTGAAAAAGACGGTCAGCGTTATTTTGTAAAGTTCGCCGGTGCTCCTACCGAGCAGTACGGCGGCGATCCTGCAGATGCTATCTCCAGATTGAAAGCTACTCTCCCGATTTACAGCGATCTGAAGCACGAGAATCTGATTGAGCTTATTGAAGCCAAGGAAATTGGCGACGGGTTCGCTATGGTATTCAAGTGGGCTGATGGCGATTGTATGGGCAGAATGTACCCCGCGGCATATCGTCGCTTTATTCAGCTTCCCATCAATGACAGGCTCGCTGTGTTCAGCGACATATTGAGCTTCTTGGAATGTGTTGTCTCGCGCAATTATGTAGCCATAGATTTTTATGACGGCAGCATTATGTATGATTTTGTGAACGGAAAGACTACAATCTGCGATATTGACCTTTTCCGCAAACAACCGTGTGTCAACGATATGGGACATATGTGGGGCAGCTCTCGCTTCCAATCCCCGGAATAACATCAGCTCGGAGCCGATATTGATGAAATTACGAACGTCTATACTCTTGGTGCTACCGCTTTTGCGCTCTTTGGAGAGTATAACCGCACACGGGAAAAGTGGCAGCTCAGCGACAAGCTCTTTGAGATCGCAACGAGAGCAGTAAGTGATGATCGTGCCAACCGTCAGCAAACAATCAGACAATTCACAGCAGAATGGGAGGCGGCACAATAATGAAAGCTATTGCATTTTGTGGTCTTGCGTGTTGCGTTTGTTCCGAAAATAAAGGCTGTGTAGGTTGCCAAGACGGAGGCTGTGAAAGCCACGGCTGGTGCAAAAACTATAACTGTTGTAAAGAAAAAGGGCTGAACGGCTGTTGGGAATGTTCTGAATTTCCTTGCACCGGATGTATGCTCGATAAGCCCCGTATTCGTGCTTTTGCAGAGTTTGCAAGAAGATATGGTGTAGAGGAACTTGAAAAATGTCTCCTTAGAAACAAGGAAAAAGGCATTGTGTATCACTATGAAAGTCAGCTTGTTGGCGACTATGACAAATGCCAGACCGAGGAAGAAATCATTGAAATGATTAAGACCGGAAAGTGATTTGTTTTTCAGAAACAGAGGCGGTGAGTTATGCAAAACTATAGAAATGGTAAATGGGTAGATCAAATTCTTTCACAAAGGCGTGAAGATGGTCTATGGGGTAATTTTCACACACTTAGTTGCCCTGTTCCCGGCAGAAATTATACAACTGAACAGGCAATACGAAGGCTCTATTATCTTGGATATACAGCCGAAGATGAAGTTATTCAGCCTGTTCTTAAACGCATGGAACAATGTATCACGGGAGAGCTTGATATTGATAGTTACTCAGAAAAGAAACACGATTGGGTTTTCTTTGAAAAACTCATGTTGGCGGCTTGGTTGCGAATTTTTGAGCCACAAAATGAAACTGCTCTTGAAGTGGCATACCAATGGGCACAAATTGTTGAAAAAGCGTTTGCCAGTGGTAGTTACAGCGTAGCTGATGATATTGCGGCATTTACAGAGTGGAAAGGACGAAAACCCAAGAGTGGATTTGAAACGGGTTTTGGTATGTTCTATCATGCTGCGTTGCTTCCGGGGGTATTACCACCCAAAACAGAAGATTTGTTTTTGGATTATTACTTATCGAAACCGGATGGAATGTACTACATTTATGACAAACCGTTAAATCAGCTTCCAGAAACATTTGCCTCACGAAAATCAAGTTGTTATATCGCTGCGATAGAAGTATTGTCTCGTTATGATCTGGCAAAAGAAAAATTGACTTTTGTTATGGATTGGATCAATGCCAACCGTAACGAAAATGGACAATGGGACTTTGGAGAAAAGGCAAAAGATGGAGTATATTTTCCGTTGTCCGACCGTTGGGATAAGACAACAAGAATCGCAGACAGTACATATCGGATAAGTAAGCTGTTCGGTCTGCCGTGTTACTGTGGTCATGATTGTTCAAAGTGTGTTACTTATATTGCAACGCAAACCGATAATGATGATCTGCGCAGACAGGCTCAGAGTTTTTATAAAGAGAGGTTTGGACTTGATATTCCTCTTGAAAAATTCTATTGCGACGGCGGTAGATCAGAGAACGTGTTTGAGCTGTGCAAGGAATGTCCTTTCAAAAAGTGTTGCATTGAACGAGGTATAGATGCTTGTAGTAAATGCTCGGAATACCCCTGCAAAGATATTTCGGACTATCAAGAAAAGTATGTAAATAGGAGCAATCAACTGGAGAATAAAGTAAAATGACGATTAGCAAAAACGAATACTTAATTTGTCCTTGCAAAGTTTCATCTATACCATACTGGAAAGTAAAGTCTATAACCATACCCGATGGTATGCGCATTGTACACCAGGACAATTTCAATAAAACAGAATATCAGCATTACATTGACGAGCCTTATTTTCGCTTAATACATAGCCTGCAAGACTTGTCTGTTCAAGTGCCTCCGCAGGGATATTTGCTTTGTAAAGCTACTTTGAAGGAGTTTGCAGAGCACATCAATCGCTGCTATAGCAAGATCGGTATAACAGAAGCCGACCTCCGAGACTACACAGCTCGTCCTGTATATGATTCCGCTTTATGGTTAGCAATTAAGGATAACCAAGCCGATGAAGTGGTTGCAACAGGCATTGCCGAACTTGACAAAGAGATTGGTGAGGGTGTTTTAGAGTGGATTCAAGTATCTGAACAACATCGTGGATATGGATTAGGTAAATATGTCGTTTAAGAGTTGTTATGGCGAATGAAAGAAAACGCCAAGTTCGCTACTGTATCCGGTCAATGTAATAACTCTACAAAACCAGAGGCGATGTATCGCAAGTGTGGATTTACCGGTTCTGATGTTTGGCACGTTTTAAGAAAGAGGTAAACAGATGGCGACTTGGATAACACACCTAATGATTGCGGATGGCGTTCTTGAACGTATTCCGAACATAGATAGACGTGGCTTCTGTGTTGGTAATATCGCACCGGATTGCAACGTAGAAAATGAAGATTGGACAGCCTTTACGCCGTCCAGAGAAGTAACACATTGGATGCAGAGTGAACGAAAGATAGCCTCGGACTGTGATGCTTTCTGCGATGAGTACATCTTGAAACGTAAAGACAAAATCAAATCTGCAGAAGAATATGCGTTTCTGTTCGGCTACTACTGTCATTTGATTACTGATGCAGCGTTTCAAGCTATGATCCGAGACGATGATCGGGTTAAAGCGACATGGATGCGCATTAAGGCAGACGAAGAATTGCGTGTTGCCGCTGTCGGTATGGATGAAACGTGGGATTCAGTAAAAAGACTCATTCCCAAGAAAGAGCATATGCGTGAGATCTACGAAATGGAGGCTGAGTATCTGAGCGATCATCCGAACTCCGGGTATCTCACAGAAATTCTTCCGTTAAAATCTTTCCCCGATTATATTGATTATCTCCCAAAAGGTAGTATCGTCCGTAAGATCGGCGTGATGGGTTATTTGCCCGAACTCGATAAATCAATAAATAAGTTTATTACTATGTCAAGAGACGAGTATGCAAACTTTGTAGAAGATACGATACAACTTGTAATTCAACAGTTTGTTGAGAAAAAATTGATGTGAGAATACATAATTATTGAACAATTTGTAACTTTTGCAGAAAGCCCCCTTGACAAATTCCGTCTTGGTTGGTGATGCTGTTGCTCTCGCCCTGAAGCTCGTCGTCACGTGAGAGCCTCTCGTAGAGAGCGGTGATTTCGGTTGTCTGTGCAGTCATTCGTGCCACCTCCTACATACCATTGGATTTTTTATGTTTTTTGCGTGGGTTATTCCGTCCTTAACATAATAATCCATTCGGGTCAGTGACAACATAGCTGCTGTGCATTTGCATAAGCGACGGTTTGACGAAAAACCTTGTCTTGCCGCTGCCGGAACCGCCGATTACAAGAATGTTCTTGTTGCGGGCGTATTTCGGCTGCTTCGGGCGGCTGTTCATGGTGAGCCGTTCCGTCTGCGTGAGGGGGATATTGTTCTCAAATACCGGGTCTGTGTACGGCTTTATGTCCTCGGCTGTCCCCCATGAAGCGTTTTGTCAAGTGCTTTTTTGAGTTATTGACGGAAAACTTTTCGGCGGCGAAATGGCAACGGCAAAAATCCAGACGGTCAAGGGTTTAAGAGTGGAGATTTTTTCGCGCCCCATGCGAAAAAATACTACTCGTCCCTTGACGGTCTGGATAGGCGGAACGGACATAAAACAGGGATTGTTTTTGGTGATGAGATGTGCTATATTTTATAATTGATAAATTGGAGTTGAGAAGATGTTTTGTAATGAGATAAAAACTATACAAAGCCTTACAATATATAGTTAATGGGAGTTTAGGCTAGGCTTTGATATGATTTTGAAATGAGGAAAAGCATATGGAAGAAAACTACAATACCCTCATCAAACAAGCGGTTCGGGCAGTGCTGAAACCCAAAGGGATGTTCCAGAAAGGTTCTACCCGGATATGGATAGATGATAATGGTTGGTTCTTCACGGTTGTGGAATTTCAGGGCAGTTGGTGCGACCGAGGGAGTTATCTGAATATAGGAATGCAACATCTATGGAACGAGTGGGAATATTTGTTTACCGTATGTGGCACACGGGAAGCCAGAGAGGGGACATGGGTCGGATATAAAGGAAACGCAGAAATTTTCTCGCAAGAGATTACTTCTTTAGCGGAAACTGCACTGGAACGTATTTTAGAGTATCGGACACTTGCAGACCCAGAAACAGCTAAGACTATACCTCTTATAAGCAGTGTAATTGCGCCCTTTTGGCCTGCGTGGAATCAGTTTATGACTGCCGCACTAGCAGGGGACATTCCTTTGTGCCTTGAACTTGAGCCAAAAGTCCGTCGGGTACTGGAGCGTGTCCCAATAGATGGGGCAGAAGAAATGTTGACACAAATTTTGTCCCTTTTGGATGAGCCTCAAAAAATTCATGCATATATTGTGGACAAGATTATTGCGCAACGAGCGTATTGGCGGAGTAAGCCTGGATTGAAACGTTTATCAGTTCATCCAGAATATGGTTAATATTTCCATGATAACTCTGTACCATAACTTCCAGCCTATCATGCAGATAAAAAACTAAAATAGGGCGGCGGTAATAGGCATTGACTATCCCCGCCGCCCTATCTGTTATCGCTCCATATCCTGCACCCTGCGGGGTTGTTGTTCCCGCTGTTCCTGTCGCAAGATACTGTAAACGCTCTTTCTGATTTTCTCCGCTTCTTTCACTTCCTCTTTCAATGCAAGATACCGCTGATTAAGCGTTTTCCTCTCGGCGGTCAGCTTGGTGTATTCTTCTTTCCATGCCTTTGTCGGGATTGTGGTCTTGCCGTTCATCACGCCTTTAAGATAATCTTTCGCCGTTGTGAATAAGATTTGCTCGGCTTCGGTCAGCGGCTTCTTTCCCTTACACTTGAAATATATGTCGGCTTGTTCTAAGTGCTTTTTCAGAGTGGCAAGCCGCCGTTCAACGGGTTTCAGTTTCCCTTGAATATCCAGTTGTTCCCCTAGCATGGACTTGAATTTTTTATCAAGCCCCGCCATATCCATGATGTTATTGGTTTGCAGGAAATTCAGCATTTTCGCTGCGTCCTTGAGATTATACAGCGATTGCGAATATCCCGGTTTTCCCGCCTGTGCCTTGCGTGACAAAATGCCTTGAATGTAGTCGGCAAGGGTGGGCGGCTCGGTGTTCTCTTGTTCCTCTTTCAGCCACTTTTGCAGTTTGGAGATACGCGCCTTTAACTGCCGCAAACGCTGGTTAGTCACTTCGATTTCCCGGTTAAGGTCGCCGCGCTCGGTGCGGATGCCGCGCTTCTCCATAGCGGAAGAGGCAACGCCTAAATGGACGGTGGGTATCTGGTCTATCCCCTGCCGTTCATAACTGCGGTGGTCGATACGCTCCGCGTGTCCGTACTGCTCCAATGCCTGATTGCAAAGCCCCGCCCATGCCGCCCGCCATTCCTCCGCTTTGGTCTGCTCGTTCCAGTCGGTAGCGGGAATGGATTTGCATTTGTACTGCCGCTTTTTCGGGTCATAGATTTTATTACCGTCTTTGTCAAGAATGTACTCTTTTTTCTGCTTCACTCCCCATGCCCCGCCGGAATTTTCTGACCGCTCCATCCTCTGGAACAGCGTGGAGCAGATTGAAACCTCAAGGAACAGCCAGCTTGCCCGTGAGGTCGAGGCGGCGCTGCCGGTGGAACTTACCAGGGAACAACAGTTAGCGCTTGTCTGTGAGTATGTAAAAGACAACTTTGTATCAGCAGGTATGTGCGCCGATTTTGCCATCCACGACAAAGGGACCGGCAACCCCCATGTACATATCCTGCTCACCATCCGCCCGCTGGATGATAACGGCGGGTGGGGCGCAAAATGCCGCAAGGTCTATGACCTGGATAAGAACGGACAGAGAATCCCGGACGGGAAAGGCGGCTATAAGAACCACCGGGAGGACATCACCGACTGGAACGACAAAGGCAACGCCGAGAGGTGGCGGGCGGCATGGGCGGCCTATGCGAATAAGGCGCTGGAATCAGCCGGGAGGCCGGAGCGGATCGACCACCGCAGCTATAAGCGCCAGGGCATAGATAAAATCCCCAGCGTCCATTTAGGCGTGGCCGCCACCCAGATGGAGAAGCGGGGAATCCCTACCCGCAAAGGGGATTTAAACCGCCAGATCGCCGCCGACAATAAGCTACTCAAAGAGACAAAAGCCCGTATTACCCGGCTTTACATCTGGTCTAAAGAATAGGCAGGGAAACCGAAAGGGAAAGAGAGCATCCTGCTCCAGCTATGGCAGGCCCGGCAGGAAATGGACAGCCCGGATTCCAGGTACGGGAAAATAAAAGACCTGAAAGAACAGGCGGCGCTTTACAGTCTCCTGCAGGGGAATGGGATCACCACCATGCGGCAGCTCCATGAGAAAATCTCCGCCATGAATAAAAGCTACTATGACCTGCGTGGAAAGATCGTCAGCGCAGAACGCCGCATCAAGGTTCTGGACGAACACCTCTCCATGTGGGAACAGTATGAGAAACACAAAGGCATCCGCCGCCAGCATGACAAAGTGAAGCAGGGGAAGAAAGGGCAGTTTGAGCAGAAGCACGGAACGGAGCTTGCCCTTTACGAAGCCGCCGCCCGGTATCTGGAAAAACTGAAATCCGGCGGGGAGGCAGTCACCCCGAAGAAATGGAGGGCGGAATCGGAAAAGCTGACAGCACAGAAAGAAATCCACTATCAGGAGATGCGCACCATGAGGGAGCAGATTAAAGCGGTGGAGAACCTGCGCAAAGCAGCAGACCAGCTTGAAAAATCACAGCAGGATCGAAACAGAAAGAAGGAGGACAACCAGCTATGAGGCATTTTCTTTTGCATATCAATATCCATTTTTATATCCCATTCCGGGCCATGCCTGCATCAGAAAAAACGCCGTATAGGGAAACACCCCATACGGCGGCGGGCAAAGATCATTTTCCGAACAGATCGCTGTGCGACCCGGTCCGGGATAGGGTCAGCACCAGAACATCATCCTCAATGCGGTAGATAAGCAGCCAGTCGGGCAGCACATGGCACTCACGGTGTCCGGCCCAGTTCCCGGACAGGGCGTGGTCCCTGTTTTTCTCCGGGAGGGGGATTCCCATGGCAAGGCCGGCGATCACGCCCTCCAACAGATGAATGTCCAGTCCACGCCTCATTGCCAGCTTGTAATCTTTCCTGAATTGTGTGGTGGGCTTGACGGTATATTTTGCGTTCTTCATGCTTTCAGGTCTGCGAACAGTTCATCCAGATCAGTATACCCTTTTACTGCCGGATCCTTCGCGATCCTTTCTGCTTCCAGCATGGCGGCAACCGTTTCGCTGTTGGGCTGGTTGAGGGAAACCTCAAAGGGAATCCGGCCCTCACGGAGAGATTGACGGACAAAAATATTGAACGCTGTTGTCAGGTTCATGCCGAGTTCCCCAAACAGCCTGTCAGCCTGCGCTTTCAGGTCTGAATCCATGCGGATGCTGATGTTTGTAGTAGAGCCAGCCATATAACCATCTCCTTTCCTGCTGGTGATTACAGTATATGCTATCTGCACGAAAAATACAATATTCTGCACGAAAAATTAACAGTAAATTCATTTCCGGGGAGGTGAAACGAGAAATGCCGGATAAACAGAAACAGCGTGACTTAATTCCTGTTATGGATTACGGACAATACCGGCAGGCAAGGAAGTTGGTGCATGAGTGCTGCAACTATGACAGCGGCCAGTGTATCGCCCTTGACGCAGGGGACGGGTGCGTCTGTGTCCAGAGCATCTCCCGCCCGCTTTTATGCCGGTGGTTCCGCTGTGCTGTCCTTCCCCTTGACCGTGAGCTGGAAGCGGCCCTTTTCCACCGGCTGGAACGGAAGAAGTGTTCCGTCTGTGCCAGGCTATTCCTTCCAGGCTCCAACCGGGCGAAATACTGCCCGGACTGCGCCGCCCGCATGAAGCGGAAACACGCTGCCGAACGCAAACGGAAACAGAGGCGCATATGTCACGCTTTAGGAACGGAAAAAGCCTTATAAATCAAGCGCTTTTTTTGAGTGTCGGAGGGCAGCCGGTACTTTTTCACTGGCACCCAAAAACAGCCTTAAATGGCGTATATGGGCCTCACAGCCCTATCCAGAGACCAAAGGAGCAACAGATATGTCAGACAACAGAAAATACTATTACCTGAAACTGAAAGAGAATTATTTTGACGAGGATTCCATCGTCCTGCTGGAAAGTATGCAGGACGGCATCCTGTATTCCTACATCCTGCTGAAGCTGTACCTGAAATCGCTGAAACACGGTGGCAGGCTCCAGCTTGACGAGAACATCCCCTACACGCCGCAGATGATCGCCACTCTCACCCGCCAGCAGGTGGGGACCGTGGAGCGTGCCCTGAAAATCTATCTGCAGTTAGGGCTTGTGGGGCTTATGACGGACGGGGCCTATTACATGAGCAACATTGAGCTGCTGATCGGCCAGTCCTCCACCGAGGGCGAGCGGAAGAAGCAGGCACGGATGGCTTTGCGGGAGCAGAAAAAGCGTGGCGGACATTTGTCCGACATTCGTCCACCAGAGATAGAGTTAGAGATAGAGATAGAGAAAGAGATAGAGATAGAGAAAGAGATAGAGATAAAGAGAGAGATAGAGAAGGGACAGGCTGCCCGCACCTGCGGACGCTACCAGAATGTGGTCCTGTCGGAAAAAGACCTGGCAGAACTGAAAAAGGAACTGCCGGCCCTATGGGAAAGCTATGTGGAGCGGCTGTCCGAATATATGGCATCTACCGGCAAGAGCTATAAGAACCATGCCGCCACAATCCGGCGCTGGGCCAATGCGGACAGGAAAGGGGCAGCGCCACAGGCAAGAAACCGGGATTACACCGTAAAGGAGGGAGAAACCATAAGATTGAGATCAACGAGGCTGTCCGGGCATTTATTGACAAAGCCGCCGGAGGTACGGAATTATCGGAGGACGAATACATAGAGCCTGCGGATGGCCTTATCCACTGTAAGAAATGCGGAGGGAGGCGGCAGACCGTCCTCCCCGACCCGCTCCGGCACAGCTACTTCATGCCCCGCTGTGTCTGCCCCTGCCAGCAGGAGGCCGGGAGGCAGAGGAAGGCCGCCGAGGAACAGAGGGCGCTCATGGAGAGCATCCGGCGCAGGAGGGCGCAGGGACTGCAGGACCGCTATCTCCATGACTTCACCTTTGCCAATGACAACGGCCAGAACCCGCTCATGGAGAAGGCCCGTGCCTATGTGGAAAACTGGAAGGAGGCATACCGGGAGAATACCGGCCTTCTGCTTTTCGGTGATGTGGGGACGGGGAAATCCTTTTTTGCCGGATGCATCGCCAATGCCCTGATCGACCAGGACATACCGGTGCTTATGACAAACATCCCCTCTATCCTGAACCGGCTGACCGGGATGTTTGCGGAGGACCAGGCGGCGTTTATCTCCGCCCTTGACGATTACAGCCTTTTGATTCTGGATGACCTGGGAGTGGAACGGAATACGGAGTATGCGTTGGAGCAGATGTTCCTTATCATTGACAGCCGGTACAGGAGCAGGAAACCGCTGATTGTCACGACCAACCTGAAACTGGAAGAGGTCAAAAACCCGCCCGACCTGGCCCATGCCAGAATCTATGACCGCATCATGGAGCGGTGCGCCCCTGTCCTTTTCTCCGGCAGGAACTTCCGGGAGGAAAAGGCGGCGGCTACCAAAGAGGCGGCGAGGGGGATTGTCTCCCCAAAATGAAACCCGAAAATGACAATAGGGACGGTTCCCATGGCTACCACGACGAACCGTCCGGAAAAGGAGCATATACCCCATGAGCAATAAAAAGACCATACCTGAAACAGCAATATCCGTCCCGGCAGCTATGGAGCAGGAAACCGCCCCGACACTTGTGAAAAAGATTGGAAGGACCGCCTATGAAGTATCATTCCATTTCAGCAAGACCAGCACGGAGACCATGGAGGATAAGATAAAGCACCTGATAAAGCGTGAAATGAACGCCTGAAAAAATTTTTTTTGAGAAATCCGCACTATGTCCTTTACAAACGCCGCCAAACGGCATCGTCTTAATCGAGTGCGGGAAGCTCTTACAGCGGGGCGGCTACCAGATTAAAGTGCTGAATACGATTAACTTCAAAAAATCCATGAAATACAATCCCTTTGCCTATCTGCGGAGCGAAAAGGACATTTTGAAGTTAGTCAATACCATTATCGCCAACACCAAAGGCGACGGGGAAAAATCCGGCGAGGATTTCTGGGTGAAAGCGGAAAAGCTCTACTACACCGCGCTAATCGGCTATATCTGGTATGAAGCCCCGGAGGACGAGAAGAACTTCACGACGCTGCTTGAAATGATAAATGCGTCGGAAGCCCGCGAGGACGACGAGGACTTCCAGAACCCGGTTGACCTCATGTTTGAACGTCTGGAAGAAAAAAATCCAGAACATTTCGCGGTCAAGCAGTACCGCAAATATAAACTTGCGGCGGGAGTTATAAAATATAAAAGACTTCTTAATCAAAATAAATACAAAAGAGTCACAGCATAGCATTTATGCGGTACTGGCGGAAAGGAGGGAATTGATTATGAGTCACGATTTAACAGCATTATACGAGAGGTTGAGCCATGATGACGAGTTACAAGGCGAGAGCAACAGCATATCCAACCAGAAGGCAATGCTTGAAGATTATGCGGAAAAGAACGGCTTTACGGGCATACGCCACTTTACCGATGATGGTATCTCCGGCACGACCTTTGAGCGTGAGGGACTGCAAGCCATGCTTGCGGAGGTTGAGAAAGGCAATATCGGCACTATCATTGTGAAAGACATGAGCTGACTGGGAAGAAATTATGTGCAGATGGGAATGTTACGGGAGCAGTTGCGCAGGGCGAATGTAAGGCTGATTGCGGTCAACGAGGGTGTTGACACAGGTTCGGGATTTGATGATGATTTCTTTCCGTTCCGAGATGTAATCAACGAATACTATGCAAAGGACATCAGCAAGAAAATCAAGTCCACATTTAAGGCAAAAGGCGAGAGCGGAAAGCCCGTTGCAAGCAGTCCGCCATACGGTTATCTAAAAGACAGCGAGGATAAAAACAAATGGGTGATTGATGAAGTGGCAGCGCCCATTGTCAGACGGATATTCCGAATGACATTAGAGGGTTACGGTCCGTATCAGATTGCGGCACAGCTATCCAGTGAACATATCCCCGTACCTGCCTACCACCAAGCGCAGTTGGGCGTGGGATTGTGGCAGAACAGGGAAATTAAGAACCCTTATAAGTGGCAGAGTTCCACCATAGCACATATCTTACAGAAACATGAATATTTAGGGCATACGGTAAATTTCAAGACACGCAAGCATTTCAAGGATAAAAAGAGCCATTATGTAGATAAAGACCAGTGGTTAATCTTTGAGGACACCCACGAGCCGATTATCGACCAGGAAACCTTTGACAACGTACAGCGCATCAGAGGACAGGCAGACCGTAGATTTCAGCGAACAGAAAAAGCGAATGACTGTATGTGAAAAGCGTATCGGGGAACTGGAAATGCTGATTGCCAAGATTTATGAGGATAACGCATTGGGGAAACTGTCAGACAAGCGTTATACTATGCTCTACAACCAATATGAGGGTGAGCAGGAACAGTTGCAGAGTGAGTTAGACGGTTACAAAATGGAACAGGCACAGTATGAAAAAGACCGTAAATCCGCCGCACGTTTCCTTAAATTGGTTGAGAGGTACAGCAACGCAGAGGAAATGACAATGCTCATGCTGAATGAGTTTGTGGAGAAAATAGTCGTGCATGAACGTGACCGCAAAGGGAGCGCAGACACCACACAGAAGATAGAGATTTATTTTAACTTTATAGGGGAATACATACCGCCGACTATGGCGGAGAAAGAACCGACACCCGAAGAACTGGAAGAAATGCGGAAGAAAGAAGCGAGAAAGGACAGACTGCACCAGAATTATCTGAAACGGAAAGCCAACGGGAAACAGAAAGAATACGAGGAACGCACCAAAGCGAAGAAAAAGGCGCAGATTGAGAGCCAAAAAGAGCAGATAAGAGCCGAGGACAGGGAGAAAGGCATATACTTCCATGCAGGAGTGCCGAACATACCGAGGGTGGGCAAACAAGCAGTAATGTAAAAATGAATTTGGGGGAAAAGGCTATGACAATGGTGGTTATAGCCTTTTTTCATGCGGTAATTACCATATGAAATGCACCTCAATCCAAACAAACGAAGAAATACCCAACAATGACATTACGCAATCCAATCTCCCGACAATTAACGGAAGAAAACCATATATCAGTACCGAAATCAATCAATTCATATCACAGGAGGGTAAAGACCATGAACAAAAAGCAGGAACAGCAGATTTTAGATTATTACAGTACCAACGACAAATATATCCGTAACAAGATACACTCCAATGAGCATCAGACTGTATTCATCAAAGAAAGCGACAAATACCAGTGGCTTGTGTTGGAGCAGAAAAGCCAGTGTGAAGTTGAGGTAAGGCAGACCGACAGTCATGGAACAATCACAGCGAGGGATAATTACGAACTGACAAGAAATCTCCCTAAGTGCGTGGGCGTGGAGCGTTTATGTGAGGGCGCAAATTTTCAGATACTTTTTAACGCTGATGAAATCAACTTAATCTATCAGTTTGGGGAGCAGGGCAAAGCGGAAACGTGCGCCAGTCTGTCTGCTATTCTTCCGCAGATAAAGGACAGCCACACAAAGCAGATAGTAAGCGGCACATTGAAAAAAATAAATGCCCTGTCAGAAAAAACGTGTGCGGAACTGACCGCCACCACCAAAAGACGGAAACTGACCGAACGTGACCACTCCATAAAGACAAGGTTGGCCAGAGCAAAGGAACGGGCAAAACAGCCGGCAGTTGCCGAGGGAAAACAGCACAGAACCCACAGCAAGGGAAAGGGGGATATGGCACTATGAAACTTTCCCGATATGAATAGGAAACGATTGTCAATTATAATGCAGGATAACAGACTGCCACCCTCTATACAAGAGATAAAGCGGTCATGAGGAAACTTGACGCGCTTGTTGCCGACTTCCCCGACACATACAAGCTATAGGGCAGGACGAGGTATCTAAGACATATTCCTTTCCAAAATCATACGTCAGCTACCGCAAGCCGAGGGCAATCAGCGTAGAGCAGAGGGAACGGGCAAGGCAGATGATGATTGCAAATAACAAGGCGAAGAGAAATTAAAGATAATTTAATGGAATTGTGTGTGTGGTTGTGGTAAAATATCAGCATTGAATAATTCAACAAATCGGTATTTAAGGAGATAAAAAATGCTTGTCAGAGAATATCAAATATCCGACTGCAAAGGAATTACAAAGCTATTTTATAATACAGTCCACACAGTAAATGCGAAAGATTATACAAAAGAACAATTAGATGTATGGGCAACAAGACAAGTGGATTTAGAAAAATGGAACCAGTCACTTCAAGAGCATTATAGTATAGTTGCTGTTGATAACGAAATCATTGTAGGTTTCGGGGACATAGATAAAGACGGTTATCTTGAACGTCTGTTTGTTCACGCCGATTATCAGGGAAAAGGTATTGCAACTGCTATTTGTAATCAACTGGAGCAAGCTGTTAAAGGAGATATTACTACCCATGCTTCTATTACGGCAAAGCCTTTCTTTGAAAAAAGAGGTTATAAGATTGTTAAGGAACAGCAGGTAGAACGACAGGGAATTTTTCTTACAAATTTCTGTATGGAAAAAAACAGATGATTTTCTGTTTAGAATGGAGAAAATGATGATTATTTTAATAACAGGTGCATCACACACAGGTAAGACTGTGCTTGCTCAAAAATTACTTGAAAAGTATAAATATCCTTATTTATCAATAGACCATTTGAAAATGGGTTTAATTCGTAGCGGCTATACAAAACTCACACCCGAAGATGACGATAAGCTCACAGAGTATCTTTGGCCTATTGTTCGTGAAATGATTAAGACTGCCATAGAGAATAAGCAAAATCTTATTATTGAAGGGTGTTATATCCCTTTTGATTGGGCAAATGATTTTGCAAAAGAATATCTTGTTAATATTAGATACTACTGCCTTGTGATGAGCGAAAACTATATTAAGAATAATTTTGATAGCATAAAAAAATATGCAAGTGCTGTAGAAAATCGTATAGATGATGAATGGTGTACGATGGAAAGTGTTTTAGAAGATAATGCTCAATTTTTTACGAGTGCAAAAAAACATAATGCAAATATCGTATTTATTGATGATAGTTACGAGATAGATATTGATTTATGATAAAGGAGCATTAAATTCAAGTTTGTCGGGAAAAATCATGACAGAAAAATGATATGAAAACTGAATATTGTTTACCCTTAGGTAGCGATTATCTTCACAGACAATCAGCTACCTTTTTTATTTTCAGAAACTATTAACACAACCACAGAAAGAATGAGGTATCAAAATGATTGAGAGCAAAAATGACGCAAGCAGAAATTTAGAAAAAGCATTGCAGGAACTGGAACAGGCAAAACAGCGTGTAGCCAACGAAAAGAAAAAGCAGAACGAGAAGAAACGCAAAGCCGAGAACCACCACAAGTACATCATGGGCGGTATTATCGTGAAGTATTTCCCCGACTGTTACCGTTATGACGAGGGCGAGTTAAACCGTATCTTGTCGGTTGCCTTGCAGACAAGGGAGTGTCAGCAGATTATCTCTAAAATCAAGTCGGAGGGCCGAGAAACCACTCCCCCACAATCCAATCCCACCAATGCCGAAAACGAAAGCGAGGGCGGTACAGAATGACGAGGGCAACGGAACTGGAAAGCCGAGGTAACGTATTGGGGCTGTCGGGTAATGACTGCAAGCCCACAATATATGCCGTGGCGCATCTGGATTTACCACCATATATTGTGAGTTTTCCGCATTACCCGACAGCCCCCGCACAGATATACCACCAGAGGTGGTATGTGCGCTTTCCGAGGGGCAAGCTTCACTTGCATGGACTCCTGCGGAGGGCGGTGCGCCAAGGGTAGGCGCACATGGGGAGCTACAATCCCCCATCGGGGCGAAAGTGCCGCCCCTGCCCCCTAGTGAACTTTGCGACCAGACAAAAGCCAAAGTGCGGCTTTTATCTGCCTACAAAGTCTATCCATGCGCCCCACTACCCTATCGGCAGAATGTAGGTGTTGCTTATGGGTAATGTCACGAAACAGGCAAGCACACGTTTTTCCATAGTCAGGCGGAGCAAGGGGCAGTCGGCGGTTGAGAAAGCGTCCTATATCAGCAGGAGCGTTCTTGTCAGTGAATTTGACGGGCAGACCTACCGCCCGAAATACCATGAAGATTTAGTCCACAGCGCAATCTCCATATCCATGTTTTACTCACAATGCGCCCTCTCACTGAAAAAGGGGAATGGGGAGCGAAACAGAAAAAAATCTATGACCTTGACGAGAACGGCGAAAAGATACCAGTGATTGACAAAAAGACAGGTCAGCAGAAAGTTGACAAGCGGAACAGGAAACAGTGGAAATGTCAGACCGTAGAAAGCACCGACTGGAACAGCAGGGAAAACGCTAAAATGTGGCGAAAGGATTTAGCCGACACAATGAATGCCACCAATGAGCAGTTAGGGATTGCGCTACATTGGGAACACCGTTCTTTTAAGGAACAGGGAATTGACCGAAAGCCGGCAATCCATATCGGGGCGGTTGACTTTCTTTTTGGAATTGGATATACTAAGAAAAACAGAAGAATGGCGGTATGATTGAAACATAGATTGGGGAGCGCGAAAGGAAGTGGATAAATGGGCAGGACGATAGGGATTGGGCATCAGGATTTTGGACAACTGATTACGAGCGGCATTTTTTATGTGGACAAAACAATGTTCATAAAGGAGTGGTGGGAGAGCGGTGATGTCGTGACCCTTATCACGCGGCCTAGACGTTTTGGAAAAACCTTGAACATGAGTATGGTGGAGCAGTTCTTTTCCGTGAAATATACGGACAAGGAAGATTTGTTTCATGGGCTTTCCGTCTGGAAGGAGGAAACGTATCGCCGATTACAAGGAAGTTATCCGGTAATCAGCATTTCCTTTGCGAATATCAAGGAGCAAAATTATTTTTCGGCGCGTAGGAAGATATGTCAAATTTTGTCCAATCTCTATTCGGCGAACCGCTTTTTGATGGAGGAAAGCATCCTGGATGATAAAGAAAGAAAATTTTTCGAGGACGTGTCCGTGGACATGGACGACGTGACGGCGACGTTTGCCATTCACCAGTTGTCGCTTTATTTATCTCGTTATTATGGAAAAAAAGTAATCATTCTTTTAGATGAGTATGACACGCCGATGCAGGAGGCATATGTGAACGGATACTGGGACGAACTCGTAAATTTTACCAGGAGTTTGTTCAATTCTACGTTTAAGACGAATCCTTACCTTGAGCGGGCGATTCTGACGGGGATTACAAGGGTCAGCAGGGAATCCATATTTTCGGATTTGAATAATCCAGAAGTGGTTACCACGACTTCCAATAAGTATGAGGCATCTTTTGGGTTTACGGAGGGCGAGGTTTTTGCAGCCCTGGACGAGTTTGGATTGTCAGACAAGCGTGGGGAAGTGAAAGCTTGGTATGACGGCTTTACGTTTGGAACGGTGAGGGACATATACAATCCGTGGTCCATTATTAATTATTTGGATAAGAAAAAATTGATGCCATATTGGGCAAATTCCAGTTCCAATCGGTTGATTGAAAAGTTGCTTCGGGAGGGGAACAAGAACATAAAGCAAGAATTTGAAACATTGATGTGCGAGGAAACAATCAGGGTCGAAATTGACGAACAGATTGTTTATAACGAGTTGTCGATAAAGCAGAATGCCATATGGAGCCTGTTGCTGGCCAGTGGTTATTTGAAAGTGATAAAATTGATGTTTCAGGATGATGAAGGAGAATATCGGTACGAATTGAAGCTGACGAACAAGGAAGTATGGGTCATGTTCAAGGCCATGATTAAGGGATGGTTTGCCGAGGGTGAAAACTATAATGACTTTATACAAGCTTTGTTGGCAGGGGATTTGAAGGCGATGAATGCTTATATGAATAGAGTGACGTTGGAAATGTTTAGTTATTTTGACACGGGAAAGAAGGTATCAAAAGGACGACCGGAAAGCTTCTACCATGGTTTTGTGTTGGGACTGGTTGCGGAATTGTCAGACAGATATGTCATTATGTCAAATCGCGAGAGCGGTCTTGGTCGTTATGACGTGATGTTGGAGCCGAGAAGGCGGGCGGATGATGCCATGATTTTGGAGTTTAAAGTACAAGATACCGAGGATGAGAAAGAACTTTCGGACACGGTGCGGGCGGCCTTAAGACAGATTGACGAGAAAAAATATGAGACAATGCTCGTGAAAAGAGGGATTCCGGCAGGGCGCATACGGAAGTATGGGTTCGCGTTCCATGGGAAAAAGGTATTGATTGGCTGAATAACTCTTGACATTATCCATGCACGGTGTTATTCTTTTGTATATATAATAAATCAGGGTGTCGAGAGGTCGAAACATGCTTTCATGGCACTCACATGATAAAAGAAACGTGGATAGAGGTTGCATTTTTTATCAGTATGGCGTCGGATGTACAGGAACAGTGGATGTCGTCAGAAAGGAAAAGATGCCGAAAGGGTGCGGGATTCCTGGTTTCGTATCGCTTGGGCATGGCGTGAAGAACGCCATGACTGTCATACCGAAGGTGTGGAGAGCTGTTTTGGTAGGATTGCGCCGGAGGATGGAGTGCTATCACCATTTATGCAGATTTCGCATCTGGTATGGATTGGAGACGGCACGACCTGCCGTTTCTTTTTGTTTAGGTTGCCATTCGCGGCCACAGATGGCGTTGCCATCTGGTTTTGTGCATGTATGGGAAGTGGCCGTGAACGGTGATGACTGCATTTCGGTACATAAAAAATAAATCAAATTCAGGAGGAAAAGCAGTGGCAATTTTTAAAGGTGCGGGTGTCGCCCTGGTTACACCCATGAAGGAAAATCTGGAAGTGAATTATGACAAGTTGGACGAGATTTTGGAAGAGCAGATTGCCGGGAAGACCGACGCCATCATCATCTGCGGTACGACGGGCGAGTCCGCGACGATGACGGAGGAGGAGCACGTGGAGGTCATCAAGTTCGCGATTGAGCGGGTGAACCACCGCATCCCGGTGGTGGCCGGAACCGGTTCGAATTGTACGAGGACGGCCATCGAGTTGTCCGTGGAGGCGGCGAAGGCCGGGGCGGACGGGCTGCTTCTCGTGACGCCGTATTACAACAAGGCGACGCAGAATGGATTGATCGCGCATTACACGAAGATTACCGAGGCGGCGAAGCTGCCGTCCATTTTATACAACGTGCCGAGCCGTACCGGATGCGCGATTAAGCCGGAGACCGTGGCGAAACTGGTAAAGGATACGGAGTACGTCGTAGGAATCAAGGAAGCGTCGGGCGACATCGGCAACGTGGCGAAAATCATGCACTTATGCGACGGAAACATCGAGCTGTATTCCGGTAATGACGACCAGGTCGTGCCGCTTTTGTCACTGGGCGGAATCGGCGTGATTTCCGTGTTGTCCAACGTGGCCCCGACCTACGTGCACGACATGATTTTTAAATATCTGGAAGGAAACGTGCAGGAGAGCTGCAAGATGCAGTTGGACGCGATACCGCTCGTGGACGCTCTGTTCTGCGAGGTGAACCCGATACCGGTCAAGGCCGCGATGAACATGCAAGGCAAAGGAGTCGGCGGCTTGCGCGCGCCTTTGACGGAGTTGGAGCCGCAGCATGAGGAACTGCTTCGAAACGCCATGCAGGGCCTGGACCTTTTATAGATGCCGTCACTTCGTAGACGTTAAGGATAAGGGACGAAGAGGCTAAAAACGCGGTGGCGTAGCCGTAGCCGTGCCGTTTGCTTCGCAAGGGGCGAGGTTTAACTTCGAGGCTTGGTAAGGAACGTGTTTCCGTAAAACTGGCTCAGGGGCGCATTTGCCCCTTGTTTGCGAAAGGCCAGGGGCGTGATTCCCTCTTTGGCCTTGAATGCCTTGGAAAAATGTGAAAGTGAATGAAAGCCAAGCGCGGAAGCGATGGCGGTAAGCGGCTGCGACGTATATAAAAGGAGTACCCGGGCTTCTTGTACCTTGGCTTCCGCGATAAATGCATACAAGGTCTGACCGGTTTTTTCTTTAAAGAGAGATGACAGATAGGAATGGTTATAGCCAATCTTTTCTGCCATCTCTTTTATCGTGAGCGGAGAATATAGATTTTGATACACGTAGTCAATGCAAGAGTCGACGGGCTGCCCGTAGGATTCCCATGCCTTGGAGTGTGACAATTCGTCAAAATCCCGGCACATGTCCTTCATGACCTGATTAAATTCCTCGGAGTTCGCGACGGATTCGGCCTTATTGACATAATAATCACACAAAGCCCCGGACGTCTCCAAATCTACATATTTGTCCAGGGCGTGCATGTTGAGGGCGAACGCGATTCCAATCAGGGTATTTCGGTAGTTGGCGGAGGGAACGTGAGAAAAAACTCCCATTTCCCCGTTCATGTTGTTTCCTCTGACTTCCCCATATTTATCCGCTTCCACGCGAAACGGCGTCTTGCGTTCCGATTGTTGTGAGTTCCGGTAAAAAACCATGCGTGAATTTTCCCGCGTATTATGGGTAAAGCCACTGGCACGTAAATGATATAAAAATTCATAAAATTCTTTGTTCATTGTGAGAATCCCTCCCCTTTTGAAATGTTTCGCGTGGAGCTTGTTGTTACCACGGTGCAAATGGGCGCAAGTGGCAATAAATTTTTGTCTATATTATACATTGCGTATTTTCAAAAAAACTAGATTATTTACAAATTATAACATAGAAAATGAAGTAATATAAGCCTGTCAAGCAAAAAAAGTAAAAAAGAAAAGGAGAAAAAGGGTATGCTAAAAAGAAGCGGTGTAAAAATCATGGCAGTGATGCTGGCATGTATGGTAGTTTTGGCGGGATGTGGCAATGCGGGAAAGGAGGATGCCAAGGACGCGAAAAATCCAGAGACAAAGGACGAACAAGGTTCCGTTTCTAATTCCGTGATTACGATGGCGGCGGCAGATACGACCATGACGGAAGGCGCGAAGGACGGGGTAAGTCAAACTCCGGAATACGATGAGGAGAACGGCGTGGTGAAGGGAATCATTCAGGATGCTTCCGTGAAATATACCGTGCCGGACGGAGTGGATGGAACGTATGACATTTACCTTGAAATCGGGAAAACGCAGAGCATGGTAGGGTGCACGATTTATGACGTCGTGGTAAATGATGCGGACAGATACGTGTTGCCAACGGACATTGTGCGGGCGGATCCTGAACAGACGGACCTTTACGATATGGGAACATTTTTGATGGCCAAGGGCGTGAAGCTAAAATCGGGCGATGTCATCGCGGTGGTCGGTAAGAGCGGATATACCACGATATTCAATGAGAAGGACATTTTCTGCGCCATTCCGGCCATCGGGGACATGAGCTTGTACGAGGCGGGCAGCGCGGTCGCGGTGGGGTATGGCGACGGGGAAGTGCCCGAAAAAGAAGAGACGGATTCCAAGGACGCATTGTCGGGAAAGACCATCTGCTGGCTTGGTTCGTCGGTAACTTACGGGGCGAAGGCGGAAGGGTATTCCATGGCCGACGTGATAGTGGAAAACCATAAAAATACGGTTTGCCTGAAATATACGATTTCGGGAACCACGCTGGCAAATTCGGACGCAAGTTCCTATGTCGCCAGGATGAAGAGCGATATTGCCAAGGATTTGGAGATGGACGCGATGATCGTGCAGTTGTCCACGAATGACGCGAAGCAGGGCAGGGAGATGGGAACCATGTCGGAAAGCAGGCGGATGGAGGATTTTGACGATGCTACCATTATCGGCGCGATGGAGACGATTATCGCGTATGCGCAGGAGACGTGGGGATGCCCGGTGATATTTTATACGGGAACAAGGTACGAGAGCGAGGAATATGCGGCGATGGTGGAGGCGTTGCACCGGCTGCAGGATAAATGGGGAATTGGCGTGATTGATTTATGGGAAAATGAGGCGATGACGGCCATTATCGGAACGGAAGAATATGATTCTTATATGGCAGACGATACCCATCCGAATGAGAAGGGATACAAAGAATGGTGGGCGCCGGAATTTGAACGGTATCTGACGGAGTATTTCACACAAAAGTAGCGCATAAAGAGGGCAAATTCGTCCTTCATCGACCGTGTTGCCATTGTACACCGATGCCAAGGCCGTAAAAATCATTCGAAAAAACGGGACAAAAAAGAAGACGGGATAAAATAAAAAGATATTTTTTATTAAAATATGTCAAGAATGGCAAAAAGATGATAGCGGGTTTTCATTCTGATAGTGTATACTGGAAACATGTTCTGCAAATTTTGAATGTGGAGGAGAATCAGAATGGAACAAAGTAAAATCAAGGAACTTGTGGCGCAGATGACGATAGAGGAGAAGGCCTCGTTTTGCGTGGGAAAGGATTTTTGGCACGTGCAGGGGCTGGAGCGGCTTAATATCCCGTCCGTGATGTTGACCGACGGGCCGCACGGGCTTCGCAAGCAGGGGGGCAGCGGCGACCATTTGGGGCTGGGCTCGAGCAATCCGGCCATCTGTTTCCCGGCAGGATGTGCGACGGCTTCCTCGTTTGACCCGGAAATCGCGGAGCTGGTAGGGACGGAATTGGGCAAACTGTGTCAGGCGGAGGATGTCAGCACGATTTTGGGACCTGCGATGAACATCAAGCGTTCCCCGTTGTGCGGGCGCAATTTCGAGTATTTGTCGGAGGATCCGTTGGTTTCCAGCCGGATGGGCGCGGGGGAAATCAAGGGCATCCAGGGCCAGAACGTCGGAGCCTGCCCGAAGCATTTCCTGGCCAACAACCAGGAGCTGTACCGGCAGACGAGCAATTCCGTGGTGGACGAGCAGACCTTGCGGGAGATTTACCTGGCATCGTTCGAGGGAGCCGTCAAGGAGGCGAAGCCTTGGACGATCATGTGCTCGTACAATAAGATAAATGGAACTTACGCCAGCGAAAACAAGCCGTTCATGACAGACGTCCTGCGCGGCGAATGGGATTTTGACGGGTACATGATGACCGACTGGGGCGCGTGTGACGACCCGGTGGACAGCGTGGCGGCGGGCATGGATCTTTGCATGCCGGGGCCTGTCAAGGATAACGTGCGGCGCATCAAGGAGGCCGCGGAAAACGGCACGCTCGACATGGAGAAGCTTGACCGGGCGGTGGAGCGCGTGCTGAACATTGTTTTCAAATATGCCGAAAACCATGACAAGGACGCGACTTATGACTTCGAGGCGGGACACGAGGCGGCCAGGAAGGTCGAGACGGAGAGCGCGGTTCTTTTAAAGAATGAAGATGCGGTTCTCCCGCTGAAGGACGGCGAAAAAATCGTCTATATCGGAGAATATGTAAAGAACCCGCGTTACCAGGGCGGCGGCAGTTCCCACATTCACCCGTACAAGGTTACCGGCATCTGGGACGTGGTCGGGGAGAAAGAAGGCGTGTCTTTTGCCAAAGGATATGACTTAAAGGCGGAGACGATTGAGAAGGAGGCGGCCGTGGAGGCGGCCAGGGCGGCGGACAAGGCCGTGATTTTTGCCGGACTTCCGGACAGCTATGAAACGGAAGGATTAGACCGCACGAACATGGATCTTCCCGCTTACCAGAATGAATTAATCGCGGCGGTGGCGGCGGCGCAGCCGAACACCGTGGTCGTTTTGCACAATGGTTCGCCGGTTTCGATGCCGTGGATTGACGGCGTGAAGGGCGTGCTGGAATTGTATTTGGGCGGCGAGGCGGTCGGCCTGGCGACGGCGGATCTTTTGTACGGCAAGGTGAATCCGAGCGGGCATTTGACCGAGACGTTCCCGATTCGCATCGAGGACACCCCGACGTACCCGTACTACGGAGTGGAGAAGGACGACGTGAAATACCGCGAGGAGCGGATGGTCGGCTATCGTTATTATGAGACGATGAAGCGGCCGGTATTGTTCCCGTTCGGGTACGGGCTTTCCTACACGACGTTTTCGTATGACAATCTCCGTCTTGATAGGGAGGCGATGACGGACGCGGAAGAATTGGGCGTGTCCGTGGACGTTACGAATACGGGAAGCGTGGCGGGCAAGGCACTCGTGCAGGTCTACGTGGCACCTTGCGCGACTGGTGAAATTCGACCGCTGCGGGAACTGCGCGCGTTTGAAAAAATCGCGCTGGAGCCGGGAGAGAAAAAGACGGTGACGGTAACGCTTTCGAAACGTGCCTTTGCCGAGTGGAACACGGATATCCACGACTGGTACGTGCCGAGCGGTACATATCGGATCCAGGTCGGGACTTCCGCGGCAAATATCGTGGCGGAAAAGCCGGTTGACGTCACTTCCACGCGGATGTTGAAGCCGAAGTTCACGGTCAACACGGCCCTGGGCGAAATCATGGCGCACCCGGTTGGCAAGCAGGTCTTGATGCAGGTGATGGGACCGATGATGGGCGGCGACAAGGCGGCGGCCCTGGGAGGAGAGGGCGACGTGGCAAGCGATGACAACGCGTTAAGCCAGGAGGCGATGATGGCGACCGGCATGGCGATGCCCCTGCGGGCGATGGTGTCCTTCGCCCCGGATGCGTCCATCGAGCAGATGGAGCAATTAATCGCGGCGATTAACAACGCGATTGAGAACGCGTAAATACATGGCGGAGGAAATGATGGCATACACGATCGGGGGACTTGGGATTCGCCAAGTCTCCCGATTCGTTTGTTCGCAGGAGTTAAATTTTTAAAGGTTATTGACAAAAGCACCAGGAAAGATATATAATAGAACTTAAGTTAGCGGACACTAACACATGGTGCCCGCTAAAATAAAAGACTGTGATTAGTAAAAACTAACTGATTGAAAAGGGGGTTCTTTCATGGTTGAAAAAACAGTGGGGGCGAAAGGCATGGCCTATAAAACGCCGGGGTTGGAGGAAAAGGGATTATGATGATTAATAAAAGGCTGATTGGGACAGTCGGCGAAAGCAAAAAGTACATAGCTGGGAACGTGGCGGCACAGTGGTGTTCCCTTGCGGCGAATATTGCCATGATGACGGCGGTGACGAACCTGCTTGCTTCCCTTTATGATAAGACGGCAGACAAAAGCGACGTTTTTATCACGGCGTCTGTCGCGGCATCCGCACTCGTCATCCGTTTTATCTGTACAATCCTTTCAAGCCGTATGGGGTATCTTTCCTCAAAATCAGTCAAAAAAATTCTGCGTGAAAAGATTTACGGGAAGCTTTTGCGGCTTGGCGCTTCCTACCATGAGCAGGTGAAAACCTCGGAAGTGGTGCAGGTGGCGGTGGAAGGGGTGGAACAGCTCGAAACTTATTTTGGGGCCTATCTCCCGCAGTTTTTCTATGCGATGCTTGCGCCGCTGACGCTGTTTGTGTATCTGTGCTTTGTCAATGTTTCGTCCGCCATCGTCCTGCTGGTCTGCGTGCCGCTGATTCCCGTCTCAATAGCGGCGGTGCAGACATGGGCGAAAAAGCTTTTGTCAAAATACTGGGGGCAGTACACGGCTTTAGGGGATACTTTTCTGGAAAACCTGCAAGGGTTGACCACGCTGAAAATTTACCAGGCGGATGGTTTCAAACATGAGGAAATGAACCGCGAGGCGGAAAGGTTTCGTAAAATTACCATGAAAGTCCTGACCATGCAGCTCAATTCCATCACGATTATGGACTTGATTGCCTACGGGGGCGCGGCGTTAGGGGTGATTATGGCGGCGACGCAGTTTCGGGCGGGGAATGTCCCGCTTTCGGGATGTCTTCTAATCATCCTGCTTTCGGCGGATTTCTTTATCCCCATGCGGCAGCTTGGCAGCTTCTTCCATGTGGCGATGAACGGCATGGCGGCAAGCGATAAGATTTTCCGCCTGCTGGACGTCCCCGAGGAAGAAGAGAAATCAGGATATTTTTCGGTGGACTGCAATATTGCCTGCACCGGTCTGCGTTTTTCCTATGAGAAAAATGTCTTCGGTGGGGAAAATCCTTTCGATAGGGGAAATGCCCCCGATGGGGAAAATCCTTTCGATGAGGGAAATGCCTTCGATGAGGAAAGGGAAATCCTCCACGGAATCAGCATGGAGTTCCCGAAAGGGGGATTTGTTTCGATTGTCGGCGAGAGCGGTTGTGGAAAGTCCACCGTGGCGGCAATTCTTATGGGAAGGAACCATGGCTATGGCGGCTCGGTGAAAATCGGTGGCGGGGAACTTAAGGATATCGGGGAGGCAGAGCTGATGAAAAACATCACCTATGTCAGCCACCAAAGCTACTTGTTCAAGGGCACCGTGAGGGAGAACCTTCTGATGGGGAACCCGGACGCCTCTGATAGGGAGATGTGGGAGGTGCTTAAGCGGGTGAACCTGGCGGAATTTTTGAAATCCGAGGGTGGGCTTGATTTGTCCCTTACGGAAAAAGCTTCGAACTTGTCGGGCGGGCAGTGCCAGAGGCTTGCGCTGGCAAGGGCGCTTTTACATGACAGCCCGGTGTATATTTTTGACGAAGCCACCTCCAATATTGACGTGGAGAGTGAAAATGACATTATGCGGGAAATCCACGCACTGGCGGGACAAAAAACAGTGATCCTCATTTCCCACCGCCTGGCCAACGTGACGGCTTCAGACAATATCTACGTGATGGAAGCGGGGAACGTTGTGGAAAGCGGCGGCCATGAAGAACTGCTGGCAAGAGGAGGCGTTTATGCAAAGCTGTGGGAAACACAACAGAGCCTTGAAAATTACGGAAATACCCAAAGGGCATACCAGGATGGACGTTCTGCCGGTGCAGAAGGCCGAAACAGAGGAAATACCGCAAGGGCATACCAGGATGGCCGTTCTGCTGGCGCAGAAGGCCGAAACAGAGGAAAGGGCGGTGTGGTTGGATGAAAAGACGGAGCGGATTTGTGGTTATGGCAAGGCTGATTGGTCTTGTAAGGCCCCTCATGGGTTTTATGGTCATGGCAGTCGTTATGGGACTGGCGGGCCATTTGTGCGCGTCGTTTATCACGATTTTCGGCGGTTACGCCGTGCTTGGGCTGCTTGGCTTTGATACGCCTCTGGGGCTGAAAGCCATATTTGTCAGCGTAGTTCTGTTTGCGGTACTTAGGGCAATCCTGCGCTATGCGGAGCAGTCCTGCAATCATTTTATTGCGTTTAAACTGCTTGCGCTGATTCGGGACAAGGTGTTTTTCGCATTGCGTTCGCTGGCCCCGGCAAAGCTGGAGGGAAGGGACAGGGGCGACCTGATTTCGGTCATTACCTCGGATATCGAGCTGCTGGAGGTTTTCTATGCGCATACCATTTCCCCCGCGGCAATTGCCTTTTTGTATACGTTCATCATGTGCCTGTTTATCGGTTCCTTCCATCCTGCCCTGGGGGTTCTGGCACTTCTGGCATATTTGGCGGTGGGAATTGTAATACCGGTCATCACCTCGAAATTAAGCGGCACGGACGGCATGGTATTCCGTACCGAATCGGGAAATTTAAGCGGTTTTGTCCTTGACAGCCTGCGGGGGCTTTCTGAAACAATACAGTACGGCCGGGGCAAAGAGCGCCTGACGCAGATGAATGAAAAGACGGACGCGCTTTCAGAAACCGAGAAACGTTTGAAGCGTACCGCCGGGAGGAATATGGCGGTCACGAATACGGCAATCCTTCTATTTGACCTATGCATGTTGTTTGTATCCATGGTGTTGTATCAAAAGGCAAAAGTGGATTTTGCCGGGGTGCTGATTCCGACGGTTGCCTTGTTTTCCTCTTTTGGCCCTGCCGTGGCACTTGCGAATCTGGGAAGCACGTTGCAGAATACTTTCGCGGCGGCAAACCGCGTGCTGGACATTTTAGACGAAACGCCTGCGGTGCGGGATGTGGCGGGTCGGGAAAAAACGGCTTTTGAAGGCGCGGCCGCAAAAAACGTCAGCTTTTCCTATGGGACTGAAACCATCCTTGACGATGTGTCTTTGGAGATTCCAAAAGGAAAGATTACAGGGATCGTGGGTAAAAGCGGAAGCGGGAAATCCACGCTGCTGAAGCTGTTCATGCGTTTCTGGGAGGTGGGAAACGGGAGCGTGGAAATTTCCGGCAGGGACATTGCCGGAATCAACACGGCGGATTTGAGGGATATGGAAAGTTTCATGACGCAGGAAACCCATTTGTTCCATGACAGCATAAGGAGCAACCTGCGGATTGCGAAGCTGGACGCGACGGACGCTGAAATGGAAGCGGCCTGCCAAAAAGCCTCCATCCATGATTTTATCATGGGACTGCCACAAGGGTACGATACGCCCGTGGGGGAGCTCGGGGACACGCTTTCGGGCGGGGAGCGGCAGCGGCTGGGGCTGGCGAGGACGTTTTTGCATGACGCGCCCTTCCTGCTTCTTGACGAGCCTACCAGCAATCTGGACAGTTTAAATGAGGCGGTCATACTGAAATCCCTGCGGGAAGGGCAGGAGGGGAGGACGACAGTGCTGGTGTCCCATAGGCAGTCCACGATGCGGATTGCTGACGGCGTATATCAGATGCGGAATGACTCCCGCTTCTATAGGCGGTGAGCAACGAGCAAGGTAGGAGGGTAAGTGGATGCACATGGATGTCAATACGAAGCGGGAACGGGAAAAGGCCGTTGTGTCGGAGATGATTGCGCTTTACTGCCGGAAACGGCATGGCGGGAAAAAGGGACTCTGCCCGGAATGCGCGGCCCTTGCCGCATACGCGAGGCAGAGGAGCGACAAATGCCCGTTTATGGAGACAAAGACATTTTGTTCTAATTGTAAGGTACATTGTTACAAGCCTGAAATGAGGGAGAAAATCCGTGTGGTCATGCGTTTCTCAGGGCCGAGGATGATATTTTGCCACCCGGTAATGGCCGTGCGCCATGTGCTGGAAGTGAAAAAAGAGAAAAAACGATTGGAGATGTGTGATGAAGTTTAAAAAAATATTTTATGTGGTTTTAGGATGCGCCGGTGTCGCTTTGGGGGCTTTGGGGGCGGTTCTCCCGCTTCTGCCCGCATTCCCGTTCCTTTTGCTCGCGGCGTTTTGCTTTGCCAGGAGTTCGGAAAAATTACATAACTGGTTTACCGGGACAAAGCTGTATAAAAACAACCTGGAGAGCTACGTAAAGGGCAGGGGCATGACCCCCAAAACCAAGGTTAAAATCATGGTGACGGTGACGCTTTTGATGTCGGTGGGGTTCATCATGATGGACCAGGTTCCGGTGGGAAGGGTTGTTCTTGCCTGCGTGTGGATATTCCATATCCTTTATTTCATGCTGGGGGTTAAGACCATAAAATCGGTGAGGACGGTTCGCTCCCATACAAGTTCCATGAATGCGCTCCGAGGAATTTTGGAAGAGCACATGGTGGAAAACGGGGAGGGCAAGGTCAAGTAACCTTGTCCTCTTTATCTTTTTTCTTAAAATTGTTGAGGATAAATGCGATATGGCAGAGAAAAGTGTTATCTGCTATCTTTCGGATGGTAATTTTGTGCGAATAAGATTTGTAAACTTTTATTTGAGTAAATAATATAAATTGAAATTCATAGAAAAGAGTTATCGTGTTGGTAATGCCGGCAGCTTTTGAGATACCTACTGCATTTAAGGAAAAGCGGTATATAAGGATGGGATTATCGAAATGCAATATCAAGGATTATCTTAAGCGGGAGATTGAACTTTTTAAGATACTTGATGGGAGGATGGAAACCATAGAAACAATTCCGGCAAAATATTAGGAACTTACTTTCCAAAAATTGTTTGGATATTATGGATTGAAGGGAATTCTCAATGGAACGGGAAGATTTACCGAACATGTCAAAAAAAACGTCATCCAGTTTCAGGTTGGAGATGGAAAGGCAGTTATGGACACGGTTCTTCTCATCGGTAATCATGTTGGTGAGTTTGGAACGATACCTTACCAGATCCCTTAATTCCCGGATGTCAGCGGGCGGGATAAAGGAAGGACTGACCAGTCCGCACATATACAAATCGCAGATTCATTTGGCGTCCTTGCGGATTTGTAATGCCTATGCAGGCAAAGATCCAGGTTTTGTGGAGGAATATCCGCAAATCAAGTCACTCGCGTGGGCTCCGGGGTCGGGAAATGTCGGGTTTGAGGCGTTAGGGAAAATCTTTAGCGGAGAGGTGAACCTGTCGGGAAAGACGAATGATACGTTCGTGTATGACGTTGACAAGGTGCCTTACTATAATAACGCGGAAAAAACGGATTATGAGAACCTGAAGGACATGACGATGGAGGGCATGAATTCGGGAGTGGCGACGACCTATTCCCCGTCCTTTATCAATTACGTGGAAGGGATTTATGTTGGCTACAAATTCTATGAGACGGCGGCAGAGGAGGAGTTTATCGAGTATGACGAGGTGGTACAGTACTCGTTCGGCTACGGGTTAAGTTACACGATGTTTGAGCAGACGATAGGCGAACTCTCGGTTTCAGGTGGAATCATGGGCTTTGACGTGACCGTGACGAATACGGGCGACAAGGCGGGAAAATACGTGGTCGAGGTGTATTACAACCCGCCCTACACCAATGGGGGCATTGAGAAAGCGTCGGCAAACCTGGTGGACTTTGCTAAGATGGGGATACTTGAGCCGGGAAAGCCAGAGACAATCCATTTTGAATTTGATGAGGAGGAAATGGCTTCCTATGACGACGTGGCGGCTGTCAATTTGTTTGAGGATGCTCTGGGGGACGTGACCTACCTTTCCAGGAAGGACGGGTTTGCAAATTATGAGGAGGCGACGGCGGCACCGACAAATCTGGACATGCCGGAAGAGTATGCCCGAGAATACCATTTGAACGCGAATTACAATCCGAGTGCCTATATCGACGATTCGGACGAAATGCCGGTGACGGGGAAAAATAATGGCTTGAAATTGGTGAATTTGCGGGGCAAGGATTATGATGACCCGATGTGGGATGATTTGCTTGACTAGCTGACGGTAGATGAAATGAGCGGCATGATTGCGCTGGCCGGCTACCAGACGGGGGAAATTCAAAAATTTTTTAGCAAAATCGAACGGCAATATCCATATGAAGTTTTAGCAGCCTTATCATAGAAACTGCCTTATAGACTAATCCCTGCTTACTGTCCATACTGAAACAGCAAGCACTGCCTGTGTCATGACACAGGGCGTAATAGCAAGCACTGCCTATGGACGTCCATAGACAGTTTTTTTACAGATTTTCCACGAAGAAAAATCTGTAAAAATTGCTCATAAGGGGAAAATCCCCCTAACCCCCTTTGCGTTCCCAAATCCATAATATTGCGTTGTAAAAATTTCTAATTTTTTTGCTTAAATTACACTTTTGCCTAACATGGAATATCACCAAAAAGCAACCACTTTTTAAGAGAGTTCTCAAGTTTGAAAATACAAAAGCATCCATTGGCATTTCCAAATAGATGCTTCTTTTTCTGTAATTCTATACTAAAATTTAGAAAACACATAAACAATTAAATAATTCCAAAAGCAACACTTACAAAACAAATTATAGTGGCAATTATCAGATACACAATTCCCTTATTATATCTTTTTATTTTTTTCATACATATTCTTGAGTTTGTATGAATTTGCTCCAACAAATCCTTTATAATATCCTTTTCGTCCATATTCAAGATTTTCGCTTTGTAATCATTGATGCTCATCTGTGATATGCTTCCAAAAAACATCATTGATTTTTTCCCACTATCATTTTTCACTCTGGCAATAACAGCCATAAAAAGATTGATGATTGCTCCCACGCTTGCCCCATATAACATAAGGACTAATATTAATTTAAAGATAATACCGCATGTCAGGGGACAGGTATTTTTTGCTTCTTGAAATACAGCAGATGTTCCATTGGCAAATGCAAATCCCATCAACACTGCAGCATAAGCCAATGCAAAAGATGTTTTTGTGTCCACATTATTTATCCATGAGTTTATCAAATTAATAGTCTGGTATGCGTCTTCTTTACTATATTTATCAGCCATATTTTTGGACCTCTTCCAAATATTCTTTAAAAGTAGAAACATCTATTTCCGAAGAATAATGTTCTATTCTCCACTTTAATTCAAAAGACAAATCAGAAACTTTCTTTTTCTCCTTTGCCCATTCTAATGTTTTTCCTTCCAATAACACCCATGATGAATACTCTGCCATATACTTCATTTCTTCAAAGGCTTTATTATATGCACCAAGACAATCATATATATCAATGAGATATGCTGCCAAACAATCCCTTATACTTTCTTTATCTCTCCCTAATATGCTACCAAGTGAATATATTTGCCGAACCACATGCTGCCAATAATCAATATCGCTTCCTTTGATAATATCCTCGTGACAATAAGCATCACTCAAAATACTAAGAAGCTTATCATAAACGCTAATACCGTATTTTTGAACATCTCGCTCTTTTCTATTGAGTTTTTCCTCTTGAACAGCCAAATGTTTTTCTTTTAATACCATCCTTTCATATGTATCGCTGGCTACCTTAATTATATCAGCTAACTGTTTTTTATCATCCGAACAATCTTTTTGCTCTGGAACTACAGCATTGCTCAATTCAGTAACAAAATCTAAATAAAACTTACTGGAAACATAGCCATTATAAATCTTCATACCTTTACTTTTTGCGACTTTATTCCACTTATCTTTTTTTAAATCATCCGATAAAATTTTATAAACAGACTCTGATATAAAAATTTCTCCTTCATCTGCCAAATCAGAATATTTACTTGCATGATTAGTTGCATTGCCCACCCAAACAAAACTTGTTTCATTTTCCTTCTCTGCATTGCCCTCTGTGCCATACATTCCAACTTTTGTAACAAGAATTTTGCCATAATCAATTCCTATGCCGCATTCAATGATTTTTCCATTAACATTTTCCTTAAGATGTTTATTAAGACTGTAATCGTTCAATGTCTGCATTGCTCTGGCTGCATTAACAGCTTTATCAACAGCTTTTTCCTTGACAGAACCATCTTCATAATATGAGTCCATAAAAACTCCCATAATCCTATCGCCAAGAAACTGTCTTGTTACACCACCGTTTTTTCTAACACAATCTACTGTCATTCTCATAAAAGACCTATATATTTTCACCATACTCTTAGCTTGACTATTCTCTGTCAAATACGTAGACTTACGAATGTCAATAAACAAGATAGAGGCAATAATAGAATAGGTCTTATTATTATCTTCTAATTCATCCAATACCGGCGGCAACTCTGATTTATCTTCAATAACACTTACTTCTTGTTCTGTTATCTTTTTTATTCTGCTATCAATATTTTCAAAATCTGACTTAGTTATCATTTTTTACCTTTCTGAATTATTTCCATTATTCATATCTGAATCATATTCATCCAAAAACTGTTTCAATATCCTCCATAAATAAAATAAATTTCCATACACAATAATCTCATTATATCTGGAAATTATGAAAGAATCAATATTTTTGTTGAATTATCAACATATATGTTTTTATTATCTTCCTATACAGCCTTGCATCACAAAAAGACCTGCTGTATTTCAAGCAAGTTTTTAGTCAAAACAGGGAAAATCAAAAAAGGATTGCCACTGCAACCCTCTTTTGCCAATAATGAAACGGATTAATTATCAACAAACACTATACGCTCTAATCATCCAGCAACTCAGGCACTTTGTGGAGCGCCATTTCCCTTTGCCTTTTTCTGATTGCCATTATCATTTCCCGATTTTTCTTCCTGCTTTGTTCTAATTCCTGCTCGTCTGCCTTTTGAAGTGGATCTGGAACAACAAGCTGCATTGGTCTGTCTTCATAATATAAATCATTCAGATAGCCTTCTTCTCTCATTTTAAATCCCCTTTCATTCATAAAATAGTCCTGCCTCTCCACACTGCTTCAAAAAAGAAAGCACTATATCATAATGCTCTTTTACTGTAAGATTTTTAGTTGCCCACTGATACGCTGTCTGCCGATGTCAGTATATGATTTGACAGAGTATCTGATGTTATTTGCACGCTATGCTCTGTTCCATAACTGATTCCGTATTCATCTAAAGGCATATCTGCACCAATATCACAAGTAATTGCCACTTCATTGCTGTCATTAAATTCTTTGGATAATGACAACACATCTCTTGCTAACTGCCGCATAATCATATTCTGTTTTTCTGAAAAGTTTTTATATCGTATATATGGCACTTTTTGTATTGCAATATCCGTAATATAAATCTTTTCTGTTCTTTTCTTTGCCTGTTTTAATTCTTTATCATTTTCCATAAAATGCTTCCACCTACTTTCTTTTATTATACATGGATATATCAAAAAAATCCATATATTTTTCCAATCGTATCGTGTCATTTCTCATCCAATTCAATCGCAAAAAAATAAAACATAACCGCAAATGCTAAATCAGGTGTTTATCCTTCATAGGTTAAATAGTGTGTTCCTGCCCTGTATTTTATTTGTTGTGCCTATAACTGGAACGCTATATCCTTCGATAGGGAAGGTACAAAATGTGGATTGTGATGGCCCGGCGGCGATTAATCATAATTTCACGGACGTGGGTTCCATCGGCTTTCCAATCGAGGTGGTCATTACATGTACGTGGAGCACGGAGCAGGCCATGCGGGAAATTTACCTGAAACCGTTTGAGATTGCCGTGAAGAGAGGCGGGGCGGACATCACCGTGTCCAGGTTTACGGAGCATCCCCTGCGCCAGTTGTTTGCGAAAAGCAAGATGACAAGGCACCAGTTGAATAATATTTTGATATCCCGTTGTTGGGATAAGGGGAGGCCGGACATTGACCGGCTTTTGGAAAATATCGGGTTGGAGCATTACACCCCAAACAACCCTTCACCTCGTTTTTCACAAGCGAGACCACCTTACATCAAACAATGCCGCTTTGCATAACCCGTGACTGGCATCTGCCTCTCATCGTGTTCCCCGATGATTTTTTCCATCCAAATCATGTCATACCAGCGGCAGAACTTATAACCGCACTTATGAAACCTCCCCACTTCCACGAAGCCAAGATGCTCATGAAAATCGGCGCTGTTCCTTGTCAAATATTCATCTTCTTTTTCCGGATAACCGATGCAGGCATATAAATTGAGGATGCCCATGTCATGTAGCGCGTGCTCCAACGACTCATAAATCTTCCGTCCCAGTCCGCACATCCGCGCGTCATGGTCAAGGTAAACGCTCAGCTCGCAGGACCAGTCATATGCCGCCCTGCCGACAAAGGCTCCCGCATATGCGTATCCTTCAATCCGTCCGTCCTTCAAAATGACCAGATACGGGTAATGCCGCATTGTCTGTTCCATTCGCTTTTTTAATTCATCAAGGGATGGCGTGTCATATTCAAAGGTTATCGCCGTGTTTTTGACATAATAGTCGTAAATTTCCAAAATGCGCCCGGCATCCGCCAATGTGGCGTCTCGAACTGTAATCATATGCATTCCCCCTTGAACAACAAATTTTCCGGGCGAATCTTTCGCGCCGGGTAAAACCGCTTATTCTCAATGATTCCCATCGGACAATCCATCTATTTGCCCATGATTCGTGCCGGATAAAGCCGCTTATTTGCCATGATTCGCGCCGGACGCTGCCGGGTTTCCCCCGCAATGGCCGCCCCGTCCGATTACGACATGGTCATTGTACTCTTGCATATCGTTCTTCCTATTTCTCCCCGCTTTTGCTTGTACTTTTGTTCCAATATCACTAGTATAGCTGATTTCATAGAGGAATACAATAATAAAATTTTGAGTACAATGAAGAAGGGTGATTTTATGGAATACTTCTTAAAGAAAACAAAGAACAAAAAGGGCACTTATTTACAGATTTGCGAAAGTTATTACAATCCCGAACGCAAAGCCAGTGCACACCGTTCCTATAAACCAATACATGCCTTCTCCCTTGACCAGATCTATTCCGGACTAGGGTACATCGGCTCTGAATATGAAAAAATCATCGAAATCTTTCAGCATCAGGCCAGTAAAAAATATAAATTTGACACTTCCAGTTCCTATGAATGAGTTTTAATAGGAACACTGTAATATCAAGGCTTTTCGGAGCCAGCAACCACAAAAAAATATTATTTGAGCTATCACATTACGCAGAAAGCCGTCCGGCATGAAAAAACGGGCGGCTTTTTTGCGTGGATAGCCGGGAGGGAGGCGAAAAAATAGTAACAAACTTTTAGCGCAAGATTTGTGCAACATTCACGAAATTAAAAAAGGAGGTAACGAATGGCAGACGAAAAATTAAACGTGAGCCCGGAGGAAAATCCCCAGCCCAGCTTGTTCGATACTGGCCCGGCGGATGCTCCTGCCCCGGAAACATCCGCGCCGGAGCCCCCGGCCCCGGAGAACATTCCCGAGCAGGCCGCCGTGGATGCGCCCGCCCAGGATGCCCCGGCTGGTGCTCCCGGCGAGGTGAGTGTATCCGCTGACCAGATTGAAAAGCTGATGGCGGAGCGCCGGGCGGCGGAACGTGCGGAGGTGGAAAAAAACGAGCCGCCCGAACCGGAACAGCCGCCCACCCCGGCCCCGGAGGAAAAGGCCGCCGGGGAAAAGGGGCCCGCCAAAAAGGACAAGGCCGCCAAAGAAAAAATGGAAAACCGGATTTATCCCGCTGAATGGAACGGGGATGCCGTATACCTTACACTGGCTCCCTATCAGTCTGTCATGGTGGCGTTCGGATATCAGGGAGAGATTTCCAGAAGACTTAAGGTGGGCAGGAGGATTTGTCCGCCGTATCAGTTCGATATCAGCGGGTATGTAAAGGAAGGCGCAAATACCTTGGTGGTGGAAGTGGCCACAACACTGGAAAGAGCTGTAAAAAATCTGCCGGCTGACCCGAAGGACTTACAGCGGCTGATGTTCAGGAATCAGGTGGGGTATCCCTTCGGCTTGTTGGGGAAAGCGGCATTTCATTGGATGGAGTAAGCTTTTTTACATAAATTTCAGGTTTGAAGCAGAATAAAGCCTATGGAGGTGTACAATGAGTAACAATATAAAAGCAGATTCCATTCAACGAGACATGGCAGGTTATGCGGAAGGCGCTAAACTTGCTAGTGCGCTTTGCAGTATTGGCATGGGCGGCATAGATTCTTTGGGGGATGTGCTTGCAGGAAGGAGAAACAAAAAATGAAGAAAACATTGGCAGGGAGAAATTAAACGGATACACGGCCAATATTGCCTTCGCGGGCTTTGCCACCCCTAAACTGCTGTGGATGCAGGAGAACGAGCCGAAAAACTTCAAAAGAATTCGTAAGTTCATGCTTCCCCAGGATTACATCAACTATAGGTTTACCGGGGTACACTGCACCGACTACACGGATGCCTCCTGCAATAAGTGGTAGTGTGAGGATATCCTGAAAACCAGAGATTACATGACGGAGCAGGAACTTATCCTGATGGGCAGCCATACATAGCGGGCGATACTGGTGTTCTCTTTATGCTGCGTCTTCACGCCTGGCAACGGACGCTCCTCTTTTGGAGAGGTGTCTGGCTTGTAGTCGGCAAAATGACGTTCCATACCCTTGATAATCTGTTTGGACAGCTTGGGCACCCACCACCGGGGATTCCAACGATCGGCATAAGCAATGTACAGATCCTTGCCCGGTACCTTCAGGACGCTTGTAATCTGGGAATTGAAGGTCGTACCGTTCTTGTCCCCAATGCAGGGATCGCCCAGATTCACATGCCCTCCGTGATAATCGTCGAACATGCATACCTTGGAGGGATTGGGATAATAGCCGCTGGTTCCTGAGGTGAAGAGATACTTCTTGCCGTTGCGCTCAAAGAAAGTCGGCGCTTCACGGGTCAGAGGCGGGAGCAGACCGCCATAGTGGGTGCTGTACTCGCCGGTCACGCCTGTATAATCGTCCGTCAATGTGGCGCAGATTAACTGGAAGTGCGGACGCTCAAAGAAGACATAGGCCTTACCGGTCTCTTTATCAGCGTAGAGGGTAAAATCACCGGAGTCCATTTTCAGGGGCTTATAAACCTTGTGAACGTAGGTATAAGGGCCTTCCAGTTTGTCGGCTTCCAGAATGCTGAAAAACTGGCTAATCTCGCCCGCCATGATTTTGAGCCACATGACGTATTTACCGTTTTTTCACAGTAGAGTAAATGGGGTCGGTCCATGCAGTAAGTAGGGTGAAGCGGGCTGTTCAGATCATCAGGCGTGGGCGGGATGATCAGGCCGCAATCTTCCCAGTTGTAGAGATCTCTGGAAGCGTAGAGCCGCACGCCCCAATGCCAAATCGTGTTCTTCCCGGTGGATTTCTCCTTGTTTTCACCGAATCAGTAATAGAGCTGATCTTTTTCACCGTAGAAAACAGAAAAGCCATTGGCATGGATTGGCTTGCCGCTCGTGTCAAGCCAGAATTTGTTCCTCCCCATTCTCTTTGTTTTGGTATTAAGCTATCAAAAATTATACTTGCTTTTTCGTGGAAAGTCATTTGCACTAAGTGACAAGTTATTTGCACAATGTCAGTGCCCTAAAACACCTCAAATCCGCTCATTTTCCTACGGAAAATGGCTACTTTTCGGTGTTTTGCGCACTTCCAAAGTCATGCTTTTCCATGCAAGCATGGAACACATGACCTTTTGACCCTGGTATCATTATATTCACAATAGATGATATCAAGAGAATCGAGAGAATTTAGAAAAATAATTCTTGCATTTTTACGCAAAACGAGCTATGATAGTATCCGACAATAAAACAGACGGGAGCTTGTATGACGAGCTGAGAGGAAGGTATGACCTTCGACCGATAACCTGATTTGGATAATGCCAACGTAGGGATGCCTGAGATAAACGTGTGAAGCGGAAGTTGCCAAATCGGGTGACTTCTGTTTTTTTGTGTCATAGGAAACCTCGTTCCCATGACACAAAAACCCTCCGGGGGATGCGCGCTTCGCGCCTAAGGGAAATGTCTGCTGACGCAGCCGCGCTCTGGCGCGAGAGTTTCGCAAGCGAAACTCTTTGTTTCGTCATAGGAAAGTTACTGAATAACAGTAACATAGGAAATCTTTTTTGAAAGGAAGTGAAGGACGGACTACCCGAACGGATTCGGGCGGGTGCAAGGGGAGCGCCTTGTGCCGGTGGCACACGTTTGGCACGGACCGGAGCGGGAGCGTAGAAGCGCACAGCCCCGTGAATAGTACCGATATTCCGGTCGTGTGGTTGGAAAAAGTGCGGCGCGCATTGTCCGCAGGGCTATTTTGAGGACGACGCTGTGATTGTCGTTCTCATGTAAAAAATCCCAGCTGTGCGGTTGGATAATCTAAAGATTATCCAACCCATCCATACATTCGTAAAACTCGCGCTTATGCGCTCTTACGTCTGCTAACGCAGTCGCGTTTTACTCATTAGGAGGATGGGTTGCTAATCCGATAACCGACTGTCATTGCAATAAATTGCATTCCGGTCGGTTATCGGATTGCAACCGCACAGTTGGAAAAATTCAAAGGAGATTAGAACAATGAAAACAGAACAGACGAGGAAACTATGTATCGCGGGGATTTTGTGTGCCGTCGCGGTGGTCGGCAGCATGTTCTCCATACCGATTTTCGGGAGCAAGTGCGCGCCCGTCCAGCACATGGTAAATATCTTGTGCGCCGTCTTGCTTGGCCCGTGGTACGGAGTCGGCGTCGCGTTTGCCGCCAGCCTGATTCGGAACATCCTGGCACTTGGCAGCCTGATGGCGTTTCCGGGCAGCATGTTGGGTGCCCTGCTTTGCGGAATCGTGTATTGGAAAACAAAAAACGTGCCCTTCACGCTGCTCGCGGAAGTGTTTGGCACGGCCGTTTTAGGCGGGCTGTGCGCGTATCCCGTCGCCATTTTGTTCATGGGGCAGAAAGCCGGCGACATCGCGTTTTATGCCTATGTCGTCCCGTTTTTTATTTCCACGGTGGGCGGCGCGATATTGTCCGCAATCGTGCTGAAGGCGTTTCAGAAAACCGGCGTGTCGGGGCGGCTGGCAAAATGAGAGCGGGTGCCATGGATTTGCGGGAGTTGCAGGAAAAGTGCCATAAGACACGGCGAATGTGCATGTGCGGCGGCTGGCCGCGAATAGTAAGGAACTGTGAATAAAGGAGGTAACCATGTTAGGGGAAATGCTTGAAAATGTCAGGGAACGTCATCCCCTGATACATAACATCACGAATTATGTGACGGTGAACGACTGCGCGAACATGCTTCTGGCGTGCGGCGGTTCGCCCATCATGTCGGACGACGCGGACGAGGTGGAAGAGATTACAAGTATTTGCGCGGGATTGAACATCAATATCGGGACGTTGAACCGGCGCACGATTCCGGCGATGCTTTTGGCGGGGCAAAAGGCGAACCGGCTTAAGCATCCCGTCGTGCTTGACCCGGTCGGCGCGGGCGCGTCCGCGTTAAGGACGAAAACGGCGTTGGAATTGATGGAGAAGGTACATTTTACCGTCATCCGTGGCAATATTTCGGAAATCAAGACGCTGGCCGATGGGAGCGGCACGACGAAAGGGGTGGACGCAGACGTGGACGATGCCGTGACTGCGGAAAATGTCGGGCAGGCCGTGGCATTTGCCAAAAATTTCGCGGCCAAAGCCAAGGCAATTGTCGCCATCACCGGGGCGATTGACATTGTGGCGGATGTCGACGGGGCGTACTGTATTTACAACGGCCATCCGATGATGAGCGGCATTACCGGGACGGGGTGCCAGTTGTCGGCCCTTGTGGCGGCATACGTGGCGGCAAATCCGGGGCGGGAGCTTGACGCGGCGTGCGCGGCCGTCTGCGCGATGGGCGTGTGCGGCGAGATTGCCCACGAGAGGCTGGGGGAACAAGATGGTAACGCGAGCTATCGCAATTACATCATCGACGCCATGTACCGCCTTGACGGCGGGACATTGGAGGGCCGCGCGAACTACGAAAAAAGAGACGCATAAGTACCCGTGCGCTTGGCGGGGCATGGGCGTAAGTTCACGGGTGGGAGCGGATGGACGCGTAAGCGCCCGGCTTTGCAAGGCGGTGATGGCGTAAAACGAATGGCACGAGGAGGACGGTCATGAAATGTGAAAAGGAAATGATGCGTCTCTACGCGGTGACGGACAGAAGCTGGGTGGGGAGGCAGACGTTGTTGGAACAAGTAGAGGCGGCCTTAAAAGGCGGGGCGACGCTCGTCCAGCTACGGGAAAAAGAGTTGGACGAGGAGGAATTTTTTGCGGAGGCCGTGGACATGAAGGCTCTTTGCGCGAAATATGGAATTCCGTTCATTGTCAATGACAACGTGGAGATTGCCATCAAGTGCCGGGCGGACGGCATCCACGTCGGCCAGGGGGACATGGAGGCGGGGCGCGTCCGCGCGCTCGTCGGGGACGACATGATGATTGGCGTGTCGGTGCGGACCGTTAAGCAGGCCTTGGCGGCAGAGGCGGCGGGCGCGGATTATCTCGGGGTGGGCGCGGTATTTTCCACCACGACGAAGACGGATGCCTGCGAGGTGGCACGCGAGTCATTGAAAGAAATTTGCGCCGCCGTGCATATTCCCGTGGTGGCCATTGGCGGCATCAACAAAGGGAATATCGGACAATTGACAGGAACCGGCGTGGACGGCGTGGCATTGGTCTCGGCCATATTCGCGGCGGGGGACATTGAAAGCGAGTGCAGGGAGTTAAGAATGCTCTCGGAAAAAATAGTAACAAAAGGGTAAAAGGCGGCGTTGTCATACTCGCGGCCGATGAAATCTACCGTGGGTTCTTAACGGTTACGGGCGGCGGATTGGGGGCACCACCTTCCGTCGCAATAGAAAAATAATGCTAATAGAAAACGATGTTATGGGAGGAAAACCAGAAAGGAGAAACGGATGAGAACGGCATTATCAATCGCGGGAAGTGATTCCAGCGGAGGCGCCGGTATTCAGGCAGATATCAAGACGATGGCGATGAACGGCGTTTATGCCATGAGTGCGGTGACGGCACTGACGGCGCAGAACACGACCGGCGTCTCGGACATTTTGGAGGTGGAACCAAGGTTCTTGCAAAAGCAAATTGACGCGGTGTTCACGGATATTTTCCCTGATGCGGTCAAAATAGGCATGGTCTCGTCGGTTGGGCTTGTCGAAGTGATTGCCGAAAGACTTACGTTTTATAAGGCGGGAAACGTCGTGGTTGACCCGGTCATGGTGGCAACGAGCGGTTCGCGCCTGATGCGGACGGACGCGGTGGACGCGTTGATTGAAAAATTGCTCCCGCTGGCCACCCTCGTCACGCCGAACATTTCCGAGGCGGAAGTCTTGTCGGGCGTGGGAATCAAAGGGAAACGGGACATGGAAAAGGCGGCGGGGCTTATTGGCGGCGCGTATGGGTGCGCCGTCCTGGTAAAAGGCGGGCATGATATCAACGACGCGAATGATTTTTTGTACATGGACGGCGAATGCCGCTGGTTCGAGGGAAAACGGATTGACAATCCCAACACGCACGGGACGGGCTGCACGTTGTCCTCGGCCATCGCGGCCAACCTGGCAAAAGGATTCGACCTTACGGAGTCCGTGGCGCGGGCGAAGGAATATGTTTCCGGCGCGCTGGCCGACATGCTGGATTTGGGGAAGGGCTGCGGGCCGATGAACCACGCGTTTGATTTGGCCGGGCGTTTTGGCGGGTGAAAGCGCGGCAGATGGGAAAGCGTGAAAGTAAAGGTGCGAAAGCGAAAGCGCGGCAGGCAGGAATGCGTGAAGGTGGAAATGCGAAAGCGCGGCAGGCAGGAATGCGTGAAGGTGGAAATGCGAAAGCGCAACCGTGAGTATCACGAGAAATCTGTTTGAAAGGATGAAAAAGGAACATGAAAAATATGGAAAATGACATGCCGAGGGAATATGCGACACAGATGGATGCCGCCAGACGTGGCATCGTCACGCCGGAAATGAAAGCGGTGGCGAAAAAGGAATACCGCACGGAAGAGGAAATCCGGGAATGGGTGGCCAAAGGCCAGGTGGCAATCTGTGCCAATAAACTGCATGACTGTATCGAGCCGAACGGGGTCGGTTCGATGCTGCGCACGAAGATTAACGTGAACCTGGGCGTTTCCAGGGACTGCAAGGATTATGACGTGGAGATGAAGAAAGTGATGGCGGCGGTGGACATGGGGGCGGAAGCCATCATGGACTTGTCGTCCCACGGTGACACGCGGCCGTTTCGAAGGAAGCTTACAAGCGAGTGCCCGGCGATGATTGGCACGGTGCCGGTTTACGACAGCGTCATCCATTACCGGCGGGATTTGGCGACCCTTACGGCCAGGGACTTTATCGACGTGGTTCGCCTGCATGCCGAGGACGGCGTGGATTTTGTCACGCTCCATTGCGGCATCACCCGCAAGACGATTGAGCAGATTAAGAAGCACAAGCGGAAAATGAATATCGTGTCGCGCGGCGGTTCCCTTGTTTTCGCGTGGATGAGCATGACGGGGGAGGAAAACCCGTTTTATGAATATTTTGACGAGATTCTTGACATTTGCCGGGAGTATGACGTGACGATTTCACTCGGGGATGCCTGCCGCCCGGGGTGCCTGGCCGACGGAAGCGACGTGTGCCAGATTGAAGAGCTGGTCCGTCTCGGCGAGTTGACGAAACGGGCGTGGGAAAAGGACGTGCAGGTCATGGTGGAAGGCCCCGGGCATATGCCGCTTGACCAGATTGAGGCCAACATGAAGCTGCAGCAGACCATTTGCATGGGCGCGCCGTTTTATGTGCTGGGGCCGATTGTCACCGATGTCGCCCCCGGTTACGACCACATTACTTCGGCCATCGGCGGCGCCGTCGCGGCTTCGGCGGGCGCGGCTTTCCTATGTTACGTGACACCGGCCGAGCACCTGGCCCTGCCGGACGTGGAGGATGTCAAGCAGGGAATCGTCGCGTCCAAAATCGCGGCGCACGCGGCAGATATCGCGAAGAAAATCCCGCATGCGAGGGACGTTGACGACAGGATGGCGGACGCGAGAAGGACGTTTGACTGGGAAAAGCAGTGGGAATGTTCCCTTGACTCGGAGACGGCGAGGCGGATTCGCGACAGCCGGGCCCCGGAACATGAAGACAGCTGCTCGATGTGCGGGAAATTCTGTGCCGTGCGGAGCATGAACAAGGCTCTGAACGGGGAATATATCGACATTTTGTAATATCGGGTTACGGCTCAGCCTTGGCCAAACTGTAACAATATCGGATTTTCCATATATATGGGGCGTTCTCTAGGAAAAGGTATTTCACGCGATTCCTAAAAAACGCCCCCCCGGATATTTAGTCTATGACTTTCACGTCGGGCGGCACGCTTGCCTGTGCCAGGGCGCTGAGCGCGTTCATGGGCGACAAGTAAAGCTTCATCCGTTTCCGTCCGGCCTTGACTGGATTCTTGTCAAACGGGATGTCACAAAGGCTGCAAACGCGTTTGTCCGGACAGTGATTTGGAGTTGCCCGTCCGATGTCGAAACGAATATGCAAGCTGGCTTGCAATTCGTTTCGCCGCCGTCCGGGACTTTTACAGTAATCTAAATTGCGTTCCCGTAAATCTCGATTTGCGACAAGGCGGGAAACAAGGACGGCCGCTTGGCCGCGACCATGTTTGAAAGTTCGACAAACGTCGTCCTCCTCGTTTCAAAAGCCAGCGTCTGGGGCTTGTCCGTCATTTCGAGGGGCATCGTCAGCGGCTCGCCGTCGGAAAAGTTCACGTTTATCTGCTCCCAATAATTGTCGTGCGGCATGTCAAAACGGATGTAAAGCGTAATTTTGTCTATGTCGGCCTCGTGTCCGAAGTCGATTTTCAGCTTGGAATCAGGATTCTTGTTGATGCCCCATGAACAATAGGGCCATTCGTTGTGGCTCTGGTTCACCCGGATTCCGTCGATGGCGTTTCTCGCGGCAAAAACGCCGGTCGCGCCCGAATCGGACGAGGCATGGGGGAAAGCGGTTCTGTTTGCCTCGAAATCATAAGGGTTCAGGGCGAGGTTTCGGTATGCGCGGAGTTCATAATCTTTGGCGTACCTGGCCGTGATAAGGTGCACTTCCCCGGAAAATGCTTTTGGGGAATAAGAAGCCTTTAATTCGTTGAACGGGATTTTAAACGAGGTCATCTTCTTCACGCATTGAAGCGCGCTCCCCATGGCATCATCATATTGAATTTGTAAAAATCCTTCCGTTTCCGTCATTTCGATGAAAATAAAATCGCCTTCCTCGTATGTCCGATAGAGCACGAGCGAAACTTCCTCGTCGCCGCGCGCGATGGCAACGGTGCGGTACTGTTTGTCCATTACTTTGATTGCAATCATGTTCGTGCCTCCTTTATAATTCGGCTTTGGTTGGACTATAGCAACGTCTTTACGAAATCCGCCACGTCCCCGTCCTGGGCGTTCGCAAGGAAAAGTTCCTTGAAATGTTCCCCGGCGAAAGCGCCCCTGACCAGGCCTCCATCTAAATCCTTTAAAATGTCAACAAGCGGTCTGTAGGAGACGGCCTTTACTCTGTCCAGGATTTTTTTGTTGCGCATTTCGGGTTCGGCGCGCTCCTTCGGATATCCCTGTCCGTGGCCGAAGCCGAACAATTTTTCGAAAATGTATTCCAGGTTGAGCTCGCCGCCCCAGCCGAATCCTTTCGCGAACGGAATGGCGACGGCGTTCCCGTCATTCACATGCGCGAACGTGTACGCGTCAACGGGATCCTCGACGTGGCCGCAGATGACGCCGGGAAACGAGTTCATGGCGAGCATCGCGCCCTCGCCGGTGCCGCAGCCCGTGATGACGTAGTCCGCGGCCCGGCTGTTTAAGAGCACGGCTCCCAGGATGCCACATTGCACGTAAGTGAGCTGTGCGCCGTCATCCGGCGCGTACATTCCATAATTGTAAACCGTGTGCCCCATCGGTTCTACAATCTTTTTCAAAGAGGCGGCGATGAGTTCGTTTTTCGCCGCCTGGCTGTTTTCATTAATCAATGCGATTTTCATTTTAAATATACCTCCTGCTGTGAACACTTAGTGACCGTCTTTTGGTCACTTACGTGTGAACGCACTCCGCACACCTTGGCGAGGTGTTTTCGAGCCTAGTAGTGCGGAGTTACTTACGGCTGTTTTCCGATATAGGCCAGTATCCCGCCGTCCACGTAGAGAATCTGGCCGTTCACGAAGTCCGACACGCCTGATGCCAAAAATACCGCGGGGCCGGCCAGGTCATCCGGAGTCCCCCATCTGCCGGCGGGCGTTTTTGCCAGGATAAACGAGTCAAACGGGTGCCTTGAGCCGTCGGCTTGTGTTTCCCGTAACGGCGCCGTCTGCGGCGTCGCGATGTAGCCGGGGCCGATGCCGTTGCACTGGATGTTGTACCCCCCGTATTCGCTGGCAATATTTTTCGTCAGCATTTTAAGCCCGCCCTTGGCGGCGGCGTAGGCCGACAAGGTTTCCCGGCCAAGCTCGCTCATCAGGGAACAGACGTTGATAATCTTGCCTCCGCCCTGGCTGATCATGCCGGGGATGACGGCCCTTGCCATGATGAAGGGGCCAATCAGGTCAATGTCCACCACCTGGCGGAACTCGTCGACACCCATCTCGCACATGGGAATCCGCTTGATGATGCCGGCGTTGTTGACCAGGATGTTAATGTGACCAAGTTCCCCGTTTACTTTCCCGACAAGTTCTTGCACCTGGTTTTCGTCCGTGACATCGCAGACATAGCCGTGTGCCTTGATGCCCAATGCCCCATAGTCCGCGAGAGCCTTGTCAACACCTTCCCGGTGCCTGGCGTTGAACGCGATTTTCGCGCCCGCCCCGGCCAGGGCCTTGGCGATGGCGAAGCCGATGCCGTAAGTGCCGCCGGTGACGAGTGCCACCTTTCCTTTCAAACTGAAATCTACCATGTTACTTCCCCCTTCTTTGTGTTTTATTACCATTTATGATTTGCCGTCCTTATGCGGTCCGGCTGAACTGTAACTACCATATGAACAGCGATTTTCCCTTCAGGCGAAGCACCGCCTCGATAAAGAAATAATCCCCGTAAATGATAGGGACTTCCGTGTTTCGTCCGTCTTCGTCGTGGTAGAAGAACGTGCCGCCGTCGATGATGGAGTCGGTTTCGTTGTCCCAGTTGGCAAATTTATTTTCACAGGCGCGCAGGATGTTGTATGCCGCGTCCACATAGAGATTCTTTTCATATTCGCCGACATGTTCTGCCAGTTCAAGCAATCCCGCGGCCGTGATCATGCCCGCCGTCGAATCGTACTTACGCGGGGTTTCAGGCGCGCGGTAATCCACGAGCGGCAGCCAGTCATTTACCGCCAGGTTCGCGATACAGTAATGTGCGCACCGTTTTGCCGTGTTCAGGAAATCCTCTTCCCCCGTGTGGCGGTAGCTGAGGGCGAAACCGTACACGGCCCAGGACTGCCCCCTTGACCAGGAGGAACCTTGACAGAAGCCTTGTCCGCCCGGGTTGTTCACGAAGTCGCCGGTGTCGGGATTAAGTTCCACGATGTGGTTGCAGCTTCCGTCTTCCCGGACGATATATTTTTGCGCGGTTTTCGCGTGCCGTGCCGCCATCTGTGAAAAGCGCGGGTCTTTCGTGACGTCCGACGCCCAGTACAGAAGGGGAATGTTCATCATGCAGTCGACAATCATCCAGCCGCTCACGTTCCCGTTTTCGTCAAAATGGGAAGCCGCGTTGTCCGCCCATGCGCGGATAAAATTCCCGCAAGGGTTAAAGCGCCCGGCCAGAAGGTTTGCCGCCTGCAATCCCCGTTTCAGCGAAAGAGCGTTTCCCGTCTTTCGGTAATCCGCCACCGCCGAAGGCAGGAACAAAAATCCTGCGTCATGGTCAACCCCCTTCAAATCCGTGAGGATTTCGTTTAGCCGCTCATCCACGCCACAAGCGGTCTCCCGGTACAGTTCGTCCCCCGTGGCCTCGTACATTTGCCAGAGCATTCCCGGCCAGAAGCCGTTCGTCCAGAAATGGACGCCGCCCATTTGTTCCACCTTTGCGCAGTCAAAATATTTCCCCTTTTTCGGACTGTAAGGAATCATGGTGCCAATGCGCCCGCACTGCGCGTGCATTTTCGAGAGAAGCCGTTTGTACGCCTCGTCAAGCCACTCCTCATTGGAGCATGTGGTGTCAATTCCCATAGAAAATACCTCCGTTTCCATGTGTCTTGTCGCTATAATTCAGTTGCAATTCACGGCCGGTTAGGCCGTGAATTGCAACATGATTCAGCCCCGTGTCAGCATAGGGCCGAACTGTAACGTCTTGTCCCATACTGCAATGATAACAGAAAAGCGGACAGATTTCTTGTTTTAAATTAATGCAAACATTGCAAATTTTATCCGTTTGGTGTTATACTATGTGGCAAGGCGTGTAGTGCGTGGCAATCCGTGGGTATCATGGGGGCAAAATATGTTTGAACCCGGTGATATCAGGATATCAGGCCGGGGAAAGGGGCGGTGGATGATGATTTATGATTCTTGTCAGGACGCGATTTCGGATTGTCTGGATACGAGGACGTTTGCCGTGGCGCATCTTTACAACAACGAAAAAACCATGGACATCCATATCCATGATACATACGAGATTTATTTCAGCATATCCGGCGGGCAGCAGTTCCTCATTGACAATCGGTTGTACGAGTTCGGGCCGAACGACATTTTTTTCATCAACCAGTTTGAGAGCCACCATGTGAAGCGGCTGGATTCCATGACGCATGAGCGAATCGTGATTTGTGTGCACCCGGATTTTGTGACGGCATTGTCCACGGAAAAAACGGACTTGAACTTTTGTTTTACCCACCGGGACGCGCCGTTCGGCCACCGGCTGACGCTGGACGAGAGGGAGGTCGGCAGGCTGATGTATTACGTCCACAAATTGGACGAGGCGCATGAGTACGGGCAGGATGTTCTGGACTTGGCCGTGTTCATGGAAATGCTTACTTTTTTAAACCATTTGTTTTACCTCCGGTGCCAGAAGCGGGAGAGTGATGATGCCGTGCAAAAACCGGTGGCCGCGACGACCCGACAGAAATTGATTGACAACATTTTTTCCTATGTGAACCAGCATCTGGCAGAAAATATTTCCATAGCGGCGCTGTCCGAACAATTTTACCTTAGCGGGCCGTATTTGTGCAAGGTGTTCAAGACCCAGACGGGAATCACGATTAACAATTATATTGCGGCAAAACGGATTTCCTATGCCAAGGAATTGCTCATGGAGGGGTATTCCATGACAGAGACGTGCCAGATGTGCGGGTTCGGGGATTATAGTAATTTTTTCAAGACGTTTACCAGAATCGTCGGGGTGTCCCCGAAGAAATACGTGTCATACTTGCAGAAATAAATAGGGGAGGTGTTAAAATGGGCGTGTTGCCTTCTGTACACCGACGCTACTAACTAAAAAGAGAACAGTTGGTATCGGGTGCTTATATATTTTCAAAAAATCAGAACACCATGTCTAAAATCATGCTCCCTTATCGGCTATTGGGTGAGAGGTCAAATCCTCCTGCCCTTTTTTATTTCCAAAAAAGGATTCCATAGTTACCGCTCCTTGAAAACTTTACAGCAGCCGCCAGAGGGTAAATGCTCTGTCGCTTTTCTTTTCGGGGAGCTTTGATTAAAGTTCATACTTCTGTGCTTGATACAGTTCGTTTGAACGGATATACTAAATACAATACACAATAGGAGGTCAAAAATGTTTGAATATATGACAGCACGGGAAGCCGCAGAAAAATGGAATGTATCGCTTCGGTGGGTGCAGCGGTTATGCAAGGAAAACCGTGTTGAGGGAGCTTTAAATATAAATCGTGTGTGGCTTATTCCGCAAAATACTGTCAAGCCAGACGATGCACGAAAAAAGAAAAAGAAAAATATTTCAAAAAATTTGTAAGGTTTTTTGTAGTGCGAAGTCTTATAGGTAAGGAGGTGAGAAAGTGGCAGGTTTTGAAGAAGAATTTGAGAAAATATACATAAGATACTTTAATGATGTGTTTCTTTTTCTCAAAAAGCTGTCAAAAGACGAAAGCATTGCGGAGGAAATCACAAGCGAAACTTTCTTTAAGGCAATGCGTTCAATAGATAATTTTCGTGGTGAAACAGATGTCCGTGTCTGGCTTTGCCAAATTGCAAAAAACTGTTATTTCTCCTACTTGAAAAAGCAACAGCGTGTTGAAAATATTGATGATATTGATTTCCCGGACAATCAAGACACCATTGAGGAACAAATATCAAAGCAATATGATGCGATGCAAATACATCTCTTGTTGCATAATTTAGCTGAACCTTATAAGGAGGTTTTTATGTTACGGGTCTTTGGAGAGTTGAGTTTTAAACAGATTGCAGATATTTTCCAAAAAACAGATAACTGGGCTTGTGTCACTTATCACCGAGCAAGAAATAAAATATTAACACAAATGGAGGACAAAGATGAATGATAAATGTAATTTAATCAGAGACATCCTTCCGCTTTATGTAGAAGACATGGTAAGTACGGATACACGAGAGTTTGTTAGTGAACATCTCGAACATTGTGAAGCGTGCCGTGCAGAGCTTGAACATATGCAGAAGCCCGCAGACATTATCCCATATGCAGATATTGTTCCGCTAAAAAGAATAAAAAAGGAATTATTTATCAAACGCCTTCAGACTGTTTTTTTAACAGCGATTTTGGCATGTGCCATAGTGACGGTTCTTTTTGGAATTTTAACATCACCTAAATTTTTTCCCTATTCCGATGACTTGTTCCATGTTAATAGTGGCACTGACGGGAGCATTACCATCGCCTTTGATAATAAGGTAACAGGTTATAGTTGTATGAAAGAGTTTAATGATGAAACGGAAACAGAGATTTATCAGATAAATGCTTGGACTACGACCTGGGACATATATTCGTCCAATCGTGGAAAACAAAATATGGTTATTCCCTCTGATAGAGAAACTAACATTCAGATTTTTTATGCTCAAAATGATGGTTCCGAAGATGTATTGATTTATGGGACAAATGATAATGCTTATCAAGACACTGTAACATTGCCAAGACAAATTTTCCTTCCATATTTTATGTTAGCTTTCCTTGTCCTTGTCATACTTGCAGCTCTGCGGCTTTTATTGAAAAACAAGCAAGCAATAATTGTATGGATTGACAGAGCTATACTTTTCCCAATTTCCTATATGGCAGCTCATCTTTGCACAAAAGGAATCAACTTTATAAGTTATTCGTCACAACGAGATTTTTGCGTTATTATTCTGGTTGCTATGTTGTTTTATTTTGCGATGTTGACAGCGAAATCACATGGGCTGAGGCGTGTTGCCCTCCGTACACCGACGCTAGGAACATCACAAAAGAAAGATAGAAATTAACGCTCAATACTTTAAAGGGGTAGACCATGAAAAAATCTCTATTTAGGCTAACAGATATGTTAGAGCTAAGTTTTGCATATATTCTCTGCTTTTCTCTAAATTTGCTTTTGGATTATGTAAAGACTTTAGATTTGGATTCTTATCTTCTAAAAGCTTTTTTGAAAAACTTTATTGATTACCAGCCCTTAGTGGTTTCGTTATTTACATTCATTGTGATAGTTTTTCATTATCAAATGCTGCAAAGGAAAAAGGTAGAAATATTTTGCAGAATACTTGTGGGAGGTACTGTATTTAATATCACAACTCGGTATATACGGGATAGCTTAACGATATTAATTCCCGTTTACCTTCTATCGGTTTTAGCAAATGCTTATTTGGATTTCAACTTTTTCAGCAATTTTTACTTAGTTCTCATTTTGATAACATACATACTAATTAGTGCAAGGCAGGTGCGGAAATATGAAAATTTTTAGGTTTATTGTTTCAAAAATATTTTTAAGAAAAGCGATACTTGGCATAGGTATGATTCTGTTGCTTTGCATGGCGAATTACATAACCTTTGCTGCTGCTCGTTCAATTTTATCAACTTTTCAAGGGTATCAAGAAACAAAATATATCAATCAAGAAGGAATTTACATCGCTAATTTAGACCCAGAAAGTCATATGGATATGGGGCTGATTAACGAAAATGGAACACATGCAGTATATGACTATTTGAATAATAACTTTAATTATGCTTTTTATACAGATGGGTTTATTGTATCTATACCTAACACTGATGATATGGACATATCATTAGGCTATATGAATGAGGAGTATTATAAATTAAATCAATTTGAGCTTTCACAAGGGGCAGATGTAGATTTTAATTACCAATTTGATGGGGAAATACCAGTTTTAATAGGAAAAGGGTTAAGTACGACATACCCCGTTGGGTCAACAATAAAAATGGAAGAATCTGTTCTTGGGCGATCAATAACTCTAAAAGTTCAAGGGGTTTTGAAGCAAAATGCTTACCATTCCAATTATTATGCTCTCAATTCCAAGACATATTACAATTTTTCGATTCTCGTTCCTGTGAATGAGGAATTTATGAATCACGCAAATATAGACCTTCGATTAAATGGTCTCATGGATATTACAATTCTGCAAAGCACAAAAGAACAAATAGCAGATTTAGGTGAGGTTATCAAAGATAATTTGGGCTTAATATTTAATTTCTTTAGTCAACAGGAAAATTATGATTATTTCAATGAATATTATCTTCATGCTTTGAAAATCATTTGCATAATAACCTTTATTTTGCTTGTAGTTATAACTTGTCTTTCTGTTTGGAACGCATTAGTTGGCGTCCGTTTAATGTTAAAAGACTTTACAATCAATCTGTTGGTTGGATTAAGTTATTCAAAGTTAAAAAAAATTTTTTATGGTTATTTCGGGATACTTTCGTTTATTAACCTAATAGTTATTTTTATAATCACTGCTTTTGACAGATATGGATGCTGGCTAAGAAAAGATGCCACCTTTGCCACATATGGATTATTTGGCTTGATAGGTATGGACTGGTTGGCTTTATTGTTAGTAGCCGCTTCTGATATTCTTATCGGAGTAATTGTTGTGGAGAGTATGTTATGGAAAATCAAAAAAATTCCAATTTCCTTGGGGGTGTTACAATGACAAAAATTATTGATTTAAGCGTTAAAGAAAAAATCTATGAAAGCAAAAAAGCACAGATTTCAATATTAAATGACTTCAAACTTGAAGTCGCAGATGGTGAAAAAATTGCCATTGTAGGCGAATCTGGAGTAGGAAAAAGCTCTTTGCTTAATATTATCGGATTGATAGATAGAAACTATAACGGTGAATATACTCTTTTGGGTTCGCTCACTAATAATCTACATACAAATGAGTTAGCACAATGGCGAAATCAAAAGATTGGTTTTATTCTTCAAGAATCAGCACTTATCAATTCTTTGACGATTGAAGATAATATTAAATTGCCTTTACTTTACGCAGGCTCTGAGAAAAAAGAATTTAAGATAGAGGATTTCGAAAGTGTAGTTGATGCAATCGGTATTAAACCAATATTAAAAAAGAAGCCGCTTGAATGTTCTGGCGGAGAAAAAGCGAGAGCCGTATTTGCCAGAGGAATCATTATGAAACCTCAAATTATTTTGGCTGATGAGCCAACAGCGTCTCTGGATATGGAGAACAGAGAAAGAATTGTAACTTTGCTTTTTAAAATGAACAAAGAATTTAACACGACTATTATTACCGTAACTCACGATTTGGAAATAGCTAATCGTCATGATAGAATAATTCAGCTTGAAAGGAGTAAGTAAAATGGGATTTTTTGCAATGGTAGCGTCAATGTGGTGATTGTATGCAGAAAGAAAATATGAAATGGCTATTATGCCCTCTTTGCGGAAATAAAACCCGCAACAAAATTAGAGAGGATACGATATTGAAAAACTATCCCCTTTACTGTCCGAAATGCAAGCAAGAAGTTTTGATTGAAGCCAAGGACTTGCAAGTAAATGTCATCAAAGAGCCGGACGCTAATGTTCCCGAATATAAAGACAGATTTTGATGAGCTTTTTTATATTTGACAATTTTGGAAAATAATTCGGGGGCGATGCGGCTCATGTAAGTCACATCGCCCCTTGTCTGGAACAATCTGATTTCTTCAAGACCAAGGATATCAGTTTTTATTGCTCGCCGTCCTCAATCCGTTTCGCCAGTGCCGCCGCTTCCTTTACCGCTTGTTCCTTGCGTTCCTTCCCCTTGTAGGTCAGAGGGAGGCTGACAAGGAAAGCACCACGGGTTCCAGCCCTTCTGCCGTAACCGTCACCTTGATTTCTCCTTCGTCCTCTGTCGAGCGCAGGATTGCCAGTGCGCGGCCCTCGTGGCTTCGGATCGTGTTGCCCACATACGGCTGCAGGTCTTCGTTGACCAGCGCGCCGTTTCCGACCGTGAGCAATGTCGCGGAGCTTTCCACCTAAATCTTGATTTGGCGTTCTTCCATGATCATGCGGATTCCGTCTTCGTAGGTAAGTTCCATCGGGATGTAGAGAAGTCCGCTTCCGCCCGCCTTAATCTGCTCTTTCTCAGGAGAAACCGTCAGTCTCATGGTCTTTCCCGCCGTGCGCAGCACGTCTTCTGCCAGTGCGTTTCCGTCCTTGTCATATTCCACCGCGCGCAGCTCGCCGTCCCGGTATACGACGTCGTAAACGGCCATGCAGTGTTCCACGGTTTTCTTTCCGAGAGAAACGCCGTCCTGGAACAGTTCCGCCGTGTTCGCGCCGGAGTACACGTCGACCTGCGTCTTTCTGCCGGAAAGACCGTGCCACGACCAGCTATGCACCGCGTCCGTCATCCGCCACTCGCCGATATAGAGCTTTTGCCCCGCATGATTGACCGGGTGCACCGCGATATGGGGCTTCTTGTATTGCCCGAACACGATTGCCGTGTAATATCCCTGGCAGTTGATAAGGCCGGTCAGGTCGATATTCGCGCAGCCCGCGGTGAGTGTCGGGAACGGCTGGGTAAACGCTACCTTCTCGTCATATCCGACCGCGCCGACGCCCGTTTCCCCGATGTAATCCCATGCCGTCCATAGAAAATCGCCTACCACCCAGGGCATTTCCTTGACCTTGTTCCATGTCTTTTCTATCTTCGCCGGAAATGTCTCCGACCCGCACAGCACCCGGTTCGGGTAATCCTGATGCTGCGGCTCATAGAGGAAGTCGCCGTAATTAAACCCGACAATGTCCAGCGGCTCGAGTACCGCATTTCTCTTTCTCATGCCTTTTTCACTTCCGACGAGCTTTGTCACGAGCGGGAGGAAAGAGATGATGGTATTGACCAACTGGCTGCCCGCAAGGGCGGAGCCTTTTCCTTCCCTTCGCGGATTGACCACGTCATCGCGGCCTTGCGTGGGATTTTTGGAATTTCCCATCACGGACATCAAAGGGTTCAGCGCGTTGATGACCGCCCGGGAAGGATCCAGCTTTTTGCAGAGCGATGTCAGCTTCCTGCTGATTTTGGACACCGCGTCCACGTCCTTAAAATAAACTTCGTTTCCGATAGAATACATGATTACGGACGGATGGTTGTACGAAAGACGAATCATGTCCGTCAAATCTTTTTCGCATTCCTCATCGAAATACACCGACGCTAGCGTCGGTGTACAGAAGGCAACACGGTCGATGAAGGGCATATTTCCCCCCTTTCGTCGTTACTTTCACTCCGCGTACGTCCTTGTACGCGTCGCTCAAGTGCCTTGAAAGGCGGGAAATATGCCTCTTCACGACTCTGCGACCTCACCCATAGGGATTTCAAGGGTTTTCAAGGAAGATGAATGAGGCGTACAAGGACGTACGCCGATTGAAGATGACGCTGAAAACCCTTGAAATCACATGGGTTGAGGCGTGTTGCCCTCCGTACACCGACGCTAACGAAAGCAAAGGAAAAATAACGACGAAATCGAAGATTTGTTCCTTGATAAAACAGTCAAATTCAGTCAAGATAATTTATGTTTGTGCAATATGGACAAAAACAAAGTTGGATTTTTATGAAATATTTTGATTGACTTTGACTGAATTTGGTTGTATACTTAGCTCAACAAAACAAAAGGAGGAGTGAGATGATTTACACGGTAACATTTAATCCTTCGTTGGATTATATCGTATCTGTAGAGGAATTTCGCCTGGGGCTGACAAACCGGACGAGTTCGGAAAAGATGCTGCCGGGAGGCAAGGGAATTAACGTGTCGACCGTGCTGAAGAACCTGGGGATAGAAAGCAAGGCCCTGGGATTTACGGCAGGTTTTACCGGCTTGGAGATTGAGCGCATGCTTCAGGAAATGGGAGTGCCAAGTGACTTCATCCACATTGAAAGGGGCATTTCGAGAATCAATGTCAAGCTAAAAACTATTGACGGCACGGAGATTAACGGGAGCGGCCCGGAGATTGGCAAGGAGAAAACGGAGCGGCTGATGCAAAGGCTTGAGACGCTGGAAGAGGGCGACATGCTCGTGCTGGCCGGCAGCATTCCCAGCACTATGCCGGATGACATTTACAAGACGATTCTGAAGCGCTTGTCAGGAAAGGGTGTTATCGCCGTGGTCGACGCGACGAGGGATTTGCTGGTAAACGTGCTGGAGTACCACCCGTTTTTGATTAAGCCGAACAACCATGAACTGGGAGAGATTTTTGACGTGGTTCTGGACACGAGGGAGTCCGTCGTGCCATATGCGAAAAAGCTGCAGGAAATGGGGGCACAAAACGTGCTTGTGTCCATGGCGGGAAAGGGCGCGGTACTCGCTGCAGGAGACGGCGGGATTTATGAGTCCCCGGCACCGGAGGGAACCCTTGTAAACGGGGTTGGCGCGGGGGATTCGATGGTGGCCGGGTTCCTTGCCGGATGGCTTGAGAACCAAAGCTACAGGCAGGCGTTCTATATGGGCGTCGCGGCAGGCAGCGCCAGCGCGTTCTCGGAAAACCTGGCGACGGAGGAAGAGGTAAGACGCGTGTATGACCAGGTGGTATCATTGGCTGGAGTATAATTCACGGCCTGACTGGACGTGAATTGTAATGGAACAGTGAAAAGGAGCGAGGAGGAAGAGACAATGAGGATTACAGAATTACTGGACGCGCGTAGCATTTCGCTGAATGGCGCGCCCAAGACGAAGCGGGAGGCGCTCGACGCGGTCGTTGACCTTATGGTTCAAAGCGGGAAAATCAATGACAAAGAGGCATACCGCAGGCAGGTGTATGCAAGGGAAGAAGAGAGCACGACGGGCATCGGCGAGGGAATCGCCATTCCTCATGGAAAATGTGACGCGGTCAGCGCGCCGGGGCTGGCGGCGATGGTCGTAAAGGACGGGGTGGATTTTGACTCGCTGGACGGCGAGCCGGTCACGCTGATGTTTCTGATTGCCGCACCCAATACCGAGGACAATATACACCTGGACGTGTTAAGCAAGCTGTCGGTTCTGCTCATGGACGAGGAGTTTACCGAGAATTTGAGAAATGCCGCCTCCGTGGAGGAATTTTTGAAAATCATTGACAAGGCGGATGCGGAAAAGAAGGGCATTGACGAGCGGCTGGCGGAGACGTCCATCGACGTGGAGACGGACGGCGGCACCGGGGGCGGCACGGGCGCGGAAGGTGCCGGGAGCGTTTCTGCCAGGGAAAATGTGTCACAGATAAAGATTCTGGCGGTGACATCCTGCCCGACCGGCATCGCCCACACATATATGGCGGCGGAGGGCATTGAAAAGGCGGCACGGGCGAAAAACTGCGCGGTGAAAATTGAGACGCGAGGTTCCGGCGGGGCGAAAAATGTCTTGACGGACAAGGAAATCGCGGAAGCGGACTGCATCATCGTGGCGGCGGACGCGCAAGTGCCGATGGACCGGTTTGACGGAAAGAAGGTCATCATTTGCCAGGTGTCGGACGGAATCAGCAAGGCGGACCAATTAATTGACCAGGCGATTTCGGGAAACGTGCCGGTTTACCATGCGGCGAACGGGGCGAAGCAGGACGGCCAGGGCGCGAAGGCGGGCGGCAGTGCCGGCCATAAGGTCTACGTGCAGCTGATGAACGGTGTCTCCCACATGCTTCCGTTCGTGGTGGGCGGCGGAATACTGATTGCCATCGCGTTCCTGATTGACGGGCTGGGCGTGGACATGAACGCGTTGTCGGCCGAAGAACGGGCGAATTTCGGTACGATTACGCCGATAGCCGCCGTGTTTAAGAATATTGGCGGTATCGCGTTTGGATTCATGCTGCCGATACTGGCCGGCTTTATTGCCCAGGCAATCGGTGACAGGCCGGCCCTGGCCTTGGGGTTTGTCGGAGGGATGATTGCGGCGAACGGGAAGTCTGGTTTTTTGGGCGCGCTGGTGGCCGGGTTTCTGGCAGGTTATGTCATCCTTCTGCTCCGCAAGGTGTGTGAGAAGCTGCCGGAGGCATTGGAAAAAATCGCGCCGGTGCTTATTTATCCGGTGGCCGGCATATTGGTGATGGGACTGTGCATGCTCTATATAGTGGAGCCAATCATGGGCGGTATCAACACGGGCCTGAATTCCATGCTGACAAGTATGGGCGGGGCGAGCAAGATTGTCCTGGGACTTGTGCTGGGCGGCATGATGGCCATCGACATGGGCGGTCCGTTTAACAAGGCGGCGTACGTGTTTGGAACGGCGGCCATCGCGGCGGAAAATTATGACATCATGGCGGCGGTCATGATTGGCGGCATGGTTCCGCCATGTGCAATCGCGCTGGCGACGCTTTTGTTCAAGGAAAAGTTCACGAAAGAAGAACGTGAGGCGGGGCCGACCAACTTCATCATGGGACTGGCGTTTATCACGGAAGGGGCGATTCCTTACGCGGCGGCCGACCCGGTCCGCGTATTGCCATCGTGTATCATCGGTTCTGGTTTGGCGGGGGCGTTGTCCATGCTGTTTGGCTGCACGCTGATGGCGCCGCACGGAGGTATCTTCGTGGTACCGGTCATGGGGAACGCGCTGATGTACTTGGTGGCGTTGGTAGTTGGAACCGTCGTGTCAACCTTGCTGCTCGGCGTGCTGAAGAAGCGGAGGTAATGTTTGGATTAAAATCACGAATTAAAATCTCGAATTAAAATAATAAGATGTTGTTGGGGTCGAAATACATTTTGACCCCATGATACCCACGAGTTGCTCCGCACTACGTGCTCCCGCAACTCTAAAACACCTCAAATCCGCTCATTTTCCTACGGGAAATGGCTACTTTTCGGTGTTTTGCGGGTTTCAAAGTCATGTGTTGACATGCAAGCATGTCATACATGCCCTTTTGACCCTGGTATCATAATAAATAAAAATGAAATGTATGAAGAAGGGAGAATCATCATGAAAGAAGTAAATTATGTAATTACGGATCCGGAGGGAATCCACGCGCGTCCGGCGGGAGAACTGGTAAAGCTCGCGAAAGGCTTTGAGAGCGGCATCAAAATCGTGAAGGACGGAAAGGCCGCCGACTGCAAGAAAATTTTCGGCATCATGGGGCTTGGCGTGAAGAAGGGCCATGAAATCACGATGCAGGTGGAGGGCGCGGACGAGGAGACGGCCATCGCGGCCATCGAGGCGTTCCTGAAGGAAAACTTGTAAGTGGCTTGAAATGGCGGCATGTTTCAAAATGGAGGTGTACCATGCTAGTTTTTCGTGGAAAGAGCGTGTTCGGAGGAATCGCAATTGGGAAAATCAGCGTATATAAGAAGAAGGAACAGCAGGTAAAACGGGTCAAAATCGAAAATGCCGACGCGGAAATCGTCCGTTATAATGAAGCCAGGGAAGCGGCGATTGAGCAGCTTGGCGCATTGTACGAGAAGGCGCTTAAGGAGGTAGGGGAGGCCAATGCGGCGATTTTCGAAATCCACCAGATGATGCTGGAGGATGACGATTATAATGAGTCCGTGGAAAATATCATCCGTACCCAGATGGTAAACGCGGAATATGCCGTGGCGTCGACGGCGGATAATTTCTCATCCATGTTCGCCGCCATGGATGACGATTACATGAAGGCGAGGGCGGCGGACGTGAAAGACATTTCCGAGCGTCTTCTGACCGTTTTGGGTGAAATGGAAGATGCCAAAAACGCGGCAGGGGACGCGGCGGCAAGCGCGTCCGGCGCGATGGCAAAGGATGTCATGGCGGACGGCGCGGGCACGGAGGATGCCACCGGGGAGGAGGGTGCGTCCGGCAAGGAAAGGTTCATCATCGTGGCGGATGACCTGGCCCCGTCCGAGACGGTGCAGCTTGACAAGGAAAAGGTGTTGTCGTTCGTGACCGCGCATGGTTCCACCAACTCCCACACGGCAATCCTGGCCAGGACGATGGGCATTCCGGCATTAATCGGAACCGGGATTGCGCTGGATGAATCCGTGGACGGGAAGTTAGGTGTCGTGGACGGGCAGGAAGGCGTCATTTATGTGGACCCGGACTTGGAAATCCTTGAGAAAATGCAGGAAAAGCGGCGCAAGGAAATGGAAGAGAAGGAATTGCTGCAGACCTTGCGCGGGAAGGAAAACGTGACGAAAGACGGCCAAAAAATCATGCTATACGCAAATATTGGCGATATCAAGGATTTGGCGATGGTGCTGAAAAATGACGCCGGCGGTATCGGCCTATTCCGCAGTGAATTCATTTACCTGGAAAAGGAGGACTACCCGACGGAGGAAGAGCAATTCCAGATTTATAAGACGGTGGCCCAGACCATGGCCGGAAAGCGGGTTATCATCCGTACGCTTGACATCGGCGCGGATAAGCAGTGCGATTATTTCCATATGGAAAAAGAGGAAAACCCCGCACTCGGGCGACGGGCAATCCGTATTTGCCTGACCCAGCCGGAGGTGTTCAAGACGCAGCTTCGCGCGTTGTTTAGGGCCAGCGCGTACGGAAAAGTCGCCATCATGTACCCGATGATTGCCAATCTGTGGGAAGTGCAAAAAATCAAGGAGATTGTAAACGAAGTGAAGCGGGAACTGGCGGAAAACGGCATTGCGTTCGGTGAACCGGAGCAGGGAATCATGATTGAGACGCCGGCGGCGGTGATGATGAGCGAGGAGCTGGCAAGGGAGGTCGATTTCTTCAGTATCGGGACGAATGACCTGACACAGTACACATTGGCGATTGACAGACAGAATTCGTCACTGGACTTGTTTTATGACGCGCACCATCCGGCGGTTCTCAGGATGATTGCCATGGTGGTGGAAAACGCCCACAAGGCGGGAATCTGGGCGGGAATCTGCGGGGAACTCGGCGCGGACGGGAGTCTGACGAAGGAATTTCTGGCAATGGGCGTGGACGAATTGTCCGTGTCCCCGGGCAGTATCCTGCCGCTTCGCAAGATTGTGCGGGAGAGTTACAATTCACGGCCTGACCGGCCGTGAATTGTAATGGGGAGGATGCACGTGAGTCTGTTGAAAGAATCTGTTTCTTGACGGGAAGGTTATGACGGTGTATGCTTAAGACATGGGAAATATCGAAAACAATGGAGGAAAACACCATGTTGACGGAGCAACGTTACCAACTGATTTTGGAACTTTTGGAGAAGCAAAAGAGTATCACCGTGACCGAGGTGAAGGAACTTCTGGATACTTCCGAGTCCACCGTGCGGCGTGACATTACGGCGCTTGACAAGGCCGGGAAATTGACGAAGGTGTTCGGCGGGGCCATCGCCTTGGAGGAACAAAGCCGGGTGACGGCGGCGGAACCGACCGTGGCGCAGAAAATGGAAGTGAACAAGGAAGAAAAACAACGGATTGCCCGGTATGCCGCGGGGCTGATTACGGATGAGGACTTTGTCTATCTGGACGCGGGGACGACCACGGGATATATGTTGGAATATATCCCGCCGGACACGCACGCCGCTTTCGTGACGAACGCGGTGGCCCATGCCCGGCGGCTGGCGGGCATGGGCCACCGCGTGCAGCTGGTGGGCGGGGAACTGAAAGGTTCCACCGAGGCCGTGGTTGGAAACATGGCGATGAAGATGCTGCGGGTGTTTCATTTTACGAAAGGTTTTTTCGGGACGAACGGAGTGACGGAGGAAGAGGGGTGCACGACCCCGGATGCCAACGAGGCCATGGTTAAGCAAACGGCCATGGAGCAGTGCAGGGAGCGGTACGTGCTGGCGGACCGTACAAAGTTCGGGCAGGTGAGCCCGGTGACGTTCGCGGCATTTGAGGACGTGCAGATATTGACGGAGAAAGTGATAGAAACAAGGGCCGCCCGGTAGGGCGGCTCGTTTTATCGGAACAGCATCGAGGATATCACCACCGCGCCCGTTCCCACGATGACGATGGCCGTCCCCCATTTCACCATGTACGGGATGGGCTTATGGATCCTGGGGCCGTCCTTTGACTGGGCGGCCCTTTCATAGGCCAGAAGGATTGCCATGTAGGAATTATAGTCCATATTGGGCTGGAAACGCAGTGCCTTGTCAATCGGAATCTGTGCAAATTTCAGGAAATCGTTCCAATCCTTGCAAATCGCTTTCCAGCCGTCCAGAATTTCCCATTCCAGGTCATGGATTTCCGAGCGGGAGAAAAAACCGGTCTCGGAAAAATAGCGTTCGGCCTTTTGGTACACGGTGTCTTTTTGTTTGGCGTGAAAGCTTTCCGAAGCCCTCTGTAACCCGGCCAGCATGGAGGTTTGCGCGTCCTTTCTGTCCTCGTAAGTATTCACCATGAAATGGTACACCTTTTGAAAATCGTCCGCCTTCATGGCGGGATAAGACGCCTTGCTCCGAAAGAGGGATGTTTGTTTCAAACTCTGCGCGCTTTGCAGGAAATAATTCTGCGCGAAAGTGTCCACGGCGTACTTCAGGGCGGAGGACATGGTGTCGCCCATTCCCTTTTTATCCGCCAGGGCATGCAGCTTCAAAGCCAGGGTACCGGCGGTAAAGCCAATATATTCCTCGCTGGTGTAAGGCAGCTTGGCCGGTTCGATTCCCGGGAAATTCTGTTTCAGGTATTGGACGAAATTTTGCGCCAGTGAAATGTCGCGCGGCGAAACCCCGTCCCCCTTGGCCAGCCGCCCGCTTTGTTGCAACGCGAAGTCCGTCTTGGCGGACGAGCCGAAAATCCCCTTGCCGGCCGTGCCGGGAGTACCCCTGCGCAATAGTTCGGCAGCCTGGTTCTGGCGGTTTTCCGAGCGGTCGATGCGGTTCTGGTAGTCGGCGTTGACCTGCACCCCGCGCGCGGATTTCTGGTAAATGACACCCTGGCCTTTGGACGAGGAAAGGCTGTCGGAACCGAAAAGCTCGCCGGACAGGGTAATCGGCGCCCGCCCGGCCACGACCTTAAAAAGACTTTCTATCATCTGCTGGTTCGTGCCGGGGCGGCCGTACTGGCCGAGGAAATCCATCAGGTCAGAAGAACGCTCGAACATCATCTGCTTGATGGCGTTCATCGTCAGACTGTCAAGCTGTGCCAGCAACTGAAGCTGGATATCTCCTCGGTAGTCCGTCATAATCTGTTTGAGCAGCATCTGGAAAAGAGCTTGGAGATCCTTTAAATTTTCCTCGACCGATAAGCTGGAATTTTGCCGCCATTGAAGTATCATGTCCCAGATTCGCTCATTGACGGCGCGTTCCGGCGTTTTCTCGACTTCCCGTGTGGACTCAAGTTCCGCCCGGTCGGTATCCTTCGTGGATTCGACGGCCAGATCCGTCTGTTCGAATGTCGCCTGCAAAAAGGCCTGCTCGGCCCGCATCTTCGCCATTTCCACGCTCATTTCCGGGTCGATGACACCGTCCGGCAACGGTTGCCCGGAGGCAATCAGGTTGGCAAGCTCCTGCGCGCGCAAAACCTGCTCCGAACCGTCGGTGACTTGCTTGGGTGACTGGATGCTTTGCCCGGGCGCGCCTTGTCCCGGCGTGCTTGGAAGGGGAATCCCTTTTTGGGGCGTGTTTTGTCCCGGCGTGCCTGGAAGGGGAATCTTCACGCCCGTGTTGCCAAGGGTGATGTTTTTGGAATTTATTTTTTCAACAGCCATAATGAGTACCTCGTCTTCCGCCTGTAATAGTATCCTTTCGGAGGGGTTATAGTAAGCGACAAATTAATTTGTCGCTTACTATAGTTATCGACCAAACCGGGGAAACGATAATTGACAAGGGGGAAGAAAGAAAATATAATATGATACCAGGGTCGAAAGGTCATGTATGACATGCTTGCATGTCAATACATGACCTTTGAGACCCGCAAGACACCGAAAAGTAGCCATTTCCCGTAGGAAAATGAGCGGATTTGAGGTGTTTTAGAGTTGCGGGAGCGCGTAGTGCGGAGTAACTCTTGGATATCAAGGGGGGCAAAATGTATTTTGATCCCAACATCATAATATTATCAAAGGGAGTGTGGACAAAAGATGATGTTTTTATGGATAATACTTCCGCTTATCTTTTTGTTGCTGGCGGGAATATATTTGTTGCGGAAGGCGTACGCGGCGGTTTGTTTTTTCGGACGTGACTTGCCAAAAGGGAAACGAATGGTGACGGCGGGGGGAATCTGCATCCTGCTGGCCTTGCCGTTTGTTATCGTGGGCAGCGTATGGCTGGTCGTGTTGCTGCACCTGACGGCATTTTTACTGTTGGCGGACGCGGTGGCGCTGGTTGTCCGCAAAACCGGCAGGGACAAGGCGGTCGCGCGTTTTTGGAAAGGGCTGTATCGTAGCGGGGCGGTCGCGGCGCTTCTGACGGCGTTGGTGATTGGTTACGGGTATTATAATATTTACCATGTCGTGAGGACGGAGTATTCGGTGTCTGCGGAAAAACCGATTCGCGAGGAGGGATACACCATTGTCTTCCTCTCGGACTTGCATTACGGGCTCACATTGGATTCGGGACAGTTACGGGAAGTGGTGGAATCCGTAGGACAAGAAAAGCCGGACATCGTGATTCTGGGCGGGGACATCGTGGACGAGACCACCACGCTTGCGCAAATGCGGGAGGCCTTTTCTATATTGGGGGAGATTCCCAGCCGGCATGGCATTTATTATGTATATGGAAATCATGACAAGAGCCGTTATAGCGCGGAGCCGAATTATGACGAAGCGCAGCTGGCGGAAGCGATAGGGACGGCGGGCATTCATATTTTGGAGGATGCGGTTTGCGAGGTAAACGAGGAACTTGTGCTGGTCGGGCGTGCGGACAGAAGTGACAGGATGAATAGGAAGTCCCTTGCGCAATTGGCGGAGGGGCTTGACGATGGGGCGGAGTGGATTCTTATCGACCACCAGCCATCGGATTATGTGGAAGCGCAGGAAAACGGGTACGGGCTCGTGTTGTCGGGACATACCCATTCAGGGCAGATATGGCCGGGAGGATTTTTCTCGGAGCTGTTTCGGTTTAATGAGTGGAATTACGGATATAAAGAGCAGGGGAATTTGAAGGCCATCGTCTCGTCCGGTATCGCCGGGTGGGGATACCCGCTGCGGACGGAACGGCATTCGGAGTACGTGGTGGTCCGTTTGCTTCCGGGTGATTGATGGAAAAGAAAATGGCGTTTGCCAAGTGGCGGCAACGCCATTTTCCCTTTCCTGATTGATGAAATGATTCGGTTGCCAATCCTGATTCGGGAGCCTCGCAAACGAAACGCTTTGTTGTTCATGAGAAGGTCACCTGCGTCCCTGTTTTTCCCTCCAACGCGTCAATGGCTTTGTCGAGGCTGGTGATGATGGCCTTTTTGTGCGGATACGTGCGCACGAATTTCATGGCCGCCATCACTTTCGGCAGCATGCTGCCAGGGGCGAACTGGCTTTCCTCGATGTAACGCACGGCATCCTTCAGGTTCAAGGAATCCAGGTCTTTCTGATTGGGCTTGCCCCAGTTGACGGCCACTTTTTCTACTTCGGTCAGAATCATCAGCACGTCCGCGTCCACTTGTTCGGCCAGGAGTTCCGCCGCGAAATCCTTGTCAATCACGGCGGCCACACCCTCGAGCGTGCCGTCTAAGTTTTCCACGACCGGAATCCCGCCGCCCCCGCAGGAAATGACGATGGAGGAATTCCACAAATCCCGGATGGCGTCGATTTCCACGATTTTTTTCGGCAGCGGGGAGGGTACGACGCGCCGGAATCCCCTTCCGGCATCCTCTTTCATGGAATAGCCTTTTTCCGTTTCCAAGGTTTTCGCTTCCGCTTCCGTATAGAACGGCCCGATTGGTTTGGACGGATTCTCAAACGCCGGGTCGTTTTTGTCCACGATGACCTGCGTTGCCACGGTCAGTACCGGCACGTTGATGTTACGGAGGCTGAGCGCGTATTTTAGGGCCTGTTGGATATGGTAGCCTATGTATCCTTGGCTCATCGCCCCGCACACGTCAAACGGCATTGCCGGGGTGAGGTCTTTTGCCGTCTCGCTTGCCAGGAGGATTCTTCCTACCTGCGGTCCGTTGCCATGCACGATGGCCAGTTCATATCCCCGGCCGCTCACGTCCGCGATATGCTCACATGTTTTTTTCACGACACGAAGCTGCCCTTCCGCCGTCGGCGGGCTGTTCTTTGACTGCAAGGCGTTCCCGCCCAACGCGATAACGATTCTTTCTGACATGTTCATTTTCTCCTTTTTTATAGTAATGATGTTGGGGCAGAATGAATTTTGCCCCGGTGATGCTCTATATGACGAACCCGCACACGAAAAACGCCGCCGCGCTGACGAGCATCCCGATCATCCCATATGGGAACTGCGTGATGGCGTGCTCCTGGTTGTCAATCTTCGTGATGGTCGAGGTGAATACCGTCACGTCCGTGTAAAAACACACGTGCGCGCCAAAGGCCGCGCCGGAGACGATGGCGGCCAGCACGAGCGGCATGTTCGCCCCGAGGGCCGCGGCCAAAGGAATCACGATGGCCGTCACGCCCACGGTGCCGCCCCAGTTGCTGCCGGTCGTGAACGTCAAAACGACGCAGGCGAGGAAGGTGACAAGCGGCAGGATGGACGGCCCCATGACGGGCTGGGCGAGCGAAATCACGTACTGTGGCAGGCCGATGTCGGTGATGGCCTCCTTCAGCATGTATGCCATGAAGACAATGACGCTCATCGAGGTCATGCTTACGACACCCTGCATGCTGGCCTCCATCATTTTCTTCCAGCTCATCACGCGCAGGACAAGGTAGAGGAGAACCATCACGCCCAGTGTCACGATCACGGAAAACAGCACGTCCATCGAGACCAGTGCCAGCACGATTAAAAGGAGTACGGGAACAAAGAAGCAGATTAGCCCCTTTACCAACGTTTTCTGGTTCATTGGCCTGTCCGTGCCCTTATCCTTGGCATTCAGGGCCTCGCTTTCTTTGCCGAAAAGCACCCCGGTGTCGTTTGCGCGCTCATAAGCCCTTTTCATGTCTCCCAGTGGCCGGATAATGTTCAAGGCGGCCAGGAGGGAAACGAGGAGTGACGCCCATCCGTAAAACATGAACGGGATGGCCTCGATGTACGTGTTCATGACCGGCCCCAGGCTCGTCACCTCGTCATATCCTGAAAACAGTGACTGGTAAAATACCGCCCATGTCCCGAACGGAATCAGGATACACAAGGGCGAGGCGGTCGCGTCGGTGATGTAGGCGAGCATCGCCCGGGGAATCTTGTGTTTGTCGTACAGCTTGGTCATCATGCCCCGGATAAGGACACTTGTAAAATCGTCAAAAAACACGATGAGGCCGGCCACCCAAGAAAGGACGATGGTCTTTTTGGGGGACGTGGCCAGTTTTTCCATGACATGAATGAACGCCCGTTGCCCGCCGGATTCGGAAATCAGCTGGATAAAGCACCCGAAGAGGGCCGTGAAGGCGATAATCCAGACGGTGTCCTCGTTCGTGCCCACGCGGTAAATCAGGTCGATGAAGGGATGCAGAAAATGAATCCCGTAGTTTAATATGCAGCAGAGAAGCACTCCTATCAATAAAGAAGAAGTCGTTTTTTTCGTCGTCATTGCCACCACGATGATGACGATTGGCGGCAATAAAGTCAATATTCCTAATTCCATGTCCTTATCCCTCCATTCAAGTGGTGATACCCACGGATTGCTACGTATTATGTGCTCACGCAATCCTAAGCCACCTCAAATCGACAACAGGGGCCAAATAATTTGACCCCGTCGTACGAATATTTTGTTAAAAGATAAATCCCGCCGCCAGATAAAGCATGGCCGTAATCCCGCCGCCAACCAGGCACAAGGGCAATTGCGTGGTGGCGTGCTCCATGTTGTCGATTTTCGTCATTCCCGACGTGAACACGGTGACGTCGCAGTAGAAGCAGGCGTGCGCGCCGAATGCCGCGCCGGAGACGACGGCCGAAATCACGAGGAACATGTTTCCACCGATGGCCGTGCAGAGCGGTATCACGATGGCCGCCACCGGCAGGCCGGAACCCCAGTTCGTGCCGGAGACGAAAGCCAAAAAGGCACAGATTAAAAACGTCAGCACCGGCAGGATGACAGGGCTCATGAACGGTTCCATCACGCTGGTCACGTATTCGGGCAGACCGACCCCGATTAAGGAGTCGCGCACCATGTAGGCGCAGAACACGATGACAATCATCGAAAGCATGTCGCCGATACCGCCCATGCAGGCTTCCATCAGTTTCTTCCAGGTGGCCAGACGCATTGCCAGAAACAGCACCAGTGCCACCGCGATGGCGATTAATGACCCGGTGATGACGTCACCGGTGATGATGACCGTGATAATGAAAATGAGCAGCGGCCCGAACAAGCCGACCAGGAGCTTTTTCATCTTTCCGGCCTCGATGGGCGTGTTATCCGTTTCGTCCGCCGCGTTTAACGTGCCTGAGGCGTCAGAATATAGTCTGCCCGTTTCCTCGGCGGTTATGACGGCTTTTTTCATCGCGCCGAACGGCTTGATCACGCCTATGGCGAAGAGCAGGGCGATGATGACCGCCACCCAGCTGTAAAACAAGAAGGGGATGAGCTTTGCGTAAAGACCCATGCCGGTTCCGTACTGTGTGATTTCTTCGTAGCCGTTAAACACGGAGATGTAGAAAATGCCCCACGTCCCGATAGGAATCAGCGCGTTCAGCGGGGATGCCGTGGCATCCGTCATGTAACTGAGCTGCGTCCTGGGAATTTTGTTTTTGTCGTAAAGCTTTGTCATCGTGCCACGCACCGCGATGCTCGTGAAGTCGTCAATGAACAAGACGAGGCCAATCAGCCATGTGAGTACCAGCGTCCGTTTTTTCGTCGTCGCGTATTTTTGCAGGCAATCCGCCAAGGCCCTCGTGGCCCCGGTTCTCGTCCAAATGCCAATCAGACAGCCGAACAATGCCACGAACAAGACGTACCACGCGGTATCCTCGTCACAGGCCACCGCGTACATCAGGTCAATCAGGCCGGCCAGGAATCCGGTTTTGTATTGCAGGATGCAGCAGACGATGGCGCCTATGAAGAGGGACGATGAGGTGCTCCGGCTCTTGATGGCAATCACGAGGATGACGAGCGGCGGGAGCAGTGTTAAGATTCCAAGTTCCATATGACCCTCCATTCCTTTGCGGGAGACACATATCTCCCGCAAGAGTTTTTCTTTCATTCCAGTAGCGTCGGTGTACAGAGGGCAAATATGCCCTTCATCGACCGTGTTGCCTTCTGTACACCGACACTAACGTTTCAGTAACAATTCGGGCAATCTCATTTTGAGACTTGCTGCGTGAAGCAATGGATGGAGCCGCCATTCAACGCGATTTCATGCGCGTTCACGGGGCGGATTGTGTATCTGCCATCGGCGATTTCGGTGATACGCCTGACGGCTTCGTCATCCGTTTCCAACCCGTAAATCGGGAAAATGATGCTCCCGTTCGTAATCAGGAAATTTGCATAGCTTGGAACGGAAAAATCTCCCTCTTTACGCCACTTCCCGTCAGGTTCGCGTCCCACGCCCTGGGAGACGAGCACGTTTTCGGCCTCGGCTTTCGTGAACCGAAACGGCTTGGCCGCCGTCAGCTTATGCACCTTGAGCTTACGTCCTTTCGCGTCCGTCGCCTCGCACAACGCGTCGTAGCATTCCTTGAAAATCTCGTAATATTCGTTCGTGACATCCTCGGTATAGCAGGTCACGACCTCGGCCGGGCCGATGAAGGCACAGATATCGTCAATGTGTCCGTCCGTCTCGCCCTCGCCCAGGTCGATGCCGCGCTTGAGCCAGATGACCTTTTCGAAGCCGAGGTATTGCTTCAATGTTTCCTCGACGCCTGCCCGGTCAAGGTGCGGATTACGGTTTTCGTTTAAAAGGCAACTCTCGGTCGTGATGACCGTACCCTCGCCGTCCGTCGTGATGGAGCCGCCCTCCAGCGTGAACGTGGTCTTGTAGCGATCCAGGTTGGTGATTTGCAACATTTTCCGCGCCGCCAAATCGTCGTTCGCCCAGCAGACTTGCGCGCCGTGCAGCTCGCCGCCCCAGGCGGTAAACTTGAAGTCCACCCCGCGCACTTCGCCGGTCTTGCGGTTCTTTACGGTAATCGCCCCGCTGTCGCGCGGCCAGCAGTTGTCAAGCGTCATCTCGTAAATGGAAACGTCGAGTCCTTGGAAAATGTATTCCACTTCCATATATAAGTTTTGCGGCACAGCGATGTTGACCTTCGTGCCGGCCTCCAAAATGGCTTTTGCCAGCTTGACCTGGGTGTCGCGTATCGCGAACCCGCCGCTGTGCCAGTGCGAGTACAGCCCTCCAATCATGAGCCATACCGCCTCCTGCGGTTCATATTCCGCGGGCATGACAAACCCGTCCTTATAAGGTGTCGAATCGATTAATCTTGATGCCATAAGTGATACCTCCCTTACTATGAGCACTTGCTATGAACACTTAGCGAGGTTTCACACGAGCTTAGTGTGAATGCACTCCGCACTTCTTGGCGAGGTTTTTATGAGCCTAGTCGTGCGGAGTTTCCTCTGTTTGCACTTATGTGCGAATGTACTCCGCGCATCTTGGCGAGGTTTTTACGAGCCTAGCTAAGCGGAGTTTCCTCACTTGTGCGTATACCCCGTTCCGTATTTTTCCCGCATTTCGCGGATTTTTTCCTTTGCGCGGGCCTCGGATTCTTTTTTGGAGGCCGCGTAAAAATCAGGTGCGAGCGGACCCATCAGGTAAGCCATCAATCCGCGCTGCGTGTGCAGGCGGTTCTCGGCTTGTTTCCAGAGCAACGACCCTTCGTAATCCATGGTATAATCCGTCATTTCCTTGCCGCGCAGCGCGGGCAGGTAGTGCATGGTTTTCACGTTCGGGCAGAGGGAGAGCAGTTCTTTTGTCACCTGATATCCCTTGCTGATGAAGTCGCGCTCGTAGATTTCAAAATCACTCTTGCTTTCCGTGCCCTCGTAGCAGAAGCAGCCGGTGTAAATGTAGTCGGCATTTTGCACGGCTTCTTTCGGGTCTTGGATTTCCAGGACTTTTCCACCGCCTTCCGCACAGGCTTGCCTGCGCCCGTTCACGTTCTTGTCAATCATCCACTGCTCGTTCTTGTCGTGTTCGCCACCCAGCACATAGCCTTCGGGGCTTGACAATATCACGGTCGCGCCGAACCTTGGCAGCAGTTTCGCGAGGTCGTTGGCGGAAGTCTCGCGTACGCCCGTGGAGCCGATGAAGGTCAGCGTGACGTCTTTTAACTCCTTCCCTTCCGGCAGGTTTTCCAGAATCGTTACGAAGTCGCACAACGTCTGCGTGGGATGGCGCGTGTGGTCCATGCCGTTGAAAAACGGGACAGAACAGTTTTTCGCGAATTCTTCCATTTCCAGCGTCGGCCGCCACCGCATGGCGATTCCGTCCACCATGCTGGAGACGACGGTCGCCGTGTCGCCGATGGTCTCGCGCTTGCCAAGGTGCAATTCCCCCTCCTCCCCGCCGGTCAGGTAGAGCGCGTGCGCGCCAAGCTGCGTCGCCGCCACTTCGAACGACACCCGCGTGCGGGTGGAATTCCCGTTAAATATCATGGCCAGTGACCGGTCTTTTAATAACTTGGGGCAACGTCCCGCCTTTGCGTCCTTTTTGAGCTGCATGATCAGCTCCGCCATGTCCATCAATTCCTCGTTGGAATAATCCCAACAGTCCATAAAATGCTTTACGTTTCCCATCCGGGCAACCCTCTCTTTCCGTTACGCGCTTGCCGTGGCAATGCCTGTAACTTTTGTTCTTTTTTCATGTTATTATTGTAAAGCTTTTGTGCATTTTATGGAATTCCCAGATATAATAATTTTTGAACGTACTTAAAATTGAGTATGTTTTTAGAAGTGCAGCAAAAAAGGGGTGTCTTTCGACACCCCCGATCCGTTTATTTTGCCTCTCTCGCCGTGTTTGTCAGCTCCACGTATTTTTGCAAATATTCCACCGCGGAATCCGGATTAATATTTTCAAGACCCTTTACATAATCCTCCCAGGACATCGTGCCTTTGATGACATTCGGCACGTTCTGGCTCTGATAATCCGTAAGCGCGGTGGACACCTTATTGTAAGCCTCCGTCTCTTCCACGTTTAACAACTCTGTATAATCCATCGTGCTTCCGGTATTCAAGTATTTTGTCCACTGTTCCACCGCCTTGCGGTTCAATGCCGGCGTCCCCGTGTCCAACCGATATTCGTCCGAACTCTGCATTCCCAAACCTACGGACATCCTCTGTCCGTTCAATGCATTGACCGCCGGGTCGGAAGAATCTATCGCCCTTGAATAAACCGTTCTCCCATCCTCGTCCGTCGATACCGTATAGGCGCTCTTTAAATTGCGCTCCGCATAAAAATCCGGGTCGAACTCCATTGACGTGTACTGCTCCTCATTCAAACCATTACGTATTACCAACGCGCCTTCATGCGTATACGTCCAGTCAAAGAACGTGAACAACGCCGCCAAATCTTTGTCCTCGGCCTTGGTCGTGATACCCGTCGCCGTTCCCTTGCGGCTCGCCTGGTACAAGGCGTCCGGCTCCTTGTACATCTGCCCTTCCCCGCCATACACGTCGTTAATCGGCAGCGCCGCGCCCATCACGAACGCATCCTTGACATCTTCCTCGTTCTGGCATGTCTGGCGAATCGACGTACCAAGCCTGCTGCTCTGCCCATCCCACAAACCAATCTTTCCCTGCGCGATACCCGCCGAATTAATGTTAAAAAATATGTCACCCGCACGCGTATTAAACTCGGAATCCAGCCATCCTTTTTCATACCATGCGTTCAAACACTCCAGATACGCCTTAAAATTCTCGGAATTTCCGTCGAAGGAAACTTCCCCGTCCTTCACGCAATACTGCCCCGTGCCACCGCCAAACGAGGATACCAAATCTCCCGTCATCATAAATCCCATATAATATACGGTCGTGCAATACGCACCGCTGTCATTCGCCCAGCCCCTCTCGTCAATCGCCTTTTCAAAGGCCTCGAACATCCACTCCCAGTCACTGATGGTCAGCGGGTCGGACGTACCGCTGGGGAAAATGATATTGTCCTCGTACCCAAGTTCATTATCCGCGTTGTAATTTCCCTCGAAAGAGGTTACTTCATTCTTCTTCCATCCTTCCAGATTCTTCTCTTTTTCAGCCTTGGCAAGCGGTGTCACGGCCGGATGGCCGTTCTCTTTTATATAATCGCTCTCCCAATCCCACACATATTCCGTCGGCTCGGCGTACTTGGCGACCCAGTCCCTGCGATAACACGTTCCCTGCCACGGTTCCTCAATACCTTCCGCCAGTCCGTAAATGGCATAGTAATGAATGCTTCCATCTTCCTCCTTTACCTGGACAAGCGGTTTCAATTCCGGATTCGCATCCAGATATGCCAGATAATTCGGCATGTATTTTTCCACGTACTCCGTAATGTCCATAAGCACGCCGTTCTCCTTCTTGTCGCCTGAATCCCCTTTGCCGCCACAGCCGGCAACCATGGTGACTGCCATCGCCGCCAAAAGCCCAACCGTCAAGATTTTCTTCCATAACTTGTTCTTCATGTTTTTCCTCCTTGTTAATCAAAATGGTTTCTTGATGGTGTTCATGATAGCAAAGGGCGGTTTCAGATGCATGTCATATTTTGCGAAAATATTTTATATTTTTACAAAATCCGAGGCGGAGTACAATTTGTGACAGCGATTTATAAAATATGAAATAGAAACGGTTGTGATTTTTCCAGGTTCATGTTAATATGGTAGAAAGTCGGAAGTATGGGAGGTTTGGAGGATGGAAACACTGGACGGCAGGATGAAAGAGTTCCAGGAAGTGATGGCCGGTATCGAGAAGCTATATGTGTGGCAGTATATTTTAAAAGAGGGTGCGGGATTGTCGCTTATTGGCAGCAACTGCCCGGAAGAGGAGTTCTGGCATAACGTGTTTATGGTCTCCTTTAGCAGGAATGTGCTGGAATCATGCGAGGGTTCGGAGGATTCCGTTTTAATCGGGGACGACATCGGGGTACTCTGGGTTGCCACGCCGCAGTGGGAAGAGAAACGTCTGCAGAAGCTCTGGCTATTGGGTCCGGTGTTTTCTTCCGACATCCAGGAATTTGGTTTGAACGGACAATTAGAGAAAAAGCAGATTTCCGTCGAGTATAAAAGGGAGCTGGTTCGGCAATTGCGATGCCTTCCCTCAATTACGCACACTGTTCTTTGCGTGTTGGGAGCGTTGCAGCATTTTTGCGTGACCAATTCACGAATCCGTATTACGGATATCCGGATGCAGGAGAGGGACAAGGCTTTCCAGAAGGACGGGGAGGAGACGGAAGAGGGGTATTCCCATAGCGGGGCCGAGCAGGAGGCATTGATGCTCAAGGCGATAAGGGATGGGGACCTTCATTACGGCGAGCGGACACGGGAGATTCAGCATGTGGTTCCGGGGGTGCTGGCACCAGGAAACGCCCTCCGCCAGTTCCAGGATGAAATCATTACGGAGATTACCTTGTGCAGCCGGGCGGCCATCCAGGGAGGATTGCCACGGAAGAGGGCGCTCAAGATGTCTGATGAGTTCATCCAGGCGGTGGAGGCCGCCACGACACTGCCCGAGGTGGGGGCCGTGCATTATCGGATGCGCGAGGAATATATCCGGCGTGTACATGACCTTAAGCAAAAGGAAGGGCTGTCTCCCGCCGTCATAGCCTGTTTGGATTATGTCGATTTTCACATTACGGATCATTTGAGCGTCGTGGACGTGGCGGCTTCCACCGGCTATGCCGGATATTACATTTCGCGCCTGTTCCAGAAGGAGATGAACCAGTCGCTGTTGGCCTATATTCAAAAGAAGAAGATAGATTACGCGGCCTTTTTGCTGGAAAATTCTGACCAGTCCGTCCGGGACGTGGCGGAAACGCTGCATTACTCGTCACCCAGCCATTTTTGCACGATGTTTCGCAGGGAAAAGGGAATGACCCCGACAGAGTACAGGGGAAAGGGAAAGGAGCGTCACATATGAAATGCCGACATATCACCTTGGAAGACTGGGAAGAACTGGAACGGTTAAATCACCTGATTTATGACACGCCCGTGTTGAAGTTATTGCCCATGTTAATAACGGAGCTCAAATCCCTGGTTTCCTATTCGCACTCGCTGACGCATTTTGTCCGTTACGAGGACGGGAGGATGGAAAGTTTCCAATATGAGAGCCAGGACATTCCGAAGGAACATTTGCGTCTGTACGTGGAAAAATTTATCACGATGGACTATATTAACTGGTACGCCAGAAGTTCTTGCAACTGCGTGTTTCGCGAGTCGGACGTCGTCCCGGATTCCTTGCGGCTGAATTCGAATTTCATGTCCGGCTGGATGAAACCTCTTGGGCTGTACCATGGAGTGGGGATGATTATTACGAGGAACGACGTCAAATATGCGGGCGTTTATCTGTATCGGGAGGAAGGAGAGCGCGATTTTTCCGACAGGGATTTGGAAATACTGGGTATCTTGCAGGAGCGGCTGTACCGGAAGTTTTTCCACGCGTTTCCAAACGGGATTGTAGGTGAAAATTTGGATGTCTTGTCGGGAAACGTGGTTCGAATCGACGGGCTTACGAACCGGGAACGGGAAATCCTGGCTTATATCAACGACGGCGTTTTGCGAAACGACTTGTCCGATAAATTGTGCATCACGGAGAACACGCTGAACAAGCATTTTGCCAACATCTACAAGAAACTGAATATAGGAACTTATGAGCAATTGATACAGATGCTGAAGGCGAAGTGAGGGACAAAGTGGAAAAAAGTGCGAATAATACAGAAAACAGATGATGAAAAAGTACAATTATATCTATATTGATTGTAAGATTGAGGATGAGATCCGCGAATTTTGTTCAAAAACTGTGAACGCGGAGAAAATCATCGAATACGTTTCACTGTTCAAAGGTAAAAAGATTACTGGCAAGACCTTGCTGATATTTGACGAGGTGCAGGAATGCCCGAATATCGTGTCCGCGTTAAAATATTTTTGCCAGGATTTCCGTCAGGTTCCGGTTATCGTTACCGGTTCGATGGTGCGCATAAAAATTCAGCGGGAAACCCACAAAAGGGGGGGCGGCGGATAATGGCAAGTTCCTTTTCCCGGTCGGTAAGATTAACCAGATTACGGTTTATCCGATGACGTTTGACGAATTCCTGATGAACAGTAATCCGGTGCTGTATGAAGCCGCAAAAAAGGCCTACGGGGAAAGAAAGCCGCTAGATTTTAAGATTCATGAGCTGGCGATGGAGCAGGTGTACAAGTATCTGCTTGTGGGCGGTATGCCGGAAGCGGTGGATGTCTATGTAGAAGAGGGAGACCTTTTAGAATCCAGGGAGATTTTAAAGGCTTTGTATGACAATTATCTTTCCGACATGGATTTGTACCAGGCCAGCAGGGAGGCGGTTTTGCGTTCCCGTGCATTGTTTTCAAACATTTATAAGGAACTAAATAAAGAATCCAAAAATTTTTCTCCCGGCATGCTTGAAGAAAAAAGCAAGACAAGGGATTTCTCGATATCTATCCAGTGGCTTACGATGGCACATGTCATTAATCAGTCGTTCCAATTAAAGGAACGTGTCACGATGCCCCTTATGCAGGATAATGAAAGCCACTTTCGGCTGTTTCTTGGCGACATTGGCATGTTTTCGTATCAAAGTGGTATCAATGCGGCCTCGTTCGTGTCAAACGAAAGGGAAAACACGTTGTCGGGGATTTTCTTTGAAAATTTCGTGGCCAATGAATTGGTCGCGAAGGATTACAAATTGTTTTACTGGAGGGGCAAGTCCTCCGCCGAACTGGAATTCATCGTGGAATCGGATAACAAGTTGTATCCGATTGACGTGAAAAAGGGCAGTCGGGTAATGCGGGAAACCCACAATATATGGAGGCAAATCCAGATGCGCCACGGCATATATTGTGGGCCAGCAGTCATTTCCCGACAGCCCCAAATCTGGCTAAAGCATTTCCCTCAAAAGTTCGTTGATCCGTCCGGGGTTCGCCTTGCCTTTCATGGCCTTCATCGTCTGGCCGACCAGCGCGCCGAGGGCCTTTTCTTTGCCGCCTTTATAATCGGCCACGGCCTGCGGGTTGGCGGCGATGACTTCTTCCAAGGTCTTACGAAGCGCGTCCTCGTCGTTGACGGTTGCCAGTCCGTGTTCCTTTACATAGGCTTGCGGGTCGACATTTTCCAGGAAGACATGCTCGAACACTTCCTTGGCGACGGAACTGTTGACGGTTCCTTTGTCCGTCATCTCAATCAGGCCGGCCAGGTTTTCCGGGGAAAAACGCAAATCCTGCGGTTCCATGTCATGTTCCTTCATAAGGCGCATCGTTTCCACCATCAGCCAGTTGGCGACTTTTTTCGGTTTCTTGCAGAGGGCCGTCGCGGCCTCGAACAATTCGGCCATGTTTCTCGATTCGGTCAAAATCTCCGCGTCCACTTGTGAAATGCCGTACTCCTTCTGATAGCGTGCCAGTTTCGCCGTGCGAAATTCCGGCTCCCTGGCCTTGACGCGGGCAATCCATTCGTCGTCAATCATGACGGGCACGAGGTCCGGTTCGGGGAAGTAGCGGTAATCTTTGGCGTCTTCTTTCGAGCGCATGGCGTGGGAGCTCTCCTTGTTGTCGTCCCAGCGGCGCGTCTCCTGCACGACTTGTTTCCCTTCCTCGAGTAATTCAATCTGCCGTTCGCGCTCGCCCTCGATGGCGTGCGTGATGGCCTTGAACGAGTTCAAATTCTTCATCTCGGTGCGGGTGCCGAAAGCGTCGGAGCCAATCTCGCGTACCGAAAGGTTGACGTCCGCCCGCATCGAGCCTTCCTGCAGCTTGCAGTCGGACGCGCCTAGATACTGTACGATGTGGCGCAATTTTTCCAGGTAGGCGATGACTTCCTCGGCGGAACGCATGTCCGGCTCGGAGACGATTTCCACCAGCGGCACGCCGCTCCGGTTATAATCGACAAGTGAGGTGTCGTCCCATTCGTCGTGGACGAGCTTTCCGGCATCTTCCTCCATGTGCATCTCGTGGATGCGTACCTTTTTTTTGACACCGCCGGTTTCGATTTCCACCCAGCCGTCCCTGGCTATCGGCAGGTACAGTTGGGAAATCTGGTAATTCTGCGGGTTGTCGGGATAGAAATAATTTTTGCGGTCAAATTTGCAGACCCGCGTGATATGGCAGTTGGTGGCCAGGCCGATGGCCAGCGCGTGGTCCACGACCTGCTTGTTCAGCACCGGCAGGGAACCCGGCATGCCAGTACAGACCGGGCAGGTGTGCACGTTCGGCGCACCGCCAAATTCCGTGCTGCAGCCGCAGAAAATCTTTGTCTTCGTCGCCAGTTCAATGTGGACTTCCAGTCCGATGACGGTCTCGTATTGCTTGGACATGTCTAACGCGCCTCCTTTCCCGTCACGCGTTCGTAGGTATATGCCGCGCGTAACAACGTCTTTTCCTGAAAATGGTCTCCAATCAGCTGCATGCCGATGGGCAGCCCCTTCTCGTCCTTGCCGACGGGAATCGAGAGTCCCGGCAATCCCGCCAGGTTGACGGACACCGTGTAAATGTCGCTCAAATACATTTTCAGCGGGTCGCCCAGGCTTTTTCCAAGCTCCGGGGCGGTCGTCGGGGCGGCCGGGGCGAGGATGATATCATAATTTTCAAATGCCTTGTCAAAGGCCGCCTTGATGAGCGCTTTCGTGCGTAGGGCCTTCAAATAATACGCGTCGTAGTAGCCGGAGCTGAGGACGAACGAGCCGAGCATGATGCGGCGTTTTACTTCTGCCCCGAAGCCTTCCGAGCGGGTCTTCTTGTACATGTTGTGCAGTCCCTCGTAATCTTTGGCGCGGTAGCCGTATTTCACGCCGTCAAAACGCTCCAGGTTGGAGCTGGCTTCGGCCGAGGCGATGACGTAGTAGGCGGGGATCGCGTACTTGACAAGGCTTAAGTTGAATTCTTCCACGACGGCGCCCTGTTCTTTTAGCACGTTGGCGGCGGCACGGATGGCTTCGGCCACTTCCTTGTTCAGCCCCTCGGTAAAATAGTCGGCGGGAATGCCGACGCGAAGGCCTTTCACGTCTGCTTTTAGCGAGCCCATGAAGTCGTAGTCCTCGCGCTTGACGGAGGTGCTGTCTTTTTTGTCCCACGAGGCAATCGCCGTGAGGACGGCCGCGCAGTCCTCCACGTTTTTCGTGATTGGCCCGATCTGGTCAAGGGAGGAGCCGTAGGCGACAAGCCCGTAGCGCGAGACCGTCCCGTAGGTCGGTTTTAGCCCGACCACGCCGCAGAACGAGCTGGGCTGGCGAATCGAGCCGCCGGTGTCGGAGCCGAGCGAGTAGTAACATTCCCGTGCGGCCACCGCCGCGCAGGAGCCGCCGGACGACCCGCCCGGCACGTGCCCGACATTGTGCGGGTTCATGGTGGGACCAAAATACGAAGTTTCGGTCGTGCTGCCCATGGCGAATTCGTCCATGTTGGTCTTGCCGAGGATGATGGCCCCCGCGTCCTGCAAATGTTCCACCGCTTCCGCCGTGTAGGTCGGCTTGTAGTTCGAAAGAATCTTCGAACTGCAGGTCGTAAGCCGCCCCTTGATGCATATGTTGTCCTTGATGGCCGCCGGAACGCCGGCCAACGGGCCGGTCAGTTCCCCGCGCTCGATTTTTCCTTGTATTTCTTCCGCTTGTTTTAATGCCCCTTGCGCGTCCACGGTCACGTAGCCGTGGATGCGCGGTTCTTCTTTTTCAATTTGTGCGAGTGTGGCTTGTGTGGCTTCCATGGCAGAAATTTCTCCCGCCTTGATTTTTTTGCCCAGCTCGACCGCCGATAAGCTTAAAATGTCCATGTCCTCATGCCGCCTTTCTGTCATGGTGATGTTTGCATTGGTGAAAATGCATGTTCTGCCAATGTTTATGGTCCGCACGTTGCTGCGCGGCCGTAAGTAGCCGAAAGGAAATATCACCCAATCGTCTTTGGCACCTTGAAGCAGTCGCCGCCGCGCAGCGGCGCGTTCGCCAGCGTTTCTTCCATTTGGTTTCCATTTGTCACGACGTCCTCGCGGAAGACGTTGTTTATCGGAAAGACGTGGGACATCGGCTCGACGTCCGACGTGTCCAGCTCGTTCAAGGTGTCGATGTAGTCCAGCATTTTTTCCATGTCGGCCTTGGCGTCCTGTTGTTCTTGCTCTGAGAGCTCCAGCTTCGCCAGGATGCCGACGTATTCTATCGTTTCGTCCGAAATCTTGTTTGCCATATCGTCGTCCTTTCTGCCCCGCGGCCGTGGCCGCGCGCGGTAGCGTTTCGTTTTACGGGCGGCGGGCCGAAATCATGTACACATGATCCGGGTGACCGCCGCGGGATTTTATTCATAGTCATAGTATGTATCATAATCGATGTTTCCAATCTGCGGACTTGGCACCAGCGTGAAATTCGCGTCATCCGAATAAATCTCGGCCCCGTCAAGGAGTACGATATTTTTGTAAGCCATTCCTTCGTCCAGCCAGAGGATTTCCTCATAGAATTCCCCGTCGTCGGACCAGTAATACGGGTGGGTGTAAAACAGCAGCCCGTTGTCTGAGAATCCCTGGATGTCATACACCCCCGGTTCAAAGTCCACGCCGCAGACGAGGGTCGTGCCTTTGGGAATGTTGAAAACGTCCTTTAACGGGTTTTCCATGGCGGACATCTGCGCGGTCTGCCCGTTGTGCGTCTCGAAGGAGAGCACCACGTCGGTGTACACGTCGATGTGCGCCCCGTTAAACAAGCGGACCTCGTCGAGCTCGGTAATATGGGTGTACAGTTCCTCTTCTTCCCCTTCTTCATCCAGCTCGAACCACTCATAAACGGATATGTCGTTCGTGTCATCCTCGACGTTCAAAGAACCTTCGCCTTCCACCAGCGTTACCTTGTAAAGGCCTTCCGGTAAATGGACTCCTACGATATATTTCCCGCCGGTCAGCACGGTCGTGAAATCGTCCCCGGTCTCGGCCAAAGCAGGTGCCGCGTCTTCGTAAGGGCTGTATGGCGCGGGCTCCGGCTCGGGAGTGCCACTTTCCGTCCATGGCTTCGGGATGTCGAACGCGAATTGCCCGACCACGGAGAATACCGCCACGAGGAAAAACGCGATGACGACGACTCCCACGAGGATTCCCTTTCCCGATTTCTTGCTCTGCATCGTATTGAGCGGCCGGGTTCGATTGTAAGTGCCGCTCCCGGCATTCCACGTATTTCCGCCATTCATGGATCTGGTGTTCCATGCGTTGGTCCGATTCGTGCCCGTGCCGCTTCGCGACGCGGCCGTGTAGGACGTCTGGTAACCGCTGTTTCTGTTTGTGGCGGCATTCCCGTTTGCCCGTGATTTGCCGGCACCGTTGCCGGAGAGCAGCTTCTGGTCAAGCTCCGTCGCCAGCGTGCCCACCACGTTTTTTGCGGATTGGAAGGTTTCCCTCGCGGCCGCCGCCATCGAATCCGAGGTAAGCGCTTGTTTCAGGCCGCGGCCGGCAATTTCTTGTTGGAGCGCCTTCTTGCGCGCGTCCGCCTCGCGCCTGGCCTTGATGACCTCCGAGGACGTTCCTCTGAAATCGTTGTGCAGGCCCTGGTGTGATTTTTCCCTGCGCTCCAATTGCTTTTCCAGCTTTTTCCCATATTGGGCGTCCAGCCGCCGGGAGGCGTTGCTCTCGTTCAGCCGGTAATGCATCTTGCTCTTGCGGACCGCATAAAACCCGCAAGTGTGGCAGTAGCCCCGATCCAGCGGGCCGCCGCATAATTGACAACTGTTTTTTTCTGACATCTTGATTCACCCTTCCCTCTCTTTCAGGTGGAGCCAATGCCGCGTTCCGGCGCGAAAGTCGGGCAAGCCGGACTCTTTGTTCATGGCGGTGCGGATTACGGCTCCAGCCTGCTTAAGTCTCTTGGGAACAATGTCGTCTCCCGCACGTTGTCCTCGCCGACCAGCTTCATGGTCAGGCGTTCCATGCCGATGCCGAGCCCGCCGTGTGGCGGCATCCCGTACTTGAACGCGCTTAAGTATTGCTCCATGCCTTCCGTGGTCATGCCGCGCGCCTCCATCTTTTCCAGCAATTTCCGATAATCATGGATGCGCTGCCCGCCGGTCGTGATTTCCATTCCCCGGAACAATAAGTCGAAGCTTAACGTGTACCTTGTGTCTTTGGGATCGTCCATCGCGTAGAACGGGCGTTTCTTGGACGGGTAATGGGTCACGAAGACGAAGTCCGCGTCCCATTCTTCCTTCGCGTAGCGGCTGATCAGGATTTCCTCTTCCGGTTCCAAATCGAACGGGTTCTTCATCGCGCGGCCGTATTTTTCCGAGGCGAGGCGTTTGATTTCATCGAAGCGCACGGCGGGAATCTCGTCCGTCTTTGGCAATGTGACACCCAGGATTTGCAGTTCCTTCGCGTAGTCCGTCTCAAGCAGCTTCATCGCGTACTGCAAGAAGCCGGTTTCCATCGCCATGACGTCCTCGAAGCCGTCGATATAGCCCATCTCGAAGTCCAGGCTCGTGTACTCGTTCAAATGTCTCCTGGTGTTGTGCTTTTCAGCCCGAAATACCGGCGCCGTCTCAAACACCCGGTCGTACACGCCGACCATCATCTGCTTATAGAACTGCGGGCTTTGCTGCAAAATGGCCGGCCGGTGGAAATAGTCCAGCTTGAAGAGGTTCGCCCCGCCCTCGGCGCTTTTCGCCCCGATTTTCGGCGTATGGATTTCCGTGAAGCCTTCCTGGTAGAGGAAGTCGCGGAATCCCCGCACGATGCCCTCCTGCAGCTTGAACTTCGCGCGTTCCCTTAAGTTCCTCAAGGAAATGGGCCGGTAATTGAGCTTCGCGTCCAAAGACGTTTTCAGCTTCCACTTGGAAATGGGGAGCGGCAAGGCGTTTGCCGGTTCGCTTAACACTTTGATTTCCGTGAGGCGGATTTCAATTCCATTCGGTGCCTTGCAGGCTTTTGACAATGTCCCTATTACCTCTATTGTATACGCTTCCCGCAAATCTTTCAAACTAAATTTTGTTTTTTCTTCCTCAAATATGCATTGGAGGAGTCCGTCGCGCTTCCTCAGTATTACGAAGGCGATGTTTCCCATGTCGCGGATGGCGTGCACGGCCCCGTTCACCTTCACGGTTTGCCCCTGCATGTTTTCCTTTAATAAATCTTTCAGTTCCAGTGCTTCTTTCGCCCTTACTCCAGTCAAATATTCCATCATCGTTGTCCTCCCTTTCTTTTTGGCGCGGCCCATGTCGGCGGGGCGCGCGTTTCATTTGCTCAAGAACGTCTTGGCGTTCTGGCGGCGTCGCGATGTCAAACGGTTTGTAATGCCGCGTCATCACGAGCCAGGCAGGTACATTCCCGATGGAAGTTTTAAAAAAGAAAAACGCCCCGGGGATGCACTTGCATCCCGGGACGGAAATTAATCAAATAATATCCGCGGTACCACCCGCATTGAACCCGTTCGGATTCCACTCTTTACACGTAACGTGTGCCCTACGTACCGGCCTACTCTCGAAATCGTCGCAACTTCTTTCTCGGAATGTTTCGAAATTCATCGTTACGTTCGAAATCCTTGGTTCAACCGGTCGGCTCCCAAGTGTTCCCTTGACTTCCTTCCCTGTCCGGCGCTCTCAGTCGGTGACGCCAACTTCCTGTCAGGTTCTGAAAACCAGAGTCTTGTTCCCAGCCTTTGCCGTCATGTCCGTGACAACCCGGCCAGGGCCGAATCGCTACGGATGCCTTGTGTTTTGCAGGAAAACCCGCATTTGTCACAAAGTGCCACGCCCAATGTGACGATCAATGTAATGCGTTACCTTGCTAAAACGTTTTTAATCATAGCACAAGATGTTTTGCATGTCAACCTAAAATTCATTTGAGTTTCCCCGTTTTTTCTGGCAACTGATTTCATCTCGAAAATAAGAAATGCAAAAACGTTTCCTCCATTTCCGACAGCCGGCACCACTATTCCATATGTTTATCATACCACATGGGGCGTCTGTACACCGACGCTAAAATCCTGGTCTTACATCAGCCGGAATACCTGCTCCGCCGTGTCCGTCACGTTCGCTCTCGCGTTCTCCGGATTCATGGCTTCCTCAAGGGTGGTGACCCCTCTTACGACTGGGAAAAAGGCGTCAATTCCGGCTCCGTTGCAGGCGCGCGCTTCTTTCGTCACGCCGCCGGCGAAGGCGATGACTTTCGCCCCGTGTTTTTTGGCGAGCCTTGCCACGCCCACGGGAGCCTTGCCCATGGCGGTCTGGAAGTCGAGCCGGCCCTCGCCGGTCACGACGATGTCGGCGTCCGCGAGTTCGTCCTCCAATTTGACCGCGTCAAGTATCAGGTCGATCCCCGGCGTGAGACGTGCGTTCAAGTAGCTTAGGAAGGCGAAGCCGAGGCCGCCTGCCGCCCCCGTCCCGGGTACGTCGCGCAAGTCCTTGCCCAGGGCGGTGGCGGTCACGTCGGCAAAATGTGCCATCGCCATGTCGAGCGGCTGTTTCATGTCGTCGGTGACACCCTTTTGCGGTCCGTAGACAAAAGTTGCTCCATCATCCCCGCAAAGGGGGTTAATTACATCGCATGCTATACGAAATCGGCATTCTTTTAATTCGGGAAGCCGCCCTTGTGTCTGGACGGTGTCAACCTTGGCCAGGGCTTGGGCGCCTTCGCCCACGTCGTTCCCGTTTTCATCCAGGAACGTAAATCCAAGTGCTTTCAGCATCCCGATTCCGCCATCATTCGTCGCGCTGCCGCCGATGCCGATAATGAAGTCGCGGCATCCCCTGGTAACCGCGTCCGCAATCATCTCCCCCACGCCGTAGGTGGAGGCGCGCAGCGGGTCTTTCGCACCGCCCGGCAGCAGGGTGATGCCGGAGGCGGCCGCCATTTCCATGATGGCGGTGTTTGTCGAGGGAAGCAGCCCATAATAAGCGTCCACCGGTTCGCCCAGAGGCCCGGTCACGGAAAGGTCAATCCGTTCGCCGCCCAGACCCTCGGTCAGCGCGTCGGTTGTTCCTTCGCCCCCGTCCGCCAGGGGTTTTACGACGACGTGCGCGTCCGGCCTGGCGGCCAGGATGCCGGCCTTTACCGCGTTGCCGCCCTCCATGGAGGAGAGGCTTCCCTTAAATGAGTCAATCGCGATTACTACTTTCATTTGTGTTGTTTCCTTTCTGTTCGTGTCATCTATTTATGTTGCCGTTTGTAACAGTATCATATCATACTCTTTCTGACATTTGCAAATTATTTGTGGGGTTTCTAGGCAAAACAGGGAATGAAAAGAGTTTTCATGACAATATTGTGAAAATCCTGCCAGGAATGAACAAAGAGTTTGGCTTCGACTTGTGCTAGTTGTTTTATGTCATTGCTACTTGACAATGCATAGTAGCTATGCTATACTGCTTTTTTATGCGAAAAACCATGAGGGGCAGCCGGGGCGGGAAGGGCTGGAGCAGGGCGGGGTGTGCCACAACGGACAGACAGAAGCAGGGATAAGTTTACAAAAACAGATTAAGGAAATGTTGACCGAGGTCTATATTTCGGTATCAGACAAAATTAAGTGGGGCAAATTATGCTTGTATGACTTTACACCTTTTTATAAATCTGTTATGATTAATAATATAAAATCAATAATGTAGAAATCGGTACAGATTACAGAAAGTAGGTGATTATATGCCAACTGGAATTGAAGTGACAAAACTAGCTCTTGACGATTTCAAAAAGATTCAAGAGTACATGGTATTGGCAAAGAAAGAAAACGCGACCGAGACCTATGCCAAGTTAAAAGACGAATATTTGACGATAAAAGCATTGCTTAATGTATCGGGCGTGAACCTTACAGACATTGACAAAATAAAGGAGTAGTTACCACAGCTGAATAGCGTCTGACAAACAAGGTGCGAAGTCTTTATGGAATTATCAAAGGCTTCGCACCTTGTTTGTTGGTAATTTTTGCGCAATGTATAAAGTTTTTATAAATTATTAGCACTCTTGCGAGAAGAGTGCTAATTTTGTATTGACATTTGGAAAGCATTGTATTAGAATGTCCATTAGGCAAAAAACAAGCGGCATCCGCGCGGCATGTGAAGTGCCGGCCAGGCCGTGCCGGTATCAATTCAAAAAAGGAGTGTGGAAGGAAATGGTGTTGAAAAAAGGCAGTTTATCCATTGACAGTGAAAATATTTTCCCGATTATCAAGAAGTGGGTGTATTCGGACCACGACATCTTCATGCGTGAGATGGTGTCTAACGGTTGCGACGCGATTACCAAGCTGAAGAAACTGGACATGATGGGCGAGTACGAGATGCCTGTGGATTATAAGGCGAAGATTCAGGTCATCGTCAACCCGGAGGAGAAGACGCTCAAGTTTATCGACAACGGTCTTGGCATGACGGCCGACGAGGTCGAGGAGTACATTACCCGCATCGCGTTTTCCGGCGCGACCCAGTTTTTGGAGAAGTACAAGGACAAGACGACGGACGATGAGATGATCGGGCATTTCGGTCTGGGATTTTATTCTGCGTTCATGGTAGCCGACGAGGTGCACATTGACACGTTGTCTTACCAGAAGGACGCGGCGGCGGTGCACTGGGTGAGCAACGGCGGCACCGAGTACGAGATGGGCGAGGGCACGAAGGAGGGCGTGGGTACGGAGATTACCCTTTTCCTCAACGAGGACAGTTTGGAGTTTGCCAACGAGTACCGGGCGCGGGAAGTATTGGAGAAATATTGCTCCTTCATGCCGGTGGAGATTTTCCTCTCCAAGGCCAACGCGCCGGAGGAGTACGAGACGATTGACGAGGCGGACGTGCTGGAGACGGACAAGGTGGTCGAGCACATTACCGAGGAGCCGAAGGAGGGCGAGGAAGGCGAGCCGAAGAAGAAGGCCAAGATCGTGAAACGCCCGGTTTCCTTAAGCGACACGCATCCGCTGTGGGGCAAGAACCCGAGCGAGTGTGAGAAGGACGATTATCTGGAGTTTTACCGCAAGGTGTTCATGGATTATAAGGAGCCGTTGTTCTGGATTCACCTGAACATGGATTATCCGTTTAATTTGAAGGGAATCTTGTACTTCCCGAAGATTAACATGGAGTACGACTCCATCGAAGGCAAAATCAAGCTGTACAACAACCAGGTGTTCATCGCGGACAACATCAAGGAAGTGATTCCGGAGTTTTTGACGGTGTTAAAGGGCGTCATCGACTGTCCGGACCTGCCGCTGAACGTGTCGCGTAGCGCGCTGCAAAACGACGGGTTCGTGAACAAGGTGGCCGATTATATTTCCAAGAAGGTGGCCGACAAGTTGAACGGGATGTTCAAGACCGACCGGGAGAATTATGAAAAATACTGGGACGACATCAATCCGTTCATCAAGTTCGGCTGCCTGAAGGACGAGAAGTTTGGCGAGAAGATCAAGGGATCCATTTTGTTTAAAAACCTTGACCATAAGTATTTGACGTTGGAGGATTGCATCGCCGCGGACAAGAAGGAAGAGGCTAAGGCGGAAAGCGGGGAAAGCGCGGCGGCCGAAGTCGAAGCGGCCACCGATGGCGCTAAGGACGCGGCGGGAGATGCGGCTGCCGAAAATGCGGATGCCGTGGAAGAAGCGGCGGGACGTGCCCGTACCGAGGACGGCGAGAGCGTGGAGGCCGAGGTCGTGGAAGAGGGTGACGTCACGGAAAGCGCGGATGTGGAAAGCGCGGATGCGGATGGCGATGATGCGGACGAGGAAGAAAAAGAGCCGGAGAAGACGACCATTTATTATGTGACGGACGAGCAGCAGCAGAGCCAGTATGTCAACATGTTTAAGGCACAAGGACAAGACGCGGTCATCCTGACGCACAACATTGACGCGCCGTTTGTCAGCTACCTGGAGCAGAAGAACGAGAACGTGAAGTTCTGCCGCATTGACTCCGACGTGCACGAGTCCATGAAGGCGGACGTGGCGGAGGAAGACAAGGAGGCTTTCCAGAAGAAGACGGACAGCCTGGTGGAGATTTTCCGCAAGGAGCTGGGCAATGAAAAGCTGGACGTGAAGGTGGAGAACTTAAAGGACGACAACGTGGCGTCGATGGCGGTGCTTTCCGAAGAATCCCGGAGGATGGAAGAGATGATGCGCATGTATGGCATGGGTAACATGGACGGCATGTATGGCGGCAAGGCGACGCTGATACTGAACGCGAACCATCCGTTGGTGAAGTTTGTCGTGGAGCACAAGCGTAGCAAGAACGTGACCATTATCTGCAAGCAGTTGTATGACCTGGCGATGTTGGCGCACAAGCCACTTGCACCGGAGGAGATGACGGCGTTCGTGCAGAGAAGCAATGAAATCATGATGCTGTTGACGAAGTGATGATTATGGTACGGTTAGGTCAGCGCGTCTACCGCGCTGACCGTACGGAAACGTGATGGGGACAAGGCATTATGGAAATAAGGACGGGGCGGGTTCTTTGAACCTGCCCCGTCGTGTGCCTTAGGCAACCACGTCATACTCGATATCCTTTTTAGTGAAAAAACGTTGTACCATCGCGTCCCAACCCTTTTCCAGCGACTTGTCCATGGAAAACGTCTTAAGCGATGTTCCCGTCACGCAATTCAAGCCGTTTTCGTCAAAACGGATGTTCATGTAGAGCCCCTGCACGTCATCGGGCTTGAAGTCCAGATGGCCGCTCTCGATAAACCGGGCGATATTTTCCGCGGAAAGGCTGAAAATAAATTTGAAAGCAAGCGGCGTGCGCTTTCCCCTGATGAGGGAGTGGCAGAATTCCCTTGTCTGTTTCCAAGGTGAGTATTCCGGCAGGCCTTCCGGACTTTCAAAAAATTCCTTCTGCATGTAACCGTCTATGTGGAACGTGTTGAAGGTGGTAATCTCCCCCTCGATTAATAAAAAATGGTCGAACGTCTCTGATAACAAAAGGTGGGACATGAAATTTTTAGGGCTGGTAAGCTTTAAGGCAATCATGGCAGTTCCTCCATCGTAAGACATTCACGTATTTCTCTTCATGACATATACACATGATGATGTTGGGGCCAAAACAAGTTTTGCCCCCATGATACCCACGGATTACTCCGCACTACGTGCTCTCGTTGTCTCCGCTCCGCTATGGTCGGCACTAAACGAACGTCCATTGGACGTTCAGTGCCCTAAAACACCTCGAATCCGCTCATTTCTTAGGAAGTTCTTTTCGGTGTTTTGCAGGTTCCAAAGTCATGCTTTTCCATGCAAGCGTGGAACGCATGACCTTTTGACCCTGGTATCATACACATTATAACGTCCTTTTCTCACTTTTTCAATTATTTCATCGTAAAGTTTTCACAAGATTTCTCCTGACGCTTACGGAAATTGGGAACTGCTCAAAAATAAATTCAAAAAGGCATATGTAGCGTCGGTGTACAGAAGGCAACACGCCTCAACCCATGTGATTTCAAGGGTTTTCAGCGTCATCTTCAATCGGCGTACGTCCTTGTACGCCTCATTCATCTTCCTTGAAAACCCTTGAAATCCCTATGGGTGAGGTCGTAGAGTCGTGAAGAGGCATATTTCCCCTCTTTCAAGGCACTTAAGCGACGCGTACAAGGACGTACGCGGAGTGAAAGTAACGATGAAAGAGGGGAAATATGTCCTTCATCGACCGTGTTGCCTTTTGTACACCGACGCTAACTTGTTACAATAAATATGCGTGGAAATAGAACGTTGCATCGTCCCGTAGGATGCGCATGGCGGCATTTACCGCGTGGACCGCGAGAAAATGTACAACTGAGGGGGTTCTGGATAATTACAAAACATGTACAAAATCAATGGGAACGTTCGGTGTCGAAAGACACAAAAATTCGCAGAACGGGCGATTCTGCGAAATGGATAAAACATAGATTTTATCTTCGTACACATACTATATCGGCATCTTCTTTCAGAAGTTAACAACTTTTTGAAAGTTTTTTTGGTTTTTTGCAAAAACCGCAGTGCCGGATAGGGGTGTTTCTTGAAAAAAGAACATACGGGAAGCGATAATAAGGGTCATTTTTGTGGTCAAAATCTTCAGGGGAAGGAGCCTCTGACATTGTACGGAAGGAGAAACGACATGGCACGACGTGGGGAAAACATAAGGAAGCGCAAGGACGGACGCTGGGAAGGGCGGCACAAGGTATATCATGCGGGAAAGAAACGTTACATCTATCATTCGGTTTATGGATATTCATATGCCGCGGTAAAGGAAAAGCTTGCCATCGTAAAAATGACCACTCAAGAAAATCTTTTGTCTGACGTGACGGGAATGGTGCATGGCATGGGGAATACAGACGCGTACGTTTTGTTTTCCGACGTGGCGGCGGAGTGGCTGGATGTAAAGAGGGAGAAAGGCAAGTATTCAACTTACATAAAATATGAAACAGTTTACCGGACACATCTTTCTGCCCTTCTTGGCGACTCCCGCTTGTCAAACGCCAACGTCAAAAATTTTCTGAAAAAGATTTCTGACCACTTGTCATCGGGAGGTTTTTCGGAAAGCCTGCAAAAAAGCATTTGCTGCGTTGTCAACCAGATTTTGCGCTATGCCGGTGAAAAATACGGCTTGCTGCTCCCATTCTTGAAACGTCCTGATACGGGCCAGGGGAAAAAGGTGTTGGAGACGTTTACCGAGTCCGAGCGTCAGCGTATGTTTTCCATCATCCGTGAGAAAGGCGCGGAGCCGGACAAATATGATGCCGCGCTCGTGCTTTGCCTATACACGGGGGTGAGGATTGGTGAGTTGTGCGCACTGCGCTGGTCAGATTTGGATTTCCTGGAAATGACGCTGTCCGTGAACCGTACGGTACAGAGGCTTGCCGTCAAAAATCAAGGCGCGGACAAGTCCGGGGACCGGGAGACACGTCCGCATGGAAAGCGGGGTACAAAGACAGTCTTGCTGGAAACGGAGCCGAAAAGCGAAAGTTCCCGGCGGAAGATTCCCATCCCGGCGGAAGTCAAGGGGCTTCTTTCCCATTTGGACAAAAGTCGGCCTTACGTGTTCGGCGGGGACAGACCCATGGAGCCGAGGACGTTGCAGTACCGGTTCAAGAAAATACTCGCGATGGCACAAGTGGACGAGCGGAATTTCCATATGTTGCGGCACACGTTTGCCACGAGCTGCATCGAGTGCGGGATGGATGTGAAGTCTTTGAGCGAGATTCTCGGACATTCTGAAGTAAAGATTACCATGAACCGTTATGTCCACCCGACCATGGATTCCAAGCGGAAACAGTTGGGGGCTCTTTCAGGTTTTTATAGGGAGGTTTGTGGTCAGATTTGTGGTCGGACGGTATGAAGAAACGGCGTAAGGCTGGGATTTTTTGAGATTTTCGCAGAATCGCCCGTTCTGCGAAAACTATACGGTGGGCGACATTTTTTTCAGAGGATGCCTTACAAGATTTATTGTAGACGCAGGCGGCGTAAAATGCAAACAAAAAATGTCATATTAGATAGGTGGGCAAAAGTTCCGGGACTTTTGGTAATAAAAACCGATTGCTTCGTGCTTACGCACTCCCGCAATCGTCGCCCGGATTCACAATTCGGGCTGACACCCTACTTGCTCATCCGGGTTAGCCTGTCCGATGTCGAAACGAATATGCAAGCAAGCTTGCTATCGTTTCGCCGCCGTCCGGGACTTTTATAGGAAATAAGGAGGTTTCTGTCATGCTTTCGTTACAGATGAAGTCGGGAGATTATGTCACCATCGGGGATCGGGTGGTGGTGCAGGTGTTCAAGGAGTCGGGACCGCAGTTTCGCATTTCCATCAAGGCGCCGAAGGAGGTTTCCATCGTGCGCGGGAAGGTGCTTGAGCGCGACGGCGAGCAACGGCCGGAGGGGCTGCTGGATCGAAAACCGAAGCGTTCGCCGTCGGATAAACAGCATTATGCGCAGTATCTCCAAAAGGTGAAAAAGAGGCAGGAAACGTATCGGAGCGGGCAGGAGATTTGCGCGGGCATACTGTACCAGTTGGGCGAGATACTGGACAACCCAGAGCACAAACTGAGACGGCGTGAGCTGGAACTTGTACGGACGCAGATGCGGGAACTGTCAGGCATATGGGAAAGCCTGAACGAGGGAATCATGAACGCCGGGAGAACGAACGGCGGAGTTGCCGCCGGAAGAATCGCCGGTGGGGAAAGCGCGGATGGAAAAGCCGCAGGCGGCAAGGATTCGAAAAGCGCGTGAAAATACACGGAATTAGTCCGTTTAAGGTTATGTAGGTTTCACCCGGTTTCGCGAGCCGGTTGGAATAGATCCGCGTTGGTTTGCCAAAAAGCATGGCCATGGTTATAAGGGCAAAAGACGCAGGAAAAGTAACAAGTGCCATAGCATGAAGCGAAAGCACTCTAAACAAACATATTCAAGGAGGTAGAATCATGAGGATTCAACACAATATTGCTGCATTAAACTCTTATCGTAACTTGACTGTAAACAACAGTGCCGTTTCCAAGAACTTGGAGAAACTTTCCTCTGGTTACAGAATCAATCGCGCGGGCGACGACGCTGCCGGCCTGGCGATTTCCGAAAAAATGCGTGCCCAGATTACCGGTCTGAAGACCGCCCAGAAGAATGCCAACGATGGTATTTCTCTGGTGCAGACGGCCGAGGGTGCCATGACGGAAATCCACTCCATGCTGAACCGTATGATAGAACTGGCTGACCAGTCCGCGAACGGAACATACGCTGACGAAGTGGACCGTGAGAACCTTCAGAAGGAAGTTGCTTCCCTGAAAGACGAAATCAACCGTATCGCTGACAGCACGAACTTCAACGGAATCAACTTGTTGGATGGTTCTTTGTCTGCAAAAGGAGGAGCTACCGAGGTTAAGATTGGTGGGAATGCGAACAGCATCAAGTCCCCGGGCAGCAAGGCTTCTTTTGAGACGAACGTTGCGTTTGATGACGTTGATGCGGCTGATATGAAAGAAGGCAGCACGATTACATTCAACATCGGTTTCAATGACGGCACTTCTCAGCAAGTCAAATTTACGATGGAAAAGAAGGATGACGGGACTTATCAGTTGAGGTCTGCCGACGGAAAGACCGTCTATGATAAGTTGGATACAGCTGGTGACGGAAAGACGACAGAGGTTACGGCGGAGAATCTTGCCGATGCTATCAAAAAGGAGCTTGACAAGACGAATCTGGCCAAGGACTGGGATATTACGACTGGTGCTGCTGGCAATACGATAAAGCTTGAGGCTCGTAATGTTGGTTATAGCGAGTATGTCGAGAGCTTTGATGTGAATGTGACGACGGATGGGGTGCAGAAACCAACAGCAGGACCGACTGATATGGGTGTAAAGAGAGACTTAGGCAGTGATGACGGTCGTGAGATTGATGCGAAAACGCTTACTTTGTACGATGGCACCAATTATGAGGATGCCGTGTTTGAAATTAACGGTCACAAGTTCGTGCTTATGACTGGTAATATGACGGCTACCCATGTTGCTGCTACCCATACGGCAGGCGATGTGGAGATGATGAACGCCACGAAGGGCTTGGGATCGGATGTTACAATCTTAATCAGTGATAAAGATGCCGTAGACAAATCCGTTCAAGGTGGGACTCCAAAAAATGGTTTGATGAGCACTGATGCCAACTTCCAACAGAACATCCAGAAAATTGCCGAAGTTACGGGGTTGAAAGTAACAGAGGCAAGTGCGACGGATGGGAACGCAATAGGTATAGGCCAGGGTATCCGTTTGAGCAAGGGCGATGCCGCTACCGGCGGTCTGGTTCTTCAGATTGGCGATACTTCGGATGATTTCAACAAGATGCGTGTTTCCGTCAACGATATGCATGCGAAGGCGATGGGCATTGGCGATGTGGACATCAGCACGCAGGCCGGAGCTTCGGATGCGGTTAAGAAGATTAAAGACGCGATTAACTATGTGTCCTCCACCCGTGGTGACTTGGGTGCAATCCAGAATCGTTTGGAGCACACGATTAACAACCTGAGTGTTGCGACCGAGAACATGACCGCCGCTGAGAGCCGCATCCGCGACGTTGACATGGCGGAGGAAATGATGGCTTACACGAAGAACAACATCCTGGTTCAGTCCGCGCAGGCCATGCTGGCCCAGGCGAACCAGATTCCGCAGGGCGTGTTGCAGCTTCTCCAGTAAGTTGGGGTGGATTACTTTATTCGGTTTCGGATATGGATTGGGGCGGGCTTTGGCCCGCCCCGATTTTTAAATAATCATGCCAAAGAGATAAGTTCATGGTAGAAAGAAAAGGAGAAACGCCGCATGGGACAGACAAAACAGCCATGTTTGACGATTGGCATCATTTTTAAAAATGAAATACGAAGCTTGGAACGGTGTCTGAAGGCACTTGTCTCCCTGCGGGAGAGGGTTTCCTGCGAGTTGGTCATGGCAGATGCGGGGAGCACGGATGGAAGCCGGGAGATTGCAAAGCGGTACGCTAACGTCCTGATTGACTTCCCGTGGGTTAATGATTTCGCGGCGGCGAGGAACACGGTGCTGGAGCGCGCTTCGGGAAAATGGTATCTGACAGTGGACACGGACGAATACCTGGATGCGGATGTTTCGGAACTTGTAGGGTTTCTGGACAAGGACGGGGAGGGAAAAAATCTTGCCGCCCTGCTTGTGCGGAATTATACCCAGGGGCATCCCTTGACGAACCCGGAGGGTTCGCTGGCGCGAGGCGCATCAGACACGGGATGCCCGGATGGGTATGAGACAGCGGATATGGACGGGGATTATGCGGACTTCATGGCTGTGCGCCTGGTACGCTTGTTGCCGGGGGTGCATTACGAGGGGGCGGTTCACGAGCAGATTGTGCTGCCGAAGAGGGCGGCGCGGGAGACAGCGGCACTTTCGGGAACAATCCTGCATCACGACGGTTATGTAAAGACGACGAAGGAGCGAGAGCGGGCAAAGCAGGAGCGAAACCGCGCCTTGTTAAAGGGAAAGCTTGCGAAAGAGCCGGAGAATCTTTCGGTTCTTGTACACTATATCGAAAGCTCAAGGGGCTGGGAGGACTACGAGAAGTGGGTTCGTGAAAGCGTACACCTGGTGGATGAGAAAAAGCCGGGGTGGGAATATTTCGGCCCGGCGGTCTTACGCAACGCGGTACGTGCGGCGTATGAGTCGGGGCTGGATGCGGAGCTGGCTGAATGGATTTCCCGGTCGGAGGAGCTTTTCCCGGAGTCGTTTTTGACTGGAATCGACGTGGAGTGCTACGCGTGCGCTTACAGTTGGAACAAGGGGGACTACGAGGAATGCGTCCGACACGGGGAGAAGTACCTTGCGGCGCTCAAGGAATATCGCGCCGGCCGGGGGGAACGGGAAACCCTGGCCAGTAGCGTGATTTATCTTGCGTCTCCGGCGAAGGAGAGGCAGACGAGGCTGTTTCTGGCGGAGGCGTGTTTGAAAATCGGGAAAATCAGGAAAGCGGGGGAGTTTCTGTCGGACGTGTTACGCGGCTATATGGGAAAACGCGTAAACGCGGAAGAGTTGGAGGAGATTCGGTGGTTGAATAGGGCGGTGCAAGAGGCGGTGCAACGGTTTGACTGGACGGGAGGCGGGAAAGGGAATCCAGAGGGAATGACACTGGCACGTCTGTTTACGCATGTGGAAGAGGGCTTCCTGTCGGCGTTTTATAAAGCGGAAGTTCTCAATGAAGAGGAGATAGAGGAATTGCCTGCAAGGCACCGCTTTGGGTGGTACGCCATCCGCGCGTTTGCGGCTCTGGACGCGGGCAATCTGCGGGAATATGTAAAGAACCTTAAGGCCGGTCTTTCCTGCTTTAAGGAGTATACGGGGATGGTGGAGTATCTGACGGAGAATACGCCGGGACTAAAGGCGGGGGAGCCGTCCGAGGAGCTTATGGCACTGGCGGAGCAGGTGAGGACGCTTTTATCCTTGTATCCCAAAGACGCGCCGGAGGTGGTGGCGTTGAAGGCGACGCCGGCCTATAGGCAGGTGGCGCGGTTCATAGGGGACGGACGCGGGGACATATTTGGGAAGTGAGAGAGAAGTGGTAAGAAGAACTAATGAATGACAGTGTTATTTATGGATTTGTAGCGACGTGGGAAAAGATTAAATTACTCCTTGGTGATTTATGTAGACAAGCAAAATAAAGAGGCAGTAGTAAAGAAGATGGATGAAATATATAAGTCTCGAGCATTTGGGTATGCAGAGGTGGAGAATGCAATATGGTTTTCCAATGTGTATTTTAACGGGCTTGAAAAAATAAACAAGACGACTGGAAAAATAGAAATTCTGATGAAGTTTCCGAATTATGATATTTGGCGTCAATGTCAGCATTCTTATGTGGTTTGTGTGGGACAAAAACTTATTTTTGTCCCGTTTCGAAGCAGATACATTATTTCGTATGATATAAAAACAAATGAGTTCATGTCTGTAGCATTAAAGCTGAGCAAAACGGGAAAAACAGATTTATATTACTTTGGGGCATGTGTGTGTGAACAATATGTGTACATGTTTCCAGTCAAGGCCAGATGTATTATTCGATATGATGTTCGGAAAAATGTTATTAAGTATTTGGATGATTTGAGTGTTATAGTGGAAAATATTTCGGAAAATTCGATACGTTTTATGCTTCAGTATGAAATTGTGGACGGAAAAGTTTTCTTGCCGTTCACGGGTCTGAATGCAATGGCGGTTTTTAATTTATGTGACGAAAAAATAGAAATTCAGCCGTTGGATATTGACGGCGGGTGTTCTGCAGTATGTCATTGCAAAAGTGTGTTTTTTAGTAAAACGAGGAAGATACATTCTTTTGAAACTGTTTCATGGCAAGATTATTACTATAATAGGCAAGTAATCAGTAATTATTTGGTAAATAATTCGTATTACGAGAGGAAAAAAAAGGGAGGATTAAAAGAATATATTAACCTGATACGATATTTCAATTTTTGTCTGAATTGTTATGACGTGACAAATTATGGAAAGAAAATATATGACATGGTACGCAAAATTTAGTCGAAGGAATTTTGGACTTGTATCTTTAATTGCCTGAAAGCGTTTTATGTATAAAAGTTTTTGGAAAGAGCTAAAAGGATGATAGTATGAATACTACACTTGTTTTTGCCGGCGGGGCGGGGCGGCGCATGAATTCTAGTTCCAAGCCAAAACAATTTTTGGAAATACATGGGAAGCCAATTATTATTTATACGCTGGAGCATTTTGAACGTCACAAGCAAATTGACAGTATTGTAATTGTGTGTATTAGGGAATGGATTGGTGAATTGAAGGGTTTGATTTCTCGGTATGGCATTAAAAAAGTGCATTCCATTGTACCGGGAGGCGGCACGGGACATGATTCCATATATCAGGGTCTTATATCCATGAGGGAGTTTGCTGCCGCAGATGACATCATCCTGATTCATGACGGTGTGCGGCCGTTGGTAACGGAAGAACTTATCACACGCAACATAGAAGGCGTAAAATCTTATGGAAACGCCATTACATGCGAAGCCGCTCGTGAAAGCGTGATTCGAAGCAAAGATGGAAAAGACATTGCTGATGTGCCATGCAGGGATGAAATGTATGTTGCAAAAGCACCACAATCTTTTTATTACGCGAAGATTCTGCGTTTATACGAACAAGCACAAAAGGATGGAAAAAAAAGCATTGACTCGGCTCATTTATGCAGCATGTACCAGGAATCCATGCACATGGTTCAAAGTACTAAAAATAACATTAAGATTACGGAACCTGCTGATTTTTATATTTGTCGTGCACTGTACGATGCACAAGAAAACCAGCAGATATTTGGATTGTAAATCTGTGGTGCATAAATACATGATAATAAGCTAACAGATATGTTTGTCATTAAGGCCGCATTGGGGAGGTGAAGGTATTGCAAGGAGTTACCGTGGTTGTTCCGCTGTACAACGAAGAATCATTGTTAGATCGGTGCGTCGAGTCCGTTGTCAACCAGACATATGGAAATTTAGAAATTCTTTTGTTTGATGATGGCTCGACGGATGATAGCCTGGCACTCTGCCAGAAATGGGCAGAAAAGGATAATCGGATTCAGGTTGTACATAAGGAAAACGAGGGACTCGGGCCTACCAGAAACCAAGGGATTGCCATGGCAAAAAATGAAATTCTTACTTTTGTTGACGCAGATGACTGGTTGGACAAGCATTTCATTGAATTGCTTTTGAATAAAATGAATCAGACGGATGCCGAACTGGCAGTATGTGATATTTTTTACTGGGACAGCAGGAAATCGGAACGAGAATTTTCAAAAATACGATTTAGAAGGGATGTATTGGATGCGAAAATGGAACCGTCCGTCATGAACCGAGTTCGCACGTTCGCATGTGGAAAGCTCTGGAGTAAACGTTTGTTTACGAACGATTTGTTGTTTCCCCCATGGACATTCGAGGACATTGCGAGTACTCCGCTCCTTGCTTGTAAGGCAAGGAAAATAGGATATGTAAACAAAGGGTTGTATCATTATTGGCGCAACCAGTCGGACAGCCTTTCCGCACGGGAAGGAAACATACCGGATATTGGAAAGTCGCTGCATCTGCTTTGGAAGCGTGCGTGCGCTTCTACGCTATCGGACGGACAATGGCTGGAAATCAAGAAAATCATGCTCGCTCAGGTGAGGATGGCCTATCAAAGGTGGCGTGAGAACAAGACGTGTCACGAGGAACTTAAAAGGCTTTCAGAGTCATTGGCTGTATATTATCCTTGTTTTCAAGACTATGAAAAACTGACATTTGCCAAAACGGGAGATGATGGGTTGGACAAGGCGATTAGCCTTGTGGCGTATTCTCAAGAGCAGATTATTGAGAACGGCGTTTTGAAATTCGATTTGAGTTCAATTCCCAGTCCCCAGAGCGAGGAGGAATTATGGGAAGTTGCGGAATATATCATGGAGCAGATGTAGAGTGCGAATAAAAAATTGAAGAAAAACTGAAGGAAATCGTTTTCGATAAGGAGTATCATCATGATTTACGAATTAATATATAATGACTTAAAATCAAGTAAGGAAATTATTGTTTTTGGGGCGGGTGATAATGGACGTTATATTGCGGAATATTTGGAAATGCTTGGAATTCCGATAAGTATGTTTGTGGATTCCGATATTAACAAGCAAAATGTTATGATAGGTGGAATTCTGTGTGATAAATTGGAGTCATTGAACGGGAGAAAGGAAAGCTGCTTAATTGTTACTCCGTTGAAAAATAATAAGGAATTGGCGAATGCGTTTAGAGAGAAAGGGTTTAAGAATATATATGATTGGGATGAGATGCGGTTATTTATCAAACTGGATACTCATAAGGTAGAAAGATATTTAAAAAAATATCAAGATTTATATAAATTATTGAAGAGTAACGAGCAATTTCGGGGAAAATATAAAGGACATAGGTGTTTTGTGCTAGGAACAGGGCCGTCATTGAAAAGTCAAGATTTAAAATATTTGCGAAATGAGTTTGTAGTTACGGTAAACCAGTTCATGCGTTCAAGACAATTTGAAGACGTTGGAACGAATTTTCATGTATGGAATGACTCGGGCTATTTTACCGAGTCAGGGGGAAGTGAGGTCTTGCAAGAGCGAATCGGATTATGTAAAAAAATAGGAAAGAAAGCCATTTCCTTTTTGCCATATAACAAGTCTGTGGAATTTGTAAAGAAGAATCATTTAGACGAGTTTTTAAATATTTATTATTATCAAGAATATGGCACAATTCCATTGGAAAAAGCAACGTTGAATCTTTCCAGTTTGATGCCGGAGGTAGGGAGTGTCGTTTTATCTGCTGTGAATATCGCTATTTATATGGGATTTTCCGAAATATATTTGTTGGGTTGCGACTGTACGGATATTTTGACAGTCATTTCTGCCAAAAATAGTGTTATCGCATCAGCACAGTATGCGTATGAGGACGATAGTTTCGTGGAGACACAAGTGAAATATATGTTGGGGGAGAGGCCGCTAGAGTTTATTTACGAATTACAAGCAAAGAAATTTGCCGCATTTCGAAAGATATATGAAATCTGTAAGGAGGAGGGAGTTAAGATATTTAATTGTACGGAAGGTGGAATATTGGAGGGAATACCTCGTAAAAAATACGAGGATGTCTTGTCTGTAATAAAATAACTTAATCGGCTTGTCATTCTTTAATTTTGGTTTATTAGCATGGCTTCAGATTAAAGGAACGATAAATCTTTATACGAGGTGAAAAATATGAAAGTCGCTATATTTCCGGCAGGAAAGGATGGAAAAAAATTATATTCCATATTGCGAGGACAGGCGAATGTGGAAGTCTGTTCGTTTGTAGACAATGCGCCAAGCGAGGAAAAGGGCATGATAATGGAGGGATTATCTATACCGGTAATTACTCCGAATGAGGTCAAGCTTCAAATGGTTGAGGGCAACATTGACAAAGTTTTGGTTTGCTCGGCAAAGGTGTTGTCTCATTTTTTGGATGATATGTTACGGCAACTGAAAGAATTGAATATTTCGGATTACTATATAGTGCCTTCCTACATTTTTCGCAAAGAACAATGGGATGAAACGGACTTTCGCAATATATTTACAAAACAAGACGAGTTTTCCCAGTTGCAACATGTACAATTCCATATATCGGATTGCTGTAATTTGAATTGCAGGCGTTGCCAGCATTTTTCAAATATTGCTGACAATCCAAGATTTCCGAGTTTCGAGAAAGTGAAAGGAGATTTTCAAAGGCTTCGGGAATTGTTTTGCGATATTAACCGAATTGCCATTCTGGGGGGCGAACCGTTCTTGAACCCAGAGCTTTATCGATATTGCGTGATGCTTCGGGAATTGTTTCCCTATAGTTTCATCGACATTATCACTAATGGTTTGCTTGTGCGGAACATGAATGAAAAGTTGATTTCAGCCATAAGGGATAATGATATTATTGTAAATATCTCTTTTTATCCGGTTCTTGAGCCGGTGAAGGAACAGTTAACCCGTTTTTTGAAAGAGCAGAGGGTTCGATATGTTTTTGGCACGAAGATTGAAACTTTTTCCAAGAAAATGATGCTGGAGGGAAATGAAAATCCTGAAAAGCAATTTTACGAATGTCGTGATAGATGTTGTACAATGTTGCGCGATGGAAAGCTATACCCATGTTATCTTCCGGCAACAGTTTCTATTTTTAATAATCACTTCGGGACAAAAATTGAAGCAGGGAATTCCGCGATTGATATTTATGATGCCGGAATTACAGGTAGGCAGATTTTGGAGCGTTTACGTAAAAGTTTTGATATATGCAGATATTGTACTTATGATGAAACATATCCCTGGGAACAAACGAAATGTGCCTGCATGGATGATTGGATAGTATGCCGTCAAAATTCTAGTGGGAATTGTAAATGACGTTTTAATAATTGATACACTAAAGTTGGGCAGCAGCTTGTTGCATGGAAAGGGTATTTGGGTCGTGCGAAAAATCGTTTTTGGGGCGGGGGATGAGTGTAAAAAAATACTTCCACATATTAAGGGACGAATTTCGTTCGTGGTGGATAACAATGAGGACAAATGGGGAACGGACATCTTGGGAACGGAGATAAAATCGCCCGAAGAAATAAATGAGGATGACGAAATCTATATCGCGACATCCCCCAGATACGTACACGAAATTGTAGATATGCTTTCAATTCGGGGATTACATAATATCAAAATGGCCCGCTCTTTGGAAAAAGGTATTTATAAAGCACAAAACAACGATGTTTGTACATTTAAAAATAAATACTATGGAAAATCTTGTGTTATTATTGGAACGGGATCAAGTTTGCGTGTATGTGATTTAGAAAGAATAAAAAAAGCTGGATTATATACCTTTGCATCCAATAAAATTTTTAAAATTTTTGTGGAAACAACATGGAGGCCGGATTTTTATTGTGTGACAGATTCAAAATTTATTAGTCAATATTTCAATGAGATATGTGACATGGAAGCGAGGGAGATTTTCATTAATAACGTGCCTGAACTTCCGTGGTGCATGAATCCCCATTTGTTTTCATTGGAATTTGATGGTTACATTTCCAAAGATAGGAAGTTCGTTCCCGTATTCTCAGAGGATGCCAGCAAGTTTGTTAATGAGGGGATGACCGTAACCTATGCTATGCTGCAGTTGGCCTATTATATGGGTTTTAAGGAAATGTATCTTTTAGGGATTGATTTTTCTTATGAAGACATGACGGGGATGGATTATGAAAAAAACGACCATTTTTGTAAGGATTACATAAAAAAAGGTGAAATCGTGAATCCGCCAGATTTAAGAACAAACCTTTTGGCCTACCAAGAGGCAGAACGTTTCTCGCGAGCACATGGTTTTCGAATTTACAATGCAACGCGAGGGGGGAAACTCGAAGTGTTTGAACGTGTAGACTTTGATAAGTTGATGGAAAATTTTACGGAGAATCAAGGATATGTGTGAAGCGATAAAGAATAGTATGAAAAATGCACTTTCTATTGAAAAGGAGTCATTGGAGGAACTAATATGTGACATAGACGAGAGGTCGGTTGAGTTGGCGCTATTCTGTCATGATTGTGGCGGAAAGGTGGTTTGGACCGGAATGGGGAAGTCTGGGCATGTCGCACGGAAAATTAGCGCGACGATGGCGAGCCTTGGAATCCCGTCATTTTTTCTGCATCCGGCCGAGGCGGCTCATGGAGATTTGGGAATGCTGCAGGAAGACGACATTGTCATCATGGTCAGTAATAGCGGCAATACGGATGAGCTGGTGCACATCATTCCGACAATTAAGGTGATTGGTTGCAAATTGGTTGGTATCTTTTGCCACGCGGACAGTATCCTGTCGGAGTACTGTGACTTGGAAATTGTGTTGCCGGTAAGGCGGGAGGCGTGTATTAATAATCTTGCGCCAACAACGAGCACAACCGTTACGCTCGCCTATGGTGATGCGTTGGCAGTGGCCGTTTCTGAGATGAACCATTTCGCGGAAAAGGATTTCGCGTTGTTTCATCCCTTGGGAACGTTGGGGAAAAAGCTGTTGGTAACGGCCATCGAACTATCTAAGATATCAAAAGAGGAAGCTGTCGTTTTAATCGGTCAGACGACAAAGGACGCATTGTTCCAAATTACGAGAAACCATCTGGGAGCTGTTGCCGTGGTTGATGGACAGGGGAGACTGATGGGAATTGTCAGTGATGGGGATATTCGAAGGCTGCTTGAATCAAGGCCGGATATTCTTGAACTGGCAGTGGAAGACATTATGACGGAAAATCCTATCCATATGCGTGAAGGAGCATTGGCGGTTGACGTGTTGCGGGAAATGAAGGCTCGAAGAATTTCTGTTATGCCGTTAGTAGGAGAGAAGAACCGTTTGATGGGAATGTTGAGCCTGCATGACATCATTAATGCGGGAATTGTTTGAGTCAAATTGTTTTTGGAAAAGCCATTCTGGAAAAGCTTTTAAAAATATTTGGAACAAGGCATTTACGAGGAGGATAATATGAAAGTCGTTGCGTTTTTACCCGCCAAGGGAACGAGTGAGCGGATAGAATCGAAGAATATGAAACTTTTAAATGGGAAACCACTGTTCTTGTGCATGTTAGAGAAGTTGTGCAAATGCGATTTTATCGACGAGGTGTATCTGGATTCGGAGTCTGATGAGATATTGAATTACGCGCCGTTTTTACGTTACATACCGTTAAAGCGAGATTCTGCACTTGCCAGTAATAAGACGGACGGACACCAGATGTTTTATAACGAAGTGCGACAGGTGGAAGCGGATATTTACATCCAGATTCTTTGTACCAGTCCGTTCATAAAGCCGGAAACGATTCAAAAGGGTGTGGAAATTTTAAAGGAACATGACGAGTACGATTCTGTGGTGCTAGTGAAAAAGGAAAAGGAGTACTTGTGGGAAAACGGCCAGCCGTCGTATGATAAGTTCCATGTTCCAAACAGTAACACACTGCCGGATACTATAACCGAGTCTATGGGACTTTACATTGTTCGAAAAGAAACCGCGTGTACTTTGAAAATGCGCTATGGAAACCATGTTTTCATGCTCACGGGGGATGCCGTTGAGACGATAGACGTAAATTATCCTGATGAGTTCGAACTGGCCGAGACTATCATGAAGGGGCTTCAGGAGCGGGAGAATGCAAGGTTGAATCTTTTGGGCAAGTTTATGAGTTCGGCAATATTTGCGGACATTTTGTCGGACATGGGGGTCGAGTCTGTCATCACTGGCATGAAGCTTAATCTTGAGAACCGAAAAGTGTTTGGCCGGGCGAATACGCTCAAAATAAGAAAACTTTCGGACAGCGAGGATTATCGGGGGATTTATGACGGCCTTAAGACTTATAAAAGGGTTACTCCTGGTGAAATCCTCGTTGTGGAAAATGAAATTGGTGACCGGGCATATTTTGGTGAACTGAACGCGCACCTGGCTGTTCGGGCGGGTGCGCTGGGAACGATTATCGGGGGTATGACGCGGGATATTTCCGAAGTGACGTGTCTCGATTACCCGGTGTGGGCTGAAGGATACTGTTGTGTCGACGTGAAGTATAAGGCTACGGTGGAATCCCATCAAATGCCGGTATCGATTCATGGAATAGAAATCGTTCCAGGAGACTTGATTTTTGCGGATAATTGTGGAATTGTGCGGATTCCGCAGGAATTGGAGCAACAGGTACTAGAGCGTGCGACGCAGATGGTGGAGACGGAAAAAAGCATCTTGAAAAAAGTGATGCAAAACCAGGACGCATATGAAATATACCAGACGGAGGGTGAATTCTGATGAGATTTATGCTGATTGTGGGGCCGTGTGCGATTGAATCGAGGGTGCAGGTTTTTGAAGTCGCGGACAAAATGAAGGCGATGACAGACAAAATGAATGTGGATTATTATTTTAAGGCATCCTTTGACAAGGCGAATCGTACTTCGCTAAATTCCTATCGGGGATTGGGAATCAAGCAGGGGATGGAGATTTTACAAGAGGTAAAGGAAATGCTTGGAGTAAAAATCTGCACGGACATCCACGAACCGTGGCAGGCGGAAGCGGTGGCAAATGTCGTGGATGTAATCCAGATTCCGGCTTTTTTGTGTCGACAGACTGACTTGTTGGTAGCCGCTGCGCGGACGGGAAAAATTATAAACGTGAAAAAAGGGCAGTTTTTGGCTCCATGGGATATGAAGAACGTAGTGGAAAAAATCAGGCGGTCGGGGAATGAGAATATTTGTCTTTGTGAACGCGGAACCAGCTTTGGTTATAACAATCTGGTTGTTGACATGACATCCATTCTTGAAATGAAGAAGTTGGGAGTACCCGTCATTTTCGACGCGACGCATAGTGTACAAAAACCGGGGGGGAACGGGACTTCTACAAGCGGAAACCGGGATTACGCGGAGTATCTGGCAAGAGCGGCAGTCGCCGTGGGGACGGATGGTATTTTCATGGAGGTTCACCCGAATCCTGACGAGGCGCTTTCTGACAGTTCGAATTCGGTACGGTTGGACGAGGTGGAAGGGATACTGAAAAGGATTTTGATGGTGCGCGAGGCAGTCTGTCAGAAAGGGATGACGTTATGAGAAAGGCACAAAAAGAACAAATATTGAATTTGCTCGCGATGCTTCAAAGTGCGCATGGGAAAATCTTACAGGCGGTGGACAACGGTAATTTCAATCTCGCGAGGCAGTTCCTGGGGGACTGCCAGAATGCGGCCATCCAAATCGGGACGATGATTGAAGAGACGGAGGGAGAGGGCTTTGTAACGGTGGGGCTGCTTGAGGAATACTGTGAACTGGCATATCAGATTCATGAGGGATTGCAGATGGGGACGCAGAACCCGCGCAAGCTGCAGAAAATTCTGCAGAAGTATCTTGTCCACATTGAAAACAGTGTGAAACAAGACATTCCTATGCGAACGGAGGCCGTCTTTTTGCCCTACAAGGCATCCATGTGGGATTCGTTGGAAAGTGTCTGGATGGCGGCGGACGAAGATCCCGACTGCGACGCTTATGTGGTTCCCATTCCCTACTATGATAGGAATCAAGACTGGTCGTTCGGGGAAATGCATGATGAAAGTGCCATGTACCCGGATTACGTGCCGGTTGTAAATTACAACGACTATGATTTCGAGGCGAGGCGGCCGGATATGGTTTTTATTCATAATCCGTATGACAACGACAATTTTGTGACGAGCGTGCCTCCATTTTTTTATTCGGAAAATTTAAAAAAATATACGGATTGCCTGGTTTACATTCCGTATTTTATTGAGAGAGAATTTGAACCGGCAGACGAGCGTGCCGTGAAACATATGGAGGGCTTCGTGCTCAGTTCCGGCGTGTTTCATGCGAATTACGTGGTCGTGCAGTCGGAGGCGATGCGACAAATTTATGTAGATATTTTGACGCGGCATTTCGGAGAGGAAACGCGGAACTTTTGGGAGGGGCGTATTTTGGGGCTTGGTTCGCCAAAAATGGACAAGGTGTCGATGGCGAAGGAGGGGGATTTTGAGATTTCCGAGGAATGGAAGAGGCATATATATTTAAATGATGCATGTGGAGGTGGTATGGGGGAAGACGGTGTATGTAAAGGCGGTAACCGCGGGAAAGTGATTTTTTACAATACAAGTATCGCTGCGTTTTTGCAGCATGGCGATAAAATGTTGGCAAAAATGCGGCGTGTGTTCCAGATGTTTGAACAAGAGCAGAAACATGTCACGCTTTTATGGCGGCCGCACCCGTTGCTCCCGGCGACGATAAAGTCCATGCGGCCGACATTGTACAGTGAGTATGAGAAAATTGTGGAAGAATACCGCGCGGGCGGCTGGGGGATTTATGACGATTCCGCCGACTTGAACCGGGCGATTGCCATAAGCGACGCGTATTACGGGGATCCGAGCAGCGTGGTGGAGCTGTTTAAAAAGGTGGGGAAGCCGGTGATGCTGCAGAATGTGGATGCATAGGGTTAATTTGGTTATTAAGGGAAAGTTATATCGTAAATGGGGCTGTCGGAAAATAGATAGTTCCAAATAGGGGCAGTCGGAAAATGACTGTACGTCTACCATATATGCTGTGACACGTTGAGATTCATAAACATATATTGCGGGTAGGCAACATTTCCCGACAGCCCCATGATTTATGGTTGATTACGTTCTTATTTTTACCATGCAGCTTTTTTTGCAAAAGCAGATGCCGTATTTCAAGATGTTTTCATAGCCCTCGTCCAGCGGGAGCAGGAGTAAGTCGGGCGACCGTTACCGCTTTCCTGGTTGGAACGGATTCGGTACTCTTGCAGGCCGCTTAACAATCCCGGCAAAAATCCATGGTAAAAGGTCTCCCAGATAGGTCCTTTATCGTCAGCGTCTTATCTACGTAATAATATGGCTTTTTAACAAGTCTCTTATAATTTTCAATGCCTATGCCAATGGGCTTCTTCAACATGACAGACACCTCGTTTCCAATTTTAATTGATAAAAACGGCAGAACCATTAAATGATACAAGCGTCAAAAGGTCATGCGTTTCATGCTTGCATGAAAAAGGATGACTTTGGGACGCGCAAAACACCGAAAAGTAGCCATTTTTCGCAGAAAAATGAGCGGATTTGAGGTGTTTTAGGATTACGGGAGTGTGTTAGCACGGAGTAATCCGTGTATCATGAGCGTCAAAATACCTTTTGACGCTCTAATCATTAAATTTTTTGAACCTGGTATCATTTTAGCATAGGACGAGAGATTTGAATACCTTATTTTGCAACGCGCCAGGGCAATTTTTATTGACTTTTCTTTCCAAAAAAAGTATTATTAGGGAAGACATTTTTAAAAACGTGTAAGACATATGGAACACGTAGAATACACATGGAAGGTTGATAGATGTTGAAAAGGATAAAACCAAGACGAATCGGATGGCTGCCTGCCGTTTCCGGCATCGTGGTATTTTTGCTGGTGGCCATCATGGTAATAGAGGCGATTTCGCACCGCACGAGGAACCGGGTGGACGTAAGCGAGGGGCTGGCGCTGATTGAGGCGGCGCAAAACGCGGACGTGACGGCCATCGAGTTGAAAATACAGTCGCTGGACGCGCAGGACGAGCTGGGCGGCGGACGCAGCCTGAAGGAGATTTTCGCCAGTTCGGTCATAATGGGGGATTCTATGGCGCAGGGGTTTTCAGAATACGACATTTTGAACGCGTCGAGCGTGGTGGCGGACATCGGGGTGTCATTGACAGATTTGGACGACCAGATTGGGCGGGTGAGGGAAATCAACCCGCAATACATTTTCATGACCTATGGCGCGAACGACGTCCTCACGACGAATGGGGATGTGGAAATTTTCATAGAGCAGTATCGAAACGCGCTCCGGGAGGTGCAGGCGCAGCTTCCCAACACCAGGGTGTTGGTAAATTCCATTTTTCCGGTGCGGGGGGAGACGCTGGAAAAGTACGCGGTTTACGGGCAGGTGGACGAATACAACCAGGCACTGCGGGAATTGTGCGACCGGTTGCAGATTACCTTCGTGGATAATACGGAGATTGCCAGGGATACGGATTACGAGGCGGACGGCCTGCACCTGAAATCCTTGTTTTATCCTAAATGGGCCGTGAATATGGCGGAGGTGACTTCGTTATGATGGAAAACGGTGAAAGGATGAGGATGGGTGGAAAGACGGGAAAAAGTGGAAAAGGGAAAAAGTCGGGCCTGGTGTTTTTGACCGACATGTTCTCCTTTCGCGTGGCGGCGATTGGAAAGTGGCTCGTGGTGGTGTTGATTTTGGGATACGTGGCTCTTTTGTTGTGGTTTACGGGCGGAAGCACCAAGCCGTTCGAGGAAGTGGCGCAGGCGGTGGAGAGTCAATTGGACACGGAAAACCTGGTCAAGAGGGACGTGCAGGCCTTGAAACGTTATTTCGGGTTGAACGGTGCCGATTACGCGGGGGTGTTGTATTACTCGTCGGAATTTAGCATATCGGCCGAGGAGGTGCTAATCATCGAGGCCGAGTCCGAGACGCAGGTGCAAGAAATTCGGGATGCCGTGGAGGCGAGGCTGGAAAGCAGGAAGGAAAATTTTTCAGATTATGCGCCCAAACAGGCGATGATGATCGAGCAGGCGGCAGTTCTCGTGCGGGGCAAGTATGTTTTCGTGGCGGTTTCGCCCGATGCCGAGCGGTATGCGGACGTTTTTCGGAAGAGTTTGTAAGGACGTGTTTTGAATTGGCCGGGATGCCAGGTTTGTTTTCACAGTATTTTACTGTAAAAGTCCCGGACGGCGGCGAAACGAATGCAAGTTGGCTTGCATATTCGTTTCGACATCGGACGGGCTAACCCGTATGAACAAGTAGGGCGATAGCCCGAACCCAAGAATGCGGGTGGCGATTGCGGGAGTGCCTTGCACGAAGCAATCGACTTTTACTTGTGGTGGTGTCGCCGTCAGGCGACATGGATGTTTAGGAAGAGGAATTCGCATGCAGTTTAGCAGTATCGTTTTCATATTCGTGTTTTTGCCAATCACCGTGGCAGTTTATTACCTGGTTCCGCAGAAGTTCAGGAACCCCGTGATGCTCGTCGCCAGCCTGCTGTTTTATGCGTGGGGGGAGCCGGTGTATCTGGCTTTGCTGGTTCTGTCCAGCATGTTTAATTATTTTTGTGGGATGGATATCGAGGAAAAGCAGAAGGAACGGTGGCTGGCGCGGCGGAGCCTTTTCGTGGCAGTGGCGGTCAACTTGCTGATTTTGGGATTTTTCAAATATTACGGATGGCTTTTGGGGACGTTTAACGATTTGTTTTCGGTGTCAATCCCTTATCGGGTACTCTCCCTGCCAATCGGTTTGTCCTTTTATACGTTGCGGGCGGCGGGATATCTCGTGGACGTATATCGGGGGGAGGTGAAGGCGCAGAAAAACGTGTTCCAGTTCGCGCTGTACATGATGATGTTTCCCAAATTGTGCGCGGGTCCCCTGGTACCTTATGCGGCTTTCGAACCGCAGCTTGGGCGGCACGCGGTCAATGTATATACGTTGGGACGGGGGGCTTCCCGGTTTGTCTGCGGCCTGGCCAAGAAAGCGATTTTGGCGGATCGGATGGGGGAGGTCTTTGCCCAGGTGTACGCGTTGCAGATGGAAACATTTTCCATCCTGACGGCGTGGGTCGGCTGCCTTGCTTTCGCGTTCCAGATTTATTTTGACTTTGGCGGTTATTCGGACATGGCACAAGGGCTGGGCATGATGTTCGGGTTCGATTTGGGAACCAATTTTCGTTACCCATATACCGCGAAGAGCGTGTCGGAGTTTTGGCGGAAGTGGCATATTTCGTTGGGAAATTGGTTTAAGAAGTACGTGTATATACCGCTTGGCGGCAGCCGGGGCGATACGTCGATTCGTGTCCGCAACATTTTCGTGGTCTGGCTGCTGGTCGGACTGTGGCATGGGGCAAAATGGAACCTCGTGTTGTGGGGATTTTTTTTCGCGGTGGTGCTGGTTTTGGAGAAATACGCGTGGGGCGGGTGGCTTGCCGGACTTCCCGATTTCGTGCAACATGCCTACACGTTTGCCGTCGTGTCCGTGGGATGGGTTTTGTTTTTTAGCCCGGACACGGGGTACGCGATGGATTACCTGGAAATCATGTTCGGGTTCGGCAGGCGCGCCCTGGTCGACCAGCAGTCCTTGTACTTGATCGTCACGCACTGGGTGTTGTTCATTCTCTGCGTGCTGTGTTCGTCCATGCGGGGGTGGGAGTTGTTTTGCACCATGACGGAAGGGCGTAAAAACGTGATAGTCCGCCGGTTGGCGGTTGGCGTGTTTTACTTGTTGCTGTTCATCGTAAGCGTCGCGTTCCTGGTGACGGAAGAATGCGTGCCGTTTTTGTACTATTTAGTGTAAAAGTCCCAGACGGCGGCGAAACGATAGCAAGTTTGCTTGCATATTCGTTTCGACATCGGACGGGCTAACCCGTATGAACAAGTAGGGCGATAGCCCGAATTGTGAATGAGGGTGCCGATTGCGAGAGTGCCCTGCACGAAGCAATCGACTTTTACTCGTAGTGGTGTTTGGCTTAGGAGATAAGATGAAGAAAAGAAGAAAGAGAATCGTAGATGGCATCGTGGGAATCTTGTTGTCTGCCACCGTGCTCGTCGTTCTGGTTTGGAACCTTTTTGTTCCCGACCAGGAAATATCCACGAAGGAAAGCAGGGTGCTCGCGCAAAGGCCGAAACTGACGTTAAACAGCCTGGTGTCGGGAGAATTCATGGAGAAATACGAGACGTATTTGGCCGACCAGTTCGCGGGGCGCGACTTGTGGAGGAACTTGAAAGTGACGCTTGGCCGCCTTGGCGGCGTGAGGCAGGAAAACGGGGTCGTTTTGGGAGACGGCGGGCAACTGTTCGAGACGTTGGAGTCCCCGAACCAGGACACTCTTTCGGAAACACTTTCCGCGCTTGGGTCGTTTGCGGAGGAACATTCCGACATGGACGTTTACATGATGCTCGTGCCGGACGCGGCCTGCGTACTGACGGACAAGCGTCCGTACCTGGCCACGTTTCCTGACCAAAACCTTATGCTCACGCAGGTGAAGAGGGGGCTTCCTGATTCCATCACATGGATTGACGTGACGGAAGTCTTGAACGGGCATGCGGAGGAAAAAATATATTACCAGACGGACGCGCATTGGACGAGCCTGGGGGCGTACTACGCGTTTGGAGCGGCGGCGGAGCAGTTGGGAATCTCCAAGGATTCAATCAGCGAGTACGCGGCATACCCGGTTTCGACTTCGTTTAACGGGATTTTGTCATCAAAGAGCGGGTATTGCCTGGACGTGCAGGAGGAGATTGACATTTACGTGGCAAAAGGAAGGGACAACGACGTGGTGGTCAACTATGTGGACGAACAGCGCAAGACAACCTCGCTCTACGATTCTTCGTGCCTGGAGGGAGCAAACCAGTACGAATTGTTCCTCGGCGGCGACACGTCGGTATTGGATATCCGGACGGCCTCCGAAAGCGGCAGGCGGCTTTTGGTCGTCAAGGATTCTTTTGCCAACTGCTTCATTCCTTTTCTGGCACCGCATTTTCGGGAAATCGTGGTGGTGGATCCGCATTATTACAGCGGGACGCTGCAGGAGCTTTTGGGGACGTACCGCATCAGCGACGTGTTGTTCTTGTATAGCGGGAACGGGTTCTTTCAGGACAATAGTCTGAGCGGGGTACTGGGAAACGGTTGATGTGCGGGAAATGGACGCGTGCGGGACAATGAACCGCGCCTGATATTTGAAAACGGTTGAAAGGCGGTTGAAAAATGGGGAGTAAGCGAAATCGGCTCAGCCGGGAATTTACCGAAAAAAGGGAACCGGTGCGCCTGAACAAATATTTGAGCGAGTCCGGGGTATGTTCCCGCCGGGAAGCGGACAAACTGATTGAGGAAGGACTCGTGAGCGTGGACGGCGCGAGGGCCGAAAAGGGCATGAAGGTGCTGCCCGGCCAGGACGTTCGCGTGGGTAAAAAAAAGGTTGGCCGGGTGGAGGAGATGGTCGTTTTGGCGGTCAACAAGCCGAGGGGCATCGTATGTACCGAGGAGAGGCGGGAACGCGACAGTATCGTACGGTTTTTAAACTACCCGATCCGCGTGACTTATGCCGGGCGGCTGGACAAGGAATCGAGGGGGCTTCTTTTGATGACGAACAACGGCGACATTATCAACAAGATGATGCGAGCGGGCAACCGCCACGAGAAGGAATACAAGGTGACGGTGGACAAGGAGCTTACGGAAGAATTCCTTTCGCAAATGGCGCGGGGGGTGCCGATTCTCGACACCGTGACCAGGCCGTGCGAGGTGCGGCGGATTGGGAAATATACGTTTTCCATCATATTGACGCAGGGGCTCAACCGCCAGATTCGCAGGATGTGCGGGGCGCTTGGCTACGAGGTGCGCGATTTAGTGCGGACGCGGGTGATGAACGTCGAGTTGGGAAATTTGAAGGACGGGGCATGCCGCAGGCTTACGGACGAGGAACTGGACAGGTTGTATGAACTGATCAAGGATTCTTCAAATGGACCCGTGCGGGACGTAAATGGCGACGGACATGGGGACGTCGGCATGCGGGAATGAATCTGGATATCGATTCGTATAAATAGGAATGAACGGACATGCGGGATTAGGATGGTGCGAGGTGCAGGCAAATGGATGAAAAGAAGCGGCGGATGCTGGAATTGGTGGAACTTCTGAATCATGCGCGCCGTGTCTACGAGCAGGAGGACACGGAAATCATGAGTAATTTTGAATACGACAAGCTCTATGACGAGCTTCTCGCCTTGGAGCAGGAACTGGGCACGACCCTGGCATCGAGCCCGACAGTCAACGTCGGCTACGAGGTGCTAAGCGAATTGCCGAAGGAACGGCACGGGCGGCCGATGCTTTCGTTGGACAAGACGAAGGAGGTCGGACGGCTGAAGGAGTTTTTGGGTGGGCAGAAGGCCGTGATTTCCTGGAAAATGGATGGGCTGACGATTGTCCTGACATATCAGGGCGGGACGCTTGTAAAGGCCGTCACGCGCGGAAACGGGGAGGTCGGGGAGGTCATCACCAATAACGCGAAGGTGTTTCAAAACCTTCCCCTGCACATTCCCTACCAGGGTGAACTCGTGCTGCGCGGGGAGGCCGTCATCGGTTATCGGGATTTTGAGAAAATCAATGCGCAGATTGAGGACGTGGACGCCAAATATAAAAATCCCCGCAACTTGTGCAGCGGTTCCGTGCGCCAGTTGAGCAACGAGGTGACGGCGAAGCGGAACGTACACTTTTACGCGTTCACGCTGGTGTGGGCGGAAGGCCTGGATTTTGAAAATTCCCGGGCAAGGCAGATGGAGTGGCTCCGTGGGCAGGGCTTCGACGTGGTCGAGTACCATGTGGTCACCGCGGACACGGTGGAGGAGGAAGTCGCGTGGTTTTCTGCCAAGATTTCCGAAAATGATTTTCCATCCGACGGTTTGGTGCTGGTCTATGACGACATTGCCTACGGGCAGTCGCTGGGGACGACGGCCAAGTTCCCGCGTGACTCGTTCGCTTTCAAATGGGCTGACGAGGTTCGGGAAACGAAACTGTTGGAAATCGAGTGGAGTCCTTCGCGCACCGGGCTGATAAACCCTGTCGCCATCTTCGAGCCGGTGGAACTGGAGGGGACGACGGTCTCGCGGGCGAGCGTGCACAATTTGAGCATCATGGAAGATCTGCAGTTGGGAATCGGGGATATCGTGCAGGTGTACAAGGCCAACATGATCATTCCGCAGATTGCCGGGAACCTGACCCGCGGCGGCAACGTGGAAATCCCGCAGACTTGCCCGGTGTGCGGCGGGAAGACGAGGGTTTCCATGGAAAACGAGACGAAGACGTTGTATTGTACCAACCCACGGTGCCAGGCCAAACAGGTGAAGGCGTTTGCGCTGTTCGTCAGCCGTGACGCGCTCAATATCGAGGGGATGTCGGAGGCGACGCTGGAGAAGTTCATTCTCAGCGGGTTCATCAAGGACTTCGTGGACATTTTCCACCTGGAGCGGTACGGGGAAGAAATCAAGAACATGGAGGGTTTTGGTGAAAAGTCATACGTCAATTTGCAAACCAGTATCGGGCGCGCGCGGGAGACGACGTTGCCGAGACTGGTGTACGGGCTGGGCATTCCAAATATCGGGCTGGCCAACGCGAAGATGATTTGCAAGGCGTTTGACAATGACCCGCAAAGAATCGTGAACGCCACGCGGGAGGAACTGGGTGAGATTCCCGGGGTGGGCGACGTGATTGCCGGGACGTTCGTGGAATATTTCGCGGAGAAAGGGCACAAGGAACTGTTTTACCGCCTGCTTGAGGAAGTGAGGCTTCCTGAAAAGGCGGGGGGGGAGGCCGCGGCGCAGGCTTTCTCGGGGAAGAACTTCGTGATTACCGGGAGCATGACGCATTTCTCGAACCGTGGCGAGGTGAAGGAACTGATAGAGGCCAAGGGCGGCAAGGTGACCGGCTCGGTGACGTCGAAGACGGACTATTTGATTAATAATGACGTGCAGTCCACGTCCTCGAAAAATAAGAAGGCGAGGGAGCTTGGGATTCCCATCATATCGGAAGAGGAGTTTTTGGGAATGCTGGGGTAAGGACGGTAGGCGTATCGTTCACGGGGCGCATGCCCCATACAAGCTGCGAAACCATCCGCTTACGTGTCTGTCGTTGCCATTGGCGACTTTCGCTTCTCGCTTTAGAAAAAGTTCATTTGTATATTGCGCGGTTTTCAGATATACTATAGGGGTACAGAAGGATGGAGGTACGGTCAGGTGCGCGCATTTACTGCGCTGACCGTGCGAAAACATGATGGAGGATATGGCATGTGGCCTCTCGCGAAGCGATTTTAAAGGCCACATGCCGTTACAGTTCAGCCAAGGCTGAACTGTAACATGGGAGGATGAAAACATGTCTGAGAATGATTTTACGTTAGTCGATACGGAAGAGGGAAAAGGGGAAAAAAGGGAAGCCGAATCCGCGCGGGAGGACGACAAGGAAGGTGAATATGAAAAGGTCTGCTTTGTCTGCCACCGTCCGGAGAGCGTGACGGGACCGATGATGTCGCTTCCCAACAACATCACCATATGCAAGGACTGCATGCAGAAAAGCTTTGACTTGATGGCGGGGAGCGGATTTGATTACAACCAGATTATGAACAACCTGAACATGCAGGGATTTAACATGCCAGGCATTCAGTTCATGAACATGTCGGATTTGGAGAACGGCATTCCGCCGCAGCAGAAGATAAAGAAAAAGAAGAAAAAAGAAACGAAAAAGTTTAAAAAGCTAGATATCCATGACATTCCTGCGCCACACAAAATCAAGGCGCGCCTTGACGAGTACGTGGTGGGGCAGGAGCAGGCGAAGAAGGCCATGTCGGTGGCGGTCTACAACCATTATAAGCGTGTGGCGACGGACACCATGGATGACATTGAGATTGAGAAGTCGAACATGCTGATGATTGGGCCGACCGGGAGCGGGAAGACGTTCATGGTAAAGACCCTGGCGAAGCTTTTGGACGTGCCGCTGGCCATCACGGACGCGACGTCCCTGACGGAGGCAGGATATATTGGTGACGACATCGAGAGCGTCGTGTCGAAGCTTTTGGCGGCGGCGGACAACGACGTGGAGCGGGCCGAGCAGGGAATCATCTTTATCGACGAGATTGACAAGATTGCCAAGAAGCGGAGCACGAACCAGCGCGACGTCAGCGGGGAGTCCGTGCAGCAGGGGATGTTAAAGCTATTGGAGGGAAGCGAGGTGGAGGTGCCGGTGGGGGCGAACAGCAAGAACGCCATGGTGCCGTTGACGACCGTGAACACGAAGAACATCCTCTTCATCTGCGGGGGCGCGTTCCCGGATTTGGACGAAATCATCAAGGAGCGCTTGAACAAGAAGTCCTCGATGGGATTTAACGCCGATTTGAAGGACAAGTACGACAAGGAGAAGAACATCCTTGACAAGGTGACGGTGGAGGATTTGCGCAAGTTCGGCATGATACCGGAGTTTATCGGCCGCCTGCCGATTATTTTCACGTTGCAGGGACTGGACAAGGAAATGCTGGTTAAGATATTGAAGGAGCCGAAGAACGCCATCCTCAAGCAGTACCAGAAGTTGCTTTCGCTTGACGAGGTGAACCTTCTTTTTGACGATGGCGCATTGGAGGCGATTGCCGAGAAGGCGATGGAGAAGGATACCGGTGCCAGGGCCTTGCGTGCGATTATCGAGGAATTCATGCTGGACATCATGTATGAGATACCCAAGGACGACGGCATTGGGCAGGTGACGATTACGAGGGCCTACATAGAAGGGACGGGAGGGCCGCTGATTGAACTTCGCGGACAGCCGGTGCCGAGGCTGGATTAAGTGAATGGCCGAATGCCGTTACTGTCGCGGCCGCAGGCCGTAAATAGAGAATGGCTGGATAAGGCAGCATGGTGTAAAAGCCATGCTGCTTTGTTGTGCCATGGAAAACTTCGTTCCCCATGGCACAAAACCTCCGGGGGATGCGCACTTCGCGACGAAGGAAAATGGCTACTGACGCAGCCGCGCCCCGGCGCGAGAGTCCGGCAAGCCAAAGTTTTTGTTCTGTTTTGGACGGAATTTGGCGAAGGGCGGCACTTCATGGACGAAAATGGATAAAATTCGGATAAAAAAACGGTTGAAAATCGGACGATATTATGTTATGGTAAGGACATGACATCCATACATTGACTTTGTCCACTAGATGGAAGGGGGGATTTCATGACCATAGAAGAAATGAGGCGTGCGAAGCAGGAGAAAGGATACACCATGGCGCAGTTGTCGGCATACAGCGGTGTTCCGCTGGGTACGCTCCAAAAGATTTTTAACGGCGAGACGGAACATCCACGTTACAAGACGAGACAGGCCATCGAGAAGGTGCTTGGCGGCACGGGGCCGGAGGCCGGAGATGGTATGAAGAAGGGGGACGGCGCGAGGAAAGGGGACGGGCATGACCCGCAATCGTTCCACTACTTGAGGGACAAGGAGGAGCCGCCGGTGGATTTCGTGCGGGATGCGGCGATTTCATATGGAGGGAAAAGACGGAGAAGGCAGGGCGAATATACCGTGGATGATTATTACGCCTTGCCATATGACGTTCGGGCGGAGTTGATTGACGGCGTGATTTATGACATGGCGGCACCAGACTTCGTGCACCAGAGAATCGCGGCCGCCCTGCTTTTCCAGATTAGCGCGTACATTCGCGAGAAGGGTGGCGACTGCATTCCGCTGTCCGCCCCGCTTGACGTGCGACTGGATTGCGATGAAAGGACAATGGTCCAGCCGGACCTGGTCATTTTGTGCGATGCGGACAAGATTAAGCGCTGGGGTATCATGGGAGCACCCGATTTTGTGTTGGAAGTGATATCAAAATCCACGCGTAAGAAGGATTATACGAAAAAATTACAAAAATATGCCGACGCGGGAGTGAGGGAGTATTGGATTGTCGACCCGGAGAAACGGTTGCTGATTACTTACGACTTCGTCAATTGGGACATTCCCTGCATCCACCCGTTGGAGGGCAAGGCCGGGCTTGCCCTCTACAACGGTGAATTGCAGATTGACCTTGACGAGATTGCCGGTTTGATACGGCATTGGCCGGAATGACGCGGAAGTAGCCAAGTGGCACGAGGGAGGTTTGAGCGGCGTGATGGGAATGCCCCCTTTCATTTACAACCTTCGAAGCTCTTCAAACACTTGGAAAAGGTTGAGCTGTCCGTATCCCCATTCGCGATTCGGGAAGGTCATGTTGTCAGGCTGGACGGCACCGATGAGGAACAAAGCCTTGATCAAGTAGGCGTCGGCGGCGGGAACCCCGTCCATCGTCCCTCCATAGCTTCGTATCCATTGAAGCAGCAGGGCGGCGGCACCGGCAGAGACGGCGGCGGAGATGCAGGAGCCTGAACGGGTGGCATAACGTCCCCCGGGGAGCGCGCCACGGACGTTGATGCCGGGGGCGGCGAGGTCGGGATGGTATTTCCCGGCGAGCTCATATCCGCGGCCGGAGCTTAAGGCGAGGGCATTGTTGCCGCCGTCATAGTAAGCCATCACGAGGGGACGCAAGGTATTGCCAGGATTGGTGATCGTGTAATAAGGGTTGGATTCAAGGAAAAACACTTCCCCGCCTAAAAATTCCGTAATTGGGAGCCACATGTGAAAAATGCCGTCCAACATGCGGACGGGCTTGACCTGGACTTTCCAAATGCCGGCGGAGGGGGTCTGGAAACGGAAAAAAATCAGTTCCGCCGTCGTCTTCTCCACGATGATGCGGTAGTCGATGTTCACGCGCGTCCGTTCCAACAGGAACGAATAATTGACGCTGCCCTCGATACGCAAGGGGATGTCGGAGGTGCTTTCACCGCCCGGGGATTCAAGTGATACCGATAGCAGGTTGGGGATGGAGGTCCAAAGTTCCAACGTGAACCCGGTGGTGCCTTCCCCGACCCGGATTTCCACCGTCCGCGTGTCGGAGGCGTCCTGCAGGCCGCCTTGGTAATGGTGCCTCTTGTCCGCCTCGTTGCCCACGCCGATGACCGGGACGCAGTTGTAGCGGGCGGCATAGGAATCGAGGGCGTTGGAAAGTGGCAGGATGGCGACGTGCCCGCCAGAACTGGTTCCCACGCTGATGCAAAGTACCAAGGGAAGGGAGAGCCTGGTGGCGAGACCCGTGAGGTATTTTATTCCGAGAAGCAGATCCGTTTCCTGATAGCAGACGGCGTTTTCTGGAATATAATAATAGTCCCGCAGGTAGCGTTTGGCTTGTTTTAATTTTACGAAAGCAATGGTGGATTCCGGGGCGGCCCCGAGAAAGGCTTCGTCGGCATTCCCGCTGCCTGCGGCCAGGCTGGCGACAAAGGTTCCGTGTCCGTCCTCGTCCGTGGTGGGGACGATATTGAGCGGATTTTCATTTCGCAAGGCCACGTCAAGCTGGGTTTTGGAGTATTCAGTGCCATAGGAAAAAAATTCCGGTGGGGGGCCGTCCTGAACCGTCTGGTCCCAGATGCCGGCGATGCGGCTGGTGCCGTCCGGGTTGCGGAAAATGGGCAGCGTATAGTCGATTCCGCTGTCTAAAAAGCCAATCAGGATGCCGCGTCCCTTTAATTGCAGGGAAGGGAAGTTCTGGATTTGCAGGATGCCGGCCTGGTCGAGCGTTTCCAGGCTTATGGGGGCATAGCATTTTGGAATCGTGTAATAGGGAAACCGTTCAAAAGTGATTGGTTCCGCTACGGAGGCCGGCAGGTAAAGGCATTCGTAGTCGAAGTCGGCCGCCTGCCGGCAGTATTCGTCAAGCAATAAATTGGCAAGGAAATCCGAGGCGATTCCCCCGATGATGAAGTCGCGGTAATCCTCCGAGAGGATTTGGTCACGGCAGAGAGTGGTTTCAGGCATGAAAATAAAACTCCGCATGTTTTGAAATAATATATGAGGGCGGGGGACCAAATATAACCAAATTATAAAAACTATAAAAAAACAGAATTTGTTTGAACTTCTGGCAAAAAGGGGTATAATGGAAGGAAATAGTAACAAAATATAGAACCTAATTTTGAAGGGAGACGTTGTTATGGGAACATTTTTTGAAGATTTGGGAAAACGGCTGGGAGAGACTGCGGAGACGATGACGAACAAGGCCGGCGAGGCGATGGAAATCCAGAAACTGAAAAACCAGATACGCACGCTGGAGCGCAGTAACGAAAATGACCTGGCGGCGCTTGGCAGGATGGTGTACGACCAGTTCAAGGAGGGCGGCCATATGAGCGAGGAGGCGTCCGGCTTGTGCGAGGCCATCCAGAGCAGGGAGGAGAGTATCGACGAGTATTTGCAGAAGATTGTCGAGGTGAAGGGAGAGTACGCGTGCCCGAGCTGCGGGAAAATGGTGGGCAGGGACATGGCATACTGCCCGTACTGCGGGGAGAAGGCGCCGGAGAAGCCGAAAGCGGAGTCCGTCAGCATGGAAGAAAAGCTGAAAAACGCCAGGGAGAAGGCCGGGGAATATGCCGATAAGGCGGCGGACGTCATCAACGAGATGGCCGGGAAGGCCGGCGAGTACGCGTCCGAGGCGATAGACAAGGCCAGCGAGTATGCGGAAAAGGCGATGGAGAAGGCCGGGGAATATGCCGACAAGGTGGCCGAGAAGATGGAGGACGCGGCTGAGAACGTCGTGGACGTGATGGAAGAGACGGTGGAAACGGCCGCGACCGAGGCCGGGGAGGCGGTGAAGGACGAGGCCGCGGAAGCGGTGGAAGAAGCCACGGGCGACGGGGAAGACAAGGCGGAGTGAGAAAAGAGGAGCGGCGTTAAAATTAATCTGGAAGAGGAGAGGTAAGACATGCTGATTCTGGTACTGATTAGTGTCACCGCCTGTCTGGCCATGCTCGACATCACGATGAAGTCCGTGATAGAGGGGTATCTGAAGCAGGGCGAGGAACGCACGGCCTTCGGCGGCAAGGTGGTACTGCGCAAGGTGTATAACAAGGGCTTCTGCTTGAATATATTGAAAAACAAGCCGGAAATCGTGAAGTACACGTCCGCGTACGCGGCGGTAATATTGACGATTTACCAGCTGTTCACGTTGCTTCGGAAGGGGCGCTTCGGCAAGAAGGCGGGGCTTTCCCTCTTGACGGCGGGGGCGTGGAGCAACACGTTTGACCGGTGGCTGCGCGGATACGTGATTGACTACGTGGGGTTTGAGACGAAGAAGGAAAAACTTACGCGCCTCACGTACAACCTGGCCGATTTTTTCATTGCGGCGGGAGTCGTCCTTACGGCGGCATCAGGGATGACGCACGGGGCGGTGAAAGGCCTGAAGGGGCTGGCGAAGAAAAAGACGGCGTAGAAGGGAAAGGCGGCAAGGCCGCTTGGAAAATATTATTCACGGGGTCATGCGCTTTGTCGCATGGCCACCGTTTAATAAGGTGGTGGTGTCTTGGCTGGAATCAAGGACGTCGCGAAAAAGGCGGGAGTCGGCGTGGGGACGGTATCAAGAATGCTGAATGACAGTGGCTACGTGGCGGAGGAGACGAGGAAGAAAATAAGAAGTGCCATGCGCGAGCTGAACTATACGCCGAACGAACTAGCGAGGAACCTTTATCGAAAGAGGTCGGGAATTGTCGCGGTACTTATTCCGAACGTGTCTAATCCGTTTTTTGCCGAATTTGTGGATTATGTGGAGACTGAATTATATGAATCAGGATACAAAATGATGCTATGCAATACGGCAAAAACACATAATGCCGAGTTGGAATATCTTGACATGCTGAACCGCCATATCGTGGACGGGGTGATTACGGCAGTACATTCATTGGACGTGGAAGAGTATGGAAAGATTCATAAGCCAATCGTGGCGTTGGACCGGTATCTGGGGGAACATATCCCCGTTGTGGCGGTCGATCATGGGGAAGGGGGGCGTTTGGCGGCGGAAGTGCTGATTCACAGCGGGTGCAGGAAGATTTTACATTTCAAGGGCGACACGGCGGTCGGTTCCCCTTATCATGAGAGACATTATGAATTTGACCGAGTCATGGAAGAGAATCAAATAGAGACGTGTTCCTATGAACTGGAGTGGAACCGTTTTGACTCGGATTATTATCAGGAAACCGTCCATGACGTGTTTGCGAGAGGCATGGAATTTGACGGTGTTTTCGCGGTGGACTGGCTGGCGATAGAATGTATGAACGAAGTAAGGCGGAGACGGTTGCGGGTACCAGAGAACATAAAAATCGTTGCTTATGACGGGACATTTATCACAAAATTGACAGAGCCGAGGCTGACAGCCATTGTCCAGCCGATAGAGAAGCTTGCGAAAGAGACGGTAAGGCTGGTGGGGGAACTGATTGCCGGAAAAGAATATAAAAATAAAAAGATTACGCTGCAGGTGCATCTTCGAGAAGGGAATACGACGATTGGCCGGAAAAAGCTATTGACAGATGGGAAAAAGCGAATATAATAAGAGATAGAGGAAGAGGCGTTTTTTTATTACAAACGAATGGAACCCGTTCCACAAAGAACGCCTCTCTTTTTAGAATAAAAAGTGGAACCCGTTCCATAAGACGGAGGTAAGAAATGTCATATGAGATAATGAAAAAGAACATTGAAAGGGCACAGCAGGAAATTAATGGAAAGAAGGACAAGGTGAAAAATGGGAAAATGCGCCAGCACTACCACTTTATGGCACAAACAGGGTGGTTGAACGATCCGAATGGACTGATTTATTTCCAGGGGAAATACCATTTTTTCTACCAGTACAATCCGTACCACGGATTCTGGGAATGGATGCACTGGGGGCATGCGGTGAGTGAGGACATGTTGCATTGGGAGTATCTTCCGTTGGCATTGGCTCCCAGCGAGTCGTATGATGACCATCTCCGAGGGGGGTGTTTTTCAGGGAGCGCGGTTGAAATGGACGGGAAACTGTATTTGGTATTTACCGCGGCGACAAACGAGGGAAGGGGGTTTGAACAAACGCAATGCGTGGCGTACAGTGAAGACGGGATTCATTTTATAAAATATGATGGAAATCCGGTTTTAACAGCACCGAAAGGGGTCGCGAAGGATCAATTCAGGGATCCAAAGGTATGGGAACATGAAGGCGTTTACTATTTGGTATGCGGGGCGAGCCATGGCAATCGGGCGCAGGCGTTGCTGTACCGTTCTAAAGATTTGTATCATTGGGAATTTTTTAGCGTACTGGCCGAGAGCCGGGGGGAATGGGGAAGCATGTGGGAATGCCCGGACTTCTACCCTTTGGGAGAAAAGTACGTGTTAACGTTCTCACCCATGGGCGCGGGGGATCACACGGCCGTGTATTTTACGGGTGACTTTGATTATAATACCGGAAAATTTGATTGCCGTGTGACTGGGGAGATTGACTGGGGGCTGGATTTTTATGCGCCACAGTCCTTTCAGGCTCCGGACGGAAGACGCATTATCGTGGGATGGTCCAACGAGTGGGAGTGGATGCCCCAGTGGAAAGACTGGGGGCCGACATATAAGGAGGGATGGTGCGGTTTTTTCAATATCCCGCGGGAAGTACGCATGCTTAGTGATGGAACTTTACAATTTCTTCCCGTCAGGGAAATCAGGGCGTTACGAAAAGACGTGTGGGACCGGGATGAACTGGCCGTGACGGAAGATGGGGTGGCGCTTTCGGCCGGGGACGGTATTTGTTTTGAATTGATGATGGAAATAGACCTCATGGAAACGAACGCGGGCAGGTTGGAGCTGGATTTGCGGTGCGGGAACGGAAGAAAGACGGCTTGCGTGTTTGACTTTGAAAACGCGGAACTCAGAGTGGACAGGACGAACGCGGACGGATGGAGCGAGGGTGTTTCAAGGAGCGTGATGTATTTGAAAGGAAAAAAGGGATTGGACGTGCACGTATTTTCAGATCAGAGCTCGTTAGAAATTTTCACGGATCAGTACCGGAACAATCACTCAAATAACGTGTTTGCGCCAAGCGAGCAGAATTTGTTGAGTATCCGGGCATATGGGGGTACTGCGGTCATAAAGGATATCATGACGTGCGGGTTAAAGGATGCATGTCATTCTTAAGAAAGATAGGAAAAAGGCATTTTGGTGGAACTTATATTATAAGGATGGTCGGTTAGGGAGGAAACATTATGAGTGAGAAAAATTTTTACGACGTGACAAAATGGGGCAGCGGGAATCCGCATCAGGACATTGGAGCCGTGATTAACAGTATAATCGCGGATATTAAGAACAGGCAGGCGGAGGTTGATAAAGATGAAGGGGGGAAACCGGGGGCGGTTATCTACATTCCTGTCGGGGATTATCGGCTGGCCACGCAGGTCGTTATAGATATCAGTTATTTGAAAATTATGGGTTCCGGCCATGGATTCACGTCTTCCAGCATCCGTTTCAACACGCCGGAGGATGAACTGAAAGGCTGGCACGAAATATGGCCGGGGGGGAGCCGCATTCTTGTGGATTTGCCGTTGACGGCGGGTGGGGAGGAAAGTGACGGTGCCGCATTTTATGTGAAAAGGGAAGGCAGCCCCCGTGTCAGTTCCGTGGAGTTCATGAATTTCTGTATTGACGGACTGCATTTTTTAGATGACGGGACAGGAAGGACGGATGCGGAAAATACATATAAGAACGGGAAAACGGGAATACATGCAAAAAGACCCGTGTGAACTTGAAAATTTGGCAGGTAAACCAGAATATCGTGATGTTCTGGCGTGGTTTGAGCGTAAATTGCGGGAGATTGTGAATCCGGAAGAAGTGTCGCTGAGGGCAAAAAAGGATTTGGGACTGATATCACCCGAAGGGGTAGACTATACGAAAAGCCTGACAATGGCAGAAGTGGAGGCGGGATACGAGGACGGAACATTTTGTTTTGAACCGGAAGTTCCAAAACCGCTGGCATGATTTTGTCATTTTACACAAAAGATTGCTTGATAATTCATGGTTTTCGTGCCGTGTTAATGATGACAAGAAAAAAGCGTATGCCAGTGCCTGCCCGAAACGGGAGACATGGCGCGGGCAGATGCGCACATCAACACGTTGCGGGCGTGGCGCCCGAAGATTGGGGCGGGCGTTTATACCGGACGTTAGATAAATCTACCGCCCGGTAGCATGGTGCGCACGGTCGCATGACGAATCATGCCGCTTCGCGGCCGCGACCAGCGCGAAATTCATGGGGCGGGTAATGCGGAAAACCCACGATATATGGTGGCAAATCCGGATGCGCCACGGTATATATTGTGGGCCTGCAGTCATTTCCCGACAGCCCCGTGAATTAAAAAAATGTCCGCAATTTTTCTACGGCGCTTTTTTCAATACGGGAGACATAGGAGCGGGAGATTCCAAGTTGTCTGGCAATCTCCCGCTGCGTGTATTCTTCCCCGTTGTATAGGCCGTATCTCATCTTTAGCACGAGTTTTTCACGTTTCGACAGTTCGGTTTCCACTTTTTCATAGAGTTTCTGGATATTTTCCCGTAAAAATAATTTTTCCGCGATGTCGACTTCTTCCGTCTCGATAATGTCATAAAGCTTGATTTCGTTGCCTTCGCAGTCCGTGCCAATCGGTTCGTAGATGGAGACTTCCTTGCTGCTTTTTTTCTTTGTCCTCAGGTACATGAGGATTTCGTTGTCGATGCACTTGGAGGCGTATGCGGCAAGGCGGTTCCCTTTCGCGGAATTGAACGTGACCACGGCCTTAATCAGCCCAATCGTGCCAATCGAAATCAGGTCTTCGGGGTCTTCTTCCAGATACTGGTATTTCTTTATGACGTGTGCCACCAATCGGAGGTTTCGTTCAATCAGGATATGTTTTGCCTGCAAATCTCCTTCGGTGTATTTTTGAATGTAATACTTTTCTTCCGAAGGGGATAAAGGAGGAGGAAAGGATTTCAAACTAGCACCTCAAAAGACATTTGATATAGTGTATGAGAAGGGGACAGAATTCGTGCTTTTCCGATTTTATTTCTTTTCATATGACGGATGCCCTCGGCTCTTTATTCCCGCGAGCAACGAGCCAAAGTCATGCCCCAGGGCACCTTCTCTTGCCGCAAGCGGCAATTCACCTTGTGCTTGCATGACCTTGGCGACTGCCGCGAGGGTGCAATACCCCGCAGCTTGCTGCGCATTCAAGCTATGATGCCCCGTAGCTTGCTGCGGGGTATTTCACTTGTTTTACAAGGATGGTGTCCGTCGTGCCTGGCGTTTTTCCTTTTGACATGTAAAATGCTTGTGTTTCCGCCGTTTGTGGCGCGGCGGGGGCTTTTTTGCGCATGTCCTTTGGTAAACATTCACAAAATATGGTAATCGAGGGATGTTCGATTGACATTTAGGATGGAATGGACTAAGATACAAGCATCTGGTTCGCCAACGCGTCTGGCATTGGCAGCAAGGATTTCAAAGTGAATCTAAAAGTGGCGGTTTCTCCATATGGAAGCCGACATGCGAAAATCGGGTGTTTCAGCCATGTTTTCAGGGGTTTACGGATTATCAGGAAAGGAAGGATGCATATGAGTTTTAGCACGGTATTATCCGCATCAATTGTCGGGCTGAAGGTGGAACCCGTGCATGTGGAGGCGGACGTAAGCAACGGGCTTCCGGCGTTTAACATGGTGGGATACCTCTCGTCGGAAGTGAAGGAGGCGGCGGAGCGGGTGCGCACGGCAATCCGTAACTCGGGGTTGGATTATCCGGCCAAGAGGACGGTGATTAATTTGTCGCCGGCAAACGTGAAGAAGAGGGGGGCGGCATTCGACCTTCCAATCGCGGTGGCGATCCTCATCTCTTTGGGAAAAATCCGGCAAAGGGAAGTCGGCGGCATGCTGGTGATAGGTGAACTTGGGCTGGACGGGCGCGTGCAGAAGGTGCCAGGGGTTTTGCCGATTCTTTTGCAGGCGAAGGAGAATGGAGTCAAAAAATGTCTGCTTCCAAAGGAAAATGCGCCGGAAGGCGCGCTCGTGGGGGGTGTCTCGGTCATCGGGGTGGAGACCTTGCGGGACGCGGTGGAATATTTGGTAGGAAATCGCGTCATCAAGCCGGAACGGCGCCATGACATGTACGAGGAGGAAAGCGGGGAAGAGTTGATGCCCGATTATGCTGATATTTGCGGCCAGGCGGCGGTAAAGCGTGCCACGGAGGTGGCCGTGGCCGGGGGACACAACTTGTTGCTCGTCGGACCGCCGGGAAGCGGGAAAACGATGACCGCCCGACGGATTCCGACCATATTCCCGCCGATGACGCGCGAGGAAAGCATGGAGATTACGAAGGTATACAGCATTTTGGGAATGGTTGACAGCGAGCGTCCCTTGATTCGAAAGAGGCCGTTCCGCAACGTCCATCACACGGCCAGCAAGGCGGCATTGGTGGGCGGCGGCGCGATTCCCGCGCCGGGGGAAATCAGCCTCGCACATGAGGGGGTGCTCTTTTTGGATGAGTTGCCGGAATTTTCCAAGAACGTGCTGGAAGCTTTGCGGCAGCCGTTGGAGGAGCGGAAGGTGTACGTTGCCCGCGCACATGGGACATACCAGTTCCCGGCCAATTTCATGCTGGTGGGGGCGATGAATCCCTGCCCGTGCGGCTGTTATCCGGACATGAACCGTTGTACGTGCACGCCCGGGCAGATACAGCACTATTTGAGTAAGCTGAGCCAACCGTTCCTGGATCGCATGGACATTTGCGTGGAGGCGCCGAAGGTGGGGTACGAGTCCCTGGCAGGAAAGGGCAGGGAGGAATGTTCGGCTGCCATCCGCGAGCGGGTGTGCAAGGCAAGGGCGATACAAAACGACCGCTATGCCGGAAGCGAATTGTTATCCAATGCCATGCTTGGGACGAAGGAAATCAAGCGGTACTGCGCGCTGGGCGGGAAGGAGGAGCGGATGATGCAAAAGGCGTTTTCCAGACTCGGCCTGACAGCCCGTACGTACCACAAGATTCTCAAGGTGGCCCGCACCATCGCGGATTTGGACGGGGCCGGGCAAATAGGGAGCGTCCACCTCCAGGAGGCGATAGGCTATCGGACGCTGGACAAGAAGTACTGGGGGCGATGAGGAATGGGGATGGAATATGAATATTGGCTGGCGGCGATGTCGATGTTGCCGGATCGGAAGAAATATTTGCTCCGCTCGCACATGAAATCGGCGAAAGCGGCCTATTATATAGAAGAAACAGAATTGGGGAGACTTTCGTTCTTAAACGAAAAGGATTGCCATACAATAAAGCAGGCGCGGAAAGACTGGGACGTGCCTGCCCGTTACGAGGCGTTGTGTAAGCGGGGGATACGTCTTGTTACCGTTTTTGACGGGGAGTATCCGAAGAGGCTTGGCCAACTTTCGGACAAACCTTACGCACTCTATGTCAAAGGGCGCCTGCCGGATGAACAATCGTGCAGCGTTGCCGTCGTGGGGGCGAGGAGGTGCACGCCATATGGGGAAAAGTATGCTTGTGATTTTTCCAGGAGGCTTGCGGAGTGCGGCGTGCAGGTTATCAGCGGCCTGGCACGCGGGATTGACGGGATGGGACATCGCGGGGCGCTTATGGGGAAGGGCAAGACGTTTGCCGTGATGGGGAACGGGGTGGACATTTGCTATCCACAGGAACATATCGGGCTTTATGAGGACATTTTGGCTTGCGGAGGGGGGATTTTGTCGGAACTTCCACCAGGTACCCCTCCGCAGGGGTATCACTTCCCCAGGCGCAACCGGATTATCAGTGGACTGTCCGACGTGGTGCTGGTGATGGAGGCGAAGGAAAAGAGCGGTTCCCTGATTACGGCGGATTTTGGCCTGGAACAAGGAAGGGACGTGTATGCCTTGCCGGGTCCGATTGACAGCGGGCTAAGCGGCGGGTGTAACCGGCTGATTGCACAAGGAGCCGGAATCCTCTTGTCCCCGGAACTTTTACTTGAGGAACTGGAAATTTCTGGAAACCTGATTTCTGGAAATATTTCACAAAAAAGATTGGAAACTGAAAAAGTGCTTGAAACGAAAGAAGATATGGTGTATAGTTCAGTATGTTTGCAACCCAAAAGTGTAAATGACTTGATTGAGGAAACGCATCTTTCGGCCAAGGAGGTGCTGGGGAGTCTGGCGGTTTTGGAAATCGAAGGGCATGTCCGCCAGATATCGAAGAATCACTATGTGAGGAGTTAGCATGATGAAACTAGTTCTGGAGGGGTAGAAGATATGGCACATTATCTGGTGATTGTGGAGTCACCCGCAAAAGTAAAGACAATCAAGAAGTTTTTAGGCAGCAACTACACGGTCGCGGCATCGAACGGGCACGTCCGTGACTTCCCGAAGAGCAATTTGGGAATTGACGTGGAGCATGACTATGAACCCAGGTACATCACGATTCGGGGAAAAGGCGACGTTCTTGCCGGGCTGCGCAAGGAGGCCAAGAAGGCGGACAAAGTGTATCTGGCGACCGACCCTGACCGCGAGGGAGAGGCAATCTCCTGGCATTTGGCCGAGGCGCTGAAGTTGGACGACAAGAAGATGCGCCGCATCACGTTCAACGAGATTACCAAGAAGGCGGTGAAGGACTCGTTAAAATCCCCGCGCGAGATTGACATGGATTTGGTGGACGCGCAGCAGGCAAGGCGCGAGCTCGACCGCATGATTGGTTACCGCATCAGTCCCCTTTTATGGGCCAAGGTGAAGCGGGGGTTGAGTGCCGGTCGCGTGCAGTCCGTGGCACTTCGGATCGTGGCGGATCGTGAGGAGGAGATTAATGCTTTTATTCCGAAGGAATACTGGAGTCTTGACGCGGTCTTGCAGGTGGAGGGGGAGAAGCGCCCGCTCGTTGCCAAGTTCCATGGGACGGACAAGAAAAAGGTGACCATTTCCTCGCAAAAGGAACTGGATGAGATTTTAAAGGAAATTGAACAGGCGGAATTTCAAATCAAGGACATTAAGAATGGCGAGCGGCTCCGCAAGGCTCCCTTGCCGTTTACGACCAGTACTTTGCAGCAGGAGGCGGCGAAAGCGCTGAATTTCAGTACCCAGAAAACGATGCGTATCGCCCAGCAGTTGTACGAGGGAATCGATGTCAAAGGGAACGGGACGGTCGGCGTCATCACCTACCTGCGTACGGATTCCACCCGTATTTCCGAGGAAGCGGACGCGGCGGCCAGGGAGTATGTCGCGAGCGTTTATGGCGAGGAATACGTCGCCACGCCGGGCGGGACGAAGAAAAAGGAACAAAAGATACAGGACGCGCACGAGGCAATTCGCCCGTCGGACGTCACGAGGACTCCGGCGATGCTCAAGGATTCCTTAAGCAGGGATCAGTTTCGCCTTTACCAGTTGATTTGGAAGCGTTTTACCGCCAGCCGGATGAAGGCGGCCAGGTACGAGACGACGTCGGTGAAGATTGGCGCGGGAAAATATTTGTTCACGGTGGCGACTTCGAAGGTGGCGTTCGAGGGTTTTCGCAGTGTCTATACGGAGGCGGATGAGGAGAAGGAAGAGAGCAACGTGCTTGTGCACGGGCTGCGTATGGATTCCAAGTTGACGAGGAAGGATATGGAGGCCAAGCAGCATTTCACGCAGCCGCCGGCTCATTATACGGAGGCGTCCCTTGTGAAGACCTTGGAAGAACTGGGAATAGGCCGTCCGAGCACCTACGCCCCGACGATTTCCACGATATTGGCCCGCCGCTATATCACGAAGGAGGGCAAGAACCTTTATATCACGGAGATTGGCGAGGTGGTCAACCATATCATGAAGCAGTCATTCCAGAGCATCGTGAACGTCAATTTTACGGCCAACATGGAAGGGCTTTTGGACATGATCGCGGAGGGGCGCGTGGAATGGAAAGAAGTCGTGCGCAATTTCTACCCCGACTTGGAGGAGGCCGTGCAGGTTGCCGAGAAGGAGTTGGAGAGCGTGAAAATCGCGGATGAGGTGACCGATGTCGTCTGTGAAGAATGCGGGCGCAACATGGTCGTCAAATACGGGCCACATGGGAAGTTCCTGGCCTGCCCGGGATTCCCGGAATGCCGCAATACCAAGCCATATCTGGAAAAAATAGGAATCCCTTGCCCGAAATGCGGGAAGGAACTGGTAATCCGCAAGACGAAGAAGGGCAGGAGATATTTTGGGTGCGAGGACAACCCGGAGTGCGACTTCATGTCCTGGCAGAAGCCTTCCAAGGAAAAATGCCCCCAGTGTGGCGGTTACATGCTGGAGAGGGGAAACAAGCTGGTTTGTGCCGACGAGTCTTGTGGTTATGTCGACAATAAGAAGAAAAAGGAAGGAATCAATTAACGATTGCCAATTCTTGAATTGTGTGATAATATAAGATAAATTGGCAGTTTTAAAAAAATTGTGTGTGCAATTTGAAAATGGAGGAAAGTAATGAGTGTACAGTTATTAGATAAGACGAGAAAGATTAACAAATTGCTGCATAACAATAATTCCAGCAAAGTGGTATTCAATGACATTTGCGCCGTGTTGACCGAGATTTTGGAGTCGAACGTGTTGGTAATCAGCAAGAAAGGAAAGGTTTTGGGCGTGGGAAGGAGCGTCAAGGTAAAGAAGCTTGACGAGCTGCTTACGGAAAATGTCGGTGGCCATGTGGACAAGATGCTGAACGAGCGCCTCCTGAGCGTTTTGTCCACGAAGGAAAACGTCAACTTGGAGACGCTCGGATTTTCTGCGGATTCGGCAAGGGGTTACCAGGCAATCATCACGCCGATTGACATTGCCGGGGAGAGGCTGGGGACACTGTTCCTCTACCGCCAGGCGAACATGTTCGAGATTGACGATATCATTTTGAGCGAGTACGGGACGGCCGTGGTCGGCCTGGAGATGTTGCGTTCGGTAAACGAGGAGAGCGCGGAAGAGTCCCGCAGGGAGCATGTCGTGCAATCGGCCATCAGCACGTTGTCATTTTCGGAACTTGAGGCCATCGTGCACATATTCGAGGAGCTGGACGGGACGGAGGGGATTCTCGTGGCCAGCAAGATTGCCGACCGCGTGGGCATCACCCGCTCCGTAATCGTGAACGCGTTGCGTAAGTTCGAGAGCGCCGGGGTGATTGAATCGCGCTCTTCGGGCATGAAGGGTACATATATAAAGGTTTTGAATGATTATGTGTTCGCGGAGTTGGACAAGCTAAAAAGAGAGGAATAAAAGGAGTGTTCTGGTATGTACGAGGGAAGCCCGGTAAGCCTGCAGATGGTGAAAATCATTTCTGCGGACGCGATTTTTGACAACACGATACGTCACTGCAAGGTGCATAGGTACGACGTCGAGGATGATTACATCTACCTGAAGTTGAAGGAAAATGATTTGACGGTGATTTCCCTGGACGCGAGGTATGGGTGCCATATTTCGACGAAGAAGGAGGTATTGTACTGCACGGGCGTCGTGAAGGAGCGGTTTCAGTCGGAAGAAGGCAACATGCTGGTGTTTCGGATAGAGGACGGGTTTTATAGCGCGTCGGAGAGCGGTGGTGCACGGTGACGGTAGCTATTTTATAAACTAATTATAAAAAATAACAAACTCTGTTGACAAATGGCTGGTGGAGTGCTATTTTATATCTAGTGTTTAGCACTCAAAGTGATTGAGTGCTAACAACAATTAATTAAAGGAGGAATTGCAATGAAGTTAGTACCATTGGGTGATAAGATTGTATTAAGGCAGTTAGAGGCAGAAGAGACGACGAAGTCCGGCATCGTTCTTCCGGGGCAGGCAAAGGAGAAGCCCCAGGAGGCGGAGGTCATCGCCGTAGGACCGGGCGGAGTGATAGATGGAAAAGAAGTGACGATGCAGGTTAAAGTGGGTGACAAGGTGATTTATTCCAAGTATGCCGGGACGAACGTGGAGCTTGACGGCGAGGAGTATATCGTGGTGAAGCAGGGCGACATTTTGGCCATCGTGGAAGAATGACCGTTAAGATGACGGCAGAACCTGGCCGGCAAAGGAGTTACCAGTAAAAGGTTTGATGAGTGAGGAACTTGTCGGCAAGAGTGTGGATGGTTAGAGAATGAATGGAGATTTAAGAAAAGACTGGAGGAGATTATCATGGCAAAGGAAATTAAATATGGCGCTGAGGCGCGTGCGGCACTGGAAAGTGGCGTGAACCAGTTGGCGGACACCGTGAGGGTGACGCTCGGACCGAAGGGAAGGAACGTTGTTCTGGATAAGTCTTTTGGTTCACCGTTGATTACGAACGACGGCGTGACAATCGCGAAGGAAATCGAACTGGAAGACGGGTTCGAGAACATGGGGGCGCAGCTGATCCGCGAGGTCGCTTCCAAGACGAACGACGTGGCCGGAGACGGCACGACGACGGCGACCGTCCTGGCACAGGCGATGGTAAACGCCGGCATGAAGAACCTGGCTGCGGGCGCGAACCCGATCGTGCTCCGCAAGGGCATGAAGAAAGCGACGGATTGCGCGGTGGAGGCCATTGCCAGCATGAGCAGCAAGGTGACCGGCAAGGAGCAGATTGCCAGGGTGGCGGCGGTATCTTCCGGTGACGACGAGGTCGGCCAGATGGTGGCGGACGCGATGGAGAAGGTTTCCAACGACGGCGTCATCACGATTGAGGAGTCCAAGACGATGCAGACCGAGCTTGACTTGGTGGAAGGCATGCAGTTCGACCGCGGTTACATTTCTGCATATATGGCAACCGACATGGAGAAGATGGAGGCCGTTTTGGAAGATCCGTACATCTTGATTACGGATAAGAAGATTTCCAATATCCAGGACATTTTGCCGTTGCTTGAGCAGGTCGTGCAGAGCGGCGCGAGACTTTTGATTATCGCCGAGGACATCGAAGGCGAGGCGTTGACAACCCTGATTGTCAACAAGTTGCGCGGCACGTTCAACGTCGTGGCCGTGAAAGCACCGGGCTATGGCGACAGAAGGAAAGAGATGCTGCAGGACATCGCGATTCTGACCGGCGGCCAGGTGATTTCCGAGGAACTTGGCATGGATTTGAAAGAGGCGGAGCTTTCCATGCTTGGCCGTGCGAAGTCCGTGAAGGTGCAGAAAGAAAATACCGTCATCGTGGACGGCTGTGGCGACAAGCAGGCCATTGCCGACAGGGTTTCGCAGATTAAGAAGGGCATCGAGGAGACGACCTCCGAGTTTGATAAGGAGAAATTGCAGGAGAGACTGGCCAAGTTGGCTGGTGGCGTTGCCGTGATTCGTGTCGGCGCCGCGACCGAGACGGAGATGAAGGAATCCAAGCTGCGCATGGAGGACGCTTTGAACGCGACCCGCGCGGCCGTGGAGGAAGGCATCATCGCGGGGGGTGGTTCCGCATATATCCATGCGGCGAAGGAAGTGGCCAAGATGGCAGAGACGTTGGAAGGCGACGAGAAGACCGGGGCACAGATTATTTTGAAAGCACTGGAGTCCCCGTTGTACCACATCGCCAACAACGCGGGATTGGAAGGTGCGGTCATCATCAACAAGGTGAAGGAGTCCGAGCCGGGAATGGGCTTCGACGTATACAAGGAAGCTTATGTGGACATGGTGAAGGAAGGCATCCTGGATCCGGCCAAGGTGACGAGGAGCGCGCTGCAGAACGCGACCAGCGTTGCTTCCACGCTTTTGACCACGGAATCCGTCGTGTCCACGATCAAGGAAGACACGCCCGCCATGCCGGCCGGCGGTGGCGGCATGGGGATGATGTAAGGCTGCCGTGCATGGCCGAAGGCCGGATGTGGTAGTGCCGGGATGTCCCATGTAGGCAAAACGGAAATAGAAGTATAGGAAATAAAGGAAGGGAGCCACTTGTCGGGTGGCTCCCGTTTCACTTTCCAATCCATTTCTTCAACTTATCCATGGAGTAATTTAACACCAGCGAGTCTGGAAACTCCGCCTTTTTTAACAATTCCAGCGAATACGTGAAATCTCCTAACCGTTTCGGTCCATGGCTGTCGCTCGACAGCAGGATTGGATATTGAAAATGTTTGCACAAGTTCAAAATCATCAAATTGTTGAAACGGGTATCGCCGCGATAGCCGTCCGGCTTCAAGGAGCTTTCGTTGATTTCGAGTAGCACGTGGTGTTCCGCCGCTGCCTTGACGATGGCTTCATAGTCAACCGGGAACTTGACGTCGTCACAATGCCCGAGGATACTTACATGCGGATTTTTCATTGCCGCGACGTAGGCACGCGTGTTTTCTTCGATGGTGCCTGGCCTGATGACCGGCCGGTGCATGCTGGCAATGACGTAATCGAGCGTGGCCAGTATGTCGTCGTCTAAATCTAAATGCCCGTCCATATCTAAAATATTGGCTTCCGCGCCATAAAGCATCTCCACCCCGAGGCGTTTTTTTTGTGACAGGTGGAGGGAGCGAAAGTATGAAGCGCGTCCGCCGCCGGCGGTCGCCGGGCCGTGGTCGGAAATGCCGAGCAGCTTCAAGTTCCGGGCCGCCGCCGCTTTCGCCATGTCGGTAATCGTGGCGGTGGTGGCGTGCCCGCTGGCAATCGTATGGGTGTGTATGTCAAATTTTATCTGTGTCATAAGTATATCCAACCTTTCATGAGGAATGCAAAGCCATGCATGACCTTTCGAACCTGGCATCATCATAATATCCTTAATATAAATTGTATAAATTCCATGCGATGGCTTTAGTATGCTATGCATTTGTGAATTTGTCAACTAAAAAATGATGTGGGGGAAATGAAATTTAAAAAGAGGGCGGGTTCCAAAGGGCGTGATAGGAGTACGAATCGGGTAAAAAACAAACAACAATAAAAACCAACATTAGAAATGTGGATTTGCGTGGGATTTGTTTGTGAAAGCAATAAAAAATATGTTGAATCATGTTGACTTTCATGACTGCATGAAGTATAATAACGGTAACTAGGTGGGATGGGATTGCCGTCGTTGAACCTCGTGCCCCGTCGTGCGGATTCGAATTCGCGACAAGGGGCATTTCGACTTGCTTTTAGGAAACTTGGAGCTTTTGGGGTTTTTTGGACGGGGCGTGCCGACTCACCGGGGGAATTTATATGCGTATCGTGACGTGTGCATATAGAAAGGAGACAATGAAGATGGGATTATACACCTATGACAGTACAGACATTCCAAAGTCAGACCGGATTCCGCAGCTGGTGGCGCATCTGTTTGAGAAGACCCCGGAAGTCGAGTCCGCCCGTGCGGTTTTGATTACCGAGTCGTATAAGCAGACGGAGAACGAGCCGATGGTCATCCGCAGGGCGAAGGCATTTGCCCACATTTTGGAGAACATTCCAATCGTGATCCGGCCATTGGAATTGATTGTCGGCAGCACGACGATTGCGCCGCACAGTTGCCAGACATATCCGGAGTTCTCTTATGAGTGGCTTGAGGGCGAATTCGAGACGCTGGAGACGCGCAGTGCCGACCCGTTCCATATTTCCGAGCGGGCGAAGAAGGAACTTCTTGAGGCGGACAAGTATTGGAAGGGGAAGACGAGCAGCGAGCTGGCGACTGCCTACATGGAACCGGAGACCCTGCTGGCGATGGAACACAACATGTTCACGCCGGGCAACTATTTTTACAACGGTGTCGGCCATGTGACTGTCAAGTACTGGGAAGTGCTGGAGATTGGCTTCGGCGGCATCAAGGCGAAAGCCGGGGAAGAGTTGGCGAAGTGCAGTATCACGGATGCCAATTACCAGAAGAAATCAAGGCTCCTTCAGGCCATGATGATGAGCTGTGACGCGGCAATTACATATGCGAGGCGTTACGCCAGACTGGCACTTGAGGAAGCGGAGAAGTGCACGGATTCGACGAGGAAGCGGGAACTTTTGCAAATCGCGCAGAATTGCGCCAATGTCCCGGAAAAAGGAGCGACGGGCTTTTATGAGGCTTGCCAGTCATTCTGGTTCGTACAGCAGCTTTTACAGATTGAGTCCAGCGGACATTCAATTTCACCGGGACGATTTGACCAGTACATGTATCCTTATTATAAGAAGGATATTGATGCAGGGAAGATTACGAGGGAGTTCGCACAAGAGCTTATGGACTGCATCTGGGTCAAGATGAACGATTTGAGCAAATGCCGTGATGCCGCGTCGGCGGAAGGCTTTGCCGGTTATGGCCTGTTCCAGAATTTGATTGCAGGCGGACAGAATGCGGAGGGCATCGACGTGACGAATGATTTGTCGTTCATGTGTATTCAAGCCTGCCACCACGTGTTCTTGCCGCAGCCGTCGTTCTCCGTTCGCGTTTGGAACGGCTCGCCGCATGAGTTCTTGGTCAAGGCGGCCGAATTGACCCGCACGGGTATCGGATTGCCGGCTTATTACAACGACGAGGTCATCATTCCGTCCTTGATGAGCCGCGGGTTGACGCTTGCAGACGCGCGTGAGTACAATATCATCGGCTGCGTGGAACCGCAGAAGGCAGGAAAGACTTGCGGCTGGCATGATGCGGCGTTCTTCAATATGTGCCGTCCGTTGGAACTGGTATTTTCCAATGGCATGGACAAGGGGGCGCAGGTAGGACCGCAGACCGGAGACGTGGAAAAGATGGCGACCTTCGAAGAGTTCTATCGCGCTTACAAGATTCAGATGGAATATGCCATCAAGCTGATGGTCAACGCGGACAACGCGATTGACATGGCGCATGCCGAGAGGTGTCCGCTTCCGTTCTTGTCGGCGATGGTGGACGACTGCATGAAGTCCGGCAAGACCTTCGAGGAGGGCGGGGCGGTGTACAACTTCAGCGGGCCTCAGGGATTTGGCATCGCCAACGTGACGGATTCGCTGTATGCGGTCAAGAAGCTGGTCTACGAAGAAAAGAAAGTGACCATGAAGGAACTTAAGGGCATGTTGGCCCTGAATTATGGCAGGGGCCTGGCGGCGGAGGACGCGGCCTACATGGTGACTCGGATTGCCAGGGCGATGCAGGAGGGCGGACGCGAAGTCGGCGAGAATGAAATCGCGGCGATTTTCAAATCCGTGAAGGAGGCGAGCGAGTCTCCGAAGGTGAAGGCCGAGGGCGAGCGGATTTTGGAATTGATCGAGAACGTGCCGAAGTTTGGTAACGACGTGGACGAGATTGACGAGTTTGCCAGAGAGGCGGCCTATACTTACACGAAGCCGGTGGAGCGCTACTACAATCCGAGGGGCGGACGCTTCCAGGCCGGACTTTATCCGGTATCGGCAAACGTTCCGTTAGGAGAGCAGACCGGAGCGACGCCGGACGGAAGGCTGGCCCACACGCCGGTGGCGGACGGGGTTTCCCCGACATCAGGAAAGGACGTGAACGGCCCGACCGCGGCGGCCAATTCGGTTTCCAAATTGGATCATTACATTGCATCCAACGGAACGCTGTTTAATCAGAAGTTCCATCCGTCAGCACTTAGCGGCAAGGACGGTTTGGAGAATTTTGTCGGATTGATTCGTTCCTACTTTGACCAGAAGGGCAGTCACATGCAGTTTAACGTCGTAGACAGGGAGACGCTTTTGGACGCGCAGGCACATCCGGAGCAGTACCGGCATTTAGTCGTACGTGTGGCGGGATACAGTGCATTGTTTACGACATTGTCCAAGTCCTTGCAGGACGACATCATCCGCAGGACGGAGCAGGGCTTTTAATATGGAAGAATATTTGAACACAAAGGGACGTATCTTTGACATTCAGAGGTATTCCATCCATGACGGAAACGGCATCCGCACCATCGTGTTTTTGAAAGGGTGCGTGCTGCGGTGCCGGTGGTGCTGCAATCCGGAGTCCCAGGAATATGCCATCCAGACGATGATGGTGCAGGGAAAGCCGAAGGTGATCGGACGTGACGTGACGGTGGCCGAGGTGATGGAGACGGTCGAGAGGGACAGGCCGTATTACCGTAGAACCGGGGGCGGGATGACGCTTTCGGGCGGCGAGAGCCTATGCCAGCCGCAGTTCGCGAAGGCACTTCTTCGGGCGGCGAAGGATCGGGGAATCAACACGTCGATGGAGAGCATGGGATGTGCGAAATGGGAGACGATAGAGGGCATTCTCCCGTATCTGGATCAGTATTTGCTGGATATCAAGCACATGGATCCCGTGAAACACAAAGAGTTTACCGGCAGGTCGAACGAGCTGATGCTTGAGAACGCGGTGAAAATCGCGGCTTCCCATGAGACGGAGCTTAGCATCCGCGTGCCGGTCATTCCGGGATTCAACGACACGCCGGAGGAAATCAGGGACATCGCGGCATACACGAAAAAGCTTGTGAACGTCCGAAGGCTGCACCTGCTTCCCTACCACAGGCTCGGGCAGGATAAATATACCGGCCTTGGGAGAGAATACCTGATGGGGGACGTGGAGCCGCCGGCCAATGAAAAAATGAGGGAATTGCTCAAAGCCGCAAAAGAAGTTTCCGGCGTGGAGTGCCAGATAGGAGGGTGACGACAAGTGGGAGAGGAATTGATGCCGAGCCGTATCGTGCAGGAACTGGTGCCGGGCAAAGAGATTACCATTGCTCACTTGATTGCCAGTCCGGACATCACGCTGTATGAAAAGCTGGGGCTTGACCCGAGGGTGGAATACAGTAAGTCGGCCATCGGCGTACTGACCATCAGTCCGGCGGAAACGGCCATTATCGCGGGGGACATTGCCATCAAGTCGGCGGGAATCGAACTTGGATTCGTAGACCGCTTCAGCGGGACACTGATTGTGACCGGTTCCATTTCCGAGGTCGAGGCCGCCACGAGGGCGGTGCTCGAATATGCGAAGGACAAGATGGGATTCTCCGTGTGCGAGATTACAAGGACCTGACAGTATGAGGAAAATAGTATTGATGGGCAGGAGCGAGTGTGGCAAGACGACGCTGACCCAGGCATTAAAAGGAGAAAAAATCAAGTATCACAAGACACAGTATGTGAATCACTTCGACGTCATTATCGACACGCCGGGAGAATACGCGCAGACGAAACATTTGGGTTACGCGTTGGCGCTGTATTCTTATGAGGCGGACGTGGTCGGGCTGCTTTTGTCGGCGACCGAACCGTATTCGCTGTATCCGCCGTGCTGCACGGCGATGTGTAACCGGGAAGTCATCGGAATTGTCACCAAGATTCATGATGAGAAGGCGGACGTTTCGCGTGCCGAGCGGTGGCTTCGGCTGGCGGGATGCAAAAAGATTTTCCATGTGGATTCCAAGACATATGAGGGGATTCCCGAGATTCTGAGGCACCTGAAGGAAGAAGGGGACGTCCTGCCGTGGGAGAAGAATGACGAAAAGGTGCCATCATAAAGGTATATTGAGCGTCAGATTAATCTGCCGCGAGTATAACTAAAAGGTTTTGGGCAAAAAGGGGCGAAAAGGCCATGATGCCGAACCGAGAACAAAATTTTGCAATATTCAGGAGGAAAAGAACATGCAAAACGAGTACGAAATCAAAAAAGAAATGTGCGAAATCGGCAAGCGCGTGTATATGCGCGGAATGGTCGCGGCAAATGACGGAAACTTTTCCGTAAAGCTCAATGACCACGAGTTTTTGTGCACGCCGACCGGCGTCAGCAAAGGATTCATGACGCCGGAGTACATCTGCAAGGTAGACGAGAACGGCGACGTGATTCAGGCCAACAAAGGTTTCAAGCCGTCATCCGAAATCAAGATGCACATGCGCGTCTATAAGGAAAGGCCGGACGTGAACGCGGTCGTGCACGCACATCCACTGTACGCGACGACGTTCGCCATCTGCGGCATTCCGCTGACGGAGCCAATCATGCCGGAAGCCGTCATCGCGCTTGGGTGTGTTCCGATTGCCAAGTATGGCCGTCCGTCCACGATGGAGATTCCGGACGCGGTAAGCGAGTACCTTCAGTACTTCGATGCCGTTTTGCTTGAAAACCACGGGGCACTTTCCTATTCCGACTCTTTGTTAAACGCGTACCACAAGATGGAATCCGTCGAGTTTTACGCACAGTTGCTTTATCAGTCCAAGATGCTCGGCGAGCCGCAGAAGTTCTCCCCGCAGCAGGTCGAGGACTTGTACGAAATCAGGAGACAGTTCGGCATGAAAGGTAAGCATCCGGCGAACCTTTGCCCGAACGCGAAAGCGGGAAAGCCGAGCTGCCATTCCTGCAGCGGTTCTTGTGGCAAGAGCGCGTCCGCTCCGGCGGCCGACGATGCCGACTTGGTAGCGTCCATCACCAAGAAGGTCATGGAGCAGTTGGGAATGTAAGGCGATGAACGAACAAGAAATTGCGAAAATCGTGCGCGCGGTGCTGGACGAGCGCCAGACTCCGGGGCAAGGCCAGGGGGCGGAACATGGTAAGCGCCTGCAGAAGGAGCCGGGTCATGTTTGTAAATGCAAGGACGGGAAAATGACTTTGGCCAAAGCCAACGCGCTGATTGAAAAGGTGCAGGGCCAGGCGGAGCAGATGGGATTGTCCGTCGTGGTCGCCGTGGCGGACGCGGCTGGCCGGCCGGTGTCGGTGCAGAGCATGGACGGGGCCTATATTGCAAGTTTCGATATCGCGTTAAATAAGTCGTTTACTTCGGCGAGCCTCAAGATGTCAACACAAAGGTTGGGGACGCTTTGTCAGCCGGGAGGGTCGTTATATGGCATCCAGTTCACGAACGGAGGAAAAATCGTGATATTTGGTGGCGGGGAAACGCTGGAGGTGGAAGGACGGATTGTCGGGGCGATAGGCGTAAGCGGGGGAAGTGCCGATGAGGATACCCATCTCGCGGCCTATGGAAAAAAATGTTTTGAAGACACCTCATGGCAAGAGGAAACTCCGCGTAACTAGCTCGTGGGAAACCTCGCCAAGGTACGCGGAGTACACTCGCACGTAAGTGCCTGAAACACAGGCACTAAGTGCTCATAGTAAGGAGGTAACAATCGTGTCTGTAAATGAACAGATGGTTCAGGACATCGTGCAGGAAGTTATGGCGAAGCTGCAGATTTCTTCGGACGTCACCGATGGTCACGGCGTGTTCAGGGATATGAACGATGCCATCGCGGCGGCACGGAAGGCGCAGAAAATCGTATGCCGCATGTCCATGGATCAGAGAGAACAGATTATTTCCAACATTCGCGCAAAAATCAAGGAACATGCGGAGATTCTCGCGCGGATGGGAGTACAGGAGACCGGCATGGGAAATGTCGGACATAAGATTTTGAAGCATCAACTGGTGGCGGAGAAGACTCCGGGCACGGAGGACATCACGACCACCGCCTGGTCGGGAGACAAAGGACTGACTTTGATCGAGATGGGGCCGTTCGGGGTCATCGGGGCAATCACCCCGTGTACGAACCCGAGCGAGACGGTGCTTTGCAATACCATCGGGATGCTGGCCGGCGGCAACACGGTCGTGTTCAACCCGCATCCGGCGGCCATCAAGACGTCCATTTATGCCATCAATTTGCTGAACGAGGCTTCGTTGGAGGCGGGCGGGCCGGACAACATTGCTTGTACGGTCGAGAAGCCGACGCTGGAGAGCAGTAACGTGATGATGAAGCATAAGGCGATTCAACTGATTGCGGCGACCGGAGGACCAGGAGTCGTGACGGCGGTTCTTTCTTCAGGAAGAAGGGGAATCGGCGCGGGAGCGGGCAATCCGCCGGCATTGGTGGACGAGACCGCGGACATTCGCAAGGCGGCGCAGGACATCGTCAATGGTTGTACGTTTGACAATAACCTTCCGTGCATTGCCGAGAAGGAAATCGTGGCGGTGGACTCCGTGGTGGACGAGCTGATGCACTACATGGTAAGCGAACAGGGCTGCTACCTGGCTTCGAAGGAGGAGCAGGATAAGTTGACGGCGGTTGTTTTAAAAGACGGAAGACTGAATCGGAAGTGTGTCGGAAGGGATGCCAAGACCTTGTTGTCCATGATAGGAGTGACGGTACCGGACAACGTCCGTTGCATCACTTTCGAAGGGCCGAAGGAGCACCCGTTGATTACCACGGAATTGATGATGCCGATTCTTGGCGTCGTGAGGGCGAAAGACTTTGACGACGCGGTGGAGCAGGCAGTGTGGCTGGAACATGGCAACCGTCATTCCGCGCACATTCATTCCAAAAACATTGACAACATCACGAAGTACGCCAAGGCGATTGACACGGCAATCTTGGTGAAGAACGGGCCATCCTATGCGGCACTCGGTTTTGGCGGCGAAGGTTTTTGTACCTTTACGATAGCCAGCCGTACCGGCGAGGGTCTGACGAGCGCAAGCACCTTCACGAAGAGAAGACGCTGTGTAATGACTGAAAGTCTATGCATACGGTAAGTAAGGGAGGAATATTAAAATGGAAATGAATTCAGCAAATGTGGAAGCTGTCGTAAAGCAAGTCTTGGAGCAGATGCTCGGCTCGCAGACGGCGGCTCCGGCGGCGGCCAGGGCGGAAAGCCAGGCGGTTCCGAAGACGGCACGTGTCGCCATGCTGACGGCTTTGGAGCATTATGACATCAAGGAGTTCCCGATACCGGAGCTTGGGGACGGGGACGTCTTGGTCAAGGTAGAGGGTTGCGGAGTCTGCGGAACGGACGCGCACGAGTTCAAGCGTGACCCGTTCGGATTAATACCGGTCGCCCTGGGACACGAGGGAACCGGCGAAATCGTCAAGATGGGCAAGAACGTAAAGAAGGACAGCGCCGGAAAGCCGTTGAAGGTCGGTGACAAAGTCGTTACCTGCATGATTTTCAAGGACGACCCGGACATCGAGATGTTTGATTTAAATAAGAAGAATGTCGGCGGCGCGGACGTGTACGGGCTTCTGCCGGATGACGACATTCATTTGAACGGTTGGTTTTCCGACTACATACTGGTCAGGGAAGGCTCCACGATATTCAACGTAAGTGACTTGGACTTGAAGTCCCGCATCCTGATTGAGCCATGCGCGGTTTTGATTCACGCGGTGGAGCGGGCGAAGACGACGGGCATCTTAAGGTTCAACAGCCGCGTGGTCGTGCAAGGCTGCGGACCGATTGGCCTGATTTGTATCGCGGTTCTGCGCACGATGGGCATCGAGAACATCGTGGCGGTGGATGGAAACCAGCAGAGACTTGATTTTGCCAAGAAGATGGGCGCGGAGAAGTCCGTGAATTTCATGGAGCACAAAGGCATCGAGGCGCTTTCAGGAGCGGTGAAGGACGCGTTCGGCGGATATTTGGCCGATTTTGCGTTCCAGTGCACCGGTTCGCCAATCGCCCACGCGAACATTTATAAGTTCATCCGCAACGGCGGCGGGCTTTGCGAACTGGGATTCTTTATTAACGGCGGGGACGCGACCATCAATCCACACTTTGACATCTGTTCGAAGGAAATCACGACGGTCGGTTCCTGGGTATACACCTTGAGGGACTACGCGACCACTTTCGATTTCTTGAAAAGAGCCAAGGCAATCGGGCTTCCGATGGATGATTTGATTACGCATGAGTTCCCGTTGGAGCAAATTAACGAGGCACACGTGACGAACTTGAAACAGGAAGGCTTAAAGATTGCCATCGTAAATAAGTAGGTGACGTATTATGAAAGAAGCGGTAGGCATGTTGGAGGTGTTTGGGCTGGCGACCGCGTTTGCGGCGGCGGATGCCGGGTGCAAGGCGGGAAACGTAAGGCTTGAGACCTTCGACAAAAACAAGCCGGCGAATGCGGACGCGTTACCCGTCCCGGTCATCGTGATGATCAAGTTCCGCGGGGACGTCGCGGACGTGACGGCTGCCTTGGAGGCGGCGAGGACGAGGGCGAACGAGCTTGCGGGAGTCGTGAATGAATACGAAATCGCGAGACCGACCGGGGATACGGAAAAGATGTTGAAGCTAAGCGGCTTGGATAAAGGAAAACCAAATAAAAAATTCATAAAAGAAGTTTAGGGAGGACAAGAAAATGGCACAGTTAGCATTGGGAATGGTGGAGACAAGAGGACTTACGGCTGCAATCGAGGCGGCTGACGCGATGACGAAGGCGGCGGAGGTCACGCTGGTGGGAACGGAGAAGATTGGTTCCGGTCTCGTGACGGTCATGGTACGCGGAGACGTGGGAGCCGTGAAGGCGGCGGTTGAGACGGGCGCGGATGCCGCCGGCAGGCTTGGCGAGCTGGTTGCGACCCATGTCATTCCGAGACCGCACAACGATGTGGAGAAGATTCTCCCGACCGTCTAAGGGAGGTAGTGCCTCATGGGACAGGCGTATGGATTTTTTGAAATCCCGAGTGTGACGGCGGCGGTGGTGGCAATTGACATTATGTGCAAGACCGCCGGAGTGGAACTCGTCACATGGGAGAAAAAGCTGGGTGGAAGGCTCGTGACGGTCATCGTCCGGGGAGACGTGTCCGCGGTGACGGAGGCCATTGAGGCCGCGGCGACGGGCGGGATTAAGAAGCCCGCCGCGTACGTGGTCATCCCCAACCCCCACGAAGAGATTTTGAAAATCATCAATGGCAGTAACAACAGAGTAAGTTAGAGGGAGGCAGTGACATGGCGGAAGAGAAGAAGCCGACGGGCCGGGGACGTAAGAAGAAAAACCCCGAGACGGCAGACGCGGCAAAGAAAAGTACGGCTGCATCCACGAAAAAGACGACGAAGGCGACAACGGCCAAGGCTCCGGCCAAGACTGTCCAGCGGGTGCGCCAGAGCGCGCAAAAGGCGGCTGCGGCGGAAAACGCGCAGGCGGTTCAGCCGACCCGGAAGGAAAGCGCGCGGGCGGCCCGGGTGGAACGTATCCAGGCGGAAAGCGTGCAGACGACGGCGGAGCAGGCAATCTTAACAAAACAAATCCCGAAGGAGGAAAAAAGAATGTCACAAGAAGCATTAGGAATGGTTGAAACAAGAGGTTTGGTAGCATCGATTGAGGCGGCGGATACCATGCTCAAGGCGGCGAACGTCGTATTGGTGGGAACGGAGAAGATTGGTTCCGGTTTGGTAACAGTCATGGTTCGCGGCGACGTAGGCGCGGTGAAATCGGCGGTGGAGTCCGGCGCCGAGGCGGCCGGCAGGCTTGGCGAGCTGGTTGCGACCCATGTCATCCCGAGGCCGCATACCGACGTGGAGAAGATTCTTCCGGCAATCGAGTAAGGTTGGAGGAGGGCGGGGGCGAAGACCCGGCGAGGTTTCTTGGCCGCCCCGCCCGCTTACGTGGTAGCGAGTAGTTACCGTCGCGGCCTCAGGCCGTCAATGGTAACAACGAGTAAGGAGAATCATTATGGAAAATAAAGACATCGCTCTGATTACCAAACTGGTATTGGAGACCATAGAAAAACAGAAGGGTTCCGAGGACGGCGGATACATGGTGCCGGTCGGCGTGTCGGCAAGACACGTCCACTTGACGCAGGAGCATGTGGAGGCGTTGTTCGGGGAAGGCTACCAGCTCACGAAGAAAAAGGAACTGATGGGCGGGCAATATGCGTCCAATGAGACCGTGACCATCGTGGGATTGAAACTGCGGGCGATTGAGAACGTTCGGATTTTGGGACCGGTTCGGGGCAAATCGCAGGTGGAGGTTTCCGCGACGGATGCCATCCGCCTCGGCGTGAAGGCGCCGATTCGCGAGTCGGGCAACATTGTCGGCTCGGCTTCGGTCGCGGTAGTGGGGCCGAGGGGTGTCATTTACTTGAAGGAGGGTTGCATCATCGCCAAGAGGCACATTCACATGGCGCCGAAGGACGCGATGGCTGCCGGCGTGCATGACGGCGACATCGTTTCCGTGAAAGCGGACAATGAGCGCGGGACGGTGTTCAACCACGTGCAAATCCGCGTGGATGAAAGCTTCACCCTGGAGATGCACATTGACACCGACGAGGCGAACGCGGCCAAGATTGCGACGGGCGATACCGTGAGGATCCTGCCATGCTGATAGGAAAAGTGACGGGAAGTGTTGTTTCAACACGAAAAAGCGACAACCTGGTCGGCAATAAATTCATGATTGTTGACATATTGGAGCATATGCAAAACGGTGCCAAGCAAATCATTGCAATTGATAAGATTGGTGCCGGAATCGGCGAATACGTGCTGGTGGCGCAAGGCAGCGCGGCCAGGATTGGAACCGGCATGAAGGACGCGCCAATTGATGCCGCGATTGTTGGAATTATTGACGACGGGACAGGACTGGAGTAAAAGATTATGGACATGAAAGAATTAAGCCGAATCATGCAGCAGGGCGGGGTGGTCGGCGCCGGTGGTGCCGGTTTCCCGACGTACGCCAAGTTGAATGAGAACGCGGACACGATTATCTTGAATTGTGCGGAGTGTGAGCCACTTCTGAGATTACATAGGCAATTGCTGGAAAAGTACGCGCAGGAAATTGTCGATACGTTTCACCTGATTGGAGAGGCGGTCGGCGCGAAGGAAGTCATTATCGGAATCAAGAAGGCGTACACGAAGACGATTGACGCGTTGAACGCGGTCATCGGCACTTATCCCGAGGTGCGTCTGGGGCTTCTCGATGAAGTGTATCCGGCGGGCGACGAAGTAGTCCTGATTTATGAAGTGACGAAGAAGGTCGTAAGGCCGGGCGGCCTGCCAATTGAATGCGGAGTGGCCGTGTTCAACGTGGAGACCGTTTACAACGTGTACCGTGCCATGAACCAGAACGTCCCGGTAGTGGACAAACTGGTATCCGTGGTGGCAGAGGTGGAGCATCCCGTGACCGTGCGCGTGCCGATTGGGACGAGCATCGAGGAGACGGTGAGCCTGGCTGGTGCGGCGACGACCAAGAATCCGGTGTACTTTATCGGCGGGCCGATGATGGGCTTCATTGGCAGCGGTTCGCAGCCGGTGACGAAGACGACCAACGCCGTGTTGGTGCTTCCCGAGGATCATTTAATCGTGCAGAAGAAGCGCAAGAAAACGTCCATCGACTTAAAGCGCGCGGCGGCATGCTGCTGTCAGTGCTCGATGTGTACGGATTTGTGTCCGAGAAACCGTCTCGGCCATCCAATCCAGCCACATTTATTCATGCGTGCGGCAACCTGCAAGGACGTGCAGGAGCCTGACATTTTTGTTAACACGTTCTTCTGCTCATCCTGCGGACTGTGCGAGATGTACTCCTGCATGCAAGGGCTGGCTCCGCGTTCGCTGATGGCAGAGTACAAGGCGGGACTTCGAAGCCACGGCCTCAAGCCGCCACAAGTAGTGCCGAAGCTGGTGGGAGAGGAACGCGAGTACCGCAAGGTTCCAATGGAACGGTTGATGGCGAGGCTGGATTTGACGAAATACGACAAGGAGGCGCCACTTGACGAGAGTCCGGTACTGGTAAGCAAAGTGAAGATTATGTTAAGCCAGCACATCGGGGCTCCGGCATCGGCAACCGTAAAGGCGGGCGACCAGGTGAACGCGGGACAGATGATCGCGGAACCGGCGAAGGGACTTAGCGTCGGCATCCACGCTTCGATTGACGGGAACGTGAGCGAAGTGACGGACAAGTACATTATCATAGAAAAGCAGGAAGGACGTGCAGGTAAATGAGTAAGGCAATTGGAATGGTAGAATACAAGACTGTTTCAGCGGGTGTCGTGGCGGCCGATGCCATGGTCAAGACCTCTGAAGTCAGCATCATTGAAGCACAGACCGTATGTCCCGGCAAGTATATCGTAATCATTTCAGGAGACTTGAGTGCGGTCAACGCGGCAGTGGAGACCGCGAAGACGTTGCATGGGATGTACCTGATTAACAGTTTCGTGCTCGGCAACCCGCACGAGTCCATTTTCCCGGCTATCTATGGCGCGACGGCGATTGAGGATGTATCGGCGTTGGGAATCATGGAGACGTATGACGCTACTTCGATTATCGTGGCGGCGGACGAGGCGGCCAAGACGGCGATTGTCGATTTGGTGGAGCTGCGCATCGCCAGGGGCATGTGTGGAAAGTCCTATTTGATGCTGACCGGCGAGGTGGCTGCCGTGGAAGCGGCGATTGAGCGGGCGAAGAGCGTGGTGGCAAAGGACGGGATGTATCTGGATTCCTCCGTCATCGCGCATCCGGACGCGCAGATACGCAACGCAATACTGTAACACCAGGGCACTGAACGTCCGATGGACGTTCGCTTGGCGCCGACCGCAGCGGAGACAGCGGGAGCACGAAGCGCGTGGTAATCCTTGGGTGTTATGGCTACGAAAATAGTTACTAAAATTATGATGAAGCTTAGAAATCCGGGAGGAAATGGGATGCTGGCAATTGAACGACGAAATGAAATCCTGGAAAAGCTGCAGAACGAGCGGCGGGTGGTGGTGAGCGAGCTGAGCCAGTTTTACGAGGTATCCGAGGAGACGATTCGAAGGGATTTGGAAAAACTGGTGGTTGACGGATATGCCATCAAAAGTTATGGCGGTGCCGTGATTAACGAGAACTCGAACATCGACCTGCCGTTCAACGTGCGCAAAAACCGCAACGTCGTCGGCAAGCAGCGGATGGCGGAACTGGTCGCGTCTAACGTCAAGGACGGGGAAAACATTATTTTGGATGCCAGTTCGACGGCGGTGTATATCGCGAAAGCGTTAAAAGAAAAAAAGAACTTGACCGTAATTACGAACTCTATAGAAATCGTCATGGAACTTTTGGACGCTCCGGGGGTGACCGTCATCTCGACGGGCGGCGTATCCCGCGAGGGTTCGTTTGCCTTGGTGGGGCCGCAGACGGATCGCATGCTTCGTTCCTACCATGTGGACAAGACGTTCATTTCTTGTAACGGGTTTGATTTGGAATCGGGTTTTTTTGATTCGGATGAATTGCATGCCAATAACAAGCGAACCATGCTAAAGGCGGGACGGAAACGGATCCTGGTGGTGGATTCGAGCAAGTTTGGCCGGTGCGCGTTTATTACCGTCGGGACGTTGGAGGACATTACCACCGTGGTGACGGACGTTTGTCCGGGCGACGAATGGCTTGGGAAGTTTCGGGAGTTCGGCGTGGAGTGCGTTTATCCGGAGTGAAGACTTTGGCAACAATTAGTTGGCATTGAGGAAAAATGATTATGAAGAGTTTTGAAATCAAGACAAAAATTTATTTTGGCGACCAGGCATTGGACCGGTTGGCGGAGATACCTTACCAAAAGGTGCTCATTATCACGGATCCGTTCATGGCACAGAGCAAAATGTTCTCCCTGGTTTTGGATCCGTTGAAAAAGGGAAACAAGGAATTCGAAGTGTTCAAGGAAGTCGTGCCGGATCCGCCGATTGAGAAGATTTCGCAAGGGGTCAAGGCGATGCTTGCCTATAGGCCGGACGCGATTATCGCGGTCGGCGGCGGTTCGGCCATCGATTCTTCGAAGTCCATCCGTGAATTCGCGTTGCGCGTGGAAAATTATGGGGAAGTCGGGCTTATCGCGATTCCGACGACGAGCGGGACGGGGTCGGAAGTCACTTCGTTCGCGGTCGTTTCCGAGCCGAAGGAGCAGTTGAAATATCCGCTCGTGTCACCGAGCCTGACGCCGGACGAGGCCATCCTGGACGCGGAACTGGTAAAGAGCGTGCCGCCGGCCGTGACGGCGGATACCGGAATGGACGTGTTCACCCATGCGTTGGAGGCCTGCGTGAGCGTTGACCGTAATGACTTTGCGACGGCCCTGGCCGAGAAGGCCATCGAGCTGTGCGGCGTATTTCTATTGAGGGCGTACCTTGATGGCAATGACACGCACGCGAGGCAGAAGATGCATTCGGCCTCTTGTCTGGCAGGGCTGGCGTTTAACTCGGCTTCGCTGGGATTAAACCATGGCATGGCTCACCAGTTGGGGGCGACGTTCCACATTCCGCACGGGCGGGCGAACGCGATGTTGTTGCCGCACATCATCGAGTACAATAGTGACATTAACAAGCACAGCAAGAGCCGCAGCGAATATTTGCCGGCGGTGAAACGCTATGCCACCGTCGCGCAGATACTCGGGCTTAGCAGCTATAACGAAATCATGACCGTGCGCTCGCTTGTGAACTGGGTGCAGTTCATGTTGAAAGAGATGGATATCCCGTTGTCGATTTCCCAGATGGGGACGATTTCCGAGGAGGAATATTTCGGGGCCATCGACCGCATGGCGGATGCCGCGCTTTTAGATGCCTGCACGGAGACGAACCCGCGCGTGCCGCGCAAGGTGGAGGTCGTGCAGATTTACAAAGAGTTATGGTAACTGGTGCGCCGGGGAGGGTTACATCGGAATGCGGATTTCCACTTCCGTACCTTCTCCCGGCGTGCTTTTATATTTTAGCCCGTACTCGCCTCCGTAGAATAGCTGCAACCGCCGGTGCGTGTTATATACGGCAATCTGGCTCCCGCTCCCTCGGGCGGGCAATTGATTTTCATCCAATAAGTGCTCCAGGATATTTTCAGGAATCCCCACGCCGTCGTCGGAAATCAAAAGGACGATGTTTTGCCCGTCCGTCCAGGCGGTCAGGACGATGGTTCCTTGCTTCTCCTCCTTTTCTAAAATCCCATGCTGGATGGAATTTTCAACGATTGGTTGGAAAGTCAGTTTGGGAATCGAATAATCCATCAGCGTGTCGGGAACGTCGACGATGAAATCAATCATGTCATGAAAGCGCATGTTTTGCAAGTCCACGTAAATCGAAACGTGCTCCAGTTCGTCGGCGATGGTGCTTAAACTTTGCTTGCGGCTGAGCGTCAGCTTGTAGAAGCGGGAAAGCTTCTGGACGACCGTCGTGACCTCGTTTGTGCGCCCTTGCTGTGCCAGCCAGTTGATCATGTCCATCGTGTTGTACAGAAAATGCGGGTTCATCTGCGCCTGGAGCGTATTGAATTCCGCGTTCCGAAGATCCTCCGCGGCCTTTGCCTGCTCCGATACCAGTTTGTTAATCATGTGGCTCATATAATTGTAGCTGCTAATCAGGTCGCCGATTTCGTCCTGCGTGTCGGAGTCGGGCAGGGCGACGGGCAGGGCGCTCCTCGATTGCGCCATTTGGTTGATTACGGTGGAGAGCCGGCCGGTAAAGGAACGCGAGAGGAACGTGGCGATGAGAAGCGCCGCGATGATGCACGCGACATAGGCGCAGACGAAGCCGAACACGACGAGGCCGCTACGCATAATCAGCGGGCGGGAAGGAATGGCCACGACCATGTACCAGTCGGTGTTTTTCAACTTGTAAAATCCCGCATATACATCCTCCCCCACGATGTTCCTGGAAATAAAGTTGTTGGAGGACATGAACGATTCCTGCACGATGTCATAGCTGAAATGATAAGTGCCGGAGAGCGCCGTGTTGGAGGTCGCGACAATGCTGTCCCGGCTGTTGATGATGTAGGCGACGTTGCTGCCGGAACTTAAATTTTCTTTCAGTATCTGGTCAAAATAATTCTGGGAGAAATAGACGGCGGCATAATAAGGTACAAGGCTGCCGTCAAAGGTCATCGTCCCTCTCGTGATGTATGCCATGTCTCCATTTTGTCCAAGTTCATTCTTGCTGAGGTAAAAACTGGGGCAAAACAAGGAGGCGGTTGTAATGTTGCCGCTGAAGATGCCATACCAGTAAGTCCCGTGGGCCTCGTCAATCGGGAGGAAATAGTTCCGGGAATGGGATGTCTTGAACAAGCTTTCGGACTTTGGGAGGTCAAGGTATATTTTCACGTCGGTAATGAGCGTCCCGTCAATCAGGGAGTCGAGCGCGTCACAATACTCCCTGGTCGTTTCCGAAGTGACGAGGTCGCCCAGGTCTTCCGTTCGGTAACGGCTGGTCACCGAGCGAAAGAACGGATGCTGCGTGACCTGGGAATGCACGTCGAGGATTTTGGAGACTGCCTCTTCAATCAAGGGCGTCGTTTGCATGGAAGCCGTCTGCTCCTTGCCGATGGTGTCGGAGACGACCATGTTGTAAAGGTGCGTGTAGAGAAAAATTCCCAGCACGATCATCGGGATGGTGGCGATGACCAGGTGGGTGATGGTCAGCTTGGTCTGGATGCGCAAGCTCTTATATAAGATAATGATTCGCTTGAACATGGTTTCTCCTTTCGTTGTTACTATCACGGCCTACGGCCATTTAAAATCGCCTGCGGCGGTCCTAAGTGCCAGTGGCACTTGTTTTGGACGGACCGAAGCGGAGCGGAGAAGGCCGAAATGCCTAATCGGCACCATCACTTTATCGGACGGAGGCCATGCGGCGGCGCTGTGTGCCAGTGGCACACGTTTAGCACGGACCAGAGCGGGAGCGTAGAAGCACATGGCCCCGTGAATAGCAACCTCCTTTTATGCCGCCGCTATCCCAATATCTTCTCCCGGTACTTGGACGGGGAAAGGCCGGTAAATTTTCGGAAGCTTTTACTAAAATAATTATCATCGTGATAGCCGACCCGCGAGGAAATCTCCGTAATCTGGCACCGCTCGTCCGCCAAAAGCTGCATCGCGCGCTCCATGCGGTATTCCGTCAGGTACTGGTTCAGCGTTTGCCCGGTCTGCGCCTTGAAATAGGTACAGACGTAGGACGCGGACAAGTAAACGTGTTCGCTGATTTCCTTGATGGAGAGGGTGTCTTTTGCATAATGTCTGGAAACGTATTCCTTGATTTTGAAAATGGTGGAATCCTCCGGGTCATAATTTGTAAGCGCCTGAAAAAACAAGCGTGTTTTTTCCGTGAGCAGCCGGTGCAGTTCGTCAAATGAAAAACAACGTTCCAGCGCGTCCATGACGTTTTCCTCCCCGTCCATGGAAATCGTGTCGGCGGAAAGCAACCGTTTCTGCCGGCAGCCGCCGAGCGTGTTGAAAAGTTTGTAGTACGTGTCCTTGGTCTGGTTCGGCAAAAGACCCGCGTTTTTTGAAAAGGCGTCGTGCAGGGAAAGGAGGAACCGCTCGCATTCGTCTTCTCCTTTTTCCATGAGGAGGTCGGAAAAATCGTGTATCAGGTGTTCGGGGGAGAAATTCTTCGGAAACTCTTTTTTACAGCCAGCAAGCAATTCGCCGTCCAGAAGGGTTCCGGGCGCGAAGAAAAAGCTGCTTTGCATATAAACGACGGCTGACGCATAGGACTGGTACACATGGGAAATCCCGGACACGCTTTCCCCATGGCTTATATAATATTCCCCCAGTTTTTCGAAAAATTCCGCCAAAAACGTTTCCACTTCCGAAAGCGTGACCGCCGAGGGCGCGTGATCTCCCATCAGGTGAAAGACGTGGTAGAACACATGAGAGCGAATATAAAATGCACATAAGTGGTAACGTGAGACGAATTTCTGGAAATCGGCATAAAATTCCTGCATCCTGGGCGGGTTTGAGCCCATGGAGTTTAATTCCTGCGGGCAACGAGCCAAATTCATGCTTGCATGACCTTGGCGACTGCCGCGAGGGTCAACACCCCTATTGTTCTGCCGCGGGGGTGCTGACTTCACGATATAGGTGACGTAACATCCGGCAGAAGCCGAGGGGATATGTAACTCGTCCGTCAAGGCGACAATCTGCTCCTCGTGTTCCTTATATGGCATCGTAAGCAACAACGCCAGGTGCGAGGAAGTCTCCAGAGAGTAAAGGTTTTCGTTCCTGCGGGTGCGCATGGTCTGTTCCAGGCGAAAGAGGGCATTTTTCACGGCCGTATATATTTCTTCCGGGTCAAGCGGCTTTTCCACGTAGTCGATGGCTTTCAACTTGATGGCCGCCTTTAAATATTCTTTGTCGGAATAACCGCTCATAAAGATAATCGAGGCATCCGGCAGGAAGGATTCAATCTCCATGGCCATGTGAATGCCGTCCATGCGGGGCATGCGCACGTCGGAAAGGATGATGTCCGGCTTGTGCCGCCTGGCAATCTGCAGGCCGTTCACCCCGTCGTCCGCCTGGTAGATTTCCGTGATTCCCAAGGATTCCCAGTCAATGGAAGAAACAAGACCCTCGCGGGTGAGGGTTTCGTCGTCCGCAATCAAAAGCTTCATAATGAAAACACCTCCATTTCTCAAAAAATATTCTAACAGAATCTGTTCGAAAAGACAAGCGTTTGGCGGGGCTGAAAAAAGAGAGAAATATTTTACCCTCAATCGAAAGATTTTACCGTTTCAAAAAAATGAAGAAATTGGTAAAATAATCCCAGAAAAGAAAAGGAGGGGGAAAAAGTGTCTGAGTATATTCTGGAATTAAAAGGCATTACGAAGATTTTTCCCGGCGTGAAAGCACTGAATAATGTACAGTTCCAACTGAAGAAAGGCGAGGTGCACGCCCTGATGGGGGAAAACGGTGCAGGAAAATCGACCTTTATCAAAGTCATAACGGGCGTACATAAGGCAGAAGAAGGAGAAATGTTCCTAAACGGGGAAAAGGTGGATTTTAAAGGCCCGAAAGACGCGCAGGCCGCCGGCATCGCGGCGGTATACCAGCATCCGACGTCCTATCCCGACTTGAGCGTTGCCGAGAACATTTTCATGGGGCACGAAATAAAGAAAAACGGCATCATGCAGTGGAAACAGATGAACGAGGAGGCTGACAAGCTGCTCGCCCAGTTGGACGCGGATTTTAAATCGACCGCGGAGATGGGCACGCTTTCCGTGGCCCAGCAGCAGATGGTGGAGATTGCCAAGGCCTTGTCCACCAACGCGAGAATCATCATCCTCGACGAGCCCACGGCGGCACTGACCAACAATGAGTCGGAAAAGCTGTACCGTATCGTTGACAAGCTTCGGGAGGAAGAGGTTTCCATCATCTTCATCTCGCACCGTTTCGAAGACATGTACCGTCTGGCGACGCGCGTCACGGTATTCCGTGATTCCCAGTACATCGGGACGTACGACGTGGACGGCATCACGAATGCCGACCTCATCAAGGCGATGGTGGGACGTGAAATCAAGGACTTGTTCCCGAAGCCGGAAGTGCAAATCGGGGCGGAATTGTTAAAAATAGAAGGATTATCCAGAACCGGATTTTATAAGGGCGTTTCCTTTAGCGTCCATGCGGGGGAAATCGTGGGACTGACCGGGTTGGTCGGGGCCGGGCGTACCGAAGTGGTGGAGAGCGTCTGCGGCATCACGCGGGCGAAAGAGGGCAAGGTGTTCCTGGAAGGAAAGGAAATCCATGTGAAGAAGCCGGCCGACGCCATGAACCTTGGCATCATCCTCTTGCCGGAGGACCGCCAAAGGACGGGATTGATTTTGAACTGGGGGTTGGGACGCAACGTGACGTTGCCCACGATGGGAAAATATGCCAGGATGGGATTTACGGATGATAAGAAGGAGCGCGGGGTGGCCAAGGACTTGCTGGAGAGCGTGGACACGAAGGCCGTGACGATTTTTGACCCGGCGTCTTCGTTGTCCGGCGGCAACCAGCAGAAGGTCGTGGTCGCGAAGGCGTTGGGGCAGAAGATGAAGGTGGTCATCATGGACGAGCCGACCAAGGGTGTCGACGTCGGGGCCAAGGCCGAGATTTACCAGATTATGGGAGACTTGGCAAAGCAAGGCTACGGCATCATCCTGATTTCTTCTGAGATGCCGGAGATTCTCGGCATGAGCGACCGCGTGGTCGTGATGTGTAACGGAAAAGTGACCGGGGAGTTGAAGCGGGGCGAGGCGACGCAGGAAAAGATTCTTGAATTGGCCATGGAAAAATCAAAGCGGGAGGAAGAGGGAAGATGAAAGAGAAAAAATCAATCATAAAAATGCTTACCGGTTCCCGGGAGGCAAGCCTGGTCATCGTGTTGATTGTCCTTTGCGCGTTGGTTTCCTTGAGAAGCCCGTCATTTCTTTCGTTACAGTCCATCGCCGACATGTTGATGAACAACACGGTCGTCATGATTATGGCGCTTGGCATGTTGTGCGTGCTGCTGATTGGCGGAATTGACATTTCCATTGCCTCAACCCTTGGATTTACGGGTATGACGGTGGGAATGCTGTTAAAATATCATGTAATTGAAAACACGTTTTTACTGTTCCTGCTTGCGATTGGCATGGGAACGATTTGCGGGACGCTGGTCGGGTTGGCGATTTCACGAGGGAAGGTGGCACCCATCATCGCGACGATGGGATTCATGTACATATTCCGCGGCCTGGCCTACATGGTCAGCAACAGTGAGTGGGCGGGCGCGGACGCGCTTGGTTCCTTCAAGGATTTTGCACAGATTAAGATTGCGGGTTTTAGCATCGTGGTTTGGATTATGGTGCTTTGCTACATTATCTTCTTCGTCGTGATGAAATGGACGAAGTTCGGCAGGACGATTTACGCGGTGGGAAGCAACCGCGAGGCGGCGCAGATTTCCGGTATCAACGTGGCGAACGTGGAACTTCGGGTTTATGCCATGATGGGCGCGTTGGCCGGCTTGTGCGGGGCACTGTCGGTATCCATTTACGCGTCGGCGCAGCCGAACATGCAGTACGCGAAGGAAATGGACGTCATCGCGGCTTGCGTCATCGGCGGCGTCAGCATGTCGGGCGGACGTGGAAGCGTCGGAGGCGCGCTCCTAGGCTCGCTGGTGTTGGCAGTCATCGCCAAGGCGCTTCCGCTGGTGGGGATTGACGCGTTGGCACAAAACACGGTAAAAGGCGTCATCATTCTGGCGGTCATCATACTGAACGTCATCACGCAGAGAATGATGAACAAACAAAATCTGGAAAGAAGGGAGTTGTAATCATGGCTGGAAAATCAGGAAGAACAATTGCGCACGTGCCAGAAAAATCGGTAAAGAAGACGCTCCTCTGTTGGGAGAGCATGCTGGTCGTCTTGTTCATATTTATCAACATCTTCGGCCAGGGTATTTCTCCAAATTATCAGGCGAGCAACGTGCTGCGCGAGATGCCAAGGTATCTGGCAGAAATGTTTTTGATGTTGCCGATGGCGTATTTGTTGGTGTTGGGGGAGATTGACATTTCCGTCGGGGCGACGGTTTGCCTCTCCGCCACGATGGCCTGCATGGTCTGTAACACCGGGGCGCCGTTCATCGTCGTGATACTCACGGCATTGGCGGTGGGAACGGCCTGCGGGTTGCTAAACGGCATCATCCTCACGAAGTTCACGGAGCTGCCTCCGATGATCGTGACGTTGGGGACGCAAATCATGTTTCGCGGAATTGCCGAAATCACGCTTGGCAGCGGGGGATCCGTGTCCCTGCAGAACACGGAAGGGTTCCGCGCCATCAGCGGAAGGGTCGGCGGCCTGATACCATATGTATTCTTCGTGTTACTGATTTTTGCCGTCATCTTCACGGTGGTTTTGGCGAAGACGACCTTTGGCCGCAGCATGTATGCCATCGGGACGAACAGGCAGGCGGCTTATTATTCGGGAGTGCCGGTACAAAAATACAGGTTGATCGTTTATACGGTAATGGGAACGATGGCGGGGCTTTGTGCGTTGTTCTTGACAGCTTACTTGTACGGCGCGAACACGACGACCGGTAACGGCTTCGAGATGGACGCCATCGCCATGGCGGTATTCGGCGGCATCGCCTCCACGGGTGGAAAGGGGCGCTTGATTGGCGGCATCATTTCCGGCTTCGTCATCATCTGTCTGCGCGTGGCATTGGGCTTGATTAACATGAACCCGCAATTGATTTTGATTATCCTCGGCATCCTTTTGATTTTGGCGGTCATGCTGCCGAACGTGTCGGCACAGATTGGCCAGATGAGGAAGAAAGCAATGAAGAAATAATAAGGAAGCGAAGAAAGGAACGTGCGGCGATTGCCGGTAAGGGCGAAACCACCGCGAAAGGGCATCCGCGAAGAGGCGGCAGCCCTTGAATGAGGAATACAGGCATCGAAGCCGATGCTTTGTATAAATAAAAATTTCCAAGGAGGAAGAAAAGCATGAAGAAAAAAGTTTTAAGCGTATTGTTATGTGCGGCAATGGTCGCGACGTTGGCAATCGGCTGTGGCGGCAATGGCGGAGACGGCGGCAATGCCGGCGACGACAAGCAGTCCACCAGCGATGATGCCAACAAGGGTGGAGACGACGCGGACAAGGGCGGCTCTGACAAGAAAGTGCTCGCGGTAGTTCCGAAGTCGGCCGGAAACCCGTATAACGAAAGAGAAGTGGCGGGTTTTGAGGAAGTTGCCAAGGCCGCAGGTTACGAAGTGGTCGTGAAGTATCCGGAGCAGGCGACGGCGGACGCGCAGCAGAGCGTGATTCAGTCCCTGATTTCCCAGGACGTGGACGCCATCTGCCTTGCCGCGAATGACGAGAACGCGCTGCAGGCCTCATTGGAGGACGCGATGGCTGCCGGCATCAAGGTATGCTGCATGGATTCCAAGGTAAACGCGGCAAGCCGCGCGACGTTCGTGAACCAGGCCGGAACCAAGGAAATCGGCGAGACGTTGATGGAGGCCGTATACGACCTTGCCGATGGCGAAGGTAAATGGGCAATTCTTTCCGCGACTTCCCAGGCGGCAAACCAGAATGCATGGATTGACGCGATGAAGGAAATCATGAAGGACGAGAAGTATTCCAAGCTGGAGCTCGTGGAAGTGGCTTATGGCGATGACGAACCGCAGAAATCCACGGACCAGACGCAGGCTTTGCTTGAAAAGTATTCGGATTTGAAAGTTATCTGCGCGCCTACCACCGTTGGTATCAACGCGGCGGCGAAGGTTCTCCAGGACAAGGGGTCTTCCGTAAAATTGACCGGGCTTGGATTGCCGTCCGAGATGGCGGAATACATTGGTGAAGACGATGAGCATTCTTGCCCGTACATGTATTTGTGGAACCCGATTGACGTGGGCAAACTTGGCGCATATGTCTCCATCGCGTTGGTAGAGGGCGACATCACCGGTGCCGAGGGCGAGACGTTCACCGCCGGTGACCTGGGCGAATACACGATCGTGGACGCTGGCGACGGCGGCACGGAAATCATCCTTGGCGCTCCGTTCAAGTTCGATCCGTCTAACATCGAGGAATGGAAAGAGATTTACTAAGATTGTTTTTCAGGCAGAGGCTGCCGAAGGAAAAAAGGGGCTGCCGCACGAAGAGTGCGGCGGCTCTTCTACAATAAGGCGTGGTTTAGATATAGGAGGTGCGTTATGATTCGAAAAGGGTTTAAAATGAAGCTGTATCCAGGGATGGAAGCGGAATACGAGAAGCGGCACAACGAATTGTGGCCGGAGATGCAGGACATGATTCATGATCACGGCGGGAAGAACTATTCCATCTACCTGGACAAGGAGACGCTGACGCTTTTTGGCTATATCGAGATTGAGGATGAAGAATTGTGGGCGAAGGGGGCAGACACGAAAATCAACCGCAAGTGGTGGGACTTCATGGCCGACATCATGGAGTCGAATCCGGACAACAGCCCGGTGAGCGTGGACTTGCATCCGGTGTTCCATCTGGACTAGGGTGTCTTTGGAGTATGGAAGGATATTATACCAGATGTGGAATGACTCAGTTGTTGCAAATTTTGCAACAACTGTGGCCGCCGTCTGGTAAAGTGATGGTTCAGGGGCTGTTTTGGCCGCGTCTCCAGGCATGTTATTCTTTCCAGCGTTTTCGGTAGACGAGCGGGGTGCAGCCCTCGCGTGCCTTGAACAGATTGATAAAATGTGTCACGTTGTTCATGCCGACTTCAAACGTGATTTCACTTACGGGAAGGCTGGTATATTTCAACAGCTCCTTGGCATAGGAAATACGTGTCAGAATCAGGTATTCGTTGATGGTGATTCCCATATATTTTTTAAATTCCTTCAAAATGTGGTAGCGGCTCCGGTGGCATGCCGCCTCGAAATGTTCCAGCGAAAGCGGCTGCTTGAAGTTCTTGTCGATGTCCTTCGCGACGTCCTTCACGTAATCCGGCATCAAAAACGTGTCCGCGCCGTTCGTGGCGGTTTCGACAAGAAGTTCGGTCAGCAGGGAATGAATCAGGTGGGAGGTGACGATTTCCGTCGTCGAGTCTCTCTTTTGGTGGAGGGCGATGATTCGCCACAGCGTGCGCTCCCAGAAAAAATGGTCGCGGCAGGGAACGATGCGAAATTCGTCCTTCACGAATTCTTTGTAATACCCAAGGGAACCGTTTCCGTTAAAATGAATCCAAAGAAATTCCCAATCACTTTCCTTTCCCGTATAATATAAATGGTGCCGTTCGCAGTGGATAAAAAAGCAAGTCCCTTTTTCCAGGACATATTCTTTTTCTTCCCCGTTCTCCCCGTATTGCAAATGTCCCTTGCCCGACAAGGTGTATAGGATTAAGAAGGAATCCAGGTTTTGCCGCTCGGAAAAATAGGGGTGGCTGGTTTTGAAATACCCGACCTCCTGTGTGTAAAAATATAGGTTCTTGGCCGTGTGGCTGGGAGTCAGGATTAATCGGATGGAGTCTTCGCTCCAATTGTGGATGCCGCGTTCCAGGAGTTTCTTTTGTTCGTTTGGACGGTTTGTGGGTGCCATGGGTATACCCTCACCTTTCTTTTTGCAAGTGTACGACAAGATTCTGTTATTTCCCGCCAATTTGTTTGGATGTATTTTCTATTTTACACGTATATAATGGGTTTGTAAAGAAAAAAGGGAGGTAGTCACGATGTTGAGAAAAGAGGCAAAAAAACCGAGAATCGGTGTGTACTCGATGGGTTTGAAACATTATTGGAACCAGTTTCCGGGGCTTCGAAAACGCCTGACGGGTTATGGAAAATTTATCGCGGACAAGGTCGAGGCGATGGGGGCGGAAGTATTCTTTTATGGCCTGGTGGACTGCGAGCAGGAAGGGCGAAAGGCCGGGGAATATTTTAACAAGGCTAACGTGGACTTGATTTTCGCGCATTCCGCCACTTACGTGACGAGCGCGTCCATCCTTCCCGTGCACCAGGTTTGCCATGCGAGGGCCGTGCTATTGAACCTGCAGCCGACGGCCAGAATCAATTATGCAAAGACGACGACGGGCGAATGGCTGGCGCATTGCGGGGCGTGCCCGGTGCCGGAAATTGCCAACGCGTTCAACCGGGCGGGCATTTCATTCCGTGTGGTGAACGGGATGCTGGGACTGGAAAAAACGCCGGAAAATTCCATGACGGACGAGGTGACCTGCCATCGGCCGGAGGCGATTCGGGCTTGGAAGAAGGTTGAGGAGTGGGTGATGGCGGCGAAGGTAAAACGAAACTTGGAAGGGGCAAGGTTCGGATTTTTGGGCAACACGTATAGCGGGATGTTGGACATGTACAGCGACTTCACCATGTTCCAGGGGCAGACGGGCGCGCATTTGCAAGTGTTGGAGATGTGCGACCTCGACAGGCATTTGCAGACGGTGACGGAGGTGGAAGTGGCGGAGAAGCGAAAGGAAATTGAGGAATTCTTTACAATCAGCGAGGATGACGCGGCAGACCCATTGGCACAAAAACCGACGAACGAGCAGCTTGACTGGTCGGCGAGGGTGGCGGTGGCGCAGGAAAAGCTGGTTCAGGAGTTTGACCTGGACGCGTTGACCTATTATTATCACGGTGCTCCCGGCAATCATTACGAGGACGTGCAGGGCGGCTTCATCGTGGGACATTCGCTCTTGACGGCGGCGGGACTTCCCTGCTCGGGCGAGGGGGACTTGAAAACCTGCCTGGCCATGAAAATCTGCGACATTCTCGGCAAAGGCGGGAGCTTCTGCGAAATCGTGACGGTGGATTACGAGGACGGCACCATCCTCCTCGGGCACGACGGGCCGTTCCACCTTGAGATTGCCAAGGGAAAACCGATTCTTCGCGGCATGGGAATGTACCATGGAAAGCAAGGAACCGGGGTTTCCGTGGAGGCGAAGGTGCGGACCGGGGAAATTACCAACCTCGGGTGCACGCAGACGATAGACGGGCGGCTCAAATTCATCGTCACCGAGGCCGAGTCCACGGACGGGGAAATCATGACGATTGGGAACACGCAGACGCCGGTGAAGTTTGACACGGATCCGGATTCTTACATGGACAAGTGGTTCGCGGAAGCGCCCACGCACCATTTCGCGATGAGCGTCGGACATAACGCGTCGGTGCTTTGGAAAGTCTCGGATTTATTGGCGATTGACATGGTACAACTGTGATGGAAATCATTGAATTGGAAAGTTTTTACTTGTGGTGGTGTCGCCGTCAGGCGACATGGGTGTTTCGTTACAATCAACGGCGGTTAAGCCGTGAATCGTAAGTGCATTCGGTTTCCGAATTTGCGGTTGGGAAAAATTTAAAATTGACTTGACATTGATGAGGTACCGTATTAATATAGTACGGTACCTTATTAAATGGCTGGAGGAAGTCGGAAAATGGTAAAGGATGAAGAAGTGGTCATGGCGTTTTATGACGTGCATAGGTTGAATCGCCGTTCCTATGCGTTGCGGCACGACGGCGTGAATATTTACAAGGGACAGTATCATTGCTTGTTTGTATTAGAAAACGCGGAGGCCGTCGCACAAAAGGAACTGGCGGAGCTGCTGCATATACGCCCGACGTCCGTAGGCGAGCTGCTGTCGAGGCTTGAGCAAAAGGGATGGGTGCGAAGAACTTCTTCGAAGACAGATAAAAGGAAAATATTGGTATCGCTGACGGATATGGGAAAAGCGGAAGTAAAGAGGGCGAGAAGGGAAAACGCGCTGGTACAAGGTGAAATGTTGTCACCCTTGACGGTGGAAGAGAAAGAGGCCTTTTACCGTATTTTGGAGAAAATTAGAAGTTTCTATCTGGAAACGGAGGGGGAGGAAAGATGAACGCGCAAGGCTTGTCAAAACAAAAAAGAAATTTGATTTTTACCAATATCGTCATTAGCAGTATTGCCTCGACGATGTTGATGACCGCCTTGACGACCGCCTTACCCGCCATCGTGGATGAATTTCATGTCGGCGTGGCCATGGGGCAATGGCTCACCAGCGGTTATTCTTTGGTCATGGGGCTTATGATGCCTTTGACGGCGTTAAGGACAATGGCGGGTGCCATAGGGGGCGCAGCCTTTGTTGGCATCATAAATGCCGTTGCCGAAAAATCAATTGTAAACCATGGTGTGGACGCACCGCTCCAAGGTGTAAAGCCGGCCTTCTTATGCATGGGCGGCGTTTCACTTTTGCTGCTACTGGCGTCCTTGCTTCTGTGTGAAAGGAAACGGGGGGCAAAGTGATGGGAAGGTCGGAGAATGGCGGGAATTCTCAAGAGGGGCGTATGAGTTGCCTGGCAGATTGCACCTTGTGTCCCCGTGAATGCCATGCGAACCGTCTGGACGCACGCGCGGGAGCTTGCGGCATGATGGGGAAGGAAACGGTTTTGGCGCACGCGGGAGATTGTGGCGTGACGGGGAAGGACACGGTTTTAGCGCGTGCGGGGGGCTGTGGCGTGGTAGGCGAGGACGTGTTAGTCGCTCGGGCGGCCCTGCACATGTGGGAGGAGCCTTGTATTTCCGGGAAACATGGTTCGGGGGCGGTGTTTTTTAGTGGTTGCCCCCTGCATTGCGTTTATTGCCAGAACGAGGCGATTTCCCATGCCAGGACGGGGAAACGAATTTCGACGGGGCGGCTTGCGGAAATATTTCTTGAATTGCAAGGGAAAAAGGCGGCCAACATCAACCTGGTGACGCCGACGCATTATACGCCGCAAATCGTGCAGGCAGTGGAGCTTTCGAGAAACCAGGGGCTGGTGCTGCCGATTGTCTATAATTGCAGCGGTTACGAGAAAGCGGACACGTTGAAACTGCTGGAGGGCATCGTGGATGTTTATTTGATGGATTTTAAATATATGGAAGAGGAATTGGCGGCGAATTATTCTAGGGCGGCGGATTACCCGCGGGTGGCCAAGGCCGCGCTGGCGGAGATGGTGCGGCAAGCAGGCGCCCCTAAATTGGAATACGATGGGGGCGACGAGATGCGGCAGGAGGGAGCGGAGTTTGACGGTAAGAAAACGGAGCGGCGGGAAGCCGCGATATTCGAGGGGAAGGAAGCGGTGCGGCAGGAGGGAGCAAAGTTTGACGAGGAGGGCATGATGAAAAGGGGCGTGATTGTGCGGCACTTGTTGCTGCCTAGGCATTTACAGAATGCAAAAAAAGTGGTACGCTATGTTTATCAGACTTATGGGAACCAGGTTTATTTAAGCCTGATGAACCAGTACACGCCGATGCCGGAAATGAGGGACAAGTTTGAACAAAACGGTTGGCCGGAGTTAAACCGCCGCGTGACCAGGCGGGAATATGAGCGGCTGGTGGAGTATGCGATTTCACTTGGCGTGGAAAACGGGTTTATCCAGGAGGGCGAGACGGCTGGGGAAAGCTTTATCCCGGCATTTGACAACGAGGGAGTGTGAAGATGGGAAATATGCGGACGGGAAATGATAAGATGAGAGCCAAACAAGTGAAAAGCGGACAAGTTTCAAAATGCGGCCTGGCCGGGAAGTGCGGCGGCTGCGCCTATCAGGGAACCCCTTATGGGGAACAATTGAAAATCAAGCAAAAAGAAGTTTCAAAGCTCTTGAAAGAATTTTGTACGGTGCGGCCCATCATCGGCATGGAAACCCCTTATCATTATCGAAACAAAGTGCATGCCGTGTTCGACCGAAAAAAGGACGGCACGATTATTTCCGGCGTGTACGAGCGAAACACCCACAAGGTAGTGCCGGTAGACGCGTGCATGATAGAGGACGAGACGGCCGACGCCATCATCCGCGACATTCGCGGCATGCTGAAATCATTCAAAATCAAGACGTATGACGAGGACACCCGTTATGGCCTGCTCCGCCACGTGTTGGTTCGCCGCGGCTTTGCCAGCGGCGAGGTGCTGGTCGTGCTGGTGCTTTCCTCGCCTATTCTGCCGTCGAAAAATAATTTCGTCAAGGTGTTGCGGTCGCTGCACCCGGAAATCACTTCCATTGTGATTAACGTCAATGACAAAAAGACCAGCATGGTTTTAGGGGAGCGGGAAATCGTGTTGTATGGAAAGGGCTATATCGAGGACACGCTGTGTGGCAAGACATTTCGCATCTCGCCAAAGTCTTTTTACCAGGTCAATCCCGTGCAGACGGAAGTCCTCTACCAAAAGGCCATGGATTTGGCTGGCCTGGCCGGGAAGGAGCGGGTGCTGGACGCTTATTGCGGCATCGGGACGATTGGCATCGTGGCCGGCGGCCGGGCAAAGGAAGTCATCGGCGTGGAGTTGAATCCCGACGCGGTGCGTGACGCGAGGACGAACGCCAAGCGAAACCAGGTAAAAAACATTTCCTTTTATCAAAATGATGCCGGAAAATTCATGGCGACGATGGCGGAAAACGGTGGAAATGTTGACGTGGTGTTCATGGATCCGCCGCGCTCAGGGAGCGACGAGGTGTTCTTGTCGGCATTGGCCGGGCTGGCTCCAAAGCGGGTCGTGTACATTTCTTGTAACCCACAGACGCAGGCGAGGGACTTGCGATATCTGGTGAAACATGGGTATCGGGCCATGGAGGCGTGGCCGGTGGACATGTTCCCATGGACGGATTCGGTGGAAAGTATCGTGTTGCTTTCAAAACTTCATACAAAACAGAATATAGAAGTGGAATTGGAAATGAGCGAGCTTGATTTGACGGCTGCGGAGAGCAAAGCCACTTATGCGGAAATTAAACAGTATGTGCTTGATAAATACGGATTGAAAGTATCCAGTTTGAATATTGCTCAGATTAAAGCAAAGTGTGGTATTATCGAGCGTGAGAATTATAATACGGCAAAGAACGAAAATGTTAAGCAGCCAAACTGTACAGAAGAAAAAGAAAATGCAATAAAAAACGCGTTCAAATATTTTCAAATGATTTAAATGGGAGGATAAAATGCTAAAAAAGATAAAGTTTAAAGGGGGCTTTTTTAATGAAGATTATGTGAGTTCACGTGTTAAAATACGAGACGATGGGTTGAATGCAATTATTCTTCTGGGTGAATTAGGTAATCTTGAAGATAAAATATTGGATTTGGAACTTAGAATTGAAGCTGAATCTAAAAGAAATGCAGAACTTAAAACAGTTGCTGGCGAATATAAAGACAAAGATAATATAAAGTCTCCAAGCAACTGTAAATTTCAGATTAACCTTGGATTGTCTGGAAATGGACATTGGGCTGAACGAGAAAAGATTATTAATAATGGTAAACGCAATTCCAGCGTTACGGATAAAGTAATGGATTCTATTATCGCATTGCAACCTGCTGAAACATTGGCGGATTTGAGAAAACGTTATGAAGAGAATCTTCAACTGTTAAGTCAGGTAATAGCTAATGAAGCGGCTCAGATTAGAAATACTGTGAAATTGAATGTTCCATATGATGAAAAGGTATTACAAAATCTTCTTTCACAGAAGGTTGAAAGACCTACGTTGTCAGATCGTGAGCAATATCTTCTTCAGCTTATTGATGACGGGAAATTAGATCAAATTAGTGAAATGAAGTCAGTATTTTCGAAAGAAAAGACAAAGAAATGTCCTTTTTGTTTCAAGAAATTTCAGATCAAGGTAAACGAGATTTGATTGGTAGTATAGAGAAAGTATTATCGAAAGAGGTTGATATTCATGAGGAAAAACTCAAAAAATGCATCATACAGGAATTGAATGTTGATTTTTCTGGTATGGATGTCTTGAATTCACCTAATTATATAAAGTGTAAAGACGTAGTGGAAGAAATCAATAAAGAGATATTTAAGATACGAGAAATTATTCTTAAAAAGATTAATCATCCGTATACACCTATTACTGATTTTGAGAGCTGCCTGATTGATAAACTTGAGCAATATGAGTTGTTTAGGACTAAGTTACAGCAGGAAATAGAAAATTATAACAATGCAGTTAAAAAAATTGGAACGCTTAAAAGGAATCTCACAAATGATAATGCGGCCATTGCACATTATGAGGTTTCTAGCGATATTAAGTTATGGAAGCAAGCCTTGGGGGAACAGAAGAAAGCTGATGAAGCATTAAAGGAATCTGACGAGAAAATCAAAAATCTCAATGATGAACTGAATATCTTAAAATCTCGAAAGAAAAACATAAAAATAGCAGTCAGTTTGATTAATAAGAGCCTTAGATTTGTGTTCTTTTCAAAGGATAGATTAGAAATCAAAGTTGAAGGTGATAAATATGTATTGTATGCCCACGGAAAAGTAGTAAAGCCTAACAATGTGTCTGCTGGTGAAAGAAATATTATTGCTTTATGCTATTTTTTTACAGAACTGATTATGAATCAGGAGGCGAAAGACGGGTATTCAAAAAAACTAATCCTTGTTATTGATGATCCCATATCAAGTTTTGATTTTGAAAACAAAGTGGGAATTATGTCACTGCTGAAAGCAAAGGTAGCCGATATTATTAAAACCAATCCAGAAAGCCAAATTCTAGTGTCTTGTCCCGTTGATGTTTAGCCAAATGACGCAGAATGAATTTCCATCCGCAAGGCGGAGGAAAGAGACGTAGCGGGCTACGTCGATTGACAACAACGTAGCGGATGAAAATTCAGGCAAGTCATTGGCTAAATGTCAACGGGACAAGGCGCTAGTGATGACACATGATATTCAGTGTTTATATGATCTTCAAAAAATTGGAGAAGAGGTTTGCATCGAATATAAGCGAGAAAGCAACGGGCAAAAGAAAGTTACATATGCTTGTTGTGAATTAAAAAACAAAGAGATTATTCCATTCAGTTACACAAAACGAAACGAATATTCTGAGATTTTGAAAGCTGTATATGATTATGCTTGTGGTAAGAATGCGAATGACACTCTGATTGTTGGGAATTTAATGCGACGAGTGATGGAGGCGTTCTCAACATTTGTGTATAAAAAGGGAATAGCAGAGATTTCCTATGATGATACGATTTTGCAACAGATTGGAGACAAAGATTACATTGATTATTTCAAGAATCTAATGTATAAGCTTGTGCTTAATGGCGATAGTCATATGCTAGAGAGAACAAATAGTCTGGATGACATGGATTATTTGAATTTTTAAGTGATGAAGAGCGACGAAGAACTGCACAGGAAGTTATTTGTTTCGTTTATTTATTAAATAAAAGGCATGTTTTGGCACACTTGGAAGGAAAGCAAAACATTGAAACCAACATTCAAAAGTGGTGTGCAGATATAAAAAGTTTTTGTGCAGGTGATGAAGTGACGGTGTGATTATGATTGCATTATATTCCATGGGAATTAAGGACGTGGTCTATATTTAACCAAAGACAGGTGATAAAATGATTTCTATATTAAGGTATTTTTAAGATTATCGGGGAAATACAATTTGAATGTAAGGAGAAATCGTAATGTATCGAAGTAGTCGATACTGACTTTGCCTAAAAATACACCTAAAACAATTTATGCTTTGCCAAATGTGGATGTAAGAATAGGATAAATATGGTAATTGGAAAATAGGAATATAGGAGGTGTTTTATGGATAAGCGCAAGCGGATGGGAAAGGATAAAGAGGGAGTGATATTTCCGGTTGCTCCGAATCTTTCTGAAATGGGTGATAGTTATTTGCAATTTATAGAAGAAATTAAGAAAGAAATTCAGAAGCAGAGAGTTTCAGTTGTATTGAACGCTAATACAAGCATGATTTGCCTTTACTGGAATATTGGCAGGGCTATTTTGAAAAAACAAGAGGAAGAGGGATGGGGTGCAAAGGTTATTGACCGTATGTCAAAGGATCTGAAAATTGCTTTTCCAGAAATGTCCGGCTTTTCTCCACGTAATATTAAGTATATGCGAAAATTTGCCCAGTGTTGGGGGGATTATGAAATTGTGCAACGGGTCGTTGCACAAATACCATGGCGGACAAATATTACTTTGATGGATAAATTAAAAACACAGGAAGAACGCATATGGTATGCTGGTAAAACGATAGAAAATGGTTGGAGTAAAACGATACTTGAGTTACAGATACAAAGTAAATTAATGGAACGTACTGGAAAAACAGTCAACAATTTCCCTGTGGCACTGCCACCGCTTGATTCTGATATGGCGAATCAAATATTTAAAGATCCTTATTTGTTTGACTTTTTGGGAACCGATATGCCAAGACGTGAGGTGGAAATAGAACAGAAACTAACAGAACATATTCAAAGTTTTCTATTAGAATTAGGACAGGGATTTGCATTTGTTGGGCGGCAGGTTCATTTAGAGGTTGGAGGACAGGATTTTTATTTAGATCTTTTGTTTTATCACTTGAAATTACGTTGCTATGTTGTGATAGAATTAAAAGCCTGTGATTTTGAGCCGGGATTTATCAGTCAGTTAAATATGTATCAGAATATAGTAAATGATATTTTGTGCCATCCTGATGACAAACCGACAATCGGGCTTTTGTTGGTTAAGGGTAAGAATAAAACTGTAGTGGAATATTCTTTATCTGGTTATCAGAACCCGATTGGTGTTGCAGATTGGCAGAATCAGCTCACACAGTCTTTGCCAGAGGAGTTCCAGAGCAGTTTGCCTTCTATTGAAGAAATAGAAAAAGAATTAGAATAATAACAAAATTAACAGCAAAAGTGCAACGACCGTTGCACAAATAGGATAACAGACATGAGGGGGGGCAGTGGCTTAAATCAATTCGGTTTAAGCTGCCGATTATTGAAAATGATTTAAGTATAGGTTTGGACAATGGTGAACATGTTGAGACGTGTGTCCTTTTGGGTAGGAAATAGTAACACCGCTGATATGGTCTATACGTACCTTGATTATAAGCCGAAAGACAACGAATATCTGAGAGACGTAGAGTGTTGTGCAACCTATACGGAAATCAAAGAATGGATAAAGTCGGAGTATGGTTTTAAGGTGTCGTCACTGTATGTGGCGCAGATAAAAGACAAATGCTGTATTGAGAAACGTCTGAATTACAATGTAGGCGATAATAAAAGTCGTGTGCCGAAATGCCCGCCGGAGAAAGAAAAAGCAATTAAGGCAGCGTTTAAGCATTTTAATATGATATGAGATGGCAGATTTGGTAATGGCAATAATAGTGTTGCATTTTGCGGCACAAAAGGATATAATAAAGAAAAAAGAAAGGCGGCGGCAATATGGCAGTACGAAGTGCAAATGTAAATGTCAGAGTGGAACCTGATGTCAAGAAACAGGCGGAAGATATACTGGAAAAACTCGGTGTATCCACATCGGCTTTTATTAATATGACCTATAGGCAGGTAATTATGAAAAGGGGGATTCCTTTTTCGGTTGAGTTGCCTTCAGGAATCAAAACCCTTGATACCATGACCGATGCAGAGTTTGATGAAATGATGCAGACCGGACTGGAGCAGGCAAAAAAGGGAGAATCAGTTCCTTATGAAGAAGCTTTTGACCGGCTTATGGAAGGGCTTTGATAATCATGGAAGAACAATATAATGTCAAAATTACAAAATATGCCTTTTTGCAGATGATGAAAATAAGGGACTATATTGCGGATGAACTTCTTGCCCCGCAGGCGGCATATGACTTATTTTCGGAAATGAAAAAACGGTTGCTTCATTAGAGAATATGCCGAAGCGTAATCCGCTGGTTGATTCGGAAAAATGGAGAAAGCAGGGAATCAGGAAAACAATGGTAAAAAATTTTATCATCTATTACTGGGCAGACGACGGACATAGGACGGCCATATAACAGCAGTTGTATATAGAAAACGAAATCAGTTAGTGGAGCTTGGAAAAATGGAACTGGAATAGCACGATATATCTGAACTGAAACAAGAAAAAGTTTTCCTCCATCAGCAACAGTAAAGCGTCTGAATTACAATGTAGGCGATAATAAAAGTCGTGTGCCGAAATGCCCGCCGGAGAAAGAAAAAGCGATTATGGCGGCGTTTAAATATTTTAGTATGATATGAGATAATCCGCAAGATTAAAAATGTTGTTGATTTTCTTATTCAGAAATGTTATATTATAGAAAAGGAGCAACCGCCCACAAAGTGGTTGACCTCTAGTAGCTTAAAAGCCTACCTTCACCGGGCAAGTGACAAGGTAGGCTTATTTATTTTCGCTTGTTGTTCCTATCTAAATAGGCAAGCAATGCAACGAGGAACGTACCGAAAAGAATTAACAATGTTAAAACTTCGTATGTACTCATATGCATCACCTCCCTTCTTCTGTGAAGTCAGGGAGGTTACCACCTTGTAACACGGTCACTCCATTTGCAATTTTAACATATCTTATGCCATTCGGCAATCTGCATTTTCTCTTTAGATTTATCCGTAAACATTTTCGCATTAGCAATCGTAAAAATAATCAGGTGCATTTGTGAAGTATAATCACCGAAAGGAGATGAAAATGAATAAACTGATTGAAGATTTAATAAAAAAATGTTGTTGATTTTCAGCTACAGAAATGTTATATTATAGAAAAGGAGCAACCGCCCACAAAGTGGTTAGCCTCCCAGATTGGTTATAATAAGCCTACCTGTTCCGCCAAGATACAAGGTAGGCTTATTTATTTTCGCTTGTTGTTCCTATCTAAATAGGCAAGCAATGCAATGAGGAACGTACCGAAAAGAATTAACAATGTTAAAACTTCGTATGTACTCATATGCATCACCTCCCTTCTTCTGTGAAGTCAGGGAGGCTACCACCTTGTAACACGGTCACTCCATTTGCAAATTATATCATATCTTATGCCATTCGACAATCTGCTTTTTCTCTTTGGATTTATCCGTATACATTTTCGCATTAGCAATCGTAAAAATAATCGGGTACATTTGTGAAGTATAATCACCGAAAGGAGATGAAAATGAATAAACTGATTGAAGATTTAATAATAAAATGTTGTTGATTTTCAGCTACAGAAATGTTATATTATAGAAAAGGAGCAACCGCCCACAAAGTGGTTAGCCTCCCAGGATTAGCTTTAAGCCTACCTAGACCGCCAAGTACAAGGTAGGCTTATTTATTTTCGCTTGTTGTTCCTATCTAAATAGGCAAGCAATGCAATGAGGAACGTACCGAAAAGAATTAACAATGTTAAAACTTCGTATGTACTCATATGCATCACCTCCCTTCTTCTGTGAAGCTAGGGAGGCTACCACCTTGTAACACGGTCACTCCATTTGCAAATTATATCATATCTTATGCCATTCGGCAATCTGCTTTTCCCGTTTTTAAATTTCCAATCTGTAAGTGAAAAATATGCGGGTGCATATGTGCTAATTTGCGGTCAACTAAAATCAACCTTAGAGCCAGTCGGAAAATAGGCTCTTTTTTTGATGCTTAAAATCAGACAAACGAAAGGAGCAACCAGGAATGACAGATTACAAGATTCTGTATTATGAGATTTACGAATGCCCGCAATGCCCAACAGACAGCGGCAGATACTATGGGAAAACCCCGGTATTGGAGCTGAAAAAAGGTTATTTTAAAGGAAAGGTAAAAATGTATCATTATGATAAGAACAGAATGGGTACATTGTCCTGTTTGTAAAAACAAAACCCGTGATAGAATTAGAGATGATACGGTTTTGAAGAATTATCCTCTCTATTGTCCGAAGTGCAAGCAGGAAACATTGATTGAAGCGAAGAAGTTGAAAGTAACAGTCATCAAAGAGCCAGACGCAAAGACGCAGAGCCAGTGAATTTGTGAGATACTTCACAATTCATTGGCTCTGTTAGTATAGAAAAAATGAATATTTAGTTGTTGTTCGTACTTATTGCGATAGTTTGTTTCTGCATGTCATTTATTTTTTTGTGGAGCGGTATCGCCATGAATACCGTTATGACTGCGGAAAGCACATCGGCAATCGGCTGGGCATACATTATTCCATTTAGCCCCCAGACAATCGGAAGCAGCAGGATAACGGGGATAAAACAAATCCCCTGCCTGCAAGCTCCGAGGATAAAGCCCTCTCTGCCTTTTCCCAAAGCAAGGAATAGGGAAGAATACACCGTATAAAATCCAAAGAGCATAATGGAAATGCCGTTTGCCCTTAAAGACATTGCCCCGATGCGAATCATCTCGTGATCGCCCTTTGTGAACTGGGAAACGATAGCCGTAGGGAACAGAGCCAGTATCACACCGAAAATCACACAGAAAACCGTAGACCATAGGATGGAAGTCTTGATTGCTTCACGCAGACGGTCAAACTTTTTCGCCCCGTAACTGTACCCAGCAATGGGCTGAAAGCCTTTGATGAAGCCGAATACGGACAAGCTGCCCATTGAAATAAGGCGGGTGACAACGCCCATGCCTGCAATGGCAGAGTCCCCGTAATCGCCAGCGGCATTGTTGATTAAGGAAATGGACACACTCGTTAAAATCTGGAATACCAATGTCGGGATGCCGATTTTGAAAATCTCAGACATGGTTTCCTTAGTGCTGACGAATGTCATAGAGGTATCCTCGGAGAGGGTTTCTTTTGTATATGTGCAGTCCTTAACCCGAAAATGGAATATGCTTTTTTTGCGAAAAATATAGGTCAGATATATGCAGGTTGAAACGATTTGTGAGATTGCGGTCGCTATCGCCGCTCCTGCCACGCCTAAATCAAACACATAAATAAATAGCGGGTCTAGGGCGATATTGAGTACCGCACCCGTCAACAAGGCGCACATGGTTGTTTTGGCGGCACCTTCACTTGTTACAATATTATTCATCGTGACGTTGAATACATTAAAAATACAGGAAATAATGTAGATACTTGCGTATGTGGAGGCAAAGGGGAGGATACTGTCTGTTGCGCCTAAGAGCTTCAGTATGGGATGCAGGAACACCATAGAAATGATAATGATGACCGCCCCTACGGATACGCTGCTGTATAAAGCGGTACTTGCCACTTTATCCGCATTTTCCTTATCCCCACGACCTAGCAATCGGGAAATGTAAGAAGCCGCACCGTTTCCGAACAACAGGCCAAGACCGACAACAACCTGTCCGAGCGGATAGACCACGGAGATTGCCCCCATCTGGCTCTCTCCTAATCCGCCGATAAAATAAGCGTCAACAAGGTTGTAGAAAGCATTTACCAACATGCCAATCATTGTTGGGATGCCCATTGCTAAAAGTGCTTTTGGTATGGATGTGCTGCCGAGCAGCTCCATCTTTTTGCTTTGACTGTTCATTTTGAACTCCTTTCTCTTGACAAATAGTGTTGTTTATACTACTATAAAATACAGTAGTTGCATTGCGGGGATTATAATACTATAATTTATAGTAGTTGTCAATAGAAAAAGGAGGGATTTTAAATGGCGACCATTGACTTGATTGTATTGGGAATGTTGAAACGGGAATCCTTGAGTGCATACGATATTCAGAAACTGGTGGAATACCGCAACATTTCAAAATGGGTAAAAATCAGCACACCATCCATCTATAAAAAGGTTATCCAGTTGGAGGAAAAGGGGCTTATCACAAGCCGCACCAAGAAAGAGGGAAAAATGCCCGAAAAGGCAGTATATTCCTTGACGGATGCAGGAAATGAGGAATTTGAGAAACTGATGCTTGAAATATCCTGCAAGCCGATTAACATATTCTTGGATTTTAATGCGGTTATCGTTAATTTAGAAAGCATGGAAAAGGAACAACAGAGGGAATGTCTGGATAACATTGAGAGTAATATCAATGTGCTGAAATCCTATCTTGAGGAGAACATGGACTTAAAAGAAAACGCCCCCGATATTCCTGCCACGGGCATGGCAGTTCTGCATCAGCAATTTCAATTAGTGCAGGCAATCGAAGAATGGATAAAGGCATTGAAAGAAGAACTGCCGTGAATGTGGATGATTTAAAACATAGCAAGAATGATGAAAAGATAGAAAACTCCTTGTGCTACAATATTTCATTGAAATACCGCATAGGCATATCATAATGCTTAATGAGTGCGGAAAAAAGGAAACACCACAAGGGTGTACCTTTATGCCCATAAAGCATGGGCAAGAATGAAGAAAGGAGGGAGCAAAATGCAAGGTCAGACAGTACGCATTGTTTCACGGGCTATCCGCTATATCGAAGAACATCTGCATGAAAAGATGGATTTAGAGATGGTGGCATCGGCACTGCACTATTCCAAATACCACCTGCATCGGATTTTTACAAAGACCGTCGGCTTGACTATCCATGACTACGCAAAACGGCGGCAGCTTACAGAAGCGGCAAAACTTCTGGTATTTTCTGCAAAGCCGATTATCGAGATTGCCCTTATGAGCGGGTATGAAAGCCAGCAGGCATTTACGGATATTTTTAAGGCGATGTATAAGACTTCCCCTGCGGAATTTCGGGAAACGGAAAACTTCTACCCGTTACAGCTTGAAATCTATCTGAAGGAGGAGTTTGTAAAAACGGATTTGACAAAAGACAACATAAAGTTTGCCACGCTCGAAGATGTGGATGACTGGATGGAACTGGTAAGTCTCACGATTGACGGTTATCCATGTCTGGATAAGGAAGATTACGCCGCAAACCTGCATCGGTATATTGCGGATAAAAAGGCTTTGATTTTACGGGATGTTGGATTGGCTATTGGCGTGATGGGATTTTCGCAAGGCACAGGCAGCATAGACTTTCTGGCTGTCCATCCGCAGTATCGGCATCTCGGCATTACAAAGCTGTTCCTTGATAAGCTGGCAGACGAGTTGCTCTATGAGAAAGAGATTACGTTGACGACATACCGTGCAGGCGACAAGGCAGATACGGGTTGGCGGGAAGAATACCGCCGTCTGGGATTTGCAGAACGGGAACTGCTTGTGGAATATGGCTATCCGACGCAGCGTTTCGTGCTTCCACCGAAAAACAAGGAGGAAACCCCCTTCGGGGATACCTCTATGCCATTCGGCAGTAAGGAGGAAACAAGGAATGACCGAAACACAGAAAAACCCGTTAGCAGAGAGCTTTAACGCCCTATCCCTTATCCGATTTGCTTTCCCAAGCATGGTGATGATGCTGTTTATGGGATTATACACCATTGTGGACACGATTTTCGTTGCACGGTTTGTAAATACGAACGCCTTGTCGTCCATCAATATCGTCTGCCCCGTCATCAATCTGATTGTAGGTCTGGGGACGATGCTTGCGACAGGCGGCAGTGCGGTCGTTGCGAAGAAAATGGGGAATGGAAACATAAGGGAAGCCAGAAGCAATTTTACGTTGATTGTCGTGGCAGGGGCGGTTATCGGTCTGCTGATTACAGCGGCAGGGCTTGTCTTTTTGGATGAAATCATCTGGGGATTGGGTGCAAGTGAAATATTGTTCCCATATTGCAGGGATTATCTGACGATACAGCTTATTTTCGCCACTTTTAACATGATGCAGGTGCTATATCAGAATCTGTTTGTGACGGCGGGGAAACCGACATTAGGTTTAGCACTTGCTGTTCTGGCGGGGATCAGCAACATTGTTTTTGATTATGTCTTTATCGTTTTACTGCAAATGGGAATCAAGGGAGCTGCCATTGGGACAGGCATCGGATATATGATACCGACAATTATCGGTACAATATTTTTTCTGATGAAAAGAAGTGAATTGCACTTTTGCAAGCCTGATATGGACGCATCCGTTTTGCTGAAAAGCTGCTCCAACGGTGTGTCGGAATTGGTAAGCCAGTGTTCGACTGCCGTAACTACATTTCTGTTTAATGTAACAATGATGAAGCTGCTAGGCGAGGACGGTGTGGCGGCGATTACAGTTATTATATATTCGCAGTTCCTCTTAACAACGCTTTATATTGGCTTTTCAATGGGAACAGCCCCCGTCGTAAGCTATAACTATGGGAGCGGGAATGTAAAACAGCTAAAAAAAACCGTCCGTATTTGTTTCAGCTTTATAGCGTGGATTTCCATATTTGTATTTTTGTTTTCCCTGCTTGGCGGAGAAAGCATTGCAAAGATATTTGCCGAGAACAATAGGAATGTTTTTGAAATTACAAAGAATGGATTTGTCATTTTTTCATTCAGCTTTCTGTTCTCTGGATGCAATATTTTTTCATCCGCTTTATTTACGGCATTATCCAATGGGAAAGCGTCTGCAACCATATCTTTTCTGCGGACGTTTGGATTTATTACGGTGTTCCTTCTGGCATTGCCGAAATTTTTGAAGGTAACGGGTGTGTGGCTTGCAGTCCCGCTTGCGGAGCTGCTCACTCTTATGCTGACGGTATATCTGATTGAACCGTATTTTTCAATGGGAATACGGTTCAAGAAGAATATAGGATAGAGCCAGACACATTAGATGCAGAGCCGATGAACGTGTGGAAAACCATAGTTTGCTGGCTCTGTTTTTATACAAGCGTAACATCTGATTAAAAAATGTGCCTGCTTATGATGAAGCCGTGCAATTTCCTTATCATGGACGAGCCGACAAACTACCTTGATGCACTTGCGAAAGAATCATTGAAAACCGCACTGGAAGAATTTGAGGGAACAGTGCTATTAGTTTCACATGAGGAAGCGTTTTACCGTGAGTGGACGCAGAAAGTGATAAACATAGAAAAGAAAATATAGAAAAGAAAATATAGGTTAAAAGCACATGCTCCTTGACTATCCCCTGGCCAGGGAATATAATAGCCCGTGTACATGGAAACGAAGGAAAGGATTGGCATTGAAATGAAATACATCAAGCAATTTGGCATCATCCTGACGATTTCTTTTATCGGGGAGTTGTGCAACCAAATGATTCCGTTGCCGGTTCCAGCCAGCATTTATGGCCTGGTAATCTTGTTCGCCGGGCTGCTCTTAGGATGGGTGAAACTGGATTCGGTCAAGGAGACCGGCAAGTTTTTGATAGAAATCATGCCGCTCATGTTCATTCCGGCGGCGGTCGGGTTGCTGGAAAGCTGGGGCGTGCTGCAACCGATTTTCGTGCCGGTGATTACGATTACGCTGCTCACCACGATTCTCGTGATGGTGGCGGCCGGGAGGGTGACCCAGTTCGTCATCAGAATGGAAGGCCGGGCAGGCAAAAAGGCAAGTGGGTCGGGCAAAAAGGGAGGTCGGGCGAGGAAAGATCCCGGCGTGGAAAAGGAAGGGACGAAAGAAATGGACGGGGAAAGAGGTGGATGCGAATGAAGGTCGTTTTGACGGAGTCGGCGTTTTTTGGCGTGATGGTGAGCCTGATTGCCTATGGAATCGGCTTGCAGGTGAAAAAGAAATTTAAAATCGCGGTCTTCAACCCGCTTTTGGTGTCAATCGTCCTTGTCATGGTAGCCTTGTCCGTATGCCACGTCGAATATGACGTGTATTATGAAGGGGCGAAATATTTGAGTTACCTACTGACCCCGGCGACGGTATGTCTTGCCATTCCGCTGTATGAGCAGGTGGAAATGCTGAAGGGAAACTGGAAGGCAATCGTGCTGGGAATCTGCACCGGGGTCGTAACCAGCCTGGCCAGCGTGCTGGCCTTTTGCGTTCTTTTCGGCCTCGGGCACGAAGAATATGCCACGTTACTTCCAAAGTCCATCACGACCGCCATCGGCATGGGCGTTTCGGAAGAACTGGGCGGCTACGTGACGATAACCGTGGCGGTCATCATCATTACGGGCGTGCTTGGCAACATGATTGCGGAGTTGGTCTGCAAACTGTTTCGAATAGAAGAACCGATTGCCAAAGGGATTGCCATCGGCAGTTCTTCCCATGCCATCGGAACGGTGAAGGCGATGGAGATGGGGGAACTGGAAGGGGCGATGAGCAGTTTGTCCATCGCCGTGGCGGGGCTTTTGACCGTGGCGGGAGCGTCCATATTCGCGACGTTTCTTTAAAATGGAGAGGCTTTGGGTTGTTAATTATGCGGTCGAATTCATGCCCTTAGTTGATGGTCACGGTGAGGCCGTGGTCTTCTTCCAGTACTTTTGCGGCTTCTTCCACGGTCATCCCGTAAAACTCGCTGTCCCCGCTTTCCGAACTGCAGTCCTCGCCCCAGCCGTCCTTGCCATCGTCACCGTCATAATAAACGGTGGTGAGCACGCCGTTTTCAAAAATCAGTTCATACGTCGTCATTCCGCTTTGGGCAAGTACGTAAGTTTCCCCGCTGCCATAGGCGGTTTCTTTTGAGGTATCGTCCGCCTTCGGCGTGTCGTTTTCGTTGGCGACCGATACCGATCCTTCGGATTTTTCCAACCGCATGGTGGCGGCATAAGGTGAAGAATTATTTTATGTGGTTTGCGTGGAAAATGATTGAAATGATTTGCGGAGAGAAGTATAATGAATCCAGTTATACCAATCGACAGAGAAATCTGTTGCCCGTTAAAACGGATTGCGGGCAATTCACCGACCCGGATGCGGAAAACCCGTTTGCGTGGCTTTGAATGGAAAAGGTATCTTGGTAATATGGTTCATTGCTAAAAAGAAGGGGTGGAATTGAGAAATGGAACAATCACGGCACAAAAGTATTAATGAAAAACAAAGAAGGCAGACTATCACTTTCGCGGTGTGCGGTGGAATAGTCATCGCGGTGATTCTCCTCGTCACGACCTTGTGGGTGTCGAACGCGGCAAGGAAAGGCACCGACCAGGCGGTGGACAAGGTCAGCGAATTTTACCTGGAGGAGCTGGCCGGGCGAAGGGCGCAGGTGGTGAACGAGGACTTGAAAAATAATTTTGCCTACATGGAGAACGCGCTTGGCATTTTGGAGGCTTCGGATTTGGAATCTTTGGAGACCCTGCAAAGGTTTCTGGGAAGGATCAAGATGCTTCATGGTATGGACGAGTTCGCGCTGGTGGATGAAAATGGAATGGTTTATACGGAAGGGGGCGCCGTTTCGAGACATGACGGTTACGGCGACGATTATGACTTCCTTTTTGAGGAACTGACGGAACCCGTGGTTCGCACGCCAGAGCTTCAAGGGGCGCGCGAACACATTCTTTTGGCAATTCCCGTGGAAGGGATTTATTTCCAGGGAGCGAGGGTGAAGACGTGTTTTATTTCGATTGACATCGACGGGATGTTGAGTTACCTGACGTTGCAGACCAGCGAAAACGGAACCTATTGTAATTTATATTACCGCGACGGGGAAAGCCTGACAAATGACAAGTTCGGCCATCTCGTGGAAGGAGGCAACCTTCTTTCGGCCGTTTCGAATGCGACGTTTGACGACGGCTTTGGGTATGAAAGGTTGAAAGAAGATTTTGAAAATGGCAGGTCGGGGCAGACTTCGTTCCGGCATCACGGCGTGCGGGAAGAGCTTTGTTACATTCCGGTTGAGGGGACGAATTGGATGATGACGATTTTGGTACAAGACAGCGTCATCAGCGAGCAGATAGGCTCCATCAGTTCCGGGATGATGGGGCGCGGCGTGGTTCAGGTCCTGGTCACGATGTGCGCGATGCTGGGGGTGTTCCTGGTATTGATTTACCAGTCGAGGAAGAACGCCGGCATCCTCTTGCGGCAGGAAAAGGAGGACGGTGACAGGATTCGGTCGGCCTATGTCCAGATTGAGAGGGAACAGACGGCCATGGAGATGATTCATGCCGCGATGGGGTCGGGTCTTTGGAGCATGGAGTTTGACAAGAACGCGAAGATGATTTCCTGCACTTGGTCCGAGGTGTTTCGAAACATGCTGGGGTATCAAAGTGAGGAGGAGTTTCCCAACAAGCTGGAATCCTGGTCGGATTTGTTACATATGGAGGACAAGGAACGCATCCTGGCGGAATACTGGGACACCGTTTGGGATTACAGCGGGGAGAAGACGTATGACGTGGAGTACCGTCTCATGACCAGGGATGCCGGATGGCGGTGGTTCCATGCGGCCGGCCGGTTGTCCAGACGTGAGGACGGATCGCCAATCACGTTCGTTGGACTTTTTGTGGACATTGACGACGAGAAGGAGATGGAAGAACGTCTGGAGGAGCAGAAGAAGGACTTGCAGGATGCCTTGGTGGCCGCACAGCATGCCAACCGGGCGAAGACCACGTTCCTCAACAACATGTCCCACGACATACGGACCCCGATGAACGCGATCATAGGGTTTACGTCCCTTGCCGCGGCGCACATTGACAATACGAAGCAGGTCCAGGAGTATTTGGCAAAGATTACCACGTCGAGCAATCATTTGCTCAGCCTGATTAATGACGTTTTGGACATGAGCCGCATTGAGAGCGGAAAGGTGAAGATAGAGGAGAAGGAAACGTCGCTCCCCGAAATCATGCATGATTTGAAGACCATCGTGCAGGCGGACATCGCGTCGAAACGGTTGGAATTCTTTATCGACACCGCCGACGTGGTAAACGAGCACGTCTTGTGTGACAAGTTGCGGCTCAACCAGGTTCTGCTCAACTTGTTGAGCAATGCCATGAAATTTACGAAGCCCGGCGGCATGGTGAGCGTGCGCATCCTGCAGAAGGGAAACGCGCCGGGAGGGTGCGCGTCCTATGAATTCCAGGTGAAAGACACCGGAATCGGGATGAGCAGGGAATTTGCGGAACACGTTTTCGAGCCGTTTGAGCGTGAGAGGACGAGCACGGTCAGCGGCATCCAGGGGACGGGGCTGGGCATGGCCATCACCAAGAACATCGTGGACATGATGGGCGGCACGATTTCCGTCGAGAGCGCGGAAGGAAAGGGAACGACGTTTACGGTCGCCCTGCAGTTCAAGACTTGTTCGGGGCCGGTAAGGCAGGAAGAGATTCTGGAGCTTAAGGGTCTTCGGGCGCTCGTCGCCGACGATGACTTCAATACCTGCTCCAGCGTGACCAAGATGTTGTCCATCATCGGCATGCGGCCCGATTGGACAACTTCCGGGAAAGAGGCGGTGCTTCGGGCCAAGCTTGCCGGGGAGCAAAATGACGAGTACGCCGCGTACATCATCGACTGGCTGATGCCGGACATGAACGGGGTCGAGGTCGTGAGGCGCATCCGGGGAATCATTGGAAACGAGAAGCCCATCATCATCCTGACCGCGTATGACTGGTCGGACATTGAGGAAGAGGCGAGGAAGGCGGGCGTCACGGCGTTTTGCTCGAAGCCGATTTTCTTGTCGGAACTTAGGGACATTTTGGAGTCGCCGTTCACTGCCCTGGTGGCCGGGGAGGCCGCTTGCGGGGGAAGGGCGTGCTTTGAGGGGAAGAAAATCCTCCTGGTGGAGGACAACGAGTTGAACCAGGAGATTGCCGTGGAAATCTTGCAGGAGGCGGGATTTTTCATAGACGTGGCGGAGGACGGCGTAGTCGCGGTGGACAAGGTGGAAAAGGCCGAGGTCGGCCAGTACGACTTGATTTTGATGGACATCCAGATGCCGATCATGGACGGGTACGAGGCCACGAGGCAGATAAGGGCGATGGAAAATTCGAACCTGGAGGGAATCCCCATCATCGCGATGACGGCCAACGCGTTTGACGAGGACAGGAAAGCGGCACGTGACGCGGGAATGGACGGGCATATCGCGAAGCCGATAGACATCCCGAAGCTGATGGAACTTTTGACGGAAATATTACGGTAAACGTGTTAGTGCACGAGGGCGCGTGAGTGGAATTTTGACTTGCGCGCCCCCGTTTGCCATTTCGGTTTTCACGCTTTCGCAATGGCGTTTTGGTTTCGTGTCCGCTTATTTTGGACTTGGCCGTTTGTTTGAAATTTTCGGATTTTTTAACAAGTATATCCCGGCCACCAGCAATAGGGGGAAGAATATCGCCGTCAGGATTCCTTTCTTCAAATCGCCCGCCGTGATGCTGGAAATGAATCCCACCAGCGTGGGGCCGCCGGAACACCCGAGGTCGCCGGCCAAGGCCAGCAGGGCGAACATGGCCGTCCCGCCGTTCTTGACGAGGGCAGACGCCTTGCTAAAGCTTCCCGGCCACATGATGCCCACGGACAATCCGCAGGCCGCGCAGCCGGCCAGCGACATGGCGGGGGACGGGGAGAGGGAGATGCAGAGGTATGAAGCGATGCAGAGTATCCCGCTTCCCACCATGAACTTGTCCAGGTCAATCTTGTCACCGAACTTTCCGTAAAATGCCCTCGCGCCGCCCATCAAGACGGCAAACGCCATCGGTCCCGCGAGATCTCCCAAGGTCTTGCTGATGCCAAGACCCCGCTCGGCAAACGTCGATGCCCACTGGCTTACGGCTTGTTCGCTCGCGCCCGAACATACCATCATCAGCATGAGCACCCAGAACACTTTGCTCTTGAACAAGTCCAGCATCGTCATTCCTTTCTCGCCTTCTTCCACGAGCGGTGCCATCGGCACCCTGGAAAAGAGGAAGGCGTTGGCGACGGGTATGATTATCCAGATGCAGGTGAGGATTTTCCAGTTTTCGATGCCAAACACGCTGAAAAACAAGGTGGAGAGCAGCACGACCGCCACGTGTCCCCAACAGTAGAAGGAGTGCAAGAGGCTCATGGCCTTTTCTTTGTTTTTCGTCGGGCAGCTTTCCACGATGGGGCTGACGAGGACTTCCAAAAGCCCGCCCCCGAGGGCGTAAATCGTGACGGAAATCAAAAGCCCCGCGTAGGCGTTCGGCAAAATTTCCGGCAGGACGGCAAGTCCCAGGAGCCCTGACGCGGAGGCGACATGCGCAATCAGGATGGAGGCCCGGTAGCCAATCTTGTCCACGAAGCCTGCCGACAAGAGGTCCACCAATAACTGGATTCCGAAGTTGAAGGTAATCAGTATGGTAATCTGGCTAAGCGGGACGTGGTACGTGCTCTCGAAAGTCAAAAACAAGAGCGGGACGAAGTTGTTGACGATTGCTTGTACGATATAGCCGATAAAGCAAGCATAAATGGTTTTTTGGTATTTTTTTTCCATGGTAAGTGTTCCTTTCCGTGATTTTGTATATGCGTGGTTACAATTCACGGCCTAACCGGCCGTGGATTGTAACGGCATCCAGCCATTTAAAATTGCCTCTGGCAATGGGCTGGATGCCCACTGGTACCATCACTTTGTCGGACGGTGGCCGTGCATGACCATTATATCACCAAATTGGATTTAGGCAATTGAACTTTATCACATGTTTATGGTACAATGTCACCACGGGTTACTTTTCACGGGGTGGGGAAGTAACCACCATGGAGTTTTAACCACGGCCGTCGGCCGGTAGGGGGACGGGACACGTGTACATTCATCAAAGGTGGGATTAGGCGAGGTGACGTCATGCAGAGGATTTTGACGACGGATGACTTGCGGGAAACGAGGCGGCACGGGGTGCCGGATTTCCCGTTGGAGTATTATTTGGACGACACGAGGGACTTTTACAACAGCCAGGTGGGCTGGCACTGGCACAACGAGTTCGAACTGCTCCTCGTCTCGGAAGGAACCGTCATGTTTCATATCGGGCGGCACGTTTTTGCCCTGGAGGCCGGGGAGGCCATTTTCATTAACAGCAAGGTGCTCCACCAGTTTACGGCCGAGGATTACGGCATCATGCCGAACATCGTGTTTGCCCCCGAATTTATTGCCCCGGCCCGGACGGCCATTTACCAGAAATACGTCGCGCCCGTGGAAAAATCGACGCTGGAATATCTCGTGTTGCGAAAGGGGCATGGATGGCAAGGGCGGGTGTTGGAACTGGTTGGCGCACTGTTTTCCCATCTGGAGTCGGGGAGCGTCAATGAATTGCGTGTGAGGAACCTCCTTTCCGAGGCGTGGCTGGTGATGGTGGAGCAAATCGGGTCTCTGCCTGGGGAAAACAAGCATGGCGGCGATGCCGACTTTGCCCATAACAGCGTGATGGTCATGATTCAATATATCCAGGAGCATTACATGGAAAATATCGGCCTTGCGGATGTCGCGGCCGCGACCAACATCAGCAAGAACACGGCCATTCGTTATTTTGACGCGAACATCGGACAGTCGCCGATTGAATATTTGATTCGGTATCGGATTACCATGGCCTGCAAGATGCTGAAGGAGACGTCGGACAAGGTTTCGCATGTCGCGGGGCGCGTCGGCTATGAAAACGTTGGTTATTTCTGCCGCTTGTTCCGAAAACACGTCGGCATGTCGCCGAAGGAATTTCGGACGCTGGACATGGGATAAAGGGGAGGGGTTTTGATGAAATTGATTCATTGCGCGGACTTGCATTTGGATTCCAAGTTGAACGCGAATTTGGACAAGGAGCACGCGAAAGAGAGAAAGGGAGAGATATTGCACACGTTCGAACGGATGGTTTCCTATGCCGCGGAGCATGGCGTGGAAGCCATCCTGGTCGCGGGGGACCTGTTTGACGTGAAGAACATTTCCGCCACGGCCAGGAACACGGTGTTGCACAATGTCACGAACCACCCGGAAATCATGTTTTATTATTTGAAAGGGAACCATGACAATGACAATTTCCTCTCCAGGCTGGAGGAAATCCCGGCCAATTTGAAATTGTTCGGCCCGGGGTGGACGACGTACGAGGCGGCCGGCGGCCAGGTTGCCATTTCGGGCCTTGAGCTGTCGGCGGAGAACGCGAACCTGGCCCATGCGTCCCTGGTGCTGGATACGCGGAAGTTTAACATCGTGATGCTGCATGGGCAGGAATCGCGGGGCGCGGCGCGGGACAAGGCGGAAGTGATCGACTTGAAGGCGTTGCGAAACAAGGGGATTGATTATTTGGCACTGGGACATGTCCATGCTTATAAAAAGGAAAAATTGGACGCGCGGGGAACGTACTGCTATGCGGGGTGCCTGGAAGGGCGCGGGTTTGACGAATGCGGGGAGCACGGGTTCGTGCTGCTTGACATTGACACGGAAAATCTGTCCCGCCATTCCCACCAGTTCGTCCCGTTCGCCCGGCGGAAACTGCACGAAGTCCATGTGGACGTGACGGACTGCGCGGCGACGGCGGAGATGGCGGACAGGGCGAAAGAGGAACTCGCCCGTGCGGGGTGCGGGGCGCAGGACCTTGTGAAAATCGTGTTGGAAGGGATGCTCGACGTGGAGTGTGAGAAGGATTTGGCGTACTTCTTGTCCGTGTTCCGGCCACAGTTTTACTTCGTGAAGGCATACGACGAGACGACGCTGAAAATCAGCATGGAGGATTACCTGCTCGACGAGTCGCTGAAGGGCGAGTACGTACGGCAGGTGATGGCGGACGGATCCCTCTCGGACGAGGAGAAAAAAATCATCGTCCGCTACGGGTTGCAGGCGATTGCCGGGGAGGAGGTGCAGTAACCGTGAGATTGATATCGTGCCATATTGAAAATTTTGGGAAACTCCATGACTGCTCCCGGGAATTCCATGACGGGGTAAATGTCGTCCGTGAGGAGAACGGCTGGGGGAAAAGCACGTTCGCGGCGTTCGTGCGGGCCATGTTTTATGGGCTTGGGGGGGAACGTAAAAGGAGCCTCCTGGAAAATGAGCGCAAGCGGTACAAGCCGTGGCAGGGCGGTATTTTCGGCGGGCAGCTGGTATTTGAAATCCACGGCAAAAAATATAAGGTTTCGCGCATTTTCAAGGACAAGGAGGCAAATGACGAGTTCGAGCTGCGCGACGCGGAGACGAACTTGTTGTCCGACGCGTATGGCAAAAAAATCGGGGAGGAGATTTTCAAGATTAACCGGGAAGCGTTCATGCGGACGGTCTTCATCGGACAGGGAGAATGCGAAACGGCGGCCACGGACGACGTCAACGCGAAGATTGGCAATTTTGCGGACAATGCCAACGACTTGGACCGTTATGAGGCGGCAAACGCGAGGCTGACGGAAATCGTGAACGCGCTGACCCCGTCCCGTGCCACCGGTTCCATTGCCAAAAGGCGGGAGGAAATAGCCAGGTATGGGCGAATCGTGCAGGGGGGCGAAGGGATTTTGGAAAGCATTGACAAATACCAGGGGTACTTTCGCGCGGAAGAGGAATTGCTGGAATCCTTGAAAATCCAAATGAAGGCCGCCGGCGAACAGCAGGCACGCGCATCCGGGAGGCAGGCGGCGTTGGCGAAGCGGTCGGAATGGGAGCGCCTAAAAAAAGAGGCCGGGGAAAAAAGGCGGGAACGCGAGGAACGGCGGAATTGTTTCCCGAAGGAAGTCCCGGCCATGGAGGAAATAAGACGTAAAATCGTGGAATGCGGCGAGATGGAAAAAGTTTACGAACGGATGCAAATACACCAATTGTCGGAGGCGGAGGCGGCGGAGCTTGCGGCGTTGCAAGCGACGTTTTGCGAGGGCGGGTCCGCGGACGCGGGGCGAATCGGGCAGTTGGGGGAAGAGGGCGGGCTGGAAGCGTTGCGGGATTGTTTTGCCAAAGAGCAAAGGTGCGCGTCCGTCATCATGAAGAAATGGGGCGAGCGGAATTCCAGGAACAAGGCCCTGCCTTCCAACAAGGCGGCCCTCGCGGCATTAAAGGCATCCATGGCCGCGTCCAAGGCGGCTGATAATTTGCCGGAAACGGGCAAGGGCAAGATGCCGTTATTGGGAATCGTGCTTGCCATAATCGGCGTAATCGTGGCGGTGGCCGTCCATCTGCAGGCGGGGATTTGTGCCGTCGTCGTGGGCGCGGGACTTTTGGCCGCCGGAATGATAGCCGGCAGGAACGGCGCGAAGCCGGCAGACACCGGGAACGGCGCAAAGCCGGCAGACACCGGGAACGGCGCGAAGCCGGCAGGCACCGGGAACGGCGAAAAGCCGGCAGGCACCGGGAACGGCGCGAAGCCGGCAGGCGATGGGAAGGACGTGAAGCCGCGAGGTGGCGAAGATGGTATAGAAACGCCGGACGCGCAAGCGGACCTGGAACTTGAGAATTTGCGGGGGACGATTGAAGAGGACGAGGCGTTTATCGCCAGGGTGGACGGGGAGGTGGCCGATTACCTTATGGGGCATGGCAAGGTGTTTGATGAGGAAACGGCTTCTGACGGTTTGCAGGGGATTTTGGAAGACTTGTACGCATATGAAAATAAAGCGGAGAAATACTTCGCCTTGAAAGAAAAGCAGGAAAATTTTGAAAAGGCGATGATGGAATTTAAAACCGTTGGCGGCGCGGTTGCCACGTTTTTGGACAAGTGCGGGTACGAGCCGTCCCAGAGGCCTTCCCGGCAGCTTGAAGAAATTCGGGAGCTGGCACAGCATTGCCAAGTGGCGGAAGACGCGCTGCGGGAGGCGAACGCACGGTTAGGGAGGTTCGAGGCGGAGAACGACGTGGCGGGCCTGGCCAAAATGCAAGGCGATGGGCCGCTGCCGTCATTGGGGGAACTAAATCAACAAATACAAACGCTGAATGGCGAAATGGAGAAGGCACACCGTTCCATCAACGAGTACCATAACACGTTGGAGGATTTGCAAAGGCAATATGACGAGTGGGAGGAGTGTGTCGCCAGGCTGGAGGAATTGAAGGAGCGTCAGGCGGAGGAGCAGAAGAAATTTGATTATGTTTTCAAGGCACGGTTGAAGCTGGAATTGGCCAAGGAGGCCATGACGGCAAAATACGCGGATCCGATTTTAAAGGGATTCGGGAAATATTACGAGATGATTTCCGGCGACACGGCCGACCGTTTCCATATTGACGCGAACACGGCCGTCACGGTGGACGAGCTTGGCAGGCAGCGAGACAGCGTTTCCTTGAGTTCGGGGTATCGTGACCTTGTCGGGATTTGCCTGCGGATGGCGCTCGTGGATGCCATGTACAAAGGGGAAGCTCCGTTCCTCGTGATGGACGACCCGTTTGCAAACCTTGATGACAAGAAGGTGGCGGCGGCCAGGCGGTTCGTGGAAGAATTGGGAAAGACATACCAGGTGGTCTATTTTACGTGCAGCCATTCGAGAGGGTGATGGTACGGATGGAGGGTTTTGCAAACGCCCTCCTTTGTCCTGCATGATTTATGATGAAAGATATGGGGGAATTAATGATGAAACAAGTGAAACTTTTTCGGGACAAGGAATTTTTTGAAAAACTGTGGAAGCTGACGTTGCCAATCGCCCTGCAGAGCCTGATGCTGGCTTCGGTGGCGGCGGCGGACGCGATCATGCTGGGGCGCGTGGAGCAGGATGCCATGTCGGCGGTCTCCCTTGCCACCCAGATCCAGTTCATCCAGAACATGGTGCTGGCGACCATCGTGTCAGGCATCGTGATTTTGGGGGCGCAGTATTGGGGCAAGGGCGACAGGCGGACGCTGAATGACATTTTCAGCATGAGTCTGCGTCTTTCCGGTATCGTGTGCATCTTATTTTTCGTCGGGTGTTTTTTCTTCCCGAGGTATTTGATGTTGGTTTTTACGGACGAGGAGGTCTTGATCGAGCTTGGCATCCAGTATTTGAGAATAGCCGCCTGGTCGTATTTGTTGACGGGCGTCTCGCAGTGCTACCTGGCCATCATGAAGGTTAGCGAGCATGCCGGGCAGACGGCGAAAATCAGCACCGGGGCGGTGTTGATCAATATCGTCCTGAACGCGGTGTTCATTTTCGGATTGTTGGGCGTACCCGCCATGGGCGTCAGGGGGGCGGCGGTGGCCACCCTGGTTTCGCGGGTTATCGAGCTTGTCTGGTCGATTGCTTCTTCTTATAAGGAAGGGTACGTCCATCCGGACTGGAGCCGCTTCTTTTACCGGAACAAGCTGCTGGCGCGGGACTTCCGCAAGTGCACGTTGCCCATCCTGGGCGCGTCGCTGGCCTGGGGCGTGGGCTTCACCTCGTATTCCGCCTTCATGGGGCACTTGGGAACCGATGCCACGGCGGCCAATTCGGTGGCGGCGGTGGTGCGTGACCTGGTTTGCTGTGCGTGCAACGGCCTTGCCAGTGGCGGCGGCATCCTTGTCGGAAACGAACTGGGGGCGGGCGATTTGAAAAAGGGGAAGTTGTATGGTGACCGTATGGTGAAAATCGCTTTTTTGACGGGATTCGCCTCCACGGGCGTGATGCTGCTCTTGACGCCGCTCATCATGTGGTTCGTGAAGCTGACCGACGGGGCGCAGGGGTACTTGCTGGGCATGATGCTCATCATGGCCTTTTACATGATTGGGCGGGCGGTCAACACGATTATCATCAACGGGATTTTCGCGGCGGGCGGGGACACGATGTTCGACATGTACAGTCTCGTCATCGTCATGTGGTGCGTCGCGATTCCGCTGGCGGCGGCGGGAACCTTCTTCCTGAATTGGCCGGTGCTGGTGGTGTACGCCTGCACTTGTCTTGACGAGGTGGGCAAAATTCCGTGGGTGATGGTACATTACCGAAAGAACAAGTGGGTGAAGGACTTGACGAGATGAGTCGCGTACCCTTGTGTTTATGGCCGGTTTGCGTTATATCAGATGAGGAATGGCTCCAGTCTTTATAGGCGGTGAGCAACATATTTGTATCAGTGGCGGGAGTCAATCCCCCATCTGATATGCCTTTGGCGGGCGCTGGACGTCCGTTTGGCGCCGACCGTAACAGAGTGAGGGGGCAGGCGTACAAGGATATATTTTGTCGGCATAGCTGACTTGTGCGCCGCCGCAAGAACGCCGGTGGCGTTCTTGAATTGGCACATGGGATTTTTGGCACTTTGACACATAGAAGCGGTTTATTTAACGTACATATGGAAAGAAAAAGAGAGTGTCTGGCAAATTTATTTCAAGGAAAGGATGAATGAAAAATGGGGAAGATCAGGTTGAACGAGGATGCGGAAATCGTGGCCACCGTCAGGAAGGGATTGGCGGAAAAGGACGGGTACTGCCCGTGCCGCATCGGCAAAAGCGAGGACATCAAGTGTATGTGCAAGGAGTTCAAGGAGCAAATCGCGGATCCGGAATTCGAGGGATATTGCCATTGCATGTTGTATTATAAGGAGAAGTAGCGCCGGCATACGGTGACAAGGGGATTTGTTATAACGAAGAGAGGCAGGTCATGGGATGAGAAGGTGGAAATTTGCCGTCTTTTTCATAATGGTTTGCCTCTTTTTTTATTCCCGCGAGCAACGAGCCAAAGTCATGCTTGCATGACCTTGGCGACTGCCGCGAGGGTGCAATACCCCGCAGCTTGCTGCGCATTCAAGCTATGATGCCCCGTAGCTTGCTGCGGGGTATTTCACTTTGGCGGGCACCGCGGCATGGTATGATATACTGGAGGCGAAAAAAGTGAGAAGTGAGCCGCTTCTTTTCAAGCGGCGATACGAGCAAAAAGCGAAGCGTTTGCGAGTCTGATTATCTTCGCAAATATTCTCCGGGTGTATCTGATACGGGAAGCGCCATGACACAAGGTTGTGAAAGAATTCAAGAGTGAAAACCTTGATTGCATCTTATGTTACTTATAAAAATAGTTGTGTAAATTTAAATTGATAAATATAAAAATAATATTGACAATATATCTATATTGATATATAATCAAAATTGCAAGTAAAAAGGAAGAAGGCGCGTTTTGCGCTGAGGAGGTTTGGGATATGGAGAACAAGGGATTTGTATTCTTTGATGAAAGGATGGAGGGTTGCCGCGAGCGGCAAAGGCGGCTACAAGGCGAGGACCGTGGTGACGAGGCCAATTTTGAGAGAATCAGGGAGAACGTCTACGACATTTTTAAAACGGTAGTATCCGTGGCGGTAAAAAAATGTGGCGGCGATTGCCGTAAGGCACGGGAATTTTTTGAGGATAGGCTCGAAGGGATTCCCTCGAAATGGGAAAGTTCTTTTGAAAAGGCGAAACGGTTCGATGACGTCGAAAAGATGCATGTTGAAAGCGTGAAACTTGAAGTCGTTAAGGATGTTAAGGAGAATATTTCAAGGATATGGGGGGAATCGGCATGACAGAGGAAAAGGCAATCGCGTTATTTAAATGTTTGTCGGACAAGTCGCGCCTGCATATATTGAAATCTCTTGTCGTGGAAGACATGTACGTCGAGCGTCTGGCCGAGCGGCTTGGCTTGTCCGCGTCCACCGTGTCGTTTCATTTAAAGAAACTCGCGCAAGCGGGCGTCGTTCGTTCCTATAAGACGCAGTATTATACGATGTACTCGATTTGCACGGACGTCCTTGAGACGAGCGTCCTTGAGATTATAAGGGAAAAGTCGGACGACAAGGCCCTGCAGGAAGAGCGGGAGGCGAAGTACCGCAAGCGGGTTATCGACGCGTTTTTCGAGTATGGCAAGTTAAAGGCCATTCCCGTGCAAAGGAAAAAGGAACGTATCATCTTGGAGGTGATAGTCCAGGCGTTCGAGCACGGGAAGAAGTATGCGGAACGGGAGGTAAACCTGATTATCGCCGATTTTCATGATGATTTTTGCACGCTGCGCCGTGACATGATTTCGGAAGGGCTTCTGGAGAGGGACGGCAACGCGTATTGGCGGGTGGAATGAATCGTTAATAGTTTTATAAGGGGCGGCTTCGCTCCTTTTCGTGTAATGGGAAACATTTTTCCGGCAAATCTTTTTATTGTTGCAAAACAAGTCTAAAAATGGTAGGATATGAATAATATAGCGAAAATGATAGGAGGATTTGCGTATGAACGAATGTTATGGATGCGTCACTTGTAAAAGTGCGGACAAACCGTTGGAGGAGTTTATCGCCGGGCTTCCCATGGAGACTTCCCACCACCGGGTGGATTCCCAGAAGACGAAATGCGGTTTCGGGTTGAAAGGTGTATGCTGCCGGTTGTGTTCGAACGGTCCCTGCCGGATTACGCCGTCGGCTCCGCGCGGCATCTGTGGCGCCACGGCGGACGTCATCGTGACGAGGAACCTTTTGCGGGCGGTGGCGAGCGGAAGCGGATGCTATATCCACATCGTGGAAAACACGGCCAGGAACTTGAAGGACACGGCCCTTTCAAAAGGCGCCATCAAGGGTGAGAACGCCCTTCGCCTCTTGGTTCGTGAATTCGGGCTGGAGGAATCGGACGACTTACATAAAATGGCCGGGGAAGTGGCCGACAAGGTGCTGGCCGACCTTTACAAACCGGATTTCGAGGAGATGGAGCTGGTGGAGAAACTGGCCTATGCGCCCCGTTATGAGAAATGGAAGGAACTGGGCATCCTGCCGGGCGGCGCGAAGTCGGAGGTGTTCGCGGGCGTGGTGAAGTGTTCCACGAACTTGAATTCCGATCCCGCCGACATGTTGATGACCTGCCTGCGCCTGGGGATTTCCACGGGGCTGTACGGGCTGACGCTGACGAACCTTTTAAACGACGTGATGCTGGGCGAGCCGCAGATTCGGATGGCTCCCGTGGGCTTGAACGTCATTGACCCGGATTACATCAATATCATGATTACGGGACACCAGCATTCGATTTTCGTGGATTTGCAGGAGCGGCTGGCTTCCGAAGAGGCGGCCCAAAGGGCGCGGGAGGCGGGAGCAAAGGGCTTCAAGCTGGTGGGCTGCACGTGTGTGGGACAAGATTTGCAGCTTCGCGGCGTACATTACACGGACATTTTTGACGGACACGCGGGCAACAACTACACGAGCGAGGCCGTGTTGGCGACGGGAGCCATTGATGCGGTGCTGTCCGAGTTCAACTGCACGCTCCCGGGCATCGAGCCGATTTGCGACGAGTTGAAGATTAAGCAGATTTGCCTGGACGACGTGGCGAAGAAAGCGAACGCGGAATTGATGCAGTTTTCGTTTGGGCATAAGGAGGAAATCGGCAGCCGGGTGATGGATGCCATCATTGCCGCATACAAGGAGCGCAGGAGCCAGGTGAAGCTCCGTCTCCTTCCGGGGCATGGCAACAAGAACACGTTGACCGGCGTCAGCGAGGGTTCGCTTTATGAGTTCCTTGGAAAGTCCTGGAAACCGCTTTTGGACTTGATCGTGTCCGGCAAAATCAAGGGCGTGGCGGGTGTCGTCGGGTGTTCGAACCTGACGGCCCTGGGGCACGACGTGTGTACGGTCGAGTTGACGAAGGAACTGATTAAGCGCGACGTCCTGGTGCTTTCTGCCGGATGTTCTTCGGGCGGGATTGAAAACTGCGGGCTGATGGTGCCGGAGGCGGCCGAACTGGCCGGGGATGGACTAAAGGAAGTGTGCAAGACTCTTGGCATCCCGCCGGTGTTGAATTTCGGCCCGTGCCTGGCCATCGGCCGTCTGGAGATGGTGGCGACCGCCCTGGCGAAGGAGTTGGATATCGACCTGCCGCGGCTCCCGCTGGTGCTCTCCGCCCCGCAGTGGCTGGAGGAGCAGGCGTTGGCGGACGGGATGTTCGGGGCGGCCCTGGGGCTGCCGCTGCACCTCGGGCAGCAACCGTTCATCGCGGGCAGTGACCTGACGGTGAAGGTCCTGACGGAGGACTTGAAAAACATTACCGGCGGGCAGGTCATCGTGGAGCTTGACCCGGTGAAGGCCGCCGACATTTTGGAGCGGATTATCGAGGAAAAGCGCGCGGGCCTGAACATTTGAGGAAGGGGGACGGAACATGAAACGAATCATGATAGATCCTTCCAAATGTGATGGATGTAAGAGTTGCGCCCTGGCCTGCATGGACAGCCATCGCACGGACGGGAAGTCGGGGGTGGAGACGCTTGACTTTAACGACCCGGCGAACGAGTCACGCAACGAGATTGTCAATGATGGAAAGGGCGGATATTTGCCGATGTTCTGCCGCCACTGCAGTTCCCCGAAATGTCTGGAAAGCTGCATGAGCGGGGCTCTCTACCGGGACGGGGAAAGCGGGCACGTCCGTTATGACGGGAAACGCTGCGGCTCGTGCTTCATGTGCGTGATGAACTGCCCTTACGGGATACCGAAGCCCGACGTGGGCAGGACGAAGATTATAAAATGTGATTTTTGCAATGACCGGGCCGAGGGACCCGCCTGCGTGGCGGCTTGTCCCAAGCGGGCCATTTACGTGGAGGAGGTGTGAGCATGGTAAGGCCTTATGTGATTATAGGAACGGGCGCGGCGGGGATGGCGGCCGCGGAGCGGTTGCGCCTTTTGAAGCCGGACGCCCTAATTCAGATGATGTCCGTTGACGAGTATTCCCATTCGCGATGCATGCTCCACAAGTTCCTGGGCGGGGAGCGGGACGAAAAGGGCTTGTCTTTCGTGTCCGACGATTTTTTCGAGAAGAACCGTATCATGTGGGGCAAGGGCCAGGCGGCCAAGGGGATTGACACGAAGGAGAAGCGCGTGCTGATGGAGGACGGCTACCAGCCCTACGAAAAACTGTTGATTGCCACCGGTTCCGTGTACGGCATCCCGCCGATACCGGGATTTCGCACGGCGGCCAACGTGTTCGGGTTCCGCGATTTGAGCGACGCGCAGAAGATGGACGCGGCCATCAGGGAACTGGATGCGAAGCACGTCTTTATCGTGGGCAGCGGCCTGGTCGGCCTGGACGTGGCCTACGCGCTGATGGAGCGGGGGGTCAAGGTGACGATTGCCGAGATGGCCACGCGCGTGCTTCCCTTGCAGACGGACGAGGTTTCCGCCAAGGCGTACCAGGAATTGTTTGAAAAGGCCGGGGCAAGGTTCAAGCTTGGCATCGGCGCGAGCGATTCCGTGGTGGACGAACGGAATCGAATTACGGCGGTGAAGATGTCAAACGGCGAGGAAGTTCCTTGTGATTTCGTGGTCTGCGCGGCGGGCGTGCGCCCGAACGTCGCGTTTTTGGAAGGAAGCGGTATCCGGACAGGGCGCGGCATCGAGGTGGACGGATACATGCGCACCTCCGAGCCGGACGTTTTCGCGGCAGGAGACGTGACGGCACTCTCCGGCATCTGGCCAAACGCCATGGACCAGGGAAGGATCGCGGCGGCCAACATGTGCGGCCAGGAGCAGAAATATACGGACACGTTCTGTGTCAAGAACACGATTAACTTTTTTGGCCTGACCATGCTTTCCGTGGGCGAGGTGGAGCCAAAAGAGGAAGGTTCCGAGATATTTGTCCGTGAGTGCAAAAACGCCTACCAGAAGGTGATAGTAAGGGACGGCGTCGTCAAGGGCGTGCAGTTTGAAGGGGACATTTCCCACACGGGCTTTTGGCAGTATTTGATTAAAAATGAAATTGACGTTTCGGAGAAAATCAAGGACAAGAGCGTGTTCGAACTCGGGTATGGCGATTTTTACGGGATGGACGAAATGGGAGAATATACGTATTCGGTTTAAGCATAGGCGGGGAAACAAAAACGGGTCATCGGTGCAGGGGCATGTCCCCATGCACCGATGACCGTTTTCGGCGGTCATTCGTGGCAGTTGCCACCGTGTCCGTGACAGCCGCCTTCGTACCCGTGGCAATCCCCATCATGGTGGTGTCCGCCGTGGTGGTTGCATGTCGCGTTCGCGCTGAACTCCAGGTTGCCGGCCAAAAGCGCCTCCACGGCCGCGTCGGCATCGCCGGAAACGCCGCCGTAAAGCTTGATGCCGGCCGCCGCCAGCGCGTTTTGCGCCCTGCCGCCGATACCGCCGCAAATCAGGGCCTCCACGTGCAGGCCGCCGAGCACCCCGGCCAGTGCTCCGTGGCCGTTCCCGTCAGTTCCGATGACCTCGGAAGAGACGATTTTGCCATCCTCGACGTCGTAGACCTTGAACTGTTCCGTGTGGCCGAAATGTTGGAAAATATTCCCGTTTTCATAAGTGGCCGCGATTTTCATGATGAAATCTCCTTTCCGATACTTGTATCATTGGGGCCAAAACACCTTTTGCCCCCGACATCATTAGTATACGAGTATTTGAGGAAGATGTCAAATATTATGGTGGAGGGGTGTAGGAATGGAATTTTCAGATTGTTTTCCCGTTTGGGATAAACTGGACGGCACCTGGCAAAGGAAACTGTTGGCCGGGGTGACGCTGCGCACGGTGAAGAAAGGAGGACTTGTCCACGACGGCAGTACGGAGTGCATGGGACTTCTGTTGGTAAAAACAGGAAGGCTGCGGGCGTATATTTTGTCAAAGGAAGGGCGGGAAATCACGATTTACCGCTTGTTTGACCGGGACATGTGCTTGTTTTCCGCTTCCTGCGTCATGCGCAGCCTTCAATTTTCGGTGACCATAGAGGCGGAAAAGGATACAGAAGTCTGGATCATTCCCGCCGAGGTATATAAACGGCTGATGGAGGAGTCCGCCCCCGTGGCGAATTACACGAACGAAGTGATGGCGACCAGGTTCACGGAGGTCATGTGGCTGATGGAGCAAGTCATGTGGAAAAGTTTTGACAAACGGCTGGCCGCGTTCCTTTTGGAGGAAACCGTCTTGGAAGGGACAAATTGCCTGGAAACCACGCACGAAGCCATCGGCAACCACCTCGGCACCGCCCGCGAGGTGGTTACCAGGATGCTCCGTTATTTTCAGGAAGAAGGCATGGTGCGCCTTGCCAGAAAGACGGTGGAAGTGGTAGACGGGGCGAAACTGCAAAGCCTCTGTGACGCGTGAGGGGGCGGTGCAGGTACGTTTAGGCGGTGTGCGCAAATGCCGTGCCGGTGTTCGAGAGGGATGCTGCCGTCTGCCAGCCGGCATGGCGACATTAACGGTTCATGCCGCAGGGGTAGGCGTTTTCCACCAGGCCGCGGTCATGCGTGACCGCGTCATAAAAGCGGAAGCCGCCGGAAAAATTGTAGCAGTCGAATCCGTTTCCGGCCAGGATGCGGGTGGCGACATAGCTTCGCAGGCCGCTCTGGCACATTACGTAGACCGGCTTGCCAGGTTCGATTTCGCCAAGACGTTCGCGCAGTTCGTCCACGGGAATGTTGCGAAAGCCCTCGACGTGGCCGCGCCCATATTCGAAGACGGTGCGAACGTCCAACAATGTCACGCTGCCGTCCGCGGGAAGGCTGGGCACGTCTTCCAAGTGGAATTGCTTCAGGATTCCCTTGGAAAGGTTGTCAATCATAAATCCGGCCATGTTTACCGGATCCTTGGCCGAAGAGTAAGGCGGGGCGTAGGCGAGGTCCAAATCCTTGAGCCCCTTGGCGGAAAGCCCGGCGCAGATGGCGGTCGCCAACACGTCGATGCGTTTGTCCACGCCCTCGTACCCGACGATTTGGGCGCCGAGCAGCCGGTAGGTTTCCTTTTCAAAGACCACCTTCATGGTCATGACTTTGCCGCCCGGATAGTAGCCGGCATGGCTTAAAGGAGAAAGCACCACCTTGTCCGCGTCGATGCCCGCTTTTTTGGCGGCAGTCTCGTTAATGCCGGTGGCGGCCGCGGTCATGTCGAAAACCTTGATGACGGAACTTCCCAGGGAGCCGGGATAACGGCTGTCCCCGCCGCAGACGTTGTCGGCGGCGACGCGCCCTTGCCTGTTGGCGGGCCCGGCCAGGGAAATCAGGGCGTCTTTGCCGGTCACGTAATGTTTTACTTGTACCGCGTCCCCAACGGCGTAAATGTCGGGTACGGAAGTTTCCATCCGGTCATTGACAAGGATGCTATCCTTGATGCCGAGTTCCAGTCCGGCATCCTTTGCGAGGCGGGTGTCCGGGGTGACGCCGATGGCCAGGACCACCATGTCGGCGTGAAGCGGTTTTCCATCTTTTAAAAGTACGTCCACTCCATCTTTTGTTCGGGCGAAGCCTTCGACGGTGCGGCCCAGGGCAAGTTTTATGCCATGTTTTCGCATTTCGCCGTGGATGAAGACGGCCATGTCCGGATCAAAGGGGTTCATCAATTGCTTCGGGCGCTGGACGATGGTGACATCCATTCCCAACCCGCGCAAATTCTCGGCCAATTCCAGCCCGATGAAGCCGCCGCCCGCCAGTACGGCGGATTTTGGATGGTTCTTTTCGACATATTCCTTGATGCGGAACGTGTCTTCCACGGTGCGCAGCGTGAACAGTGTTTCAAGCCCCGCGCCGGGAATCTCCGGCTGGGTGGGCTTGGCGCCGGGGGAAAGGATCAACTTGTCATAGCTTTCCTCGAATTCTTCGCCGTTTTCCAGGTTTTTGACGGAAACGGCCTTTCTGTCAGGATGGATGGCGGTGACTTCATGCTTTACCTTCATGGTGACCCGGAAACGGGAGAAAAAGCTCTCCGGGGTCTGCAGCGTCAATTCCTCGGGATCCCCGATGACCCCGCCGATATAGTAGGGGAGGCCGCAGTTGGCGTAGGACACGTGGCCGGAACGTTCGAAGACGGTGATTTGCGCCTGTTCATCCAGCCTGCGGATTCGGGCGGCCGCCGTGGCGCCGCCCGCCACCCCGCCTATGATTACGATTTTCATGTCATGCTCCTTTCTGCCGCGCATGGCGGCACGCGATATAGTTTCATACGAATGATGTCGCCACTGTTACTGTTCCAATTCCCCCGAGTAGCCGGTAATGCCGCCCAGGTTCTTGACGTTCGTGTACCCCGTCTTGCCAAGGATGCTTGCGGCCTGACGGCTCCTGCCCCCGCTGTAGCAGTAGACGAAGAGGGGGAGGTCTTTATTTTCCACAAACATGCCGACTTTGTCAAGGGACTGCAATGGTACGTTTTTACTTCCCGGAATGTGACCCTCTTTATATTCCTGGGGGGTACGCACGTCCAGAAGAACCGCATTCGGCGTGGAATCATATTCTTTGATGCCCTGGTTGATGTCGGTTCTTTTAAAAAAATTCGTAAACATAATTTGTTCCTCCTGTTTTTTTGGCATTATAGCGGATATTTTTTACGTTTTCCGTGACATTGTCACCAAACCGACATGTTTCCTGGCGGGGACGTCAACATGAATGAAAGTCGATTGTATTTTGTTTAAAACATACTAAAAAAGTAGGAAAAAGACTTGTTATTTTTTTGATGGGATGTTATACTTTGTCCGTCGCAGAAAATGAGGATGCCAATGTCAAAATGTATTTTGACTTAACATCAGAAAATCAAGTACAAACGGGAGGTATTTTAATGGCAAATTTTGAGCAGTGGGATGGATTTGCGGGGAGAAACTGGAGGGATTCCGTGGACGTGCGGGCGTTCATCCAGGAAAATTACACGATGTATGACGGAGACGAGTCTTTCCTGGAGGGGCCTACGAAAGCCACGGACAAGTTGTGGGGCAGGTTGCAGGAACTGCAAAAGGAAGAGCGTGCGAAGGGCGGCGTGCTGGACATGGAGACGGAGGTCGTTTCCGGCCTGACCGCGTACGGCCCGGGATATATTGACGAGGACATGAAGGAACTGGAGAAGGTCGTCGGATTGCAGACGGACAAGCCGTTAAAGCGGGCGTTCATGCCGTACGGCGGCATCAGCATGGCAGAGAAAGCTTGTACCACGTATGGCTACCAGCCGAGCGGGAAGCTGCACGAGATTTTTACAAAATATCACAAGACGCACAACCAGGGCGTGTTCGACATTTACACGCCGGAGATGAAAAAGGCGCGCCACAACAAGATTATCACGGGACTTCCGGATACGTACGGGCGCGGGCGCATCGTTGGCGATTACCGGCGGGTGGCGTTGTACGGCATTGACTTTTTGATTTCCAAAAAGCAGTACGATTTCGAGCGTTATGCAAGGCACGGCATGAAGGGCACCGACTTCCGCCTGCGCGAGGAGGTTGCCGACCAGGTTCGTGCGTTGCAGGAAATGAAGGAGATGGCCTCCGTTTACGGATTTGACATTTCCGTTCCGGCGAAAGACGCGAGGGAGGCGGTACAATGGCTGTATTTCGGTTACCTGGCGGCGATTAAGACGCAGAACGGGGCGGCGATGAGCGTCGGGCGCATCTCCACGTTCCTTGACATTTATATTGAAAGAGATTTGAAAAACGGAAAGCTTACGGAAGAAGAGGCGCAGGAATTGATTGACCATTTGGTGATGAAGTTCCGGATGGTGAAGTTTGCCAGGGTTCCGTCCTACAACGAACTGTTTTCCGGCGACCCGGTGTGGGCGACGCTGGAGATGGGCGGCATCGGCATGGACGGGCGTTCCATGGTCACGAAGAATGACTACCGTTTCCTGCACACGCTGGAGAACATGGGGCCGTCGCCGGAGCCGAACCTGACCGTTTTGTATTCCCCGGCGCTGCCGGAGGCGTTTAAGAGGTATTCGTCCCTCGTGTCGGTCAAGACCAGCTCCGTCCAATATGAAAATGACGACGTGATGCGCCCGATTTGGGGCGACGATTACAGCATTTGCTGCTGCGTGTCCGCCACCCAGACCGGAAAGGAAATCCAGTTCTTCGGGGCGCGTGCGAACCTGGCAAAATGCTTGTTATACGCCATCAACGGAGGAATCGACGTAAAGACCAGGGAGCAGGTGGGACCGGCCTATAAGCCGATTACTTCCGAGTATCTGGATTACGATGAAGTGATGGAGCGTTATGACGACATGATGGAATGGCTCTCCAAGCTGTACGTGGACACCCTGAACATGATTCATTACATGCATGACAAATATAATTACGAGGCGGCCGAAATGGCGTTGATCGACACCGACGTGAGACGTACGTTCGCCACCGGTATCGCGGGCTTCTCGCACGTGGTGGACTCCTTAAGCGCCATCAAGTACGCGAAGGTCAAGGTCATCCGTGACGAGCAGGGGCTGGCCGTGGACTTCGAGACCGAGGGTGAGTTCCCGAGGTATGGCAACGATGACGACCGCGCGGACGACATTGCCATCTGGCTTTTGAAGACGTTCATGCACAAGCTGAGCAAGTGCCACACGTATCGGGATTCCGAGCCGACGACGTCGATTTTGACAATCACGTCCAACGTGGTGTACGGCAAGGCCACCGGTTCCCTGCCGGACGGCAGGAAGGCGGGCGAGCCGCTCTCACCGGGGGCGAACCCGTCCTATGGGGCGGAGAAAAGCGGCCTCCTGGCTTCGCTCAATTCCGTGGCTAAGTTGCCATACGAGCTGGCGCTGGACGGCATTTCCAACACCCAGACCATCAGCCCGGGGGCGCTCGGCCACGACGACGAGGAGCGCGCGAACAACTTGTTCCACGTGATGGACGGGTATTTCAAGAAGGGCGCGCATCATTTGAACGTCAACGTGTTTGGCACGGAAAAATTGATTGACGCGATGGAGCACCCGGAGAAGCCGGAATATGCGAACTTTACGATTCGCGTGTCGGGATACGCGGTGAAGTTCATCGACCTGACGAAGGAGCAGCAGATGGACGTGATCGCTCGGACGTGCCACAAGACGATGTAAAAGGGAGAAATCCCTTATACACTGGCATCGTCATGGAGGTGGATGAAATGGAAGAAGGGAAGGGGAAGGTTGGTTACGTGCATTCTTTGGAAAGCTTTGGCTCGGTGGACGGGCCGGGCGTCCGATATTTGATATTCCTTTCAGGGTGCTCGATGCGCTGCCAGTTTTGCCACAATCCCGACACATGGGAGATGAATGCGGGATGCGCCTATACGGCCGACGGATTGTTGAAAAAGGCATTACGGTTCCGGGAATATTGGGGAACGGAGGGCGGCATCACCGTCAGTGGGGGCGAGCCGCTCTTGCAGATAGAGTTTTTGACGGAACTCTTTCAAAAGGCCAAGGTGAAAGGCGTACACACGGCGATTGACACCAGCGGCAGCCCGTTTAGCAGGAAGGAACCGTTTTTCGGCAAGTTTCAGGAACTGATGAAGTACACGGACTTGCTTTTGCTGGACGTCAAGCAGATGGACGAGGAAAAGCACCGCGTGTTGACGGGAAGGACGAATCAGAACATTTTGGACTTGGCACGGTATTTGTCAGAGATCAAGAAGCCGGTCTGGATTCGCCACGTGCTGGTGCCGGGACGCAGTGACTTTGACGGGGACTTGCAGAAGCTCCATGCGTTTATCCAGACCCTCCATAACGTGGAGCGGGTGGAAGTGCTCCCATACCACACCCTGGGCGCGTACAAGTGGAAGGAACTGGGATACGAGTACCCGTTGGAGGGCGTCGAACCGCCGAGCGCGGAGCGGATACGAAACGCGAATCAAATCTTGCATATAGGAAAATAGAAAACGAAAAAAGCCGGTGTTTTGCAGGGAAACTTGCAAAATGGCGGCTTTTTCCATTTGCGACGCGCGTTTCATGTAGGCCGCGTGGGAATAAAATAAGAAAAAACTGCCCAAAATGTATGGTACAAGGCATCATGGAAAATAAGTCGGAAAGGATGTTCATACATGGATTATCAAAGTATTGCGAAGCAGGAGGAGTCCGTCTGGCAGCAGTCGATTTACGCCCTCGCCCGTCCCGCGCTTCCCGGCAACATGACGGTTGACGTGGCGGTCATCGGCGGTGGACTGACGGGGATTTTGACGGCATACTTTCTACAACAGAGCGGGAGGGAGTGCGTCGTGTTGGAAGCGGATTCGGTCGGGGGCGGGCAAACCGCCCACACGACGGCGAAAATCACCTCCCAACATAACCTGGTTTACCATAAATTGTGCCAGGCGGTGGGCAAGGAGCGGGCCAGGCACTATGCAGAGGCAAATGAAAAGGCAATCCGCAGGTACGAGATTTTGATTGAAAAATATTCCATTTCGTGCGGGCTGCGAAAATGTGACGCGTATCTCTACGCGACGGGCGGCGGCAAAAGTGACCGCTTGTTGCGCGAGGAATGCCGCGTGGCCAAGGAACTGGGGCTCCCGGCCGACCTCACGACGAAGACGGAACTGCCGTTCGAGGTGTCACAGGCTTTGTGCTTCCATAACCAGGCCTGCTTCCATCCGCTGAAGTTTTTATACGCGATGGCTGAGAAAGTGACGGTCTATGAGCAAACGAAAGTCCAGCGGGTCGTGCCGATGAGCCGCGAGGGCGGACGCTTGCATGCCAACGCGGTTATCACCAACCATGGCACCGTGCGGGCGAACCAGGTGGTGTTCGCCTGCCATTATCCTTTTGTCATCCGTCCGGGATACTATTTCTTGCGCATGCACCAGGAACGGAGCTACGTGCTGGGATTAAAAGGTACGGCCTACCAGGGCGAAAACCGGATGAAAAACGTGTACCTGGGGATTGACAAGGACGCGTTGTCTTTCCGCGGCGCGGGGGACGTCTTGCTGCTGGGCGGGGGGAACCACCGCACCGGGGAAAACACGGGCAACCAGTACGAGTATTTGCTGGGGCAGGCGGACAAGTATTGGCCGGAATGCAAGGCGGTGGCGAAATGGTCGGCGCAGGACTGCATGACTTTGGACGGCATCCCATATATTGGACGGTTCTCGGGAAAATTTTTTGAAAACTTTCATGGAAAATCAAACGGGCAACCTGGTGGCAGGCTTCATGGGGATTTTGGCGCGGACGCGGATGGGTGGTACGTGGCGACCGGCTATGGGAAGTGGGGAATGACCTCGTCCATGGTGGCGGCCCTTTTGCTCACGGACTTGTTGAACGGACGGGAAAATGCCGGCGAGGACGTGTATTCACCACGGAGGAAAACCATTGTCGCCTCGGCAAAGACGTTCGTCACGGAAGGGAAATATGCGGCCGTCAACATTTTGAAGGAGAAGTGGGGGCGGACGGACGAACGAAAGAAGACGGGCGCCCACTCCACGTCGTCGTCGTTCCGGGGCGAGGTGAAGGCCATGCATCCGGGAGAGTGCAAGGTGTTTAAGAAGGACGGGGAAAAGTTGGGCGTTTACAAGGACGAGAAGGGGGAAGCGTATGTCGTGTCCGTAAAATGCCCCCACCTGGGGTGCCTCCTTTCGTGGAACGCGGATGAAAAAAGTTGGGACTGTCCGTGCCACGGCTCGCGTTTTTCCTACACGGGGGAATTGCTTGACGGTCCGGCGCAGACAAAGAACGCGGCAACCTGCGCGTTGCGATGAAGTTTGGTGGATTTTTATGAAAGCCAGTGCACGAATGGCGTTTTATCATCAGCGCATAAATGGTAATAGAGAGCCTTTACGACTCTATTGGCAGGGGAAATACGAGATTTAGAAAAAAGGTATTTCCCTCTGTCGAAAAATTCATTGTTCCATTATATTTTTTGACGATGCGGTGAATGCTTTTTAAGCCATATCCGTGGAAGGCTTTGTCATGTTTGTGCGTGACGGGGTAGCCATCCTTTATGACCAACTCCCCTTCAAAATAGTTTTCCACGTTGATAATCAGGAAATCTGCTTTTTGGCGAACTAGGAGGTTAATGAAACGATTTTGTATGTCTGGAACGGTCATTTCATATTCCAGGGCGTTTTCCAGGGCGTTCTCAAATAGAGAAATCAAATCGCTATGGTTGATGAAATTTAATTTTTTTCCGTCCGCGATACATGTAAATTGAATTTTTTCAATATCACATCGTAAGTGCTTGTCCGTCAGGATGACATCAAACGTTTGGTTTCCCGTTTGGAACGTGCTGTCATAGACAGAAATGGAATGTTCAAGTTCTTGGATGAATTGTGCCGGCAATTGTGCGTGTTCTCCTACACTACGGATTTGGTGGCGCAAATCATGGCACATGATATTGATAATTTCAATGTTTTCTTTCATCAGTTCATATTGGTGCTTATCTTTTTTCCATAATTCTTGCATGTCATGTGCTTCCAGTCTGGCTTGCGCCATCTGAAACAAAAAGCTTTGCATGCAGAGAATTAAAATATAATAAGTCATCTCACAGAAGACCAGCAGTACGTAGGATTTGACATCAACGTCTATGAGTACTGGTTCCAGATTGTTCAGGATGAGATTGATGCCCATGACGACGATATAAATGGAGAATAGCTTGCTGTTAAGCGTCAGCAAATGCCCCTTTCGAAAGACATTGCGGAAAGCCATGTAAATAATGAAATATATGATAAAAAAGATGGGATAAAAAAGAAGGTAGCGAAAGAAACTGCCTTTCTCAAATAGCGTAACGTCACCGCCGGAGAGTTGTATGCCAATCAATACAATGTCAAAAATTTTCTTCGTACACATGCGAATCATGGTTCCGGAAACACAGCAAAAAAGCAGGTTCCAGATGGAATCTTTGTAGCATCCCAGGATAAGGCAATAAGAAGCGGCCGAGAGTAGTGTATAAATCAGCGCGGCAAATGTTCCGTAATCTCCAAGCTCAAACCAGGCGGCAAGCAGGGCGGTGGGAAAGGTTAGAAGCATGATGGCAAGTAAGGCTAAAACACACCGCAAAGGGAAATGAGAGCGCCTTTCCATTCCGCCTACAAAACAGACGCATGCGAGGACGGTTTCGAAAGTGAATTTCAAAAAATCAGAATAATAGCCTAAAAAATTCATATTCATCCCCTCCGAAGATACGTGTCCAAATCAGATAAAAACTCTTTTTTTCTGCCCCGGCTGATAGAAAGGGTGACATTTTCCAATAAAACCTTATTTCCCTGAAGGCTTCGAATCTTTGACAAGTTAACAATACAGCTTTTATTGCATTGTGAAAAAGTATCCGACGGTAACTCTTCTAAGGCCTTTTTTAATGTACCCCAGGATTCTATGTTTTGCCTCTCCATATGATAGAGAAGAAGGTGGTCGGCAATTTCCACATAAAAAATATCGGAACTTAAAATTCTTTGGATTCCTCCCGTAGTGCGAATGGTGAGTTCAATTCCTTTTTGTATCTGTATCTTGTGCAGAATTTTCCCGAACAGCGAGGAAAGACGGCTATATGTGACAGGCTTTAAAATAAAATCTACGGCCTCGACTTCGTATCCGTTGATGGCAAATTGTGCCATGTTGGTAGTAAAAACCAGACAGACGTAGGGGTCGAGCTTACGTAATTGACGGGCGGTATCCATGCCGTTTAACCGAGGAAGCATGATGTCCATAAATATGATATTGTATTCGGGACGGTATTGGGTGACAAATTGCAGGCCGTCCGTGAAAATCTGTGCATGGTATTGAAATCCTTGCTGCTGGGAGCAACGTTCCAGACAAGCCCAAAGTTGTTGCGCGGCAATTTTTTCGTCTTCTACAATCGCAATTTCAAGCATGACAAATACCTCCCGTTTAACCCGTGACATCGGACAGAGCACCTCGAAAACCTATACTTGATTATACTCTAAATTGGATAAAGAAGCAATTTGCAAGTCTGCATTTTACGAAAAAGAATGTGCCGTTCACGAAAAAAATAGAACGCTTGGCGAAACTGGAAGCTCGTTTACGAAAAAGAAAAATCGGTTCACGGAAAATCACTCGCAATAGAATCTGACAAGAGATATGCTATAAACAAATATATTTGAACAATATATTAAAATTCAATCCTGAGGAGGAACAAGAGAATGAAAAAAACAATGATTACAAGAATGGTATCCGTACTTTTTGCACTGATGCTGGTATTGGGGGTGGCGGCATGTGGTTCGGGAAATGGGGACGGCCCGTCTGGAAAGTCAGATTCCGACACGAAAGTGGAAGATGGTGCAAATCAAGAGGAGGATTCCAAACAAGAGGAAGGAAAGCGAGAGGTGACCTATTCATTTGAAGGGGCGTACGCGAGCAACGCGAGTGATTTTAGGCTTGACTGGGTGGTGAATTTGTACAATGACGGAACATTAGAGGCGGAGCCGGGGATTGTTCTGATTGACACAGAGGAATATGAGGCAAAAGCGACGGGAACGTGGAGTGAGACGGATGGCGTTTTGAACTTCAACATGGAAAATGAAGACGGAACCTTCACCAGGGAATATGAGCTTGAAAAAGACGAGAATGGAGGATATCTGTTTGGCATGGAAGTTTCACTGGCGACATTTGTACGTCCGATTGAGATGAGATGCGTGACGGAGGGATTTGTTCCGGCAGGAGAGGCGGAGGACAGTTCTTTTAATTAAGGGCGCTCGGAGGAGATGACGTGAAAAATTTATTGAGTAATAAAAAGGTAGGAAAAATTTTATCCATTATTTTCGTGCCGCTATTTATCCTTATTTTGATAGGTTCGGCGGTGGCAAATTCATTTGCAGTGTCCATCAATTCCTATTTGGGATGCGAGACCTACAAAATCGTGGAATCAGATCATGGCGAGGATACGGAATATTTCAAATCGGCATGGGATTCCATGGAGGAATTTGATGCGTTTTCCCGGGAAATCTGCGAACAGGTGGAGGCGGAGGGCGCGGTTCTTCTGATGAATGAAAATAACGCCCTTCCGATTTCAGAGGGCGGCAAGGTAAGCTGCTTTTCACATTCCAGCGTGGATATCATTTACGGCGGAACCGGCTCCGGTTCCGTGGACACTTCCACTGCGCCGACGCTCAAGGACGCTCTGTTTGACGCGGGGCTGGAAGTGAATGAGACGTTGTGGAACTTTTATCTGGAAGGAGTCGGAAGTGAATACATGCGTTCGGTGACGGACATTGACGGCAGTGCAACCAAAGGAGAGTATAAAATTAACGAGGTTCCATGGTCGGCCTACACGAGTGACGCGGTTTCATCCGTGGCGGCATATGGCGACGCGGCAATTGTGGTCATCGCCCGCTGTGGCGGAGAGGGCGGTGACTTGTGGAGAAGCGGAACCGACGGAGAGGGCGGTGATTATTTGTCATTATCCCAGGAAGAAAAGGACATGCTGTCACAAGTGGGAGCCATGAAGCAAAACGGCACGATAAAGAAAGTGGTCGTTCTGTTAAATGCATCCAACGCCTTGAACTGTGATTTTCTAAAAAACCAGGAATATGGAATTGATGCTTGTTTGTGGATTGGCGGAGTGGGGCAGTATGGGTTAAATTCCGTGGCACGGATTCTGACGGGGAAAGAAAATCCGTCAGGCGCCTTGGTGGATACGTTCTGTTATGACAATATGACGGCTCCGGCCATGCAGAATTTTGGAGATTATGTCTTTACGAATGCGGCGGAAATGGGACTTGAAGATGACAATCCGGTCAAGCAGGTGAATGACAGTTATGTCGTGTATCAGGAAGGAATCTATGTCGGGTATAAATACTATGAGACCCGCCATGAGGATGCCGTGATGGGACAAGGGAACACAAAAGGATATGACTATCATGCGGATGTGGCATTTCCGTTTGGGTACGGTTTGAGTTATACGGAGTTTACATATGGCGACTATACGGTGGAAGAAAATGAGGAAGACTATACGGTGGAGGTGACGGTTACCAACACCGGGAACACGGCCGGTAAGAAAATCGTCCAGGTGTACCTGCAAAAGCCTTATACGGAGTATGACGTGGAAAACAAGGTGGAAAAGGCGGCCGTGGAGTTGGTCGGCTTTGGAAAGACGGGAGAGATTGAGCCGGGTGCGTCCGAGACCGTGGAAATTCTGGTTCCAAAGTATTTGATGAGGACGTATGACTCGGTAAAGGCAAAGAGTTATATCGTGGAGGAAGGTACTTATTATTTGGCCGTTTCTGATTCCGCCCATGATGCTGTCAATAAAATCTTGTCAGCAAAGGGATATGATGCGGATGCAAAGATGAGCCGGACGGACGCATATGAGTTTGAAGTGGACGAGGAGCAGGCGAAAGACTTGACGGAACTGGCATCGACGGGGGCGACGGGGACGAAAATCACCAATCATTTTGACGACACGGATTTGAACACCTATGAAAATTATGAAGGCAAAATTACGTATTTGTCAAGGAGTGATTGGACGAATACCTGGCCGCAGCCGGTATCAATCACATTGACGGAGGCGATGGCGAAGGATATCGTCAATGAGTTTGAGACGGAATCGGGATATGAAATGCCAAAGTACGAGCAGATGAATGAAATCATGCTGGCAAATATGATTGGCAGGGAATATGACGACCCGGACTGGGAGCTTTTACTTGACCAGATGAGTTTTGACGAGCAGGTGACGTTGATTACCAATTCTTTCCACAATACGAAGGTGGTTACCTCGATTCAAAAACCGGCGACGAAAGAGACAAACGGGCCGCAAGGCATTACGGATTCGTTTATCAACGGGAATTCCAGTGGTATGGCATTTCCGGCAGAGGTCATCATGGCGGCAACGTGGAACACGGAATTGATGGAGGATATCGGCGAGTGCATCGGCGAGCAGGGGCTAAAATCCAGGACGCACGGCGTGTACGGGCCTGCTGCCAATATCCACCGCACCGCGTATAGCGGGCGCAATTACGAGTATTTCTCGGAGGACGGTTTTCTTTCGGGTGCCATGGCGGCACCAGAAGTGGCGGCAATCGAAGACAAGGGCGTCTATGTACTTTTGAAACATTTTGCCCTCAACGACCAGGAGACGAATCGGGCGGGCGTCACCACGTGGGGCAATGAGCAGGCCATTCGCGAAATTTATCTGACCGCGTTTGAAATTCCGACCGTGGAGGCAAACGTACATGGCTACATGACGGTCATGAACCGTATCGGCGCGGCCTGGGGCGGTGCCCATGCGGGATTGTTAAATGACGTGGCGCGCGGCGAATGGGGATTTAAGGGGTATGTCATTACGGATTGTACCGTGAATTCCACTTATACGGATTCACTTGTCGGCCTGCAAGGCGGCAGCGATATTTGGGACGGGGTAAATAGTATCGAATTGACGGATGAATCCTTGTACGAGTACCAAAACGACCCTTATGTGTGTCAATTGATGCGTCAGGCGGTGCATCGTTTGCTCTATGTGCAGGCGAACAGTTCCGCCATGAATGGGCTGTCGCAATTTGATAGGGTAGTAGAACTGACGACGTGGTGGCAAAAACTCCTAATCGGGCTTCAGGTTGGATTTGGACTACTGGCGTTATCGGGAGTGTTGATTTTTATAAATGCAAAAAGGAAAGAGAAAAAGTCATGATAAAAAGAAGGGGAAGGGGAGCGGCGCGTATATGCGTGCTACTCCTTGTAATAATGATATCGACGGCTTGTGCGGGGCAGCCGGTGGAAGAGAAAGAAGGAAAAAATGACGAATACAAAAATGATGAACATGGCAATATTTATAAGTGTTCGTTTGAAGTGAAGGACGTGGAAGGCAATACCGATTATGGGCAGAAGACAGCGGGAGTCAAGCTCAATGCGATGAATACAATCGTGCTGAATGCAGATGGAACCTATGAGTACACCAAGCTTACGGGGACGTTAGACGAGGAAGGGAATCCGCAGAAATATAAATCCGGTGGTAAAGTATATGGGACAATTGAACTGCGATATATCTTTGCTGGAGAATACGAGCAAGAAGGGGATAGGGTGACACTGGCTCCGCCCACGGATTGCACGTTTGCGGAAAGCTGGGGTAATCTCACGGAAAGTGCGGGCATGATAGACAATTCCGGAACGGCCTCGGAAGGTTCGCGGGTGCATAGCATGGAGAACGTGGATGAAGACCCGTTGGATTATTTTGAAGGATTTTATTATTGGCACAATGGTCATGAAAACAGTGTAGTAGTGACTGTGAATGATGAGGACGGGACATTTACTTACGTTGAAAGTGCAAATGTAAATGCAAGGTATGACGTGGAAAATGTAGAGGCCTTGTCGGACAGTCCTCTTTCTGGGAAACGCATTTGTTATCTGGGTTCGTCCGTGACCTATGGGGCAAGGGCAAACGGAGTGTCTTTTGTAGAATTTATTTCCGCGAGGAATTCTTGCGATTTTGTGAAAGAGGCGGTCAGTGGCACTACTTTGGTGGAGGAGGAAGGTGATTCCTATCTGGGAGAGAATTCTTATATTCGCCGTATGCTAAATAATATCAGTACGAATGAAAAATTTGATGCGTTTGTCTGCCAGTTGTCAACCAATGACGCGACCAAGAAATTACCACTGGGGGAAATCAGTGCGTCAAAGGAACTGGATGCTTTCGACACCAAGACCATCATCGGGGCGATGGAATACATAATCGTTTATGCCATGCGGACATGGGATTGTCCGGTTATATTTTATACTGGTACTAAATATGAAAGCGAGGAATATCAAAAGATGGTGGAGGCTCTTCTGAAACTGCAAGAAAAGTATGAAATCGGTGTCATCAATTTGTGGGATGATGCGGAAATGAATGCGGTTTCAGATAGGGATTACATAAGATACATGTACGACCCGGTTCATCCGACGAAAGAGGGATATCTGGACTGGTGGACCCCGAAAATGGAAGAATGCCTCTATGAACTGCTTGCATTGGAAAGATAGTGGAAGTTGTTTGAAAAGGGGTTGCCGGAAAATCGGCATTTCCCGACAACCCCTTAATGATGGTTCGCACCATGTCCGTGCCCGTGTCCGTGCGGATCTTGGCCATTTCCCGCACCGTCGTCTTTCCGGCCGTTTGTCAAATCGTCCATCAGGTCATTAATTTGCCGCATGGTAAGCCCCTTCACGTCATCAACCGTTATGTCCGGATCCAGCTGCCGCAGTTCCAGGAACGCCTGGTATTTGCCGACGGACAGATTGGCGGAATGCGCTTCGTCCACGAGGTCATAACTGCCCGCGTGGCAATGGGCGTTTTCATGGCCCCGGATGCAGGTTTCGATGTTGTAAAGCATTTCCTTGTTTTGTTGCTCGTTTTGCCCGACGACGGAAATGGTCAGCGCCTCGTCCCGACCCAAGTATGTGACGATACCTTCTGAATTCAATATTACGCCGAGCGCGCCCATGTAGTCCATGTGCCGCACGTTGACGGCGTTTGAGAGCCGGAGGCCGTCATCGTCGTAAGCGGTGACGGAAATGACTTTGCCAAACGGGTTGACGTTCAGCTCGATGGACGGGTTTATGTCGATGCTGATGATGGCCGCCTCCGTAAAATACAGCCGATGACCACCAAGGCCGGCCAGCAGGAGCACAAGGCATGCCATGGCGAGGACCGCCCCCCCGGGGACGGTCCTCGCGGGAGACGTGTAATTCTTCGTCTTGTGCGCGATAAAGTCCTTCGTTTCCGCTTTCAAGCCGGTCTCCGCGTGTATCTTGTCAAACGCGTCCTTCAATTTGCCGTCCGTGCCAATCATGTCATTCATATCCTTCACCTCCCAATTTTTCCCGCAACATGTTTTTGGAACGTGTTAGATAAGTGTAAATCGTGTTCACGTTTTTCCCCAGGATTTTGCCGATTTCCGGTGCCGTGTAACCTTCATAAAAATGCAGGTACACGACGTTCTTGTATTTGGGCGGCAGCGATTGCACGGCTTCCAGAACCTCCATGTTGTCAGATGAAAAGGAAGAGGACTGCTCGCCCAGCTCGTCCATGGAAACCACGCGGGTGTGAAAAAAGTCCTTCAGCAGGTCCTTGCAGGCGTTTAAGGTCACGCGGATAAACCATGCCTTTTCATGTTCCTCGTTTTCAAATTCAACGGAACTAAGGACATACTTCAAATATACCGTTTGAAATATGTCCTGCGTATCGTGGTAATTTTTCAGATGTATCATGCAAAGCCGCCGAATCATGTCAGAATGCCGCTCGATGGCGTTGCCTACCTCCTGCTCGCTCCGCATAAGTTTCCCCGCCTTTGCCGCCCATGCTGTTATCTTCCGTGATGGCCGTGGTGGCCGCCGTTGCCGTATCCCCCGTGATGGCCGCTGCCGCCGCGCCCCCCGCAGTAGCCATAGTCGTCATAATTGCCGCAGTAGCCGCCATATCCACCTTGGCCGTAATTGTCGGTGATTTCCTGGCTGTCATAGCCGCCGGCGGCTTGCCGGCCGCTGTCGCCATACCCTTGTGCGTCGTCGTACTGGTAACTGTCCCGGTAAGCGTGGTAATCGCACAATCCGTCCCCGTCCTCGTCGAGGAAATGGCAAGTGGATCCGCAGTAGCCGCACGTCCAGCCGTCTTCAAAAGCCTCCAGGCTCCTGCCGCACGCCCCGTGGTGTTCTGGAACCGCCGTGCCTTGGCCGCGTGCCGGTTCGGTCGCGAAAACGCTCATGGTTCCCGCCGAAAGTACCAGGGTGGTCGCCGCGATGATTGCCATGGTGATTTTTCTTTTCATGTCGCATGTTCCTCCGTTAACTTTTTTATTTTGGTATTCTATATATTAATACGATTGAGATTCGCCAATCCATTCAAAAAATAAAAATTTTTTCAACTGTCGGATTAGCAACCCACTTCATAATGAGCAAAACGTGGCTGCTTTAGCAGACACGAGAGTGCGTTAGCACGAATTTTGCGAATGTATGAGTGGGTGGGATGCTCTTTTAGAGCATCCCACCGCATAGCCGGATATTTTTTTTGATGTCACGTTCTTTTCGTCTCCCGCCGTAAGAATGCCACGGCCAGAAGACAGACAATCAGTTCGGTCACCGGCATCGTCAGCCAGATTCCGTTCAGCCCGAGCATCCCGGCCAGTAAAAAGGCGGCCGGGATGACGACCACGATGCCGCGCCCGATGGAAATCGCGAAGGCCTGCCTGGGGCGGGCGATGGAACTAAGGAAGGAGGCCGCGACGATGTTGACCCCGATAAAGGGCAGGGCCATGAAATATAGGCGCATGCCGTTTTCCGCGATTGCCCGAAGTTGGGGGTTTTGCTCCTTGTTAAACAACGCCACGACAGGCGTGCTTGCAAAATACATCAGCGCGTAGGACAGAACCGCCAAAACCAGTGACAAGGCCAATGCGTAGCGAAGAATCTGGCGGATGGCGGCAGAATCCTTCTTCCCGGAATTCTGGCTGGTCAGCGGTTGGATGCCCTGGGAAATGCCGTTGAAAATGGAGGTCAGCACGAGCGCGATGTTGGCCACCACGCCGTAGGCGGCCACCCCGGTATTGCCGCTGATGCGCAAAATCAAGAGGTTGAATACCAGCATCACGAGCCCGGAGGACACTTCCACGACCAGCGAGGACGAGCCGAGCGCGCAAATGTCGGCGAAGCTTTTGAGTGACGGGCGCACCGGACGGAGGTGGAACTTGTTTTTCTTTTTTATGAAATGTATGGACAATACCAGCATGCTGACGAGCGGTGAGGCGGCGGTCGCCAGGGCGGCCCCTTGCATGCCGAGGCCCAAGGGGAAAATCAGCACGTAGTCCATGATGACGTTGAAAATGCTCCCGGCGAGCATCCCCGCCATGGAAAGCTGCGGCGCGCCGTCATTTCGCACGAAGCAGACCAACAAATTGTTGCACATGAAAAAGGGCGTGAAAATCAGGAGAATCCGCAGGTAGCCGACGGTCAGCCCCAAGGTGTCCCCATCGGCCCCGAGCAGGACGGCCAGCGGTTCTGTCGCGACCAGACCCAAAATGGTAAAGATGGACGAGAAAAACAACACCAGGCAGGCGGCCTGCGGGAACACGCCCTGCCGCCGCGTTTCATTGCCCAGCCCCAGCGCCAGTGAATAACGGGTGGCCCCGCCCATGCCAATCATCAGCCCGATGCCGTGGAACAAGCTGTAGACCGGGATGGCCAGGTTCAGCGCGGTCAACCCGTCGGGGCCGACGCCGCGGGCGATGAAGAACGTGTCCGCCAGGATGTAAAAGGAAATGCCGAGCATCCCTATGATGTTCATGGACACGTACTTTATAAAGGTTTTCATTATATTTTTCATGGATAAAGCCTCCTTGCAGAAACAATAAAAAAACACCCGATCTTGCTCTTCAAAGGCCTAATGAGCAAGGCGCGAATGCCGATGCGACACCTACCCGGCGGCAGGTGACATGCCAGTTTAGTTTAGCATATCCGCGGAGGGAAATCAATCCTTTTTTCAATCTTTTTTTTGAAAATGGGGTGTACAATATTACCATAATGTCGTACAATGGAAGAACATAAGCGCCCAAGGCCATGTACTTCGCGCTTTTGACGTAAAAGACACTTTTAGAAACGGGGAAATAAGGATGAATAAGAAAGACGTACTGGAAATCCGCAAGCAGTTTACTCCGGCGAATTGTGCCATCACGCGCATTTGCGGCTGTTACGTGGATCATGAGAAAAGCAAGAGGTTTCAGTCGAAGGAGGCGTTTCTCTCACTGCCGGAGGAAGAGGCGTTCAAGTATTTTGACATTTTCAAAAAGACGCTTTCCGGCACGATGGGGCGCAACATGCTTGATTTGGAGTTCCCGCTGGACGCGGAGATGCCGGGCGGGGCGCAGGAGTTCTTGCTGGAATTGCGAAACAGCAAGCTGGAGGACGACGCGCTGCTCGACGGGTTTTATGACAAAATCATTGAGAATTACATATTTGCGGAAAATTATTACATCGTGCTGATCCATGCCATGTATGACATTCCGGGCAAGACTTCCGACGGATTGCTGATGGAGGACGCCTCGGACAACGTGTACGAGTTTTTGCTGTGCAGCATCTGTCCGGTCGCCTTGTCCAAGGCGGGGCTGTATTACAATGCGGAGGAAAATCGCATTGAGGACCGCAACCGCGACTGGCTGGTGGACGCGCCGGCAAAGGGATTTTTGTTTCCCGCGTTTAACGACCGCAGCATGGACTTGCATGGCGTGCTTTACTATACGAAGAAGTCGGAAGACCTCCAGCCGGAACTGATAGCCAACGTTCTCGGGGCGGCGCAGCCGATGTCCGCCGACGTGCAGAAGGAGGCATTCCAGATGCTGATAGAGGACACGCTGGGCGGGGACGCCGATTACGAGACCGTGCGCAACATCCATGACACGCTTAACGACCTGATTGAGGAAAATAAAGAAGAGCCGGAGCCGTTGACTCTGGGGCAGACGGACATGAAGAAGATTTTCGAGCGGAGCGGCGTGCCGGCGGAGAACATGGAATTTTTTGACCGCAGCTTCGAGGAAAACGCGGGAGAAAAATCAAGACTTCTGGCGGCCAACATTGCCGAGACGAAGAAGTTTAACATCGAGACGCCGGACATCGTGATCAAGGTCAATCCGGACCGCACGGACTTGATTGAGACGCGGGTGATTGACGGCAGGCAGTGCCTGGTCATCGCCGTGGACGACCACATCGAGGTCAACGGGGTCAACGTGCGCACGATGAAGGCGCCGGGGCAGGCGGCGCGGGGAGAGGGAATGGAAGAGTAGAGGAGCATGCGTCCACGACGGGCGGCCGTTTTTATGGCCGCCCGGTAAGCCCTCTTCCGATTGCTTCAATTTCGTTCCCGCAAGCTTCGAAAAATATCCGGTACGCCTCGCAGAAATAGTTCCGATAGAATCCGCCTCCTTCCACGAGGTCGCGGTTCCTTTGGCAGCCGCCGCGGCAGAGGCGGTAATGCGGGCAGGCGCCGCAAGACGGATCGAGCTTTCGCGAACGTTCAATAAAGCCGATTTCCCCGCGCCTTCTATCAATCGCGTCGAGACGGTCGGTATTAAAATTTCCCAGGCAATATTCGTCCAGCATGTAAAAATCACAAGGGTAGACGCTGCCGTCGGCCTCCACGACGGTCTGGATGCCGCAAGTCCCTCGCTGGTCGCAGGATTCGGCCATGTAACCGGCGGCCAGCCCCACATAGTTTTCAAACTGGCGGATGTATGGCTGGCATCCCTTTTGCAAGTCCGCGTGCCAAAGCCGGAACAGGTCAATCAAGAATTGCCCGTAAACGGCCGGCGTCAGCGAGTAAGGCGTCCGGCCATGCCCCTCGCCCAGGGGATCTAGGCAGGCGATATATTGCTGGTAATTCCAGCCGCGCCCTTTGTAGGTTTCATAGACTTCCTTCACGTGCCTTGCAATCTGCGGGGTGACGACGGTCAGGATATTATAATCCACCCCGTATTTGTCCATCAGACTTGCCGAGCGGGCAATGCGCCCGAACGTGCCATCCCCGGACTTGGCGTGGCGCATCGAGTCGTGGACGTCCTTCGTCCCGTCCACGGACAATCCGACCAGGAAATGGTTTTCCTTGAAAAAACGGCACCATTCCTCGTTTATCGCGTAACCGTTGGTCTGCAGGGCGTTGTGTACCTGGACGTGGTTTTTATTGTATTGATTCTGGTAGGCAACCGCCTGCTTGAAAAAGTCCAGTCCCCGCAGGGTCGGCTCGCCGCCCTGGTAGGCATAGCTGATCATGTGCTCCGCGCGCGGCATCGTCTTGCGGATGACGTTTTTCAAGGTTTGTTCGCTCATGAAGCCGTAAGACGATTGCGTCCGTTTCTCCGCCTCGTCACAATAAAAGCAATAGTCGCAGGACATGTTGCAGAGGCTGGAAGACGGCTTCATCAGTACGCTGAGTGCTGGCATGGCAAATACTCCTTTCGTGCTTGTTCGTGTGTTCGCGGCCCGCGCCGCAGGCATATGATTATGTTCTTATTTGTAGATAATTATAACCGACACGGAGTGGTTTGGCAATGAATCTCCAATATTTCATAAAGATTAATCATTGCCATGTGGCCGTGCCGCCAGACATTGACGCTATTTCGTAAAGCGATAAATGTTGTACATGTTGATGCAGATAATGAGCGCCATCAACCCGATGAACAATTTGTCCACGGTCTTGTCTTTGATTCTTTTATTCGCGGCATGTCCGACGATTCCCCCGGTGATTCCCCCGGCCACCATCAGCACCAGGTGGAAAACCTGGAAATCCGGCACGCTTCTTGTTACGAGCGAGGAGACGAGGCTTGTAATCTGTGAAAAGAAGATGATGTAGAGCGAATTTTCGGCGGCCACCTTGGTCGGCATCGAGAAAAAGAAAAACAGCACCACGAGGTTGATTGGTCCCCCGCCGATTCCCAAAAATGAGGACATGACACCAAGCAAAAGGCCGATGCACGCACAAGCGAAGACGTTGGTGACGTGGAGCGTTTTTACTTTTTCCTTGCAGACCGTGTAGACCAGGGTGCCGACCGTGATGGCGAGCAGGCAGGCGGCTTGTATGGCACCGACCTGGTCCTTGTCCGGGCTGAGGGAAGCAATGTATGAAAACATCCATTTCCCGACGATTCCGCCGATGGCCGCGCCAAGTGCCAGCGGAAGGCCGGTGTGGGCCTCGACGTGCGATTGGCCGCCCAGCTTGCCTTTGATGACCGAATAGGTGGTCATGGACAATACCGTGCAGCCGGAAAGAAAACTGATGGCGGCCACGTCCATGACATGGAACGCGTCCAACACGGGCTTGATGATGACCCCGCCGCCGATGCCGCAGACGCTGCCGAGTACCGACGCAAAAAAACAGATAAGTAACAATAAAATCGTAATTCCCATGTTTGTTTCTCCTTATTCGTTGCTATTCACGGCCTGAGGCCGCGATAGTAACGGCATTTGGCCATTTAAAATCGCCTACGGCGGTCCTAAGTGCCAGTGGCACTTGTTTAGGACGGATTGGAGCGGAAGCGTAGAAGGCCCGAAATGCCCAATCGGCACCATCACTTTATCGGACGGAGGCCGTGCGGCGGGGCGCACAGCCCCGTGAATAGTAACCCTTGTTCATGTGATTTGTAAATTATTATAAAGTAGGAGTGGATATAAAACAATTTTTATGTTATTATAGAATGCATAATAAAAATATTATGTAAATGGATTTGGAGAGAAGAAGGCATGACGTTGAAGCATTTGCAAATATTTTCCACGGTCTGCCGGTTGGGAAGCGTCACGAAGGCGGCGGAGGAGTTGAACATGGCGCAGCCGGCGGCCAGCCACGCCATCCGTGAGTTGGAAAGCTATTATCAGGCAAAGTTGTTCGAGCGGATGAACCGGCGGCTTTATATCACGGACGCGGGGGAAAGGCTGCGACATTATAGCGACGCCATTTTGGCACAGGCCGACGAGGCCAGGAACGTGCTGCGTGACATGGACGCGGTGACACGGATACGCATAGGGGCGAACATGTCTTTCGGCATTGGCGGCCTGCCAGGGCTGCTGGACGGGTTTTGCCGGGAACACCCCGACGTCCCGGTGTACGCGGTCATACAAAATTCCAGCCAGGTCGAGGACAAACTGTTGAAAAACAGCCTTGATTTCGGGCTGATGGACGCGCCGGCAAATTCGGAACTGCTTGTCAGCAAGATGATTGGATGGGAGCGGATGGTGGTACTTTGTGGAATGGAATTTGAATTGCCAAAAGGGATTTTATACTCTTTGCGGGGAGGGGATGGTGAAAACGGGGAAAGCAAGGAGAAGGAAGAAAACGAAGTTGCAAGCATCGTTGACATTCTGACGTTGCCGCTTTTGCTGAGGGAGACGGGAAGCGGCATGCGCCGACAAGTGGACGAACTGTTGGCGTGTGAACACGTCAAGCCTTACGTCATCATGGAAAGCGTCAGCATTTTAAGCTTGATAGAAATGTGCGAGCGGGGATTTGGGATTTTGTTTCTCCCGGAAACGGTGGCGTCGCCGTATATCGCGCAAAAGCGTCTGCGAAAAATTGACGTGCCGGACGCGGAAATGAAACGGGAATATTTTCTGGTGTACCATCGTGCCAAATTTCATACGAAGAGTATGCGTAAGTTTCAGGAATATGTGATGAAGCAGATACCGTTACAATCCAGCCTGCGCTGAATTGTAACAAAACCGACATGTCGCCTAACGGCGACACCACCACGGATAAAAGTCGATTGCCTTGTGCTTGCGCACTCTCGCAATCGCTGCCCGAATTCACGACCCGAGCTGTCGCTCTGCTTGTTCATACGGGTTAGCCCGTCCAATGTCTATGTTATTGCGGATGCAAGCATCCTTCATGACATAGCCGCTGTCTGGGACTTTTACAGTAAAGCTTTGAGTGTATTAAACTGCTTTTTGGAGTATCATGGGGATAATGGTTCAAGGAAGTGGATGATGTGACGTTGGGATTGAAATATGGAAGAATAATTGTTGGAGGAATGAAGGATGGTAGAGCATAAGATGGGAAAGACATTGTATTTAGAATGCAGGGCGGGAATCAGCGGGGACATGTTCGTCGCTTCGCTCATCGACCTCGGGGCGAGTCAGGAGACATTGAGGAAAGGCCTTGAAAGCCTGGGGGTGGAGGGTTTTGACATCATGATTACAAGGGTGAAAAAGTCAGAGCTTGACGCCTGCGATTTTGACGTGGTCCTGGACGCCGAGCATGAGAATCATGACCATGACATGGAATATTTGCACGGAAGCGAGGCAACCAAGGGAAACCATGAGCATGTCCATGAACCTGATGGACACGAGCATGGACATAGTCATGAGCATGGGGACACCCACGGGCATGGGCATAATCATGAGCATGGGGACACCCACGGGCATGGGCATAATCATGAGTATGGGCACAATCACGAACATGGGCATGGGCATAATCACGGCCACGACCAGGACTACGGACACGGCCACGACCACGACCACTCCCATGTGCATCGTGGGTTGCCGGAGATTTATGCCATTATCGAACGGGCCAATATCACGCGGCGGGCGAAGGACATTTCCCGTCATATTTTCGACGTGCTTGCCGAGGCGGAGGGCAAGGCGCATGGCGTTCCAACTGATCAAGTGCATTTTCACGAGGTGGGAGCGGTGGATTCCATCGCCGACGTGGTTGCCGCCGGGATTTGCCTGGATGACTTGGACGTTGGCGAGGTAATCGTGCCGGAGTTGTGGGAAGGTACGGGAACGGTGCGCTGCCAGCATGGCATATTGCCGGTTCCCGTACCGGCGGTGGCAAATATCGTGTCGGCCAATCGGATAAAGCTTCATGTCACGGACGTGCAGGGGGAATTGGTCACGCCGACCGGGGCGGCCATCGTGGCGGCCATTCGAACGAGTGACGCGCTGCCGGAGCGGTTCCTGATTGAGAAAATCGGGTTGGGCGCGGGAAAGCGGGAGTATGGGACGGCGGGAATCGTGCGGGCCATGCTGATTCGGGAAGATTGAAAGAGGAAAGAAAGTGAGAACGCAATGAGTGCGAATACACGAACGATACAAAGTGAGCGTACCAAAAAAATGATTTTGTCCGCCTTGTTTTTGGCGGTGGGAATCGTATTGCCCTTTATCACGATGCAAATACCGTCGATTGGCAACATGCTTTGCCCCATGCACATTCCGGTGCTGTTATGCGGATTTGTCTGCGGCGGCCCGTACGGGTTCGTGATAGGCCTCATGACCCCGCTGGTGCGAAGCATGCTGACGGGATTTCCGACATTGTACCCGACCGCGCTTTCCATGTCCGTGGAACTGGCGGCTTATGGCGGCCTGACGGGCGCGTTGTATCCAAAAGTCGCGGGGAGTGCGAAAGGGATTGGGGGGATTTACGAGGTCTTGCTCATTTCCATGCTGGGCGGGCGCGTCGTTTGGGGCGCGGTTTCCGTGATTCTATATCGAATCATGGGAAATGTTTTTACATGGCAGATTTTTGCGGCGCAGGCATTTGTCAACGCGATACCGGGCATCGCCGTCCAGCTTGTCTTGATACCGATGATTGTGCGTCGGCTGCAAAAAGCGAGCGGGGTACATGTCGATTGACGGCGACGCGGCAGATGGCGATATCGTCTGTCCGGCCGGCTTGATTTAAGAACAAGTTAGTGTACTGGTGAGGAATGGAGCGTTTTTATGGAGTTGAAGGCATCTTGCATCCGGCGGTTTGAGCCCGCGCTTGACGCGGTCGGCCGCCTGGTAAAGAAATTGGAAAATGGTTCGCGCTCGGAATCGGTTTTGGTGGCCATTGATGGCCGGTGCGGCGGTGGAAAGACGACTTTGGGAGAATATTTGCGGAAGCATTTTGAATGCAATGTATTTCATATGGATGATTTTTACTTGCAACCGCATCAGCGAACCGAGGAGCGACTCCGCGAGGCGGGAGGCAACGTGGATTATGAGCGGTTTTCGACGGAAGTGTTGGCGCCGTTAAAGGAATGTCAGGACGTGCATTACCGGCGGTTCTGTTGTCGTACGTGGGAAATGGAGCCGGAACGCGTGGTTTCATATCGCCCGCTCAATGTCATAGAGGGTTCCTATAGCCTGCATCCCTATTTTGGCGATATGTATGATTTGCGAATTTTCATGGATATTGATACGAAAAGCCAGCTGGAGAATATTTTCCATCGGAATGGGGAAGAGAAGCTGGAGGAATTTAAGAGGCTGTGGATTCCCAAGGAAGAGGCATATTTTGAAAAATTTCAGGTGGAAAAAGAGAGCCTCGTGATTCAGTGGGGACATCCACATGAGTAGTCTTGATTTTGTAAGGGGCGGGACTTTTACAGTAAATAAATAGCATGCAATGTAAAAGGCGAGCCGTTTTGTCGATTTACAAACATGGGTCTCAAATTGGGAATGATAGTTTTGGGTGACAAGTGAAGGCGGAAAGCATGCAATATATAAAGAAAAAATAAATAGCATGCAATGGAAAAATGATTCTGAAAAGGAGAAAGTCATGGGAACGAAAAAAATTGTAAAGACGAAATTTTCATGTAAACGGAATGGGTTGACGATTCGCGGTACGCACTATCGGCCAGAAACGGGAAACGACTTGCCAATTGCCATCGTAAGCCACGGCTTCATGGCCAATCAGCAGACGGTCAAGGGGTATGCGAAGCAGTTGGCCATGTGGGGATTCGCGGCATTTTGCTTTGACTTTTGTGGCGGCTGCATATGGGGGAAAAGCGATGGCAAGACGACGGACATGTCGGTGCTGACGGAGAAAGAGGACTTGAAGGCGGTGGCAGCCTATGCGCGGTCGCTTGATTATGTGAATCGAGCCCGCATGGTATTGATGGGGTGCAGCCAGGGCGGGTTCGTGTCCGCGTTGACGGCGGCGGAATTACAAGACCAGGTAAGCGAGTTGATTTTGTTTTACCCGGCGCTTTGCATCCCGGATGACGCCCGCAAAGGGCACATGATGTTTGCCAAGTTTGACCCGCAGAATATCCCGGAAGTCGTGCCGTGCGGGCCGATGAAGCTGGGAAAAGTGTATCCGCAGTCGGTGATGGAGATGGATCCGTTCGCGGAAATCGGCGCATACAAAGGGCGGGTGCTGCTCGTGCATGGCACGGCGGACAAAATCGTGGACGCAACCTACGCCAGACGGGCAAGGGAGGCCTATGAAGAAGGGCAGTGCACGTTGCAGATGATTGAGGGCGGGACACATGGGTTTAAAAAGAAGGCGGATATCGAGGCAATGCAGGGAGTGCGGCGGTTTTTACGGGGAACAAGGGAGCGGATTAGTTTTGAAGCGGCGGAATTGTAATTTAAATAGGTTTCATTGATTTTGAAAAAACTCCCTCGTAAGCATTTTTATCTTTTGACGCATACTAAAAGTGTTACCGTTGGATAAATAATACCTTGATGGACGCGCGGCTTTCGTATGTATGGAGTTTATCAGATGTCGCATGTCTGGATGGGGATGATAAAAAGTATGTACGAAAGGAGTTTTTATTATGCATCAGGAACATTTGGCAATCGCGTCCGTGCCGGTGCAAAGTTGGGGCGCGATATATGAGCCGCAAAAAGCATTGCTTGTCGGTACGATTTTTCAAGATTTGAATCTTCCGTTCTATTTGGCGGAGGATGACGTGCAGTCGCCCCATGGCGTTGCCGCCTGCATCAAGAATGGAAACATGTTTGGCGGGGAGAAAAGCCTTGGTCAGCCGTTGGGGCAGACGACGGACGTTCCAACAAAAATGCCGGGAGGGGAGCCGTCGCAAACGCCAGGAAAGAGCCCTTCACAAGCGCCGGGGAAGGTGACGGAAATTCCAATCCGGGAACCGGGGAAATTGGACGAGGTGCCAATGAACACGCCGGGAAAGTCCGAGGAACAAGAGAAACGGGAGACGTTACTGTGTCAAATCTATGCGGTAAGCTTTGCGTTAGACGACCTCCGGCTCTATATGGACACGCATCCCGAGGATAAAAGCTGTTTGAAACTTCTAAGGGATGCCGTAAGGACAAGAAGAGAGCTTATGAAAGATTTTGCAGACCAGTTCTATCCGTTGACGATGGACTGTATGGCGGACATCTATGAAAAAAATCCGGTGTCGGAATGTTATTGCTGGGAGAAAGGGCCTCTGCCTTGGGAAGGAGCGTGCGTATAAATGTGGCTATATGAAAAACGATTACAGTATCCGGTGAAAATCACCAAGACCTGCCCGAAGACGGCGCAGCTCATCATCAGCCAGTACGGCGGGCCGGACGGGGAATTGTCCGCCTCCATGCGGTATCTGTCGCAACGTTATTCCATGCCGGTTAAGTCGGTCGGCGGGCTGCTTACGGACATCGGCACGGAAGAACTAGGGCATCTGGAAATCATTTGTGCGATGGTTTATCAGCTGACGAAAAACCTTACGCCCGAGCAGGCGAAGACCGCCGGGTTTGACGCCTATTATATCGACCATACGACGGCGTTGTGGCCGCAAGCGGCGGCGGGCGTTCCATTTACCTCGCTGGAATTCCAGTCCAAGGGAGACGCGGTCTGTGATTTGACGGAAGACTTGGCCGCCGAGCAGAAGGCGCGCGTCGTATATGAAAACCTTCTGCGCGTCATAGACAATCCGGAGGTTCGCGAGCCGCTAAAATTCTTGCGTTCGCGGGAAATCGTGCATTTCCAGAGGTTTGGCGAGGCGTTGGAAAAGACGAAGGAAAAACTGGATTCCCATAATTTTTATTATTTTAATGCCGAGTTTGACAAAGAGATGGCGAAAAAGCAGGGAATTGGCCTGGAAGCGGAAGTGGAAAAATAAAGACGAAGAATTGCGGGGGCAAAATATGTTTTGTCCCCGTATGAAGTGGAGGACGATGAATAAATCATGGTCTGCTCGTGCATGGGATGATTATTTATATTGGCGGGAACTTGTGGTTGATATTGTGTAAGGGACATTATGAAGATTGAGGGAGAAATAAAATGCCGGTAAAATTGGTACGAAACGATATTACGAAAATACATTGCGATGCGATTGTCAACGCCGCGAATTCTTCATTGCTCGGCGGGGGCGGCGTGGATGGTGCCATACATAGGGCCGCCGGTCGGGGACTTTTGAAGGAATGCATGACGCTTGGCGGGTGTGAGACGGGGCAGGCGAAGGTCACGGCGGGCTATAATCTGCCGTGTCGTTACGTCATCCACACGGTCGGGCCCGTATGGCGCGGCGGAAATCATGGTGAACGGGAACTGTTGGAGAGCTGTTACCGGGAGTCCCTGCGACTGGCGAAGGAAAAGGGATGTGAATCCGTTGCGTTTCCGTTGATCTCTTCCGGCGTGTACGGATACCCGAAAGACCAGGCACTGCGGGTGGCGATGGGCGTGATTGGCGAATTCGTGATGGAGCACGACATGCTCGTGTACCTCGTCATGTTCGACAAGGCATCGTGTCAGATTGGGGAAAAATTATTTTCCGATATTCAGGCCTATATTGATGACAATTACGTCGCGCTCCATCTAGACGCGAATTACGAGCTGATGCGCGAGATGCAGGAAAGCCAGCTGCTTAGGATGGATGAGGAAGAACCGCTGGAAGAATGGCGGCCTGGAACGGAGGATGAAGAGCCGACGATTTCCAAGCCGCCGGCGATGCGGTCTTGCTCTATGAATGAGCAGACGGATGATGAGGAACCGTGGCAGGACATCCCGTTTGCGGTGAAGGAGGAAAAGCCCCAGGCATCGAAATTTCAATGGCCAAAGCGGCGGAAGAAACAGGACGAGGAAACGTTTGATTCCGTGCCGATGACGGAGGGGTCTTGTCCCGTGAACGGGCAAAGGAAAGTCGGCGCGGCGTCTTTCGTCAAAGAGCCAATCGCGACACCTTCGGCCAGGAAGTCGGCCGTGGCGGCTCGCAGCCTGGAGGAACTCGTGAACCAGGTGGACGAGAGTTTCTCGCGGATGCTGCTCCGTAAAATTGACGAAAAGGAGATGACGGACGCGCAGTGTTATAAAAAGGCCAACATTGACCGCAAGCTCTTTTCCAAAATCCGTAAGGATGTACATTATAAGCCAAGCAAGACGACGGCAATCGCCTTTGCCATCGCGTTGGAACTTTCGCTGGAGGAGACAAAGGACATGCTGATGAAGGCGGGATTCGCACTGTCGCACAGCAACAAGTTTGACATCATCATCGAGTATTTTATAAGGAAGCAGAATTATAATATATTCGAGATAAACGAGGCGCTGTTCGCGTTCGACCAGAGTCTGCTGGGGTGAGAGATGCAAAAAGTGGTTGACATGAAAATGGAAAATAAGCAGTTTTATGGATTTTTACTCAAATAATATGCCTGGCGGGAGGCAATGCTCTTTTGCTCTCGCCGGGCATAAGGGTACGATTTGTCTTACTCTGTATGGTTAATAAACCGTATCTTAGAGATTCTTATATTTATCAATTTCCAACAGAATGTGATACAACTGTTCTTGCTCGGTCACGCTCTTGGCCGATAGAAATTCATAACATTTTAAGGGAATATCGTGGTTGGTGGCATCCGAGCCGTCCAGTTTTTCAAATAGCTTGGAGAGCGGCACGTCCAATGCGGTGGCAATCTTTTCGATGCTTTCAATCGTGGCGTTCTTTTCCCCGCGTTCGACCTGGCCGATATAGGTCGGGTGGCATCCAGAAAGCTCGGCAAGCTTTTCTTGGCTAAGCTTGTGTTGCGTTCGATAGTTGCGAATTCGTTGTCCGACGGACTTGGTAATTTCACGCATGATTACTCCTCCTCGTTGCCATTTTGTATAGTCTATAAATATTGAAAAATACATTCCATAGACTATTGATACATATCGAAGGATGGCATATACTATAAATACTATTTTATGCATAATTAAGAATTATGGTATTTAAATCGGAGAGAAGAGGAAGGGTTGACGGCTTATAAAAAACGGATGCGTCAGCATCCGTCAAAATATCGATTTATTTCGTAGAGTATGCCACTCTACGAAAGTGATTATGGACAAAATTTCCTTTTATCCACAAATACTATACACATTTTCGGTTGCTTTGTCAATATAATGTGGTCAATTTGCATTGTGAATTGTATAAAAACATCAAAAATGCTCTGCTTTTTCCATTGAATGCCGTCCAATCGCCGTCAGCCGTCAACGTGGTGAAAACGTAAGGAGGTACGGTTTTATGCCAAGAAGAGGTGAAAACATATATAAGAGGAAGGATGGTCGATGGGAAGGCCGTTATGTGAAAGAACGGATTCAAGGAAAAATTAAATATGGATATATCTTTGCCAAGACGTATAGAGAAGTAAAAGATAAATTGTTGGTCAGCAAAAATCCTGAAAGTGTCGTGGTCGAGGAACAGTCTTCAAATCAATTACCGGTGCAAGATATTCTTTTCTCGGATGTTGCAAGAGACTGGTTTGCTTCCCGGAAGTCCTCGTGGAAACATTCCAGTGTTGTAAAGTATGGCAATATTGTGGAGTTATATTTGCTACCGGAGTTTTCCAATCGAGTGATTATGGAAATCACGAGGGACGAGGTCATCCAGTTTGGTGGAAAACTGCTGTCCGAAGGTGGCAGGAGTGGAAAAGGACTATCGCCAAAAACGGTTGCGGGTATTATTTCGGTATTAAAAAATGTACTTGAGTATGCGTCCCTGACGCCAGGAATCACAGTGGCAAACCTTAAGGACGTTTCTATCAGGCAGCCTCAAAAACAAATGAGGATTTTGAGCCGAACAGAACAACAGAGGTTAAGCGACTACTTGCGTGGCAATTTGAATCCTTGTAATCTAGGCATTCTCGTATGTTTATACACGGGGCTTCGCATAGGAGAAATTTGTGCCATGAAATGGGAGGACGTTTCATTTGCCGAGCAATATTTATACGTCCACCAGACGATGCAAAGGCTTCAAATAAAAGACGGAAAGAGGGATGGGGAAGCGAAGACATCCGTGGTGATTTCCACGCCGAAGAGCGATTGTTCCGTTCGAAAGGTGCCGATACCAGAGGAGATTTTTGTATTGTTAAAGGAATCAAGACAAGTGGGAAACAAGTTCTTTTTGACTGGAATGGAGCATGTGTACATGGAACCGCGTACCATGCAAAACCGTTTTAAGGCCGTGGTAAACAAGTGTCATATTGACGACGTGAATTTTCATGCGCTTCGACACACGTTTGCCACCCGGTGCGTAGAACTTGGATTTGACATGAAAAGCCTTAGTGAAATACTTGGTCACGCGACCGTAAATATTACGTTAAATCGTTATGTTCATCCTTCGATGGAACTAAAACAGAAGAACATGAACATGTTGTCAGAACTGTTCGCCGTCAAATAAGCCGTCAAAAACACTGTGATTTTCAAAAAGATGTTGAAAATCATAGTGTTTTCGTAGAGTGGCATACTCTACGAAAACCGCGGGTCGTCAATGGGTATATGTAATTACATTAGGAGCTTTAGAAATGATGAGAGTGAGAGTCAAGAAAAAAGAGTTTGATTTGGTTGCAAAAGTGAGGGTTCCATTAAGATGTACCATCAACATGAACCAATATGATGTATTGGAAAAAAATATCCATATGGGCTATTTCAAGTTGCAGGACAAAAAGGGACGCAAGCTTGAACTGAAAGGCTCCATTGGAATAAGCCTTTATAAAAGGATGAAAGCTCCCATATCACAATATGATTTTTTCTATATTATAGAACGAATTGTCGATTTTATACAGAAGATTGAGAAACTGGAGTTAGCGTATGCCAATCTCGTCTTGGATTTGAAGAGCATTTTTTATAATGAGACGACCAAAGAATTGAACATGATTTACTTGCCAATAGTACCACCATGTGACAATATTGACATGATGTCTTTTATGAATCGGATTGTGTATTCGGCCATTCCCATGGAAGGGACGGATTATATATCATCTTTTAATTATTTCCTTAAAAATTTAGGGGGATTTGACGCGGAAAAAATCAAGGCTTATATCTACAGTGTAAATGAGGACGTTATGAAAGATATTAAAAAGAAGGAATCGAAAAGTGTGTTTGTTGCAAATGAGATGGATCGAAAGCAAAATGATGAACCAACGGACTTGACAGAAGACAATGAACTGACGGACATTTCAAGTGACGAGAATACAGAGATGGCAGCAAACAATCTTTATGTATCTATAGGAGAAAGAAGAGGGATGGCGGATAAGGAAGACGAAAAAGCGGGTTTGCAAGTCAATGAGACAACGGAGTTTAAGGAGGAAGAAAAGACAGATTGGTATGAGGACGTGCAGATATCATCATGTCCCACGTTGGTGAGAAAAGTTACTGGGGAAGTGATAAAGATAGATAAATTGGTATTTCGATTGGGAAAAGAGAAGGGATGTGTAAATTACGTGATAGGGGGCAATACGCTGATTAGCCATAATCACGCAGACATCATATGTAGAGAGGGAAAGTATTTTGTTTTGGATCTTCACTCTAAAAATAGGACTTGTATAAACAACAAAGTACTTCCCACAGAAAAAGAGGTGGAAATATGTAATGGGGATACGCTGAAACTTGCAAATGAAGAATTTACATTTCAAATTTAATGGATAAAAAGAAAAAAATTTATGAGGGGTGTCCTTGTAAATAGTAAGATGGTAATGGAAGGGACTCAACGGTAACAGAAAGGTGAGTTATGCGATATGTCACGGTAACTGAATCGAATATTGGAGTTGGGAAAAAGACGAATCAGGATAGCGTCTTGGTCAAACATGCAATATATGGAAACGATGAAATCTTGATGGCAATCGTGTGTGATGGCTTGGGTGGATTATCCCAAGGGGAATTGGCAAGCGCGTCGGTTGTTTGTGAATTTGATGAATGGTTTATAAAAGAACTTCCCCGTGAACTGAAAGTATTTGACATGGACATTATTGGCGGCAAGTGGATTTTGTTAATCCGAAATTTGAATGTGAGAATTCAGGAGTATGGGAATGAACATGGTAAAAAACTAGGAACGACTTTTACCGGCGTGTTATTTGTAAATAATCAACTCGTGGCCGTCCATGTGGGAGACACTCGGCTTTATTACATAGATGATTCGGTAAGGCAAATGACGGAAGACCATACATTTGTGGCGCGAGAGGTTCTTAGTGGCAGGCTTACTCTTGAGCAAGCAAGAGGAGATAAGCGTCGGCATACGCTTTTACAGTGCGTGGGCGCGTCCAAAATGATAGAACCTCAAGTGATTTGTGAAGAAGTAAGGCAAGGGATTTATATACTTTGTTCAGATGGCTTTCGAAATAGGTTGACAGAAAAAGAATTGTTGGACGTGTTTGGCGAAAAGAAAAGGAAAGATGAAAAACGGATAAAAAGCGACATCCGGCAATTGGAGGAATTGGTTCGAAAGCGAGGAGAGAAAGATGACGTATCAGTAATTTTGATAAAAGCAGATGACAAAAAATGTTTTACCAAGAAAAACTGGAAAGGTTTTAAAGGAAGGTTGTCATGCAATGGTAAAAGATATCAAGTTTTGGGTATTTGTTTTTTGATTTCCAGTATTGTCATGTTGATATTGGGGTTGCTGTAAATGTGAAATAAAAGAGGTAGCATAAATATGTGAAAGAAGGAAGAAAGCATGGGGTGGTTGACGGATGAACTTTTATTTTATGGAGGAATGATTGTCGCGGGACTTTCACTTGTGGCGGCGATTATATGTTTCTGCGTGTCAAAAATGCGTTTCATAACGTTGAATGCACAGTTGACTGCGGAGTATGGGGAAACGCGAAGTAAAAATGCTTGAAACAGTGGCATGAGTGAGTAAAAACGGACGTAGGGAAAAGAGGTTTTCAAATGAGCGACTCTATTATGCTTTTTATTGTGTCTGGCATATGTTTTGTCGTGGCAATGATAATGTTCGTATTTGCTTTTTTATATGGAAGACAAAATCATGGGATAAATTTTGAAAATTTGCATGTGTTGAAAAGTGAAATGATGATTCATACAGAAGAACGGATTGGTTACCATTCTCAAACGATGAGGATGCGTGGCGAATAATCTGATTGAAATATAAAATTCCATATGGCAAGGAGCGGGCATGAGATGAATGGTTTGGTTGAAGCGGGATTTATGAGGGAAATGAAATGTGGGGATGATTTTGCATTTGTGTTAGAAGAGGATAATATGTTGGTACCCACAGAATATAAGGTGTTACAAGGTCAGGCGGATGGGAACTTTATCAAATGCATGAAGTTGCTCTATAACGGGAAAATTCAGCTTTATTATTTGACAAATGGGATGGCATCGCTTGGAAGCCTTGTTCCATCACTTGATTCTGAAATGTTTTTTGCGATAGTTGTTAGCTTGTTCACGAATATAGTGGCAGTGAGAAATAATGGTTTTTTATCTTGTCAAAACATTGATATTTCATTTGAACATATATTTGTAGATTTGAGCAAGTGTAAAACAAGTTTGGTGTATCTCCCGCTTGGCAGAAGGCTTTATAATGACGTTCCATCATTTGAAAATGAACTAAGGGTCAGTTTGGTTCGGTTGATTCAGAATTCATCGGCATTAACGGGTTCGAAGATAGAACAATTAAAAGATAATCTGTCAAATGGAAGAATGGCGTTGGAAGATGTTTTGACCAAGATAAGAAATACAAGTGATTGGGTGCGTCCAGATGAAACGATGATTCAAGACGGTGCGTTCCATGGAAGTATAAAACTGATGGCGATAAATACGCCCGTTCCGATTGAAATTGCTATTACAAAAGATGAATTTATTCTTGGCAGGAAGGAAGAATGGGTGGATGCCGTTGTTTCCAGCAGCAAGCAGATAAGTCGAAAGCACTGTAAGATTACGAGAAGAGGGAATGTCTTTGAAGTGGTGGATTTAAGTAGTATGGGAACCTATGTAAATGGCGTTCGTGTGAATCCTCAAAAGTCAAAAGTGTTGAAAGACGGGGATATGATTCGAATGGCATATCTTGAGTTTAAAGTGGTTATAAGCTAGGAGGATGGTAGGGATGGTAAAACCAAGAGTCATAATTGCAGATACCGATATTAGTTATATCCTTTCCATGCAACATAAATTTATAGAGGCTTGTTTTGAAAAAATCGAATTGGAAGTGATAAGCGAACCGAGTTATTATGAGAAACTATTTGGTTCGTCGGAAAAAAGCGACGTACAAAACGGCTCTCCGCAAAAGGCAGATGTGCTTATCGTGTCGGAAGAGCTTTATGACGTATCCATACATCGTCATGATATTGAAACGGTGTTTGTAATGATGGAACAAGACGGAGGAGGGCAAAGTGGCAATCCCGACATCATTCCAATATTTAAGTATACCAATATAGAGAGTATTTTTAATTTGATTATCGGAAGATGTTCTAGACTGATAGATGGTTCGGACGCGACATGCAAAACAACGAAGGTGATTTTGGTGTGTTCGGCAAGTGGCGGCGTGGGAAAGACAACGATTGCGCTTGGCATCAGTGCTTGTTTAAATGCGGAGTCAAAGAGGGTTTTATACCTGAATGCGGAACGGTTGCAATCCTTCCAGATGGCACTTTTTAATACTAGTCCAATCACGTCGTCCGAGGTATATGCAAAACTGGTTGATGCGTCTGAAGACGTGTATTTGGAAATCAGGCATTTTATAAGGAACGAGGGATTTTATTATATTCCACCATTTAAAGCGGCACTAATGTCTTTGGAAATTCCCTATTCCGTGTATGGAGACATCATTGTGTCTGCAAAACGTACGCAAGAGTATGATTACATCGTTGTTGATGTTGACACAGTATTTGATGAAGAGAAAACAAGGCTACTTGACATTGCGGACAAGGTAATTATCGTGACCAAGCAGAGCAAAATGTCTGCATATGCAACAAAAATACTTATTGCCAATATAAATGAAGCGAATAGTGATAAATACATGTATGTTTGTAATGACTTTATGGAAAGTGATACAAATTATTTGATTTCGCCAGATATTATCAATAAATTTACGATTTCCTATTATATTAGACATCTGTCGTGTTATGAACAATTGATGGCGGGAGATTTCGCGCGGGAGAAAGACATGCAACAAGTGTCATTTTTGCTGCTTTGAGGAAAGGTTTGTAACAAGTGGTATGTTTGGTATTTTGAGAAAGAGGTTGCAACAAGTGACGTTTTGTTGTTTTGAATTAAGGTTTGCAGCAGGTTCTGCCAGGGGATGATACGTGAGGTGTGGTTATGCCGGAAATGATAGGAACGACATATGAAATCATAAAGAAAATAGGTGCCGGCGGGGGCGGAAACGTTTTTCTGGCGAATCATTTGCGCCTGAATAAAAAGGTGATTTTGAAGGCGGACAAGCGGAAAATCACCGCGCGCCCGGAACTTTTGCGGCGCGAGGTGGACACGTTGAAAAACCTAAGCCATCCATACATTCCCCAAGTGTATGACTTTTTTGTGGAGGGCGATGTCGTTTACACGGTCATGGATTATATCGAGGGCGAAAGTCTGGACAAGCCGTTAAAACGCGGGGAGCGGTTTTCGCAGCCACAAGTGATAAAGTGGGCGAGACAGTTGCTGGAGGCTCTTTGCTATTTACATAGTCCAATTCATGGAGAGCCGCCGAAGGGGTACATGCACAGTGACATTAAACCGGCGAACCTGATGAAAACCAAGGATGGAAATATCTGTCTTATAGATTTTAATATTGCCTTGGCACTGGGCGAGGAGAACGTGGTCGGTCGCAGCGCGGGGTATGCTTCGCCAGAACATTATGGACTGGACTATTCGGTTGTAGGCGGCACGTCGGTGGGCACACAGACGGAAGAACGGACGGCAATCGACACGGAGACGATGACGAGCAAAAGGACAACGGAGACGATGACGGGTGCATATTCGCCGCGAGCGTCCCAATCCGTGTCACTGGGAGCGTCCGTGTCATCCTCAAGTACGTCTTTGCCGTCATCATCGAACGGACTTTCACGAGGGTCTTTTGGCGGGTCGTCCAGTTTGTTGATACGAAAAATCGTTCCCGACGTGCGCTCGGACATATACAGCACGGGGGCGACGCTGTACCATTTGCTTGGCGGGAAACGTCCGGCCAAGTATGCGAATGACGTGGTTCCGCTATCAAAAGAGGAATTCAGTCTGCAGATTGTGGAAATTATTTCCAAGGCAATGAATCCGAACCCGGATTTGCGATATCAGACGGCAGAGGAAATGTTAGATGCCTTTTTAAAATTGCATGAAAATGATGTGCGCACGAGGAGGTTTAAGAGGAACAGCCGAATCGCGCACACAGTAATCGGAGCTTGTTTCATACTGGGCGTGGCATCTTCGTTTGTCGGCCTGAAGCGGATTCAGGAGGTGGAAAGCCGTTTGAAGCTTGTGGAATATTCACGGAAAGCTCTTGCGGAAGGTGATAGGCAAGGGGCGCTGGAACTTGTGTTGGATACCGTGCCGGAAAAGGACGGGCCGTTTACCCCGGCGTATATTCCGCAATCGCAGAAGGCGTTGGCGGACGCGCTGGGGGTGTATGACCTGGCGGATGGTTTTAAGAAATACAAGGCCGTGGAATTGCCGGGCAATCCGCTTATGATACGTATCGCGCCGGACGGGAAAACGGCCGCTTGTATTTACAAAGAGTTTGTGGCGGTATTTGACACGGAGACAGCAGAAATCATGACCATGTTTCCGGCGGAAACCTCGATATTGGCTGAGGTGCGATATTTGGATAACGAAAGAATCGTATATGCGGGACGGGATGGAATCGCGGCATATGACATTGTAAAAGGGGCAGAAGTCTGGTCAGGACAGCCCGCCACGGCGATTGCCGTTTCAAAAGATGGAAAAACCGTGGCGGCCATATATAAGGAAGAAACGTTCGCGACCGTGTATGACGCGGACACGGGAGAGGAACTAGGCAGCGTGGATTTCCAGGGGAAAAGCCAGAACGTGGCAGAAAATGACGGCTTCGCGAATCCGAATAACAATTTGCTGGCATTAAGTGAGGACGGCACGTTGCTGGCAGTAAGCTTCCGGGACGGGACGTTGCGAATATTTGATTTGGGGGATTTGCAAAATGCGAATATAGGAGCGGCGGCTGCAGATTTGGAAAATGCGGGTGCAGATTCGAGCGTGGCGGGTTTGCGAGAGGCGGGCGCGGTTTTGGAGATTTTAGATGAGACGTCCGGGTATACGAATTTTGACGGCGGATTTTACGGAAAATATTTCGCGTTTTCAGCGGGCGTGAACCGCGCGGCGGCGCGGGAAAATCCATCCGATTTGTCGGGAACGGAATCCGGGATAAAACCGCCGGAATCGGGTTCGAGCCAGTCGGCCGCCGCGTTGGATACAGGTTCGGTACAGTCGGCCGTCGTCGCGCCGGAAGCGAGGGTGGAGGCGCGAGCGTCAGCAAATGCGACAAGGTGCATCGTGGCGGTGATTGACACGGAGACGAAAACGCAGGTGGGCGGCTTTGCGTCGGACGGGTATTGCAAGGTGGCGACGGATGAAAATGGAATTTATTTGCAGCGGAATAACGTGCTGGTGAAAATGGATGCGCTTACCGGGGAGCAAACACCGTTGGTTGACATGACGGGTGACATTCGAAGCTTTGATACGGACGGGTTACATACGGTGGCCGTGACCGCGGACAAATTGTTATGTTTTGATGAAAATGCAAAGCCGGAGGGAAGTTTTGACGAGGACGGGACGGGCGAGTTCGTGCAGACGGCAAACGGTGTGGCGGTGAGCGGCAGCCTGAATTCGCCGGTCATAAAGATTTTGCGCTATGAAAGCCGGGCAGAAACGGAAGTGTTTTGTTATGACGTCTCCTATGAGCATGTCGAGGCGCGGGTCAGTGCGGATGAAAAGACGGTGATGCTGTTTTCTTACCGGGGATTTTGCATTTGCGGTTCTGACGGAACAGTGGTCGCCGAGGTGGAAATGGCTGATGCCGGGCAAATTTACGACCAGCAGTATATCAGGGATAACAAGGGTGAGCGGTTCGAGGTGACATATAACGATGGATTGATATTAACTTATGACGGGCAGAACGGAGAATTGCTTTCTGAATTGTCGGGTGAGAAACCGCCCAAAGATGCGGATGAGGAATATTTCACGCAGGCCTATCGAATCATCGCACCGCTTCACGGAACACCGATGGTCTATGATAAGGAATCGGGCAAGCAGGTGTGCGAGCTGGAAAAGGATGCGTATTTGACATACGTGACGGAGGTTGGCGACTACATTGTCACACAATACGCGGCCACGGACGGAAGTTATTATGGGATTTTGCTGAATGGAAAATGCGAAGTGCTGGCCGAATTGCCATACTTAAGCGACGTGGTCGGGGAGGAATTGTACTTTGACTATCCGGGCGGGTACGTGCGAAAGACACATATCTATCAAATGGAAGAATTGATGGAGTTGGCAAAAAAAGAGCAGAAAACGTAAATGGCTTGACATAAAGTGTTGTATAGGTGTAGATGATAGTGAAGATAAGAAAGCGAGGAAAAATTAAGATGAAACATGTAAAAAGGTTGTTGGCGGTGACTTTGGCAATGGTAATGGTGCTTGGAACACAAGTTACCATGGTCTTGGCAGAAGAAGAGCCGGGGGTGATGGAAACGGCGGGGACAGATGTGAATGTAGAGAAAGAGAATACTGGTGAAATGGCTACGAACGTAGTTGATATAGAATTGGGAAACGCGGTAAACAGCTCGGAAAACGCGGGAGAAGAGAATGTGGACGTGGAGTCGGATATGATTGAAACGTATGCGGCGGGAGACGTGGTGGAATCTGGAATATGCGGAGAAAATTTGACGTATGAATTGACGGGAGACGGGACGCTGACGATATCGGGAACCGGAGAGATGGATGATGCCTATTCTGGTGGAAGTACAGCATTTTTAGGAATAAAAGATCAGATTAAAACGGTTGTAATTGAAGATGGGATCACCTGGATAGGGGAATATGCATTTGATAGTTGTGTTAATTTGATGGAAGTTCAAATACCCGATAGTGTAACTGGTATAGCACATCATGCATTTTCTGGATGCAGCGTTTTGGAAACAATAGAAATACCTGATAGTGTGATAGGATGGGGTTCGTATGTGTTTGGTGATTGTGTCAATTTGAAAAATATCAAGATATCGGAGAGCATAACAGAAATAGCTGATGCGACATTTTATAGGTGTGGCAATTTAGAAAAAATTGAAATACCAAACAAAGTGACTCAGATAGGAGATGCTGCATTTGAGGGGTGTCTGCGATTGGAAGAAATAAGAATACCAGATGGTGTGGATATTATTGGAAGTGAGGCATTTAGGGAGTGTATGAGTTTAAGGAATATCGAAATACCAGAAAGCGTGGTCATTATAGGTGCTTATACGTTTCAAAATTGTATAAGTCTGAGAAAAATCAAGCTTCCTCAAAAGGTGGATGAAATAAGTTCATACATGTTTGATGGCTGCAGTGGTTTAACAGACGTAGAAATGCCGGCGGTACAAGTTATAGAGACTTCAGCGTTTTCAGGATGCAGTAGTTTGAAAACAATCACGTTGCCAAATGGCATAACGGATATTGGAGAAAACGCATTTGAAAATTGCAGTGGTTTGACAGAAATTAGAATACCGTTATCATGGATAAATCAAATAGGAAATGCGGCATTTAAAAATTGCTTGGCACTGAAGTCAGTATATTTTGAAGAAGCCGCACCTCGATTTCTTAAAAATTATGATGAGTCTGATGAGTGGTTTAGTGGAGTGACCGCCACAATCTATTATCCTTATGGGTATTATGTAAATGGAGACTTGGGGTGGAGCGATGATGTCATGCAGAATTATGGGGGTACGCTTACGTGGCAGCCATGGAATCTTTATATCGTGGAAGAAGCCACGGACAGTGTTTATGTGAAGGGAAGTCCCAATGGGGCGACAATTAAGTGTACCGAAGAGTTAGGAAAATTTATTAGTGTCGCGATAGACGGCATAATTGTGGAACCGTCGGATTATACCGTGATAGAAGGATCTACGGTATTGACCTTTCTGTCGGCATATTTGGATGCGCTTTCCGTTGGCGAACATGTGGTAACGTTGAATTATACTTACGGGTCAATCGACACTACAATGACGATATTGGATAAAAAGAATACAGATAACAGCGGGAACATGATGGATGGAAATATGGGTAATGAAGCCGATATAAATGGTAGCAATGCAGGAAATGTAAATAACGGCGGTAACAATGTGGAAAATACAAGTAATGGAAATCAAGCAAATATAAACGGTGCGAATGGAGCACCGAAAACGGGAGACATGTTTTCGCCTTGGATGTTGTGGTCGTTGTGTGCGGCATCAGGCATTTTTGTCTTGGCACTTATGATAAGAAGGAAATCTTATTTGAAATGATGCGAGGGATGTGGTCATGGACAGAGAAAAAGCAATCGTTATTTTTAACATTATAAAGCGAAACGTATCAGATGATTTGGAAATTCCATTGGACATCTCGGCGAATGAGCTTGTGGAAGCCTTGAATACCGCATACAAACTGGGGATTGACACGAGTGATATTAAAAACTGTTACCTTAAGGCGGAAAATCCAATTGCATTATTAAAGGGAAACAAGACATTGGCCGAGTTTGGTCTGAGGAACGGTAGCGTGATTAATTATACGGAGTAGGAGAAGACGTGATGGGCGACAGATACAAAATCATTCTTTCAAATAACAAGAATTTATATAAGGAAATCGAGCTTGCGCCAGACGCTTCACAAGTCAAAGTGGGGACTGGTCTGGATTGTGATGTGCGCTTACATAAAGAAATGTTTTTTGGACAGATTGAATTGTTTTTTGTGAAAAACAAAACTAAATGGATGGTTCAGTGTTCTGATAACCTTTATCTTGCAGTAGGAGATGCAAGGAAGCTGATGACAAAAAATTTGGTTCATGGTGATATTTTAGAGGTGAAGTACCAGGACACGGACACCGTTGCGTTTTCATTTGAATTTTTGATTGATTTCGATAACGGGAAGAACTACGATAGGATTATTGACGTTGCAGGAAAAAATACGATAAGTATAGGTTATGACGAGGCAAATGATATCGTCGTAAAGAGTCCATATGTCCAAAATGATGCCATTGTGTTGGAGCGGAAAGATGACGGATTTGTGTTACGGATAAAACAAACGTCCTATGGCGTATATGTCAATGGAAAAAAGGCGAAGGATGGGGATGGCATTAAGAATATGGATTTCTTGTCCATGTCGGATTATTTCTTTTACCATAAAGAAAATAAATTGTGGACGGAAATCCGTTCGGACATGAGAATAAAAGGACTTGGCTATGTGGATAAGCCGATGCCAAATTCTTACCCAAAGTTTCGACGTAGTACACGCATCAGGACTGTCATAAACGACGAGAAAATTGAGATTTTGGATCCTCCGGCAAAGCCACAAAAGCCAAAGAATAATATTTTCATGAGATTATTGCCGTCACTTGGAATGCTCGTGGCAGCAGGGGTGATGGCCTATTTTGGTGGCATGATGATTGTCATGTCGGCAGTATCCGGCGTGATGGCTGTTTTTACCACGGTTATGAGTATTCGGGAGGGGAACAAAGATTATAAAGTAAGTACGGCAGAGCGTATTGAAAAATATAACGCATATGTAGAAAAGAAAAAACAAGAGATTCAGCAATTCCGTAATCAGGAACATGATGAATTGGAAGAAATTTTTGTGTCTCAGGATGTGGAAAGGGAATATTTTAAGACATTTTCGCCGAAATTGTTTGAACGTACTCCGGAGGATGAAGACTATTTGTGCGTCCGCTTGGGGAGTGGAGATGTCATATCAAAAAGAGTGGTTGACTATAAAAAACAAGAAAAGCTGGAGATAGAGGACGGACTTCAGCAGATTCCAGAGCAGCTTTGTGAAGAATTTAAGAATGTACATGATGCCCCGGTTGTGTGCGATTTTAAAGACATTAATGGGTTAGGCGTGGTCGGAGCCTTAGAATATCGGTATGAGTTTTTGAAAAGTATGGTTGTTGATATTGTCGCGAGACAGTATTTTTCCGATGTCAAAATGATTTTTGTCGCAGAGGATAAACAAAAAGAGCAAGTTCAGTGTTTTCGTTTTTTGCCATATGTGTACAATGACATAATTGGTGTCAGGAATATTGTTTGTGATGATGAGAGCAAGAATTTGATATTTGAATATCTCTATAAGGAACTTACTATCAGAGAACAGAATAAGAATTATGGATACGATATAGTGGTGTTTTGTTATGACGAATACGGTTTTAAAAGTCATCCTATTTCTAAATTTGTTGATAAGGCAAAAGAACTTGGTGTTACGTTCGTGTTTTTTGGAAATGAAACGTCAGATATTCCTCAAGGATGTGATTATGTTGTTTCTATCAAGGATGGAAAGAACGCGTTGTTAGTTAATGCATTAAACAAAAGTGAAACTACGGAGTTTGTCTATTCGAGCTTCGATGCTCTGCAGATGGAAAAGATTGTCCAACTTTTGGCACCGGTTTGTACGGAAGAAATTTCGTTGGAAGGAACGCTTACAAAGAATATTTCGATGTTTGAATTGTTACATATTCTCGCGGTTGACGATATTGATTTGAAAAGCCGATGGGAAACGTCACAAGTTTTTAAATCAATGGCCGCCCCGATTGGAGTTTCAAAAACGGGTATCGTGTCATTGGATTTACATGACAAGGCTCATGGCCCGCATGGTTTGGTTGCGGGAACGACTGGATCTGGAAAGTCGGAAATTTTGCAGACGTATATATTGGCAATGGCTACGTTGTACCATCCGTATGAAGTAGGATTTGTGATTATTGATTTTAAAGGTGGGGGGATGGTGAATCAGTTTAAGAATCTTCCTCATCTTCTTGGGGCAATTACGGATATTGACGGGAAAGAGATTAATCGGTCGTTAAAATCTATCAAAGCGGAACAAGAAAAACGAAAACGCTTGTTTGCCGAGGCAGACGTGAATCACATTGATAAATATATCAGAAAGTATAAGGCGGGAGAGGTGAGGATTCCTTTACCACATTTGATTGTTATTGTAGATGAGTTTGCCGAGTTGAGAGCAGAACAACCAGAATTTATGAAGGAACTTATTTCGGCCGCACGTATTGGCCGAAGCTTGGGCGTACATTTGATTCTCGCAACACAGAAACCGTCAGGCCAAGTTGATGATCAGATATGGAGTAATTCTCGCTTTAAACTATGTTTGAAAGTTCAGGATCAACAAGATAGTAACGAAGTGATAAAATCGCCTCTTGCCGCTGAAATTAAAGAACCGGGACGCGCGTATTTGCAAGTTGGAAATAATGAGATTTTTGAATTGTTTCAATCGGCCTATAGTGGAGCGCCTGAAAAAATAGATGATTCCAAGATAAACGAATTTATGATTTGTAAATTTACGGAATCAGGCAAACGACTTCCGATTTATTCACAAAAGAAGAAGGGCGGGGATGGAAGCACGACACAATTGGATGCAATCGTTGAGTATGTTGCGAATTATTGTCGTAAAATCAGTTTGATTAAGCTGCCAGACATATGTTTGCCGTCCTTGGCTAAATGCATAGATTTTGATTTGTCAAAAAAGTCGATGCCCAATTTGACGGGGTATTATGTGGAGATAGGAGTTTATGATGATCCTGACAGTCAGTATCAGGGCGTTTATACCATAGATATTGGCAGTAATAATTTGATGATTATAGGTTCGTCACAGATGGGAAAGACAAATATATTACAAGGCATTATTCGTGGTTTGTCTATGAAGTATACGCCCGAAGAAGTGGTCGTTTATGTTATTGATTTCGCATCTATGACATTGAAAAATTTTGAAAAACTAAACCATGTTGGCGGGGTTGTATGTCCTTCTGAGGATGAAAAACTAAAAAATCTTTTCAAATTATTATATGCGGAAATCGAGGGAAGAAAAGAAAAATTGGCTTCAGTTGGAGTAAGTTCTTTTTCCGCATACAAGGAGGCGGGAAAGAAAGATTTACCATTAATTGTTTTAATGATTGATAATTTGACGGCGTTGAAAGAACTTTATTTTCAAGATGATGATGAATTGTTAAACTTGTGCAGGGAGGGATTGACGGTTGGCATAAGCGTAATCATTGCTAATGCACAAACGGCGGGAATCGGTTATAAATATCTCTCTGATTTTTCTGAAAAGATAGCGTTGTTTTGTAATGATTCAACGGAGTATAGTTCTTTGTTTGAACATTGTAGGGAACGAATTGATGGTATTCCGGGACGGTGTATTATAGAACTTGAAAAACAGCATTATGAGTGTCAATCTTATTTGGCATTCAAGGGAGAAAAGGAAATTGATAGGGTACATACGATTAAAACGTTTGTATCCGAGATAAATGATGTCAACAAACATATGGTGGCAAGAAAAATTCCGCTTATCCCACAGTCTCTTACTAAGGAATATGTGATTGAGCAATTTGGAAGTTATATGTCAGGTGATTTTTCTGTCGTTGTAGGCTTGGATTATGCAACAGTCATGCCATATGCTATGGATTTTTCCGCGATAGGACTGTTGGCTGTTACGGGGCGAGAAAATGCAGGTAGACATAATTGGGTTAAATGTTCTATTGATATGCTTGATACTATGCATCCAGGGAAAATTAAAGTATATGTGGTGGATGGTATTGGTAAAAGATTTGCTTCGTTAAAAAATCGTGACAATGTAACCGAATATAGCTTGATTGCTGAGAGCGCGGTTGCCTATATTAAAGAAATAGAAATGCAATTGAAAGAGCGTTATGATGCGCTCGTGGCGGGGAATGAAGATATATTGGATGAAGCGCAGCTCCTTATGTTGGTTATGGACAATCAGGATGCCATGGTTTCCATTTGCAGTAGCACGGAGGGTCTTGCCGCATATAAGAACATTGTTGGTAGATATAAAAACATGAAGGTCTGCATCATTACGTTTATTGAGAATGCGAATATCCCATACAGTGCACCAGACATGTTAAAAGATATTCGCGACCAACACAATTTCATGTATTTTGATGACATGAGTAATATGAAGATATTTGACGTGCCATTGACAATGATGAGGAATTATAAAAAACCTATTGAGATGGGAGATGGGTATTATGTCAAAGACAATGAGTGCGTGAAATTGAAGACACCAATTTGTGTATACGAAAGGTGGGGATGAAATGACTAAAGTAGAAATTGAAAATGAATTGAGAAGATTGCGGATGCAATTGGAGCAATACTACTCAAAAAGAGCGAAACGTACAAAAGAACGAGATGAAATGGAAAGAATCATTAACGAATTGCATAAGAAGGAACAGGAAATTGAAAAGGGGATACAACAGACGCTTACAACAATCAAAGCGAGGGTGGATAAGCTTAATAAGAAAAGTAAATTTAGAGTTCGATATGTGGAAAATGCAAAGAGAATTCTTTATAATTCAAACTCTTCCAATGCGATTGAAAGGGTACGTGGAGCAGAGAGAAAAGCAAAGAATAGGTGTTTGGAATTGGATGGAACTATTAATTACTATAATCGTATGATATATGCGACAGAAAAGGAAATTTGTTTTCTTAAACAGCAATTAGAACAGACGGGAGAATGATGATGGGAAGTCAAGAAATTAAAGTGGTGTGTTCGGAACTAGAAAAATGTAGTAAGGATTTGCGGAATATTTCTTCTGATTGGAGTGATGTTCAAAAGATAAGTTTGAAAGTGATATCCAAAAGTGAAGGCAGGTCAGTTGAAAGTGTGAAGTCTTGTTTGAAAAAAACAAGAAATGTATCAGCATCAATGGAAATGTTAATAAATAATACAATCCGTTTTGTTGATATGGCAAAATTGAAATTTAAAGAAGCAGATGAAGTGGCATCCCAAAATTGGGATTCAATAGCGGAAAACGGACGAATTTAGTAGAAGGAGGGGGAGAGTTTGTACGGTTATGATTTGATTATAAAGGACGAAGAATTTGACTCTGTGGTAAAAAAAATGAGTTCATTTAGTAACGATTTAGAAGATACTATAGAAAAATATAGCTCAATTGTAGAGTATATTAGTGCGAATGCGCTTTCATCTGGTGAGGTACATGAAGCTCTTTTGTTATATTCTGAGTATATAATAAAATTAGGTACTATTTCAAAGAAAATTGGTGCAAAGTTCGCCAGATTAGTAAGTGATTATATTACAGAAATAGAAAATGCAGATGAGTATCTTTATGACGCTGGAATATCTAATATTGCAAGGGATTTTTCAGATAGAGAATATGAGCATTTGCGACGATGCTTAGACGATCCGTGGTGTTCGATAACGGATTCGATAGGAGATTGGTTTTATAGCAAAGTTGTTAAAGTTGCAGATTTTTTTGATTGGACGGGAATTAGAGCGTGGTTGAATGGATTACATAGATTTTTACTGGATTATAATGATGAAACGGCTCAAGGTTTGAAGATATTGTTTGAAAACGTGTATGCAATAGATTTGAAATATGGAAAAAGTGTACCGGAAAGTGTATCAGGAAGTATAACGGGAAGTATATCAAAAAATATACTAAGTATTATGGGGCTAGGGAATGACTCTCCGCATTATTTTTCCAATGTGTTGTTAACAATGAGTAGTTTGGATGATATGTTAAGGGAGATGGCCGACATAATTAATCCCCAAAAAGAAAGCTTTACTGTATCTTTAATTCAAAATCGACTTGGAAAAAAATATAACGAATTGTGGGAACGATATAATAAGTTGATTGCCATTCCGGAACTTAACTCTTATCCTACCATAAATGAAATATCAGATTTTGCCTCTCAGCCATGGGCAAGGCTCTTTTTTGCAGACTTTACTTGTGCTACGATAATGTTCGTTGAGGATATAGGAGGCTATGAAGCGTTTAAAATGTGTGTGTTTAATGCGTTTGATATTGCAAAGACGGTGCTTTTTTCGGAACGGGACTATGAGAAATATATAACAAAGAGACAGCTGCTTGATGTTTTGGAGGGTATGAGTCAAGGCGGTTACAATTATTCAAAGAGTGATGAAAAAGAAATGGTGGATGATTGCAAAACGTTTTTGAAATACGTAAAAAAGTATGGTAAAGCTGTTTATGGTTATATGAACAAACACCGTACGGAAAATGGAAAACTTATCCTTGACGGAAGAACTATTGAAGCGGAAAGGTTCAGAGATTTTTTAGATGGAGTAGGGGGAGCGGAGAAAATACTTAAATATGGTGATAAAGCTGTGGATTTTCTTAGTAAATTGTTTATGGATTATAGTAAAGGACTGGATATCATAAAGTCCTATGAAAAAAACTATTTAGAGGATGAAATGATTTCTAAGTGCATAGGAGAGATTAAGGAATTGTATAATAAGGAATTTGGAGCTTGGATGAAGGAGTTGCTTCAGGAAACTGTAGAAATAGGAGAAGAGCGGATGATGGAATTCTTGAAGAAAATAAAGGAAACGGATGGTGTTACAACTGTTTTTGGTAAAGTTGCCAGCGTCGTGAATGTAGTGTCTACTATTGATGAAAGTATTGACATTGTAGGAGAAGTAACGGGGCTGGGAACCGAAGCGAGAAGTATGAAAGATGCATTAATATATTATCAACTCTATAAATCCAGTAATAGTGCTTATGAAAAGGCACTTGAAAAGTTTCAGAAATTAGATTTGAATGATAAGAAATATGAAACCGTGGCTAATGATTTGAATAATTGTTTTGAATTTAATAAGAAAAATATGATTGAGATGTTTGAGGCAATGTCAAATGCTTCAACAGGACTAAAAAAGTCGTATTATCATTATTGCGCCAAGCAAGCAGATGGTTTGTCTATGAGAGGTACAGCACAGCCGAAAATACTTACGTATGAAGGATTTGTTGCGTTAGATGCGGCATAGACGTTTAGACAATATGATAGCTATACGCGGTATATATCCGGATTACCGGTTATATATAAAATTCTAAAGAAGGGAGGAACTTACCATGGCAAATCAGATTAGGATTACTCCAGATCAGATGAGAGAAAGAGCAAACCAGTACCGTAATGAAGCAAACGTCGTAAACAGTGTCATTAGTAGAATGGATTCATTGCTTGGACTATTGCAAAGTGAGTGGGAAGGTGCTGCAAGCGAATCTTATGCTGCACGTTATCAAGAATTGAAACCCGGTTTTATGAAAGCGGAAGAATTGATTCGTGAAATCGCGGCCGCGCTTGATTCCACGGCAAAAATTATCGAAGAAACTGATAATAGCATTGCTCATCAGTATGGGAGATAATCTTTTGAACGACCTCTTGTTCGATTCAGGAGGTCGTTTGCAAAAATCACTATTTTACGACTCATAATTGTAGATGCAAGGGAGAATTGTATGATGGAAAGTCGGACGAGGATTACTTCGAATCAGATGAGAGAAAGAATGAACCAGTTCCGCAATGAGGCAGACGGTGTAAACGGCATCATCTATAGGATGGATTCATTGATTGGACTATTATAAGAATGGGGAAGCACTGAAAGCGTATCTTATGTTACACGTTATCAAGAATTAAGGTTAGAACTTATAAAAGTGGAAAAGCTAATTCGTGAAATTGCGGATGTGTTGAATTCCATGACTATAGTTTATGGAGAAACAGAGGAAAGCATTGTGCGGTAGTACGAGCAAAATGTTTTGTCAGCATCTAAAAACATTTTTGATATGTAGGATTTACGAACCATAATCGGATATTAGGGTTATGTTGTGTTACAAGATTTAAATTACGAGGTGGCATAAGGAAAATTGAGAGGAAAGTAAATGAATCGGAAAATACAGATTGGTTTTGCGGTATTGTTATTTATGGTGCTTTTGAGTGGCTGTACCAACTCTGGCGCGGGGGACGAGCCGAAATCAGAAAATACAGATGAGGGCGGTGGCGTGTTGGAGATATTAAGTCCGACTTACAAGTATGAGTGGGGAACGGGCGGCCTTATTCTACGTACACGAGACTATGGAAGCGTGAAGGACGTGGAATTATCAGGCGGAATAGACGGAAACGAGTATGGTTTCTGGACGATGCAGAACACGGAAAATGAAATCTATTATCAGGCTTGCATGTTTAAGGTAGATGGGGGGAAAATCACGCGATATTCTCCAGATGGTAGCACTACGATTTTGTGTGAAATTGATGGCCTTCCACGTCTTATTTCGTGCGAAAATGGTTGTCTTTATTATAATGTTCGTAATAGCGAGACAAATACGGAATCTTTTTATAGGATAAATGATTGTGTTTCTGGTGATTCAACGTTGGAGTGCCTTTATGAGTCTGATGAGGTGCGTGATTTAAATAATGCTCTTTTAAATGGGTTGACATCTGTTTTTGATGTATACGCTGATATGGATATTTTGGTGAGAAAAACGTTTTTGAAACAAGAAGAATGGATTTATTTTTTGCATGCCGAAGGGATGTATGAAAGCGCAAGTTTGTACCGTGTGTCGGAGAATACGGGTGAAGCGGAAGTGGTACAAAGTGTGTTGGAATACATGTCAAAAAGAGGAGGCTCCATAAGAGGAATACAAGTATCGGATTCCCATATTTTGTTGAAAGTAAACCAAATGCAGGAAACGGTTTATTTGGTTTATAATCCAGAGAGCGATATGGTGGAAACAGTGTGTAAGAGCACGAAGGACTTTGAAAGTCCATGTATCGCGAAAGACGGTTTTTATCATTTGCATGAAAGAGAAGGCGGGGATATATTTTTAGCAAGGACACCTTTGGATAGGAAAAGTTGCCAGTTGTTGTCAGAAGAGCCGATTGATATAAGTCAGATTTCAGCGGGAACATGGTATGTGGGGGAAAACTATGCATGTTATTCCTATTGGTGCGCTGATAATGAACGATGGTATCCAGGATACATGATGCAGGTGTTTGATTTGAATCATCCTGAAAATAGCGAGGTGATTGAATCGCTTGGAGGCAGACCGATTGCCCGGGAGGTGGATGGCACTCTGTACCTTTATGTGAATGGAAAAGTCATATATACGAACGAAAAGCATGCGGGACGGTGGTACGATTCTGGAGTTGAGAATCATTATTATGTTTATGATGATTATAATATGATAGTGGATCCGGTGTTTTTTGCGCAGGATGGGAAAAAGGTTTCGTTAGTTATGTATAATTACGCACCAGATATTTTGGAACTGTCAGCAGAAGAACGAGATTTGGGGAAACGGTATCTCAGCCAGAAAGTTGAGGCTAATTTTAGAACCGAAATAAAGAATGCGGACTTGCTGCTTCATCCGGGTCCGACGATATTGGGACCGATTTATTGGAATGAGGGTGTTGGAATGCCGGATGCGGATGACGCGGCATATACGGTAGAAGACTGGCTTGGTAATTCTGTTTCTGGAAAGAAAGGATTCCATGTGTATCCGACACGAGAAATGCATTCTTGTGTGCATTATGATATGGATAAAAGCTATGATTATGTAAGTGGAACGATTTCAGTACGGAACGGCATAGATGAATATACAGCAAAAGTGCAGGTTTACGCAGATGGCGAAATGGTATGGGAATCGGATTTGCTTTCTGCTCAAACAACGGGAACGTTTGACTTCAAAGCGGAAATAGATGATGCGATGGAAGTGGAAATCTGGGCGGTGTCGGAGAACGGGCATTTTTCGGAACTTTCGGTGGATACGCTGTATTTTTGGATAGGAAATATATATTTTCACAACCTTGATGGTGAACCGTCCATGAAACGGTACTATCGGACAAAAGAAGACGCGGACAGGGATGAAAGGAAGAGGCAGAAGGAAGAGGAAAGACAACGCCAGGAGGAAGAAGAAAGACGTAAAGAAGAGGCACAAAGATACCAGGAGGAAGAGCAAAGACGGAAAGAGGAAGAAGAGCGGTTACGAGAAGAGGAAAAGGAGAATGGCATCCAGCTGACAGAGGGAAGATGGTATTATGGTGGATATCGGTTGTCCGACAGTTGCTATTATACTTTTAGCGAGGATGGGAGCTATTATACCGAATATGCAACTTATGAATACGATTCATACATGGGAAATGGAACCTATCAGTTTGATGGAACTACGTTAGAATTGTATGATGAAAATGGTGAATTGGATGATATGTTGACTTATGATAAGGAGAACAATGTTTTTGTCAGCAGCATATGTGAAAAGATGACGGCGCAGGATTATGTGGATGAAGACGGAGTGTACCATGAGCCGACATTTGAATCAATGATTTTGGAGAGGGATTATGGAAATTAGGAGTGTAAAGTTATTTACGGTTTCGTAATGGCACACATCCATGTGTAAGGGAATGGTGCGGAGGATCAGTATGGCGAAAAGTCAAAGGAATTATTTTTATCTTTTCATGTTGGTGGTGCTCGTGTGTTCCGGCATGGCCGGAGGCGGTTATTTTTGTTATGTGTCAGCGGCGGCATCCGTCATCCTGATGGCGGCGGTGGTTGTTTTTCTGGTGCGCACGGGCGGCTTTTCCCTGTCTTTTGACGGGAACTTTGCGGCAGTCGCCGTGTTGGCATGCGGGTATTTCGTGGTCTGCTTGTGGGCGGTCGATTCCGGCATGGCCTTGATGGGAGGAGTCAAATTCCTGCCGGTATTTTTGTATTATTTTCTCCTATGCCAGGCGTTGGACGAGAGGGAGCGGTTGATACGGTTTTTGCCGGTTCTGGGAAGCCTGATGACCTTGTTTTCCTTTGTGATGATGCAGTTTCCGGCATTTTCTCCCTATGTTAGCGTGGCGGGGAGACTGGCCGGTTTTTTCCAGTATCCGAATACATACGCCGCGTTTTTGCTGGTATGCATGGTGATTGCAATTTACCAGATTCATCTGGAACATGTGGACTGGATGCTCGTCGCCCACATGTTTGCCGCGTTGGTCGGGATTTACCTGAGCGGAAGCCGCACGGTGATGGTTCTGGCCGTAGCCATGTTTTTTCTGGTGTTCCTTTTGAAAAGGGAGTTGCGAAAATACGCCATATTTTGTGCGGGAATCTTTGTAATCGCGGTCGTGGTCCTGGCTTTCTGCGGGGTCGGGGCCGAAATCTACCAGCGGATACTGGCCTTGGCGGGAAATGCGAGCACGTTCTGGGGAAGGCTTCTATACGACCGGGACGCGATTGGGATGATTGCGGCACATCCTTCCGGGATGGGATATTACGGGTATTATTTTGTGCAGCAGGAGATGCAGACGGGGGTCTATTCGGTGGTGAATGTCCACAATGAATTTTTGCAGATTATGCTGGACATCGGGATTGTTCCAGCGATTCTGATGTATGGTGACATTATCTGTTCCATTTTTTCAAAGAACATGTCGGAAAGGAACCGGGTCGTTTTGCTGGTCTTGCTCTTGCACAGCTTGTTTGATTATGATTTTCAGTTTTTGGCGATGTGTTTCGTGTTGTTGTTATTTTTGGACGTGCGGAATGTGAAAAAAGTAAAAATATCCGTGCTGACGAAGGGAACAGTCGTGGTGGCGTTGGTCGTCATCACCGTTTTGTGCGGCGTGGTCGGGATTTCGGAATTTTTATATATCAATAGGAAGCCGGAAGCGGCGGTGAAGGTTTACGGGGGGAATACATTGGCGAAGATGGAGCTGCTAAGCCAGGCCGAGGACGCGGGGGAGATGGAAGAACTGGCAGATTCGATTCTGGAGGGCAACAGCCATGTCGCGGTCGCTTATAGTGCCAAGGCGCGGGCCGCGTTTGCGCGGGGGGACGTGGAAAGCTTTGTCTGGAACAAGCTGGCGGCAATCCGTTTGGCACCGTACCAGCATGAGGAATACTTGGATTACCTGGCTGCTTTGGTTTACAGCGTGAAGCTCTACCGCGAGGCGGGGGACGAGGAGAGCGCGCGGTTTTGCGTGGAGCGGGCGAAGGAGATTCCCCGGATGCTTAAGGCAGTAAAGGAAAGGACAAGCCGCCTGGCGTGGATGATTAACGACCGCCCGGAGGTGGAACTGTCTGAAGAAAACATGAGATTAATCGAGGAGATGGAATGAACAGAAAGAGAGTTGCGGGGATGGCGGGAGTGGCAGCGGCCTGCGTGCTGCTTGCCCTTGCCGGGCACATTTTAAGCGAGGAGAAAAATGGTATCGTCACGGATGCCGGGGGAAATGAAATCGCGAGGCTTATGTATGGCAGTCAAACCGATGACAACCAGATGGATGGCAATCGGACTGTTCGTTATGACTGTGCGGACGGATATGAGGCGTATATCGACCTCGCTTGCCGGGAGGCGGCGGAAATTTTGTGCGAGCGGAAAGGCATAAGGGAGGAAGAGGCGTTTCGGATGCTCGTGGAAGAAGAGATGACGATTCAGACGGCATTTCGTTCGGACGTGATGGAGGGATTGCTGGACGTGTGCGGGGAGGGGCGGATGCCTTCGGGCGTTTTGGCAACTGAGAGAGCCGCGGCGGTCGGCGACACGAAAGGCCATGTCCTGGCTTGTTATAGCCATTCGGCGGAAGATTCGTCGCGCAATTACGTCACCTACCCGACGTATGCCGGTTCGACCATCAAGTCCCTAAGCGTCTATGGGCCGGCGATAGAGGACGACATCATTTGCTGGTCGGACTTGTATCTGGACAGCCCCTATTGGCGGACTGTGAATGCTGACGGGGAGGAAGAGGTCTGGCCCGTAAACACGGGGAGCTATACCGACAAGATGTGGACCGTCCAGGAGGCGTTGAAAAAGTCGAATAACGCGATTGCGGTGAAGGTGTTAAAGGACTATGGCGTGGGAAATTCCTGCCGTTTCCTCCGAGAAAAATTCGGGTTGAAAACGGAGGTGGAGGAGCGGGCGGTTTTCGACGGGAAAGAAGACGATGTGCTTTCGCATATCGCGCTGGGTTATCTGGCAGCGGGAATCACCATGCGGGATTTGCTGGGAGCGTATCAGCCGTTTGCGAATGGGGGCGTTTACACGCCGATGCACGCGGTCACCGCCATCCAAACTGGTGACGGGAAGGAATGTTATCAGGAGGAGTTTAAGGCTACGCAGGTCTTTTCGCCGGAAACGGCCTTTGTCATGAATCGGATGTTAAAGACGGTCGTGGAAAAAGACGGGACGGGAGAGGCGGCCTTTATCGAGGGGCTGGACATCTGCGGGAAGACGGGAACCAGCGATGAGTCGAGGGACAACTGGTTCGTGGGGATGACCCCGGAATATGTCTGCGCGGTGTGGTACGGGCTGCCAGGGGCGGGAATGAAAAACGAGTCGCCGGCGGTATTTAGGGAAATCATGGCGCGGGTGGAACACCATGAAGGACTTGAATATCAGAAATCGGAGAACGTGGTGGAGGTGGCGTATTGTGAAAAAACAGGGCTGCTGGCAAATGAGTTTTGCAAGGAACAAAAGGCGGGGTATTACAAAAAACAAAACATGCTGGAAGAATGTGACTGCAGGTAACGGTAGCGTCGGTGTACGGAGGGCAACACGCCTCAACCCATGTGATTTCAAGGGTTTTCAGCGTCATCTTCAATCGGCGTACGTCCTTGTACGCCTCATTCATCTTCCTTGAAAACCCTTGAAATCCCTATGGGTGAGGTTGCAGAGTCGTGAAGAGGCATATTTCCCCCCTTTCAAGGCACTTGAGCGACGCATACAAGGACGTACGCGGAGTGAAAGTAACGACGAAAGGGGGGAAATATGACCTTCATCGACCGTGTTGCCTTCCGTATACCGACGCTAAAGTTGTTTATTTCCGGATGCAACGAGCTTGTGCTGGAATTATTTCTGTGAAAGGAGGTGGGAATGAAAAGGGAGCATCATATCAGGAAAGAGTTTCGCTTGTGACACTTTTACGATAGGCGAAGCAGGTTTAATAAAAGGTGGATGTTTGTTGACGCAACATCACCATGGGTAAAAGTGGCGAAAAGGAAAGGGCGGTTTTGCCACCGTCATGGAAAGGAGAAACAGAAAGACATGATTACAAAATTTGAAAAGCAGGTGGTCGCCTTGTTTTTGGCGGCAACGGTGTGCTTTGTCGCCGTGCTCTCTTGTGGCGTGGTGGCATATGCGACAGAGGCAGAATCTGCGGCAGAGGTGCAGACGGGAGGAAACATGGTGTCTGACGAGATGCAGACCGCGACATCCGTGGAGGAATCGGACGTGACATCAGGGGTGTTGCCGGTCGTGATATCTGCGGGAAAAGAGAGCGCGACATCTGCGGAGGAAGCTGCGGGAGAACCGATTGCCACGTCTACAGAACCAGATGCGGAAACTCCTGCGGAGGAAGTAGCGGGGGAACCGACCGCCACGTCTGTGGAAACGGAATTGGATGCAGTGGATAACTTGCAGAGTGTCGTAAGGGTGGCAACGGCAAGCGAGGGTGCCTATGAGTATGAAGCGCTTGCGGATGATACAGTCGTTGTCTCGAAATATAATGGGACAGAAACCGAAGTCTCCGTCCCCGAAATGTTGGGCGGAAAAAACGTCAGCAGCATTGGGGAATCGGCATTTGCGGGGAATGACACGATAGCGAAGGTGACGCTTCCGGCAACCGTTACGTCTATACAGTATTTTTCGTTCGGTAATTGTACTAATTTGAAAAATGTGGAACTGTCGGGAAATAATCTGAAGACGATAGGGAGACAAGCGTTTTGGGCGAGCGGGCTGACAAAGTTTGTTGCTCCTTCGGTGGAAACGGTAGGGATGGAGGCTTTTCATGCGTGTAGCGATTTGGACAGCGTGGTGTTCGGGACACAGTTGAAATCTTTGGGTGAGTATGCGTTTTTAAGTTCGGGATTAAGGTCAATCGAGATATCGGAGAGCAATCTTACACGCATTGAAGAAGGCACGTTTTGGAGTTGTAACAATCTTAGCCGGATTACGTTGCCAAATGGCTTGAAGAGTATCGGAATTTATGCATTTAGTTTTTCCGGGCTTGAAACAATCAAGCTGCCGGATTCGGTTGAGGAAATCGAAGAAAAGGCCTTTTGTTATTGCGGTGAGTTGGAAACAGCAGAACTGTCGAAGGCTCTTAAGAAGATTGGAGAGCACGCGTTTTCATATTCTGGACTTGTGGCAATCGAAATACCAGATTCGGTCGAGGAGGTTGGGTATGCGGCGTTTTACGAATGTCAAAAATTGGCTTCCGCGACAATCGGAAACGGTGTGACAGTTATGGGAGCTGAAGTGTTTGCAAACTGTGCGCTTACAACCGTGACAATCGGAGAACGGGTAGAGGTGATATACGACCAAGAATTTGCCGGGAATCGAGAATTGAGCAAGGTTGTCATCCCGCAGAACGTGACAAGGATGGAGTATGCAGCATTTAGAAATTGCGAAGCGTTGGCAGATATTATATTTCCTGACTCGTTGACGAAGATTGACGGGTGGGCGTTGGACGGAACTTCATGGTATGCCGGACAAGCGGATGGAATGGTGTATGCGGGCAAAGTGGCATATCACTACAAGGGTGACATGCCGGCAGAAACATCCGTAAAGCTTCAGGACGGAACAAAGGGAATTGCCGGGTTCGCGTTCTATGAATGTAAAAATCTGAAAGAAATCGAGATTCCGAAAGGGGTCACGAACATAGGGCGGTTCGCCTTTTACGATGCAGGACCGATGTCATCCGTGCGGATTCCTGTGAGCGTGACTGAGATTGGACAGATGGCTTTGGGGTATTTTAGCTCCCTAAAAGGGACTAGTGTGTGGGTGGATAATCTTGGCTATAGAAGTGTTGAAAAGATACCTGACTTTACGATTTACGGCCAGACTGGCTCTGCCGCGCAAAGGTATGCACAGGAGAATGGATTTCTTTTCGTGGCGGAAGATTCCGGATTGGAGATTGTTTTGGATGTGACGGACAAGGTTTACCTTATCGGCAGCGGCGGCAACGCGGTTATCAAATGTACCGGCGAATTAAAAGATTTTGTCAGTGTCGCCGTGGACGGGCAGATTGTCGACGCGTCTTGTTATACCGCATCGGAAGGTTCCACTGTCCTGACATTTTTATCGTCCTATCTGGACAAGCTTTCCGTTGGCGACCATGTGGTGACGTTGAATTATACCTATGGTTCGATTGACACGGTATTGACGATACTGGATAGGGATACGGACAATGCGGGGAATACGAACCAGAATGGTAATACGGGGAATGTGAATCGAAATAGCGCGAACGGTACACCCAAAACCGGGGACGCGACACCGTTGTATGTGATGTGTCTATTGTTCTTGTGTTCAGGTGCTGGGATTCTGGTATTCATAGCGAAGAGGAAAAAGGGCATAGGAATATCATATTAATGGAACGAAAGTGAAGCTAAAAGGCATTTTTAAAAACGAGTTGTCGGTGTACGGAGGGCGACTGTGCCGCCTTCTGCACATCGATGCGACTATGGCGTATGTTTCTAGCCAGTGAAAGACTGGAATCCGTTTGGCAGTGGTAGGAACATGGCCGAAGGCAGGACATTGAGGTGGGACGAAGGGAGTTGGAACACAATCCCTATAGATACGGGATGTTCACCACCATAGTTGATTGGAGGAAAAAATAATCTTTATAGAGCACAAACGACGGATGCTCTATTCCCTCATGTTCACCTGATTTATCAGCTATTCAGTACCAGATACGATGTATTCATCACCATTGGCTCTCGTTTAAGAGGTATAAGAACACGTCAAGCCCTAAAAACTTACATTTAGGGCATGACCATAATAGGAAGGGAGAAGACTACTATGCAATATGGAGAATACTTAGAGAATATGGTAAATGTAATTGCCATAATAAGCGCGTGCTTTGCCTTATTTAAATTGTTGGAGTCAATTTTTGATAAGTTATGGAGCAATACTTTTCCATGGAAAATTAAAAATTATATTCCTCCACAATATACTATCGAGGGATGGAATAAGAAGAAAGGGAAAATAGATAAGTTGCTGGCAAAACTGCTTTTGAAAAAACATCGGGTTCGCACGGTGCTTGTGTTGGGAGAAAGCGGAGTCGGAAAATCATTTTTATGTATTAAAACCCATCACCGTCTCATTTTTCGAAGTGTGCTGAGGAGACATTATATAAAACGTGTCAATGCTGCTATGCTGGAAAATTTTAATGAATTGGAAGATTGTCCAGATGCAGATAAGACAATACTATTTTTGGATGGTCTTGATGAATACCATCAATTTTTAAAACCACATGACCAACAAGAAATAAAAGACTTGTATTACAATTTGCATAAGGTGTTAAGCAAGTATGCCAGAGTAGTGATTTTCGCAAGAAGCAATTATTATAATGCAAATAAAGAGCATGTGGACTGGGTTTGCTATCAGTTGGCCGAATGCGATATGAAGAAAGTCGTAAAGGTGACGTTGACGGGGTTAGCGGATCAACAGATAGAGGAATATCTAAAACGGAATCTAAAATTAAAAAAAGATAAGATAGAAAAGTGTATTCGTTTGGTGCATTCCTCGAGGGAAATTTTAAGTAGGCCAGTATTTTTACATTTTCTGGAAATACTTCCAGAGGGCATTAATTATAGCAATTCCTATAATGTTTATGAAGAAATTGTAGAAGGATGGATGCAGCGAGAAAAGGACAAGTCCGTTTCGTCTTCTAATCCAATTGATAAAATTGATTGGGGTAAATTCTTTAATCAATTGACGGAACGCTATTTTTTTGATTTGTTTGCTGGGCATACTACGGTTTACTTTCATCCAAAAGAAATCTTAAGCCCGCAATTAGGGATTGACATTCCGGATTTGGGGTCACGTGCATTGCTTAGATATGATTCAAAACATGGCTATTATTGTATTCATCGATCATTCTTTGAGTTTAATTATGTTCGTCTGCATTATAAAGAAATGTGCAGAAAAGGGATGAACGAAAAGAAATTTATGAATAGAAGTTTAAAATCATTTTATGAAGAATGTCATTATAATAGAACGTTTGTCCTTGATTTCCCGCAGGCTGAGGTGATTTTGTTAAAAAGTGGTAAAAAACTGCTTTCAGAGCTTCGACCCGAGGAGGCGGGGAGAATAATACAGATTCATGTTTTGCATTCGGAAGATTTGCGACATCCTGAATTTCAGAAATTCATTCAGGGATGTTATTATTCGTCCTTTATGCTCGGGTCATGGAAAATCAATAATATACAATTAAGACGGCTGTTGCAGAATAAATATCTGAATTTATCTGAATGGAAAATAGAATCTGTCCGAGAATTAGAGTGGTTTCGTGATTTTCCGATATATGCGTTGAATCTTTCCCATACGGGAATTAGGAGATTGGAATTTCTAAAAAATTTTCCATTATTACAACGCTTTGTTTCGGTGGGTAATCCGTTAGAGAGTGTCAAAGAGGTAGAGCATTGTGTGAATTTACGGTATTTAAACCTTTCAAACTGTGGCCTTACATCTTATGCATTGAGGATTCAGTGGCCAGATTCCTTGCAGAAATTGATTATATCGAACAATGAAATATTGAATTTAGATTTTATTTCATGCATGTGTTTGGAAGAATTGGATATTAGTGACAATCCTTTACAGAGCGGAATTAAGTCACTTATGGAAGATTTAGGTAGCGTAAGGTGTGTTTATCATTTCGGGTCAGATGCGCTTAAGGCTAAAGTCCTGAATAAAAAGCAGTTGGTCAATTTGGATATACAGTATGGCGATATGATGCTGTTTTTGCAGGACAACGATAATGTGGTACGGTTGGATGATGAAATCACATCTGTGTTTGGTTTAGAAAATATTTGTTGTAAATCCATTATGTTCCCGCTTAAACTAATTCCATCATTGAATACACTAAGTAGGCCGTTGCATACGAACAGAGTTGTTATTTTATCGGGGCAAGAATATAAGCTAGGCTATGCACTAAACGATTTATTCTCCCGATTAAATTTTTTTGATAGACATCAGATGACATTGGAGGATGCTGCTGTTGAATTGTGTAATCAATGCGACAGTTTGTTAAATTATCTTGCAGATTATGCGTTTAGTGAAAACGGTTATGTGCTTGAGCGTAATGAGGCTTTGGAAGGAATAATGGATACGAAAACATTTCAATTATGTCTACAAGAAGTCCTTTTGATTGTAGGTGTTTGTTTGAAATACGGGCGGCAATACGGAATGAACATAGAGAATTATGCCACGTTATGGAAAATCGAAGAATTGGTACAGGACTATGTGAACGAACACTTTATACCGGATTACTTAGAACCTGAGAACTGGAAGAATCTTTTTGAGCAGCACGAAAAATTTGAGGGACAAGGGAAAGTATTTGAAAAGGCGATTAATACTATACAATTGAATACAAAAGGGCTATCGGAAATTGTTTGGTGTGCTAATCAGTGTATTCATGTGGAGATGAAATTCACACATGGTTTGGAATAATCTTCCATGAGTCGACATTTGAATCAATGATTTTGGAGAGGGATTATGGAAATTAAACGTGTAACCTATCAAATTCAAAAGTTATAAAATGCCTCGGAATTCAAAAATAATCAGGAATTTTACGGTTGGCAGGGGAATAACAGATATTTTGGAAAGCAGTTTTCCATATTAGGAGATTCAATCAGTACGTTTGAAGGTTATAATCCGAAAGGATATAATGTTTTTTACAAAGGTGAAATTTGCGTAAATTCTGGAGTGAACGAAGCAAGGGACACATGGTGGGAAAAGGTGATTGAATTTTTCGGCGGGGAATTGCTTGTTAATAATTCATGGTCGGGAAGCCGGGTCACTAAGTCGCCAAATCAAAATGAATTATTTCCTTCGGGATGCAGTGATGAGCGTACATCGTCCTTACATATAGGAAAGATTATGCCGGATGTCATTATTGTATTTCTGGGAGTAAATGATTGGGCATCCGGGGCAAGGACGGGGGATGAAACTCGAATTTTAGGAGGTGAATCAGGGGATTTTGATATTGCATACGGACTGATGCTTGGAAAGTTGAAAACAAATTACCCGGATAGTGAAATTTGGTGTTGCACTTTAACCGAAACATATATATCTAAGCGTCCTGATTTTAAATTTCCTCATAAGTATGCGGGGGTATATATAGAGGATTATAATGACATTATCCGCAGAGTGGCACGGGAAAATGAATGTAACGTGGTGGATTTGTATGGCAATAAAGTGTCTTATGATACAATGGATGGTTCTCATCCAACTTGTAGAGGGATGGATGCCATAGCAATTGCAATTATCAGGACGATGGGGGGAACGGAGGTAAAACAATTTATAGATTGCGAGGATTTATTAAGAATATGTTGGAGGAAGAGATAATGAAAAAAATTATTAGAGTATTGGGAACAATGGTATTAGCGGTTCTGACGGCAGGGCTTGTAGTTCAAGTCCCGGTTCATGCTGCGGTGGAAAATGGCTGGGAGGTTGTGGATGGGAACGCCTACTGGTATGAAAATGGCGTGAAACAAGGAACGGAAGGACGGGGAAAGGAAATATATGATCCAGGCAGCAATGCGTGGTACTGGCTGGATGCCGTGGACGGGGGACGTATGGCGAAGAGCAAGGATGTGTACCAGGAGTCAAAAGCAGACGATGAAGGGAATATGGGCAAATGGGTGCGCTATGATGGTGAAGGCCATATGGTAAAGGGGTGGAATATGAATCAAAACGGCATCTTTTATTTTGACTGGATTTATGGCACGATGGCAAAAGGATATACTACCATTGACGGAACAGAATATTATTTTAACGTCAACACGGGCATTTTGGAAAGAAACCTTGGCAAGGTTCCCGAATTTGGCTGGAAGAATATCGACGGGAATGATTATTGGTACGAAGGCCATGTCCGTCAAGGGTATAGCATAAATCCTTCTTATAGAGGGAAAGAGATTTATGACCCGTTCACTGACGCATGGTACTGGCTGGATAATATAGACGGCGGCAAGAAGGCGGTCTCGAAAGACGTTTACCAGGAATCCGAAGCGGGAGACTGGGGGGATTATACGGATGGATATGGAACGCGTTACGGCAAGTGGGTACGTTATGACAGTGAAGGCCACATGGTAAAGGGGTTTGATAGGAATGCGAACGGCACATATTACTTTGACCCTATTTACGGAACGATGGCAAAGGGCGGTGCGGTTATTGATGGTGTATTATGGCACTTTAACGTGACTACTGGCATCCAAGATGACAGCGATGGCTGCAATCTTGAATCTTATAGTAGATATTACAAGTTTGAGTATGCATATAAATGGGGAAATACGTCCGTGCTTTCCGCAGAGGATATGGCTTTTTATAATGGATTGAAGGCGTGCTTGGATGAAGCTTGCCGGTATCAGACCCCATACGAGCAGGAACTGGCGGTTCATGATTACATAGTGTTAAATTGCGAATATGATTATGACAACTATTTGAATGATACAATACCGGATGTTTCTTATAGTGCGGAGGGCGTATTTGTCAATCGAACGGCTGTCTGTGCCGGATATACAGAGGCATTTCAACTTTGTATGGATATTCTGGGCATTCCTTGCATCGAGGTTTCAGGAATGGCATATAACAGTGGTGAAGAAGGAGGGCTTCATGGGTGGAATGCCGTGCAGTTGGAAGGCGAATGGTATATGGTAGATGTAACATGGGACGATCCGGTACCTGATAGGGAAGGAAGGGTTTATCATACCTATTTTAATGTGACGGATGAATATTTAAAAAAGGATCATGAGTACACTTGTGAAATTAGTGCGAAGGGAACGAAGTATAATTATTCGAATTTCCCACACCAGCTATAATAAAAGTTTCCCAATCTGTCGGACTATAGAAGTCCGACAGATTGATTTGTATCCTTCCTTGGACGACCGCGCGGCCTCTGTATCCTTGGGCTTGGGTTTGCGCCCTTGTTTCTTAGGTTCTGGTTTCGGTTTCGGAATGGAAAGGCCAAGTGCCTCCAACTCTTCAAACACACCCTTGGGCGTGTGTACCCAGTAGCCATCATCTGATCTTGGTTCCGATGGATGACCTTTCCTCCGCCTGGCGGAGGAAAGGTCATCCATCAGGTCTCCGTAAGATGTTTTTTCCAGCAGGCCGCACTGTCTGGTCTTGCGGATAATCCTATATGTGGCCACGGTGCTGATATAGTTTACAAACTCGTTCCCCAGGATCGAGAAATCACCCTGCACGTTCGTCCGGTCAAGGCATTCATCGTTTTTATTGCGGTTAAAGACAAGTTCCAGGATTCATATGCCGATATTTTAGAAATGCTGACAAAAATTCTCTTGAATCTCCATGTCTGGCACTGGTTCAGACATGGGAAAAATAATATCGGCATTTATTTCAGACCGCACAGCCGTTTAATGATGTCTTCATCATTGGCATATTTGAATGCGACATTGTCCTTGAAGACGGATTGGTCACTTTCGCTTAGTTTATGTAATGCCTCACGATAGCGTCGGTGTACGGAGGGCAACACGCCTCAGCCCATGTGATTTCAAGGGTTTTCAGCGTCATCTTCAATTGGCGTACGTCCTTGTACGCCTCATTCATCTTTCTTGAAAACCCTTGAAATCCCTATGGGTGAGGCCGCTGTCGATGCCGGGGCAAATTTGCACTTCCTTGTAACCGGGTGCCCTTGCGCTAATTCCCGCGAGCCTCGTGTAAAGCCATTTCCCGACGCAGCCATAGGAATAATGGTTGTACGAGTATGTGCCGACGCTTCCGTCTTCCTTGACGCAGTCCCATGTTTCCAAAATCGTGGTCGCGCCGTGTCCGACCATATAGAGCCATCCGGGGCATTTCGTTTGAAACAGAAGCTTGTAGGCGATGTCGGCATGGCCGGTTTCGGCGAGCACGTCGAGCAACAGGTGCACGCTTAAAAAACCGGTGTCCAGGCAGTCGCCGTACCCGTTTAAGTATAGCGTGTAGATTCCGTGGGCGGTCGCGTAAAGAACGGCTTTTTTTAGATTGAGAAAATGAAACAAAAACTTGTTGCCATCAGAGTATCCATGTGTTAGTATACTTTCAAAGCATATTTGTAGGGGGAGAAATGGTAAATGGATGTCCCGTTATATAAAAGGAGGTGCTTTGATGACGGCAATGAGACAAGAAGCAATTCAAATGTTGGAAAATATACCGGAAGATAAATTATGTTTTGTGATTCAAATTATGAAAGGTGTGAATGGCATCTTGGGAAATTCTGAAGCGAAAACGAAAGATGTGACAGGGCTTGAACAATTTGTCATGCCGGTAACAGAACGTGGGCAGAAGGCTGATGAGTATGTAAGGGAGCTGAGGGACAATGACAGATTTTAAGAGGGTATTTGTGGATACTGCGCCTATCATATATTATTTGGAAAATAGTTCGTTATATATGGAATCCGTTAAAAATTTTTTTTCAAAGTGTATTAAAGAGGATATACAAATTGTCACATCGGCAGTCACTGTTGAAGAGTATCTGGTATTTCCGTATAGTAGTGGTAAATTAGAACTTGTGGATAATTTTAAAAAATTCATTAAATATATGAATATTGAAGTTGTCAACGTGGATTCTGAAGTTGCGGAGCAGGGGGCAAAGCTAAGAGGACAATATAAAAATTTTAAAGCGATGGACGCGTTACAAATTGCAACGGCTGTAATTAGCGGATGTGATATGTTTTTTACAAATGACAAACAACTTAGACAAGAAAAAGAGCTCCCATGTCTGACTTTGGATGAATGGGAGAACGAACAAGAATAAATCAAAGTGTGGGAAAAGAAAAAATATTTGGTAAGATTTATTCCCGCGAGCAACGAGCCAAAGTCATGCTTGCATGACCTTGGCGACTGCCGCGAGGGTGCAATACCCCGCAGCTTGCTGCGCATTCAAGCTATGATGCCCCGTAGCTTGCTGCGGGGTATTTCACTTGTCGCTTCCCATGCGACCTTTTTTCCTGATGGAATGTTTATAATGTGTTCACAAGGTTGGACATGGATGAATGGAACGCCGGCTCATCCATAAACCGTTGAAAAGTATTTTATCAGGAGGATTCGTTATGAAAATCATGAAAAGCTTAAAACATTGGAAGGGCGGCAAGGACGATGTAGACGGCAAGAGGGGGGGGAAGCGGCAAGAATGGCTTTGGCAACGTGAACGGCAAGGAGGATGTGAACGGAAGAGACGGTAACTCTGCCGTGAGTGGAAAAAGCGGCGCGAGAAAAAATGGCGTCACGGAGCTGGTGTTCATCCTCGACCGCAGCGGCTCGATGTCCGGCCTGGAAAACGACACCATCGGCGGCTTTAACGCCATGATTGAAAAGCAGAAGAAGCAGGACGGGGAATGTTATGTGTCCACGGTTCTGTTTGACAATGTGAGCGAGGTGCTGCATGACCGCGTGAAACTTGCAGACGTGCCGAAAATGACGGCGGCGGGCTTGGGAATCGGAAGGGACAGGGCGGTCGACTACCACGCGGATGAATAGGGGACGGAAGTGCTTTATGAGACGGTGGCCGGGGCGGTGTGCGAGATGCGCGCGTGCGCGTCCATTTCGCCGCAGTGGGCGGAAAAAATCAAGGCGGACAATCGGAAGAGAAAATGAGAAGCACAATTGCTGATAAGGTAACGGGGCGCGGACTGTGAAACAGTCCGCGCCCCATATGAGTTAAACGGGTCTTTCTATGTATCCGGGGCATCCTTCCCATTTCCTGGAATTCGCAAAATTTTAATTTGTTGGAAAACTAATTAAATTTTTATAAACAAATACTGCAGGAGGAAAGAAATAATTTAAAAATCCAACAATTTTTACAAAATATATATTGACAAACAAGATTGCCCGGTGTATTTTATTAGTTGGATATCAAACTAATTTGCGATTGATTTGCGGGGCGAAAGGTGGGAAGATGATGTGGTACATGGATTCTAAAATTCCCGCGCTTGCATTGTTCGGCCAGGTCACCTGGCTGATGGACGAACACTCCAAGCGGATGTTTGCCCAATTCGACATGAAGCCATGGCAGGCGGGGATTTTGTTGGCATTGGCAGGGAAGGAGCTGTCGCAGAAGGAACTGGCGGAGCGGATGAACGTGACGCCCTCGACGATTACGACCTCCATCCAGAAGATGGAAAAAGAGGGGTACGTGGTGCGCCGTCCGGATTCAAAGGATCAGCGGGTGATGCGGCTTTCGGTCACGGAGAAGAGCTGCACGTATCTGGAAAATCTGGGCAAGGTAGGCCGCATGATGGACGAGACGGTGTTCGCGGGGATGAGCGTAGAGGAAAAAATCGTGCTCAGGCGGCTCCTGGTCCAGGTCTGTGACAATTTGTGGAAGGCGGAGAACGAGGCAAAAGAGCAAGATTATAGAAACAAAACAGTTTCAGAAAGGAATGAAAGGCCATGAAAAATTTATTCAAGTACATTGGCAGGTATTGGAAGTATGCCATCGTGATTCTGGCGTTGCTGGTCTTGCAGGCGTATTGTGACTTGTCGCTCCCGGCATACACGTCCAACATCGTCAATGTCGGTATTCAGCAGTCGGGTGTCGACGACGCGGTGCCGACCGCGATTTCGGTGGAGGAGATGGAGAAGGTCTGTCTTTTTTTGACAAAGGAGCAGGAGGAGGACGTGCTCTCGGCGTACGAGAGAGATGACACGTCATATGCGAAAGAAGCTTATGTCCTGAAGGAGGACGTGGCAAAGGATGATGAGAGGCTGGCCGTATTGCGTGGGAAGATGAGCCTTCCGATGATGCTGGTGGAGAATTTTGAATCCGGTAGCGAGACCGTGGGGCAAATCGTGGAGCAGCTGAAAGCGAACATTCCAGAGGGCATGCTGGCGGACGACGCAAGTGTGTTTGACATATTACAGATTTTGCCGGGGGATGTACGCGCGCAGTTGATAGAGGGCATCCATGGGCAGATGTCGGCATTGCCGGAATCCATCGTGGAGCAGGCGGCGGTTACTTATATAAAGAGCGCTTATGAGGACTTGGGCATCGACATGGAAAAGATGCAGTTCGACTATTTGTTCTCGGTTGGCGGCCGCATGCTGGCATTGGCATTATTTGTCATGATATTAAGCATTTTCGTCGGTTTCATGGCATCGCGCATGGGGGCGACAATCGGACGGGACTTGCGCCGCGAGGTGTTTAACAAGGTGGTGTCCTTTTCCAGCAACGAGTTTGACAAGTTTTCCACGGCATCCTTGATTACCAGGAACACGAACGACATCCAGCGCATCCAGGGCGTGACGGTGATGATTTTGAGAATCGTGCTTTATGCGCCGATTCTGGCCATCGGCGGTCTGGTGAGGGTGTTCCAGACGAACATTTCGATGTTGTGGGTCATCGCCCTTGCCGTGTTTTTGATTGGCCTGATTATGGTTTTAATGTCCGTGTTCGTGATGCCGAAGTTTAAGATCATGCAGAAGCTTGTGGATCGCCTGAACCTTGTGACGCGGGAAATCCTGACCGGCCTGCCCGTCATTCGGGCGTTCAGCACGGAGGAGCACGAGAGGGAACGGTTTGACGTGGCCAACAAGGATTTGACGAAGACGAACTTGTTCGTCGTCCACGTGATGGCATTCATGATGCCGGCCATGACCATCGTCATGAACGGCGTGTCCGTCCTCATCATGTGGGTCGGCGCGGACAGCATCACGAAAGGCCAGATGCAGGTCGGGGACATGATGGCCTTCATCCAGTATACGATGCAGATTATCATGGGCTTCTTGATGCTGTGCGTGATTTCCATCATGCTGCCGAGGGCGGCCGTGGCGGCCGACCGTGTCAACGAGGTGTTGACGAGCGAAAACCTGATTCATGATCCGAAGGATCCGAAGACGCTGCCGGAAAGTGCCAGGGGCGAGGTGGTGTTCGACCATGTGTCGTTCAAGTACCCGGGGGCTGATGAAAATGTCATCGAGGATATTTCCTTCGCGGCCAGGCCGGGCGAGACGACGGCCATCATCGGCAGCACGGGCAGTGGCAAGTCCACGGTGATTAACTTGATTCCCAGGTTCTACGACGTGACGGAAGGAAGGATTACGCTGGACGGCGTTGACGTTCGCGACCTTACACAAAAGGCGCTGCGTGACAAGTTGGGATACGTGCCGCAAAAGGGCGTGCTGTTTTCCGGAACCATCCAGTCCAACATCATGTTTGGCAATTCGGACGGGTCGGAGGAAGAGATGGAGGAGGCGGCGGCCATCGCCCAGGCGACGGAGTTTATCGAGACGAAGCACAAGCGTTATGAAAGTCCGATTGCCCAGGGAGGTTCCAATGTTTCCGGCGGGCAGAAGCAGCGTCTGTCCATTGCCCGCGCGGTCGCCAGGCATCCGGACGTGTTCATTTTTGACGACAGTTTTTCGGCATTGGATTATAAGACGGACGTGGCCCTGCGGCGCGCGTTGAAGGAGAAGACGGCGGACAGCACCGTGATTATCGTGGCGCAGCGGATTAGCACGATTCTCCACGCGGAGCAGATTATCGTGTTGGACGAAGGAAAGATTGCCGGAATCGGCACGCATAAGGAACTGCTTAAGTCTTGCGAGGTTTACCGGCAGATTGCCAGTTCGCAGCTTTCCGAGGCGGAACTTGCGGCGGACATGGGGACGGCGCGGGGCGGAAGTGACGGCATGCCCGGAGGCGGGGCCGCGCGGGACGAAGCGGATTTCGTGGATAGGAAGACGGGGAAGGAGGAGATTGCTCATGCCTAAGAAAATGCATGGAAAAAAAGGTGGAAACAAGCAGGGCGGAGTGCCGGGCCGTGAGAAAGCCAAGGACATGAAGGGCACGCTTTTGAAACTGGCCCGTTATATGTCAAAATATAAAGTGCTTTTGGGGTTCATTTTCTTTTTTGCCATTTGCGGAACATTGTTTTCCATCGTGGGTCCGAAGATTTTGGGAATGGCCACGACGGAAATCTTTGCCGGGCTGGTCAGCCAGGTGTCCGGCGGGAGCGGCATGGATTTCGTGAAGATTGGACAGATTTTATTCTTCACGTTGGGACTGTACGTGATAAGCGGCTTGTGCTCGGGTATCCAGAGCTACATGATGGGTGACGTTTCCCAGAAAATGACATATGAGTTCCGCAAGGAATTGTCGGAGAAAATCAGCCGCATGCCGATGAATTATTTTGACACCAAGACGCACGGCGAGATTCTCTCCCGCGTGACGAACGACGTGGATACCGTGGGCGAGAGTCTGAGCCAGTGCGCGACCCAGATTGTGACTTCCGTGACGACCCTGATTGGCGTGCTGGTGATGATGATTTCCATCAGTGTGCCGATGACCTTGATGGCGCTTTTGATTTTGCCGCTTTCGTTGGGGCTGGTGGGAGCCATCATGGGACGTTCGCAAAAATATTTCCGCAGGCAGCAGGAGTACTTGGGCAAGGTGAACGGCCAGGTGGAAGAGGTTTACGGCGGACACAACATCGTGAAGGTGTTCAATAAGGAAGAGGACGTGCTGGCCATGTTCGAGGAGGCAAACAACACGTTGTACGATTCGGCATGGCGTTCCCAGTTCCTGTCGGGACTGATGATGCCGCTGATGGGCTTCGTGGGAAATTTGGGTTACGTGGGTGTGGCGATTTTGGGAGGCTACCTGGCCATCCGCGGCACCATTTCCGTCGGGGACATCCAGTCCTTCATCCAGTATGTGCGCAATTTCTCGTCGCCCATCCAGCAGATGGCGCAGGTGGCCAACATGCTGCAGTCGGCGACCGCGGCGGCGGAGCGCGTCTTCGAGTTCCTGGAGGAAGAGGAGGAAGACCAGACGGTGCCAAATCCGGTATCGGTGGAAGGCCTGCAGGGGAACGTGGAGTTCGACCACGTGCACTTTGGTTATAACAAGGATAAGATTATTGTCAATGATTTTAGCGCGAAGGTGAAAGAAGGCCAGAAGATTGCCATCGTCGGCCCGACCGGTGCGGGCAAGACGACGATGATCAAGCTCTTGATGCGCTTCTATGACGTCAACGACGGGGCGATTTTGATAGACGGGCACAATGTCAAGGATTTCAACCGCAGCGAGCTGCGCATGATGTTCGGCATGGTATTGCAGGACACGTGGTTGTTCCACGGAAGCATCCGTGACAACATCCGTTACGGGAAGCTTGACGCCACGGACGAGGAGGTCGTCGAGGCGGCCAAGGCGGCGCGGGTGCACCGTTTCGTGCAGACGCTGCCGGGCGGCTATGACATGGAATTGAACGAGGAGGCCAGCAACGTGTCGCAGGGGCAGAAGCAGCTGTTGACGATTGCCAGGGCCATTCTGGCCGACCCGAAGATTTTGATACTGGACGAGGCGACGAGTTCGGTCGACACGAGAACGGAAATCCAAATTCAAAAGGCGATGGACACGTTGATGAAGGGGCGGACCAGCTTCGTCATCGCGCACCGCTTGTCCACGATCCGCGACGCGGACATGATACTGGTGATGAAGGACGGCGACATCGTGGAGCAGGGCAACCACGAGGAACTGCTCGCAAGAAACGGTTTCTATGCGGAGTTGTACAACAGCCAGTTCGAGAAAACGTCGGAAGTGGCATAAGATGAATATCGTTATACTTTCGGCTGTTGGAATCTGCCATGAGTATTGAGCCGGTGGCCGTGCGACATTCGCACGGCCACCGTTTGATAAAGAGATGGAGCTTGTTCTCTATACCATGGCTTCTATTAATTCTGTTTCCCCGATTTTGACATGTGTGATTCCCGGAATCTTGGCTTGATTAAAATTATAAATCAGCATGTAACCTATATTTAAATGGATGTCATTTAAATACGAGGCGAGTTGTTCTTCGCCTTGTTTGTGGTAGGCCTTGCCACGCCAGATTTTCAGTTCGATTACAAACTGTTCGCCCAGATAATCCATCACCAGGTCCATGCGTTTCTTGTTTCTGCTTCAATGTAATAGTTTCCGGTTCCATTAATAATTGGGCGTATGAATAGGAGAAAATGCCTTCTCCCTTCAATATTCACGCACGCCGGCGGTTTGGTATTTGAATAGCTTTTTATAATAGTCCATCGGACGGCTGCTAGGTGACACGACTTCGATAATCCAGTCAGGAGCCCCGACACACCCATCGTTATTCAGCTTTCGGGAATCGCAGATGACACAGATGTCGGGTTCCACATAATTTTTTTCATCTTTGTCCAGAAAAACGGCAAACGGGGCGACGTAGGGACGGCAAAATCCGTTGTTAGCCCGAATATATTCTCTGATGGTTCCGAAAAGCCTCCCGTAATGTCCTGATGTTTTCGACTCGGTGGTGCCATATGGTATATTTGTCCGTCAATCAGTTCCGCGCGTTCTCCTTCGGGAAGCGAATATATGTCATAAATGGTATGACACTTTTCTTGTGCTAATGCTTGAGCCATCATAACACCTCCTCGTTTTTCGGCTTTCAAAATCCAATCAGTGATTTGTACAATGGGAGATGGTATCACATATTATAACATCGTTTTGAAAGGGAAACAATTGAAAAGTTTTCAATTAAATGTTGGAAGGAAACTTTTCGCGATATTCTTTCGGGGTCTTACGAATAAGTATTGGCTGATTTGCACGGGTATGACGATTCTCGTTTACATCCTGATGGGTGCGACGAGCGGCACGATTGTATATTATGCGGAGCATGTGGCCGGTAATCTGGATTTGCAAGGCTCAGTTACGTCCATCTATACGGTGTCGATGCTGGTGGCATTACTTGTGACGATTGCGTTTATTATTGGCAGGTTGGGAAAACGAAATACCATTATTCTGGGGATGTTCATTGCGGTGGTCGGGTACTTTTTTCCGGTTATCACGCATACGCCGTTCATGCTGCATGTCGGTGGCGTGCTACGTGGTGTCGGGTTCGGTATTGCAAGCGTGCCGACGGGATCGATTTTGCAGGACACTCTTACGTACGGGTTTTGGCGTGACGGTTTTTTGGCGGTAGGAATGGGTAACGCGGCGGCGTCTTTTGGAAATAAGCTTGGTACGGCGCTGGGAACGGCGATACTTGGCTGGGTGTTGCAGCTTGGCGGTTTCGTGAGTGACGCGGCAACGCAGAGCGCGTCCTTTTGGAGTACTGTTTTGTGAAAAGCGGCAGTATGTAAAGAAAAATTACATGAATCGAAATTACATGAATTGATGAAAAATGATTGAAAAAGCACAACACTCGTGATATGGTAATGATATCAGGGTCAAAACGCGTTTTGACCGCAACATCATGATAATACAAGAATTACGTGAGCGGGTGGTAATTTGTGGTATCATGGGGATTCCCAACATCATTAAAATAGGGAGTCTATGGAAACTGTAAAAGATTAACGAAAGGAAGATTCATATGTTGCATTTACGGCCTTATAAGAAATGTGATGCCGGGCATATCGTCAATTGGTGCAAGGACGAGGTTTCTTTTCATAAATGGTGCGCGGACCGTTTCGACCATTATCCCATCAGCGCGGAAGAACTGCATGCCTATTACGAGGAGTACGCCGAGGATGACGGACTTTTTGCCATGACCGCGTTTGACGATTCCGATACGGCGGGCATCGCGGGGCATTTGATGATGCGTTTTCTGGACAAGGAAAAGACGGTGCTGCGGTTCGGCTTCATCATCGTGGACGCGAAAAAACGGGGTCGCGGGGTCGGAAAGGAGATGCTTTCACTGGCGGTCCGGTACGCGTTCGAGATTTTGCGTGTGGAAAAGGTCACGCTCGGCGTGTTTGAAAACAACGCGGCGGCCCGCCATTGTTACAAGGCCGTGGGATTTCGCGAAGCATCGCCGGAAACCGCGGAGTACTATTCGATTCTTGGCGAGAAATGGAAATGTCTGGAATTGGAAATGGAGAAAGGAATGCTGGAACATGCCACCGAAGTTTAAATTTACGAAGGACGAGATGAGGCGCGCGGCGTTGGACGTGACGAGAAAAAGAGGAATGGCGGGACTGACCGCCAGGGCGCTGGCCGAGGAGCTTGGCTGTTCCGTCAAGCCGATTTTCGGCTTGTTTAAGAACATGGAAGAAGTGCAGCAGGAGGTCATGGGGGCGGCAAACGACTTGTACCATGCCTATCTGAAGGAAGACATGGCAAGCGGGAAGTACCCGCCTTACAAGGCGAGCGGGATGGCTTACATCCGCTTCGCAAAGGAGGAAAAGGAGCTTTTTAAACTGCTTTTCATGCGTGACCGCTCCCACGAAGACGTGGGGGAAAATAAAGAGGAGGTCATGCCGTTTGTTGCGCTCATTCAAAAAAATTTAGGGCTCGATGAGGATGAAGCGTATCTGTTACACCTTGAAATGTGGATTTATGTTCACGGAGTGGCGACCATGGTCGCGACGTCCTATTTGGAGTGGGAAGAGGAATTTATCAGCAGGGTGCTGACGGACGGGTACGAGGGGATGAAGGCGCGGTATAAAAAAAGGTGAAAGCATTTGGGAACGGTGTGTTCCAAATGCTTTTCAAGGGCTTTTTATTTCTCTTTTAGGACACGTTTTTTTCGAATTCGGGCGATTAAATCTCTACTTTTTTGCATACTTTCTTGTAACTCTTTTTCATCAATCTGGTAATCAGAATCTGGTTCGAATAATTCTAAAGGTTTGAAGTTGTAAACTTCGTCATTTAGTGCGTATTTTTCCATTTGTCATACCTCCCTATCGATAATATAAACCAACCTCGCTACATTTTGCTAAAAAAATAGTGGTGCACGACTTTTGTTTATTGTACCACTAAAAAAAGGGGTGATTTCAAGAAAAAAATGAAAACGTATTGACATATTTTGTTTTTTATGTATAATAAGTAACAAGCGTTGCGCAACATATGGTTTCTTGAAACGGACACAATAAACGCGCAGACCTAACGAGCAGTTACAAGATATCTTATATAAAAAATGGAAGGACGGACATGACGTATGGACGCAATCAAAGCGGAGCACCTGACGAAGAAATACAAGGATTTGACCGTCGTTGACGGACTGGATTTGGCGGTGCGCGAGGGGGAGCTGTTTTCCCTGCTCGGAGTCAACGGCGCGGGAAAGACGACCACGATTAAGATGCTTTCCTGCCTGACGAAGCCGACAGGCGGGGACGCGTACCTTTTGGGCAACAGTATTGTTTCGAACACGGCCGAGGTTAAAAAGTCCATCGGCGTGTCGCCGCAGGAGACGGCAATCGCGCCCAATTTGACCGTGCGGGAAAATTTGGAGTTCATGTGCGGCCTCCATGGATTTTCCAGGGAAAAACGGAAGCAGAAGACGGCGGATTTGGCGGAACGGCTCGGGCTTGCACAAGTGCTTGGAAAGAAAGCGGAAAAATTATCCGGCGGCTACCAGCGCAGGCTGAGTATCGCGATGGCTTTGATAGGAGAACCGAAAATCTTGTTCCTTGACGAGCCGACCCTGGGGTTGGACGTGCTGGCCAGGAGTGACTTGTGGGATGTCATCCGGTTGTTGAAAGGCAAGATTACGATGATACTGACCACGCATTACATGGAAGAGGCATAGGCTCTTTCCGACCGTGTCGGCATCATGAAGGACGGGCGGCTTCTCGCGCTGGGAACGGCGGAGGAATTGAAGGCGCGGGCGGGGAAGGACGACTTTGAGGAGGCGTTCATAGCGATTGTAAAAGAAACCGTGTAGGAATAAGGAACTGCCATGCATTTGAAAAAGCTGCTGTCGCCATGTTGCGTTTTTTTGCGAATGCCAGGACATACGAGGAGGTAACGAGATGAGGATTTTGATTTTTTCCGGAAGGACGGCAAAGGAGATTTTACGCGACCCGTTGAATCTGGGGTTCGGATTGGGATTTCCGCTTGTCTTGATTTTTTTACTTTCCGCGATACAAGCGAACATCCCGGTGAGCCTATTTGAGATTGGAAGTCTTACGCCGGGCATCACGGTGTTCGGACTTTCCTTTATGACGCTGTTTTCCGCCACGCTGCTGGCGAAGGACCGGGAAAGCGCGTTTTTACAACGGCTTTACACGACCCCGCTGAGCGCGCCGGACTTTATTTTCGGGTACGCTCTGCCGGTTTTGCCAATCGCGCTGGCGCAGGGCGCGGTTTGCTATGTCGCGGCCATTTTGCTTGGCTTGCCGGTCACGTTGACAATTTTGTACGCGGTACTGTTCCTTTGTCCGGTGTCATTATTTTTCATCGCCCTGGGCCTGCTTTTTGGCAGCGCGCTGGGCGTGAAGCAGGTGGGCGGCATTTGCGGGGCGCTGCTGACCAACCTCACGGCATGGCTCTCCGGCGTGTGGTTCGACCTTGACCTCGTGGGCGGGATTTTCAGGAAAATAGCGAACGTACTGCCCTTCGTCCACGCGGTGGAGATGGAGCGGGCCGTGCTAAACGGTGATTTTTCGGGAATCTTCCCGCATGTCTGGTGGGTGCTCGGTTATGCGGCGGCAGCCGTCGCGCTCGCGGTGTACTTCTTTTTGCGGCAGATGAAAAGGCAGTAAAGAACTGGCATAAAAATGGCACCCTAAGAATATATAGGCTGCCATTTTTGTGTTATAGGAAACTTACATTACCACGTGCGGGAGCCGAGTTTTTTGAATTCCCCGACCGTCGGGACATGGGAGTTCATGCCGCCGTCCACCGTGACGACCTGCCCGGTCATGAACGCGGACTCGTCGGAGGCAAGGTACAGCGCCATGTATCCGATGTCGTTCGGGCAGCCGTAACGGTTTACGCAGATATTGTTTAGGAAGATGTCCTTCACGGCCTGTGCCACGTAAGCGTCATTCTGCGGGGTCACGATGAGACCCGGACGGATGCAGTTGCAACGGATGCTCTGTTTTCCATATTGCAATGCAACGTCCTTCGTGAGCATGTCCACACCGGCTTTCGCGCACGCGTAGGCCGTTCCGCCGAGGTCGCCGCCGCAGGAGGCCATCGAGCCGATGTTCACGATGGAGCCGCCGCCATTTTCCTGCATGTGGGGAAGGACGGTCTTAATCATATAAAACGTTCCCCGTAGGTCGGTGTTGAAGATATTGTCCCACATTTCCATCGTGACCTCGTCGACCCGCCCGTCCGGGAGCGCGACATTGGACGCGTTGTTAATCAAAATGTCAATCTTCCCGTATTTTTTCACGGTTTCCTCGAATAGCCGGTCAATCGTTTCCGGTTTGGTCAGATCCAGGAAGAGGTAGGTGGCCTCCCCGCCGTCCGCCTTGATCTCGTCAACGACGGCCTGGCCTTTTTCCTGCCTGCGCCCGCAGACAATCACGCTGGCCCCTTCCGAGGCGAATAATTTCGCGGTGCCAAGTCCGATGCCGCTGGTCGAACCGGTGACAATGGCAACTTTTCCTTTCAAACGGTCACTCATAATTGTAATCCTCCTATTGAAATTTTATATAAAATTGATATAATTTTATCAAAGAGAGAACGACCTTACAAGTTACAGAATTGCGGGTGGTGTCTCAAAGTGGACATTTTCGGACGATTTGTCACGTGGAAAGGGAGTATTAAGGACGGAGGAAAATAAGATGGTTCGTTCGCGTGCGGAGTATATGAGGGCATTTCTTGAATTGCTTGAACAGAAGGAGTTCGAAGAGATTAGCGTGCAGGAAATCATACGAAAATCAACATACAGCCGGGCCGGATTTTACCGCCAGTTTTCGGACAAATATGAGTTCGCGCGGTCGATCGTGCAAGAGGAGGCCGAAAATTACGCGAGGACATGGATTAAATGCCTGCCTGTTGTGCCGAGGGAAGACCCGAAAGAGTATTTATACCAGGTGTCGCTGGTGGTGCTGACCCATATCGACGAAAAAAGGGCGTTGTACAAAGCCATATTGTCGTCTAAGATTCCAGGGGCCAGCCTGGATGAATTCTGTAATCTGGCAATTGAAAAATTTCGCTCGCTCCCGTTTTTGTCATTGCGGGAAAGCGCGAAGAACTTGGACATGGAATTTTATTTTTACTGCATGACGCACCAGTTTATCCGTTATATTTGTTATTGGGAAAGTACCGGCTTTTCCAAAACGCCGCGGGAGATGGCGGAGCAGATTGCGGCGTTGTACGTGTGGCTGGAGCCGGGGAAGGTGCTGGAACTGGCTTGAAAGTGCTTGTGGCTGGGGTCGGGGAAGGCACCGGAGTTGGATTGAAAGTGATTGCGGCGGGCGAAGCGTCATTCTCCGGGCGGTCGTGGCACGAGATTTTTGATTGCAAAGGGGGCATGGTTCATGCAGGAGGGCAGGTTGTTTAAAATCGTTTACCATCTTCTGGAGAAAGGGCGTACGAGCGCGCCGGAGCTGGCCGAAAAGCTGGAGGTGTCGGTGAGGACGGTTTACCGGGACATTGACGCGTTAAGCGAGGCGGGGATTCCTGTTTATGCCGAGACGGGGCGAAACGGCGGCATTTGCCTGATGGATGACTTCGTTTTGGACAAGGCGGTGCTCTCGGAAGCGGAAAAGCAGGAAATCCTGGCGGCGCTGCAAGGCCTCGGGGCGGCAGAAGGGCAGGGGGCGGACACGTTAAACAAGCTGGCGGCATTGTTTGACACGGGAGGGGAGAGTTGGCTCGAGGTGGATTTTTCAAGGTGGGGAAGCCGGAAGTCCGACAATGAAAAATTTGAGGCCTTAAAATCCGCAGTCATCCACCATGAATGTGCGAACATCACATATGCCGGTTCTGACGGGACGATTAGGAAACGGAAGGTTTGGCCGCTAAAATTAAGTTACAAGTCGAAGGCCTGGTATTTGAAAGCGTATTGCACCGAGAAAAAGGATTTTCGCTTGTTCAAGCTGTCCCGTATCTTGGATTGGGAAATTTTGAACGAAGGGTTCGTCCCGTGCCGTTTCCCGGAAGAGGCGGAGTCTTCGAGGGAAGATTATCCGGATATCGTATTGCGTTTTCCGGGGGAAATGTCTTACCGGGTATATGACGAATTTGACCCGGCGGACGTGGAGTTGCTGGAAACCGGAGAGCTGCTTGTCCGCTGTAAAATGCCCGTGGACGAGTGGCTGGCGGGATTCCTGCTTTCTTTCGGGGGAAACGTGGAAGTCGCCGAACCGGCATCTTTGGGGGAAATGCTGGCCGTGTGGGCGAAGACGGTTTATGAAAAATATAATAAAAGCCGAGTTTCTTAGAAACCCTGACATACCTTGTCAAGATTAGAGTGGTATCCTATATGCGAAAGCAATGAACAGCGTAAAACAATGGCTTTTCGAGGCGTGCTGTTCTTGAATTTCGGCAAGGGTATATTGAAAACCATTTTCAGGGAGGAACAAGACGATGGGAAGACCGACGACAAAGACGGATTTGTTGAATGCGGCAGCGGCGGGGTATGAGAAGCTGAACGCGCTGATTGCCGAGCGGACGGAGGAGGAATTATCAACGCCCTTTGATTTTTCAAAGGACGAAAAGAAGAAGGAGGCGCATTGGCGGCGGGACAAAAATTTGCGGGACGTGCTCGTGCATCTGTATGAATGGCACCGGCTTTTGCTGGATTGGGTGGAGGCCAACCAGAACGGGGAGGAGAGGCCGTTTCTCCCGGAACCGTACAACTGGCGGACGTACGGTGACATGAATGTGGAGTTTTGGCAGAAGCACCAGCAGACCAGTCTGGAGGCGGCGAAGGAAATGCTGGAGAAATCCCACCGGGACGTGATGGCGTTGGCGGAAAGCTTTTCTAATGAGGAATTATTTTCCAAGGGAGTGTTCAAGTGGGTGGGGGGGAACGCGCTTGGGTCCTATTTTGTCAGTGTCACGTCCAGCCATTATGAATGGGCGATGAAAAAGCTCAAGGCGCATATCAAATATTGCAAGGGCAGATGAAAGGTTTGTTTTTTCAGGGGCGCGTCAGTTCCTAAGTCAGATAGATGACATATTTCCCAAGGCTCGTTTCATATACATGAACAACGCCATTTTTACGGGTATTTCGTATATGAACTTTTTACTGGTATTTCTTTTGGGGACGCACGTCTATTTCACGTTCCGCACGCGGGGCATCCAGCGTCATCTGCCGCAAGCAATCCGACTGAGCCTGTCCGGGCAGGAGGCGGGGCGGGAAAGTTCTCGCCAGGGCTTGTCTTCGCGAGAGACGGGACGGAAGGATGTGGGGCGGGGCTTTTGTTTCCCACGCAAGGCGGCAGCCCGCCCGTCGTCCGGGGGAAAGGGCGCCGGCGCGGCGGACGACGAGTCCGTCTCCCCGTTTTCCGCGCTGGCGACCGCGCTGGCCGCCACGATTGGCACGGGAAACATCATCGGCGTGTCCACGGCGATTGCCATCGGCGGCCCGGGGGCGGTATTCTGGTGTTGGATGACCGGGCTTTTGGGAATTGCCACCTGCTATGCGGAATGCTTCTTATCTGTAAAATACCGCGTGCGCGATGCAAAAGGCCATACGCTTGGCGGCCCGATGTACATATTGGAACATAGACTCCATCAAAAAGGGGCGGCCGTGCTTTTCGCCCTGGCGGTCATTTTGGTGTCACTCGGGATGGGCTGCGGGGTGCAGGCCTCGTCAATCACGACGGCGGTGACGGAGTTGGCGGCGATTCCGGCGAAGGGAATCGGATTGGTTCTGGCAATGCTGACCGGGGCGGTGATTCTTGGCGGGGCAAAACAAATTTCCAGATTCTGTACATGGCTGGTTCCGCTCATGAGCGTATTTTATTTTGGCGGGTGTCTTCTGCTCATCTGGCTGAACCGCACATTTTTAATGGAAACGCTGGCCGTCATCATACGGAGCGCGTTTTCGTCAAAGTCTGTTTTGGGCGGGTGCGCGGGGACGGTCGTGACACAAGCGATGCGCGTCGGCATTTCGCGCGGGCTGTTTACGAACGAGGCCGGGCTTGGCTCCATCCCGATGGCGGCCGCCTCTTCCAAGGAACAAAGCGCCCATAGGCAGGCGCTTGTTTCCATGACGGGGCCGTTCTGGGACACGGTGGTGATGTGCGCGATTACGGGAATCGCGCTGGTAAGCTGCATGGTGAGACAACCGAATATCTATGAAAATATCGCGGGGGAGCGGTGGTGCTTCGTCGCGTTTTCACAGTTGCCGCTTTGCGGCGATGAAATCTTGTCGATATCGCTCGTATTGTTCGCGTTCGCGACCATCGTCGGCTGGAATTATTACGGGACTTGTGCCGCACGGTATCTGGCGGGGGAGAAGGGGATTCTGCCGTACCAGTTGTTCTATGTCGCGGCCGTGTTTTTCGGGGCGACGGTGTCGGCGGATTTTGTGTGGGGGCTGTCGGACTTTTTTAATCTCGCGATGGCGGTGCCGAACTTGTGCTGTTTGTGGATGCTGCGGAGGGAAGTCGGGGGAGAAGTATACTGAGGAGCAAAAACATTTGCTCCTCAGTATACGAGAATGCGCACAGCCGCAAAGCGGTATACATCTGCCCCATCATTGCCGCCATGGCGCGGTATGTCTCGTTATATGGAACACCATGGGCACAACCCCGTTTTCCTGCTGGTCCGCGGCCACGTTTTTCAGCCATCGGGTAAAGAAAGCCGTCACGTCCTCGTTGAGCAGCGCCGTCTCGATATAAATGCCCGCATCCCCGGTCCATCCGGCTTTTTCCCGTTGCGGGCAGTCTGTCGGGACGGAAATCATATTGGAATACTGCGACCAGCGAATGTTGGAATATAGTTGGTTTAACTTGGAATCCGAACATTCGAAACTTCCAATATCTTCTTTTTCCGTGGATAACGCGACCGCCGTAAAATCATTCGGTTTTACATCTGGAAGATTCGTCCCTTTTTGTTCCTGCCCGTTTGCGTCATAAAAACGAACCCGGACATAGCGAAACCCCAAAAATGTAAAGAATGGTTCATAAACCTTGTCTTGTCCCGCGGATATATATTCGACCTTCTGGTCTGCCCCCGTACCTACCCCGCCGGCGGCGAAGATGGTATTAAAATAATTTCCTTTCTACTCTTTTCTCATTTAAATACAAACGATAGATTCCATGGGCCGTGACATAAAGCCGGGCGGATTCCACGTCCCGTCTTCACATGAAATTCCCGGCGGAACATGGTTGCCGGCGGCTGGTTGCCAAAGCCCGCTGTCCGTTCTGTTACCGGGAGCACCTTTTCTATATCCAGTCATTTTCCTTCTGGGAGGCTCAAAATGCCTATTATACCAGGCGGAAAAATCTCGATTCCTATTTGATGGTTTGTACTTATGCGGGAAAAGGCAGGCTGGAACGTGCGAAAGAATTGTTGAGAACGACGGCCCTCCCGGCCAATAAAATCTGCCTCATGGTCGGAATCAATGATGAAAACTATTTTTATAGGTTATTTAAAAAACATGTCGGGACATCCCCTCATAAATATCGAAAAAGCTGAGTTTTCCTTGCGAATGGACATCATGGGCGAATCAAGAAAGGGCGGTTTCAGGTCAAGAAACCGCCAAACAGTCAAATGTCCTTTAGTTTGGATTTACCGTGAGGGAAAACCCGTCATAGATACCCACGGGTATTTCTTCATCGAAAGCATATTCCTCGATGGTATTATGTTCGAAATTATACGTCGTGACGCGGCCTTTTTCGGAATCCACAATCCAATATTCCCGAACGCCCGCGCTTCTATATTTGAAAAGCTTGATCAGATAATCCATGCGTCTGCTGCAGGGAGAGACGATTTCGATAATCCAGTCCGGCGCGCCGTTACAACCCTTGTCATCCAGCTTGTCAATGTCACAAATGACAGAAATGTCGGGTTCCACGTAGTTGGCATCATCGTTGTTCAAGTATACGGCGAAAGGAGCGACGTAAACCTCACATGTTCCTACGGTGTCCGCGATATGGTTGCCAATCGCTCTTGATAAGGAAACAAGGATTTTTTGATGAATCCTGCTTGGTGTCGCCATGTAATAGATTTGCCCGTCAATTAATTCGGCGCGTTCGCCTTCCGGCAGGGCGTAAATATCATCTATCGTATATATTTTGTCGGAAAAAATCTTTTCTTGCGCCAACGCACTCATAATCTACACCTCAATTCTGTATATGTATACTGAACGTCAAATATATCTGCCCCCAGCATAAAGTGATGCGCACGGTCGCAAGAGGAATTATGCCGCTTTGCGGCTGCGACCGGTGTCACATGTTTTTTATTATAGGATGTTTTTATTGAAAACGCAACGGGCATGTGATTATTTTTGCTTGTTACAAATTAGTCCCGTGCCAATCACCATGCTGATTGGCACGGAGGATGCATGTAAATCTAGTCGATGCATCACCCGCTTTGCCGTAGGCAAACTAAAAATGCGGGTGATGCCCGTTACAATTCGGCTCCGCGCTGGCGCGGGGCTGAATTGTAACTTTTGCTTGCGGGAATCTGCCATGTCGTGTATAATGCAACAAGGAGATGATGACATGCCGAATGAGAAGTGGATATTAAGGACGGAGTTTGAAGAAACAGAACATTATCGTGCGGCATACACGTTGTTTTCGAAGTTGAAGAAAGCAAAGGAACGGGCGAATCAAGAAGGTTGGGTTTCTGCTGATGATGTTGAGAAGGAACTGGGGATAGTTGATTGAAAGCAGAGGATTAATGATTATGAAATGGAACAAGTTTCGTTTGAAGACGACGACGGAGGCGGAGGACGTCATAAGCAGCATGCTGGCGGACTTGGGCGTGGAGGGCGTGCAAATCGAGGACAAGGTGCCTTTGACCGCCGCGGACAAGGAGCAGATGTTCGTAGACATCATGCCGGAAACCAAAGCGGATGACGGTATCGCCTATCTAAGCTTTTATCTGGACGTGGAGGAGGACGCGTCCGGCCTTCTCGCGCAAATCAAGGAGGAACTTGCCGACATGTCGGCTTGTCTGGACGTGGGCGCGTGCACGATAGAGGAGTCGCAGACGGAGGACGTGGACTGGGTGAACAACTGGAAGCAGTATTTCCACCAGTTCTGCGTGGACGACGTTTTGATTATCCCGTCCTGGGAGGACGTGGATTCGCAGGACGAGGGGAAGATGGTCATCCACATTGACCCGGGGACGGCGTTTGGCACGGGGATGCACGAGACGACGCAGCTTTGCATCCGCCAGCTTCGCAAATACGTGACGGAAAAGACGCGGCTTTTGGACGTGGGATGCGGCAGCGGCATTTTGGGAATGCTGGCGTTGAAGTTCGGCGCGGCCTATGCGGTGGGAACAGACCTGGATCCGTGCGCGATTACGGCCACCCATGAAAACATGGAGAGAAACGGGATTTCAACCGACCAGTATGAGGTGATGATTGGAAATGTCATCGACGACGTGGAGATACAAGAGAAGGTGCGAGGGGCGGCCGTCGGCGGGGATGGCGCGAGGCAGACGGGCGTGCGTGGTGATTTGGACGTGGGACAAGCGGGCGTGCGGGACGATTCGGAAACCGCAGGCGGCTATGATATCGTGGTGGCCAACATTTTGGCGGAAGTTTTGGTGGAGCTGACTCCGGTCATCGTGAAGCAGCTGAAGCCGGGCGGGATTTATATCACGAGCGGAATCATTGACGACAAGGAGCAGACCGTGGTAGAATGCGTGAAGAAGGCGGGGCTTGACGTGCTCGAGGTGACATATCAGGGCGAGTGGGTGTCCGTCACGGCGGAAAAACCGTGAAATATGTTGTCGGGCGCGGTTGGAAATAATTTTGGCAGGAGCGTGTGATGAATCATTTTTTTGTATCCCCCTCGCAGGTGCGTGAGGGAACAATTATAATCGAAGGCGGTGACGTCAACCATATCCGTAACGTCCTGCGCATGAAGCGCGGGGAATTTCTGGAGGTCAGCGACGGCACCGGGAACCGTTATTTGTGCGAGCTGGAACGCATGGAAGCGGACGCGTGTTTCGCGAACGTCATGGACGTGTGGGAGGACGACGTGGAGCCCGCCGCCAGGATATTCCTCTTCCAGGGGCTCCCCAAGGGGGACAAGATGGAGCTGATTATCCAGAAGGCCGTGGAGCTGGGCGTGTTTGAAATCATCCCGGTGGCGACGCGGCGCAGCGTGGTGCGCCTGGATGAGAAAAAGGCGGACAAGAAGGTGGCGCGCTGGAGGGCGATTGCCGAGGGGGCGGCCAAGCAGTCCGGACGGGGCATTGTCCCGGAGGTGCGGGGCGTGACGGAGTTTGAAGATGCATTGGAGTGCGCGAGAGAGATGGACGTGTGTCTGATTCCCTACGAGAAGGCGAAGGGCATGCAAAAGACCAGGGAGGCGCTGGATAGGGTGGCACCAGGCAAGTCGGTGGCCGTCTTTATCGGGCCGGAGGGCGGCTTCGAGGGGGCGGAAATCGAGCGCGCGCGTGAAAGCGGCGCGCTGCCCATTTCCCTCGGGAAGCGGATTTTGCGCACGGAGACGGCGGGCTTCACGGTTTTGGCAATCCTGATGTACCACTTGGAATGCTTGTAATGGAAAGTTACTTGTAGCATTTGAATTGCTTTCATCATAATTTGTAAATAAGATAAATGTTGGAAAAGGAACAAGCATATGGAAGTTTATCTGGATAATTCCGCGACGACCGCATGTTACAAGGAAGTCGGGGAATTGGTTTATAAAGTGATGTGCCGTGATTATGGCAATCCTTCATCCATGCACAAAAAGGGCGTGGAGGCGGAGCATTATATTCGGGGCGCGAAAGAGCGGCTCGCGAAAATACTGAAGGTCAAGGAGAAGGAAATCGTGTTCACGTCGGGGGGGACCGAGAGCGACAACCTGGCCTTGCGCGGCTGCGCGCGGGCGAACCGCCGCAGTGGCAACCACCTGATTACCACGGGCATCGAGCATCCGGCGATTTTAAATACCATGCGCCATTTGGAGGAGGAGGGATTTCGTGTCACCTACCTTCCCGTGGACGCAAATGGACGGGTAAAGCTCGAGGTTTTGCGCGAGGCGCTTTGCGACGAGACGATACTGGTCTCCGTCATGTACGTGAACAACGAGGTCGGCTCGGTGCAGCCGGTGGCTGAGGCGGCAAAAATCGTGAAAGCGTACAATCCGCGGATTTTGTTCCACACGGACGCGGTGCAGGGGTTCGGAAAATACCATATTTACCCGAAACGTCTGGGAATCGACATGCTTTCCGCCAGCGGGCATAAGATTCACGGGCCGAAAGGAACCGGCTTTTTATATTTGGACGAGAAAGTGAAGATTTTGCCTATCGTGTTCGGCGGGGAGCAGCAGAAAAACATCCGTTCCGGGACAGAGAACGTGCCGGGCATCGCCGGGCTTTCACTGGCGGCGGAGATGATTTACCGTGACCTGGACGTCAAGGTGGCATTGATGCGCGATTTGAAGGCACATTTTTTGGAAGGGGTTTCCAAAATCGAGCACACGACCGTGCACGGCCTGACGGACGAGAACAGCGCGCCGCACATTATCAGCGTGGGATTCGCGGGCATCCGCAGCGAGGTGCTTCTGCACGCGCTGGAAGAAAAGGGAATCTACGTCTCGTCCGGTTCGGCCTGCGCGTCCAACCATCCGGCCGTCAGCGGCGTTTTGAAGGGAATCGGGGCATCAAAGGAGTACCTGGACGCGACGCTGCGTTTTAGCATGTCCGAGTTCACGACGCGGGAAGAGGTTGACTATACGCTGGAAACGTTGTATGATTGTATTCCGAAGCTGAGGAAATATACGAGGCATTAAGGATATTTTGCGAGACGCGGGCGGTGCATCGGCTAGATTTACGTGCATCCTCCCGGACAATCAGTTTAGGTGGTTGACCGGGAGCTGGACTGCGATGAAAGACGTTCACAATCTACGGCCGCGATGGCAACAGAAAGGAAGTACGATGGAATTTCATTCATTTTTGATTAAGTACGGGGAGATTGGAATCAAGGGAAAGAACCGTTTCATGTTCGAGGACGCCCTGGTGCGCCAGATTCGCTTCGCGCTGAAGAACGTGGAAGGGAAGTTTTTGATACACAAGACGTATGGCAGGGTATACGTGGACTGCGAGGAAGGGTACGACTACGAGGAGACGGTGGAGGCGCTGAAGACGGTGTTCGGCATCGTCGGCATTTGCCCCGTGGTGCGCCTGCAGGACGAAGGGTTCGAGGAATTGAAGCGGGCGGTCGTTTCCTACATGGGTGAGATGTATCCGAACAAGGAATTGACGTTCAAGGTGGAGGCGCGCCGGAGCAAGAAGACGTATCCGATGACCTCGATGGAAATCAACGCCGCGTTGGGAGAGGCGATACTCGGAACCCATGCGGGAATGAAGGTGGACGTTCACAAGCCTGACGTTCGCCTGAACGTGGAAGTGCGGGAGGAAATTTATTTATATTCGGAAATCATTCCGGGATCGGGCGGGATGCCAATCGGGACGAACGGGAGCGCGATGCTTTTGTTGTCCGGCGGGATTGACAGCCCGGTCGCCGGTTACATGATCGCGAAGCGGGGCGTCGCCCTGGAGGCGACTTATTTCCATGCCCCGCCCTACACGAGCGAGCGGGCGAAGGAGAAAGTCGTGGACCTGGCGAGACAGGTGGCAAAATATGCGGGGCCGATTAAGCTGCACGTCGTCAATTTCACGGACATCCAGCTTTACATTTACGAGAAATGCCCGCACGAGGAATTGACCATCATCATGCGCCGTTACATGATGAAGATTGCCGAGCACTTTGCCGTGAAGGACGGGTGCCTGGGAATGATTACCGGGGAGAGCATCGGCCAGGTGGCGAGCCAGACGATGCAGAGCCTGGCGGTGACGAACGCGGTGTGCACGTTGCCGGTCTACCGGCCGTTGATTGGCTTTGACAAACGCGACATCGTGGACATCGCGGAAAAGATTGATACCTACGAGACGTCCATCCTGCCGTTCGAGGACTGCTGCACGATATTCGTGGCCAAGCACCCGGTGACGAGGCCGGAGCTTGCGAGGATTGAGGAATCGGAGAAGCATTTGGAAAAAATCGGGGAATTGGTGAAGACGGCGATAGAGACGACCGAGGTCATGGAAGTGAAATAAAGGAAAAAAGAAAAGCGGGGGAACTTCCCCCGCCCATCGACATAAGTAAATGGTGACGCTTGGATTATTTGATGATGTATGGCTCCAACGCGGCCATGATGTCATCAAGTTCCCCTTCGGCGTGAATGTTCAAATCGATTGGCTTGGACAAGTCCAGGCTGAAGATTCCCATGATGGACTTTGCATCTATGACGTATCTTCCGGAAACTAAATCGAAGTCGTTGTCGTACTTTGTAATTTCATTCACGAATGCTTTTACCTTGTCAATGGAGTTTAAAGAAATCTGTACCGTTTTCATCATAATGAATACCTCCTTTTAATGCCGATTTCTGAAAACGAGTTTCCCGTTCCCACGTCCATTCTAAGTGATGTCGGGAAAAATGTCAAGAAACAGTTAGGAGATTTTTATGAAAAAAGTTGCACTGCACAATTTGGGATGCAAAGTGAACGCATATGAGACGGAAGCCATGAGGGAAATGCTCGGGGACGCCGGATATGAGATTGTTCCCTTTGACGGGCCGGCGGACGTTTACGTCATCAATACGTGTACCGTGACCAACATCGCGGACAGGAAGTCGCGGCAGATGCTGCATCGCGCACGCAGGCAGAACCCGGACGCGATTGTCGTGGCGGCGGGGTGTTACGTGCAGGTGCAGGAGGGGCATGGGGCGGATTCGTGTGTCGACGTCGTCCTAGGGAACAATCGGAAAAAGGAGCTGCTCCGCGTTTTGGAGGAATACGAGGCACAAAAAGCGTCCGTAAAGGCGCGGGAGGAAGGCAATCGACCCGAAATGGCGCGGGAGGAAGGCAATCGACCCGAAATGGCGCGGGAGGAAAGCGGCGGGGATGAGAAAGGCCGGGAGGACGCGGGCGGCGCGGTTTCCGCGCGTCCGGTGGTAAAAGACCTGGTTGACATCGGCCGCGCAAAGGAATATGAAGACTTGAAAATCGACAAAAGCGAAGAGCGTGCCAGGGGATACGTCAAGGTGCAGGACGGCTGCAACCAGTTTTGCTCTTATTGCATCATTCCCTATGCGAGGGGACGCGTGCGCAGCCGCGGCCGGGAGGACGTGGTGCACGAGGTGGAGGCGCTTGCGAAAGGCGGGTGCCGGGAGGTGGTGCTGGCCGGGATCCACTTGAGTTCCTATGGAATTGACCTGGCGGACGGAAACGACCTTTTGTCCCTGGTTTTGGCCGTCCACGGAGTGGAGGGCGTGGAACGCGTCCGGCTCGGTTCCCTGGAACCTGGTATTATCACGGAAGAGTTCGTGCGCGCGCTTGCGGCGCTGCCGAAGGTATGCCCGCATTTTCACCTTTCCCTGCAAAGTGGTTGTGATGAAACGTTGCGGCGGATGAATCGCCATTACACGAGTGGGGAATATTATGAAAAATGCCTTCTCCTGCGGAAATATTTTGAAAATCCGGCCCTGACCACGGATGTCATCGTGGGATTTCCGGGAGAGACGGAAGAAGAGTTTGCGGCATCGAAGGCGTTCGTGGAGAAAACATGTTTTTATGAGACGCACGTTTTCAAATATTCCAGGCGCGAGGGGACGAGGGCGGCGGCGATGGAAGGCCAGGTGCCGGAGCAGGTGAAGTCGAGGCGCAGCGACGAGATGATAAGGCTCGGGGAGCAAAAGCAAAAAGAATATGAGGAAAGCCTTTATGGAAGAAAGCTGGAGGTGCTGGTTGAGGAGGAAACCATGGCCGGGGGAAGGGCCATGTGGTGCGGACACACGAGGGAGTATGTGAAAGTCGCGCTCGATGGCGACGCCGGCATGCGAAACCGGCTTGTAAAATTTATTCTTACGGAGGAAACTGAAATTCTCCATTGAAATTTGTCTCAATCTATATTAGAATAGAGGACAAGGTAAGTTTTCAACTCTCCTCATACAGACACTATTGATAACATGCAAGCACAAACGGAGGAAAAGCAATGAGCGATTTGAGTAACACACAATTCTTTCAGGTCGAGCCGGGACCGCAGATTTCCGCGAGGGACATTTTGGAAATCGTATTCAAGGCGTTGAAAGAGAAAGGATACAACCCGGTCAACCAGATTGTCGGCTACATCATGTCCGGTGATCCGACTTACGTGACCAGTTATAATGGCGCGCGCAGCCTGATCATGAAGGTGGAACGTGACGAATTGGTCGAGGAGCTGTTAAAGGCGTATATCGAGACCAATTCCTGGGAATAATTCAAAATGCGAATCATGGGACTGGACTATGGCTCGAAGACGGTGGGGGTCGCGATTAGCGATGCCTTGTGTCTGACTGCCCAGGGGATAGAGACGATTGAGCGGAAGGAAGAGAACAAGCTGCGCCGCACCTGCGCACGGATTGAGGAACTGGTTCGGGAATACGGGGTGGGGCGGATTGTCCTCGGCTTTCCCAAGCACATGAACAATGACGTTGGGGAACGTGCGTTAAAGTCGCTGGAGTTTCAGGAGATGCTAAAGAGGCGGACCGGCCTTGAGGTCGTGATGTGGGACGAGCGCCTGACCACGGTCGCGGCCACGCAGGTCTTGGTGGAGAGCGGGGTCAGGCGGGAGAAGCGTAAGAAATACGTGGACAAGATTGCCGCGGTGTTCATTTTGCAGGGATATCTGGACTCGGTTGGCATGGCGGGAAACTGACGCCGCGAAGAGAAACCCGGCCGTTTGGGTTGGGGTGCGGCGGGACGCGAATCGGCCGATGGGCGTTTGGGCAAGGGCGCGGCGACGTGTCCGGTGCGGGCGGGGACGCGTGGCACGGTTCGGGCGCGGATGGCGACATGGACAAGGGGATGATTGGCATGGAGAAGATTCAGTTTACTTTTGAGGACGCGAAGGAGTCCGTGGAATTTTACGTGTTGGAGCAGACGAAAATTAACGGCACCTCTTACATACTGGTGACGGATTCGGCGGAAGGTGACGCGGAGTGCCTGATTTTGAAGGAGCGCGCCACGGCGGAGGGGAAAGACTGCGTGTACGACGTCGTGGAGGATGACACGGAGCTGTCGGCCGTTTCACAGGTGTTCGAGGAGTTGCTCGAGGACGTGGACATAGAGTTGTAGTTTACCGTTTTAGTGGCTTTGTATGGCAATCATGGACATGACATGGTCAGCGGGGGAGAACGCTGATAATTTATAGAAACAAAGGCTATAAAAGTTACAAAAAAACAGAAAGGCAAGAAAAAAAGTATATGGAGGTGTCGATTTTTTGAAAAAAGAGAATATGGGAAAGCTGCGTATTATCCCGCTGGGAGGATTGGAGCAGATTGGCATGAACATTACCGTCTTCGAGTACGAGGACAGTATTATCGTGGTCGACTGCGGCCTGGCGTTTCCTGAGGACGACATGCTGGGCATAGACCTGGTCATCCCGGACGTTACGTATTTGAAGGATAATATCAGCAAGGTAAAGGGATTTGTCATCACGCACGGCCACGAGGACCACATCGGGGCGCTGCCGTACGTGCTGAAGGATATTAACGTACCCATTTATACCACGAAGCTGACAATGGGCATCATCGAGAACAAGCTGAAGGAGCACAACCTTCTCCGCACTACCCGCAGGAAAGTGGTCACGCATGGGCAGTCCATCAACCTGGGACAGTTTCGGATCGAGTTCATTAAGACGAACCACAGTATCCAGGACGCTTCCGCCCTGGCGATTTATTCCCCGGCGGGAATCGTGATACACACGGGGGACTTTAAGGTGGATTACACGCCGGTATTCGGCGACGCCATAGATTTGCAACGGTTTGCCGAGCTTGGCAAGAAAGGTGTCCTGGCCTTGATGGCGGACAGCACCAACGCGGAGCGGAAAGGGTTCACGCAGTCGGAGCGGACGGTGGGCATCACGTTCGACCACATTTTCGCGGAGCACCAGAACACGCGGATCATCATAGCAACCTTCGCGTCCAACGTCGACCGCGTGCAGCAGATTATCAATTCGGCCTACAAGTACCACCGCAAGGTCGTCGTGGAGGGGCGCAGCATGGTCAACATCATTTCCACGGCCTCGGAGCTGGGGTATTTGAACGTGCCGGAGGACACGTTGATTGAGATTGACGAGATGCGCAATTATCCACCGGAACGGATGGTGCTCATCACGACCGGAAGCCAGGGCGAGTCGATGGCGGCGCTCTCCCGCATGGCGGCGGACGTGCACCGCAAGGTGACGATTGAGCCGAATGACACGATTATTTTCAGTTCGAACCCGATACCGGGCAACGAGAAGTCGGTTTCGCGCGTGATTAACGAGCTGTCGGCCAAGGGGGCCAACGTCATTTTCCAGGACGCGCACGTGTCGGGACATGCCTGCCAGGAGGAATTGAAGCTGATTTACTCCTTGGTGAAGCCGAGGTACGCGATTCCGGTGCACGGCGAGTACCGGCATTTGCGGGCCAATTCGGAGGTCGCCATGTCGCTTGGCATACCCGCCGAGGACGTTTTCATCATCCAGTCCGGCGACGTGCTCGAGTTTGGCGGGAGCGGGGCGCGGATTGCTGACAAGGTGCACACGGGGGCCATCCTGGTGGACGGGCTCGGCGTGGGCGACGTTGGCAACATCGTGCTGCGTGACCGCCAGCACCTGGCGGAGGACGGCATCATCATCGTGGTGCTTACGCTGGAGAAGGGGACGAACCGCCTGCTGGCGGGACCGGACATCGTGTCCAGGGGATTCGTCTACGTGCGTGAGTCCGAGAGCCTGATGGAAGAGGCCAGGCAGGCCATGGTGGAGAGCGTGGAGAAGTGCTTGTCCGGGCGTTACGCGGACTGGAACCGTATCAAGCTGGCAATCCGTGACTCGATGAACGACTTCATCTGGCGCAAGACGAAGAGGCGGCCGATGATTATTCCCATCATCATGGACGTGGAGCGGGAAGAAGACCACCATAGGCGGTGGTAAAAAGGAAGAGGGTTTGGCATGATAGTGGACGAACGTATCGTGACATTCATCAATTCCATGGAAACGGGGAACAGTGAAATATTGGAGCAGATAGAAGGCGAAGCGCTCGGCGCAAACGTGCCGATCATCCGCAAGGAGATGCAAAGCTTTTTAAAGGTCTTGCTTATGATTTTGAAACCTATGAATGTTCTGGAAGTGGGGACGGCCGTAGGTTTCTCTGCCGTTTTGATGAGTGAATGCATGCCGGCAAACGGCCGCGTCACGACGATAGAAAATTATGAAAAAAGGATTCCCGTCGCCCGGGAGAATTTCCGCCGGGCGGGAAAGGAAGACGTGATTACCCTGCTCGCGGGGGATGCCATGGAGATTTTGCCAACGCTTGCGGGGGAGTACGATTTTATTTTCATGGATGCCGCCAAGGGGCAGTACGTCCATTTCCTGCCGCAGGTACAAAGGCTTCTAAGGAGCGGCGGCGTTCTACTTTCCGACAACGTGATGCAGGACGGGACGGTGGTGGAGTCCCGTTTCGCGGTAGAAAGAAGGGACCGTACCATCCACGCGAGGATGCGGGAGTACTTGTATGGGCTAAAGCGCGGCGGGGTGTTTGAGACGTCGATCCTCCCGTTGGGCGACGGGGTGGCCTTGAGCGTGAAGAAAGGTTGAATAAAATGGGGAGACATCCTGAATTGCTGATTCCGGCGGGCAGCCTGGAAGTGTTAAAAATCGCGGTCATGTTCGGCGCGGACGCGGTGTATGTCGGCGGCGAGGCTTTCGGGCTGCGCGCGAAGGCGAAAAATTTTTCCATGGACGACATGCGCGAGGGAATCGCGTTCGCCCATGCGCACGGCGTGAAGGTGTACGTGACGGCGAATATCCTGGCACACAACGCGGATCTTGACGGCGTGCGTGCCTATTTCGGGGAATTGGGGGAGATACGCCCGGACGCGTTGATCATTGCCGATCCCGGCGTGTTTGAAATCGCGGGGGAGGTGTGCCCGGAGATTGAACGGCACGTCAGCACGCAGGCCAACAACACGAACTATGCGACGTACAATTTTTGGCATAAGCTGGGGGCGAGCCGCGTCGTGACGGCGCGGGAACTTTCCCTGCAAGAAATCAGGGAACTTAGGGAACACGTCCCGGAGGACCTGGAGATTGAGACGTTCGTCCATGGGGCGATGTGCATTTCTTATTCGGGGCGCTGCCTTTTGAGCAATTATTTTACCGGGCGCGATGCCAACCAGGGGGCGTGCACGCACCCGTGCCGCTGGAAGTACGCGGTGGTGGAGGAGACGAGGCCGGGCGAATACATGCCCGTTTTTGAAAACGAGCGGGGGACGTTCCTTTTTAATTCCAAGGACTTGTGCATGATTGGACATATACCGGAGCTTGTGGAGGCGGGGATTGACAGCTTTAAGGTCGAGGGGCGCATGAAGGCGGCCTTGTATGTGGCGACCGTGGCGCGGACGTACCGTAAGGCACTGGACGATTATGAAAAAGGAATCGGGGAATATCACCGCAACATGCCATGGTATTTGGAGCAGATTTCGTGTTGCACCCGCCGGCAGTTCACGACCGGGTTCTTTTTTGGAAAACCGGACGGGCACACGCAGATTTATGACAACAGCACGTATTTGAAGGAATATATCTATCTGGGAATCGTTGGGGAAAAGCGGGACGGCTTGTACAAAATCGAGCAGCGCAACAAGTTCTCGGTCGGGGAAGAAATTGAAATCATGAAGCCGGATGGACGAAACGTGAAGGTAACCGTCACCCGTATCGTGAACGAGGGCGGGGCGGAGCAGGAAAGCGCGCCGCACGCAAGGCAGGTGGTTTACGTTGACTTGCAAGGACAGGCGGAAGAGTACGACGTCTTGCGTAAGCCGGCATGAGGCCAGTACACCAGGAGCGTCCCAAATATCTTGCACGAATGGGCCTGGCATGGGAGATTCACGGGAGAAAGGCTTTTGGGGCATGTACAATCAAAGGATAAAGGAAGTGGGGGGACATCATGATTCAGGAAATCGCACCACATCGTTTTGACAACTCGTATAGGCCGGCGCCACCAAAGGGGGACGATTGCGTTCTTTATTTTGAGAACCGCTCGTGCCTGTTAAGGGAAGCCGACGGGAGAATCTATTTCCCGACCGTGGCCGAGGTGGAGGAACGTTGCTTTTCCGGGACGGAACGGAAAGGGGAGGCGGCGTACATTTATTTGTTTCGCATTGATGAGACGAACTATTACCTGATGATGGAACTGGATGCCGGCAAATTGGACGGATATAGGCTTGAGGGCAAGGAAATTTTTCGCCTGGCCGAGCCGCGGCACGTCGCGTTTGCCGGATTTACCGGGTTGCACCTTTACGGCTGGTACAAGGCCAGGCGTTATTGTGGTGGATGTGGGGCGGAGATGGTGCCGGACGGGAAGGAGCGGATGATGCGTTGCCCGCAGTGCAAAACCATGGAGTTCCCGAGAATTTGTCCGGCGGCAATTATCGCCGTGACGGATAAAAACCGCATTTTGTTGTCAAAATATGCAGGGAGGACGTACAAACGTTACGCCTTGCTGGCCGGGTACACGGAAATCGGGGAGACGATGGAGGAAACCGTGCGGCGCGAGGTGATGGAGGAGGTCGGGCTGCGGGTGAAAAACATCCGTTACTATAAAAGCCAGCCATGGGGACTTACCGAAACCTTGCTGATGGGATTTTATTGTGAACTGGACGGCTCGGACGAGATTTGCCTGGACAGGGAGGAGCTTGCCCTGGCCGAGTGGTTCGAAAGGGAAGACATTCCGGTGGAACCGATGCGTGACAGCCTGACCAATGAGATGATCATGAAATTTAAGAACAAAGAGGTATGAGACATGCAGCGTGTGAAGAAGGTTGGATATGACATATTCGTGGACATTCTGGGCGGCATTTTGGCCGGTGTCGGCATATACAGTTTTGCGGCCAGTGCCGGGTTCCCGCTGGCGGGCATTTCCGGTATCGCCTTGATTTTTTACCGTTTGTTCGGGGTGCCAATCGGCCTTGGCACGATTTTGTTAAACATTCCGATTGTCTTGTTCAGCTACAAGGTGCTTGGGAGACGGTTCTTGTTAAGGTCGTTGCAGTCCATCGTCATCTCGTCCTTGATTTTGGACTACGTGGTGCCGCTTTTTCCGGTATATGACGGGAACCGGATGCTGGCGGCCGTCTGCACGGGGGTGTTTTCCGGGCTTGGCTACGCGGTGATATTCATGAACCATTCGTCCACGGGAGGCATGGACTTTGTCTCGGTGGCAATTCGGAAGAAACATCCGTATTTGTCCCTCGGGCGAATCGTATTCGTGTTGGACGTCTTGGTGGTATTACTTGGCGGACTGGTGTTCAAGGACGTGGATGCCACGATTTATGGCCTGATTATCACGTATCTGTTGTCGGCGGTCATTGACAAGATGATGTACGGAATCGACGCCGGGAAGATGACCTTGATCGTGACGGACAAGGGCCGGGACGTGGCGGCGTGCATAGACCAGTACGCGGGGCGCGGTTCCACGATATGGAAGGGAAGCGGCGCGTATTCCGGCCAGGAGAAGGATGTCGTGATGTGCGCCTGCAATAACAAGCAGATGTACGAGATCCGTAAGAAGGTGAAGGAAATTGACGGGAAAGCCTTCACCATTATCATGGAATCCAATGAGGTGGTGGGGGAAGGATTTAAAAAAGAATAATGGAAGCGGCGTCCGCATACGATATAAAAAGCCATGCTGAAAGACCGCATGGTGCGCGAGGTGAAAAAGGGGTATGCGGACAATCCGAAAATTATGGGGACGGCTGGGGGCGGAAGCCCTGCTGTTTTGTGTCATTTTGGGAATATGGAGTTATGCCGGCGCAAATGGGGCCGCCGGTGGGAAGAGCGCGGAAACGTCCGGCGCGCCGGTCATGAATGAAATGTCCGATGCTGACGGACCGGATTCGGAATCTTCGGCTGCCGCCGGGCAAGGGGCGGCCGGCGGGGCCGCGGGTTCCGGGGAGGAAAACTCTGAGGAGGAAAACTCCGGGGAGGAAAATTCCGGGAAGAAGGATTACATTCATTGGGTTGATTTTGACATTTGCCTGGAGGCCATGTCCCAGGCGCTGCAGTGTGACATAGATACCTACGGGCAGGACGTACATATCAATTGGGTGGAACTGCTTGCATATTTGGCCGCGGGTTACGGCGGTGACTTCAGCCATTATAAAAGTGCGGACATGGTGGCCGCCGTGGAGAAGATAAAGGCGGAGGGAATCGAGAGCCTGACCGCGGACATGAAGTATTATTCCTATTACAAGGAGGCGTACGACGCCGTGCTGGGCGGCATGGTCGGAGAGTTTGAAACCGCGGACCAGGAAAATGGCGAGCTGGTGGAAACTTACGGGCTGAAGGCATTTTCCCCGATTGCCAAGGGATTTCCCTATTCGCATTATGATGATTTCGGGGTGTCGAGAAGCTACGGCTACCGCAGGCAGCATTTGGGACATGACTTGATGGGGCAGGTGGGGACGCCGGTAATCGCCATCGAATCCGGCCGGGTGTCGGCGATGGGGTGGAACCAATATGGCGGCTGGCGCATCGGCATTGACAGCTTTGACGGAAAGCGTTACTATTATTACGCGCATTTGCGGCAGAACCGTCCTTATGCGGAAGGCCTCAAGGAAGGCGACATCGTGCAGGCGGGCGACGTGATCGGCTATATGGGGCGCACCGGGTACAGTAAAAAGGAAAACGTGAACAATATTGACGAATATCATTTGCATTTGGGACTTCAGCTGATTTTCGACGAGTCGCAGAGGGAGGGGTCGAACGAGATTTGGATTGACTTGTACCCGCTGACCCAGTTTTTGAGCCGCCACCAGTCGGAGGCCGTAAGGAACGACGAGACGAAGGAATGGGTGCGCATGTATCCGTTCAAGGATCCGGTGGCGGAGGAAGTGAAGGAAAAGGAACCGGCCGAGGAGGAAGATTCGGCAACGAGGGAGGCAAAAGAAAAGGGGGCGGCGGAAGACAAGAACCCGGACGCGGATGCGGCCGTTGGAGAAATACAAGGAGAAAAGAAAAGATGATTTATGAACCGTTGTTCAAGCTGGAGCGGACCGGCGTGCAGATACAGTATTACACGAGCCGCAGGAGAAGGTACAATCCGGTGCACTGGCATTCGGCCGTCGAGCTCATTTACATTTTGAACGGGAGCGGGACAATCATGATCGAGGGCAAGGATTACCCGGTCGTGGCGGGCGAATTTTTGGTGGTGGATTCCAACCAGATGCACGAGACGAAGTGTGCCAGGGCATCCATGATGGTGATGATTCATTTTTCGCGCAACAGCATGAAAAATTTTATTCCGGAACTGGAGCAGTATCATTTCCACTGTACGAAAGAGACGCTGAAAAAAGAGCAGCTTGACGGATATCTGGCGATTTGCGACATGTTGAAAAAACTGCCGCCGCTCTACGTGATGCAGCCCGTCGGCTACAAGCTGAAAAGCCAGGCGGTGGCAATGGAAGTGTTTTTTGAACTGTTGAACCATTTTTCTTCGCGGGAAAGCCAGGTGCAGGCGACGGGGAAGACGGAAATCCTGGAACGGCTTGGCGAGATTACGGAGTATATCGAGCTGCACCACCGGGAGCCGATTTCGCTGGAAAGCATTTCCTCCCATTTTTATCTGAGCAGGGAATATTTCAGCCGCTTTTTCAAACAGAACATGGGCGTGACATTTTCCAAGTACGTAAGCCAGGTGCGGCTGATGCATATTTACCAGGACATTTGCAACACGTCGGACGGGATACTGGAACTGGCGGAGGGACACGGGTTTACGAATTACAAGTTGTTCAACAAGATGTTTCATGAAACGTATGGCTGCGCGCCGCGCGACGTGCGTAAAAAGGCGCGGGGATGACGTGCGAGGGAAGGCGCGGGGATGACGTGCGAGGGAAGACGCGAGGATGACGTGCGAGGGAAGGCGCGAGGGACGATACGTGCGGGAACGCGTGTAAGAAACATGGCAGGAGGAAGAAGATGAGCATATACGACACGTTAAACGAACGGCAAAGGGAGGCCGTATTTCACACGGAAGGGCCGCTTCTGATTTTGGCGGGGGCGGGTTCCGGCAAGACAAGGGTGCTGACGCACCGAATCGCCTATTTGATAGAGGAACTGGGGGTGAACCCGTGGAACATCCTGGCCATCACGTTTACGAACAAGGCGGCCGGGGAAATGCGTGAGCGCGTGGACAACCTGGTAGGCCACGGGGCCGAAAGCGTCTGGGTGAGCACGTTCCATTCGATGTGCGTACGGATTCTGCGCCGCCACATTGACCTGATCGGATATGACAACTCGTTCACGATTTACGACGTGGACGACCAGCGTACCTTGATGAAGGACGTTTGCAGAAAGCTGGACATTGACACGAAAAAATATAACGAGCGGATGATGCTATCGGCGATTTCTTCGGCGAAGAACGAGATGGTCACGCCGGCGGAATATGAGACGAACGCGGCGGGGGATTTCGGGCGGCAGAAAATCGCCAAGGCGTACCGGGAGTACGAGGGGCAGATGAAAATGAACAACGCCCTGGACTTTGACGACTTGCTGATGAAGACGGTGCAGCTCTTGCAGACGCAGCCGGACGTGCTGGATTATTACCAGGAACGTTTTCGCTATATCATGGTGGACGAGTACCAGGACACGAACACGGTGCAGTTCAAGCTGGTGAGCGTCCTGGCTTCGAAATACCACAACCTATGCGTGGTGGGGGACGACGACCAGTCGATTTATAAGTTCCGGGGGGCGGACATTCGGAACATTTTGGATTTCGAGAGCACGTTTTCGGACGCGAAGGTCATCAAGTTGGAGCAAAATTACCGCTCCACGTCGAATATCCTGAACGCGGCAAACGCGGTCATCCGAAATAACCGCGGCAGGAAGGACAAGACCTTGTGGACGGACCAGGGCGACGGGGACTTGGTTCGCCTTTGTCAGTTTGACACGGCTTATGACGAGGCGGAGTTCGCGGCCGACGACATCCAAAGCCGGGTGGAGAACGGGGCGGCCTACAAGGATTTCGCGGTCTTGTACCGGACGAACGCGCAGTCCCGCTTGTTTGAGGAAAAATTCGTGGCGATGAGCATTCCTTACAAAATCGTGGGCGGCGTGAATTTCTATGCGAGACGGGAAATCAAGGACTTGCTGGCCTATTTGAAGACGATTGACAATGGACGGGACGATTTGGCGGTGCGCCGTATCATCAACGTGCCGAAACGGGGCATCGGCCTGACGACGATTGGCCGCGTGCAGGAGTCGGCGGACGCGCGCGGCATCGGGTTTTACGAGGCGTTGAAAGGCCTGGACCTGATACCGGGCATCGGTCGGGCCGGTTCCAAGCTGGATTCCTTCGTGTCGTTGATTGAATATTTCAAGGGCAGGGCGGAACAGGCAAGCATTTCCGACTTGATGAAGGAGATCATCGAGATGACGACCTACGTGGAATCTTTGGAAGCGGAAGGAGAAGAAGAGGCAAAGGCCCGGATAGAAAACATCGAGGAATTGCAGAATAAGATTGCCACTTACGAGGAGGATTGCTCGGATAGGGGAGAACCCGCCACGCTTGGTGGATTTTTGGAGGAGGTTGCGTTGGTCGCCGACATCGACAGCCTGGACGAGAGCCAGGATTACGTGGTCCTGATGACTCTGCATAGCGCGAAGGGGCTGGAATTTCCCCAGGTCTACCTGGCGGGGATGGAGGACGGGCTGTTTCCCAGTTACCTTTCCACGGAAGACGCGGAAAGCCTGGAGGAGGAGCGCAGGCTCTGTTACGTCGGCATCACGCGGGCGATGGAACGCCTCACCTTGAGTTGCGCGCGCAGGAGGATGGTCCGCGGGGAGACGCAGTATAACCGGATGTCGCGGTTCGTGCAGGAGGTTCCGCAGGAATTGATGACGACGGGGGGATTTCGGTCGGGTAGCATGTACGGACAGGGCGCGGGAGGCGCGTATGGCCGGGGCATTGGTGTAAGTGGACAAGGCTCGTACGGCGCGAGCGCGAGTGGTGGATATGGACAAGGTTCGTACGGCGCGGGTGCGGGTGGTCGAGGTACGGGCGCGGGTGGCGTGGATGGTTCGGACTCAGGTGATACATATGGTCAGGGCGGGAGCGGCACATACTGGCAGAGCCAGCGCAGTTCCTACCGCCAGGCCCAGCAGAGCTTCCAGAAGCAGCCGTTCCAGAGCGTGGCGTTGCAAAAGGGGGCGCAGCAATTCGCCGCGTCCAAGGAAAAAGGTCTGGATTACGCGGTGGGTGACCGGGTGAGCCACGTGAAGTTCGGGGAAGGCACGGTGCAGGCGATTACCGATGGAAAACGGGACTACGAGGTGACAATCGAGTTCGACTCGGTGGGCGTGCGCAAGATGTTCGCGGCGTTCGCGAAATTGGAGAAGGTGTGAAAAAATGTTACTATTCGCGGCTGGATTGGATTTGGCAAGTTGGCTCACAAGTTTGCTTGCATGAAGCCGCTTGTCAAGTACAATTCGGTTGAAATCAGTCATTTCGTTCACATAGACAACTTTAGCACCATAAGGGGCGTGAGGACGTAAGGCGCGACGGGCGCGCATATGTGCGAAGTGGCGGCGAATAGTTGGAAAAAATTGGTTTATGAAAATTTATGAAATTTTGGTAAGAAAATTTGCAACAAAAGATAGTAATCTAAATCAGAACGTGTTATACTAATTCAAAGACGAATGTCTGCGCAATGGGAAATGCGTCGCTAAGGCGGCCGCGCTTGGCGCGAAAGCTAAACAAGCGAAGCTCGATGGTCTGAAAAATGGCAGGACTTGTCCATGCCAAGAGACGATTGCGGGATTGATAAAAAAGAAAGGACGTGGAAGGTATGTGCTGTAAAAAAGGATGTTGCAAGGATGGAGAGAAGAAGGGGCTGCTTGTCAAGGTGCTGGCCGTTATCGGGATTATCGTGGCGGTTGCCGCTATCGCGTACGCGGTGTACAAGTTCGTGACACCGGATTACCTGGAGGACTTTGACGAGGACTTCGATGACGACTTCGATGATTATTTCAGCGAGGAAGACCAAGTTTGACGATGCATGCGTGAGGAGTACGCATGTGGGCGAAGTAGCTGTGAAAGCGTTCGGCGGATGACAGGCACACAAAGATGTATTTTGTCAGCATAGCTGACTTGTGCGCCGCCGCAAGAATCTTGAACGGCAGGTCATGAAACATATGGAAAAGCAAAGGAAGGACGGGGTGTGGTATGCATTGCACGCCGTCTTTTTCTGGTAGTGTGAGGGAGTGTAAGGATGAAGAAGGGACAAGTGTTTGAGGGCGTAGTGGAACGTGTGGAATTTCCCAATAAGGGGGTAGTGTTCGTTTTTGATGCGGGAAAGGGGAATCCCGAGAACGGCTCGTACATGATTGCGGATGCGGAAAATGGCAGAAATTCGAATGGCGTGCCTGTAGGCGGCGAGCAATGCGTGATGGTGAAAAACGCGATTCCCGGCCAGAGGGTGCGCGTCCAGATTCATAAAAAGAGAAACGGCAAGGCCGAGGGGCGGATACTGGAAGTGCTGGAAAAGTCCCCGCTGGAGACGAGGGAGCCGGTTTGCGGCATATTTCCGCAGTGCGGCGGCTGCATGTACCAGACGATGCCGTACGAAGAACAATTGAAAATGAAGGAGTCCCAGATAAAAACGTTGATTGACGCGGCCATCTCGCCGGGGCGAAGCTACGAGTTTGAAGGAATCAAGGGGAGCCCGAAGGAATTTGCCTACCGCAACAAGATGGAGTTTTCTTTCGGCGACGCGTGCAAGGGCGGGCCGTTGACGTTGGGGCTACATAAGAAAGGAAGCTCGTACGACGTTTTGACGGCGGCGGATTGCAAGCTGGTACACGCGGACATGACGGAAATCTTGCAATGCGTCCTCACATTTTTCCAGGAAAGAGACGTGTCGTATTATCAAAAAATACAGCACGTCGGTTATTTGCGTCATCTTTTATTGCGGCGTGGGGATGCGACCGGGGAAATCCTTGTCAACCTGGTCACGACCACCCAGCAGGAACATGATTTGCAACCGTTGGTGGAAGCCCTGCTCGCGTTGGAGGCAAAGGGAAGATTGGAGGGGAGAATCGTGGGGATTCTCCACATTCTCAATGACTCTCTGGCCGACGTGGTGCAAAGTGACGAGACGCGAATTCTGTATGGACAAGATTATTTTTATGAAAAGCTTTTGGAAATGGAATTCAAGATTACGCCATTTTCCTTCTTCCAGCCTAATTCGCGGGCGGCGGAGGTGCTTTACCGCACGGTGCGGGAATACGCGGGGGACTTGCGGGACAAGACGGTGTTCGACTTGTTTAGCGGAACCGGAACGATAGCGCAGGTGCTGGCTCCCGTCGCCAAGCAGGTAATCGGGGTGGAAATCGTGGAGGAGGCCGTGGCGGCGGCACGGGAAAATGCCGCGCACAACGGGCTGACGAACTGCCGGTTCATCGCGGGGGACGTGTTCCGGGTGCTTGATGAAATCAAGGAAAAGCCGGACGTGATAGTGCTCGACCCGCCAAGGGACGGAATCCATCCCAAGGCGTTGCCAAAGATTATAGATTACCAGGTGGAAACAATCGTGTATATCTCGTGCAAGGCGACAAGTTTGGCGAGGGATTTGGAGATGTTCCAGGGAAGAGGGTATGAGGTGAAACGGTGCATGGCGGTGGATCAATTTTGTCAGACGGTGCATGTGGAGACTGTGGTGTTGATACAAAGGAAAGATACCTAGAAATCCTTGAATTTACGCACTTTGTGACATTTTTCAGTTTCAACAAAATCGGTGAAAATCATAAGGAAAAGATACTTGTGAAGAAAGTAACCGTAGTTGTGGCGTTAGACCTCGGTACGGGGAACACAAAAAATCCTGACAATGAAAGTGAATAGAGAGCTATCAGATATAGTGGTAGATTATAGGGATACTTGAGTGAGAGTGTCCCTATTTTTTATATAGGGCATTCCATAGTGGGATGCTCTTTTCAATTCAATTTTAAAAGGAGGAACAGAAAAATGTCAAACACAGCGTTAAGAGCAGGGAAAGAGAAAGCGATTATTTTTATCAGCGATGCACATGAAAAATTCTACTACGAAAAATTAAAAGAGGTCAGGTATCAGGACGTATACCACAAGGCACTTGTATATTGTCTTGGTATCAGTGATGACACAAGAAGGAACATTTACAGTATCTATGATTTTAAGACAGGCTGCGTGAAAACGGAGTGCCTGCATGAAGGCTGGCAGACCAGCGGGAGCGTGAGAGTGGTCAGGATGGCGTTTAACCTTTACTGCAACGGTACGCCGAGTGTCCTTGACTATGATGATGCGGAGGAACAGGTGGACGAGTGCAGACGGTACACAGTGGAAGAACTGTTCTGCTGTGCCTATGCGCCCTATTTTTGGCAGGCAATACAGATTCGGTATCCGGAATACGCAACATATAACCACGATCTGTATGCCATGTTCGGAGGACGGGACTGATGTTAAAGGTTAGGCTTATGGGAACGAAGAACGATATTAAGTGGTTCGGGAAGATTTTACAGAGGAACCCGAAAATCGAAGTGACGGAGTTTTCCGATATGTTCCCAAACAAAGGGACAAAGAAATATTATCGGACTTATGTGGAAGTCAGGAAAAGCAACGTAAAAGAAAACCAGTAGAAGAAAAGGAGAACCAATCATGTGTAAAATAATCGCAATCGCAAACCAGAAAGGCGGAGTGGGCAAGACCACCACCACAAGCAATTTAGGCATAGGACTTGCAAAACAGGGAAAGAAAGTGCTTCTGATTGATGCGGACGCACAGGGCAGTCTGACAGCGAGCTTAGGCTTTACAGAGCCGGACAGTCTGGAAGTCACGCTTGCAACCATTATGGGGGATTTAATCAATGACGAAGAAGTAGAACCGGGAGAAGGCATTCTCCACCATGAGGAAGGGATAGACTTAATGCCGGGGAACATTGAGCTTTCCGGTCTGGAGGTTTCCCTTGTGAATGTGATGAGCCGGGAAACGGTACTCCGGTCGTACATAGAGATTGTCCGGGAGAGCTACGATTATATCTTAATTGACTGTATGCCTTCCCTCGGCATGATTACCATAAACGCCTTTGCCTGCGCCGACAGTATCCTGATACCCGTACAGGCGGCATACCTGCCCGTCAAAGGTTTGCAGCAGCTTATTAAGACAGTGGGCAAGGTAAAGCGGCAGATTAACCCGAAACTGGAGATTGGGGGGATTCTGCTTACAATGGTGGACAGCCGGACGAACTACGCAAAGGACATCAGCTCCATGCTGAAGGAAGCCTATGGAAGCCGGGTAAGGATATTTGCCAATGTCATTCCCATTTCCGTCCGGGCGGCGGAGATTTCAGCGGAGGGCGTCAGCATCTACAAGCATGATCCGAAGGGGAAAGTGGCGTCAGCTTACGATTCTCTGACAAAGGAGGTGCTTGCAGATGGGCAGTAATATAAAATCAAGAAGCGCATCAAAGGTTGCTCTGGAAAGTTTTGATGATTTGTTCGGTGGGAGTGCCGCACAGGAAAATGGAATAGAGCAGATTATCAATGCGCCGCTGGAAGAGCTTTATACGTTCAAAGACCACCCGTTCCGGGTGGAGGACGATGAGAAAATGGAGGAAACGACAGAGAGTATCCGCCAGTACGGGGTGCTTGTGCCGGGGATTGCAAGACCGAGGGAGGGCGGCGGCTATGAGATCATAGCCGGACACCGCCGCAGACGTGGCTCGGAGCTTGCCGGAAAAACGGAGATGCCTGTGGTTGTCCGCAACTATACCGATGATGAAGCTACGATTATCATGGTGGATTCCAATATCCAGAGGGAGGACATCTTGCCAAGCGAAAAGGCGAGAGCCTACAAGATGAAATATGAAGCCATGAAGCATCAGGGGAAAAAGTCAGGCAGAAACACACTGGATGAGGTCGGGGAAGCTGCCGGGGAGAACGCTAAGAAGGTTCAGCGATATATCTGGCTCTCCCGCCTGTCTGATGAACTCCTTGCTATGGTGGACGGTAAAAAACTCGGTTTCTCACAGGGCGTTGACATTTCCTTTCTTGCGGAAGAAGCGCAAGAGTGGGTACAGGCAGTCATAGAGGAAAAAGGCTGTAACGTCAGCATGGCGCAGTCGGCAAAAATTAAGGAATATGGCAAGACCGGGGAGCTTACCCTTGCAATGGTGCGCCTGATACTGACGGAGGAAAAGCCGAAGGAACGGAAAGTGACGCTGAAAGCGGACAAGATCAGCGAATATTTTGCGGAGGATTGCAGCAGTGAGGAAATAGAGGGCATCATCATTCAGCTTCTGGATGAATGGAAGAAAAGACAATAGGAAGGAGGTCGGGCAGATTGGATGGCGGTTTGAAATTCGATTATTACTACGGTGCGGAAGCGGAGCAGTTTTCCTTTTACAGAGTGCCGAGGCTTTTGATAAAAGACAGGCGTTTCAAAGGCTTATCCAGTGATGCGAAACTCCTTTACGGTCTGATGCTTGACAGAATGGCATTATCCATGAAAAACGGCTGGTTTGATGATGAGAACAGAGCGTATATCCATTATACGGTGGAGAACATCATGGAGGATTTGGGATGCGCCAGAGCCACCTGCGCAAAGGTGCTTGCGGAGCTTGACAGCAAGAAAGGAATCGGTCTGATTGAGAAGAAAAGGCAGGGACTGGGCAAGCCGGACATCATATATGTCAAGAACTTTGTCCTTTCAGAGCCGCCTGCAGGTGGGGAAGGCACAGCAGGAGAACCCGCAGATACTGATGTTTCCACAGAAGTTCAAAAACTGAACTTCAAGAAGTATAAAAATCAGAATTCCAGAAGTTCAGAAATTGAACTTCTGGAAATTCAAAAACCAGACTTCAAGAGTTTCAAAAACCAGACTTCCGGAAGTTCAGAAAACGAACCTCTGGAAGTTCAAAAATCGAACCCTAATTATAACAATACTAATTATACCGATCTGAGTTATACCAATCCTATCAATCAATCTGATATAGAAACAGAAAAACAGGAACCGGGCAAGCCGGATAATGGTATGATTGATGTGATGGATGAAGCCAGCGCCTACATGGAAATCATTAAGGAGAATATTGAGTATGAGCATCACATGAAATATGGCGATTGGAGCGAAAAAGGTCTGTATGAGGAACTGTATGAGGTGATCTGCGAGATTGTGTGCGTGAAGCGTAAGACGGTAAAGGTCAACGGGGAAGATTACCCGTATGAGCTTGTAAAATCAAAGTTTTTAAAGCTGAACAGCTCCCATTTGGAGTACGTCATCGGGTGCATGAAGGAAACCACAACAAGGATAACCAACATCAGGGCGTACATGGTGACTGCCCTCTACAATGCCCCGAACACCATGAACCATTATTACCAGCAGTTGGTTCAGCATGATATGTATGGCGGCGGCTGGGAAGAAAAAGGGATGTTTGAGCGCAAAGCGGAAGGGGATGGATAAATGGAGTCCATGCGGGATATTGACCGGGCAATGGAACGGGAAATTGCAAAGGGGAGCTGCCCATTGAGGTTTGTAAAAATAGAGTTTGGCGATTCCCCCTATCAGGAGATTGCGTCAAAGGAAAAGCTGCTGGAGGTATTGTCCTATCTGCTGCGGACAGGCGATTATGGCAGGTTTGCCGGGAAGGGGACAGGGAATAATGTTTACATGGATATTAAGGGCAGGAAGCCAGCTTTTCAGCGTACCCGTTCTTTTCTTGACCGGAACAGCATATTTTCCGCAATCCGCAGGTATGGGAAGAAAATAAAGCCGGATTTTGACGGGCATACTTATCTGGAAACGGTACGGTGTATTTTTGAACTGCCGGAAGGGGAACAGGAAAAATACAGGGTAACATATGACGGTCAGGAAACCTTCGCTTTCCCCATGTCGGATAAATATATCCTCGGACTTTACACGCACTGCATCTCGGCAAGGCGGGCGGCATCGGCGGATATGGATATTCCCGGAGCAGGCTTTTCGGAGAAGGAACAGGGCATCGCCAGTCTGGAAGATGTGCGTGACGTATTGTTCCAATGCCTTTTATTTGACACAATAAAATGCGGGGAAGGCGTGTTATGCGCTGACCTCTGCACAATCTACTGTTTAAAAGAGGATAGATAGCTTTTGGACTTTTTGTCCAGAAGTAAGTTAGGAGGTGCGCTATGGCGGAAAAATATATTACGGAAGAACAGCGGGCAAAATGCCGGAAGGTGGCGGATGCGTTTGCGGAGCTGTATGAGCTGACCGATGTAATGGTGGCGGATGCCGGGAGGTTCGGCTTTGTCCGTCTGCAATGGTTCAGCGAGGGAGAGGGATTTGATTCGGCAATGGCATTTTCGGACAGCGGGGAACTGTTTGAGGAACTCTGGCGGATATGGTATGAACATGAAGTCTTAACGCCAGTGCTTGGTACGCCGCTTGCGGAGCTTGACTATGACGAGATATTCCGGACGCTTTCCAAAGACAGGCAGGAGGAAATATTGGAGAAAAAGAGATATTTCATTGACCTGTGCAAAGACGCTTTCAGTTAAGGCGGCAGATATTTTTTACAATTCCGGTGCGTTTTCTGTTAAAATAGACCGTATCAGGATAAAGGAGTGGTGCGTTTGGGAAACAGGAAGCGGAGGGCGGACAGGACATATAAGGACTTAAAGCAGAAACAGAAAGCGGGAATAGCAGACAGTATGTTCCAAAAGACCTGTGATTATTACAGGGAGCATGGCAGGATGCCGGAAGGAGAGGACTGTGAAAAAATTGCGGGGCAGATTTACCAGAGGGTAAAGGGAATAGCAGAAAAGGCTTCCTTCGATGAAGTATACAGCCTGTATCTTTACCGGCTGCCACGTTATGAAACAAGGATAGCGGAGAATGGGCTTCCCGAAAAGAAGGAAAAGAAGCAGGATGCCGACAAGCCAAAAGCAAAGCAGAAGGGCAGGAGCAAAAAAGTATGCCCGAACTGCGGAAGGAAGATGAAACAGCAGTTTATCGGCTTGCAGCATTGTAAATGCGGCATGAGCTGGAAAAAGGACATTGGATATTTTGAGCGTACCGGGGATATGGTTTTCGCTCTGGAACGGAGGAAAGTAGGGAAAAAGACAAAGCAGTGTCCGGTGATCCGGTATAGATAATTAAATATTTAGAAACAGCGTGAGGGCAGTTATAGACCGTAAACAGCGGTTTGTAGCTGCCCTTTTTTGCGTTTGGAAAACTTTTGGACAAAAAGTCCAGAAGTGGAAAGGAGAAATCAGGGAAATGAAACACAAGAAAGCAACAGCAGTTTCCCTTGCGGCGGTGGCGGGAGCAGCGGTATTGGGCGGAATCCGTTATGCGGCAGGGAAAAGGAAACCCGAAGCAGAGAGGGAAAATGACGTGCAGGAGGAAGGATTGACAGAGGATAAGCTGCGGGGATGCCTTCTCCGCCTGTTCCGGCTGTATGAGGACAGTGAGTTTGATGATTCTGCGGAGTTTTTGGGCGATGGGGGCGATCCGAGGGAATATGAGGCGGAGAACTATTCCAGCCAGTTATTCCCTTATATCAAAAAGAACATGAAAGACGTGATGATGATGGAGGGGGATGACGGTACGGGGAAAGAACCCTTCGCTATGACGGACGTGCTTTTCTGTTATCCAGCCTGCAAGATAGGCAGTGAGATAAGGGAACTGTTTTCAGATAACTTTGTCCTGTGCCTTGAAAGCGAGATGTGGATACTGGAAAACGGGGAGTTTGCGTCTGTCTACTGTGTCAGTATTGGAAAGGATGGAGGGCGGCTCAGTTACCGCTTTGTGGATACCTACATCAAAAATCCGGGGGATATTCCTATCTGTTTTGAGGATTTGGAAAGCGGTTTTTCAGAGATAATCGAAGCGGAGAAAGAAGGGAGAAAACCCTATCTGCCATAACCCGGTCAGAAAGGAGGGCTTATGAAATATTTAATCCACAGGCTGTACGTCCCACCCTGACGGGCGTACAGCAATAAAAAAAGAAGGAGGAAAAACCATGCAGGAGGAAGTGACACAGAAAACCATTGCCCTTGTGTTTAAATCTTCCCGGCTGACTGCCGACGTGCTGAAAAAGGCTATGAAGATGTATCTGGAACACCGGAAACAGGGAAAGCAGATGCCGCATGGGAAAATATCAGTGAAAGAGCTGGTCGGTCAGGGTATGGGCGCTTCGAGCATTGAGGTGACGGATAATAACATCAAGTCCTTTGAGAGAGTGGCAAAGAAGTACAACGTGCAGTTTGCAGTGAAGAAGGATAAGACGGAAAAGCCGCCGAAGCACATCGTATTATTCAAGGGCAAGGATGCTGACGTGATAACGCAGGCATTTAAGGAGTTTGTAAAAGTTAATGAGAAAAAGCATAACCGCATCTCCGTAAAGGAGAAACTGGCAAAGTTCCGGGAGCAGCTAGGCAAGGACAAAAACCGGGAGAGGGCAAGGGAACACCAGAAGGACAGGGGGCAGTCATTATGAGTAAAATCGTAGAGGGCATCGCCAAAGACCTAAAGTCAGTCCCTGAAAAGCTGAAGGCAAAGACGGGGAATATTGACAAAAAGAAACTTTTCCTTATGAATCTCCCCTATGCGCTTGCCGGGTATTTCTGCGACAAAATTGCGTGGCTGTGGCGGGTATCGCCGGGGCAGGACGCTTCCGCAAAAGCGATGGCGGTCATGGCGGGGATGGAGGACTTATTTTCCAACCCGTTACCAAGTTTCCACCCAAAAGATTTGTTAATAGGGATAGGGTGCAGCATTGCGCTCCGCCTTGTGGTGTATTTCAAAGCCAAGAACGCCAAGAAATTCCGGCATGGCATGGAGTACGGCTCTGCAAGGTGGGGAACAGCAAAAGATATTGAGCCATATGTCGATCCGGTATTTGAGAACAACGTGTTACTCACAGAAACGGAAAGACTGATGATGTCCGGCAGACCGAAACAGCCGAAGTATGCGAGGAATAAAAATATCCTTGTTATCGGCGGCTCCGGTTCGGGCAAGACGAGGTTTTTCGTAAAACCAAACCTTATGCAGATGCACAGTTCCTACGTTGTCACTGATCCGAAGGGTTATATTTAGAGAGGACGGAAAAAGTGTGAGTTTTTGAAAAGACCACCTTTTCCCCAAGCTGAAATCAGCTTTATTATAGCGAGAAACGGAGGAATTTACAATGACGAACAGCGCAAAGATTACCGCCCTCTACGAAAGACTGTCACGCGATGACGAGCAACAGGGCGAAAGCAACAGTATCACAAACCAAAAAGAATATTTAGAGGAATACGCAAAAAGACAGGGTTTTTTCAATATCCGGCATTTTACCGACGACGGCATATCCGGCACGACCTTTGAGCGTGAGGGCTTCCAAAAGCTGATAGCCGAGGTTGAAGCGGGCAACGTAGGCACAGTGATTGTAAAGGATATGAGCAGATTAGGCAGGAACTACTTGAAAGTCGGCTTCTACACCGACATCATGTTTCCCGAAAAGGGCGTGCGCTTCATAGCAGTAAACAACGGCGTTGACAGTGAAACAATGGGCGACAATGATTTTACGCCGTTCCTAAACATTATGAATGAGTGGTACGCAAAGGACACAAGCCAAAAGATACGGGCAATCTTCAAAGCCAAAATGCAGGAGGGGAAACGTGTTTCCCCAAGCGTTCCCTATGGTTATCTGCGTGACCCAAAGGACAAGCAGCACCTAATCATTGACCCCGAACCCGCCGAGGTAGTCCGCCGGATATTCCGGCTTGTGATTGAGGGCGTGGGCGTGTCAGCGATTGCAAGGACACTGACAAAAGAACAGGTACTTATCCCGTCAGCCTATGCCGCCGAACACCACCCCGAAAACGACCACAGCAAGAGTTTCACAAGCCCCTGCACATGGTCTACCACCGCCGTATGCTACATACTGGAAAAGCAGGAATACATGGGGCATACCGTTTTGGGAAAGACCGTACTTGACAGCTTCAAGACCAAGAAAAGGCGCAAGGCACGCCCCGAAGAACTGATGATATTCCCCAACACACATGAAGCAATCATTGACGAGGAAACATGGAACACCGCACAGAAAGCAAGGAGGACGGTACGCAAGGAAGTACCCAACGGAACATACACGAACCGGCTGACAGGACTGCTCTACTGCGCCGACTGCGGACACAGAATGTATTACCGAAGCCCGCAGTCACAGCACAGACCGGACGGAAAGACCTATGACAGCGACAATGTTTACCTATGCGGCAACTACCGCAACATACACAGGCAATGCACCGCCCACAATGTAAGGGTGTCGGCGGTTGAGAGCCTAATCGCCGCTTCCATTCGTGAGGTATGCGGTTTTGCACTGGAGCATGAGGAAGAATTTCTCAAAACGGTGCGGGAAATGGACGATAAGGAAAGCGAGCGCATCATGGCAGACAGCCGCAATGAGAAACACGCCGCCGCAAAACGGATTGACGAACTCAACGACCTCATCAAGAAACTGTACGAGGGCAACGCAACGGGGAAGATACCCGACAAACATTTTACAAGGCTTCTTGCGGATTATGACAGCGAACTAAGCACCCTTGAAGCGAGGACGGGGGAACTTGACAACATCATAGCACAGGGAAAGGAAAACGAGGTAAGGACGGACAAATTCATGCGGCTTGTGAAGAAATACAGCGAGTTTGACGAAATCACAACGCCCATGCTGAATGAGTTTATTGACAAAATACTGATACATGAGCCTGTCTACGGGAAGAAGAAAAGCCACAAGACACAGGAAATCGAGATATATTTCAACTTTATCGGAAAAATCGGACTGCCAAGCACAGGCGAGCCTGTCGATTGGGAGAAAATCGAGCAGGAAAAGGAAAAGGCGAGGAAAGAACGCAAGAAACAGTATGACAGGGAGCGCAGGGCAAGATTAAAGGCAGAAGCCGCACTCCAAGAAGCGATTTAGACAGCCAAATATCAGTGAACGGGAAAGACTGCGGCTTTAGCTGCGGTCTTTTCGTTTTCCCTGTCCGAACAGGGAAAATGAAGCACAAAACCCACAGGAAAGGAGGACACCAAGACCATGAAACTGTTAAAATGCGAGCAGGAAGTACATATCAGCTTTTGCGCTGATGATACCGCCGCCACCCTCTACACGTCCTATCCGGCGTGGATAAGGAAAATGGATAAACTTGTGGAAAAGAACCCGCAGAACTTCCAGTGCATAGCGCAGACCGCCGCCGGAAAGACCTACACCATGCCGAGGAACTTTGTCAGCATACGAACCAAAGAGCGTACAGTGACCTTGACCGAGGAACAGAAAGAACAGGCAATAAGGCGTTTGCATGGTGCGGAATAAGACAGCGCAGATATGGGCGTTTTAATCTGAAAATCTGCTGTTTGGACAGGGAAAACGAAAAGCAGAACCATGAAAAGGTATTCTTCTTTAACAGGGCAGACAGGAAGAAAGAAAACGCTACTCAAACAGGGAAAGGAGAAAAAGGGAAATGCCGTTTGATTACTTTTACGGGAAACAGGGCGGGCAATACGCTTTTTACCGCATACCGAAGCTGTTATTTACAGACAGCCGCTTTGATACACTCTCCACAGACGCAAAACTGCTCTATGGTATGCTGATAGACCGCATGGAACTGTCACTGAAAAACGGGTGGATTGATGAACAGGGGCGCATATACCTCTATTTCACGATTGGCGAGATACAGGAGCGTTTCCATTGTGCGGGCGGCAAAGCGGTCAGACTGCTTGCGGAGCTTGACGGCTCAAAAGGGATAGGGCTGATTGAGAACGTAAGACAGGGAATGGGAAAACCCAACATTATCTACGTCAAGAACTTTGCCACCGAGTAGGGAGGGGAAGGAAAGGAAGGGAAAGGATTGATTGATTGATTGAGTATGACTATAATCAGTCTAAATAATATCAGTATTATTAGATTGCGAAAATCGAAATTCTTGAATTGCGAAAATCGAAACTCTTGAATTGCGAAAATCGAAACTCTTGAATTGCGAAAATCGAAATTCTTGAAGTTCGGATAATCGGCACATATCCAGTCTGATGTTTATTTGTTGTCGGTAAATAATCCTTGAATTGTTGTCGGTAATCAATTATAATAAGAGTACCGGCAAGGAAAGGGGGTGTATATGCCGACCAAAAAACGAGGGCGACCTGTTGAAGAAAATCCGAAAAATATCCGTTTGGATATTCGGGTAACAAAAGAGGAATTACAAATCCTTGATGATTACTGCGAGCGCAAGAACGTTAAACGCCCACAGGGATTGCGTGACGGGATAAAAGCCCTTGAAAACCTATAGAGGAAGTGGTGCCACCGGCAAAGGTATTTGCACCACTTCACAGTATGCCACCCGCGCAAGGCGAGCCGCACAAATATTATAGCACTGTCCGGCTCTGTCTTGCAAGCGGCTTGTGGACAAAATCGAAAGGACAGGATAACAGAATGGGAAAGATTTTAACAGCTTTTTTGACCGACCAGCTTCGTGTAGACAGCGGAACGGAACGGCGCACTCCTGAACACCAAGCACTATGCGAAAAAGGCAGCGAACTTCAAGAACAGTTAGCCGAAACGCTGAACGACAAACAAAAGGCGTTACTGGAAGAACTGGTAGAAACGCTTTTCGATGAATGCAGTTGTAACGAGCAGGTAAAGTTTGAGCGTGGTTTCCGTTTGGGCGTTCTGATAACGTCAGAAATCTTTTACGCGCAGGACACATTTCTTTAAGCGGATATACGGCTTGAAAGCAACTAATCAGCGAAAGGAGGCACTATGAATAAAAAACAGACCTATATCACTGATGAGGAAAAAGAAAAATGCCAAAAGGTTGTGGACGCTTTTGCGGAGCTGTTTGAAAATGAGGATTTAGCCGTTGTCAATGCCGGAAAGTACGGCTTTATAAAATTGCAGTATTACAGAAATCATGTCGGTTTTGACAACGCATTTTCCTTTAATGACAGCAGGCATTTATTCAATGACCTTTGGGACGAATGGCTTGACACACAGCTTCTTGATATTGCGGGCGATACGCCAATGGCAGAAATGGATTACGGGGATATACTGAAATGTCTGCCGCCGGAAAAACAGCAGGAGCTTTTGGATATGCGGAAACGCCTTGCAGAAAAGGCAGGCATTGAAGATATGCCGGATAAAACCACGCAGACGAAACCCTTGACAGCAGACAAAAGAGGTGAGAACAAAATGAGCGTTTTGGAACGACTGTACATGGGAAACCTATGCCCCGTTGAGGAAGCTGTTCCCCATGACACAGAGTACCGCACCCTGTCAAATAAAATCGGCGAGGAACGGGAGTATTTCGAGGGAATATTGTCGGCAGAGGACAGGGAGCGGTTTGAAAAGTGGAATACAATGGTTTTCCGCTACGAGGATATAACAGAGTATGCAAATTTCGCACAGGGTTTTCGGTTGGGCGCAATGCTTACGTCTGAAATTTTTATAGGGAGTGAAAGCGAATAAGGGCATGGAAAAAACAAAAAGTCTGTTGGATTTACTTGTAAGGCTAAGGACTTATAAAGCCTTAGACAGAGCCGCCGAAAAAAACAGGAATTACCGCGCCACTCTGAAAGAGCAGGATAAGGCGTATGACGAACTGCAAAAGGCAGGACTGGACAGGGAACAGAAACGCATTGTTGACAGGGCGCTCAGCGCATTAAACGCAAACGGGGCGGCATACGGCAAAGCTGCTTACAGGTTGGGACTGCATGACGGCATACGGCTTATGTCGGAGGTACATAAACTCTAAGCACCCAAAACTAAATAGTTGCGTATCTGAAAAAGGCATTTTCAAACAACGAAGATGTCTTTTTCTTTTACACAAATATCCGACAAACAGCCACAGCGCAGAAAGGAGGGGAACGCATGGGGAACATCAGCGAGCAGATTGCAAAAGCCGAGGAAGAAATAAGGCAGTTGCAGAACAAAAAGAAAAAGCTCCTCAATCAGAAAAGGGGCGAGGAACGCAAGATAAGGACGCACCGCCTTGTGGAACGTGGGGCGATACTGGAAAGCCTGCTTGAACAGCCGGAACAGTACACAAACGAGCAGATAAAGGGCTTGCTTGAAACAGCCTTACGGACACCGCAAGCGCAGGAATTTTTACGCCGGACACAAAAGCCAAACGGGGAGAATTAAATCTCCCTTGTTCTGACAAGGGCGCACTTATACACCCTTGCGGGTGTGTGCGCTCTCCGAGGGCTCTTGCAGAGGGCATTGTCTGTCTTGCGACAGCCAACAGGGGAAACGACAATTCCCCTACGGGCGTTCCGCCCTACCCTTTAGTGAACTTTGCGTACAGTTATACCCCAAAGTGCGGGGCATAACTGTCCACAAAGTCTAAAATGTGCCACCCGAAAGGAGGTTGACAGCGTGGCGATTTACCATTGCACAATCAAGATAATCAGCAGGGGCAAGGGAATGTCAGCCGTTGGAGCGTCAGCATACCGAAGCGGCGAGATACTCAAAAACGAATATGACGGCATTACCCACGACTTCACAAGGAAAAGGGGGATAGTCCACACAGAGGTACTGCTACCGCCCCACGCCCTGCCCGACTTTACAGACCGTTCCACCCTTTGGAACGCCGTTGAGAAAATCGAGAAGTCAAAGAACTCACAGCTTGCAAGGGAGATTGAAGTCGCACTCCCCGTTGAACTTGACAGGGAGAAACAGATACAGCTTGTGCGCGAGTATGTGCAGGAAAATTTTGTGTCCGTTGGAATGTGTGCGGACATAGCAGTCCATGACAAGAAAACGGGAAACCCACACGCCCACATCATGCTTACCATGCGACCACTGGAACAGTCCGGCGAATGGGGCGCAAAGTCAAAAAAGGAATACATCTTAGACAAAAACGGTCAGCGGATAAAGCTGAAAAACGGCAGTTTCAAAACGAGAAAAGTTGACCTCACAGACTGGAACGACAAAGGCAAAGCCGAGGTATGGCGGCAGGCATGGGCAGACGTTACGAACAAGTACCTTGCAGAGCAGAATATCCCGCAGAGGATAGACCACCGCTCTTATGAGCGACAGGGGATAGAACAGATACCGACCGTACACATGGGCGTAGCCGCTACCCAAATGGAGCGCAAAGGGATTGTGACCGAGAAAGGCGAAAAAAACCGTCTGATACGGGAGCAGAACCGACTGCTGAAAGAAGTAAGACGCAGGATTGCGGAGTTGGGAAAATGGATAAAGGAAAAATCGGCACAAAAAGACAATCAATCCATCAATCCTTTCCATTCCGTTCCTGTCCAATCCCCCACGCTGCTTGAACTGCTGAATACTGCCATGCAACAGGCAGGACAGCCGGACAGCCGCTACGGGAAGATAAAAGACCTAAAGAGTTTTGCAAAGGCGGTCAGCTTCTTGCAGAGCAATCACATTTCCACCCTGTCCGAGTTGCAGGAAACGCTATCGGGAATGAAGAAAAGGTACTGGAATACCAACAGCGAGATAAAGCAGACGGAAAAGCTACTCCACGAGCGGAAAGAACTGATAGACCAAGCGGAAAAGTATCTGCTGTATCGGGATTACCACAAGACCTACAAGCAGACCAAGCCGAAGAAACAGGAAGAATATGCCGAACGCTACCGCACCGAGCTTGCACTGTATGACCGAGCGGAACGGTATCTGAAAGAGCATTTAGGGAGCGACACCAAGCTAAAACCGAAAGCATGGAAAGCCGAGGTTGCAGACCTAACCGCACAGAAAGACCGCCTTTATCGGGAAATGCGAAAGCTGAAAGAAGAAACTGCTGAAGCTGAAACCGTAAAGCGTTGCATAGAACAAGTAATACCGCCGACAGAGCAGAGAAAGGAGAAGTCAAAAACGCATGATGTATCGTTGTAATCCAGTCGGTTGTGTGGTATAATTTCAGTGTTGTTGACAGTGACAGATTGGGATTTGCAAAACGGAGGCTTTCATGACAAAGAATGATAGAGAAAGATGTTCGTGGGCAACTACGGATTTCTATAAAGAATACCATGACAAAGAATGGGGAAAACCAGTTCATGATGATGGAAAATTATTTGAGATGCTGATTCTTGAAGGTATGCAGGCTGGACTATCGTGGCTGACGATATTAAATAAAAGAATGGCTTTCAGAGAAGCCTTTGATCAGTTTGATTGCAAAAAAATCGCACTCTACGATGAAGCCAAAATTGATAAACTGATGCAAAATGACAAAATCATTCGCAACAGGCTGAAAATCCAATCAGCAATCGTGAACGCGCAGCAATTTATTAAAATACAGGAAGAATATGGCAGTTTTGATGCGTTTATCTGGTCTTACGTTGATAATAAACCTATCCATAACCATTTCAAATCAGAAGCTGAAATTCCTGCAACAACGCTGCTTTCGGACAAAATCAGTAAAGATTTGAAAAAGCATGGTTTTAAGTTTGTAGGAAGTACGATTGTATATGCTTATATGCAGGCAATCGGAATTGTAAATGATCATGTGAAAAACTGCTATCTATATGAGTCCGACTAATTAAATGCTAACTTCCGGTTTGTCTATTGCAAACTAAATAATTGTTATGAATCAAACAGCGGTAAACCTATTACAGATTTACCGCTGTTTTTTTACCCCAAAGCAGAAAAGCAAGTCAAAAATAAAATATCACTTTCCCACACTGTCAGCACTGAATTTGTAGCCAACACCTAACACTGTTTTCAGATAAAACGGGTTTTTACAATCCGGCTCAATCTTTTTCCGTAAGTTATATATCACATTTACAACGCTTGAATGACAGCTATCGCTTTCCATGCTCCAAACAGCTTCAAAGATTTGTGATTGCGTGAATACCCTGTTTGGACTGGAAGCAAGAAAAACAAGCGTACCATACTCAAGACGGGTAAGGCGCACATCTCTCCTATCCCGCAGCACCCTATGCTGATGTTGCAGTATTTCCAACCCTTGAAAGGACAATACAGACGGTGAAACAGGTTGTTGTTCCACTTCAATCTGTAATTCGTCTGCCAAGAGGGAAACCGCCCTCTTAAAGACTGTTTCCTCACTGTCCGAAAACGTCAGCACTATCATTTTTCCCATGTTTATTACCTCTCTTATCCGTTGCATTGATACAATATTTTTTCTGCCCTGTTTACCTTTATTTGACAGTAAGCAACAAGTATATATGCCGGAAAACGCAATGTCAATTTCATGCGGATAAGGGAACAGACAGCCACTATCAACAGCGGGCGTATGGAGATTACTCTGTATGCCCTCTTTTCATGTAAAGGAGATTTATGTATATGTCAGAAAACAATGAGAACCAACAGACACAGGAACGCCGCCCGCACTTTGTAAAGACCATAGGCAAAACGACCTATCTTGTGACGTGCCATTTTAGCGAAACGAGCAAAGAAACCTTGCAGGATAAGCTGAAACGCTTGATTTTGAGGGATATTCAGAGCGGAAATTATTAAATTTCAAATTCACACTTTTTTTGTCTTGACGGCACAGACGATAAGGGGACAGTGTTAGTAGAGTGCGGAAAAATGCTCTTAAAGAATCATTACCGGGTAAAGGTGCTGAATACCATTAACTTCAAAAAATCCATGCACTACAACCCTCTCGTTTATATCCGGAGCGAGAAGGACATTTTGAAACTCGTAAACACAATCATCTTAAACACTAAAGGGGAGGGGCAGCAATCCGGCGAGGATTTTTGGGTGAGTGCGACTTGTTCGTAGATGGTAAAAAGTCTGCGCACAGTCAGATTTTAAATGAAATCAGTCTGTGAACTGATAATCTGACAGGTGGAATGACGGGGTAACGCCCTGAAACGCCTGCCCTAGATGGGTATGCATTAGCTGTAAAGGCTTTTGTATAAAGCCCCATGACAAAGGCGGAGAGTAACCGTAGTTACTGCCAAAAGTAACCGAAACCAGCCCAGAGGTGGGCTGTGTTGCCTATACGCCGAGGGTCTATAAAATATCTATGGCGAGAATGCCTGCTTTGGCGGGCGGGCTGACGAAACTGCGAATGTACGGGTCTAAAAGAAGACTGTATAGAAATGTACAGGTGCGTTAATGCGCAGCCAGTGTGGTTCAGTAGAAATTTACCCTACGAACGACCATGAAGTGTTACAGGCACTTGCAAGCTGGCAGGCTCATAGCAGGAGTCTAAGGATATATATGTACAGATAAGATTATCGGAACAAGGAAAAGCATCGGGTCTAATTTAAGATAATCTGACGAAGAACAATAAGCAGATGAACCGGTGCTGAAAGGTTGTGGTCGAACCTATGATAACGCCTGCGTTATGTGGGCGAGGGAGGGATGGCCACTAGTCGGTTGTAATAAGCAGGCATTATTCAGTCCAACATAAGGATTCGAGTAAGACCAAAAGGGTCACTTTCGGAAGGAGGTGATGCCTTATGCCAAAAGGAAGCAAAACCCTATGTGTAGATGACCTGCGGCATGCCGAATATTACGGTATGCAGCCGACCTTTGATGAACTATATCAGAGGAGCAGAGACGGCGGCATTTTTGATAATCTTATGGATTTGATATTAAGCCGGGATAATATTCTGCGTGCCTACCGCAATATCAAGGCGAACGGTGGGAGCTACACGGCAGGAACAGACAACAGGAACATCACAGATATCGGGGGCATGTCTCCCGAAAAAGTTGTGGAGAAAGTGAGGTTTATCGTCACAGGCAGTCAGCATGGCTACAGACCAAAACCTGTACGCCGTAAGGACATTCCGAAGCCAAACGGAAAGACACGCCCGTTAGGTATCCCCTGTATATGGGACAGGCTGATACAGCAATGTATCAAGCAGATTTTAGAGCCTATATGCGAGGCGAAATTCAGCAACAACAGTTATGGCTTCCGCCCCAACCGTTCGGTTGAGCACGCCATAAACAGAACCTATACAATGCTTCAAATGATGAACCTGCATTATGTGATTGAGTTTGACATCAAGGGATTTTTCGACAATGTAAATCACAGCAAGTTAATCAGACAGATATGGTCGCTGGGGATAAGGGATAAGCAGTTGATATTTGTAATAAAGCGGATTCTGGCGGCACCGATACGGATGCCCGACGGTTCTACAATCATACCAGACAGAGGAACGCCACAAGGCGGTATCATTTCGCCCTTGCTGGCAAATATAGTCCTCAATGAACTTGACTGGTGGGTGGCAAGCCAATGGGAAGAAAATCCAATTGCGGTAAGCCGTGGCAGACACAGAATTATCGGCAAAACAGAAGTGTTTGACAAAAGCCACGGATACAGGCTGATGAAGAATACGGCACTGAAAGAAATGCGCATCATAAGGTATGCTGATGATTTTAGGATTTTCTGCAAAACAAAGGAAGATGCCATAAAGACGAAAGAAGCTGTTACAAAGTGGATTGAGGAAAGGCTGAAATTGGAGGTGTCTCCCGAAAAGACAAGGATAGTCAACACCCGAAAAAGGTGGTCTGAGTTTTTAGGGTTTAAGTTAAGGGTACGGCAGAAACATCATAAGTATGTCGTGCAGTCGGCAATCTGTGACAAAAAGGCGGAAATCGAAAAAGACAAGCTTGTGGGGCAGGCAAAAAATATCGCCAGACCAAGAGAGAAGAAAAGCTGTATCGAAGAAATCCGGTTGTATAACTCTATGGTTTTAGGGATACAGAATTATTTCCAGCTTGCGACATGTATCAGTATAGATTGCAAGCGCATACACAGGCAAGTCATGACGGTTTTAACCAACAGGCTTAACACAGAGAAAGGATGCAGGCTTACCCGTGAGGGCGGAACTATAACCCAAAGCGAAAAGAAACGATATGGCGGCTCCAAGATGATTCGTTATGTTGCAGGAGTTGACCAGATGATTTATCCGATAGCCTATGTCAAAAGTAAAATACCTATGGCTAAGAAATCTGCCGTATGTAGTTATACGAAAGAAGGAAGGGCGTTGATACATACTGACCTTAATCTGAACTTTTCTATACTAAAGGATTTGAGGGAGCAAACGTCAAACGGTCATAGCACAGAATACATGGATTGCAGGATATCTTTATTTTCAGCACAACATGGAAAATGTGCGATTAGTGGGGAAGAATTTACAGACGCATCAAAAGTTGTCGGCTGGCTTAAAACGCCAAAGGACAAAGGAGGTTTTGAGCGTTACGGAAATATGGTTCTAATCCACGAACGGTATCTCCAACTGTTGCAGGACTTAGGGCAACAGGAATTGAAAGCCACAGCCAAAACAATCAAAGCATCAAAAAAGATGATTTCTAAAATCAACCGTCTGCGCAAGCAGGCGGAACTGTCAACAATAGGATAATGCAATAATATTTGGTGACTGATTAAATGCATGTAAAACACAATCGATGGGGCGCCGGATGCGGTGAAAGTCGCATGTCCGGTGCTAATCGGGGGAAAAGCTGGAGATAACTTCAAAGGCTTACCTATCGAAACAAGCCGAAAAGCTCTATTACACCGCACTGATCGGGTACATCTGGTATGAGTGCGTAGAGGAAGAACAGAATTTCACTACCCTGCTTGACATGATAAATGCCAGCGAAGCAAGGGAGGACGATGAGGAATTTAAAAATCCCGTTGATTTGATGTTCGATGAGCTGGAGGAAAGAGAGCCGGAGCATTTTGCGGTAAAGCAGTATAAAAAGTACAAACTGGCGGCGGGTGATATATGCTCTAAATGACTTCTTAATCACGAGATTTTCTCATGGTTAGTGAAGAACCCATTTAGAGCATATTTCATGTAAGGAGGCAGACGCTATGACGAAAACCAAGATTACCCCGCTGTACGAGAGGCTCTCCCGTGACGATGAACTCCAAGGTGAGAGTAATTCCATCAGCAACCAGAAATCCATGCTGGAAGATTACGCCCGCCGCAACGGTTTTCCCAACCCGACCCATTTCACGGACGATGGAATCTCCGGAACCCGGTTCGACCGCCCCGGATTCACCGCCATGATGGAGGAAGTGGAAGCCGGGAACGTGGAGGCAATCATCATCAAAGACATGAGCCGTCTGGGACGTGACTATCTCAAAGTCGGCCAAGTCATGGAAATCCTGCGGCAGAGAGGCGTCCGGCTGATCGCCATCAATGACGGAGTGGACAGTGCCAACGGAGAGAATGATTTTACCCCGTTCCTGAACATCATGTATGAATTTTACGCCAGAGATACCAGCCGCAAGATTAAATCCGTGTTCAAGGCAAAAGGCATGAGCGGCAAGCACCTGACCGGCACGGTTATTTACGGTTACTTGTGGGACGAAAAGCGGGAACACTGGATTGTGGACGAAGAAGCCGCTGACGTGGTGCGCCGGATATTCGCTATGACTTTGGAAGGATACGGCCCCTACCAGATTGCTAACCGGCTGTCACAGGAAAAGATTGAGATACCTTCCCTGCACCTCTCCCATTACGGGGAGGGCGTGAATCAGTCCAAGACGTTTAAAGACCCTTATGGCTGGGGTTCTTCCACTATCGTCAATATCCTGAAAAAGCGTGAGTATTTAGGCCATACCATCAACTTCAAGACCCGCAAGCACTTTAAGGACAAGAAAAGCCATTACGTTGACGAAAACGAATGGGTAATCTTTGAGGACACCCACGCCGCCATTATCGACCCGGAAACCTTTGAGAATGTGCAGAGAATCCGTTCCAACGTGAAGCGTTACCCGGACGGCTGGGGAGAAGCCGCCCCACTCACCGGCCTGCTCTACTGCGCTGACTGCGCCGGCAAGATGTACGTCCACCGCACCAACAACGGCAAGCGTATCTCACAGTATACCTGCTCCCAATACAGCAAGGTTCCGGTTGGTGTCCTCTGCTCCACGCAACACCGAATCAATGAAAGCGCTGTCCTGACACTGGTTTCCGATATGCTCCGGGCGATTGCGGAGTATTCCAGAAATGACCGGGCAGAATTTATCAAAGCGGTTCAGGAAACCCAGGCCGAGCAGCAGGCCAGCGACATCACCAAAAAGCGGAAACGGCTGGCGGCGGCACAGAAACGGGCCGGGGAACTGGAAAAACTGATGTGCAAGATTTATGAGGACAATGTGCTGGGCAAGCTGCCGGACGCAAGATACGCCGCCCTGGACGCACAGTACGCAAAGGAGCAGGAATCCCTTTCCGGCGAGATTACCGAACTGGAAAAAGCAATTACCGGATATGAGCAGAGCCGGAAATCAGCGGAAAAATTTATCGCCCTTGTTGACAAGTACGAGAATTTTGACAACCTGACTACCACCATGCTGAATGAGTTTGTGGAGAAAATCCTTGTCCATGAGCGTGACCGGAAAGGCAGCATTGAAACCACGCAGGAGGTTGAGATTTACTTCAATTTTGTCGGAAGGTACATACCGCCCCACTTCGGGGAAATGAACCTCACGCCGGAGGAACTGGAAACCCTGCGGAAAAAAGAGGAACGCAAGGACAAGCTGCACCAGGCGTATCTCCGGCGCAAGGCCAACGGGACACAGAAACGGTACGAGGATAAAATCAAGGCAAAGAAAAAGGCTGAAATCGAGGCGAAGAAAGCCGCTATCCATGCCGAGGATATGGAAAACGGCGTGTTTATCCCGGCCAGCAGCCTGCCGAAGAAAGAACCCCAAAAAGCGCCAATGCCAGCCAAAGCCGCTATGTAGGCGGCTGGCATACCACAGAAAAGACAAGGAGGCATACACATAATACATTAAAGGCGCAGGCAGAGGAAATCATACAAAGTGAACTGATTTGTGATTGATGGAAGGGAGAAAGAGGAATGTTGACTTTTGAGAAAGTATTAAATGTATTTAGCGATTACCTTCAGCAAGACCCGCTTTATGAAGTTGTTCTTACCAGCCATGGATATACCTTGATGGCATGGGAGCCGGAAAGGAATGAATGGTATCAGGCGGAACTTATGGAAACGCCGGAAATGTTATTGGACGCCCTGCTGGACGCTTATGCCGGTTTCCTGGAAGATCAGATGACGGAGAATGACAGAGAATTGAATCCGTCAGAAGAAGCGGAAATAAAAACAATGTGTAAAATATTACAAGAACAATGCCAGTCAAGTTGACAGCCAGGAAATGGAGAACACGGGTTATGTGTTCTCCATTTCCTGCGGCCTTTCTATCTCTGCAATCTTCTTGGCTGTTGCGGTCACAATCTGTAGCCCGTTGTCACTCATGCTATCCAGCAATGCATCCAGCTGTAACCGCCGGGTGTCCTTCCCCGCTGGCTTGTCTAAGAGAAACTGGTCTACGGAAATATTGTAGCGGAGCATAAGCTCAAAGAATATCTGCAAACTTGGGTGCTGCCCCTTGTTTTCAATGTTCGCAAGGTAGTGAGGTGAGATAAACATCTCATCGCAAACTTTCTTTCTGGATTACCTGCGTCCTGTCCGTGCAGCCTTGATTGCAGCCCCAAAAGCCTTAAAATCATATCGTGGTACTGGTCTTTTTGACATATTTGTTCACCCTATTGTATTGTACAGTTTACTTTTTTAATTGAATACGTTTACACAGTTACATCAATTGGTCTAAATAATTACAAAAAATACAGTAATGATTCTTGCGTGTATTCGGCTAACCGTATATAATTGTAGCAATAGAATTTATGGGAAAGGTGAATGAAGATGTTAGAGTATATTTCTGCCCCGGAAGCGGCGAAGAAATGGGGCATTTCAGAAAGACGGGTGCAAAAGCTATGTGAGGAAAACCGTATACCGGGCGTGGCAAAATTCAGCCGCTTGTGGCTGATACCAAAGGACGCTGAAAAGCCAGTAGATAAAAGGAAACGGGAGGGAAACAGAAAGTGAAAATATTTGTTGTTGAAGATGAAACAGAGATTTGTAAAGAGTTGTCCGTTCTGTTACAGAAATATGGATATGCTTATGAAAGCAGTACTGATTTCGCACATATTACAGACCATATTTTGAAAGCGGAAGCAGACCTTGTACTGCTGGATATAAACTTGCCATATCAAGACGGTTATACGATATGCCGTGAGATTCGGAAACAGTCGGATATTCCGATTATCGTTCTGACAAGCAGAAATACAGACTTTGACGAATTGATGAGCCTAAATATCGGCGCAGACGATTTTATATCAAAGCCTTATAACGCACAGGTATTGATAGCGCGTATTCAAAAAATATTAAAAAGGACTTATGAAGCACAGGTTAATTCTGTCCTTATCCATAAAGGGCTGACAATCAATCTGCTAAAGGCTACTGCTTCTTATGGGGATAAAGAGGTAGATTTAACAAAAAATGAGCTTGGCATACTGCGTTTGCTGGTTGTAAACAAAGGCAATGTGATACCGCGTGACGCGATCATAGATGAATTATGGCAGAGCGACGAATTTATAGACGAAAACACACTCAATGTTAATATTGTGCGATTGCGTAAGAAGTTATCGGAGATTGGCGCGCCCGATTATTTGGAAACAAAACGTGGATTGGGGTACAAAGTATGAAACTGACCGATTATATAATTGACCGCCTTTTTTCTGTTGTAATGTTTTTGGTAGCTGTTATTTTTTCTATGGGGCTTCTTTGGTTAATGGGATTGCGTTATGAATTTATTATTTATATCGAAATAATATTTGGCTTTTCTTTTCTTGCAGCCTTGTTATGGGACTATACAAGAAAAAAGAAATATTACTGCGGATTTATGGCTTTATTTGATGGACTTGACGACAAGACTTTATTAGCAGAGCTTATAGAAAAGCCGGGATTTCTTGACGGGAAACTGTTATACCAAATTCTACGCCTGTCTAATAAGTACATGAATGATAAGTTGGCAGAAGCGGGGGCTACTAATCAAGAATACCGGGAATATATCGAAATGTGGGTACATGAAATAAAAACGCCGATAACCTCTGCCCATTTAATCATTGAGAATGACAAGAATATTTCTACAATCCGCATAGATGATGAATTGAATAAAATAGACCATTTTGTAGAACAAGCCCTTTTCTATGCGAGAAGTACAACATTAGAAAAAGATTTTAAGATAGAAAAGACAACCTTGAAAACATTGGTACAGGAAGCGTTGAAAAGTTATTCCAAACAGATCATTGAAGCCCACGGCAGACCTATATTTGAGAATTTGGATATTCCAGTATTTGCTGATCGGAAATGGTGTATATTCATTATAGGGCAGATCATAGCTAATTCTGTAAAATATGCAAAAGAAAATCTGATCCTCACTTTTGAGGGGAGTTCTTTTGATAACGGGTGCAGCCTTTCTATCTCCGATAATGGAATTGGTATAACCGAAGCAGATATTCCGAGGATTTTTGATAAAGGGTTTACCGGGGAAAATGGGCGTAAATTTGGAAAATCAACAGGTATTGGGTTATATTTATGCTGGAAATTATGCCGTAAAATGAATATGGAAATATCTGTGGCAAGCAGCCTTGAAAATGGGACAACCGTAAAGATCATGTTCCCCAAAGAAAATCTTTATTTGACATAGGAGTATCCTGCAAAGCGGGATTGTACGAGCAGGCATGAAAAATGTCTGCTTCTTTTCTTCCCGAAACCTTACATTTCGGTAATGTAAATGTAATCTTATTTAATGGCGCATTTTAATTTCTGAATGTACAATATCAAAAAAGGAAAACGAAAGGAGCAAAATTATGAATACCCCGATTTTAGAGGTTTCTGACATTCAAAAATATTATGGAAACAAAGGAAACATTACCAAAGCTGTTAATCGTATTTCCCTGTCTGTTGGAAAAGGGGAATTTGTCGGTATCATGGGCGCGTCCGGCTCTGGTAAGACAACATTGCTGAACTGCATTTCCACAATCGACACAGTAACCAGCGGAAAAATTTTAGTTGAGGGAAAAGACATTACTACTTTACGCGGAAAACAGTTGTCGGCTTTTCGGCGCGAAAAGCTGGGCTTTATCTTTCAAGACTTTAATCTGCTTGATACATTGACTGCGTATGAGAATATCTCCCTTGCCCTATCCATTTCCGGCATAAAAGCAAAAGAAATTGATAAAAGGGTACAGGTAATTGCAAGGGCATTGAATATCACGGAAGTTTTGGAAAAATACCCCTATCAAATGTCCGGCGGACAGCAGCAGCGTGTAGCCGCCGCCCGTGCAATGGTAACAAATCCGGCTCTTGTTTTGGCTGATGAACCCACGGGCGCATTGGATTCCCGTTCTTCCCATATGCTTTTGGATATGCTGGAAGAATTGAACCAAAACCTTTCTGCAACAATTCTCATGGTAACGCATGATTCTTTCACAGCCAGTTATTGCCGCCGTATTCTTTTTATTAAGGACGGGAAAATTTTCAACGAAATTCACCGTGGGGCAAAATCACGGAAAGAATTTTTTGAGGAAATCATGGAGGTAGTTTCTGTATTGGGAGGTGAAACCAATGACAGAGGGTAAATTGATTATTCGCAATGTGCGTAAAAACATACAGGACTATATGATTTATTTCTTGACGCTTACGGTTTCGGTAAGTATGTTTTACGCTTTCAATTCCATTCAGACCCAGCCAGCATTAAATGATCTTGACGCAACAAAGCAATTACTTTCTGACCAGTTAGGGATATTGCTTTCAGCATTATCTGTTGTAGTGGCTGTTGTGCTTGCATTTCTTATCCTGTATGCAAATCAGTTCCTCTTAAAACGCAGGAAAAAGGAATTAGGGATTTATACATTGTTAGGAATGGAAAAAGGGAAAATATCAAGGATTTTTGCCGGGGAAACCTTATGCGTGGGTATTCTGTCACTTGTGTTTGGGCTTATATTAGGGCTGCTTTTGTCACAGGGACTTTCCATATTTTCTTTACGCCTGTTTGCAATAGATATGAGTAAGTTTCAGATTGTTTTTTCCATGAGTGCGCTGAAAAAGACAATCGGCTGTTTTGTATTGATTTTTCTGATTGTCATGATTTTCAATGTGCGAACGGTTTCTTCGGTCAAGTTGATTGACCTGTTGACCGCCAGCAGGAAGAATGAAGTCATGGCACTAAGGAACAAAGCCGCGCAAATTTCTTTAGCTGCGCTTTCTATCCTTTGTATTGTTTCTTCCGGCGTGATTATTCAGCACTATGGTATACTTCCCAGCCGCGAAAATTCATGGTTTCAGATTGCAGTAGTTTTATTAGCAGCTGGGACAGCACTTTTCTTCTTTTCTGTATCGGCAGTATTGCTTACAGCGATACAGGCAAACAGGAAAATTTATCTGAAAGGGCTGAATACCTTTTTAAGCCGACAGATCGGAAGTAAAGTGCAGACGGATTTTATGACTATGAGCGTAGTATGCGCTTTGCTCGCCATATCTATTTGTGGCATATCCGTGGGGATAAGTTCTGCTTTAACCATGAATGAAACGTCTAAGGCTTCGCTTCCTTATGATTTGAATGTTGTTGCGGATATTGATGTGGCAGGAGAAACGGACATTGCGGCATATCTGAAATCAAGGGACGTGGATATGGGTATCTATGCAGACAGCATAGCGCAGATCAGCCTTTATGAAGCAGAAATAACCTATGGGGATTTGTTTGAGGGACAGGACTTAAACTTATGGCACATTGACAGTGACATTCCCGAAGTGGGTGTTTCGGTAGTTTCCATTTCAGATTTTAACCGTGCATTAGCGGCACAGGGTAAAGCCCCCATAAGTCTTGCTGATAATGAATTTCTCTTAAACTGTAATTACAAAGGCACTTTGCAATATATTGATTCATTTTTGCAGTCCTGTACGGAAATTGACTTGAATGGGACGATTTTACAGCCGGGTGGGAAGAAGCCGCTGGGTGAAACTGTTTTGATGACTTCGGTAGGTAATAACGACAGGGGAACCTTTATTGTTCCCGATCATGCCGCTGCGTCTTTAACGAAAGACATAAATATTTTGTTAGTACAGTATAAACCCGGTATAAATACAGATGAAATATTGCAGAAAATGATACCGATTGGGCTGGAATGGGAAACAGAGGGGTATCGGTATACTGAAAAAATCATGTTGAGCAGTATGTATTACGGCTCCTGCGCGTTGCTGGTATTCTTATGCTGCTATATCGGGCTGGTGTTTCTGCTGATATGCGCCGCGCTGCTGTCCCTAAAACAGTTGACAGAAACCGCAGATAATGTTTACCGATACGGATTATTACAAAAGCTGGGGACGGATAGCCGGTTACTTTTCGGAGCTTTATTCAAGCAGATAGCGATATTCTTTGTTGTGCCGCTTTTGCTTGCAGGAATGTTTTCAGCCTTTGGAATAGGAAAAATCACAGCGATTGTAGAAGAATTTCTAAATATGCACATATCTACAAATATTGGTGTTACTGTTTTGATGTTCTTGATTGTGTATGGTGGATATTTCATTGCCACTTACCTGTCATGTAAACATATGGTTATGGAAAAACAAATTGAAGAATTGGAGGTTTAAGTTATGCCGGAAAATGTAAATTGGAGTGCTGTTTGGCAAAGTGTTACTGACACATGGCTTCCTTTATTTGGAGGGATTTCGTTAATTGTAGTTGCGGTCATTGTCATTCACATTATCAGAAAACGAAAAAAATAATGAAACTTAAAAAGTAATCTGCCGCACGACGGCAAAAGAAAAAAAGCCGTCGTACAGCAGGGGTATTTTCACACGCCTATTCATACGCGGCGGCTTTTGAGAGATCAAAGCCGCCGTTTCTTTTTATCTTCTCAAGGAATGACGCGGTATTACTGCAAAAAGCGGCGGCTAAAGGAGGTAGCCGCCATGAAGCACATACCGTATCGACAAAATCCGACGGTCATTGACTTATCAAAAAAAGCCTGATCTTGGCCGGGGGATATTTTACCCATAGGTATGCACTGTCAGGTCAATTAAATACTGTTCACAGTTCCATTACACCCGATTGCATTTCACAGCCGGGTGTTTTTATATGCCTATGGGTAAAACAAATGCCAGCCCGTCCAGGCTGCCGTTCCCCGCCCTACTCCGTTCAGAAACCTTTGCAAAAAATCTGAACGGAGGAAAGGCGGATGGAAGTCACCATCAACATAGACGGACAAGCCCTGTCCGTGGAGGTCACAGTTGAAGTATACGAGTACCTGGACAGAGCCGACCACAAGGAAGAAAACCTTGCCCATGAGAAGCGGAGGCACTGGGACAGCCGGGAGTTTGACGAGTACATAGTCCTCACCGAAGGGCGCTCCTGCTACTACCAGACGCCGGAGCAGTGGGTGTGCAGGAAAGAAACCATGCTGGAGATTAAGGCCGCCCTTGCGCTCTGCACCGAGGCGCAGCGCCGCCGATTTCTGCTCTACGCACTGGAGGGTTTGAGCTATACCGAGATTGCCGGGCTTTGCCGCTGCTCCAAAGCTGCCATACAGGACAGCATTGAGGCGGTACGGAAGAAAATTAAAAAATTTTTCTGATACAGACCCTACGATTGGCCGATTTCGGGCTAACAAGTGAAGGGAACTTTTCCCTATCACATTTCCGGGGAGGACGGGCAGGAAACCGCTGCCTGTCCTCTCCGCATTTTAGGAGAGATTAGCCATGAAAACAATCAACCTGAAAAAGTATTATTACCCGCTTTTTGTCACAGACACATTTATTGAGGTATCGGACGAGGTGGCCGAGGCTCTGCTGCTTATGCGGAGGGAGGAAAACAACCGTACCCATAAAATCTGGTATCACAAGGCGTACTATTCCCTTGACTGTGAGGACGGGATTGAAAACTGTGCCTTTGATTTTACCGCCAAATCCCCGGAGGAGATTCTGCTGGAACAGGAGGAAGAACAGCTTTTCCTTGCCACACTGGAACATCTGTCCGAAGCTATGAGTAGTCTGACGGACATACAGGCGAGGCGTATCCATGCCCGCTACATACTTGGCAAAAAACTGATTGAGATTGCCGCAGAAGAAGGCGTGAGCGTATCCGTGGTACAGCAGACCGTTAAGAGCGGATTAAAACGAATGCGGAACTATTTTGAGAAAAAGAAGTGGAGGGAATAAAGCAAATGAATTTTACCAGAAGCGAACTAGAAATACTCTGCCAGTATGCCGCACCAACGAAGGAAGAAACCCTTGCCGGGCTGAAAGAGATTGTGCCGGTTCTGGAACGGAAGGACGATTTACTCTCAAAAGTGATTGTCGAGAATACCATACGAAAACTGGAAAAACTGGCAGAGCCGGAGTGCAGCCGGTTTATTGCGGATAACCGGGCCGCATTTATCGAAAAGCAGGATCATTCTATCCGCCAGAGGCTTGCCGCCGCCAAAGCCGAGAAAGGAGAGCCGGTTCTGCAGGGGCATGACCTGGCAGGCATGGAGCGGTTCCTACCGGAAACAAGGCACATGGTAACGGTGGATATCCTGAACAGTGACAGCCCGGTGGGATTCCCCGGAGAGCGATACCGCTTTTTCCTCTCTGACGAGGGCTACAAGAATGCCAGAGCCAGTGAGAACCGGGGAGAAATCAGAATCAGGAACCATGCCGCTGTCATGGCCGGGAAACTCTACCCGGACAAGAAGCCGCCGGCGCAGGAACGGTGACAGACAACAGAATCCAAATCACAGCAGGGCAACCGGAAACGGCTGTCTTTTTTACCGCCCGAAAGGAGGTGATTACAAATGCCAGATATAGACAAGCTGAAAAACCAGCAGGAAAAAGTAAAGACGGAAATCCGCCAGTTGGAGAACCGCCAGAAGATTCTCCTGAACCGGAAAACGGACGCAGAACGGAAAGCCAGGACACGCCGCTTGATTGAGCATGGGGCAATTCTGGAAAGTATCTTCCCTGCCATTAGCGACATGACCGGCGAGGAAGTCAAAGCATTTTTATCCGCCATTTCCCGCCTGACGGAAGTCATGCGGCTGCTGAAAAAAGAGCCTGAAAGCTAAAGTGTGCAGCAATCTTAAAAATCCAACGGCGCACTTATACACCGTTCCGGTGCGTGCGCCCTGCCGGGGGCGTGGCGTCCTCTGGACGCAATGGGGAGCTACACTCCCCAAACCCCTTGTGCGCTCCGCCGGAAAGGACACCCGCCCTGCGTCTGCCCTTTCCAGCGAAGCCAATCTATCCCCACCCGAAAGGAGGCGAACCGCCATAGCCATATTCCATATGCCCGTCCAGATTATCAAGCGCAGCAAGGCCAAGTCTGCCGTGGGCGCTGCCGCTTACCGGAGCGGAACAAAAATGACCAACGAATGGGACGGGCTTACCCATGATTACACCCGGAAACGTGGCGTAGTCCACTCTGAAATCATATTGCCGCCCCATGCCCCGCCGGAATTTCAAGACCGCAGAACTCTCTGGAACAGTGTGGAGATGGTTGAAAAGACCCATAACGCACAGCTTGCCCGTGAGATAGAGATTTCCCTGCCGGTAGAACTGAACCGGGAGGAACAGCTGCGGCTTGCCCGCTCCTTCATCAGCGATACCTTTGTCGCCGCCGGTATGTGTGCGGATTTCTCTATCCATGACAAGAAAGACGGCAATCCCCACTTCCATGTCATGCTCACTATCCGACCGCTAAAGGAGGATGGGCAGTGGGGAGCGAAATGCCGGAAGGTCTACGAACTGGACGAAAACGGCCAGAGAATCCCCAACGGCAAAGGCGGCTGGAAGAGCCACCGGGAGGACACCACCGACTGGAACGACAAGGGAAATGTAGAGAAGTGGAGGACTGCCTGGGCTGCCTACGCCAACAGAGCGTTGGAGGCTGCCGGCAGGCCGGAACGGATTGACCACCGCTCCTACGAGCGTCAGGGCATTGACAAGATACCTTCCATCCATCTGGGAGTTGCCGCCAGCCAGATGGAACGGAAAGGCATTGCAACGGAGAAGGGGAACATCAACCGCCAGATTGCCGCCGACAATAAACTGCTGAAGGAAATCAAGGCACGGATTGCCCGGCTCTACAAATGGACAAAGGAGCAGGTGGGGAAACCGGAAGGAAAAGACAGTATCATGGCACAGCTTTACGAGGCCCAACTGTCAACAGGGAACCCTGACTCCCGGTATGGGAAGATAAAGAACCTGAAAGAAAGCGCCGCCTTGTTTAATTTCCTGAACAGCAACAACATCACTTCCATAGAGCAGCTTTATGAAAAGGTGGCCGCCATGAACAAAGATTACTATTCCCTGCGTGGGAAGATTGTCAACGCCGAGCGGCGTATCAAAGTGCTGAACGAACATCTTTCCATGTGGGAGAAATACGAGAGGAACAAAGGAACCCGCCGCCAGTTCGACAAGATGAAGCCGGGGAGGAAAAAGGAGCAGTTTGAGCAGAAGCACAGTGCGGAACTGGCGTTATATGAGGCCGCCGTCCGGTATCTGGAAAAGCTGAAAGCCACCGGCGAAGAAGTCACCCCGAAGAAATGGCAGGCCGAGGCTGACCGCCTGAAAGCGGAGAAATCGGTACAGTACCAGAAAATGAAATCCATGCGGGAGGACATCAAGGCGGTGGAGAACCTGAAAAAGACAGCGGAGCAGTTGGCTAGGACGGAAAATGAAACGGCCAGAAAGAAGGAGGAACAAGAATTATGACACAGCAGTTTATCACCATGACAATCACTATCACCGTAAAGATACCCGTGCCGCCCACGCCGCCAGCGCCTACGGGGGCGAAAGTGCCGGAGCCGGTTTTCCTTTTCAGGGAGGGGCAGCCGCCTTTATGCCGATGCAAGGTGAGATATGGGAAACAGGCGGCATGAGCGAATCCCGGCCATGGACTACCGGCAGTACCGCAGGGCGAGGCGGCTGGTGCGTGAGTGCTGCAACTATGACAATGGCCAGTGTATGGTGCTTGACGAGGGGGACGGGTGCGTCTGTGTCCAGAGCATTTCCTATTCCCTGCTTTGCCGCTGGTTCCGTGCGGCAGTGCTGCCTTTAGACCACCAGCTGGAAACGGCCCTTTACCACCGTCTGGAAAGCAGGCGGTGTAGCGAGTGCGGCGCTCTTTTCCTTCCCGGCTCCAACCGGGCGAAATACTGTAAGGATTGCGCCGCCAGGGTGCGCCGGAGGAAGGAGGCAGAACGACAGCGGAAAAGATACCATGATTCTACGCATTTAGAAACGGAAAAAGCCTTGTAAATCAAGTACTTTCGGGGCGTGTCGGAGGGGAGGCAATACTTTTTATCATTGACACCCCCAAAGCCCCCTTAAAATGCGTACAGGAGCCGAAATAACCCATTCAGAACCAAAGGAGCAACTAAATGACAGAGAACCGACGATTTTATTACCTCAAGCTGAAAGAGAATTTTTATAACAGCGAAACCATGGTCATCCTGGAGAGTATGCAGGACGGCCTTCTGTACTCCAATCTACTGCTCAAGATGTATTTGATGTCCCTGAAAAGCAACGGCGTACTCCTGCTGAATGACTATCTGCCCCATACCGTGCAGACTATAGCCACCTTTACCCGGCATCAGGTAGGCACGGTGGAGCGGGCTTTGAAGATATTCCAGGAGTTTGGCCTTGTGGAGATACTGACAGACGGGGCTTATTACATGAGCGATATCCAGCTGCTGATCGGCCAGTCGTCCAGCGAGGGGGAGCGGAAGAAAAAGGAGCGCATGAGGCTGAAACGCCAGAACCTGCTCCCGTCCGGGGAAACGGACATTTGTCCGTCCAATGGCCGGGTGGACAAATGTCCGCCTATATTAGAGTATAGAGATAAAGAGATTAGAGATAAGAGTATAGAGAATAGAGAGGGGGACAGGACACACGCCTATGGGAGATACCGGAATGTATTTCTATCTTCTGCAGAACTGGCAGAACTCCAGACGGTACTCCCCTCTCTTTGGGAGCAGTACATTGAGCGGCTGTCCGAGTATATGGAATCCAGCGGAAAAGGATATAAAAATCATGCTGCCACAATCCGGCGCTGGGCGAACGCCGACAAAAAGAAAGAGGAACCGCCTGCCCGTAACCGGGATTACAGCGTGGAGGAAGGAGAAACCATATGATAGAGATTACCGCAGAAGTCCGGGCGGCCATAGACCGGGCCGCCGGGGATATGGAGCCTGCCGGGGACGAATACATAGAACCGGCTGACGGGCTTATCCACTGTAAGAAATGCCGTGGCAGCCGCCAGACTGTCGTGCCCAGGTTCGGCGGTTCCGGCTATTTCATGCCCCGCTGCCTCTGCCCCTGCCTGCAAAAGGCGCAGGAGGAACGGAAAGCCATGGAGGAACAGAGGGAACGCATGGAGCGTATCAAACGCCGGAAGGCACAGGGGCTTCAGGATAGATACCTTTATGATTACACCTTCTCCAACGATAATGGCCAGAATCCCGTCATGGAGAAAGCACACGCCTATGTGGAGCATTGGAAGGAGGCATACCGGGACAATACCGGTCTTCTGCTCTTTGGTGACGTGGGAACCGGGAAATCCTTTTTTGCCGGCTGTATCGCCAATGCCCTGCTTGACCGTGACGTGCCGGTGCTGATGACAAATTTCCCGTCTATCCTGAACCGGCTGACCGGCGTGTTTGCCGAGGACAGGGCGGCCTTTATCGCCAGCCTGGACGATTACAGCCTGCTTGTCATTGATGATTTAGGCGTGGAAAGGAACACCGAGTATGCCATGGAGCAGATGTTCACCGTCATTGACAGCCGGTATCGAAGCAAAAAGCCGCTGATCGTCACGACAAACCTGAAACTGGAAGAAATCAAGAACCCGCCAGACCTTGCCCACGCAAGGATTTATGACCGCATACTGGAACGGTGTGCGCCGGTTCTCTTTTCCGGTAAGAACTTCCGGGAGGAAGGAGCCAGGGCGACCAAAGCGGCGGCGAAGGAGATTGTGAGGAAGGAATAGCATAAACTGATTGCATGAAAAGGAGGATTTATGGGCAGCGAGAAAATCACAGAGGACATTACCACCACGACACCGGCTAAGGACGCTCCCGCACTGGTGAAGAAGATTGGCCGGACTACCTACATTGTGCGGGTTCATTTCAGCAAGACCAGCAGGGAAACCATGAGCGACAAAATCAAGCGTATGCTGAAAAATGAGATACAGCAGATGTAAAAAAGCGATAATGGAAACAGACCGGGAATCAGATTTGCTCTGGCTCCCGGCTTGTAAAATCAGGAGGTTTATGATAGTATGGAGATACGAAAACAGAAGGGAAAGCAGGTGGGAAGATTGACAGTGACGGAACAGATAGACCAGAAACATCAGGAAGATTTACAGAGACTAAGAGGCTTTCGCCTGCTTGATGATGATTTCCTCACCAAGTGTTTTGAGGGAGATACGGCAAGCATAGAACTGGTATTGCGGATTGTACTGGAAAAACCGGATTTAAAGGTGCTGGACGTCCGCACCCAGGTATTTGTGGAGAATTTGTTGAATCGTTCAGTAAGGTTTGATATTCTTGCTACTGACAGTACTGGCGCTAAAATAAATGTTGAAATCCAACGAGCCGATAAAGGAGCCGGGAGAAAAAGAGCAAGGTATAATTCCAGCATGATGGACGCAACTCTTTTGAAGAAAGGTGATGATTTTGACAATCTCCCAGAAACATGGGTAGTGTTCATCACGGAAAATGATGTGATAGGAAAAGGGCTGCCGCTCTATCCGGTTGAGCGCTGCTTTTTAGGAACCGGAGAAAGATTTGAGGACGGTTCACATATACTGTATGTAAACGGCGCTTATCGTGGAGATACACCAATCGGAAAACTCATGCATGATTTTTCATGTACGAATGCGGCAGATATGTATTATACGACACTGGCAGACAGAGTTCGTTTTTTCAAGGAAAGTAAGGAGGGCATTTTAATCATGTGCAAAGTCATGGAGGATATGAGAAAAGAATCTTTACAAGAGGGCATAAAAGAAGGGGCAATAAATACTGCTAAAAGAATACTGACAGATGGAATATTGACACTTGAAAAAATTGCGGAATATGCAGGACTTCCTCTTGACGAAGTAAAAAAACTGAAAGCAGAGCGGACAGCATAAAACAAAACCGTAGGCCGGGAATCTAAAAACAGGTTCCCGGCCTTATTTTTTGCCCTGAAATGTAAATTTTCTATGAATTTGATTAAAAAGTCCTTTACAAAACGTCACTGGCAAGACAGCGAAAAGCATTTTAATTAGCTGTGGCGCACGTTTAGCCCCCTTTGACATCAAGGAGCTGCGTGACCTGACAAGCTATGACGAGTTGGGATTGGATATGATCGGGGATGAAAAGACAGCGTTGTTTGTCATTATTTCCGATACCGATGACACGTTCAATTTTATCGTGTCTATCATGTATACGCAGCTTTTTAACCTGCTCTGTGACAGGGCGGACGATGTGTATCATGGCAGGCTGCCCGTCCATGTGCGCTGCTTACTCGATGAGTTTGCAAACATTGGGCAGATACCAAAGTTTGAGAAGCTGATTGCCACCATAAGGAGCCGGGAAATATCGGCTTCCATTATCTTGCAGTCAAAGTCACAGCTTAAAGCGATTTATAAGGACAACGCTGACACCATTGAAGGGAATTGTGATACCACCTTATTCCTCGGAGGGAAGGAAAAGACCACTTTAAAAGAGATGGCGGAAATTTTGGGTAAGGAAACGATAGACCTTTACAATACCTCTGACACAAGGGGTACGTCGCAGTCCTACGGTTTAAATTATCAAAAGACCGGAAAAGAGCTTATGAGCCAGGATGAGATTGCGGTCATGGACGGAGGGAAGTGCATCATGCAGCTTAGAGGGGTTAGACCATTCTTCTCCAATAAGTTTGACATCACCAAGCATAAGCAGTACCGGCTTCTGTCCGATTTTGACGACAAGAACGCCTTAGACATCGAAAAATATGTAAAGAACCTGTGTAAAGCAAGAGTCAGGGACAATGACACCGTTGATGAGGTGGAGGATGCGGGCGTGATTGAAGCATGACAACTGAATATTGAAAAACTGAATATGGAACTTGTAAACCAGCCACAAAACTTTTGGACAAAAAGTCCAGAAGTGGAACGGAGTTTTGAATGTACTTGGGAAAGGACAAAACAAAGCGTCCGGCATAGCCAATCGCCAAACTGAATATGCCGGATGCCCGCAGGGTTCTTCCTAAAGGATTGCCCTGTCTTTATCTTACCATAAGGCAGGGCATTTTACACGAAAAAACTCTTTCAGAAACCAGACAAAATTATTTTTGAGAAAGAAAGAGGTAGAAACATGGCATTTTTTACAACAGCGGTAACAGGATTAAAGACAGTCGTAACAGCAATCGGAGCAGGCGTTGGAGTATGGGGCGTTATCAATCTTCTTGAGGGATATGGAAATGATAATCCGGGCGCAAATGCTTATGTACGGTAAAGAAGCAGAAACCAAAAACAACAGATAGACTGCCAGCACCACACTATTCCGAACCAAAGAAAACAAAGACCAAAAGACAAGCATTATGGAAATGTGCATAACAGGCTATGGAATCATGGATAACTCTATTCACAGAACATGGAAAAGCTAAAATGCAGCTTTCCCACATTCTGCAAACAGAGTTACCCACAATTCCATGAGATAGCCAGTTATACACATTCCCACAATGCCGACGGCGACGGAATCTCTCACATATATTTCTTAATTCATTATTGAATATATTACATATTCTGGTTTTCCATTAAGTTCTTGACTATGCTTATAAGTGCTTGTATAATAGTTATTGACCGCAAGTCACTAACTATTATACAAAGGAGGTTGTTAAAAATTGGCGCGACCAGTAAAGAAAACGCCCGAACAATGGAAAAAAGAAATTTTAGATGTAGCAAAAAACTTATTTATGTCAAAGGGCTATGAAGAAACATCAATTTCCGACATCATGGAAACAGTAGGGGGCGCAAAAGGAATGTTTTATCGCTGTTTTCAAAGCAAGGAAGAAGTTATGCGTGTATTAGGCAATCAAATGTTCTTTGACAACAATCCATTTGAAGCAGTCAGAGGACGTACAGACTTGAATGGTTTACAAAAAGTTAGAGAGGTGCTTACGTTAAACAACTCAGATACAGAGCGTAATCAGATGAATCTACAAGCACTCTCTATTCTCAAAGACCCTCACATTTTGACAGCCGCCATTGAAGAAAATAAGCGAATATTAACACCTTTATGGTTTGAACTGTTAGAAGAAGGGAGGCAAGACGGTTCTATTCAAACAGAATATGCGAAAGAACTTTCTGAATTACTTCCACTTGTTAACTTTTGGCTAATGCCATCAGTTTATCCTGCTACTACCGAAGAAATTCATCATAAATACCAATTTATCGTTGAAGTGCTTTCTGTTATGGGTTTACCGCTTATAGACGCTGAAATGACGAATATTGCAGAAAAGTTTCTTACAGATATTTCAACAAAAGGGAGGAATTAACGATGACGGAAAAACTGTTCACAAAGAATTTTACACTTCTTGTTTTAGGACAAGTAACTTCTTTGTTTGGCAATTTTATTTTGAAGCTTGCTTTATCCATGTATGTGTTAGAAGTAACTGGTTCAGCAACTATATTTGCAGGAATATTATCAATAGCAACGATTCCCACTATTTTGCTATCACCATTTGGAGGTATTCTCTCTGACCGGGCGAACAGAAGAAATATTATGGTTGCATTAGACGCATTATCCGGGTTATCCGTTCTATGTGCAGCACTTTTTTTATCCGAAAGAAATGCCCTTACAGTAATTAGTGTATTGCTTGTAATATTATCTATTTTAGGAGCATTTGAAACACCTAATGTACAGGCGTGTATTCCGACAATGCTGACTGGTGATAACATTATGAAAGGGAACGCTGTTGTAAATCAAGTAGCTTCCATATCCTACCTTATTGCACCAATAATCGGCAGCATACTATACTCTATGGTTGGCTTAAAACCTGTTATGTATGCAAGCATTATTTGTTTTTTTGTAACAGCTCTATTTGAATGTTTTATTAAATTGAATTATGAACGATTGGATAACAATCAAAATATTTTTGCCATGATTAAGCAAGATTTTTCTTCCAGTATGCAATTCATTTTTAAAGAGCAGTCAGATATTGTAAAAATGTTGCTATTAGCTTCCATTTCAAGATTTTTTGTAATGGGTATTACAGTCGTTGGATTGCCCTATATTGTACGCACTATCCTTGATTTAAATGCAAAATATTATGGTGTTGCGGAAAGTGCATTGGCAGTTGCAACAATTATAGGTAGTATAGCAGCCGGGATTCTTACTGGGAAATTGAAAACTCATAAATTATCATTTGTACTTTCAGCTTTGGGAATATTTATTATTCCGGCTGGAATAGCTTTCCTTTTCCCAAGTAATAAGATTATAGTTTATATAATCAATGTGGTTTCGTTTTGTGGTATGCAAATTGCAGTAAGTATTTTTTCGATTTTTGCGGTATCTCTTATACAGCAAAGAACACCAAATCATTTGATTGGAAAAGTTATGGCATATACGTCTACAATTACTTTATGTATTCAGCCAATAGGACAAATCATATACGGATTTTTGTTTGACGGATTTAGTGAACAGATTTATTTTGTTTTAATTCCCACAGGCATAATTGTATGTGCTATTGGATTGTTGGCAACGGGTTTTTTTAGAAATATGGAAAAGGCGCAGTCGGAGGTATCAATGTGAAAGTTGAAAAATGGCTATTATGTCCTGTTTGTAGAAGCAAAACAAGATTAAAATTGCGGGAAGATACCGTACTTGAGAATTTCCCGCTATATTGCCCTAAATGTAAGCAAGAAACTCTTATCCGAGTTCAACAAATGAATATGACTATTATCAAAGAGCCAGACGCACAGACGCAGAGCCGATAACATGCAGATTTTGAATTGCAGTTATCGGTTTTTATTTTTATTAGTGGATAATCAAGGATAACAGGCTAATGCATTGTTTTCCTATAGATTATAAAAAGTTACCTGTAAACATGTTTCCCTTTTTTGAGGAAAGGAGGGGGATTTTCTATGACTTGTACGGAATCATACAAAGAACACATCATGTACACATTTCACGGTTTTTGCAAAGTCGTTATCCGCAATGCAGCTATCACCGCATGGCGCGACCAGCAAAGGCGGCACAAAAGAGAAATATCCCTTGAATACCTCACAGAAGAAAAGTTTTACCCTTTAGGCACGACAGATGAATATTTCACAGTACCTTATGAAGAATACCCTGTCACGATATGCGGTCAGACAATCATTCTCACCAATGGGAAACTTGCCGCCGCCCTGCTCTCTCTGCCGGAAAAGAACCGGGAAATCATTTTCCTTTACTTTTTCGGGAATTACAGACAGTGGGAAATCGGGGAAATGTACGGACGCTGCCGGAGTACAACCGGGTATCAAATCCACAGGACGTTGAAGCTTCTGCGGAAAGAAATGGAGGTGCTTTCACATGGGGAATCAGAATCTTATCCCTTATGAAACGATTGTACGGGCGAGCCGGAAGCGGTGGACGAGGTTTTGCAGTATTACAGCCGGAGAATCCGCTATGCAGCCATTGAAAACGGACACGTCAACCCGGACACGGAGGACAGCATAAAGTCACGTCTTGTCGCTGCCCTGTTTAAGTTCCGCTTTGATGAACAGCCGACCTAAAACTGAATAACTACCGTACATATAGAACGGCATACCGAAACAGGAAATCATAAAAAGGTTTCCTGTTTTTTTGCGCCTATTTTTGGCATTTTTGAAAATCGTCGGTATTATGCCGTGAAAAGAGGAAATCGGCTTTTGAAGTTGGCAAAATTCAGAGTTATCCGTGGAGGGTAAGCGAAAAGAAATCTCCTGCCCGGTTTGGCAGTTTTTGATTTTTTGTGGTGTGGGGAATGAAAAGAAAATGAAGAAATTTCCGAAAATCTCCGTCCATTTTGACTTTTGCGGTTTTGTAGGTATTAGAGGGGGAAGTGCCGCCGCAAAGTTGGCACAATCCCCGCCCCGCCCACCGGGGGTATCAGCGGGAAGCCCACACAGAGGAAGCCGCCACTTTTTAAGAGCAAGAGATAGACCGCCAGCACCACACTATTCCGAACCAAAGAAAACAAAAACCAAAAGACAAGCATTGTGGAAATGTGCATAACAGGCTATGGAATCATGGATAACTCTATTCACAGAACATGGAAAAGCTAAAATGCAGCTTTCCCACATTCTGCAAACAGAGTTACCCACAATTCCATGAGATAGCCAGTTATACACATTCCCACAATGCCGACGACTACGGAATCTCTCTCATTCCTCATATCCTTTTGGAAAAACTTATTTGTAAAATGTATTATTGTGTTATTCGTTTAAACGTATATAATATATAACATGAGAAAATACGAAAGGACGGATATGCTATGGATTATATATCAGTTTCCGAGGCAGCTAAAAAATGGGGAATATCAGAGAGACGAGTACAAAAACTTTGTGAAGAAAATAGAATACTGGGAGTTGAGCGAATTAGCCGTATATGGTTAATACCCAAAAGTGCAAAGAAGCCCACAGATAAGCGATATAAAGCTCCTGTTTTAAGGGTGTCAATAGACGAGATTGTAAAGGAATACGGCACATATATTTACAATATTGCATACAAACTCACAGGAAAAACTGAACAGGCAGAGGATATAACACAGGAAACATTTATAAAGGCGTGGAAACATTTGGACGAACTAAAAGACCAAACAGCAGTAAAGCAATGGCTGCATACTATTTGCGTCAATGAATTTAAAATGTCATTAAGAAAAGATAGCCGACAAAAAACAACGTATGTTGATAACATTGAGGAATTGGAAAAAGACGGAGAATTGCTTGTGAATCCACCGGAAAATGTTATTGAGGAAGTGCAGGCGAGTGAAGATGTCATAAGTATGCGAAATGGTTGTTTTTTGGCTATGTCGAGAAAACTTTCAGTAAATCAAAGGATTACGTTTTCTTTTATAGATATGTTCGGTTTGCCGATTCAAGAAGTGGCTGATATTTTAGGAATTACCCCTAAAGCTGTCAAAGGGCTGCTATATCGTGCAAGAATGAATATAGATTCTTTTTTTCAAAGCCATTGCTATTTTTTGAATACAGAAAATCCATGCCGTTGTAGAGCATGGGCAGAGTTCTTTCAAACCCGAAATGAATTACAAGCGTTTATGCAAGATAAGATACTTGATTATACAGAAAAGGGATACGAATTTGATTTAGAAATACGGGGCAAAATAGCTTCATATTATCATCAAATACCCGCTCAAATGCCGAGAAAAGAATGGTATCAAATGGTTATCTCACAATTTAAAAAAGTTTAAAAATTTTTCTTTTCTCCCGGGACTTTGGATAACGAATAATCATCTTAATCTATGAGGAGGTGAATTATGAGCAGTTATGAATTAACTGGAAAGAAGTGTTATGACCATTTAGGCGGTAAATTGGGTGCGGCTCTATTTGATTTTCTGATTTTGCAGAAATGGATTGAGCTAAAAGACGGAACTACAGCAACGTATGTAGTTACAGAAGCAGGTTATGAAAATTTTGCAGAAATGGGATTGGCACTACCAAAAACAATAACCAAGTAAGGAGAAAAGGCAGTATGAAAAATGTCACAAACAGTTTTAGCTTATTTATGACTGAAACCCCGGAAACAGGAAAAGCATACATGGATATGGTTATGAAGCAATCAAAAGCGAGTGCATTAGACAGAAAGACACATGAGCTTGCTTATATTTCTGTGCTTGCTGCGGTCAGAATGATAAGTGGTTTAGATTTTCATGTGAAATCAGCAAAAGAGTTAGGGGCTTCAAGAAATGAAGTGAAAAGTGCAGTATTAGTTGGTTTACCAGTTGCAGGAATAACCTTAGTGGACGCTTTGGAAGCTGCATTAAATGCGTATGATGAAAATTAGAAAGAAAATGCAACCATAAACCGAGCAATATCCTTTTGGGAGGGAGGGGATTTTCTATGGCTTGTACAGAAGCATACAAAGAACACATCATGTACACGTTCCACGGCTTTTGCAAAGTAGTTATCCGCAATGCAGCTATTACCGCATGGCGTGACCAGAGCAGGCGACACAAAAGAGAAATATCCCTTGAATACCTCACAGAAGAAAAGTTTTACCCTTTAGGCACGACAGATGAATATTTCACAGTACCTTATGAAGAATACCCTGTCACGATATGCGGTCAGACAATCATTCTCACCAATGGGAAACTTGCCGCCGCCCTGCTCTCTCTGCCGGAAAAGAACCGGGAAATCATTTTCCTTTACTTTTTCGGGAATTACAGACAGTGGGAAATCGGGGAAATGTACGGACGCTGCCGGAGTACAACCGGGTATCAAATCCACAGGACGTTGAAGCTTCTGCGGAAAGAAATGGAGGTGCTTTCACATGGGGAATCAGAATCTTATCCCTTATGAAACGATTGTACGGGCGACAGCGGGCGAGCCGGAAGCGGTGGACGAGGTTTTGCAGTATTACAGCCGGAGAATCCACTATGCAGCCATTGAAAACGGACACGTCAACCCGGACACGGAGGACAGCATAAAGTCACGTCTTGTCGCTGCCCTGTTCAAGTTCCGTTTTGATGAACAGCCGACCTAAAACCGAATAACCGCCGTACATACGCAAGCGGCACACCGAAACAGGAAATCGCAAAAAGGTTTCCTGTTTTTTTGCGCCCATTTTTGGCATTTTTGAAAATCGTCGGTATTATGCCATGAAAAAGGGAAATCGGCTTTTTGAGTTGGCAAATCTGAAAGTTATCCGTGGAGGGAGAACAAAAGAAATTTCCGAAAATCTCCGCCTATTCCGGCTTGTGTGGTTTTGTAAGGAATAGGGAGAAATTTTCAAAAATCACCGTCAATTTTGCTTTGTTCGGTTTTGTAGGTATTAGGGGGAGAAATGGCGCCGCAGAGCTGGCACAATCCCCGCCCTCTCCGTCGAGGGTATCAGCGGAAAGCCCACACAGAGGAAGCCGCCACTTTCTAAGAGCAAGATTCTACCACAGTACCAAATTTCGCTAATCGCTCAATTTTGTCCTGCGGGAATCTTGTTGGGGTTGCCACCCCAAGCCCGCCTTTTGCGGCTTGCGCCGCTTGAAAAAATCCACCCACGAAAGGAGGTTCACAGCCATGAAAAAATATAACACGCCCCACCGCCATAGGGTAATCAAGACACGCTTAACCGTGGAAGAATACGCCGAGTTTGCCGAGCGTGTCACCCTCTGCAAAATGAGCCAAGCCGAATTTATCCGGCAAGCCCTCATTAAGTCAAGCATACGCCCGGTTATCACCGTTTCCCCGGTCAATGATGAATTGCTCTCTGCCGTTGGGAAGCTAACCGCCGAGTACGGGAAAATCGGCGGCAACTTGAATCAGATTGCCCGCTGTCTGAACGAGTACGGCGCACCTTATAACGCACTCTCAAAAGAGGTACAAGCCGCCACAGCGGAACTTGCCGCCTTGAAGTTTGAAGTCTTGCAGAAAGTAGGTGAAGCCGTTGGCAACGTTCAAACATATCAGCTCTAAAAATGCCGACTATGGAGCTGCCGAGCAGTACCTAACTTTTGAGCATGACGAGTTTACCATGAAGCCTACACTGGACGAAAACGGGCGGCTTGTTCTCCGTGATGATTACCGCATTTCCTCTCTGAATTGCGGCGGGGAAGATTTCGCCATAGCGTGTATGCGCTCCAATCTGAAATACGGCAAGAACCAAAAGCGGGAGGACGTAAAGAGCCACCACTATATCATCAGCTTTGACCCCCGTGACGCTGCCGACAATGGGCTATCCGTAGACCGGGCGCAACAGTTGGGCGAGCAGTTCTGTAAAGAGCATTTCCCCGGACACCAAGCCCTTGTATGCACCCACCCGGACGGGCATAACCACAGCGGCAACATCCATGTGCATATCGTAATCAATTCTTTGCGGATTGCGGAAGTGCCGCTACTGCCCTACATGGAAAGACCAGCGGACACAAGGGAGGGCTGCAAGCACCGCTGTACGGACGCAGCTATGGAGTATTTCAAAGCGGAAGTCATGGAGATGTGCCACCGGGAAAACCTCTATCAGATTGATTTATTGCATGGGAGCAAGAACCGTGTCACCGAGCGTGAGTATTGGGCGAAACGGAAAGGACAAGCCGCACTGGATAAAGAGAACGCTTCCCTTGCCGCCACAGGAGAGCCGCCCAGACAGACCAAGTTTGAAACCGACAAGGAGAAGTTACGACAAACAATCCGCACCGCCCTGTCCTCTGCCGTTTCCTTTGAGGACTTTTCCGGGAAACTGTTACAGCAAGGCGTGACCGTCAAGGAAAGCCGGGGAAGATTGAGCTATCTCACCCCGGACAGGACAAAGCCAATCACCGCCCGGAAATTAGGTGATGATTTTGACCGTGCCGCCATACTGGAAGCACTCACCATAAACACGCAGAACGCCGCCAGAGCCGCCGAAACACCCGCACCCAAAGAGGAATACCCCCGCAGCATAAAAGACCGCTTACAGCGCAATAAAGCCGCTATAAATGCCCCGAAGAATGACGGAGTACAGCGCATGGTAGACATAGCCGCCAAGAGAGCCGAGGGCAAGGGGAAAGGCTACGAGAAGTGGGCGACTTTGCACAATCTGAAGCAAATGGCGGCGACCATGAGCGTATACGAGGAATCCGGCTTTTCTTCCCCGGAAGAACTGGAAGCCGCCCTTACCGCCGCCAGTGCGGGACTGAACAGCGTCCACGCCGAACTGAAAACCGTGGAAAGCACTTTACGGGAGAAAAAAGACTTGCAGAAACAGCTATTAGCGTACATCAAGACCAAGCCAGCCCGTGACGGACTTAAAGCGCAGAAAACGGAGAAAGCCCGGAGAGCCTACCGTGAGCAGCATGAAAGCGAGTTTATCATTTCTGAATCTGCCGCCCGGTATTTCAAGGCACAGGGAATCTCCAAGCTGCCAGCGTCCAAGACATTACAAGCGGAGATTGAGCAGCTTACACGGGAGAAGAACACGCTTTACAACGAGTACCGGGAGAAGCGGGAAAAAACAAAGGAATTACAGACAATCAAGGGAAATATCGGGCAGATTTTGAGGGGCGCACCGAGCCAGCAGAAAAAGCATGAACAGGAGCGATAATAAAACAGCCACAGGAGGTAGCACAATGAGATTTACGAACAGCGAGCTTGAAATGATTTACCAGTACGCCGCACCCACCAAAGCGGAAACCATAGGCGGCATGAAAGAAACCGTACCCGTGATTAAAGACCTTTTGACAAGGGTAATCATGGAGAACGCAATAGAAAAGCTGCAAAAGATACCAGAGCCGGAGTGCAGCCAGTTCATAGCCGACAACAAAGCCCGTTTCCTTGCGGGGCATGAAAACTCTATCCGGCGGCGGCTTGCGGAAGCAAAGGCACAGACGAAACAGCCGATAATGCAGGGGCATGACTTGACGGGCATGGAGCGTTTTCTCCCCGAAACCCGGCACATGATTGTCCTTGACGTAAAGACCAGCGACAGCCCCGTGGGATTTCCGGGGGAACGCCACCGCTATTTCCTCTCTGATGAGGGCTATAAGAACGCAAGAGCCAGCGAGGGGCGGGGAGAAATCAAGATAAAGAGCCATGCCGCCGTAGCCGCCGGGAGGCTGTACCCGGACAGGAAGCCGGAAAGGGAGCGTTAAAGGCATGGGCGCAAAAACACCATACATGGACTACCGCCAGTACCGGGCGGCGTGTCGGCTTGTGCATGAGTGCTGCAACTACGATAACGGCAACTGTATCTTGCTGGATAACGGCGAGCCTTGCGTATGTGTACAGAGTATCAGCTATTCCCTCTTGTGCCGCTGGTTCATTGCCGCCGTGCTGCCGCTGGACGGGAAACTGGAAGCCGCCCTGCTCCACCGGGCAGACAGGAAACGCTGTACCGAGTGCGGCGGGTATTTTCTCCCTAAGTCCAACCGGGGGAAATACTGCCCGGATTGCGCCGGACGCATGAAAAGAATCAGAGCCACACAGCGCAAGCGGAAACAGAGGGATAAATGTCACGCTTTAGGATATTCCAAACCCCCGTAAATCAAGGCTTTTTTGACCGCCCTCAACGGGTAGGCGGTACATTTATCCTTTACCCCCACAAAAGCCGCTTTAATTGCGTAACAGAAGCCACAGAACAGACCAAAGGAGGAACGAATGGCAGACAACCGCAAATATTATTACCTAAAGCTGAAAGAGAGCTATTTTGACGAGGACGCTATCGTGCTGCTGGAAAGTATGCAGGACGGTATGCTCTACTCAAACATTCTCTTGAAGCTGTACCTAAAATCACTGAAAAACGGGGGAAAGCTCCAGCTTGCCGAAAATATCCCCTACACCGCACAGATGATAGCCACAATCACCCGCCAGCAAGTCGGCACAGTGGAGAGGGCTTTGCAGATTTTTATGAAACTGGGGCTTGTAGAACCGTTGCAGAACGGGGCTTTATACATGAGCAACATTGAGCTTTTAATCGGTCAGTCCTCTACCGAGGGGGAGCGCAAACGCCGGGCAAGGCGGGCTTTGCAGGAACAGAAAGCCTTGCCGGAAGCCGTGGCGGACAAACGTCCACCATATGTGGCGGACATTTGTCCACCAGAGATAGAGATAGAGAAAGAGATAGATATAGAGTTAGAGATAAAGAGAGAGGGAGAGATAAAAACAGGACAGACAGCCCCCGCCCCTTTTGGCAGATATGAAAATGTATTCCTGTCAGAAAAAGAGCTTGCGGAGCTGCAAGAGGAACTTCCCGGCAAATGGGAGTATTACATAGACCGCCTATCCGGCTATATCGCTTCCAGCGGGAAGAAATACAAGAACCATGCCGCCACTATCCGGCGTTGGGCGGCTGATGACAGGGCAAAGGGGAAGCCGAAAAAGGGAATCCCCGATTATTCCTACAAAGAGGGCGAGAGCCTTTGACCGCATAGACACAACGCCCCGTAAACAGGGCGTAAAAGACCATGAACAAGGAGGAACGATTTTATGTGTGATTATGATAACGCTATTTTCCGGCTTGCCACGGCACAGGAAACAGAGCCGGAGGACTACATAGGCGAGGACGGGCTTTTATACTGCGGGAAATGCCGCCAGCCCAAAGAAGCCTACTTTCCGGAGGGCAAGACCCTTTTCGGACGTGACCGACACCCACGGGCGTGTGACTGCAAGCGGAAAATCCTTGACGAACAGCAAGCCGCCGAGGATATACGCAGACATTTTGACACGGTTGAACGGCTGAAACGGAAAGGCTTCACCGACCCGGCTATGCGGGAATGGAATTTTGACAATGACAACGGGAAATGCCCGCAAATGGAATTTGCCCGTGAATATGTGGAGCAATGGGGGCATATGAAAGCGGAGAACCACGGGCTGCTGTTATGGGGGAATGTCGGCACGGGCAAGAGCTTTTTTGCCGGGTGTATCGCCAATGCCCTTATGAAACTGGAAGTGCCTGTCTGCATGACAAATTTTGCCCTTATCCTCAATGACCTTGCCGCCAGCTACAAGGACAGGAACGAATATATCTCCCGCCTTTGCAGCTTCCACCTGCTTATCCTTGACGATTTCGGCATGGAGCGTGGCACGGAATACGGTTTAGAGCAAGTCTATAACGTGATTGACAGCCGATACCGCAGCCAAAAGCCGCTGATTGTCACCACAAATTTGACGCTGGAGGAATTGCAGAACCCGGAGGACACCGCCCACGCCCGCATTTATGACCGCCTTACAGAAATGTGTACCCCCGTCCGCATTACCGGGGAAAATTTCAGAAAAGCCAGAGCAAAGGAGAAAATGGAACGCCTTAAAAAGCTGCTGAACGGAAAGGAGATTTGCCTATGACCGACACGCCCAAGAAAAGCACCGCCACTACCGCCCGCCGCCCGGATTGCGTGACAGAAGTACGCCGGGGGAACACCGTCCTTGTGGTTTCCGGCTATTTCAAGCAAGGCACTACCGCCACCGCCGCCGACAAGATGATGAAAGTGCTGGAAGCGGAAAGCGCAGCCGGGGGAACAGCCGCACACGCTATGTAATGCGATAAGCCTTAATAAAATAATGTGATATTTTTCGACATAAAGTAGCAAAAAGGACTGTACAGCAAGCCCCGCCCTATGGTATAATAAACCTACGGAATAGTGGGGCTGGCTGTCGGAAATGGAGGAAACCATGACAAGACAGACCACCCAAAAACTGATTACCGCCCTATATCCGAGATTGTCGCACGAGGACACGCTTCAAGGCGAATCCAACTCCATAAGCAACCAGAAGCGAATCCTTGAAGCCTACGCAAAACAGAATGGCTTTTCCAACCTCAAATGGTACACGGACGACGGATTCTCCGGGGCAAATTTTCAAAGACCCGGCTTCCAGTCCATGCTTGCCGACATTGAAGCGGGGCTTGTGGGAACGGTTATCGTAAAGGATATGTCAAGGTTAGGGCGAAACTATCTTCAAGTGGGAATGTACACCGAAATGATTTTCCCACAGAACGGCGTCCGCTTCATTGCTATCAATGACGGCGTTGACAGCGCACAGGGCGACAACGATTTTGCGCCCTTGCGTAATATTTTTAACGAATGGCTGGTGAGGGATACGAGCAAGAAAATCAGAGCAGTTAAGAGGTCAAAAGGCATGAGCGGGAAGCCTGTCACAAGCAAGCCCGTGTACGGCTACCTCATGGACGAGGACGAAAATTTCATCATTGACGAGGAAGCCGCCCCCGTGGTGAAGCAGATATACAGCTTATGCCTTGCCGGGAATGGACCGACCAAGATAGCCCGTATGCTCACGGAACAGGAAATCCCCACGCCGGGAACGCTGGAATACCGCCGGACAGGGAGAACCCGCCGCTACCACCCCGGCTATGAGTGCAAGTGGGCGGCGAACACCGTGGTACATATCCTTGAAAACCGGGAATACACGGGCTGCCTTGTGAACTTCAAGACCACCACCCAATCCTACAAGTGCAGCAAGATTATCTACAACAGCGAGGACAAACAGGCAATCTTCGAGAACCACCACGAGCAGATAATCGACAAGGACACATGGGAGCGTGTGCAGGAACTACGCAAGCAGCGCAAACGCCCCAACCGCTATGATGAAGTGGGCTTGTTCTCCGGCATACTCTTTTGTGCCGACTGCGGCAGCGTCATGTACCAGCAGAGGTATCAGACGGACAAGCGGCGGCAGGACTGTTACATATGCGGCAGCTACAAGAAGCGCACGGCAGACTGTACGGCGCACTTTATCCGCACAGACCTTTTGACCGAGGGAGTGACCGAAAATTTACGGAAAGTCACCAGTTACGCCGCCAAGCATGAAGCACGGTTTATGAAGCTGTTGACCGAGCAGACCGAGGACGGGAGCAAACGCCGGAACGCCGCCAAGAAGAAAGAACTGGAAGCAGCAGAAAAGCGGATTGCGGAACTCTCCGCTATCTTCAAGCGGCTGTATGAGGACAGCGTGACCGGGCGCATATCGGACGAGCGTTTCACGGAGCTTTCGGCAGACTATGAAGCCGAGCAAAAGGAGCTGAAAGAGCGTGCCGCCGTTCTGCAGGGCGAGCTTTCAAGGACGCTGGAAGCCACGGCAAACGCCGAGAAGTTTATGAAAGTAGTCCGCAAGTACACCAGCTTTGAGGAACTCACCCCTACCCTGTTACGGGAGTTTGTGGAGAAAATCGTAATCCACGAATCGGAAGCCCTTGACGGGAAACGCCGGGGGAAGCTCCGCAGACAGGAAATCGAAATCTATTACTCTTTTGTCGGCAAGGTAGAATTGCCCGACTAAAGCCCGACCCGTCCGGCAGTCAGCCGGACAGGGAACGGCAAAATTTTTTACACTTCTTTTACTTCTTTATCTCACATGAGCAAAATCACAGGGCATCAAGCAGCTTATGAGTGGAGGGGGCATTATTATTGTGGCGCAGACGGTGATTCCACAGCTCTCCAGCTTGTTTTCATAAGATAAATGGGCGGCATCATAGACAAAATCACTGATTTCATAAAGGAGATGCTGCAGGGGTGGGTACTTAATAACCTTGATACCATGTTTTCCGACGTCAATGATAAGGTCGGCACGATTGCGGGGGAAGTCAGCAAGACGCCAAGCACTTGGAACTCCGGCATATTCAGCATGATACGGACATTATCGGAAAACGTGGTAGTCCCCATAGCAGGCATGATAATCAGTTTTGTGCTGATCTATGAGCTGATAACAATGGTAATCGACAAAAACAATATGCATGACTTTGATACAAGCCTGTTCTTCCGTTTTTTATTTAAGGCTTGTATCGCTGTCATGCTGCTTTCCAAGACCTTTGATATAGTCATGGCGGTGTTTGATGTGGGAAGCCATGTGGTGACGCAGGCGGCATCTTCCATATCCGGCTCCACAAGCCTTGACGTACAGGCTACCCTTACCACCATGTTCAACAGCCAGATTGACACAATGGGGATAGGGGAGCTTATCGGTCTTGGTCTGGAAACTATGGTCATCAGCTTATGTATGAAAATCATGTCCGTCCTCATCACCGTCATTTTATATGGGCGCATGATTGAAATATACCTTTATGTGTCAGTTGCCCCAATCCCGGCAGCGACAGTCACCAACCGGGAATGGGGTACAATCGGGACGAATTACTTAAAAGGGCTTGTCGCACTTGCCTTTCAGGGGTTCTTCATCATGGTGTGCGTGGCGATCTATGCTGTGCTTGTGGCAAGCGTGGCAGTAGCAGGAAATTTACACAGCGCATTGTGGTCGGTTGCGGCATACACCGTAATCCTCTGTTTCAGTTTATTCAAGACAGGCTCATTATCAAAATCAATTTTCAATGCCCATTGAGTACAAAATTACTGTACTTGGCGGGCATTGACCACGAAAGGAGCAGAGTATGGCAATATCCGTACCAGTGCCAAAAGACCTGAGTGGAATCAAGACAAAAGTAGCGTTGAACCTCACCAAAAGGCAGATTATCTGCTTTTCGGGGGCTGCACTTGTGGGAGTGCCTTTGTATTTCCTTACCAAAGGGGTATTGGGGACACAGGGGGCGGCGCTTATCATGGTGGGCGCAATGCTGCCATTCTTCTTTTTGGCAATGTATGAAAAAGACGGTTTCCCGGCAGAGAAGATTTTATACTTCATGCTCCGGCAGAAGGTACTCACGCCGGGAATCAGACCGTATAAATCGGAAAACCTCTACAAGCAGTTGGAGGAACGGGAAAAAATCAGGAAGGAGGTATGTTTCCTTGAAGAAAAAGCAAAAGGCAGAAGCGGAAAAGCAGAAGCCGGGAAAAAATAGACAGACACAGGAAAAAGCGGGACTGACCTTATCGGAAAAGAAACGCCTTGCGGAGCTGAAACGTGCGCTTGCCGGGAACAGCAAAGAGCAGGCGAAGCCGGACACCGCACAAAAAACCATTACATTCAAAAAAATGTACCGGGACGGCATCTGTCAGGTGGCGGACAGTTATTACACGAAAATGGTGGAGTTTTACGACATCAACTATGACTTGCTGGAGGTGGAGGATCAGGCGGATATTCTGGAAGAATACAGCAAACTGATTAACTACTTCGATCCGTCCATAAAGTTCCAATTGTTCTTATTTAACAGGCAGGTCAGCGAGCAGGCTCTTGCGGAGCAGTTCGACATTTCCTTACAGGGTGATGCGTTTGACGATATTCGTGACGAGTACACGCAGATGTTAAAGCACCAGTCGGCAAAGGGCAACAATGGAATCATTAAGTCAAAGTACCTGATTTTCGGGGTGGAAAGCACCGGGTACAGGGAAGCAAAGAGCAAGTTAGGCAATATCGAGAAGGACGTGGTACACAATTTAAACAATATCGGCACGAATGCCAGAGGTCTTGACGGAAAGGAAAGGCTGCGTATCCTGCATGAGTATTTCAATCAGGGTACAATGGAGCCTTTCCGGTTTTCGTTTAAGGAGCTGTCAGAATCCGGGAAGTCGGTCAAAGATTACATTGCGCCGCCGGGGTTTGACTTCCGCTATCCGAGCCGCTTTAAGTCCGGCAGCATTTACGGGAGCGTGTCTTACCTTGACATGATTGCGCCGAAGTTTACGGACGAAATGGTTAAGAAGCTGCTGGATATTGATGACAACCTTACCCTTACCATGCATATGCAGACCATTGATCCGGTGGAAGCAATCAAGATGATAAAACGTGCGCTCACCGACATTCAGAAAATGAAGATTGAGGAGCAGAAAAAGGCAGTAAGAAGCGGCTATGATATGGATATTCTGCCTACGGATATCGTGACCTATGAGAAGGACACGCTGGAACTGCTTGACGATTTGAACACAAGCAACCAGAAACTTATCAAGATGACCTTCCTCATTACCTGCTACGGGCGGACGAAGCGGGAACTGGAGAACCTGACGCAGAGGGTGTCCGGCATTATCCAGCAGGCGAACTGCAACCTCAGATGCTTGCAGTATTTACAGGAACAGGGGTTAATGGCGAGTGCGCCGATTGGGTGCAACGATGTGGGGATTGAAAGAAACCTCACTACAAAAAGCGCCGCTGTCCTTGTGCCTTTCTGTACACAGGAGCTTTTCATGCCTGCGCCCGCCATTTATTACGGTCTGAACGCACTCAGCAACAACATGATTATGGCAGACCGGAAAAGGCTGCGTACACCGAATGGGGTGATTTTGGGAACGCCGGGAAGCGGCAAATCTTTTTCCGCAAAGCGGGAGATTTTATCCTGTTTCCTTATCACAAAGGACGATATAATCGTCTGCGATCCGGAGGGCGAATATTTTCCGCTGGTACAGGCGCTTCATGGGCAGGTGGTAAGGCTTGCAACCAATTCAAAGGATTACCTGAACCCGATGGACATTCAGCTCTCCCATAAGGGGGACAAGGAAGCGTTGAAATTAAAGAGCGATTTCCTGATTACCCTGTGCGATTTGATTGCCGGAGGGAAGGACGGTCTGGAGAATGACGAGAAGGGCATCATTGACACCTGTATCAAGCACATCTATGACGGGTATTTCAAGCACCCGAAGCCGGAGAATATGCCCATACTGGAAGATTTGTATAATGCGCTGTTAAAGTATGAGCCGAGGGACGTTGCGCCGGAGATGCAGGGGGAAGCGAAGCAGAAGGCGGTACGGATTGCCAACAGCCTTGTATTGTATGTGCATGGCTCGCAGAATTATTTTAACCACCGTACCAACGTGGACGCACACAACCGGATCATGTGCTTTGACATTCGGGATTTGGGAAACCAGCTTAAAGAGATTGGGATGCTGATTGTGCAGGATGCGGTCTGGAACAGGGTGTCGCAGAACCGGGAACGGAAAGTTGCCACAAGGTACTACTGTGACGAGTTCCATTTGCTCTTAAAAGAGAAGCAGACAGCCATTTATTCAGTGGAAATCTGGAAAAGGTTCAGGAAGTGGGGCGGAATCCCGACAGGTCTGACACAGAACGTGGGTGATTTTCTGAAATCAGAGGAAATCGAGGGCATCTTGGGGAACAGCGATTTTGTGTACCTGTTAAACCAGAACGCCAAAGACCAGCATATTTTGGCGGATAAGTTGGGATTGTCGGAGAAACAGCTCATGCGCGTCACCAATTCCGAGCCGGGAAGCGGTCTGATACTGTTTGACAACGTGGTTATCCCGTTTGTGGATAAGTACCCGGCAGATACAAAGACCTTTGCGATTATGAATACAAAACCGGAGGAAGCAAAAGGGAGTGAATAAAATATGGGGGAAGAAACTGGCAACAGTATTATTTTATCAGACCAGATATATTGTATGGACTGCATGGAATTAGTATCACAGATGCCGGACAGATATGTGTCGATGATACTCACCGATCCCCCATATGGAATTTCCTACCAGAACAATTTCACCAACAGCAGGCATCAGGTACTTGACGGGGATGAGGGAATAGATTATGAACTGTTTGCACATGAAAGTTATCGTATTTTGAAAGATAACGCCCATGCGTATTTCTTTACCCGGTTTGACTGTTACCCATATCATTATGAATGTCTGCGGCAGGCTGGATTTGCCATAAAAAACTGCATGGTTATAGAAAAGGGGACGGTGGGCGGCATTGGCGATTTAAAAGGCAGCTATGCCAATAATGCAGAGTGGATTATTTTCTGCCAAAAAGGAAGGAGGATTTTTAACCATACAACATTACTGCAGAACAGGAAAAAGGCGGGAAATAGATTCCATGCAGGCAGGGAATTAAGCAAGAAATATAAAACAAGGTTTAATGCCTGCTGGTTTGGAACTGAATATCCCAAAGCAACTTATAATTCCGTCTGGCAGAAGCAAAACGGGATATACCACCCTACTATTAAAAATGTGGTGTTCCTTTCATGGCTGATTCAAATATCCAGCCAGCCGGGAGAACTGATTTTTGACGGATTTATGGGGACTGGGAGTACCGCACTGGCAGCAATAGAAACAGACAGGAGATATTTGGGCGCAGAAATCAACAGGGAATATTATGAAACAGCAGTAAGGAGGATTGCGAAAATGCAGTAAAAAGTAAGTTTCAATAGACATTGGAGGAAATGGGAATGGCACAGAAAAATAAAAGAAGGAATACCGCCTACCGTAAAGAAGCAAATGCGGAGTTCCATAAGGGAGCTGACAATGCTTTTACGGGCGGTGGCAATGCTGCCTATCAGCCGAGGGATTCCGGCACGGGGAAGCCGGGGCGTAGTTCGGGCGGCAAAAGGCAGACGGAAAAGAGTATGCAGGCACAGCAGGAAACTTTTGGACAAAAAGTCCAGAAGTCCAAAGAGAGCCAGCCGGGAAAAAACAGCACGTTTACAGAGAATAAAAGCATGGATTCCACAAGTAGTGATGCCGGACAGCGTAAACCGAACCATGCTTCAAAAACCTATGCGAAAAAGCAGATGTACCGGAACACTTCTGGACAAAAAGTCCAAAAGTCCGATGCAAAGCCGGGGCAGGAAGAAAAACTGGATTTTGTAAAGGAAAGCAGCGGATTTACCGGGCAGGAGAATTTTAACCAGACGGAGGACAGGGAGAAGCAACAGCCGGATGCGGAAGATTACCACCGGAGGGACACTTACAGACAGTCGCAGAAAAAGGGAAAATACCATAAAAAGCGGGTGCAGAGGGAACACCGGAATAAAGGCGGCACGAAGGAAAAACCGGAAAATAAAACCTTTACGGAGGAATCTTTTACGGAGAATACCGGGAATCTGTTTCAGGGGGAAGGAGATTCTGAATTTACCGGAAGTAAAAAGCTGCAAAAGAAACAGCGGCAGGCAGAAAAAGCCGCAAAAAAGGCACAGAAGGCAAGGGCGAAGCTGCCAAAGACAAGGGAATATACCTTGCAGAGAGTGTTTGACGAGAAAACCGGGAAGGGAAAATATGTAGTTGTCCCTCTGGATAAGGAGAAGCCTTTCAAGCAGGAGGGCATACCCAAAACCACCATGCGCCGGATGCAGAATGAGGGCAGGAATTTTGTGCATGGGAAAATCGCTGAAACGGAGAAAGAAAATTCAGCGGTGGAGGGCGCACACAAATCGGAGCAGAAAGGGGAAGCGGTTTATTCTTTCGCCAAAAGGCAGATAAAAGGGAAGGAGCAGAAACAGCGGGCGAAGGTGGCAAAGCTGGAAAAGAAGCAGTTTAAAAAGGAAGTCAATTTCCAGTACCAGAAGTTCTTGGAAGAAAACCCGCAGATGCAGAAAAAAGCATTGCAGAAGCGGTTACAGAAGCAGCGCATTAAGCGGGAATACATCAAGGCGAGGAAGAAAGCGGCGGCAGGAAAAACAGCGGAGCAGGCGTTTGAAAAGACGAAAAACGGTGCGGTCACTGTGGCGAGGAAGTTACAGGAGTTCGCAAGGAGAAATGCGGGCTTGCTTGTGACGGTGGGCATTATGGCTCTGCTCCTGATGATGATTATGGTTTCCGTATCGTCCTGCGGGGCGATGTTTGCGGATACGCAGTCCACGATTTTAGCGGCAAGCTATTTAAGCAAGCCGAAGGAGATTGACGCCGCCGATTTACAGTTTACCCGTCTGGAGCTTGACTTGCAGAATGAGATTGACCGGGTGGAAACGGACTATCCGGGGTATGACGAATATTCCTACAATCTTGGGGCAATCGGGCATAACCCGTTTACCCTTATCAGCTATCTGTCCGCAGTCCATACGGAATTTACCGCAAGCGGGGTGGAAAGTGAAATACAGGCTCTTTTTGATGAGATGTATACGCTGACGCTCACGTCGGATACGGAAACGAGGACAAGGACGGTCACAAAGACAGGCACAAGGACGGTCACTGATCCGGTCACAGGGGAAGAAACAGAGGAAGAATATGAGTATGAGGAGGAAGAAGAATACGAGGTCAGTATTCTCAGAGTAACGCTTACAGCCATACCGTTAGAGAACCTTGTTTCCGGGAAAATGGATACGGAACAGGCGGAGATTTTTGCCATGTACCGGGAAACAAACGGTCTGCTTCAGGAGTTCGCTTCGCCGCTTAACCTTTACTGGTATTATTATGTGTCAAGCTATTATGGATACCGGAAAAATCCAAGCACAGGGAATGAGGAATTTCACCGGGGCGTGGATATAGCAGTCCCCACAGGCACAACCGTATATGCTGCCCATGACGGTACGGTGACAGCGGCGGCATATGACAGCCACTACGGGAATTATGTTGCTATTGAGATTGACGGTTACACAACCAAATATGCCCATATGGACAGCATCAGCGTGAGTGCGGGGCAGGCAGTGGAAAAAGGGACGGTTATTGGCACAACGGGCAATACCGGGAGCAGCACAGGAAGCCATTTGCATATCGAATGTTTGTATGACGGGGAGTATTATAACCCGTTATTTTATTTCGATGTGGGCGAAGGCACGCTGTACGGGGAAACGCCGGGAGGTCTGCCGGGGAACGCCATACCGCCGGACGCCTATGATGACACATCAGTGCAGGCTCTTATGGAGGAAGCCGCTAAATATTTGGGATTCCCGTATGTGTGGGGCGGTTCAAGCCCTTCCACAAGTTTTGACTGTTCTGGCTTCGTGTGTTGGGTATTTACCAACAGCGGGGTGCATAACCTTCCACGAACTACCGCACAGGGAATTTATGACCAGTGTACGCCTGTTTCCGCATCGGACGCAAAGGCGGGGGACATTATCTTTTTTACCGGGACTTACAATTCTGCTGGGGCGGTGAGCCATGTGGGGATTTACTGCGGCAACGGGACAATGATCCACTGCGGAGATCCGATTAGTTACGCAAGTATCAACTCATCCTACTGGCAGAGCCATTTTTACAGTTTTGGAAGATTGAATTAAGGAGGATTGTCCAGTGACAATTAAGTTTGATAATTTTGCAATAAAGATTGATAATTTACAACTTTGTTTGATAAAAACGGCTTCACAAAGAAATTGACAATTATGATTGATAAAACTCAAAGAAAATGACAATTTAAGTTGATACAAACGGAGATTTCGTGGAACTTAAAGTAGCACGGTTCTTATTATGCTTCTTTGCTTTTCTGCAACATGGCTTCGTGATATTAAGTTTTGGAGTAAATTATCAAACTTAATTGTAATTATGGAGCTTATTATTATCAAACTGTTTTGCAAAAAGACAAGGATTTGTCTGATAATAATTAAGTTTGACAATATGAGAATAAAGTATGACAACCACAAAGCAAAAATCATAAAAAAGCCTGACAATATCAGGATAAATACCATAGGTGGCAATGTCATAAATCAGAACGTGGAATCGTCACGCTGACCAGCTTGGAGTGCAGAGCATTTCAGGCTTTTCTATTGTCAAACTATTTTATCACAAAGGCACTTGTAAATGTAAGACTTTTTTATGAAAGGACAGGATTTATGACAAAAGAACGCATTGAAAAGGAGCTTTCCAAAGTGGATGCGCAGCTTGAATCCTTACAGGCAAAAAAGAAGGATTTGGAAGAACAGAAGCGCATGGCGGAAAGAGCCGAAAAAATGGATATTATCGAAAAACATAAAATCTCGTCCGAGAAGCTGCAATTACTCATTAAATTCAGCGAGGACGAGATTTTGAAGTTATTGGAAGAAAAAGAAAACGCAAAGGAGATGGCAGGAAATGAAGAAAAAGTTATCAGTTAGGGCGGCGGTGTCGCTGCTCTTGTCAGCATTATTGTTCTGTATGCCCGTAGGGGCGTTTATGGTGAACAGCGGGAATACGGTAGATGCTTATGCGGAGGAAAGCGGAGCGTCAGAGGAAGGCAGTACCGAAGCGGAAACAGAGGAAAATAAGGAAACCGGGGAAACGGAAGCCGAATCCGGTGAGAATGAGGGGGAAACAGAAACGGAATCCGGCGGCAGTGAGGAAGGTACGGAAGGCGGGACGGTATCCGGGAATGAAGTGCCGGAGCCGGAATGTACCTGTAAAGAAAAATGCACACAGTATTCCACTGATAAAGATTGTGAGGTCTGCAAGGGGGATTACAGCTTATGCGAATATGTGAACCCGAATGTAAAAATCACAATCTCCACTCCGTCCGGCTGGCACAATGACACCACGAAGGTACATATCTCCGTTGAAGATGTGGCGCATTCCGGCAACTTCTCCATAAAGACGGTGCAGGCGAAAGTGGCGCAGAATGGGAGCTGGACGGACATCACAGAGGATATGTATGTGGAGATTTCGGAGAATGCCACCGTCTATGTGCTTGTGACAGACCAGAGGGGCAAGACCTATGAGAAAAACCGATATATCAGGTGCTTTGACTTCACGAAGCCTACCTTAAACGCTGCGGTCAGTGACGGTCTGCTCTCCGTTCAGGCGCATGATACGGATTCCGGTATCAAGGCGGTGTATGTGAACGGGTATGAGTTTAAGGAGCTTACCAATGGCGTGTTGAATATCCGCCTGCAGCAGTTTGACGCAGGCTACCAGTATTTCACCATTTCCGCAATGGACAATGCCGGGAATATGTCAGAGGTTTATAAAACCGCTAATCCTTATTACACCGATCCGGAAAAAACGGACGGGAATGAGAAAAACCCGGCAGAGCAGCTCCCGGTAACCGCACAGGCAACCAAGCCTTCTTCCGCTACCGCACAGGTGACGGAGCATACCAAAACGGACAGTGACGGGAACACCGTTTCCGAAAACAGCCTTGCAGAGCAGAAAAAGCAGGCAATGGCGGAAGCGGCGGCATCGGAGAAGAAAGAGGAATCCGGGGAGAAGGAGAAAAGCGAAACGGGGAAGGAATTTTATACAATCCAGACCGCATCGGAAAAAGTGTTCTACCTTATCATTGACCGGGACGGGGAGGAAGAAGTGGTTTATTTCCTGACGGAAGTTACGGAAAATGACCTGCTGAACGTGACAGCGGACAACAGCGACACCTTACCGCAAAATTCCGCCGCACTGGAATCCGCAATCCCTGTGACGGAGGGCGCACTTCCCAACAATAACGGGGAACAGGAAACGGAAGAAGAACCTGCGGAAGAAGCGGCAGAGGACGGGGAGGGAGAAAACACCGAAGAACCCGAACCGGAGCCGGAGAAAACAGGGGAAAATCCGGCAGCAACCTATATCATTCTTGGGATTGTGGCAGTTGCGGCTATTGGCGGCGGCTATTATTTCAAGGTAGCCAAGAAAAAGAAAGAGGAATTTCTTGACGAGGACGATGAGGAGGAGGACGAGGAAGAAGAATACGATGATGACGAGGAAAACGAGGATAATGAGGATGATTTTTTTGAAGATAAGGAAGGGGAGGACGAATAAATGCAGTTAGTCATAGCGGAAAAACCGAGTGTAGCAAGGAGCATTGCGGAGGTAATCGGCGCAGCAAAGAACCATGACGGATATATGGAAGGGAACGGTTATGTTGTGAGCTGGTGCGTAGGGCATCTGGTGGAGCTGGCACAGCCGGAAAGCTACGGGGAGCAGTGGAAAAAATGGACATATGAGAGCCTGCCCGTCAAGCCGGAAACATGGCAGTATGAGGTGAAGCCGGACACAAAAGCGCAGTATGACGTGCTTTACCAGTTGATGCACAGGGAGGACGTTTTGGCTACAATCTGCGCCACTGACGCCGGACGGGAGGGCGAGCTTATCTTCCGCCTTGTGTATGAAATGGCAGGCTGTGACAAGCCGATCAAACGCCTGTGGATTTCCTCAATGGAGGAAAGCGCAATCCGTGAAGGGTTTGAGAATTTACAGCCGGGGAGAGATTACGATAACCTATACCATTCCGCACTGTGCAGGCAGGAAGCGGACTGGCTTGTGGGTATCAACGGTACAAGGCTGTTTACTGTCCTGTATGGAGGAAAAGTGTTAAAGGTGGGGCGGGTGCAGACACCCACCCTTGCGATGCTGGTGGACAGGGAAGCAAAGATTATGAATTTCCGGAAGGAAAAATATTACATGGCGCATATCCTGATGGACGGGATGGATGCCTCCACCGGGCGCATGGATGATAAAAATAAAGCGGATGAGATTGCGGGGGCTTGCCGGGACGGGCAGGCTCTCACCACGTCTGTTGTGAAAGAAGAAAAAACGGTCATGCCGCCGAAACTCTATGACCTCACCACGCTCCAGAGGGATGCGAACCGCTTGTTTGGATTTACCGCAAAGCAGACTTTGGAGTATACGCAGAGTTTATATGAGAAAAAGTTAGCTACATATCCGAGGACAGACAGCCAGTTCTTATCCGATGACATGGGGAATACCGCAGAGGGCGTGATTGATGCGGTATTCCGTTGCCTGATGTTTGAGGAAAACAAGGCTTCCAGACCGGACATAAAACGGATTTTGAACAGTAAAAAGGTGACAGACCACCACGCCATTATCCCCACAATGGAGATAGAGAAAGCTGACCTTGCGGCACTGCCGGAAACGGAGCGTAAAATTCTGTCTTTGGTTGCGAACCGCCTGTTATGCGCCACCGGGGAGAAACATCTGTATGAAACAGTCAAAGCGGAGTTTTCCTGTGGCGGACATACTTTTGCGGTTTCCGGGAAGTCCGTCACGCATAACGGGTGGAAGTCTTTTGAGGATGCCTTTAAGCGTTCCTTTAAAATCACCGGGAATCAGGAGGAAGAAAAAGAAGAAAAGAAGCTGCCGGAACTGTCAGAGGGACAGGCATTTGACGGTGTGCAGACGAAAGTCAGCGAGCATTTCACTTCCCCGCCGAAGCACTTTACGGAAGATTTATTATTATCCGCAATGGAACGTGCCGGGGCGGAAGATATGGGCGATGACGTGGAACGAAAAGGCTTGGGTACGCCTGCGACAAGGGCAGACATCATTGAGAAGTTAGTCAAGGACGGGTTTGTGAAGCGTGAGAAAAAGCAGATCATACCAACAGAGGACGGAATGAAGCTGATTACGGTGCTGCCGGATGTGGTGAAGTCCCCGAAACTTACCGCAGATTGGGAAAATGCCCTGACACTGGTAGCAAAAGGGGAGCTTCCTATGGAGGATTTCATGGCGGACATTGAAAACATGGTGTCGGAGCTGATACACACCTACCATGAGGTCAGTGACGAACAGAAAAAGATGTTCGCACAGGAGCAGGCGGCTCTTGGGGTATGCCCGAACTGCGGCGGTCAGGTGGTAAAAGGAAAATTCGGCGCTTACTGCGTGAAAAAATGCGGTATGAACGTGAGCCGGGTAATGGGTGCTGCCCTTACCGATGCACAGGTGAAGGATATGCTTGCCGGGAAGAAAATCCTGTTAAAAGGGTTAAAGAGCAAGGCGGGCAAGCCTTATGACGCTTACATCATTCCGAGTGGGACGGAGGAATACCGCTACACCAAAGACGGGGAAGAAAAAAGTGGGATTCAGTTTAAGTTTGTCATGGAATTTCCGAAAAAGAAATCTTCTGGCGGGAAGAAGAAATAAATAGGAGCAGACGAAATGGAATTAAATCAAATTTATCAAAGGGATTGCCGGGAGTATATGCAATCCCTTCCAGATGCTTGTGTAAGCCTGATTATTGCTGATCCGCCGTATGGAATTTCCAAGCAGAAAGCATTTTCAGACCGTTCGCATGGCGTAATTACCGGAATGAGTGAATCATGGGATATATTCGGCAGTGATAGTGAGTATTGTGATTTTACAAGAAAATGGGTTAGCCAGACAAAAAGAATACTGAAAGAAAATGGGAGCATTATTGTTTGGGGAAATTATATCAGCATATTTAAGGTGCAGAAATATTTGGAAGAAACAGGTATGTATTATAAAGGACTGATAACATGGGTGAAACGTGATTCACCGCCAAATGCCACCCGGAGATCCTATGCACTTTCGGCGGAATATGCGGTCTGGTACTGCAAATCAAAAACAGGATGGATTTTTAACCATGACAATTTAAAGCGGTTAAATGGCGGAAAACAGATGAGGGATTTTTGGGACATACCAAAAACCATGACAAAACAGGAATATACCAAGCACCGGACACAGAAAAAATATGAAACAGCAGAAAGGCTTGTAGTTGGTCACAGCAGAAAAGGGGATCTGATTTATATTCCCTTTGCAGGAAGTGGAACAGAAATAGAAGCCTGTATTAGAAACGGGCGTAATTGGCTGGCTACAGAAATGGAAAAATCCTATATAGAAGATTTCATTGTGCCAAGAATAAAGACTGCTATGAAAATGCAGACAACAACAAATTATTAAAACGGAGGAAAAGGATATGTTTACAACCGGAGATAAGTTATTAAATGTGATGAAAGAGGAAGAAATCAGCATTATGGAGCTTTCCAGAATGTCGGGAGTGCCGGAGAGGACAATCATGGATATTCTGGCGGGCATCAGAGAGCCAGAGCTTGGCGTGGTGTGCAGGATTGCGGACGGACTTGGCATCTGCGTCCATGAGCTTCGTGCCGATGAGGAACAGTATGCCATATCCGTACAGAAAGATACCCTTGCAAAGCTGATCGTGGTCAGCGAGATAAACGGTGTGGAGCTGGAGGAACTGATACATACCATTTTAGAAAAAGGCATTGAGGAACATGGCTTTTATGAATAATATTTGTTAAAGCATAAAAATTATATTAAATTAAGATTAACCATAATGCATTTCTATTGACAAGAGAGGAAATATGTGGTAGGTTATTAGCACTCAATAAACCAGAGTGCTAATAACCGATGAATGGAGTTTGGATTATGGAAAAAAGAAATGTTATAGAATCAGAAATAGAGCAATTACTTGGAAAGACAGCTTGGACACATAAGATACAAGAAAAACAAGCTGACATATATAGAAAAAGGGGAGATTATACAGAAATATTAAAAATAGGTTTATCTGCAATTACATCATCAGGCATATTAGCAGTTGCATTTGGAGTAGATTCATTTGGATTTAAAGTAGTAACTGCAATAATTGCTTTATTAAGTACAGGTGTAAATTTGTATTTGAAAAAGTATGATTTTACATCTATGGAAAAAGAACATAAAGCGTGTGCTGTTGAGTGGTTGGGACTTCGTGAAGATTATATTGCATTAATTGCTGATATAAGGGCAGATATTGTGGATGATGAGGATATAATAACAAGACGTGATGAACTTCTCAATACTTATAAGGAAATATCAAGAAAGAGTCCAAACACAACAAGTAAAGCATATATAGAAGCAAGTAAAGCTTTAAAAATAAACTTGGATGATCTTATTTCCGAGGATGAAATAAATAAATTTTTACCTATTGAATTGAGAAGGGAGAGAGAGTAGTGTCATTAGCAAATGATTTTCAAGTATTTGTGGAGAGATTGAATCCTGATAAATTGGAGGAAATGAATACAACTATTGGTGAAATTGCAAAGAAACTAAATAAAGAATATTATAATTTAGACAAAGAAGATAAAGAGCATATGTATGTAGTGGGTTCAGTAGGTAGAGGTACAGCAATAAAGGGAGTAAGCGATTTAGATTTGATTTTTGATTTGCCGGAAGATACATATAAGAAATTCGATGGGTATGGAGAAAATTCTAATGGGCAATCTGCTTTGTTACAAGAGGTCAAAAATATATTGAAAACAAGATACCCTAAAACAGATATAAGTGGAGATGGGCAAGTTGTTGTAATTGAATTCACAAATTATAAAGTTGAGTTAGTACCAGGATTTAGACAGAAGGATGATAGCTTTAAATATCCAAACACACATAATGGCGGTTCGTGGAAAAAGACTGATCCTTTGCCAGAAATTGAGGCGAGCAAAAAAATGGCTGAGGAAACAAATGATATTTTTACTCACATTTGTAATATGCTTAGAGCTTGGAAGAATAATATTGGATTTAAGTTTGGCGGGTTGTTGATTGATTCTTTAGTATATAAATTTTTAAATGAAAATGAGGAATATAAGGATATTGATTATGTTGATTATTTCAATATGGCAAAAGCTGTATTTGAGTTTCTAAAGGGGCTAGATAAAGAACAAACATATTGGTATGCCTTGGGAAGTAATCAACAAGTGTATAATTGTGACAATGGAAAGTTTATTACTAAGGCAAATAAGGCATATAATATTATTTCAGAATATAATGGAGATGAAATAGATATTAATGAAAGACTAGGGGAAATATTTGGAAAAGAATTTCCGGAAAATGAATATCTTTTGGAAAGTGAATATACGGTTGTTGCAAGAAGGACAGAACAATTTATTAATCAAATATGCTCAGTAGATATTAAGTTTAATCTTAAAATAGATTGTGAAGTCACTCAAGATGGATATAGACCATTTTATTTAAGATATATGCTAAGACATGGCATTTTATTGAAAAAAAATAAATCTCTTAAATTTGAAATTCAAGGTAGTGATGTGCCAGGAGGGGTAGATTCTTGTGATATTTATTGGAAAGTAAGAAATGTGGGTGATGAAGCACTTAGATTAAATCAAATAAGAGGGCAAGTAATAAAAACAAATAGTGATATACATAGGGAGAGAACATCATTTAGGGGCGCACATTATGTAGAATGTTATTTGGTCAAAAATGGAGTTTGTATTGCACGAGATAAAATAGAAGTGCCAATATCTGAAAGTTAAAATTATTTTATATCTGGAGAAAACAAAGCACTTAGGAAAATCTTAAGTGCTTTTCAATATAGAAACTGCCTAAGTCGGCTAATTGACAAAAATCCTGTATTTTCAAGGGTTTTAGAAGTGGCTGGGAGTGGTAAAAAGCGGTAAAATGTACGTAACTCGTATATTATTCATGCACCACTCCTACATCCATATTCCTACACCTATTACATTCTATTTTATTTTTTCTATTTCTTCTTTGAGCCATTCAAACTCTCTTTTCGTATATACTTTTTCGGTGATGTCTGAGATTTTATGACCCACCATATATTTGATTGCGTATTCGTCAACGCCTGCTTTTTTGGCCGCGGTGACAAAGTGTGTGCGTCCGTCATGTGGACGGTGTTCCGGATTAAGATTCAGCTCAGTCCGGATTCGAGTGAAACCTTTCTGGTATCGGTTATAGGTGAACGTTATATTTTTGCGGTTACTGTCTGGATCGGTGCAGTTGAACAGATACTTACTTCCAAGAGCTTCAGCTTCTTTATACTTCCGAAGAACCAAGGGGCGGATTCTTGAATGGATAGGAACAACTCTGTCGGTACCCGCTTCTGTTTTCATGCCGCCTTTGAAAGTCCAGTTTTCAAGATCAATGTTTTCTAGTTCCAGCAAACCTAATTCCTGCGGTCTCCATCCAGAATAGCATTGGATGAGGATTGCGTCAACATACCGTTTGTCATCTACATGTTGCCAAAGCAACGAAATTTCTTCATCCGTAAAAGCGATATGACCTTTCTTGACACTTGTAACTTCTTTGATGACTTCATCCGACAGGTTGAAAGTTCTGGAGTAATTCCGATCTACAAGTTCATATTCCAAAGCATAGTCTAGCATTTGGTTGAACAAGGACTTGATTTTGTTTTTCATGGCAGCGCTGGGATGTTGCTCTTTTCCTTTTACAATCGCTGTCCCCTCTTCCATACAGCCTTTCACATGTCTGGCACGGATATCCATCACTCTCATATCGTATACAGACGTACAATACGCCCAAGCGGCATCTACTGCTCTTGCACTCGCATCCGATTTCAAGGTTTTAAAATAGCTCTCTGTCCATTTCTCGTATAGTTCCTTTGCTGTGATGGCTGGACCAAGATCATAAGGATTCTTGTTATATTCCACCAGGGCCGCATAGGCATCGTTGTAAGTTGGAAAATACGATTCTGGTTTCAAGGGCTTGCAAATCGGTCTGCCGGTTTTGGTCTTTCCGACTGTTACCATTGCTCGAAATGGATTACGAAGATTACGTCCCTTAATCTCACTGATCTGCCCGAATCCGTTTGGTAGTCGTCTACGCTTATTTGACTTTCGGGGTACCCGCGGCTTTGCATCCGGCTGAATTGGATAGCCACAATGCGGGCAAATCAAAGCCTTATCGCTTATCTGCAATTCACACTCAGGACATTTAATTAGCATCTCATCTCTCCTTTCTGTTGCAACATCCATAGCAATCATATATCATAGTGTAGGAATTGTCAACTCCTACATTTAAACTTTCTTGCAGGTTATATTTTAACCTAGATTAAGAATCGAGGTGATGATATACGGTTAGCATGAATGAAACGGTCTGTCCGAAGTGTGGCGGACGGCTGAAACTTTATGATAAGGTAAAACGGATTGTACGGACAAAAGGACGTGTTACGAATCGGACTATGATCCGAAGATTGCGATGCCCGAAATGCGGTAGGCTACATAGAGAATTGCCAGAGGATATTTTTCCATACAAGCAGTACGAGGCAGAAATTATTCGTGGAGTCTTGGAGGGGTTCATTACTCCGGAAACGATGGGGTACGAAGATTACCCGTGCGAGATGACTATGATTCGCTGGAAAGCGCAAAAATCGCAACTGCTCTTATGAAAGGAGCGTGATATTTATGATTATTACAGAAAATCAAAAGAAAGAGATTGAACAACTTATTCCAGAACATATGGAAGCTTTGGTAGCTTATGGCGCGGATATGTACAGACAAGGCATAATTACTGGGGCGGTACTACTTGGAGTAGGAGTGTGTTGTGGCTTCATTGTTGAGAGAGCAAGAACAATCTATAAATATCGAAAATCTAAAAAGAACGACGAAGAGGAGTCCTAACAAGGGCTCTTTCTTCTTGCTCCATTTCCACCGAGGTTGTTTTTACTAACAGCCGTCCTTAACCTAGAATAGCCGTAGAAAGGAGGTAGACGCAGATGGAAGAATTTGCGAGTGGTTCTGTTCCCGTCTCCGTAGCGGCCAAAGTATACGGAAAAGATGCTTCGTGGGTCCGAGCCGGCATCATATCTGGGTGGCTGCCAATCGGAAAAGCGACAAGGAATGGAAAGCTGATTACGGACATTGAGGAGATGAATAGCAAGTATGGACGTATCAACTTCTATATCTCTCCCAAATTGCTGTTCGAGGAAACGGGTTATGTGTGGAAAGGAGAACGAAAATGAGTACAACGATACGGCCAGAGTTGTCGGAGAAGAATCCGTACTGGATTGAGAAGCATCGGTACTATGAACTGAAGCACTTTTGTCTTCAGTATCCGATTTGGAAGAAAGCAAGGGCGGCACTAAGCGGTTTGAGCCAGAGCCCGATTGATGCAGTTAAGCTCACTGGAAGTATCGGTGATCCGACTGCCAAGTGTGTGGAGGCGAGAGAGTTTTATTCCGAGCGGATGGGATTGATTGAGAAAGCAGCTGCGGAAACGGATGCGGAGTTGGGCGATTATATTTTGAAAGCCGTTACCCAGGGAATCTCCTATGACCATCTGAGAGCAAGAGTAAACGTGCCTTGCTGCAAGGATGTCTACTACGAATTGTACAGACGTTTCTTCTGGATATTAAATCGGATAAGAAAGTGAGGACTGAGGTATGAAGATTATAGAGAAAGCCATTAAGCAGACCTATCGCTTTAGCTGTCCGATATGTGGTAGCCGATTAGAGGGCGAAAGTAAGGAGTTCGTTGACATCGGCGGAAAGGTCAACAAGTTCTTTTGCCCGGTTTGCAGAGAAGATCGTTATATTCCCTGGTCCAGCCTTAGGAAGAATATTACATATGAGAAAGCGAAGGGCACGCAATAAATACAATCTCCTTTATGAAAGGAGGGCATCATTATGCTTAATAAAAATGTTATCAAAAACACGGTTTTTGGAATCGGAGGATTAGCATTATCTATATACGCAATAAGAAGCTACGGCTATCAGAAAGAATGCCAGGGTTATATCAGCGGATGTAAGGTTATGCTGGAGGCACAAACCGGAAACAAAACGGTTGAAGAAAAAGACAAGCTTATTAAAGAAAATGAACCTACGAAATAAAAAACGGAGATAGAGTCCTGAACAAGGGCTCTTTCTTCTTGCGCAAAATTTGCATGGCTCTTTATGAAAGGAGCGTGATATTTATGAAAAGAAAAATAACGATTGACCCGACTATTTGGAGAACATTGACAGTCAAACAAAAGTTTTGGGCAGTTATCGGAAAGATTCTTTATAAAGTCGGATACCTGAAAGATTGAGCCAGCAATGGCTCTTTTCTTTTATGTTTTCAGAACGAAGGTAACGGAAAAACATGCTATTTTGGTATTTGGAAAAATTCCCGGGTAAGAAATTTGGGAGAACTTTTCGGAAAGGAGAAAAAAGTGCTGATAGTAGTTGGAGTAATTATTGGGGTTTTGCTTGGTGTTGCCGCGACTCTACATGTTTTGCGAAAGGATACCATTGGAAATTTGGTAATCGCAGATGATCCGGAGGACGGTTCCTATATGTTCCTTGAAATTTCAAGATTGGACATCGATAGACTGAGGGCACAACCAATGGTAAAACTCAATGTTGTTAATAAAGGCAGAACGCATAAATAACACTCTCTGTTATGGAACATAAAAATTCATCATTGAAAGGAGAAGAAAACGATGGATGAACAAATTAGGCAGGCGTTGGCAAATGAGATTTTAAGTCAACTTAATGGTTTGAGTAATCTTGAATCGGGAAGCAAAGAGCAGCAGACGGCAGTGGAAAATGTCACCAAACTCTACAGATTAGGATTAGAGGATATAAAGGCCGACATTGATTACGATGAAAAGGTATATCGTAGGGATGTAGATGCACAGCACGAACAGGATGAGCTTGATCGACAGACTCGCGAGGAACAGTTCAAGAAAGATCAGCTGGCGGAACAGATTAAAGACCGATATTTCAAACTGGGAATAGCGGCGGCAGAAATTGTATTGCCGTTGATTTTCTATGCGACCTGGATGAAGAGAGGATTCAAATTTGAGGAGACGGGAACTTATACATCAACGACATTCAGAGGATTGTTCAATCGATTCAGACCGACAAAGAAGTGAATTTGGAAACAAATAAGCGGAGAGTTCGTGCGAAACGCATGGACTCTTCGTTTTTCTCCGCATAGATAACAACTGCTCTTATGAAAGGAGGTCACAAGATATGATGACGATTGAAGAATTAAGAGATTTTAGTGAGAAAACAGAAAGGATCAAGAGGAGAGTTGATTATCATACGAACCAAGCGGTAAATTTTAAGAGGCTTTATGAATTAACAAGGAATCGTAAAGGGATTTATAGGCTTCTTAATACATTTGCTAAGAAACGAAATCTGTATCATTGTCAACAAGGAACGGGATTAGCCATTTCTCAAATGAAATCTATGAATGAAGTTTTTAAAGAATTCGATGTGACGAAAGAAGATATTAAAAAATATGCAGAAGAGATAATTGATAACGCTTATGCGTCAATTATGAAGGAGTCCTGAACAAGGGCTCTTTCTTCTTGCGGTTAAGGAGCAGGATATGCGATACCATTATGAAAAACCGATGATTTATCTCTCCATGTATGGAGAACGCTATATATGCAATCATCCAGTTTATAGCAGCTGCACTTTGTTCAAGATTGGTGAAAGAGGACTGGCTGTTATTCAACAGCGTTTTGATACTAAAACCAAGAGTACCTGGTGGAGTGAGGTAGATTCGTGGATTACGGATGATTTATATTTGCATCCGAAGTTCAAGGAATATTTTGAAAACAGAGCAGGCGATTGTGTGGATGACCTTTACCCAACGGTCACAGTCAGGCAAATCATGTGGGCTTTGAAGATGAAGCCAATACCAAGAGAACGTTGGGAAACAGTGTTTGACCGGCGTGATATTTAGCGAATTTTGCAACTCCTTTTATGGAAAGCTACGTATTTACGAAAGGAGAAAAGGATGAGCAAAACGGAGAGACATTTAAACAACAAAATACGCATATTTGAGGATATGTTATTACGGAGTAAAAATGGGTACGAAATTGAAACGCTCAGAAATGAACTGACAAAAATGCGTATATCATTACAGAAATTACAGTATGCGAGAGAGTCCTAACAAGGGCTCTTTCTCTTTACGCTTGAAATACAACTACCTTTATGAAAACCAACGATTTGGAAAGGAGAAAAGGAGTATGGACGAAATGAAAATCAACTCAAAATTCTTGAGGAACTTGATTGCTAAGTTTGTAAAAAGAGAGGTAAAGAAAAAGGCAGGATACGAAGTGGATATTCAGCTGAATGAATTTACGGCAACGGTTACGGACGGAACGGCTCATGTTCACTTGAATGTAGATGCGGAATTGGGTAAAGACGAACTTACAAAGCTTCTGGCAGCGATTGGTTTGTAAAGAGTTGAGGGATTGTGGAGACACGGTCTCTTCGCTTTTACATACGCAAAAAATGCAAGGGCTTTTATGGAAAAAAACTAATTTCAGGAGGGTACAATTATGATGAGAGCATTAAAGGAATACAACGAAATGGTTATGAGACCGTCATGGAAATGGCTGAAAAAGCACTGGAAAGGATATTCGGTGCTGCTGGTAATTTCGATGATTGTTCCGTACATTTGGTTCTACTGGAGCGACATCACAGAGTACATCAAGAGCAAGTTTAAGAAACACGAAGAGGAGTCCTAACAAGGGCTCTTTCTTCTTGCGCAAAATTTACAAGGACTATTATGGAGAAACAGTTGGCTCAATTGGTAGAGCGACTGAGGAATGGCAGTAATTTGCCCCTCAGTAGGTTTAAAGTGCTATACTAAAGTTGTAACGGGAGTGGCTAATGGGATATAATCAAAAATACAAAGAAAGAGGTACACATTATGTCACAAAACTACACTCCCGAATTTAAGAAGAAGATTGTCCGCCTCCATGAGGAAGAAGGGCGAACCTACAAGAGCATCACCGCCGAGTATGGCGTATCCAAGGCCAGCATCTCCAAGTGGTGCAGCGAATTCAGCAAAGAATGCCAGACAAACCCTCAAGCCAAAGAAGATTATGACTCCATGAAGGAGAATCTCCGGTTAAAACGGGAGAACGAAGAATTGCGAAAGGAGATTGCATTTTTAAAAAAAGCGGCGGCATTCTTTGCGAAGGAAATCGGTTAGAGGCTTACCGGTTCATCGATCAACATCAGGAAGAATTCGGCATCCGCTGGCTGCTGAGGCGGCTGGGGATCTGCCCGAATGCCTACTATAACTATCGGAAACACCGGAAGGCGGATTACTATGCCCAAAAAGCAGCGGCCAAGAAGCAGATTGAAGAAATCTACCACAGTGTAGTGGTCAAGCTTTTTTGTAACATTTGTGACTAAAAAAATCTACCCGCTTTCCTTCTTACGGCTCGGAATCCTGGAATAGGCCGTGTACCTGTCGT
>CAJTDN010000001.1 GCA_910574865.1 Lachnospiraceae bacterium | reverse complement strand
TGGGACGTTTTCCTACGGACAAGCATATCTCTTCATGGGCCGGATTATGCCCCGGTGATAATGAAAGCGCCAAGAAGAGGAAGTCCGGCAAGACCAGAAAAGGGAACTCCCTTTTGCGGACAACCCTGATTACCTGTGCACATGCAGCCGTAAAGAATAAAAAGTCCTATTTCCATGCGCAGTTCATGAGGATCAGCTCCCACAGGGGAAAGAAGAGAGCCTATGTCGCAATCGCCCATTCCATGCTCATAGCCATTTACCATATCCTCAAAGACGGAGTGGTGTTCAAGGATCTTGGAGCTGATTATTATAACCAGTTCAACAAAGAACGCAAAATCAATGCGTATCTCAAAAAGCTAAAAGCACTTGGCTGGGAAGCCCCGGTAGTTGCCGCCTGAGTCTTCCAGACAGGCTCAAAAACTTCTTTTAAGCTTGATAGGGGAAGTTTGCGCTTTTTTGGCTGCCCGGAAGATTATGTTTCACAGTAATTTAAATTTTGCCATAATATCCCCTTTCATTGTAAAAAACGGGGGACACCGTCCAAAGTATTTCCTGCGTCAGTATCACCTTGAAAGTTGGTAACATCGCTTTCAATTACACCTAAATAAATAAAATCGTCTTTCAATTCACCGTATGATGTTTGTGTGGTAGATGGCTTTTTATTTTTTGATGGATACGGGTCAGTGTGTCCAGAAAACTCTCAATGATACGCTCTAACTCTTTGGCCTCAATCTCGGCTTCCACTGTGTTCGGATCTGCTATATAGGCTTTGATTTCCTACATGGCAATCGTGTAAGTACCGCTTTGTTTGGCCGCCTCTTTTCCGGCTTCACCTATATACTACGGTTTCAGCGGCAAATACTACATCAAATCCGAAACTTTTTCCCAAAATCATATCACACTTTTGGAATGAGGGCGGCATCTTCGTCAATAATCCAGCGGTCTTTGTCGTTGGGGGCTTTCTTGTAGCCGTAAATACAATGGCTACTTGTATGCTTGCCGATATTGGGGCGGGGCTTGTGGGAACAGTCATGGTCGAGGTTAAATTGCCTGCGGCAAAATGGGTGATGCATCGACCGGATTTATGTGCATCCTCCCAGCCAATCGGCGTGGTGATTGGCCGGGGATGAATTCTAACGGACTTTTACGGTAAAATAAATAGGATGTCTAATAATATTAGTAAATTATAAACAAAGGCATATATTCCAAAATGAGAAAGAATACGATGAATTAACGGATCTTTTGAAAAAGAGATTCGGAGTATAAAGTGGATATTGTATTTTTAATTAATAATTTTGAATTAATCAATTTTGAATATTACTAATAAAGATGAGGGGGGTTGACCAAAGACAAGTTTGAAGTTACAATGATAACTGTTGAAGCACGAAAATGGCATCGCCGCAGGAACGGACGTGAAAGAGGAATGCTTGGAGGAAATATCGGCGATTTGCGTCAGAAGAACGGCGGGTGCCGGCCGCGGCCAAATATCAACCAAATATGAATGGAGGAACAAAAATCATGAGACTATTTATTGACACGGCGAAAGTGGAAGACATTAAGAAGGCGAACGACATGGGCGTCATCTGCGGAGTGACGACGAACCCGTCCTTGATTGCCAAGGAAGGACGCGTGTTCGAGGAGGTCATTGCGGAGATCGCGTCCATCGTGGACGGACCAATCAGCGGCGAGGTGAAGGCCACGACGGTGGATGCCGAGGGCATGATTGCCGAGGGACGCGAGATTGCCAAGATTCACCAGAACATGGTGGTGAAGATTCCGATGACCGCGGAAGGTTTGAAAGCCTGCAAGGTGCTTACGGCCGAGGGGATTAAGACGAACGTGACCTTGATTTTTACCGTGAACCAGGCACTTTTGGCGGCAAGGGCCGGCGCGACCTACGTTTCTCCGTTCCTGGGTCGGCTGGATGACATTTCCGTGCGCGGGACGGATTTGATTTCCGAGATTGCCGAGGTGTTTGACATTGCCGGAATCGAGACGGAGATTATTGCGGCGAGCGTGCGCAACCCGATGCACGTGACCGATTGCGCGTTGGCCGGAGCGGACATCGCCACCGTGCCGTATTCCGTGATCGAGCAGATGACGCATCATCCGTTGACCGACGCGGGCATCGCGAAATTCCAGGCAGACTACAAAGCCGTGTTCGGAGAATAATCGGTTGAATAGAAAATTCGTTACGGTTCATGGAGCATTAGTTGAATAAAAGATGGAGAAAAATCAATTATGAATAAATTAGAATTGCAGAAGACGGCGAACGAGGTTCGCAAGGGCATCGTGACCGCCGTACATAGCGCGAAGGCCGGACATCCGGGTGGATCGTTGTCCGCGGCCGACATTTTTACCTATTTATATTTTGAAGAGATGAACATTGACCCCAAGGAGCCGAAGAAGGCTGAACGTGACCGTTTCGTGTTGTCGAAGGGGCACACGGCGCCGGGACTTTACTCGGCATTGGCGCAGCGGGGATATTTCCCGGTGGAGGATTTGAAGACGTTGCGTCACACGGGTTCTTACCTGCAGGGACATCCGGACATGAAGCACATCCCAGGCGTGGACATGTCGTCCGGTTCCCTGGGACAAGGCATTTCGGCGGCGGTCGGGATGGCGATTTCCGCGAAACTGTCGGGGGACGATTATCGGGTTTATACGTTGCTTGGTGACGGCGAGATTCAGGAGGGGCAGGTATGGGAGGCTTCCATGCTGGCCGGTTTCCGTAAATTAGACAACCTCGTCGTCATCGTGGACAATAACAACCTGCAGATTGACGGGCCGATTACGGAGGTCAATTCCCCGTACCCGATTGACAAGAAGTTCGAGGCGTTCAATTTCCACGTGATTACCATCGACGGAAATGATTTTGACCAGATTGACGCGGCGTTTAAAGAGGCACGCGAAACCAAGGGGATGCCGACGGCAATTATTGCCAAGACAGTAAAGGGAAAAGGCGTGTCCTTCATGGAGAACCAAGTTGGCTGGCACGGCGCGGCCCCGAACGACGAGCAGTACGCGGTGGCCATGGCAGATTTGGAGAAAGTGGGTGAAGCATTATGTCAGAAGTAAAGAAGATCGCAACAAGAGAAAGCTACGGTAATGCTTTGGCCGAATTGGGAAAAGAGCATGCCGACGTGGTGGTTTTGGACGCGGACCTGGCTGCGGCCACGAAGACCGGTGTGTTTAAAAAAGCGTTTCCGGAGCGTCATATTGACTGCGGTATCGCGGAGTGTAACATGATTGGCGTGGCGGCGGGGCTTGCCGCTACCGGGAAAGTACCGTTTGCCAGTTCATTTGCCATGTTTGCGGCGGGACGTGCGTTCGAGCAGGTGCGCAATTCCGTCGGTTACCCGAAGCTGAACGTGAAGATTGGAGCGACCCACGCGGGAATTTCCGTAGGCGAGGACGGGGCTTCCCACCAGTGCAATGAGGACATTGCGCTGATGCGGACGATTCCGGGCATGGTGGTCATCAATCCGTCCGACGACGTGGAGGCAAAGGCGGCGGTCAAGGCGGCCTACGAGCACCAGGGACCGGTTTACATGCGTTTCGGCAGGCTGGCGGTGCCGGTCATCAATGACAACGCAAACTACAAGTTCGAGCTTGGCAAGGGCGTGGTGCTGCGCGAGGGCAAGGACGTGACCATCATCGCGACCGGACTTCCGGTGGCAAACTGCCTGGAAGCGGCGGAGAGGTTGGCGGCAGACGGCATCGAGGCGAAGGTCATCAACATCCACACCATCAAGCCGTTGGATGAGGAGTTGGTAGTCGCGGCCGCCAAGGAGACGGGCAAGGTCGTCACGGTCGAGGAGCATTCCGTGATTGGCGGACTGGGAAGCGCCGTCTGCGACGTGCTGTCCGAGAAGGCGCCGACGAAGGTGCTTAAGATTGGCGTCAACGACACGTTCGGGGAATCCGGCCCGGCCGTGGAACTGGTGAAGAAATATGGATTGGATGCGGAGAGCATTTATGAGAAAGTGAAGGCGTTTGCGTGACCGAAAGCAAGTTAGTGAATCCTAAGCATAGCGAAGTCTGAACTTGGCGAAAAGGACTTCCATAAGTATTCATATAAAAACCGCCCCGGCGATAAAAGTTCGTTAGGGCGGTTTTTATAATTTGGAATTTATTTCTTTGATGTATTTCGTTTGCAACTTCGTGCTGCCGAAAAAATAATGATATTGTACATTGGTTTCCGAAACCGCCGCCTTGGTTTTCTCGTACAATTCGGCGTACTTTTGATGTTCCTCTTCCAGTTCGAGGATTTTGGAAATTTCTGACATGATTTTGGTAGTATAGGCATAATAAGATGTTGGGGCTGTCGGGAAATGACTGCAGGCCTGCAATATATGCCGTGGCGCAGGCGTTTTCCCCTTCATGAAGAAGCGTGATGACATCATTATGTCTGGTATAGATGAAATTTTGCCGAGGGACTTGGCGTTGCAGGCCAGAAACAGTCGCAGGGGATATTGGTTCACGATACACATGGTTGCCATAAACATGGCAATGACAAAAGAAAGACTGATAAACAGCGGCTTTTATGATTTAGCCACCGCCTATCAGTCGGTGCACGTCAACTATTGAAAGCGCCGGATACGAGAACCGTATGTCCGATGCCGTGAGAGGACGGCGGCTAGTCACCGCCTCCTACTCGATTACCCGTAAATCATGATAAGAATTACAAATCCACTTTCGGCAGTCCGGCGAATCCGACGGCCAGGTCCTCGTCCGTCGGGATATAGTCCTGCATCTCGCCGTCGTTGTATTTTCCATAGGCGACCATGTCGAAATAGCCGGTTCCGGTCAGGCCGAAGACGATGGTCTTCTCCTCGCCGGTTGCCTTGCATTTCAAGGCTTCGTCGATGGCCACCTTGATGGCGTGGCTGCTCTCCGGTGCAGGAAGGATGCCTTCCACGCGGGCGAACTTGGTGGCGGCGTCGAACACGGCCGTCTGTTCCACGGAGGTCGCTTCCATCAGGCCGTCATCGTAAAGCTGCGAGAGCACGGAACTCATGCCGTGGTAGCGCAAGCCTCCCGCATGATTGGCAGACGGGATGAAGCCGCTGCCGAGCGTGTACATTTTCGCCAATGGGCAGACCATGCCGGTGTCACAGAAATCGTAGGCATATTTTCCACGCGTCAGGCTTGGGCAGCTTGCCGGCTCCACGGCAATGATGCGGTAATCGTTCTCGCCGCGCAGCTTTTCGCCCATGAACGGGGAAATCAAGCCACCCAGGTTGGAGCCGCCGCCCGCGCAACCGATAATGATGTCCGGCTTGATGCCGTACTTGTCAAGAGCCGCTTTCGTCTCCAGGCCGATGACCGATTGGTGCAGAAGCACTTGTGAAAGTACGGAACCCAGCACGTAACGGTAACCTTCGTGGGTCGTGGCGTCCTCCACGGCCTCGGATATCGCGCAGCCGAGGCTGCCGGTCGTTCCCGGGTGTTCGGCCAGGATTTTGCGGCCGACGTTGGTCGTCTCGGACGGGGACGGGGTCACGTTGGCACCGTAGGTGCGCATCACCTCGCGGCGGAACGGCTTTTGCTCGTAGGAACATTTGACCATGTAGACCTTGCAGTCCAGACCCAGGTATGCGCAGGCCATGGACAAGGCGGTTCCCCATTGTCCGGCCCCGGTCTCGGTGGTCACGCCCTTAAGGCCCTGCTGTTTCGCATAATAAGCCTGGGCGATGGCCGAGTTCAGCTTGTGGCTGCCGGAGGTGTTGTTGCCTTCGAACTTATAGTAAATCTTCGCCGGCGTGCCAAGCTCCTTCTCCAGGCAATAGGCGCGTACCAGCGGCGACGGGCGGTACATCTTGTAAAAGTCGCGGATTTCCTGCGGAATGTCGAAGTGAGCCGTCGTATCGTCCAGCTCTTGCTTCACCAGCTCGTCACAGAAGACCGCGCCCAGTTCCCCGGCCGTCATCGGCTTTAAGGTGCCGGGGTTTAAAAGCGGCGCCGGCTTGTTCTTCATGTCGGCCCGCACATTGTACCACTGCGTCGGCATTTCGTGCTCTTCCAGGTAGATTTTGTAAGGGATTGCTTTCTCGCTCATTTTTCGTCTCCTTTTTGAAATTTTTATTAGTGTGCCCGTTGGCACGTGTCGGTATGTGACAACTTATGTGCCATAGGTATGGGAATACCATCCGATCAGGTTTTGCGGGCGACCGCGCCCGGTTTCGGTGGTTCGCGGGCGCCCCCCTTGTTCCGGCTTCCGTGGCCGGCCCGCCGCGCGTCGGGCCATGGGGGCAAAAAAAATCCTACTATTTCCAAAGAAATAATAGGACAGAAAACTCTGCGGTGCCACCTAAATTCATTCATATAAAGAATGCGCTCAGCCATGTACCATCATACATGTTCCGTAAGATAACGGGCGGAATCCGTCGCCCCTACGCCGATGCCGCGTCCGTGCCTTGCGCCGTCCGTCGGCCATGCCGTGGTTTGTGTCCGCTTGGAACTCAAACGAAACAAAACCCCGCCAACCGGTTTCAGTTTGCCCTCACAAGTCCATTCGCCTACGCCGGTACTGCCACGGTTCCACCAACCCGCGGCTCTCTGGGAATACCAATGCAAAGGTTACTACTCTTGTTCATCGGTTCTTGGTATGGGTACATTATAGCGGCGGCAAAACGAAATGTCAAGAAAAAATTTTGTTGATGTCGAATTTAGCCGACAATAACCGCTAAAATCGGCCTTTTTCTTGTGCTATCATGTATCTGGCCTGCTTAAAAACCCGCAAGCGGCCATGAGGTGGGACAAGGACGGAAAATGGCAAAAAGGCCCGACCGTGCGGTTGGATTATTTACGGATTGCGACGGCATGGGTGGAAAAAAATTGAAGAGGTGAATAGAAAATGGCAAGACAATTACCTAAAAACGTGCGTCAGATTGGCAACGTGAACGACTCGCCCAAGATATATGTGGAGGATTACGTGGACACTTTTTTCTCGCAGTTATGTGAAAAGTCGGGGGAGGAAGCGGTGGGCGCGTTCCTGATTGGCGATTTCCAAAAGACGGAAGAGGAGGAGTACGTATACATATATGGCGCGGTGCGGATGCACGAATTGAAAATGGACGGGATGGACTACGTGGTGGACGAGGATACCTGGAAAAAGGCCTATGAGGACTGCAAGCAATATTTTGAGGACGGGGAAATGCTCGGATGGTTCATCGCGCGTCCGGGGGCGGTGCTCAAGTTGGAAAAAAACATGGCCAAGCTCCATAAGAAGTCGTTTCCAAAGAAGAATACGATATGCATTTTAAAGGATTCCATTGAGAAGGACGAGATGTATTACGTGCATAAATTCAACGACTTGCTGCCCATCGAGGGACATTACACGTATTATGAGAAAAACCCGTGCATGCAGAATTACATGATTTCTACGAGGAAAAAGAACGGCGCGACGCCAACGGAGACCGTGGAGGACCGGGCGGCAAAGGATTTTCGGGGGGCGATACGCCTGCGTGAGGAGCGCATGCAGCAAAGGCGGGCGGCGCGGGCGATGTATAGCTTCAGCGCGTGCCTGGTGCTGATTGTCGTTATCATGGGCGTGGTGACACTGAATAATGCGGACAAGATGAGGTCGGTACAAGACGGCCTGGATGCCCTGACGGGCCAGACGACGGCACAAGGAGACGGGGATAAAGGGGGCACGTCCCCGGACAAGCAAGGTGGTGACGGGCAAGAAGGAGACGGGAAAGAAGCGGACGGCCAGGTGGTGGAGACGAGTGGAAACGTGAAGGCGGTGACAGGAAAGGACGCGTCAGGAAAAGATGGTTCGCAGGACGCGTCGGAGGACGGGGAAGGAAAGGACGGAGCCGACGGACAAGCCGCGGGTGACGGAAATGACGGCCAGGCGGGGGGCGACGGGAATGGCGGACAAGCCGCGGGCGACGGAAATGGCGGACAAGCGGCAAGCGACGGGAATGGCGGACAAGCCGCGGGCGACGGAAATGGCGGACAAGCGGCAAGCGACGGGAATGGCGGGCAAGCCGCGGGTGATGAAAACGGCGGCCAGGAGAATGGCGATGGTATTTACGAGGTGCAGCAGGGAGACACGTTGGCGTTGATTAGCAAAAAAGTGTACGGCGACATTTCCCATATTGACGAGATATGCAGGGTGAACGGGCTGGAGGACGGAAATTTAATTTTCATCGGGCAAAAATTAGTGTTGCCGTAAGAGGAAAGTTTTGGTATGATGGTAACAGAGGTGTGAAATAAATGGCACAGAAGAAGAATCCAAATATAAAGCTGGTGGCTCCGCCCACGTTGGAGGAGGTTCGGCAGAAGAAGCGAAACGCGAGGGCTTCCAGGATCAAGCGGGTGGCCACGTTCACCATGTTGGCGGCGATGACGCTTTATGGAACGTACCTGCTGGTGGCGAGCCGTCCGTATACGTCCGTCCAGAAAGCGCGGTCTTATAAGAAGGTGACTTCCGACAGCAACCATTTTCGGGCGTATGGGAGCGGCATCGTGCGGTACAGCCGGGACGGCGTGGCATTTTTGAACTTCGAGAACGAGGAGCAGTGGATTTGGCCCGGCCAGTTTTCGAATCCCGTGATTGACACGGCGGCAGGCTCGTTTGCCGTGGCGGACGGCGGGGGCAACACGATCCAGGTATTTACGCAAAAAGGGCTGAAAGGGGAAATCGAGACGAACCTCCCCATAGAAAAGATGTCGGTTTCGGGACAGGGAATCGTCAGCGTCATTTTAAAAAACGAGCTGTCCCCGCAGGTAATCACTTATGACGCCGTGGGAAACGTGCTGGTGGAGAACCAGGTCTCGACGGAGGAACTTGGATACCCGATTGCGTTGGAAATGTCGCGGGACGGGACAATCCTGATGGTATCGTACTTGTATACGGCGGACGGTTCTTTAAGTTCCAAGGTGGTTTATTATAATTTTGGCGAACGGGGGAAGTCGGAGAAAAACCACGTGGTCTGCATGGAAGAGTTCGAGGACGCCGTCATACCGGAAGTGTATTTTATGGATGACAAGTTTTCCGTGGCGGTCGGCGACCATTCCTTTATCGTGTACGAGGGTGGGCAGGTGCCGGAAAAGAAGGTCGAGGTGGAGATTGGCCAGCAGATCAAGTCGGCGTTCCACTCTGACAAGTATGTCGGCTTCGTGCTGCTGAACGAGGAAAAGTCGGGTTACGAGGTGCGCTTGTACGACACGTCCGGCCGCGAAGTGATGACCAGGGCGATAGATAACGAGTATGCCAACGTGGAGATGAGCGGGGACGAGATTATTTTATATGAAGGATCCCGCTGCTGCATCATCACGGCTACCGGCATACAGCGGCTGAAATGCGACCTGCGGCTCGACGCGCTGGCGGTGATACCGTCGCCCGTGCCGACCAGGTACTACGTGATGGGGACGGACGAACTGCGCGAGGTCTACCTCGTGCGGTAGCCATGAATAAAAGTCGACTGCTTCGTGCAAGGCACTCACGCAATCGACACCCGCATTCGCAGTTTGTCCCATCGGACTACTTGCTCATACGGGTTAACCCGTCCGATGTCGAAACGAATATGCAAGCAAGCTTGCTATCGCTTCGCCGCCGTCCGGGACTTTTATAGTAAAATGTGATGAGGAGAAAGAAATGGATAACATGGTTTTGCTGGTGGTGGTATTGATATTCGTGGTGAGCGTCGTGGTCGGATACATCCGGGGACTTTTAAAAATCGGGTTGTCCCTGCTGTCCACGGTGATTACGATGGTAATCGTGGTCTTCTTGTCGCCGTACGTCGGTGACGCATTAATCAAGTATACGCCGATTGACGAGATGATCGAGGAAAAATGCATGGAGGGCTTCGCGGCCAACATGTCGGGCGACATGCTGCTGGAGAAGGACTTGAGCGGGACCGCGCTGGCCGGCATGTCCCAGGAAGACTTGCAAAAGATTGAAGGGGACAACCTGGAAATCCACGGGATTAACGCGCAGGCGTTCCTGCAGGCGATAGGGGACATCCCGCTGGACCAGCAAATCCAACAAGTCGGCGACAGCGTGCTGCCGGATTTCGTGAAGGAGGCGTTGTTGGAAAACAATAACAACATGATTTACGAGGAACTGGGGGCGAATAACTTCTGGGAATACGTGGCGTCATTCGTCGCCCGTATGTTGATGCACGTCGCCTCGTTCCTGGTAACGTTTTTGTTTGCCATCATCATCGTGAGGGCATTAATGGCGGCAGTGGACCTCATCGGGGAGTTGCCAATCCTTGGCACCGTCAACCACTGGGGCGGCGCGGCCATCGGCCTGCTTGTCGCGCTGCTGCTCGTGTGGGTTGCCTTCCTGCTGTTCACGGTCATGTATGGCACGACGTTTGGCGCGGCATGTATCGAACAGATAGAGAACAACGCGTTTTTGCAGTTCTTGTACGACCATAACCCGTTGCTTGGAAAATTGATTTCGTTTTGAGTGAAAAGTAACTGTACACCGACGCTAGCGTCGGTGTACGGAGGGCAACACGCCTCAGCCCATGTGATTTCAAGGGTTTTCAGCGTCATCTTCAATCGGCGTACGTCCCTGTACGCCTCATTCATCTTCCTTGAAAACCCTTGAAATCCCTATGGGTGAGGTCGTAGAGTCGTGAAGAGGCATATTTCCCCCCTTTCAAGGCACTTAAGCGACGCGTACAAGGACGTACGCGGAGTGAAAGTAACGATGAAAGAGGGGAAATATGCCCTTCATCGACCGTGTTGCTTTCTGTACACCGACGCTAAATAACAAAAAAATAAAAAACTTGAAATTCCCCCTTGCAAAATGGGCGCGTTTGTGGCATTATATATGGTGTCATAGGAAATTTGATTTCAGAGAGAATTTCATGGTGGTCCTCGATAGCTCAATGGTAGAGCACGCGGCTGTTAACCGCGGGGTTGTTGGTTCGAGCCCAACTCGGGGAGTTTGGAAAGATTCGCAGGCGTTAGTGCTTGCGGGTTTTTTTGTTTTTGTAGTGCTTATGATTTGTCTGATAACCTACTATAACTAAACTGACATGTCGCCTGACGGCGATACCACTATAAGTGCAATATTCCGCAGCAAGCTGCGGGATATCGCACCCTCGCGGCAGTCGCCAAGGTCATGGAGGCATGACTTTGGCTCGTTGCTCGCGGGAATAAAAGTCGATTACTCCGTGCTTACGCACTCCCACAATCGTTACCCGAATTCACAATCCGGGCTATCGCCCTACTTGTTCATATGGGTTAGCCCGTCCAATGTCTATATTATTGCGGATGCAAGCATCCTCCATAACATAGCCGCTGTCCGGGAATTTTATAGTAAATATTTAAAGAAAATTACCTTTTCACAGCGTAAAAGGATGGATCCGAATGACCCGTGTCCCTGCGGGAGCAGGAAGAAATATAAAAAATGCCGTGGAAAAAAGTGAACGAAAAAGGTGGAAAAATGGGATTCATCTTCGTGATGAATGGGACGTGATTTTCATAAAAAATTCATCACGGAGGAAGACAAAATAGACTATCTTAAATTTTGGCCGAATATATTAAAGGGACAAGCGGACGAGGAGCCGGCCTATATGATGAAATTTTTTATTATATTCAGAACAGTACTGCCGATATTAAAGATGACCTGGTATGGATGGTTTCGGGCGAGAGCAATGAAATCGAGTTGCGAGGATGGGGCGGCATCCATTCTGAATAAGGAATGGATGGATTTTCGGGGGGCTGAAAGGGACGTGCGGATGAGGTGGATGACGAAGGGGAGGGAGGCGGTGCCGCAAAGGGCAAAAGCATCATATAGGATATCGTTTATGTGATGAATAGCCAGAATCCCGTAGATTTTTGGGATTTGAAGTCGAATGATGAGCGGCAGGTCTTTTGGAGAGGAGTGCACGGGATTTGGGATACGTGTACAAAATAAAAGGGACAATTCACCGAACGCGATTCTGTCCACCGTGGCGGCCGAGGCCGTGTTCGCGGTGTGGCGGGAATGCAGTTGTTGGAACACTTTGATATAAAATTGGAGGAACTGACACATGCAAATTTTGACAAGATGAAGAAATCCTTTGAAAAATATAAAGAGTTGGTGTATAATGAAACAGAGACTGCGATGGTGGGCGTGTTGAAGCATTATTCTAATTGTGACGACTTGCCGGAGATAGACGGACGCACCATGGCGGTGGTATTTCGGCGTTACAATCCACGACGGTTGAGCCGTGAATCGTAACAAATAAACGTTATTGTTTAGTTCCGGGGCAGTCACTGCGCTGACCGGCTCAGAGGATGCACGCAAATAAACTTGGCCGCGAGTGGTTACAAACCATGTCATGGCGGGAATTTAATGAGTGAACATAAAAGTGAGGGATATCTTATGAAAGCGAGAGGGAGAATTCTAAGTTCAATATTGACGGCGGGCATGGTGGTGGCACTATTCCAGGCAGTTGCATTGGGGGCGCCGGAAACGATAAGCGGTTCGTTTACGATTGACACGGAAAATGTGCAGCCCGATCCGACGAACCCGGATGCGCCGCCGGTGTCGGTGGAAAAGGAAAATATTTATACCGTGGACGAGGGTGCGGGTACCGTGACCGTGCGGCCCGGCGCCAAGATTACGCTTGGCGGGGACGCGAGCGATTACCGCATCATTGTTTCGGGAAGCGCGGAACCTGTGCCCGGTGCGGAAAATGGCACGGTCGAAATCACGTTGGACGGGTTTACATGTGACAGGGCGCCCCAGAAGACGAACAGTGGCAGTGGAACCGGCGGTACGACGACGGGGGGCGACACGACGGGAGGCGGAGGCCAGGACGCGGGTGGAACGGGCGGTGAAAACCAGTCTGGAAATGATAATTCCAGCGGAACGGATACCGGGAACGAAGGTCAAGGTTCGAATCCGGGCGAATCCGGAGACGCTTCAGGCACGGGCGTGAACGCGAGGGCGAAAGAGGACGGGGGTTCTACGATTGCCTTGCAGGATAACGCGAACGTGATACTGTACTTAAAGGGGACGAACGAGGTGAAAGGCGGCGCTGGAGCGGCGGCCATCGAAGTGCCGGAGGGGAATTCCCTGACAATCGCACAAAAAGAGGGTGCCGGTAGTGGAAAGCTGACTGCCGTGGCTTCCGGAGTGGATTCGGACACGACGGGAAGCGGAGCGGCCATTGGTGGCAACGCGGGGCAAAATAGCGGTTCCATCACGATAAATAGTGGAACGATAGAAGCCTCCGTGGATTCAGACGCGCAGGGAAGCGGAGCGGCGATAGGCGGCGGTGCAAATGGCAGCGCGGGGGCAATTACGATAAAGGATGGTACGGTCAAGGCGACGTCACGGGGAGACGGAGCAGCCATCGGTGGCGGCTCCGGCAAGGGCGCGAGCGCGATAACGATAGAGAATGGAACGGTCACTGCGAACGCGGGCGGAAACGGGGCGGCGATAGGCGGCGGCTCTGACGGCGGCAGCGGATCAATCGTGATAAATAATGGTATGGTCGTGGCGAATGCGACTGGAAACGGGGCCGCCATCGGTGGCGGGACGCGCGGCGGCGGCGGAACGGTCACGATAGCGAATGGCAAGGTTGAGGCGACCGCGTCCGGGGCCGGGGCATCTATTGGTGGCGGTAACGCGGGAACGGGCAGCACGGTCATGGTAACTGGCGGCGAGGTCAAGGCAAATGCAAACATTGGCGGCGGGGAAGGCGCGACAGTACAAGGGTCACTTACGGTAAGGGGAACGGGTACAAGCGTGAGCCTTGTGAAAGGAACCTTGAGCGAGCTTATAGGAGGAAACATAACGGTTGAGGACGGCGCGGAGGTGCTCGTCGAGATGGATGAGAACGTCACGGTGCCAAGAGGGCAGACCTTGACCATACCGGCGAACGTGACACTGACAATCGCAAGCGGAAAGACATTGACAATAGAAGGGAAATTGGAAGTCAATGGAACGATAAACGGCAAAGGAGAACTTTATTGTTTCAAGGCCGAAGAGGGCGGCGTGACAGGGGCTGACAAGATAGACCAGAGCGGTGGCTTGAGGTATACGCCACCATGTCCGCATCGGTGGCCGGAGGGCAAGTGGGAAAAATATAACCCGACGGATCATAAAAAAGTATGCCTGGATTGCGGCGCCATCAAAACAGAACCACATAAATGGGACGAAGCCGGCGTAATCTGCGTGGAGTGTAATGAATGGAAAGACCCCAAATACATTTACCTGGATGACGAAAAGACGCTTACCGTGTACAAAAGCTTCGGTGGAGAGGAGATAGAGACGGAGTACTGGAAGGACACCGTCAGCAGCGCGGAAGAGATTGTAATCACGGACGGTGTCTTGTATATTCCAGAAAGGGCGTTTGAGGTTTTTGAAAAAGTAAAACACATATATATTCCAGAATCTGTAGAAGCAACAGTTGATGGGCAAACGTTCTCGTCGAAGGCGGATGGGGCGACGGTCTATTGTCCGGATAAGTGGATTGAGGCCATCAACCCGACCGAGGATACGGCGGCGAAATTCGTGTTCTACAAGATGGACGGCGAGACGGCGGTGATAACGAAGATTACCGATAAGGACGTGGACCTTAAAGAGGGCATGATTAACGGAAAGCCGATTTATTTTGCGGACGGCGTGTTAAAGGATTTTCCAGATGTTAAACATGGTCATCGGCTTAAGGTGGATGACGTCGACACGTCGGATAAGATTGACTCGTCGGATAATAGAAGACATAGTTATACTTGTGTCGTATGTGAGGAACAAATAAAGGAGCCACACCGTGGTGGCGTCGCGACTTGTATAGACAAGGCGGTATGCGAGGTGTGCGGGGATGAGTATGGCAGGCTTAAACGAGACAATCACGTTAATCTCGAGGCGGTTGCAAGACAAGAGGCCACACATTTGCAGGACGGAAACATTCTTTACTGGTTTTGTCCAGACTGCGAGCGATATTACAGCGATTCGGCGGCCACGGACAGAATCAAGGAGAACAGCACGGTTTTGAAGGCGACGAAGGAACATACGCCGCAGCAGGCGGAGTGGCTTAAGGACGCGGTGGAACACTGGCACACTTGCGAATGCGGCGAGCTGATTGACGTGAAGCCACATTCGTTCGAGTGGGTGGTTGATAAGGCGGCCACCGAGACGGAGACCGGACTGCGGCATCAGCGATGCAGCGTTTGCGGATATGAGAAGGCGGCTGAGGAAATTCCGCGTTTGGGCAGTTCGAATAACACGAACCAGCCGAACGGCGGGGATACGAACAATGACCAGAACGGTGGAAACCAGAACGACGGCAACCAGAATAATGCCAACCAGAATGACGGCAACCAGAACACCGGCAACCAGAATAACGGCAACCAGAACACCGGCAACCAGAATAACGGGAATCAAAACACTGGCAACCAGAACACCGGCAACCAGAACACGGTACCCCCGAACAATCAGAACAGCGGAAATCAGAACAACACGAACACGAATCAAGGAAACGGGAGCGTGGTCAAGACGGGAGATTACGCGAACCTGATTCCGTGGATTGCATTGTTGTTCGTGTCGGGCGTGGGTATTGCCGGCGTGGTGGCATATAAGAAAGTGAAAAGCAAAAAAGGCGAGAAATAAGCGGTACGGCATCCCTTGTTAGTTGGAGGGATGCCGTATATATTTGAAGCGTGGTGATTACGCTGGTGCTGGCGTTCGTGTTCCTGCACGAGGACTTTACGACGAAATCCTTGGCCGGGTGCGTCCTGATTGGCGCGGGAACATTAATTATGGTATTGTAAGCCAGAAAAATGGGTATGATAATTTCATGGGAACGTGAAGGGGGGGTGGAGGGATGTCAGGCGAAAAGAGCTATATTGCGATTGATTTGAAGTCGTTTTACGCTTCCGTCGAGTGTAAGGAGCGGGGGCTTGATCCCATGACGACCAACCTCGTCGTGGCGGACGAGAGCAGGACGGACAGGACAATCTGCCTGGCCGTTTCGCCGTCGCTCAAGTCTTACGGCATTCCCGGGCGGCCGAGGCTGTTCGAGGTCGTGCGAAAGGTGGGGGAAGTGAACGAAAACCGCCGGCGGCAGGCTCCGTGCCGGACGTTTTCGGGGGCTTCGTGCAATGACCTGGAAGTGAAGAAAAACCCGGCCTTGGAGCTGGGGTATATCGTCGCCGTCCCGCGTATGGCGCTTTATATCGAGTACAGCACGCGAATTTATGAAATATATTTAAAATATGTCGCGCCGGAGGACATGCACGTTTATTCCATAGACGAAGTGTTTATAGACGTGACTTCCTATTTGGGGACATACCACATGAGCGCGCGGGAACTGGCGGGGAAGATGATGCAGGACGTCTGGGAAAATACGGGAATCACTGCCACGGCGGGAATTGGGACGAACTTGTACTTGTGCAAGGTTGCCATGGACATCGTGGCGAAGCACGCCGATCCGGACTCGCAGGGCGCAAGAATCGCGGAGCTGGATGAAACGGCTTATCGGAAAATGTTGTGGGATCATCGTCCGTTAACTGACTTTTGGCGGATTGGCGCGGGTTACGCGAAAAAATTGGAACAGAACGGGCTTCTCACGATGGGGGACGTGGCGAGGTGTTCGATTGGCGGGGCAAATGATTATTATAATGAAGAATTGCTCTACAAGCTTTTTGGTATCAACGCGGAACTGCTGATTGACCACGCATGGGGTTATGAGCCTTGTACCATGGCGGAAATCAAGGCGTATAAGCCGGAAGTGAACAGTTTATGTTCGGGACAGGTGCTTCACTGTCCCTACACGTTCGGGCAGGCAAGGCTGGTGGTGAAGGAAATGGCGGACCTTTTGGCGCTGGACCTGGTTGAAAAGGGGCTGGTGACGGATCAAATCGTGTTGACCGTCGGGTATGACCGGGACAATTTGGCAGACTCCAATTGGAAAAAGACGTATAAAGGCACCGTCACCACCGACCGTTACGGGCGGAAAGTACCAAAGCACGCCCATGGAACGGCGAACCTTGCGAGGCGGACCTCGTCGACGCGGCTGATCATGGAAGCGGCCGTGGGGCTTTATGAAAAGATTGTTGACAAGAACTTGCTGGTGAGGCGCGTCTCCATGACGGCGAACCGCGTCGTCGCGGAAAGCGAGGCGGGCGGCGGGGAACAATATGAGCAGCTGGATTTGTTCACGGATTATGCGGAGCAAAGGAAAAGGCGGGCGGAGGAGGAAGCGGCCTTGGAGCGTGAGAGGCGCGTGCAGGAGGCAGTGCTTGACATTAAGAAAAAATATGGGAAGAATGCCATACTTAAGGGGATGAACCTTATGGCGGACGCGACCGCAAAGGAGCGGAATGCCCAGATTGGCGGCCACAAGGCGTGAGGGAAAGAAGACGGCCCAGAGGGGCCGCCGGGTACGTGAAAAGGAAGAAAGGCAGGAGCCGGGACGGAGAGAGAAAATGATGATATGGAAATCGTCGCACAAGTATGATGACATTATGGATTTGCCACATCCCACTTCGGACACGCATCCGAGGATGTCCTTGTATGACCGTGCCGCCCAGTTTTCGCCATTTGCCGCCCTCACCGGGCATGGCGAGGCCGTCAGGGAAACCGCCCGTCTGACGGAGGAAGAGGCGGAGCTGGACGAGGACGTGAAAGCAAGGCTGGACGAAACGTTGCGGGCGGTCCGGGAGAAACTGAAAAGTGGCATGGCGGTGCCGGTGACGATGACGTATTTCGAGCCGGACAAGAAGAAAGACGGTGGCGCGTATGTTTCCCTTGACGGAAACATAAAAAAGGTGGACGAGCATGAACGTGCCGTCGTCATGGAGGACGGGACGGTGATTCCCGTGGAAAGGATTGCGTCACTTTGCGTGGCTGCGGATTAGAACCGTGATGGGGTAGAATAGGGTGGATGCTTTTGCCGGCCGGTCGACGTGGACCGGCCGGTTGTTTTTTACGGATAAAACGTATATAATTTTTCCGGGTACCCAAATGGCAAGGGCATATATGGGGAATATCCTTTAAAATAGTAAGGGCCAACATGCGTGTAAAATGCGGAAAAACGCATGTCGGCACGAATATTGCCACGTTTTACGTGACAAACTTTTACTGACAGATAAGGAGGATATTTCAGATGGTGAGAAATGTCTATGGGTACATTCGTGTATCCACGAAGGAGCAGAACGAGGACAGGCAGTGGCTTGCCATGAAGGAGTACGGGGTGCCGGAAGGAAACGTGTACGTGGACAAGCAGTCGGGAAAGGACTTCGACAGGCCAGGGTATCGGCAGGTGTTGGAGGTCTTATGTGAAAATGACGTACTTGTCATCAAAAGCATTGACCGGCTGGGACGGCATTTTGACGAACTTTTGGAACAATGGCGGATTATCACGGTGGAGAAAAAGGCGGGTATCATCGTGCTCGACTTGCCGATTTTGAACGTGGGGCTGGAAAACGACCTTCTCGGGAAGGTGGTGGCGCAGCTCATGCTCACGCTCATGTCGTACATGGCGGAGACGGAACGTGACAACATCCGGCAGCGGCAGGCGGAGGGCATCGCGGCGGCGCGGCTGAAGGGCGTCCACCTTGGCAGGAAGCCGAAGGAAATCCCGGAGGAGTTTGAAAACGTGAAAACATTATGGGAGGAGGGAGAGTGTTCGGCCACGGCGGCGGCCAGACGGCTGGGGGTAGATTTCCACACCTTTAAAAAATGGGTGGCAACGTGCATGGGCGAAGAAAGCGTGGGGGAGGAAAACCGTATAAGCAAAGAAAATGTATAAGTAATGAAAAGAACGTTGTAAAAGGAAAATGAATATGATAGAATATAATCCGAATTTAGAAATTTGGCATAGATAGCCAATTAATTAGAAAAATTTGGAAAAAAGTATACGTTTTTCCAGTATTTTCCGGGCTGGATTTTGCCGGAAACCCTATGATGCCACGAGGTTTTGCCGATGGGGCGAAGGTGGCGAGAACAAGCGTGAGGGGTGGACATATGGAGCGACAAGACGTATTATACGTTCGAATGTTTGGGAATTTTCAAATGCACTATGGGGGCAGGCTGTTGGCCGGGGAAAGGGTGAAGGACACCCATTTTACCAGTTTGATGCAGATACTGCTTCACAATGTGGCGGAAGGCGTGAGCAGGGACGTCTTGGAAGAAGTCTTGCTTGGTGACAGGGACATTGAGAACCGGCACCAGGCATTGCAGACGATTATATACAAGTCAAAGCAGAAATTGAAACGAATGGGACTCCCGGAGGCAAATTACATTAAATTGGAAAAGGGGATTTACCACTGGACGCCGCTGATTCCCGTGAGCGAGGACGCGGCCGTTTTTGACGGTTTGTGCGTCAAGGTAGAAGAAGCCCTGGGTGAGGAAGAAAAGTTGCGGTGGTGCCTGGATGCTTGCTATGCATACAAGGGCGAGTTCCTTTCGGACTATGCGGGGGTCATATGGGCCAGCGCGGAGGCGAGACGTTACCGGCGCAAGTTCTGTGAGTGCGTGGAGCAGGCCGCCCGCATATTGCGGAAACGGCAAGATTGGTTGCGTCTGGAAGATTTGGGAAGGTACGTGACGGGGGTTGCGCCGTTTTCCGACTGGGAATGCCTGACCATGGAGGCGTTGGTGGAGAGCGGACGTTATGAGGATGCCAGCCGCCTCTATGCGGATACCGTGGAGAGTTACCTCGTGGAACGGGGCGTTTCTCCTTCAGCGAAATTTGCCAAGATGATGGATAAACTGGGCAATCGGATGCGGCACGCTTATGAGGCGCTTGACCAGATACAAGGCGAGCTGTCCGAGGACATGGAGGACGTCCAGGGCGGTTACCAGTGCCCTTATCCCGTGTTCAGGGGGATTTACCAGATTGTCAGCCGAATGATGGAACGCGGGGGACAGAGCGTTTACCTCATGTCGTGCACGTTGGTGGACGGAAAGGGGAATCCCTTGCGGGAGGGGGAAAAATTGAAGGCGTTGTCCGCGAGGCTTGGCGACGCGATTCGAAATTCCGTGAGGCACGGGGACGTCATCAACCAATATGGCGGGGGACAATTCCTGATACTCCTGATTAATACGACGAGGGAAAACTGTGACGTGATAGAAAGGCGCATCAATCGGAACTTTACTGTTGGACGGGAGCGGACGGGGATTCAGTACCATGTAAATAGCGTCATTTGCGAGGCGTGAAGGATGTAAATGAAGTGCCAGGAACGAATAAATGACGAAAAAACATGAAAAAACGCATTTTTTTATAAAAGGGATAGTAAAGGGGATAGTCTGGGACTGTTAAAATAAAAACCATGGAAGGTATTTTTTAAGAAGGGGACGGATGCTCGGGGGTAAGGTGGTTCGTTTCTTTTTGGCATGTGGAGGCTTACATGGAGGCATCTGGGTCTGGCACCCTTTATAGGACGAGAAAGGAAATGATACGGATGGCGCGATCCGGACATTACATTGGAACGGTAAATGGAATCGTACTGTGTGTTGACAAGAATGACAAGGGAACGATAGAGGGACGCTTGTATCACGGGTACGAGAAGGAGGGCATCCCGTTTAGCGGCTACGAGAAAGTCATACGGGTGGCAGAAGAGCTTTTTAACGCGCTCGGTTTTCCACACATGGGGACCGGTGACAGGGACATACATGGACGTACCCGCGATTATAAAAAAGAGGAAGGGATGGCAAAGGTCATGGAGGACGAAAAATTATTGGAGCAGCATGGAGACATGGGGACGTTTGTCATTCGCGTCCAACATAGGCAGCACAGTAGCTGGCAGGGAAAGGTGACATATTTGGACGAGGATAAGACGGTATATTTCAGGTCGGTGCTGGAGTTGATCAAGATAATAGACGGAGTGCTTGGCGAGGCGGGAAGTGCGGAGGAAACCGACTGACGGGAAGAAGGGAAAGCGGCATGACGGACAAGGAATTACGCAGGTTGAATCGCAGGGAGCTTCTCCAAATGCTCGTGATGCAGTGCGAGGAGGCGGAGCGGCTGCAGAAGGAAGCCGAGACGGCAAAGGCGCGGCTGAAGGAGTTGGAGGAAAGCTACGAGCGTTTGAAAATGAAGCTGAACGTGAAAGACGAGCGTTTGAACCAGAAGGACGCAAAGATTATGGAACTTAACGGTGTCATAGAGAAGTTGCAGTTGGAAAGGGTCGGCGAGATGAAGGAAAATGGCTCGTTTGCCGACGCGGCGCTGATACTTGACGGGCTTATCAAGGCGGTACAGAAGAACGCGGACTTTACGGCGTTGGAAGCTCCGGGTGACGGGAATGGATGAAAAAAAGTTGGAAATTCCTTCTTTGGATTTACTCCGGGCGGAACTTGCAAGGGTGGAAGCCGAAAGGGAGTTTAGGAGGCTGATGCTGACCATAGCCGGGATACTGACCGTGACGGCCGCCATAGCGGCATTGCTCGTGACAAGGTTTTTCATGTTTTTGGAAGTCAACGGTTCGAGCATGATGCCGACGTTGGAGGAAAGGGAAATCATCTTCCTTTATCAGACGAAAACCGTCGAGGTGGGGGACGTGATTGGCTTCTATTATGGGGGAGAGGTACTCCTGAAGCGCGTGATAGGGAGCGCGGGAGATTATATAGAGATAGACCAGGAAGGGAACGTGTATGTCAATGGTGAAATCATGGAGGAGCCATATCTGGCGGAAAAGGATTTTGGGAAATGCAATTTGGAATTTCCTTACCAAGTGCCGGAAGGAATGATTTTCGTGCTGGGTGACAATCGGGCGGAGTCCGTTGACAGCCGCATGAAAGCCATCGGATGCGTGGAAAGGAGCCAGATTGTCGGGAAAATCATATGCAGGGTGTGGCCGCTTGGACGTATGGAGATTGTGGAGTAGAAGCCGTGGGGCGGGGGTGCCTGGTGGGGCCGCAAGACAGGATACGATGTGTTGTGAATCGCGCGGTGGAGGCCGTAGGATGGAAATTATGCAGTAAGAGGGTGAAAAGATGCAAAAACTTGTGAAGGAATATTTGAACGAATTGAATAGACGACACAAGAGGCGCAGGAGAGTGGAAGTTGCCGTTGTGCTATTGGTGGTAATCGTTGCCAGCAGTGTCGTGGGAATTTTGACGCAGTATGGCTTTGCCATGACGGAAGGGGCGAAATGCGGACACGAGGAACATCAGCATGGTGAAGAGTGCTATCAGGATGTCCTGGTCTGCGGCCAGGAAGAGGGCGCGAAGCATCAGCATTCCGAGAGTTGTTACCAGCCGTCGAGGGCATTATCCTGCGGCCAGGAGGAGAGCGAAGGGCACCGGCACGGGGATGGCTGTTACCAGTCTGAGACGAGTCAGGTCTGTGGCCAGGAAGAGGGCGAGGAGCACCAGCATTCAGACGGGTGTTACCAGACGGAAAACGTGCTTGTCTGCGGCCAGGAGGAGTATGAAGGTCATCAACACGGGGATGCTTGTTTCCAAACGGAGAATGTGCTCGTCTGCGGACAGAACGAGGAAGAGGGACATTCGCATACGGATGCTTGCCACCAGCAACAGATGACGTGCGAAAAGGAGGAGCACGTACACACGGACTGGTGCTGGATTGACGTGAACGCGGACGTGGAAAGCGCGTCCATGTGGGACGCACAGTACGCGAACGTGACATGGGCCGATTCCTGGGGCGAGGACTTGGTGGCGGCGGCGCAGAAGCAGCTCGGCTACAAGGAAAGCGTGGAAAATTATTGGATTGCAGAAGATGGAAGCCACAAGGGGTATACCCGTTACGGGCAGTTCGTCGGGGACGTTTATGTGAATTGGGACGCGGCGTTCGTGAACTTCTGCCTCCATTATGCGGGATTGGAAGAATCCGGAATGTTCATGGACGAGACGGATACGGCCAGATGGCATGAGAGGTTCGTGCTTGAAAAGGATAACGGATACCTGGTGGCCGCGGGAGCGTATGAGCCGCAGGCTGGGGACATCGTGTTTTTTGAGAGGCAGGGGGAAGAAACCGCCAAGCAGATGGGCATCGTTTCTTCTTATGATAAGGAAAGAAATGAAATCAAGGTTATCGAGGGCAACAGCGCGAACGAGGTGAAGGAAAACACGTATGCCGTGAGCGACGGGCATATTTTCTCATACCTGAAAACGACGGAGATGGAGCGGGCATACAAGCACCTTGATGAAATGGCAGGATTGGAAAACGCGGGAGCCGAGGGCGGCGAAGTGCCGACGGAGCCGGCCGCGGATGATGAAAACTCGTCCGGGCCGGGAACGGTAGACGGTGAAAATGCGTCCGAGTCCGAGAAGGATGGCGAGGAAGGTTCAGAAAACTCCGACAAGGACGGCGAGGAGAATTCGATAGTGGAGTTGTCGACGGACGTGGGCGATACCACGATTACGTTGAGCGGCCCAGCGAGTTCTTTTGAAGAAGGAAAGGAATATGGCATCCAGGCGGAGTTAATCATGGCCAGCGAGTCGAAGGCTGGTGACGGGGCAGCCGGAACTAGCAGCGGGGAAAGTGCGTCTACTGACGGCACGGCAAGCGACGGGACAGCCAAAATGGATAATGGGATAAGTGTGGTCAGTGACGGGAAAACCGAGAGCGGTAACGGGGAAAGTGCGGCCAGTGACGAGAGAATCGAGGCCATTGAGGAGGCCGTCACGAAGATTGCGGAGGAGAAGGAAAAGGAAGTCAGCAGCTACCAGGCGTTCGACATCAAGCTGATGGTTGACGGCGAGGAAGTGCAGCCGTTAGGGCCGGTCTCGGTGAAGTTCTCCAGCCACGAGGTGGCGAAGGCCGTCGAGGACGAGGCGACCGAGGTCAACGTCATCCATGTCGATGAAAACAGCGGCGAGGTGACGGACATGGAAGCCACCGCCACGGAAGAAAAAGACGTGGTGATAGAGACGGAACACTTCTCGGTGTATGTGTACGTGAATTTGGAGGAACTTAATGCAAAGATTGCGGTCACGGTACAGCATTGGGGAGAAGGAATTGAGACACTGGATGGCGAGGCGGATGTGTTAACGGGTAACGATACGGCATTTGATACATCAGGAAGTGGAAGAGTTAAAACAATAGAAGAGGATTGTGAGATATATTCCGATGATATGATTGATATACCAAATGAGTATTACACGAGCATTGAGGGGCTAAGCAAGATATGTAATGTAAAGGGTGATAAGAATTATAAAGTAAAAAAGGTTTGGGTTATGGATGCCACGGAGGTAGAAACACAAGAGTTAAGTGCACAGACATGGCCAACGGGGAAATATGCAGAATATCTTATAGATACTGATGATAGTACGGATGACACTATAGAATTGACACGGAATTCGGTTATTCGGTTCTGGTATGAGCCAATAAAAAATGATGGTAAAAAATTTCCGGTAACTTTTTATGATTATGATATTACGAATGGAGTTGAGACAAAGCATGATGGAAAGACGTACTTGAATGGAAACAAGCAAGGAATTAATAATAATTTCATTGGCAACGGAAACAAGTTATATATAGGACAGTTGAGCGGTGGGAATACAAGTGAAGGTGTTTCAGGTAATGTGATACAAAATATAGAATTAACGAAAGGAGGAGTAACTCGAAAATTAAATGCGTCGAATGGCTATACAACATATGGTACGGGCATAGTCGCGCAAGGAATTGTGGAAAATGGGTTAGATGGTAATGGAAATTTACAATTTAGTAATAATGTGAGTGTGCCAAGAAATTTATTTTCAAATGACCCGACGAACGGCTCTACAGCGTACAGTAATTACAAACTAAGTTTTATGCAAAATGGAGACACGTACACGCTACAATATGTGTATGATGAGAGTCTGGGGAAGAATGCCACAGGCGATTTGACAGAATTCAGGGCGCGGCCAGCGTGGAAACAAAATTTTAATTTATATGCCAATGAGTTTTGGCCTTTGGATGAGGTGCCATCAGATAAGAGAAGGGATCCGTTGCTTGGAAAAACATCACCTGAGTATTATCAATATGATGGTTCAGGATATGGATCGAAAATAGCTACAAATGATTTTAATTCTGAGACAAAAGGCCATAATTGGTATTTTGGAATGGTTTATGAGGTCGAGTTCACCATAGGGGATTATACGGGACCAATGGAATATTATTTCCGGGGGGATGATGATTTTTGGTTGTTTGTTGATGGTCATTTAATCGTTGATATTGGAGGGATACATCAGGCGGCAAGCCAATCTGTTGATTTGCGTGCCAAGATGGAGGAATTGGCGGAACAAGGGTTGATTGACCTTTCGGATTCAGATAGGTCGCATAAGTTAAAAGTGTTTTTTATGGAGCGAGGCGCTTCTGGCTCATGTTGCTATATGCAGTTTACGTTACCACAGTCTGTGCCAGTCTCCATTACGCCTCCAGCGACCACGACATATAGTGTGAGAAAGGAATGGGATGATAACGATAATCCGTTCAGGCCGGAAAAGGTTGTCGTCCGGCTCTTGCAAAAGCCGGAGAATGGTGAAGCGCATCCGACCGCGATGGTGGCGGAACTGACCAAGGACAATAATTGGTATCATGAATGGGAGGGACTTCCGCTACAGAGCGGTGCAAATGGCGTGTCGTATGGATACAGTTACAGCGTGGAGGAAATCAGCCTTCCCGATGGATATGAGCCGATACTGGAGAATGGTGTGTTGACGAACAAGTTAAAGCCAATCAGCGTCGCGGTGGAGAAGGAGTGGCAGAATGAAGGAAGCGGAGCGGAACAATTCCGGCCGTCGGAGGTGAAGCTGGCATTATATGCCGATGGGAAGCCTTATCCGTGTACTGACGAAAATGGGAATACGATATACAAAACGGTCACGCTGAATGAGTCCAATGGCTGGAAGGCGACGTTTGACAATCTTCCACAGTACCGCTATGAATGGCCTCCCAAAGAGGAGGGGCAGGAAGAAAACTATAATGCGGATGCCATAGAAATCGTATATGGCGTGAGAGAGTTAGACGCCGCGGGCAATCCGATTGAGGATGGTCAAACGGGAAGTTTTCCTTCGGCCCAGTATAAGGTTCAATATGCGACAAAGCCAAATGGTGACGCCGGAACAACCGGGCAGGATGGGGTGTATAAGGATACGCTGGTCGTGACGAACACGTTGCTTACGGATTTCAGAATCGTGAAGGTGGGAAGTGGCGAAAGTGATGAGTCTAGCAATCCACTGGCAGGCGCGGTATTCTTATTAACGCCATGTAATTCAGATGGAACTCCAATAGAAGGGGCGATATCGGAAAGAATCGTTTCCAATGAGAAGGGTATGCTATTGGACGTTAAGACGGCCGGAGAAATAAAACTTAAACAAGGCAAGACGTATTTGTTAAAGGAAATAGAGGCACCAATAGGTTATACGTTGAGTACCATGGAATGGAAAATATCAATTGGCGAGGACTACAAAGCCACGGTAGAATTAAGGGACGGGCCAAATGGACAGTTTGTTTTCAAAGAGCCCGATGATTATGAAGGCAAAAATGATGAAAATCAAAACGTGGTGTGCGTCTACTATTTTAAAAACGAGGTCGTTTACGAGCTCCCGTCCACGGGCGGTACTGGAATTTATTGGTATATGTTTGGCGGCGTGCTGCTGATGTCGGCCGCGGCGTTGATAACATATAGAAATAAACATAAGGGGGTGCTGAAAAGTTAGGTGTTTGGAAGATTCTTTTTGGCAGCCTGAAATGGCACAGAAAAAACACACGAGGTACATAGGAAAAACTGTGCATAAGGCGTGCGCGGAAAATGTGTCAAAAAAATAAGAGGAAAAGGAGAAGAAAAATGAAAAAAATGAAAAAAGTGTTTGCCGTAATGCTATCACTGGCAATGGTGCTGGGAATGGCGATGACGGTATCGGCAAGCACAGCAGAACCGACTGTACCAAAGTATCCAGTTGATGGCGACAGTAAGGAAGCCACTGTTTCGGGGTTACAAGCGGGAGACACGGTAAGCTTTTACCAAATCGTCGATGCCAAATATGAAGGAGACGCGTTTACCGGATACAAGGTGGTAGATGGATATGCCATTGCTAACGTGGAAAGCCCGACAGCGGAGGAAATCACGGATATCGCGAAGCAGATTGCCGCGAGCCAGGCAGACGGTGCCACTCTTATCAATCCTTTTAAGACAATTGAGGAAATAACGGGAACTTCCGTGACAGAAAGGTTGGAAGTAGGAACATACCTTGTTCTTGTGAAAGCCGCAGCGGGTACTGACCGGGTTTACAATCCGATGATTGTCAGTGTTTATTATGATGTGAACGGTGTGCAGGCTGGAAGCGTTAGTGCGGGAGATGATTTTCAAATCGGGACAAACGCGCCGGTATACGCGAAGAGTTCGGACGTGACATTGGAAAAGACAATTGTAAATCCAGGGAGCGGGAACAACAAGGGAGATGACGTGGCCATTGGTGATACGGTGCATTTCCAAATCGAGGCATATATACCTAGTTATAGTGACGAATATGAAACAATACAGTATATCATTTCCGATACGTTGGATGGACTTGATAATGTCAGGAACATCAAGGTTTATTTGGACGATACAAAGGGCGAACCAATAGGTGCTGACGGACATTATGCTCAGACTGTCCCGACGGGAGGAAAAAGCTTTACCCTTGATTTCAATTCGGATTATATTAAGGGATTAGGCGGACCTGCTACGGAAGATGCCACAAGCATAGTTTCCCATAAATTCATTGTGACCTATGATGCGACGTTAAGCGAAGATGCCAAAGTCAATTTTGATTATAACACGAATACCGCGAAGTTGACTTATACGCATAAGCCAAGTGGGGAAACGGAGGGGATAGAGAAGGAAACTTACCATTACACCTTTGCAATTGATGGTAATCTGGGTGGCAAGGATAAGTATGTCACGGGTGAAATCATCAAGACGGATGATGGAGATAAATTTGTATTAGGAAAGCCCGAAGAAAGTACTGCAAAGCCGTTGGCGGGGGCAGAATTCTCGCTCGTGGAGGCCACGGTAAGAGCAGATGGTGAATATGTAAAAGTGGAAGGTGCAACACCGTACACGGCAACTTCTGATAAGGATGGTAGAATTAATTTCAGTGGCTTAGATGCGGGGCATTATATACTACAAGAAACTAAGGCACCGGCCGGATATAGTGTAGATACGAGGGAACATAAGGTCGAGATTACCGCGGTATATTATACGGCGGCTGATGCTGCCGCTGCTAATGCAAAGCCGGGTATGCTGAAGTCATATTCTATTAAGATTGACGGCTCCGCGACATCAACGTATGAGGCGACTTATGAGAAGCCGGATGAGAATGCAGAATTGGTTGCAGTCGTTGATAAGAGGCAAGAGGGTATGACTCAGATTAAGAATACCAAGCTTGGCAACCTTCCTTCCACCGGTGGTATCGGTACGACTATCTTCACGATTGGCGGTTGTGCCATCATGATTATCGCGGCCGGCTTGTTCTTCGCAAGCCGCAGGAAATCCTCCAAGGATTCTGCGAAGGAAGCGTAATCGTCGGTATTTTGAGGACGAAGCATTAGAATTTGAAATGTTTCCATGAAGTATTTCGGAAACGCGAAGTACATTTGTTACAATTCACCCTGCATTTGCGCGGATGTGAATTGTAACATACACGATATTCCTCGGGGCGTTTTGTCCCGGGGAATATCGAAAGAATAACATATGACACATGGGAATTCCCAGATGGAGGATGGCAGGGACGTGCCATGTCCGTGCGGGAAAGGTCGTGTGAAGACGAAGATACAGCCACAAGGAGAATCTGGATGAGTAAGAAAGCGAGTAAAATTTTTATAGTGGTTCTATTTTTAGCCGGGTTGTCCTTGCTGTTGTATCCGTTCGTGGCAAATCAATGGAATAATTATCGGCAGGACCAGTTGATCAGCAATTACGAGCAGACGGTGGCCGACATGGAAGCGCAGGGCACGATTGACTACGAGGCGGAGCGGGCGCGGGCGGAAAGTTATAACAACGCCCTGCTTCCCAGCATCCTTCCTGATTCGTTTGCCGTGGCGAGTGCCTCGGGTGAGGACGAAGGATACATGTCTTGTCTGAATATCGGCGGGGACGGTATCATGGGGACGGTGGAGATTCCCAAGATTAAGATTACGCTTCCGATTTTTCACACGACGGACGAGGAAGTGTTGGAAAAGGCTGCCGGACATTTGGAAGGAAGCTCCCTCCCGGCGGGAGGGAAAGACACCCACGCGGTCATATCCGCGCACCGGGGGTTGCCCAGCGCGGCATTGTTCACGGATTTGGATAAATTGGAAGAAGGAGACCATTTCCTTTTGCACATTTTGGATGACACCTTGTGTTACGAGGTGGATCGGATTTCGGTAGTCGAACCCGAGGAGACGAAAGCATTGTCGGTGGAAGACGGCATGGATTTGGTCACGCTCCTTACGTGCACGCCTTACGGGGTGAACAGCCACCGGCTCCTGGTGCGTGGGCACCGGGTGCCTTATGAGCCGGAACTGGTCATGGAAGAGAGCGTTCCGCTCGGTAACATGAGCCTCCATACCAATTATTTATTGTGGGTGGCCGTGGGGCTGGCGGTGACGGGCGCGTTCTGCTTCGTGTTGTACCGCAGGGATAAGAAGATGCGGGCGCGGCAGAAATCCGGGGCCGGGAAAGCGAACGAGGTCGGAGCGGGGCCGGGAGCGGGCGGTCCGAAGTCGGAAACCGGAGCCGCAGAGCCGGAAGCGGCTGGTGCGAAGTCGGAAACCGAAGTAGCGGAGCCGGACACAGGGGTGGCCGGGGAGAATCCGGAGTCCGGGGCGGCTGAAAAGCCGCAGGAGGACGCGCTGGCTGACGGATCGCGGGAGGAATGAGCATGAAGAAGAAACTACCCACGATTTTATTTGGACTATTATTTTTGGCGGGGTTTGGCGTTTTGATATATCCCACCGTGGCCGATCAGTGGAACAAGTACCGGCAGTCGCAGCTCATCTCGAATTATGAAGAGGTCGTGAGCCAGATGAGCGAGGAAAATTTTGACGAGGAGTGGGCGGCGGCCAGATATTATAATCAGACATTTGCGCAAAATAGCATACTGACGGACGTATTTGGCATCGACAAGACGGAGAATATAAGGGAAACAGATTATTGGCAAGTATTGAACGTGGCCGGGGACGGCGTCATGGGATATGTGACGATACCGAAGATTAACGTCAAGCTGGCCATTTACCATGGGACGGACGAGGAAGTGCTGCAGACGGGAGTCGGGCACATGAACGGGACGAAGCTTCCGCTGGGAGGCGAGGGAAACCATACCGTCCTCTCGGCCCATAGGGGGCTTCCCAGCGCGAAGCTGTTTACGGACATTGACCAGCTCGGGAAGGGCGACCGTTTTTACGTGCACGTACTGAACGAGGATATGGCGTACGAGGTGGATCAGGTGCTTCCGATGGTTGACAAGGACGATTATGACGCCCTGGAGGCGGCCCTGCAGGTGGAGCCGGGCCAGGATTACGTGACGTTGTTCACATGCACGCCCTATGGGGTGAACAGCCATCGCCTGCTGGTGCGGGGACACCGCGTGCCCTATGACGGGGAACTGGAGACCACGCCGGCGGAGTCGATGGTTCAGGCCATCCAGAATTATTATATGTTGTATTTACTGCTCGGACTTGGCGTGACGATACTCGTGATACTGATTATGAGACGGGTCATGGGAGGCGGGAAAAAGAAAGCGGAGAAGTAAGGATCCGTTGCGGCCGGGGCCGCGACATTGGCGAACAACCATGGTTTGGCTCGATAAAAGGAAGGTAGTGATGATGGTGGAGTCAGGAAAGAGATGGAAAAAAGGATACGTGTTGGCTTTGGCATTCTTTTTATTGATGGTGCCGTGCCTGGCCTACATGCGGACGCGGGCGGCCATCGCGATTGACACGGAAAAGTCGGACTGCAGTATCACGGTGTCCGTGGAGGGCAGCGACTTTCAGGAAGATTTTGACAAGATGAGCATTCCCGTGTCGCTGTACAAGGTGGCGGACGTGGACGCGACGGGGGCGTTTACGGCAATCGGTGCGTTTTCCGGGATGGACTTTGGCCGCGTGAACGACAAGACGACGGCGGAAGACTGGATGCGGCTGGCCGAGGAAGCGGCCGGGCGTTTGAACGGCACCGGGACGGGTGGCGAAGCAGGCGGTGCCGGTGCTGGTGAGGACGTGGGGGACATCGGCGCGGCGGGCGGTAATGCCGCTGGCGCGGTGGCCACGGTTCAAATAGAGAAAGCGGCCGGAGGCGCCGGCGCGGCCGAGGGAGTTTTTGAAAACCTGGAGACGGGAATGTACCTGGTGGTGCCGCAGGCGACCTATAATGCGGATTATAGCGTAAAGTATGTGTTCACCCCATATTTGACGGCTTTGCCGAGCAGCGAATACACGTTGTCTGGCACGGGCAGCGACGATTGGGATTATGACACGGTCATCGGCCTGAAGGCCGAGGCCGAGCCACAGTACGGAAAGCTTGCCATTACCAAGACGTTGGAGAATTTTAACGAGTCACTGGGGCGTGCCACGTTCGTGTTCCAAATCGAGGGGCGTGACGCGGCGGGAGCCTTGGCATATAGCGACGTGGCCAGCATCACGTTCGGGCAGGCGGGCAGCGAGACGGTGACAATCGACCGGATTCCGGCGGGGCTTACCGTCACGGTGACAGAAATTTATTCCGGCGCCAGTTATACGATTGTCGGTTCGGACACGGAGTCCGTCTTGATCTGGTCCGACGTGGCGGTGGAGGCCACGGCGGGGACGGAAAGCGCGACAAAGCAGGCTGCGGTGAGTTTCACGAACCGTTATGACGGGGGCAACCGAGGGGGGTACGGCGTGACGAACCATTTTGAATCGGATGGCGAGGACGGATGGATTTGGGAGGATCCCACCGAGTGACGTGGCAGGTTGGCTGTCACAATCCACGGCCGGTTAGACCGTGAATTGTAATAAGCGGGTTTGGGAGAATGATTAGGAAGGAGTGGCGGCAGAGATGATGGATTTTAACAGATATGCGAAATCGGCCGTGATGTCGGCCGCGGCACTCGGCATGACGGCGGTGCTGACGATAGAGGGCGCGCAGGCGTATTTTACGACGTACGTATCCGCGGGTGGCAGCCAGGTCGTGAACTTGGGGGCCGAGACGGAGATTCACGAGGGACTTAGCAACATGACGAAGCACATTTCCGTGGAAAATGCTTCGGCGGTCAACGATTGTTTTGTCAGGGTGAAGGTGTTTTGTGGAAACGAACTTGCGATTGACTATACGGAGGCCGACGGAGGCCAAAACTGGTATCTGGGCGATGACGGGTATTGGTATTACCGGCCAATCCTCGCGGCAGGAACGACTACCACGGTGCTGGACGCGAAAATCGTCCTGCCGGAAGGGTTTGACAAGGACAATTTCAACGTGGTCGTCATCCAGGAGTGCACCCCGGTCGTGTATGACGCGTCGGGAAATGCCACTGCCGACTGGACGACGGTCTATTCGGATTACCAGGAGACGGACGGCGGGAGTGGCCAGGGCGCGGAAACCGACGGGCAGGGCGCGGCCGCGGTTGGTTTGGATGAGAATGCAGGCGGGCAAGGCGGGAATGCGGGTGCCGGCATTCAGGGAGAGGGGGCTGGCAACTGATGAAGCAGGCAAGAAAAAAGAAAAAGGCCTCGAACGGAAAATACGTGACGTATGGGCTGATGGCGTTGGCGGTGCTGTTGCTTATGGGAAGCACGATCGGGAGCACGCGGGCGGCGCTTACGTATTACAGTGAAAATTACACGGCGGAAATCACGGTCTCCCAGATTGGCGTGAGCCTGGTGGAGAATGGCGAGGTGGTCAGCAGCCGTGATTATGACAATAACGAATGGAAGGTGAACACCAACCAGGGCGACGAGTCCACGAGCGGCGTGCTGCTTAAGAACATGCTGGGCGAGGGCGAGAAGCTGGCCCTGAACAAGGCTTACGAGGAAACGCTGACCGTTCGCAACAGCGGCAGCATTGACGAGTACGTGCGCGTGCGGATTTATAGGTATTGGATGAAGGACGGGAAAAAGGTGACGACATTGTCACCGGACCTGATTGACCTGCATTTTGTGAACGGGGGACAATGGGTGCGAAATCCGGCGGACGGGCCGGACGGCGGTGGCGAGTGCGTGGAATTGTATTACAAGGGGATTCTTCCTTCCGGCGCGGAGTCGGCGGCGTTCGTGGACTTCGTGCGGATAGACGGGGAAGTGGCTTCCGAGGCAAGGGTGGAGACGAAGGGCGACACGATTACCACCATTTACAAATATGACGGCGTGGAATTCCATGTCGACGTGGAGGTGGACGCGGTGCAGACGCACAACGCGCAGGACGCGATTCGCAGTGCGTGGGGCGTGGACGCTTCGGCACTGGGAATTTTGTAAGGGGGCATGAAGGGTGATGAAGAAAGAAATGATTGGATTACGCCGGCCGGCATTTCAGGCGGGTACGATTTTGCCGAAGGGGCTTCGGGCGGGTTTGTTTTCCGCGAAGCGGCTTTTGGCAATCGCGTTTTCCGCATCGATGTTTTTGGCGGCCGCGGTTTCCATGACGGCATCGGCCGAGGATCGGCAGGGCGCGGAGGGATGGAGGGTTCGTTTTGACGGTAAGGACATGGAGACGAATTTCACGTCGGGCAACATGGCCGACGAGGTGAACCTGATGCAGCCGGGGGACTCGGTGGAGTTGACCATCATTTTGAAAAATGATTATGACGGCCAGGCGGACTGGTATATGAAGAACGAGGTGTTAAATTCCCTGGAGGATGCCGGTGACGCGGCGGGCGGCGCATATGATTACTTGCTGACGTACACGGACACGGCGGGCGAGACGACGACGCTCTATTCGAGCGAGAAGTTTGGTGGCGAAGGCCGGATTAACGGTGTGGGTCTCCATGGGGCGACCACCACGCTTGATGACTATTTTTACTTGGACCGGATGGGGAACGGCGACGAGGGCATCGTGAAGCTGAAGGTTGCCTTGGACGGCGAGACGTTGGTCAATGATTACCAGAACACGTTTGCCCGGCTGCAAATGGACTTTGCCACGGAGGCGCTTGGCACTTGGCCGGGAACGCCGGACAATCCGGGCGGCAACCCGCCTGGAAATCCGGGAACCCCTGGAAATCCAGGAACGCCGGGAGAGGGCGACCCGCCGGGCGACGTCGTGAAGACGGGCGACCAGGAGACGTTCATGGCGAGCATGATTGGAATGTTGGCGGCGGGACTGGCCATCATGGTAATCGTCGTCGTGCGGTTGCGCCGTGAGCGCGGGGATGCGTATGAAGACGAGGGCGCGGCCGGAAGAGCGGGTGCAAACGTGAGTGGCGGCGTGGCCAGGAGCACGGGAGCGGGCGTGAATAGAAGCGCGGCCAGAAGAGAGGACGCGGGTGTAAGTGAAGGCGCGGGCAGGAATCCGGGGCCACGAGTTGGGAAAAGGGGGCGGAAGTAGCATGAAGGGCTTGAAAAGAGTACGGATTGGGCTTTTGGTTATGGCCATGCTGGTTGCATTGCTTCCGCAAACGGCATTTGCGGCGGAGGAAGAATATACCTACACGGTTCGATTGTACGCAGGAAACCAGGGCGTGCTCACCGGGGAGGGCATTGACGTGCCTTCCGGCGCGGACGTGGCTTTTGACGGAGAGCGGATCGTCATCAGTGGCTTGAAATATGGCGATATCGTTTATATCGTTTACCAGGATGCGGTGACGGTGACGGACGACAGGTATTATGCGAGGGGAGTTCGAAGGTCAGGGCGTGACAATTCTGAGGCGACGGAGTCTTCTTTCGCGGTGGCGAGTGACCGTGATTACGTAATCGCATATGGGGTCAAGGGCGACATGGTGGCCTATACGGTGAACTACGTGGATGGGAGCGGCCGCAGTCTCCTGGCGAGCGATACGTATTATGGCGTGGCAGGGGAACGGCAATATGTATCGGCGCGTTACGTGGACGGATATCAGCCACAGGCCTTGAACTTGGTCAAGACCTTGTCGGCAAACGAGGCGGAAAACGTGTTTGACTTCCAGTACGCGCGGGTTCAAAGCGGTGCAACCGATAGCGGGGGAACGACTGGCGGTTCCACCGGCGGTACGGGAACGACCGGGGATGGCACCGGCGGTGCGGGAACGGCCGGGGGAGGCACCGGCGGCACGGGAACCATCGGAGCCGGTGACGACGCGGGCGTGGTCGAGGGAGAGATTGGCGAGGGAGTCGGAATCCCGCTGCCGGAAGGGGCGGGTGGCGGAGCCGCCGGGGCGGAGGACGACGCGGACGAGGGAATTGATGGCGCGGTCGGCGGGGACTTGACCGCCGTGCCGGATGAACAAACGCCCACGGACTTGATGGACTTGGATGACGAAGACGTGCCGCTCGACAACATGAAGTTAAGGCAGTCCGCAGGCACGGTGCTGGGGTATCTCCCGATTTATGGCGCGATTGTCCTGGTGGCGATGGCGGCATTGGCCGTGATGGCGGTATATCTTAGGAAAAGAAGGATTCCGATGGTCAAAGTGAAGAAGGAAGATGACAAGTCGGATGATGAGAAGTAGCCATGGGAAAGCGTAAAGGAAAGAAACGAAAAACCAACGTGTTTGCTAAGATTTGCAGCATGACGGGGACGGCGATGATTGTCATCGTCATCCTCCTGTGCTCTCTTCTCGTCCTGCCGGGCGTGTTTGGCTTTCACATGTACAACGTCCTAAGCGGCAGCATGGAACCGTCGATACCAGTCGGCAGTTTGTTGTACGTGCAGGGCGGCAGTCCGGAGGACGTGGTGGAGGAGGATGTCGTCGCGTTTTACAGTTCGCCGGAAGAGGGGGGAATCATTACCCACCGGGTCGTGAAAAACAACGTGGTTTCCGGGACGTTTCGAACGAAGGGCGACGCCAATGAAAAGGAAGACCCTACGCCGGTGCCTTATGAGAATTACATCGGCCGGGTGGCGCTTTCCATTCCGTATATCGGGAAACTGCTCACGATTATGACGTCGCTTTACGGGAAAATCGCGGCGGCATGCGTCGTCGTGCTGGGTCTGGTGCTGAACCTCATAGGGACGAGTCTGCAAAACCGCTAAAATAAGAAGGACGTTTTTTGTGTAAAAAATATTGGCCGCCCTGCATATACGCAAGGGCGGCAATTTGTTTGGCATAGGCTTGTCGAATGCCTGGCGCGAATTGGAGCGGTGGTGTCGAAACGCATTTCGTGCGAACAGACATTATGACGGATACCGTTCCTGGAGGGTCTCGCGGATAATCCGTTCGCAGAGGTCGCCGTACTCGATGCCGACCGCCTTGGCCTCTTTCGGCAAGAGGCTGGCCTCGGTCATGCCGGGCAGCGTGTTGACCTCCAGACAGTACAAGTTTTCATTTTCATCCATCAGGAAATCCGCCCGCGCATATACGGCCAATTTGAGGGCGTGGAAAGCGCGAAGCGTCTGTTCCTGCATGCGGGAGGCGGTATCCTGGCTGATGTCGGCCGGACAGACCTCCAGGGTGGCATCCGTCTGGTACTTGCAGGCATAATCAAAAAACTCGCCCTTTGGAATCATTTCAATTGGCGGCAGGATGAAGTCGCCGACGATGCCGCAGGAAAACTCGCGTCCTTTGATGTATTTTTCAATGACCACTTCGTCCTCGTAGCGGAAGGACTGCTCGAGGGCGCGCTCGTATTCTTCGTTCGTATTGGCAATATAAACCCCGATGGAGGAACCGCCGCAACATGGCTTCACCACCACTGGAAGTGAAAGTCCCAGGTCATCAAGGGACTTGTTGAGTTTGTTTCGGTGGATGCAGACGCCGGGCGGCGTTATCACGCCCGATTTCTGGAAAATCTGCCGGCTGACGCCTTTGTGCATGGCCACGGCGCAGCCGAGGGAACCAGAACCCGTGTAGCGGATGCCGAGCAGGTCGAACGCCGCCTGCAGCTTTCCATTTTCCCCCTCGCCGCCGTGCAGGCCAAGGAAGGTGATGTCCGCCATGCGGCACAGTTCAATTACGTTGGGGCCAAAAAAGCAGTTAGCATCACCCGCGCGGGAGGCCTTGACCGCCTCGAGGTCGGGTTCCTCCGTGCGGATGTTAAACGCGGCGTCGAGGCCGTGCCCGGGAAGGGTGAACACCTTCTCCAATTTATCCTTGTCGTAGGGAAAGCCCATGAATACGTCCAGTAGAAAAACTTCGTGTCCCTTAGCCAGCAATGTCTTGCAAATACCAGCTCCCGAGACGAGGGACACGTCGCGCTCCGTGCTGAGTCCCCCCGCTAAAACTATGATTTTCATAAATAATCTCCTCTCTATTTTGAGTAATAATGTAATAACGTTTTATGGAAAATATTATTCTCTAATAATATAACTCAAAACAAGGGAAATGTAAACTTGAAACTCGTAAATCATAGTAGCAACGCCAGCTTTGGGGGAACAATTTTTCCGAAGCGTCATAATTAAGTAATGCCAGAATGTCGTTGCGAAGGAATTGTGGGGCATAAAAAGATGTTGATTTCACACCAAAAATCTCTCCCGCATTTTGGCAATCTTGTCCTCGCCCATGCCCAGCGCTTTCTCAAGGAAGGTCTTAAAGTTACCATGTGTCTCTTCGACCCTCTGATAAATGCCGTTCAAGTATTCCTCTTTCGCGGCGTGTATCGCTTGTACCACTTTCTCCAATTTCGCCGCTTCCTCATCGCTGGTAATGTGATACTGTGCCTTCATACTTGCAAACATCTGATCGCTCTCCGTCTTCAGGCATTCATTTGTAAATAAATAGTCCTCCATGATATCCTCACGGCTCACGCCCAGGCATTCTTGTACTAATACCGCACCAAATCCGGCGCGATCTTTTCCGCCCACGCAATGCCATAACGTCGCCCCGGATTCATTTTCCAGTATGAGATTCAAAAATCTTGCATACTGGGCAATGGCATGTTCATCCATCACAAATAGCTGATATACTTTCGTCATGTATTTTATCATAAGTTCCGGATTCTCCCCGATTCCGGCAAACATTTCTTCTTGTGAAAGAATCTGCTTGTCTGCCGCTTCCTCCCGGGTGATTCCCTGCATCATATCCGTCAAAATCGGCATATGTACGTAGCCCGCCCCGGAAATCTGCGGATCCGGCTTCTCCTTTTTCTCCTGCGCCGTCCGCAAGTCGAGTATCTGCATAACCCCGCAGTTGCGCAATGTCTCTATATCCTCCACCGTCGCCGCATATAACTGCCCGCTGCGAATCAGGCAATTTTTCTTAATCGTCCGTCCGTCTGCCGTCTTCATTCCCCCTAAATCCCGTGTGTTGTAAAGCTTCTGCAACCGTATTCTCTCGCTTTTCATTCTTTGCCATCCTCCATCTCATTTTCGAACAGTATACCTTTTTTTCTACCATTTGTCAATGAACCGGTCGCCAAGGCAGCCCTGACGAGTAAGTTTTACCAAAAAGAGAATTGGTGAAAAGTAACGGAGAAGAAAATATTGACATGTTTTAACTTATTTGCGATAATTACGCTACAAATTAAACAAGGGGATGCAGGGAAATGGTAAACGATGTTTTGAATTATTTGGATCAGTTAAACTTTGCGTCTGTTCTCATCCGTATTTTCATGGCAACCATTGCCGGAAGCCTGATTGGATTGAACAGGGCGAAAATCGGGCAACCGGCGGGCATGCGAACCCATATATTGGTCTGCATCGGCGCGACGGTGGTAATGCTGACGGGTCAATACATATATGAGCGTTACGGGACGGGGGATCCTACCCGTTTGGGCGCGCAGGTAGTTAGCGGTATTGGATTTTTGGGGGCGGGGAGCATCATCTCCGACAAGGAAAAGGTAAGGGGATTGACCACGGCGGCCGGATTGTGGGCTTCGGCTTGTATTGGATTGGCGTTGGGAGTCGGTTTTTACTTTGTGGCGGTTGTCGCGACGATGGTGGAGATGATTGTATTGACCTGGGTGAAAGGCTGGGAACAAAAATTGATGCCTGAAAACGTGCAGTTTCATTTGTACATGGAAACGAGGACGACGGCGGCCGCGGAAACCGTCATACAAAAAATAGAAAAAATGGGGTTGAAAATTGAAAGCGTTTCCGTGGCGAAAAAGAAAAAAAGTGAGTTTCAAAAGGTGGTGCTTTCCGTGCACGACATGGGAAGGAATAAAAAAGAAGAGGTGTTACGCACACTGGGAAACATGGAGGAAGTCAGATGCGTAAAGTATACGACGGAAGATTTACAGAGCTAAGAGGCTTTCGCTTGTTTTCATCCCCTTTTTCATTGTAAATCAGGTAGTAGGGAGATTCATAAACGCCTATAAAAGTGCAAGCAGCAGACTTTTGAAAAAGAAATTTCCGCAGATGCGTCAGAAACTTTGGAAAGAAAATTTTTGGAGTCAGAGTTTACCATGCGCTAAATGCAAGGCTTATACTGGAAGATTTTTATGCCCGGTTGGCGTTGAATTTTCCGAGGGAATGAAACGCCGTGGCGCAAGGTGCTGTATTTGCAATATGAGGGAACGGGGCTTATATAGGTGAAGGAAATTCGGTTTTCGTAATGTGGGGGAAACTCCGCATGACTAGTGTCAAGGAAGTTGCTCTGCCACTAGGCTCGAAAGAACCTTGCCAAGTGGTCAGACAACTACATTCGCACGTAAGTGCTTAAAAGACAAGCACTAAGTGCTCAGTGTAAGGGAAGTGAAAAAGTGATTAAAATTCGAAATTATCAGGAGAAGGACCGGGAGCGGGTCGAGCGCGTCTGTGTCAAAACGGCACCAGGGCCGTTGTCGGGCGGCATGATGAAACGGGTGCTTTTGACAGTGTTCTGCCATTATTATATCGAGCAGGAGCCGCAGCATTGCTTCGTGGCAGTAAACGAAGAGGACGAGGCGGTGGGATACGTCTTGTGTGCTGCGGACTTCATGACATGGGAGGAGAAATTTACGGAACTGTACATGAAGAAAAGCAATAATCCCGTGACGAAGATGCTGGGCAAAGGCACCATTGACGGCCTGCGGCCGTTCGCCGGACAGTATCCGGCACATTTGCACATTGACATTGACGAAAAGTACCAGCGGCAGGGGCTGGGCACGAAATTAATTGATGCGTTGCGTGCGCATTTGGCGGAAATGAACGTGCCGGGGCTGATGCTCTCGGTAGGAGGCGACAATGAAAATGGGCAGAAGTTTTATCAAAAGTATGGTTTTACGGCGCTTGAAAAAAAGAAGCAGGAAATCGTGATGGGAATGAAGCTGGCGGAAATGGCACGTTAGCGAGAACTTCAACACGATGATTGGAACGGAAGAGTATCCGGAAATTTTATAAGTGATAGAAAAGGAGCGTGAAGAGATGATTCCCCAGATATCCATTGGTACGCAAAGCTTTGAAAAGCTCAGGATGACGAAATGCTTTTACGTGGATAAGACGAATTTTATCAAGGAATGGTGGGAGCGGAACGATGACGTGACGTTGATTACCCGTCCGCGCCGTTTTGGCAAGACGTTGAACCTCAACATGTTGAATTGTTTCTTTTCCGCGACGTTCTCTCAAAGGGGGGACTTGTTCGAGGGGCTTTCTATCTGGAACGAGGAAGAATACTGAAAGATGCAGGGAACCTGGCCGGTTATTTCCATAAGCTTTGCGGGCGTGAAAGCCAATCATTTTCAAGGTGCCGTAAACGGCATCGTGAAGGCCATCGCAAATACCTGTGAAGCGCACAAGTACTTGAAGAAGAGTGATACCCTTAGTATGGAAGAAAAAGAAGACTATGATGAATTTCAGAATTATACAAACAAGTCTTCTCCTGACAAAAGAATTGACCTTCAATTTGTAACGTCGGCAATAAATCAATTATCCATGTATTTGGAACGCTATTATGGCAAGAAGGTTCTCATTTTCCTAGACGAGTACGACACGCCGCTGCAGGAGGCATATGTGTACGGTTATTGGAGGGAAATGGTGGCGTTCATCCGTGAACTGTTCAATAACACGTTTAAGACGAACGAGTACTTGTATCGTGCCATGTTGACCGGCATCACCCAGGTGAGCAAAGAATCTCTCTTTTCAGATTTAAACAATTTGGAGGTCGTGACCACGACCTCGGAAAAATATTGCACGGCCTTCGGTTTTACGGAGGAAGAGGCTTTTCGTGCATTGGACGAGCGCGGGCTTTCGAGCGAAAAAGAAACGGTGAAGTTTTGGTATGACGGATTTGTTTTCGGAGGTCATAAGGACATTTATAATCCGTGGTCGATCACGAAATATTTAGATTCGAAAAGGTATGGGATGTATTGGGGTGACACCAGTTCCAATGCATTGGTTTCCAAGTTGTTTAGGCAAGGCGATGCGGAGTTGAAAATGCAGTTGGAAGACCTTCTTGCGGGAAAGGCTCTGGAAGTGATTTTTGATGGACAAATCATTTTTGAACAATTGGAGGATACGCTGGGGGCCGTCTTTAGCCTCCTCATGGCAAGCGGATATTTGAAACCAGTAAGCATGCAGTACCTGATGGATTCCGGCGAATCCAGGTATCAATTGAAGATTACGAACAATGAAACGCTGTTCATGTTTCGAAAGATGGTTTCCGGTTGGTTTTCGGCAAACCTCTCTTCCTACGGCAATTTCAAGAAGGCCCTGCTACAAAGTGATTTGAAATATATGAACCGCTTCATGAACGACGTGGCGAATGTTTTGCCTTTCGGTATGCCATATAAATCGGAATTCTTGCTTGAAAAGTCGAATTTGTTACTATGCAGTTCGGCTTTTTTCTGTTATAGTGGGTGTCGATATTCGCACGTAAGCGTGAACATAGGAAATTCCGTGCGATTAGGCTCGTGGGGTACATTCACACGTAAGTTTAGGGAGAGGAAACTCCGCTTGGCTAGGCTCGGAAGGACCTCGCCAAGGCGCGCGGAGTGCATTCGTACGTAAGTGCCTAAAATACAGGCACTAAGTGCTCATTGCAAGTGCTCATAGCAGGAGGGAAAGGTCATGTATCATTCAATCAGACCCGGCCAGGTGTGGCTGGACACGGAGGGGAAGCGCATCCAGGCGCACGGCGGCTCTGTCATGTATATCGACGGGGTGTATTATTGGTATGGGGAAAACAAGGAAAAGACCGTGGGGGACGGGGCATGCTGGCATTGGGGCGTGCGTTGTTATGCCTCGACGGACTTGTACAATTGGGAGGACAAGGGGCTGATTATCGGGCCGGATTTGACAAACGAGGATTCCGGCCTGCACCCGAAACAGATGATGGATAGGCCGCACATTATTTATAATGAGGACACGAAAAAGTTCGTCTGCTGGCTGAAAATCATGCGGCGAAGCGGCGAGCAGACGGAAACGGTGCTGACGGCGGATTCCATTCTCGGCCCATACACGGTCGTGAGGGAGAATTTAAAGCCGCTTAACATGAGCGCGGGGGATTTTGACCTGGCGGTGGCGCCGGACGGGAAGGCGTATTATTATTTTGAGCGGGTGCATTCGGAGACAATTTGTGCCGACCTGACGGCGGACTACACGGACGTGACAGGATATTACAGCACGCATTTCCCGCATGTTTCCCCGCCGTACGTGCGGGAGGCGACGGCACATTTTTATCGGAGGGGAAAGCATTATTTGATTACGTCGGGCACGACCGGCTACATGCCGAACCCGTCCGAAGTGGCGGTTGCCGACACGTGGCACGGGCCGTTTAAGGTGCTTGGCGATCCGCACCCGCAGGATGAAAGTCACACTTCGTACCATTCGCAGGTGTCGTCCGTGTTCAAGGTGGCGGGGAAGAAGGACTTGTACGTGGCGGTGGCTGACCGATGGCTGCCGGGGCATATGGATTGGAAATACGAGGAATATGCGGCAGAGTTCGCGAAGCTGTTCGACCCGGATTTTACGGGCGAGCGCGTGCTTGCCCCGAAGTTTGGCAATGACTCGGCGCGCAATACGTCGATTGCCGATTACGTGTGGTTACCGTTTCGGTTCGACGGGGAAATGGCATATCTGGACTGGAAGGACGAGTGGAAAATCGAGGATTACGAGTAGGAGCGCTTGCGGCGGCTAGTCTGGCGTGCATACGGAAAAACAGGTTGGCAATGAGGGCGTGAGATTAGGAAAGACGTATAGGAAAAGGATTTAGGAAAGGCGGGACATGGAAATGGAAAAATATTTGAACCCGGCACTGTCACCGGACGAGAGGGCAAAGGACTTGCTTGGGAAAATGAGCCTGGACGAGAAGATGGCACAGGTTTGCGGGATGTGGCTGGTTCCGGGCCATGAGGACGGGATGGAAAAGGCTTGCGAGCATGGCATCGGCCAGGTTAGCACCTTGTGGATGCGCGAGATGGAAACGTTGGAAGAAGTGGTGGGATGGCAGCGCAAGGCGCAGGAAATGGTGTTGAAAAACAGTGAACACGGGATACCGGCGGCGTTTCACATGGAAGGCTTGTGCGGGGCGTTCATCCAGGATTCGACCAGCTTCCCGTCGGGAATTGGGCGTGGGTCGTCGTGGAATCCCGAATTGGAAGAGAAGGTGGCGAACGTGGTCGGTCGTCAGGAACTGGCTTGCGGCATCACGCAGGTGCTTGCCCCCGTGCTGGACATTTCCCGTGATTCCCGGATGGGACGGCAGGGGGAGACGTATGGCGAGGATCCTACGTTGGCGGCGGCGATGGGATGCGCGTATACGAAGGGAATCCAGGAGCAGGAGGTCGCGGGACGCAAGGCCGAGTCGGTGGCGAAGCATTTCCTTGGATTCCACGGCTCTTACGGGGGCATCCATGGGGCGAACGCGGAAATCGGCGACCGGTTGCTTGACGAGGTATATGGGAAACCGTTCCAGGCGGCGATTGCCAAAGCGAATTTGCGGGGCGTGATGCCGTGCTATTGCTCCTTGAACGGAGAACCGTTGTCTTCCTCGCGGAAAATATTGACCGGGCTTTTGCGCGACGAGATGGGGTTTGACGGGGTCGTGGTAGCGGACTATAGTTCCGTTGCCAACGTGTATAACGCCCAGCATGCCAGCGAGACGTTGGAGGAAGCCGGGAAAATGAGCATGGAGGCCGGAGTGGACGTGGAGCTTCCCAGCCGTGAGGCATACAATGACGAATTGAAGGCGTGGTTCGCGGATGGCCGGGCAGACATGGAGGTGCTAGACCGCGCCGTGCTGCGCGTGTTGCGGGCGAAGTTTCGCATGGGGCTTTTCGAGCACCCGTTCGCGCTCGACGGGGAGGCGTTGCGGGAAGATTTTGTCGGCAAAGAAGACATGAAAATCACGAAGCAATCCGCGTTGGAGTCCATGGTGCTCTTGAAAAATAACGGCGTGTTGCCGCTTGCGAAGGGTGTGAAAAAAATCGCGGTGGTCGGGACGCATGCCGCCAACGCCCGCATTTTCTTCGGCGGGTACACGCACGTGAGCATGGAGGAGGCCGTCCATGCCGTGGCCAATTCCATTGCCGGGTTAAAATCGGGCAGTGTGGAGGGAAAGCAGATGCTGACCGTGCCGGGGACGCAGATCCAGAGTGACGAGACGGAGGAATTTGACGCCGTTTTGCGCCACATCAAGCCGAAGTGCAAAAGTCTCTTGGAAGTGCTGCGGGAAAAATTGCCGGGAGTGGAGATTACCTATTCTTATGGCTACGCGATTGCCGGGGACGACCTCTCCCATATCGACGAGGCGCTTGTGGCGGCGAAGGATGCCGATGTCGTGCTCATGACGCTGGGCGGCAAGCACGGCTCGTGTTCCGTGGCCTCGATGGGCGAGGGTGTGGACGCGACCGACATCAACCTGCCCGTTTGCCAGGACGCGTTCATCCGTGCGGCGGCGAAGCTTGGCAAGCCGCTGGTCGGCGTGCATTTCAATGGCCGGCCGATTTCCAGCGACGCGGCGGACGAGTGCCTTGACGCGATTTTGGAGGCGTGGAATCCGGCGGAAACGGGGGCGGAGGCGATTGCCGAGGTACTTTTGGGCGAGTACAACCCGGGCGGGAAACTGCCGGTGTCCGTGGCCAGGAACGCCGGGCAGGTTCCGATTTATTACAATCATCCGAACGGCTCCGCATGGCACCAGGGCGAGAGCATCGGCTTCAAGGATTACGTGGACATGCCGCACACGCCGCGCTATTTCTTCGGGCACGGGCTGTCTTACACGACGTTCGAATACAAGGATTTGAAATTGTCCGCGGCTGACGTGAAAACAATGGATTTAAATCGAGGCGCGAAAAGCGGCGCGGCCCCTGCTTTGGAAATCGACCCGCTGGGGGCGGCCGTCGTGGAATTAACCGTGGAAAATACGGGAAAATATGATGGGGACGAGGTCGTGCAGCTTTATTTGCGTGATTCATTTGCCAGCGTGTCCAGGCCGGTCAAGGAACTGGCGGGATTTTCGCGCGTGCACTTGAAGACGGGCGAGAAGCGGACGGTCCGCTTTACCGTGCGGGCCAGCCAGACGGCGTTCCTCGACCGTGAGATGAAGTGGAAAATCGAGAAGGGTGAAATCGAGGTGCAGGTGGGAAGCTCGTCGGAAGACATACGTCTGGCGGACGCGTTCATGATTGGTAGGGACGCGTGGATAGAGGGGCGCGAGCGGGCGTTTTACGCGGAAGTTGAGGTATGGTGATTGTATACCGCACGTCAGATTTCATCAGCCGTGAGTACAAGTCACGTTTGTTTAGTTTTATATTTGGCCGTGAGGAAAATAAAAATGGACATTATCGCTTTATAACGCCATTCATGGAACCTCCCGTGATGATACTTCCGATATCACTATAAATACGATTGAGGATGTGCCCTACATGGGCATGAAATTGTACACCTTGTGCCGGATGCCGTAAAATCAACGGTTTCCGGCACTTTTTTCTTGCCCGGAAATGAAAATGGGGCAGGTATGGGGCAAATACGGCGGTCACATGATTTTCACGAGGGAGATTGTGAACGAGGAAATTATTTACACATAGGTAATACAGCGGCAGAGGGTTAAATCTCTGTCGCTTTTTTCTGGAATCTTAGTGCATGTATTCGTACCTTCCGCATTAGAATCTTGATAAAGGCAGTATAGGTGTTTATAATTGTGTTAGAGGTGACAAATGGATATTCAGATTATTGAACATATAAAAGAAAAGTTACAAGTGGTTATTATTTGCCGACAGATAGATGATGAAATTATGCGCTTAAAATATCACATTGAAATGTTTGACAAAAAACTATAGGCAAAAAAAGATAAAGAATAGCCGGCATTAATTATTCGATGTACTAGTAGTCAACTGATGGTTGAATTAGAGAATCAACCAATAGTTCCTTCCAAAAAAATGCTTATTATGTATGATAAAACTAGGAGGTAAGAAATGAATCAAGAAAAAATTGGAAAATTTATTGCTGAATGTCGTAAAGAAAAAAATCTTACTCAGTTACAGCTGGCAGAAAAGCTTAACATTAGTAATAGGGCGGTTTCAAAATGGGAAACGGGAAAAAGCTGTCCAGATGTATCGATAATGATGGAGCTGTGTGACATTCTTGGAATAAATGTAAACGAATTGTTATCAGGAGAAAGGATTATAATGGAAAATTATCAGAAAAAGGCAGAACAAAATTTAGTGGAATTACAGAAACAAAAAGAGCAAGCAAACAAGATGAAAAGAAAATTGGAAATATTATGGGGAGTGATTGCAATTATTCTATGTCCAGTTCATTTAGCTATAAATTATCTTTATCCTGAAAATCAAGGAACATATATTGGTTGGGGGATTTTGATAATAGGGGCTCTTTTGTTTGTAGCGTCGGTGTACAGAGGGCAACACGCCTCAGCCCATGTGATTTCAAGGGTTTTCAGCGTCATCTTCAATCGGCGTACGTCCTTGTACGCCTCATTCATCTTCCTTGAAAACCCTTGAAATCCCTATGGGTGAGGTCGCAGAGTCGTGAAGAGGCATATTTCCCCCCTTTCAAGGCACTTGAGCGACGCGTACAAGGACGTACGCGGAGTGAAAGTAACGACGAAAGAGGGGAAATATGCCCTTCATCGACCGTGTTGCCTTCTGTACACCGACGCTACCATATTTTTTGAAATATTACAAAGTAGAAATCAAATTGAAATAAGTTACTAACTGATATATTTGAACTTTTTTTGTAAAGAAAAAGCCAAATTCATACATGGCATGTCGGTATAACCAGTGCCAGTAACAGAGACAATACTTAAAGAATTTGTTTGTGATGGAAGCTTTTTATGAAATCGGATAAACCGAAATCAGAAATGCTTTCCCCGGCCTGCATATCTTCCTGGCCCAATCTGCAATATAAAGCGGTAATCTTGTCTGTCTGTAACATTTTGTCCCCCTTTCCGACGACAGACAAGCATGGTATTTGTACCGTCTATATTAAACCACATACCGCTGCCCGTGTCATGAAAATACCTCTATATCAAAGTTCCTGCTTTTCAAAAATTCGGCAGCAGATGCAATACATCAAATAGCACCAAACCAAAGCGAAAACGGGGGAACAGCACAACAAAATAAATATAAGCTGCTCTGTCAGTTCAATTCCCAGCAAAACAAGGACTTGGTAAAGTCCAAAGCAAACAGCCAATGGGACGAAAATAGATACTACCAGTAACACACGGGCTTTTTCCGCTCCAAATTTGAACACAAGCGGAATTGACATACTGCCGGAGACAAGGGACAAAGCTAATGCCACCAGTGCCAAAATGAGCAGCTCTACGATTCCTTCAATGTCAAAAGTCATTTTTCTTAGAGCAAGCCCCGCGATCATGCTGACTATCAAGCCAAACAGGCTTCCAATCACACAGAAGATTGTCATTACAACATATTTTCCTGCAACCAAATTTTTCTTCGATACGGGCATTATCATGGCATATCGTGTCCACTTGGAATTGTCATCAAAAGTAAAGGTCGTTACAATCATCATGCTACACAAAATAGCACTTACAATGATATATGAAGGCGCGCCAGATGTGGGGCTAAGGATAACCGCGAGTACCGCCAACATGAACAGCATGGATTTCGCATTGTGTCCGATATTATACAAATCTTTCAAAATAAGACTTCTCATTTAGTCTGCACTCCTTTCACATACAACAGCAAAATATCATCAATCGTTGCATCGTCTACTACTGCATTTTTGTATTTTTTCTTAGCTTTTTCTTTGTCAGCTACAAGCACATTCCACTGATAATCCTCTTTGCGGTAGGCAAGGATTTCTTGCTTGTCGATCTGGTCGAAAATGGCCGCCCCACATCGAATAATACCGTAATGATAGCGCAGGTCATCTTTCCTTTTGCTGAAAACAACCTTGCCCTGGTGGATGAAGGTAATGTAATCAGCAACTTTTTCTAAATCCGTTGTAATATGAGAGGACATCAAAATAGAGTGATTTTCGTCCTGCACAAATTCGAGGAAAACATCAAGAATATCATCACGCATAACAGGGTCAAGTCCACTGGTAGCTTCGTCTAAAATCAGCAGCTTAGGTTTATGAGAAAGTGCAACGGCTATGCATAGTTTCATTTTCATTCCTTTGGATAGTGTCTTGATTTCTTTATCCGTTGGAAGTTGAAAACGTTTCAGATAATCTTGATATAAGTATTCGTCCCATTGTTTATAGGCCGCACTGGAAATTTTCCCAACTTTCGTAGGAGTCAAAGTTTCATAAAAATTGATACCGTCGAATACAATGCCTATGTCCTCTTTGAGTTGTTTTGAAGATGACAATTCCTGTCCCCAAAAAGTAACCGTACCATCATCTTTATTGATAAGGTCAAGAATTGCATTGATGGTTGTGCTTTTTCCGGCTCCATTTTCGCCAATCAGTCCCATAATAGTTCCTTTTGGAACAGAAAATGAAACATGGTCTAACTTAAAGCCGGCGTACTGTTTTGTTAAATTTTCCACCTGTAAAATAGCGTCCATATTTAATCCTCCTCTTGATAAAACATCGTTAAAAGTTCAATTAACTTTTCTAATGCAATTCCACTTGTACGGCCAATGTCGGCAGCTTCTTGCAAATGTTCTTCCGCTAACCTTTGCTGCTCCTCTTGATAAAAGTCCCTATTTTGTGCCGATACAAAACTTCCTCTGCCAACAGTTGTTTCAATGAAGCCGTCCCTTTGCAAATCCTCATATGCTTTTTGAACGGTAATAACACTTACATGAATTGATTTTGCCAATGCCCGCATAGAGGGAATAGGGTCGCCAGTTTGTAATTCGCCACTCATAATCATGGCTTTAATTTGAGAAGTGATTTGCTCATAAATCGGTTTGCTTGTGTTACTGCTTATGATTATTTCCACAAATTTCCTCCTTTCGTCATATGATGTACTTATTGTGCAAGCACATTATATTCCACACAAGCGCATTTGTCAATAGAAAAGACAAAATCAACAATCGAAATGAGAATATGATGTTCAATTTAATACAGAAAAAATGGGGTTTGAGAAAGAGGATGGGGATTGTGACGATTTATTTGGTTGGTAGATGCTGTTTTGGGGCTACTGGTAAACGGGCGTCAAGAAATCGGGAGAGGCGATTAGCCGCTCCCGATTTCTTGATAAATCCCCTTCCAAAACAGTGCGATGGCCAACGCGGCGGTGAGCATGTCGGATATCGGCTGCGCGAGGAGCACTCCCGTGTAGCCTGACAGTTTCGACGTGATACATATTACGAGTGCGAACAGCGCGCCCTGCCTTGCGAAGGACAATAGGAACGCCCCCACGGCCTTTCCGGAGGACTGGAACGTGCAGGTGGTCACGAGCACGACGGCCACGAAGAGCATGCCGAGCTGCTGCATGCGAAGCATCGGAACTCCTGTGGCCACGAGGCCGGCGTCCGGCGTGAACAATCCGAGCAGGAAGGGCGCGGCCAGGGAAAGGGCGGCGGCAAGTACGACGGCCGTGCCACATTCGAACCCATAACAGAAACGAAGGATTTTCTTCAGCCGGCCATGGTTTTTGGCGCCATAATTATATCCGGTCAGTGGCTGCGCGCCGAAGGCGAAGCCGACCAAAACCAGCACGGCAATCAGGTTCACCTTCATCACGATGCCCATGGCCGCCACCTTGTCATTTCCGTAGGGCAGCAGGAATCGGTTCGTTAGGGCGATGCCGATGCCCTGCATGAGATTGGTGATGGAGGCGGGGAAACCGATGGCCATGATTTGCCCGATTTCCGCAGGGGTAATGTGAAAGCCCCTTGGATTGACGGACAACCGTTCGCTTTTTGCCAATAAGAACCACACGAAGAAAATGTCCGTGCAAATGTTGCCGATTACCGTCGCGATGGCCGCCCCGGCCGCGCCAAGCCCCAGCACGGAAATGAAAATCGGGTCGAGGATGATGTTGACGACGGCTCCGAGCATCGTCCCGACCATGGACGCGGTTGCGAACCCTTCCGTCCGCAGCAGGTTGGCGGGCGTGTAGGAGATGATGAGGAACGGCGCGCCGAGCACGATAAAGGTGTAATACTGCGAAGCGTATGTAAACGTGTCCGTGTCGGCTCCGAGAAGACCTAGGATGGGCCGGCGGAAAAGGAGCATGACGGCCGTCACGGCGAGCCCGCAAAGGAAGGCCGCGTAAAAGCAAAACACGCTTAATCGCTTGCCGTCGTCGTTTTTTTGCTGGCCAAATAAGCGCGAGATGACGGAACTTCCGCCCAGGCCGAAAATGTCGCCGAGTGCAATCATCAGCGTGAAGACGGGCGCGCCAAGCGACACGCCGGCAATCAGGTCCGTGTTGCCTGTCCGGGCGATGAAATACGTGTCCACCATGTTGTAGACCAGGGAGACGACCATTCCGAACACGACGGGCAGGGCCATCTTAAAATACGCCTTATGGACGGGGGCGGTTTCAAACAATTCATTTTGCATTTTCAATACCTCTCTCTTACTTTGATTAGTTACGTGCGAATGTAGTTACCGGCAACGGAACTTCCTTATGTTCCCAATTATTTTAGCAAAAAAACTTGTAATATATTGTGCCATATGTCACAATTAAATAAATAATTTCCATCACGGTTCGATTTTAAGGGATAAAAGATTCTCGATATATAAAATGCAAAGGGGAAAATTAAAACGATGAGGCAAATACATGATCAAAAGTGTTTGAATTCTTATTTGGAACGATACGAAATTCCTTCCTTGTTTGACACGAAGGAACTTTCCTTTCGGCTTTATCAGTACGAGGCGGGGGAAATCCTGGATTCCAGGGACGGGGTGGCGAAGAATTTGCGATTTATCGTGAAAGGTGGCGCGCACATTTATTCCGTCCGTGAGGACGGGAGTTATTATCCCGTTGGCGTGACGAAAGGGTTTACATTATTGGGTGACATGGAATTTTGTGGGGAAACCGAACTTCCGTTAATCGTTGAAGTGATAAGGGCGATGACTTGTGTCGAATTGCCATTATGCGAGTACCGGGACGCGCTCATGGATGATAATCTTTTTCTGCGATATTTATTGTGTGCTGTTGCCCATAAGTTGGCCATGTTCGTCCAGTCAGAGGCACCGTTTCCCGATATTGAGGCGAAACTGGTTTATTATATGGAACATGACTGTCCGAAAGGGGAATTTAAGGGAGTGGGGAAAGTGGCCGAACATCTTCGCTGTAGCAGGCGGCAGTTACAGCGGCTGCTGAAATCGTTGACGGAGCAGGGAAAGGTGGAAAAGACGGGGAAAGGGAGCTACCGGCTGGGGAAGCGTCACCATGAGTAAAACCATGGTTACAATCCACGGCCGGTTAGGCCGTGGATTGTAACAAAGTATGTGAGATTCTGTCTTGCCCATCTTGACAATATGTGATAGAATCCTATGTGAAGTGGCCGTGATGCAAGGTGGTAAGCCTCCCTAAACTTGAAAGAGAGGGGAGGTGGCGTATATAAAAGAAATTATGATGATAAAGGAGACGAAAAAGATGCAGGATTTAAAACCAATCAAAGAGGGCAAGGTACGTGAGATTTATGACAATGGCGACAGCTTAATCATGGTGGCGACGGACAGAATCAGTTGTTTTGACGTGATTTTGAAAAACGAGGTGACGAAGAAGGGCGCCGTGCTGACGCAGATGTCCAAGTTCTGGTTCGACATGACGCAGGACATTCTGCCGAACCACATGATTTCCGTGGACGTGAATGACATGCCGGAGTTTTTCCGTCAGGAGAAGTTCGACGGTAACAGCATGATGTGCCGGAAGCTGGAGATGCTTCCGATTGAGTGCATCGTGCGCGGTTACATCACGGGAAGCGGCTGGGCGAGCTATCAAAAAAATGGAACGGTGTGCGGCATCACGCTGCCGGAGGGCCTGAAGGAGTCGGACAAGCTGCCGGAGCCGATTTATACGCCGTCCACGAAGGCGGAGATTGGCGACCACGACGAGAACATTTCCTATGAGCAGAGCATCGCGCATCTGGAAAAATATTTTCCGCGGAAAGGGCAGGAGTATGCGGAGAAATTAAAGGATTACACGATTGCCTTGTATAAGAAATGTGCGGAGTACGCGCTTGAGAAGGGCATCATCATCGCGGACACGAAGTTCGAGTTTGGCCTGGACGAGGATGGCAACATCGTTCTGGGGGATGAAATGCTGACGCCGGACAGCTCACGCTTCTGGCCGGCAGACGGTTATGAGCCGGGACACGCTCAGCCGTCGTTTGACAAGCAGTTCGCCCGTGACTGGCTGAAGGCGAACGAGGGGCACGACTGGACGTTGCCGCAGGACATCGTGGACAAGACGATTGAGAAATATTTGCAGGGATATGAGATGCTGACGGGAAGGGCATTATAAAAGAAAAGGTGCGGTAAATATCGGTGGGCATGGGGAGAATTTCTTGTGCCTGCCGTTGTTGCATATAAGAGTGTTTTTTGAGGAAAAGAGGACGGGAAAGGGAAGAAAAGAGGGTGGCATGGCTTCTGCCAATGTGAAGTAAAGGCGAATCCGCCGCAGATTTATTTTCTGCGACGGTAAACATCGGTTATTCTTTTGTATGCGGCACGTCAAACTTATAGTCGATGTGCTGTACATTTTTTGTGTAATCCGGAATTTCGGGATTTATTTTTAACTTTTTGCGGAGATTGCTGATATGGTTTAAAGCTGATTTCTTGTAATAGAAGTCATACGGCTCATTCCAGATAATATCCGCAATCATTTCATAAGTGAACACACGGCGGGGACTTAGGATCAGCAGAGCGAAAATATCAAACTCGCTTGCAGTCAGTTCAATTTCCTGCCCACCCTCTGCCGCAATATTTCCACAACCGGCCATGATAAACAGCAGTCCAAAGGAAAGCAGTACACAAATTGATTTTTTCATCGTTACCGCCGCCTTTCATCCAGCGCTTTCAAAAGATAAGCCATATTCCGTCCAAGATTTCTCATGGTTTCCAGACCTTCTCCATCCGACTGAACATCCCCCGACATCTGCCCGTAAGCCATCGGCCAATAGGAAGAACCGACTACAAACATATTTTGCAGCATAAAGAAGTGATTCATGGAATCCAGTGCGGAAAGTGCGCCGCCTCTGCGTGCTGCCGTAACCGCCGCGCCGACTTTATGTGCGAACAGATTTTCGCTGCTGTTCATATCCGTCACCACCGATGCCCGTTCCAAAAGCGCCTGCATATTCGCAGACATATTTGTCGTATAAACCGGGGAACCGAGAATATGTCTATTTCCTCCATCTATGTATTTTTAATACCAGTCATGCTTTTCGCCGCGGTCAAGGTTATTAATCTGCTCCATTTCCTCCTCTGTCAAAGAGAAATGATACAGCTCCGTGTTCTCCTTGATGTGGTCGGGATTACTGGAACCGGGAATTACTACCACGCCTTTTTGCAGGTTCCACCGCAAAATGACCTGCGCGGAAGATACATCGTGCGCTTTTGCAATTTGCGAAATCACCGGATTGTCAAGCAGTTCTGCCGTATGTCCCCGTCCGCCCAGCGGATACCAGCCCTGCACCACAATCCCCAAATCCCGAATAAATGGGATGACATCATTTTCCTGATAGTAGGGATGAATCTCATTCTGCACGAGTGCGGGAACCGTATCCACCTGCGGCAGAAATTCAGTCAGTTCCTCCACATACCAGTTAGACAGACCAATGGAACGAATCCTTCCATCTGCCACAAACCGCTCCATCGCCTTGTATGCCTTCACGTCATTGTCATCCGGGTGGTGCAGGAGCATCATATCCACATAGCCGATATTCAGACGATCCAGACACGCCTGAATGGACTGCTCGGGGTTTTCCATTTCACTGCCCGGATAGATTTTTGTGATAACGAAAATGTCCTCCCGCTGAATAATCCCCTCATCGATTGCCTCCCGGATTGCCTGACCGATTTCCTCCTCATTGCCGTATGCAGAGGCGGTATCAATAAGACGCACGCCTCTGCTCAGCGCAGATTTTACAGCATTGATACATTCTTCCCCGTGAAGACTGTAGGTTCCAAGCCCGTTGATCGGCATCTCATAGCCGCTGTTTAGCATGACTGTTTTTGTTTCAAAATCAAATTCTGCTTTCACGGTCGTTTCCTCCTCCGTGTCTGTTGCGGCACTCTCAGTAGGTGCCGCTTCTTCGCTTTCCTGCGCTCTTTCCGCCGCTTTAGATGTTTCTATATTTCCGGCGGCGTCCGTTTCCGTCTGTACGGTCTGGCCACAAGCCGTCACAGAGAATACCAACGACAGAAGAAGCGCAAGGCTAACTATTTTTTTCATGTACATCCTCCCCAACGGAATCGTTTCTTACGGTTTTAAGTGCCCTTGCAGGCACACCGCCCACCACAGTATAAGGCGGAACATCCTTTATCACTACGGCCCCTGCCGCCACCACAGCCCATTCCCCAATCGTTACGCCGGGCAGGATCGTGGCGTTTGAGCCAATCCAGACATGGCTTTCTATGGTGATCGGCGCATAATGATTTTTACGGTTATTTGCCGGATCAAGGTCATGGTTAATGGTTGCAAGCACTACATTGTGTCCAATGAAAGAACCGTCCCCAATGATAATGCCGCCTTGATTCTGAAAATGGCAGCCGGAATTGATAAACACATCTTTCCCAATCGAGATATTTTTTCCGAAGTCCGTGTAAAATGGTGGAAATTGTAATCTGTGCCGCCTGCGCTGCCTCCCCGACCTGTTTTACTTTTGTCACGCCGATCCCCTCCGGCAGCGCCAACATCATTGATTTAGCTTATCAAAGGGAATCTTCTCCATGTCATCATATAAAGAAACATGATCGGCCGCTGGTATAATCAGCAGCTCTTTCGGTTCCGATGCAGCTTTGTACGCATCCTCCGAATAATAGCGGGAGTGTGCATTTTCCCCGGCGACCATCAAAATCGGTCTGGGCGAAACTTCCTTAATGTTTGTCATCAGCGGGAAGTTCCAGAAAGCCACCGGCATAGTAGCCTTCCATGAAGATGGACTCATTATAAAACCGTTGCGGTTGAATATCAAATACATATAAAAAATAGTTTTGCATACTTGAAAGGTATGGGAGCTTTTGATACAATAGGAGACATCAATCCAAAAGGAGGTCGCAAATTTGGATATTCGGGTATTGCAATATTTTCTCGCCGTAGCGCGGGAAGAAAGTATTACGAAAGCTGCGGAAGCCCTGCAAATGACGCAGCCGCCGCTTTCCAGACAACTGAAAGATTTAGAAGAAGAGGTTGGAAAACAACTGCTCATCCGGGGGAGTAAAAAGGTCACACTAACCGAGGACGGGATGCTGCTGCGTAAACGGGCAGAAGAAATGATTGACCTTATGGAAAAAACAAAGGCGGAACTTAGCAGCTCTAACGAAAATATCAACGGAGAAATTTATATCGGCGGCGGCGAAACCGATGCGATTTCCTTTTTTGCACAGGCAGCCGCAACATTGCAGAAGGAACACCCACTGATCCATTACCACATTTACAGCGGCGATGCCGGTATCGTAACAGAAAAAATAGATAAAGGGCTGATTGATTTCGGTTTATTGATCGGCCCCTTTGATGTGACAAAATACGATTACATGAGACTTCCTATGACCGACACATGGGGCGTATTGATGCGAAAAGACAGCCCGCTGGCTGAAAAGGAATCTGTCTGCGCGGAGGATTTGTGGGACAAGCCTCTGATCTTATCCCATCAGGCATCCATCAGCAGTGAAATGGTTTCGTGGCTGAAAAAAGACGTCAGCAAGCTCAATGTTGTTATGACTTATGACCTGATTTATAATGCTTCTCATTTTGTAAGGAAAGGACTCGGTTATGTGATTGCATTAGATAAACTCATCAATACCACCGGCGACAGCGAGCTTTGTTTCAGACCGTTATACCCGCGTATGAAAGCCGAATTGTGTATTGTCTGGAAAAAGTATCAAGTTTTTTCAAGGGCTTCCAATGAGTTTTTGAGCCGGTTAAAAAGAGAGTGGGGAGCAGAGCAATAATTTTTGTGTTTATATAGTACACCGACGCTAGCTTGTCCTGAGTTCCCGGTACTACTGGCAAGCAATGCATCTTTACGTAAAAGCTGCCCATACGCAGAAATTTCGTAAACGAATTTCTGCATAATGCTTGTTGGTGATATGTCCCCAAGCCCCTGAAATCATTGCCGTGGGTAATGGCTGCGCGTTCCGTTGGAACACTGAAAAAGTTATATTTGCTATTTTGAAAAGAGAAAAACTGCTATGCAATCGGCGAACCTTTTGCATGGCAGTTTTCTGTTTTTCCCGTTTACCTGACGTAAGTCATAAGTTTTGTAATATTTCCTTATGGGCTACCGCCATTCGCGCTTTCCCCTTTTTGTTGTTTTCAATTGCTCCGATGCATGGAGAACTCGTACTTGCCGTATTCCGCCACGGTGTCGGTGACGAGGCGGTCGTCGGCCCTTCCAATCTGTTTGTCGCGTTCGCGCTTGAATGCCCGCTCTTCCTGGATGTTGCCGGGGCCGGCCACGCAGCCGCCAACGCAGGCCATTCCCTCGATGAAGTCCTCGGGGAGTTTCCCGGCCTTCAAAAGCATGAGCGCCTTGCGGCATTCGGCCGCGCCGTTGCACTGCCTCACGTTCAGGCCGGTCGTGCCGCCGTGCTCTATGTACGCTTGTTTCACGGCCTTCGTCACGCCGCCGGAATTGGAGTAGCCCTTGGCATGGACGCTGCCGTTTTGCGTCTCCTCCTGGGTGACGGGCTCGAGCTTGATGTTTTTGGCGCGGAGCATGGCGCGGAATTCTTCAAAGGTCAGAACGAGGTCCGCGTTTTCCCCTTCCTTGTCCTGCACTTGTCCGGCCTCGCTCTTTTTCGCGATGCACGGCCCGATGAAAATGCAGACCGCGCCCGGGTGCATGGCCTTCACAAGCCTCGCGGTGGCCGCCATCGGGGAGACCGTGGTGGAAATGTGGTCGGCAAGCTCCGGGAAGTGGCGGCGAATCAAGTGCACGAAGGCCGGGCAGCAGGAGGTCGTCATCTTTTTACCCGCCTCGTGTGCTTCCGCCCATTCCTTGGCCTCGGAATCGGATACGAAGTCCGCTCCGATGGCCACGTCCACCATGTCCGTGAAGCCCATCCTTTTCACGCCCTTGCGGATGGATTCCATGGTGATGTCCATGCCGAACTGCCCTTCCGCGGCCGGCGCCACCAGCGCGTAGACGGGACGGGCACCCTTTAGATGTTCGATGACCTCGAGCATGCGGGAACTGTCGGAAATCGCGCCGAACGGACACTTGCTGATGCAGGAACCACAGCGGATGCACTTTTCGTCGTCAATCCATACCCTTCCGTCCTCGTCCGCCTGAATCGCGTCCACGGGGCAGGCGCGGCGGCAGGGGCGCATGATGTCCACGATGGCATTGTAAGGACAGGCATCAAAACATTGGCCGCATTCCTTGCATTTGTCCGGGTTGATGTAGGCCTTGTCGCGGGCCATGGTGATGGCCCCGAATTTGCAGGCCTGCATGCACTTCTTGCCCATGCACTTCTGGCAGTTGTCCGTCACCGTGAAACGGGTGATGGGGCAGTTCTCGCAGGCCGACGGCAAAATCTTCACCGTGTTGTGGCAGGGCTCGCCGGTGGCCGGATTGATGTTTTTCGCCAGCATGATTCTCTCTCGTACGATTTCCCGCTCCTTGTGGATGCAACAGCGGAACTTCGGCTTGTTTCCAGGAAGGATTTCGTAAGGCAGGGCGGTCTCTATCCTATGCAGGTTCCCCTCGAAGGCCGCCTTGGCGACTTGGTAGAGCACCTCGTCCTTTACTTCTCCAATCGTATTGTTCTCGTGTAACATAGTTTGCCTCCTCTCGCGTGGTAGAATGACACGTTTCCTAAAAATCGTTTTTATTTTAACATATTTTTAGGGACGAGACAATATGAGGCGTTTGAAATATTTATAAAAATCAGCTACTGGTTACCATTCATGGGGCTGTGCGCCTCGCCGCACGGCCTCCGTCCGATAAAGTGGTGGTGCCGGCAGGCCTCCGGCCCGTTGCCGGAGGCAATTTTCGATGGCTGGATGCCGTTACGATTGTAATTTAATTTTGTGGCGATTTCCATTTTGCTCATTGTTTCTTTTCACGGTGTGGAAAAAGTAATGATTCATTTGCCGTGAATGGCTAAAAACGGAGGATTTTATTATGTTGGTAAAGTTTAATTATTTATCCCAGGCATTGATGAAGCAGACGAACGTCACCATGATACTGCCGCCGTAGGAGTTGTTTGACGGGATAAAGGGAAAGGCCGAAAGTTATGTGCCGGGCACGAAGTTCCAGACGTTGTACTTGTACCATGGCGGCACGGGCGACGATTCGGATTATGTCAATTTTTCCAATATCGTCCGCTATGCGAACGACCACAAGATGGCAGTCGTCATGACATGCGGGGGCAATCTATTTGTTTGTCTGCTACACGATGGTTAATTCGGTTTTTTTGACGCTGACGCAATGCAGCGAGAGCGTTTATCTCGCAAATTCGTTGGAAAATAGCTCGCAGAGCGTGGCGACTAAGGTGGGAATCGCCTTGGGCATGGCACCGGGACAAGCTGCGAAAGCAGCATATACCTTTTTGTCCCGTATATCACAAAAGGGGAAAGCACGTGGGCTTTCCCCCTTTTGTGATATACGGTTTTTAAAAAATGGAAAAAAATAAAAAAAGTACTTGTATCTGGCTGAAAAAGTGGTATAATAGACTCATGTTTGGCGCGGACAAGCCGTCAGGCATGGAAACGGAAACTTAGCTCAGCTGGGATGAGCGTTCGCCTCACACGCGAGAGGTCACGGGTTCGAGCCCCGTAGTTTCCATAAACTAAGCGTTATCTGTGAACAGAGACGTGTAAGGAAAGCCCCGAATGCATGCATTCAAGGGGCTTTTCTTATACGGAACTGTTCATAGGAACGCAAATATGACCGAGATGAAGCGAAGCGGAATCGAGGTCGGTTTTGTGTTCGCAGATAACGCGAAAGAAGCCGAGAATGCAAACATGACCGAGATGCGGCGTGAAAATCATTGCATTCGGCGGATACGGCATTAAGTGAACCGGGGCGCAAGAGTAGGTGCCGCTTGCAGAATTGAAAAGAGGAGAATTAGAAAGCGGAAAATTGGAAAACGGAAGGAGTAAATGATGACGGCGGCGATGAAATTGGAGAAAATGTATACGATTGAGGATATTTATGCCTTGCCGGAGGGACAGAGGGCGGAGCTGGTTGACGGGCAGATTTACTATATGGCATCACCGGGCAGGACGCACCAGAAGCTTTTAATGATTTTGTCAAATGCGATATTTAGGTATATTCAAGACAAGGATGGCGATTGCGAAGTGTACCCCGCTCCGTTTGCCGTGTTTTTGAACGAGGACGACAAGACATATTTCGAGCCTGACATTTCCGTTATATGCGACAAGGACAAGCTTACGGAGGAAGGCTGTAAGGGCGCGCCGGACTGGATTATAGAAATCGCCTCACCGACGAGTCGGTCGATGGATTATGGGAAGAAGTTGTTTAAATATTATAACGCCAGGGTACGCGAGTATTGGATCGTGGATTATGTCAAGAACCAGATACTTGTTTACAATTTTGAGCATGACACGCTTGAAGAGTTCACGTTTTCGGACAAGGTGAAGGCCGGAATTTACGAGGATTTTGAGATTGATTTCTCGAAGACGGACATTGATTAAGCATTGTGGAGGGCATTTTTGCAGGAAAGGTGTTTGAAAAAGAGATGGAAAATACGATTCAATTGAAAACGGTGAACGAGCTTTTGCCATATTCATTCTTTATCCCGTCGTACCAGCGCGGCTATCGTTGGACGCCTTACGAGGTGCGGGACTTGTTGGACGACATTGACGATTTTGTCCCGAGGGAGATACAAGGCACGGAGAACAAGACCTGGTATTGCCTGCAGCCGGTCGTGGTCAAGACGATGCGGAAAAAAGTGAATCTTGGTGGATGCGAGGGCACGGACGCATCCGGCATCGGCGAAGTTTCCGAGGCCGGGAAGGTTTACGAGGTGATTGACGGGCAGCAGCGGCTGACGACGATTTACCTTATTTTGCATTACCTGAACCAGGACTTCGTGGAAAAGAGACGGGACAAGTTGTTTTCTATTGATTACCAGACACGGAAGGAGTCGGTGGAGTTTTTGAAAAATCCGGACAAGGAGGACGACTCGAACATTGATTTCTTCCATATACATAATGCCTACAAGACTATTGAGGAATGGTTTGACAAAAAGGAAGAGGATTCAAATTTTGACAAAAATGAATATCGGTCGAAACTAAAATTTTCCACGAAGGTCATCTGGTACGAGACGGCGGAGGACAACCCGACGAAGGTGTTCACGAGGCTCAATATCGGGAAAATCAGCCTGACGAACGCGGAATTGATTAAGGCGTTGTTTTTGAACAGTTCGAATTTCCATTCCAATGACGCGGAGAACATGCGGCTTCGTCAATATGAAATCGCGGGCGAGTGGGATAATATCGAATGGGACTTGCAGTGGGACAAGTTCTGGTATTTCCTAAGTGACGAGGACAAGCGGGACAACCGCATTGAGTATATTTTCAATTTGATGAACGAGCTGGGCGACAAGGAGGGGTACTCCGCGTTCCGCTATTTTAGCGGGAGGCTCGACGGCTCGGAAGAAAGCTTGAAACAGACGTGGGAGGAGGTGCAGGGGTATTACCAGCGGTTTGACGAGTGGTTCCACGAGCGGGAGCTTTACCATAAAATCGGGTTCATCATTACGGCGGGCATTGCCAAGATCAAGAAGCTGTACGAGGAGTCGGCCAAGTTGAAAAAGAGCGAGTTTAAGGCGTATTTGGATGATTTGATAAAGGGACATTATCGCGGCATCGACTTGTTTGACTGTGATTATGACAGCAAGTACACAAAGGGCGTGCTGTTGTTGTACAACATTTTGACCATGTTGCAAAATGAATGTGACTCGTCTTATTTTCCGTTTGATGATTTCAAGCTGAACAAATGGAACATCGAGCATATTGCCTCCAGGAAGGATGCCTCTTCCGTGCCCGAGGCGGCGAGGAGGGAATGGCTCTCGGACGTTTTGTGCTATATTGAAAAAAAGGAAGAGAGTGAGAGGGAACTGGCCTGCCGCGTTCAAACGGTTTTGGATGGAGGAAACTACAAGGACGACGTGTTCAATCCCCTTTTTGACGACGTCACGGATTATTTTAACCAGCATATCAAGCAGGACGCGGAGATAGACGGGATTTCCAACCTGGCATTGTTGGATGAGAAAACGAACAAAGGGTATAAAAACGCCGTCTTTCCGCTAAAAAGAAAGTACATCATTGATTTGGACAAGGGCGGCGGTTTCGTCCCGTTGTGCACGAAGAACGTGTTTTTGAAATATTTTAGCGATTACCCGCCGAAAATATCGTTCTGGACGCAGGACGACCGGGAAAAATACGAGGAAGACTTAAAAAGGGTGCTGGGCGGATATTTGGAGGTCACGGATGGCGGCGAACACGAATGAAGGTGGCGTGAAATGGAAATTGGTTGAATGCTTGGAGGTCACGGATGGCGGCGAACACGAATGAAGGTGGCGTGAAATGGAAATTGGTTGAATGCTTGGAGGTCACGGATGGCGGCGAACACGAATGACAGCATGACGTTTTATGAATTGATTCGGGAAAAAAGGGTGGAGATTCCGATTATCCAACGCGATTATGCGCAGGGGCGCAAGGACAACCGGGAAATTTGCCGCAATTTTTTAAAGGCTATAAGGGAAAGCGTGGAGAATGAAAGCGCGGTGAACCTTGATTTTGTATATGGCAACGTGAAGGGCGGCGTGTTTTACCCGTTGGACGGGCAGCAGCGGTTGACGACGCTGTTTTTGCTGCACTGGTATACCTGCATGAAGGAGCGGCCGGAGGATACGTGCGCCAGGGAGACGCTTTCGAATTTCACGTATGAAACGCGGTTGTCCTCGCGGAGGTTTTGTGAGGCGCTGGTGTCAAACGTGACCTTGATTTTTGCGGATGACGGGGCGTGGGATTCGGCCCGGCGGGGGAGAGAACTTAGCGGGGCGATTACGGATGCCAGGTGGTTTTTTGCCTCTTGGCGGCAGGACTCGACGATTCGCGCGATGTTAAATACCATTGACATGATTCACGAATTGTTTTCCGGGGTCGGGGATTTATGGGAAGCGTTGGTGGAGAAGAAGTTGGTTACGTTCCACTTGTTGATATTGGAGGACTTCGGGCTGTCGGACGACTTGTACATCAAGATGAACGCGCGCGGGAAGCTGCTCACCCCGTTTGAAAATTTGAAGGCCGAGATTTTGGACAAGGCCCAGAAGGGCGGTTGGCAGTGGGAGGAGAACCTTCCGCTGGAGGAAAAGTTTTCCCATAAAATAGACCGGGAGTGGACGGACTTCATCTGGGATGGCTATCGGAAGAACGACCTGGTGGACGAGCCGCACATGAATTTTATGACGTCGCTGGTCATGTTCCGGGTGGCTAAGAATCCGAAGCTGCGGGGAGAAAAACGTGCGGACGTGATAAGCTGGCTGAATGAAAACCATGCGGATCGAAGGCTGATTCACTATATTGACGAGAAGACGTTCGAGTATATTTATGAATGCTATGAATTATATGCGGATGCGGCGCATGGAACGGCCACCGCGGAATCGGGAGTCGACGGAGGGACTTCTGGGGCGGTGACGGCGAAACCGGAGTCTGGCGGCGCGGCTTCAAGGCGGGTGATTCCCGAGCTGACGTTTGACATGTGGCGGCACCGGCCGGAAAAGAATTTGCTGTACCAGATTTTGGCCGGGAACCGGACGTCATACACGCACAAGGTGCTCTTCTACGCGCAGACGGAATATTTGCTTTGCAACGAGGACGTGGACGGGGAGAAATTTTTGGACTGGATGCGGGTGGTGAGAAACATCGTTTCCCGTGCAAATATCACGCCGGACGGCAAGCGTTACGACCTCGTCCGAAGCCCGGAGGCGTTTGGCGGCGTAATGGATCTGGTTCGTGTCCTTGCCCGCGGCTGCGGTGACATTTACCAGTATTTGAATACGAATCGGCTGGTTCCCACCTATGCGAAGGAACAGATGAGGGAAGAGAGGATAAAGGCGCGGATAATCTGCGCGAATCCGGCACACAAACAATTGCTGTTTGACTTGGAAGATAATGAACTGTTGCGCGGGAGGATTTTGTTCGCCTTGCAATGCGCGGGATACCGGTCGGACGTCGCGGAGATTGACTTTGTGCGGCTTGGGCAAATCCGTGACGTTTTCAGGCGGTATTTTAACAAGGAACTGGAAACGGGGGCGGATGAATTTGACCTGCTCCGGCGGGCGATGCTGACCATCGAGGTGAACGGGGAATACTGTTTCTATAAATATTGGTGGTCGTACTGGTACGCGGGCGATGCCGACAAGCGAAAGTTGTTCCCGGTTTTCCGGGAAATGGAGGACTTCGTCGTTTCGAAGACGTATGGGGAATATTTTGCAAAATTAGTGAATCTTCTTATAAGACAAGACTATCAGGAAATCATTGACTGCTTCGTGAAGCCGGAAAATATGGAAAACTGGCAATACCGCTTGATTAAGGAAGCGGACTTGTTAAAGAAATGCAAGTCAAAATATCTTGCGATTCCGGAAGACGGGACGTGTTGCTACCTTTTGAAAAGCAAGAGGACGACGGACGTCGACGGAAGCCCGAAGGTGGAGTGAGGATTCGCACGTGTTGGCCTGCGGATGGTGTATTGGTGTACGGATGGCGTGTTCACGCACGGATGGCGTATTGGTGTACGGATGGCGTGTTCACGCACGGATGGCGTATTGGCGTACGGATGGCGTATTGCCGTCCGTACGTCGAATGCCATGCCGGGAGGTGTGCCGCTAAAGTGACCGCGCCCGGTGCGTGAATCTTATAGGGGCGGTCATATTTTTGCGTAAGTTTCGCATGAAAAACCCGTTGCTTTTGGGTTTGTCAAGGTTTTTTTCATGAGGAAAAGGTGGTGTGCTGCCTCCGATAGCTGTCCGTGTCTTTTCGCGCCAATTCTTGTGTGACTTGTTCTAATTTTTGCTTAAGTTTTTCAATCTTTCCCTCGTCCCCCGAGGCGGCGCGGATTTGTTGCTCCAGCCGTTTCTTTTCTTTTTTCAAATGCTCGATTTCCCTATCAACCTTGTCCGTGTTTCCGATACATGTTTCCTCTGATTTTGAAGCATCTTCCGATTTTGGGGAGTTCTTTGGTTTGGAGCCATCCGTCGCATTTGCGGCATCCCCTGGCTTTTGGTCGTCGTTCGCTTTCGAAGCATCCCCTGGCATTTGACCGCCCTCTGGTCTTGGGGTGTCATTCGTTTTTTCAGGGTCGTCAAAAATGATTTTGGGTTTTCCGTTTTCGTCTTGTTCCAGACGGTAAAGGCCGATGGGAGTGGCGGGAGGCTCGTGAACGTATTCGTCCCTTGTTGGTGCTGCATCTCCATTGCCGGACGGTGAAACTTTTTGAACGTCCTTTTCATTTTCAACTGTCTTTGTTTCTTCTGTTTCCGCTGTCTGGAAGATGGCATGACGTTCATGCATTTCCATGGCGCGGGACGTTACGGAATTCAATTCTGTGGACATGTGGTTTTCCTCCTTGTAATAAATAGTTGGCGAATGCTCAAATTCGCCGTTGCTTCATATATGACTAAAAGCTTCATATATGATACGGCTAAAAACAAATGGAGCCAATGTATTTGCTTCTCTGTTTCTCGTAAATGTTTTCGTCCGTCCGTGACAAGAACATAATCGAATTGTCGTGAAAGGTAAGCATAGTGATGCGGAATGCGGCAGGATTTTGATTGTCGTGACAATTTCGTTCCATAAGTTGGACCTGGGTAAGCAAACTGATGGAATTCCACCAGTTGACGAGCAATTTGAGAAAAAAGTCAAGAGGAAAAGATTATTGAATTTTGTGTTAAAGCAAGGAATATACGTGAAATTATGGAATGCCTTCAGCATAAAGATAAAAAACGGTTCGGAGATATTTGGATCCGTTAATAGCACAAGGGCGTGCTGCCATCTGTACACCGACGCTAAGGATGAAGATTTTAGGTTGGCTCCTCTGTTGAGGAGCCGGCTTGGTGTTTCCCCTTTGTACACTGATGCTGATATATTATCATGCGTTTTTTCACGTGTCTGGTAAAATATTTGTAAAATTTTTTTGCCATTATTCAGAATACTTCTTATTTACACTTGCGAAGGCAGGCAGTGCTGGTATTTTTTAAAAACCTTGCAAAAATAATGGTAGCTGCCATATCCAAGCATGTCAGAAATCTCCATCAGGGAGAAGGCGCGGCGGAGGATGAGCGTTTTCGCCATGTCGGTTTTCATGGTGTGGACATAATCCGTAAGGGTCATGCCCACCTCTTCGTGGAAGCATTTGGATAGGTGGGTCTGTTCCACGTCCAAATATTTTGCCACGCTTGAGGTGGAAACTGCCTGAAACCGTCTTGTGTGAATATATTCCACGGCGCGTTGGATGGTGTAGGAGTAGTGTTTTAAATTGTATTTCTTATACTCTTGCTCTAAATGATTTACCAGGTTAAGGGAAATTTGCCGTAGATCATCAATTCGTCCGGCCTTGGTAATTTGCATGAAGGCTTCCTTTTTCAGATTTTCCGTAATGTTGGAAGGGAGCCCCATGTCGGACAAGGCATTTGTCAGATCATTTGCATGGACTGCCACGTAAAGCTTGGCGATTTCGATGTCCGTGAAGGTATAAGGGGCCAGGATTTCCACGTAGGAGTCTTGAAGGAGCTGTTTGTAGTTTTTGAAATCGCCACGCCGAATCAGTTCTTCCAAAGAGGAAGTGAACCTTAGCGTATCCTTCATGAAGTCTTGTTCCTGCTCGGTTTCAAGCAGGTGCTGGGTCGTTACGTAGTCCGTTTTCATGCCAAATCCTTTTGAAGTCTATTTACTGTAATTTAGTTTATCATAATAAGGCTGGAAAAACAATAATTTTGCATATATAAAATAAAAAAACAAGTTATGATGGTTACAATTCATGGCCTAACCGGCTGCGGATCGTAACGGCATCCAGACAAGTCAAGCGGGGATTCGCGATCCGCTTCGCTATTTGCCCATAACCTCATTGCCGCTTCGCGGCTGATGCGGCTAAATTGCCTTCGGCAATAGGCTGGATACCCACTGGCACCATCATATTATCGGGCGGTGGCCGTGCGCCTTGCCGCATGGCTTGTAAACGAAAACGAAGGAAAGAAAGGAGAACGGACATGGAACAATCATATGACGGAAAGTACGACGTGAAAATCGTGACGAGGAGGAATGAAAACGGGCCGACGCTTTGTGCGGGCGCGGCCACGGGGAAGGGTTTTATCGAGCACGAGGGCCTCGTGTTCAAGGACTTGGCGGGGGACGGGGTTTTGTACCCGTATGAGGACTGGCGGCTGTCCGACCAGGAGCGGGCCGAGGATTTGGCAAACCGCCTGGGCGTGGAGCAAATGTTGGGATTGATGCTGCACACGCCGCAGCAAATGCTCCCGGGCTTTAGCAACCCATACCTGGGGATGGCGACGTATGACGGTAAGACGTTTCAGGAGACGCAAGGGGCGGTTCCTCCTTACGCGCTGACGGACCAGCAGAAGGAATACGTGGAACAAGACTTCATCCGCCATTATTTGCAGTCGGTGACCCCGGACGCGCATGCAAGCGCGGCGTGGGTGAACCAGATGCAGGAGGCGGCGGAGGCCGCGCCGTTTGGCGTGCCGGTCAACATCAGCACGGATCCGCGGCATGGGTGCGTCGCCACGGACGAGTTTAATTCTGGCGCGGGGGGGAAGATTTCCCACTGGCCGGAAAACATCGGGATGGCGGCCACCTTCGACGTGGAACTGGAGCGAAAATATGCGGGCATTGTGGCCAGGGAATATCGGGCGATGGGATTTACCACGGCTTTGTCGCCGCAGATTGACATCGCGACGGAGCCGCGTTGGGGCAGGTTTTCCGGCAGCTACGGGGAAAGCAGCCGGCTGGCGGCCGACATGGCGCGGGCGTATTGCGACGGACTGCAGACCACGGCGGGCGGTTGGGGAAACGAGAGCGTCATCGCCATGGCGAAGCACTGGCCGGGGGCCGGGGCGGTCGAGGCGGGGCGCGAGGCGCATTTCCCATGCGGAAAATACGCGGTGTATCCGGGCGGAAATTTCGAAGACCACATGAAGGCTTTTTTGGAGGGGGCGTTCGACCTGAAGGAGGGCACGCGGCTGGCGGCGGCCGTCATGCCGTCCTACATCATTGCCACGGGGCAGGATAAGGAGAACGGGGAAGACGTCGGCATTGCCTATAACAAATATTTGATTACCACGCTGCTACGTGAAAAATATGGATACGACGAGCTGGTGTGCACGGACTGGGGACTGACGGGAAAGATGGGGCCGATGGACATCATGATCGGCGCGAAAAGTTGGGGCGTGGAAAACTTAAGCCCGGCCGAGCAAAGCCTGAAAATCATCGAGGCGGGCTGCGACCAGTTTGGCGGGGAAACGGATGTTGTGCAGTTGAAGGAGGCCTATGCCTTGGGCGTAAAACGGCACGGGGAAGCGTACATGGAGGCGCGGATTCGAACTTCGGCGGTGCGGATTTTACGCAACATGTTCCGGCTGGGGCTGTTTGAGAATCCTTACGCGGACGCGAACCATGCCAATGAATTGGTGGGGACGGCAGCATATTGCGAAGCCGGATTCGAGGCGCAGGTAAAATCCATCGTCATGTTAAAGAATAAAAAAAGCGGGAACGGCCGAGAGAAAAAGGCCGTCTTGCCGTTGGCGGAAAAAACGAAGGTGTACGTGCCGAAGCAATATTCCCCGGCGGCCATGAACTGGATGCACAAGATGGATCCGGAGGTCGACGAGGTGCCGGTGGCGAAGGAACTGTTGGAAAAATATTTCACGTTCGTGGATACGCCGCAGGAGGCCGAGGCCGCCATCGTGTTCATGCGGATGCCGAAGAGTGCGCGGATGGGGATGGACAGCGGCTACAGTGGCGTGGACAAGGAAAATGGTGGAAACGGCTATGTGCCGATTACCAGGCAGTACCGCCCCTACACCGCTGAATTCGCCAGGGAAGAAAGCCTCGCCGGGGGCGACCCGAGGGAGGATTTTGCGAATCGTTGTTATAAGGGTAAGACGGCCACTTCCTACCAGGAGGCGGATTTGGACGCGCTTTTGGACACAAAGGAGGCGATGGGGGAGAAGCCCGTGATTGCATGCATTTCCAGCGACGGCCCGATGGTGGTGTCGGAATTCGAGCGGGACGCGGACGGCATCTTGATGGGATTCGGCGTGACCTACGAGGCGTTTCTGCAGTTGATTTGTGGCAGGGCCGAGCCATACGGGCTGCTCCCGTTCCAGATGCCCGCGAACATGCGGACGGTGGAGGAACAGTGCGAGGATGTGCCGTTCGACATGGAGTGCCATGTGGATAGTGAAGGGAACGTGTACGATTTTGCCTATGGAATGAACTGGGGCGGGGTCATAAAAGATGCACGTGTCAGGAAATATAAAAGGCAATAGAAAGATTTGGCTTGCCGTGGTATAATCGAAACGACGAAGGGGCATGAGGATATGGGGAGAGGAAGCCGGGAAGGAGATGGAGAAATGAAAGACAAGAAAATTGCCGTGGTCGGCATCGGCGGTGTCGGCGGCTACTTGGCGGGTATGCTCGTTCCCGCCTTTCCACATGTGACGTTGGCGGCCAGGGGGGCGCGGGGCGAGACGATTGCGAAGGACGGCCTGACACTGCACAGTGAGTATCAAGGGGAGCGGCGCGTGCGGCCGGAGCGCGTGGAGTTTGAAGCGATGCGGCTGTCGCCGCAGGATTATATTTTTTTGTGCGTGAAAAATTATTCGCTTGAGCAGGCCGTGGAAGAAATAAAGGGAGCGGTGACGGACAAGACGGTCGTCATCCCGGTCATGAACGGCGTGGACGCGGGCGAGCGGACCAGAAGGCTTTTGGGAAAGGGCATCGTGGTGGATTCCTTGATTTATATCGTGTCGTTTGCCGGCGAGGATTACTCCATTTACCAGCAGGGCAATTTTGCCGACGTGCGGATTGGCGTCATGGACGCGGACGAGGGGGAGCGGCGGGCCGTGGCGGAAACCGCGGAAATTCTTTCGCTGGCGGGCGTGGATTACGAAGTGGCAGAGGACATCGAGCAGGAAATCTGGCGCAAATATATTTTGAACTGTGCCTTCAACGTGGCGACGGCGGCCTATGACAATACGATTGGCGAATTGCGCGACGACCCGGCGAAGACGCAAGAATACAAGGATCTGGTATGGGAAGCCTACGCGGTGGCGCGGGCGAAGGGCGTGCATGTGACGGAGGAACACGCGCGGATTATCGAGGAAAGGTTTTATAAATACGCGTATGACGCGACCAGTTCGCTACAACGTGATGTTCGGGCCGGAAAGCCGTCGGAGGTGGACGTGTTCAGCGGGTATCTGGTGCGGACGGCGCGTGCGCTCGGGGTGGACGTGCCGGTATCGGAGAAAATGTACGGGATGCTGCGGGCAAAATAGGAAATAGAAAGGGGCTGTCGGGTAATGCGGGAAACCCACAATATATGGCGGCAAATCCAGATGCGCCACGGCATATATTGTGGGCCTGCAGTCATTTCCCGACAGCCCCCCCCCATGGGGCGCTTAGTTCGTGCGCCCCATTGTCATCGTGAAATCAAACGGATAATATCCCCGCTTGATTTGATATTCAGGGTGGATGTTTTTCGTCCATCCATTGTCCCCGCCAAGCCCGGCGTGGAACGCGTCAAGGCAGAGATAGTTGTGGCCGTCCTTTGTCAGCTCGTCCTGGTAGCCCGCCTTGGCGTACGCGGCGGTGGAATACGGCAGCGCGCTGAAATGGAAAGGCTTGGCGGCGGTGAAGGTCAATGTGCCGTCGCCGGGGCTCGGATTGCCGTTTTCGGTAGTGTGGGCCTTCGTGAAAGCATTACCGCATCCCAGCTGTAGATATACGCAATCCTCGTGCCCGCCACATTCGCAGGGAACGATGTAAGGCACGTGTTGCTCGGAAACGGTCGAGTGGTACAGCCCCATGAACGCCGTCGACTTGCGGTCGGCGTAGGTTTCCTGCGGCCCCCTTCCGTACCAGCACAAGCCGTTTGTGCTTTCCGGCGTGCAAAAGGCGAAACCGATGCGCGGCAAGGTGTCGGCGGCGCATTCGTTGAGGACGAAGCCGTTCCAGCGCATTCCGTTGCTGCCAATCGTCCAGGTGATTTGCGCGTGGATTTGTGGCTGGCGCCAGGTCAAACGGGCTTCAATCATGACATGCCGTTCACCCTTGTGGACGGATAACGTCTCGATGTCGTACGCGCGACCCGTATCCGATGGATTCGCGTCCTGCGCCCCATCCGCGCCGGGAATCGTCGCATCTGTCGGATTCGTGTCCTGCGCCCTGCCCGCGTCGTGGCCGTGCATGGCGGTCGCGGCAAGGCCGGCCCGGCTCCATTCGTCGGCGTAGTTGCGGCCCGGCTCGTGCGTTCCCTCGTCGATGCCCGTCGGTGCGCGGAAGAATTGGAACTGCCCGCCGGAAAGTATTTTTTCGCCGTTTTGACAAATGGAGCGGAAAGCGGCCGTCTTTTTGTCGAAGACATAGGTCGTTTCATTTACGGCGCCTTTGTTTGCGACAATCGTTAATTCGTCCCCGCTCTCTTCCACGTCGAGCGCGTCCGTGAACAATTCACTTTGTTCGAGCCTTACACATTGATTCGAAAGGGGGATTTGTTTCTGGAAAATGGAGTGTCCCGCCTTTGCGTAAAAGCTGTCGTTTTTCAGCACGATTTTGCAATTCAAGTAGCTTTCCCCGTCCTCCACGGCCAGTCCTTTTTTGGCGGCGTCGGCCAATATTTCCTCCAACAAAATCTCGTCGCTCGTCCCGGAGGCGGCATGCAAATCCTTGTTTCCCATAAGGAGAGTCACGCCGTCCTTTACAAGCTCCCAGTCCAAGGCGTATCCGTCGAGGCTGCGGGAATGGAAGCCGTTGTCAATGCTCCAGATAGTTTTTATCCGATAAGATCCGGGTGCCGAATCTGGAACATAGCCCATAGTGGAACTAATCTGCACTGGTGACTGGATGTTTTTCACTTCCAGTGAGCCGGGCTTAATGGTCAAGTCTGGCAACACGATGCCGTTTAAGCACATGTCCGGAGTGCCGTCCACGATGTCCTCGCCGAACGCGCCCCCATAGAGATATTTCCCATCCTTTAGAATGGCCTTGTCGGCAAAGTCCCAGATGAAACCGCCCTGGAAACGCGGGTATTTGCGGACGGCATCCCAGTACATGTCGAAATTGCCGTTGCTGTTACTCTTTGCGTAGGCGTACTCGCAGGTAATGAACGGGCGTAAATCCGTGGAGTTGGCCATGCATTCCTCGATCCAATCTAGTGATGGGTACATTGGCGCGAGGATGTCGGAAATGTTAGGCCCGGGGTTGCTCGATTCGTACTGCACGTAGCGGGTCTTGTCGTATTCCTTGATCCAGCCGTACATGGCGGCCTGGTTCATGCCGGCACCGGACTCGTTGCCCAGCGACCAGAGAATGACGCTCGGGTGGTTTTTGTCCCGCAACACCATGCGCGAGGCACGGTCTACGTAGGCGGCGGTCCACGCCGGGGAGGAGCTTAGCTGCCCGCCGATGCCGTGCGTCTCCACGTTCGTCTCGTCAACCAGGTAAATGCCGAGTTCGTCGCATAAGTCGTACCATTTCGTGTTGTTTGGGTAATGGCAGGTGCGCACGGCGTTGAAATTGAGCCGTTTCATGACGGCGATTTCCTCGCGCATGTGCGCTTCGCTTACGAAGCGGCCAGTTTCCGGGCAGAAATCGTGGCGGTTGACCCCGCGGATGACGAGCCGCTTTCCGTTCAGCAGGAGCACGCCGTCCTTGGAAATGCGCACCTCGCGGAAACCGACCCGGCTGCTTTCTATATCGAGCACCGATCCGTCGGGCGCGACCAGCTTGACGACTACCGTGTAAAGATATGGCGTCTCGGCGGTCCATAGCTTCGGCGCGGTGACCGGAAGTTCCACCCGGGCAACGTATTTCTCCATCAGGTAAAAGCCGCAATATGCAAATGGTGCGGAAGAGGCCGTTCCTATTTTTTGCGAGTCGGCATCGTAAAGCTCGACTTCGGCGTGATTTTCCCCGTAGTGTGAAACGTGGTTGTTCGGCCATACCGTGACCGCCAAGGTTGCCATGTCATAGCGGGGGGCATTCGTGTCGGATGACATCTGCGTTACCAACGCGTTTGCGCCCCGGAGGGCGGCCATGCCGTTCTGATCTTTGGCCTGCGAGAACAAAGTCTCCACCTTGAAATCCTCGATACGCTTCCCGGGACGGCTATACATTCGTACACTTCGTGTAATGCCGTACAAATGCCAGTAGTCCTGGTCTTCCAGGTAACTGCCGTCGCAAAATTTCATGACTTGGACGGCCAGCACGTTTTCCCCGGCATGGACGTGGGGCGTGACGCGGAACTCGGCATTTAGCTTGCTATCCTGCGAATAGCCTGCGAATTCGCCGTTCACCCAGAGGTAGAAACAGGATTCCACGCCCTCGAAGTCGAGGAAAACGTCCCTTCCCGCATGGCATTCGTCCACGAAAAACGTGGTACGGTAGCACCCGGTCGGGTTTGCCTCGGGAATGTTTGGCGCGTCCAGCTCGAAAGTGCCGTTTGCAAGTTCGATTTCGTGGCGGGAGGACTTGCCATCGCGTTTGAAAGGGTATAAAATATTTGTGTAGATTGGTTTTCCGTAGCCTTGATATTCCCAACAGGACGGGACGGGAATCTGGTTCCAGTCATGGTCGTCGTAATCGACGGCATAAAACCCGGCCGGGACTTGTCCGGGCGCGTCCGCCATGTAGAACTTCCACATGCCGTCCAAAGACGTCACGTACTTGGAAGCCGCGCGGTCGCAGGTTCTGGCCTGCTCTTCGGATTCGTAGGCCCCGCTGGGGGCATGCATGGGATGGCGCATCCGCTGGAAGACGGACGGATCCTCCCAGTCGCGCGTAAGGGATGTGTTAAAAGGGGGTTGTCCAGTGTGATTCATCATAAAAACCTCGCTTTCTGTCGGACGGCGTTTTTGGGTTTCAAAATCATGCTTTGACATGCGGGCATGTTTTTGACCATGGTATCGTCAGACCATGGGAAAATTGCGATACCGTCCTTTTCTTTGAAGACAGTATAACAGACAATGCATAGGGAAGAAATGTCATAAGTGGCAAAAAGTTTGTTGGATTTGGCAAAGACGGAGATTGTGGCAAGAGGGAATTTACAAGAAGAAAGTTGGAATAAATGAAATCGAAGGATGAAAAGATTATGCAAGAGAAGCTGGAACGGGAGGAGCTTGGGGGAAAAATCCATACCATGGAGAGTGACGTCAGTTATCGTTGTATCGGGGAGGATTTTGACGAGGGCGTGGTGGCATGTGGATTTATGCGAAAACGTACCAGGGGGCGGTCGCAAATTGATTTTCAAATAGGGTATTACAGTGGTTTTTTCCTGTTGGGCGGAAGCGGCTTGTACGTGATGGGGGACGGGCGCGAGTTTCCGATACGGGCAGGGGACTTCGTGCAGCGTTTGCCGGGAGAAATGCACTCCACGTATGTGGAGCCGGACGGGGAATGGCTGGAGTTTTTTGTCAGCTTTGGGAGGGAGCGTTATCAGGTGATGAAAAAGCTGGGGTTATTGCCGGAAACGCGCGTGAACAGATGTCCGGTGGAGGACATGCTGGAAGACTGCGCCGTGCATTTAGGCCGGTTGAAAGAAGCCAAGGATCGGGAACTTGGCATATTGCTCGCCCGGCAGGAAATGCTGCTCCACGAACTGTTGCGACACGGACAAGCCCAAGTAGGGCGGGAAATGGAGCAAAAAAGAGAGCGTATGGAGAAGGCGGGGGAGCCGGCAGTTGGGCGTATGGAGAACCATTCTGACAAATATGCGGAGAAAATGCGTCAGGCGGCGGATATTTTGTCGGCGAATCCAAGCGCGAATTTAAATATGGAAGAGGTGGCCGAAAGCCTTTCGATGGGATATGAGACGTTTCGCAAGCAATTTCGCAAGCGGACGGGACTTTCCCCGGCCGATTACCGGATGCGGCACAAAATGCGCCAGGCCTGCCACATGCTGGATGCCGGGATTAGCATCAAGGAGACGGCGGCGTTGACGGGGTATGCGGACGTTTACACGTTTACCAGGCAGTTTGCAAAGACGATGGGGAGCACGCCGGGAAAATATAGGGGCAGGAAGCGAGAGAGAGAAACGTAATACATGCCCGATACAATTTGGTCCGTGTTGGCGCGGCGCCAAATTGTATCGTTACAATTCACGGCCTAGCCGGCCGTGATTGTAACGGCATCCAGCCATTTAAAATTGCCTACGGCAATGGGCTGGATGCCCTATCGACACCATTACTTTATCGAACGGTGGCCGTGCGGCAGAGCGCACAACCCCGTGGATAGTAACATTATATCAATTGCGGTGGCGTGGACAGAGCAGCCAAGGATTGTAAAGCGGAACGTATTTTGCTATAATGTGGGTTAAGATTTGGACAGGGTATTATACGAGGGGGATGGGGATGGAGATTCGATTTGCGAAAAGTGAAGATGCCGCCTGGCTTGTGCGACATGACAAGCATATTTCCGAAGAAGAGCTGGGTCATGCCATATTGCGAAACCGTATCTATATCGCCGAGAAGGACGGAGGCTTCGCGGGGTGGCTCAGATACAATTTGTTCTGGGACAACATTCCGTTCATGAACATGCTGTATGTCACGGAAGAAGATAGGGGAAAGGGTTGTGGCCGGAAACTAGTCGCGTTTTGGGAGAGCGAGATGAAACGGCAGGGATACTCGAAGGTGATGACCTCGACCCAGGCAAGTGAATACGCGCAACATTTTTATGTCAGGTTGGGATATGAGGCGATAGGCGGGTTTCTGCTGGGGGGTGAGCCATATGAAATGCTGTTTGCGAAGGGCATATAAGTTGGCCGCGGGAGGAGCTGAAAATGAGATTATTCATAGCGATACAATTTGATGAGCCGATTCTCGAAATTTTGACGAATCTGCAAGAGGAACTGAAGGCACAAAACGTGGAAGGAAATTATACCCGTAGGGAAAACCTGCATTTGACGCTTGCCTTTGTCGGGGAATATGGAAATCCCGACGACGTGCTTGACGCGATGGAAGGGGCGGAATTTCGTCCATTTGACATTGAACTGGACGGAATGGGATGCCATCATGGCGACTTGCTCTGGGCGGGAATTGCCGATAATGGGGAGCTTGCCTCTTATGTGAAGCGGTTGCGCAGGGCGTTATCCCACCAGGGTATCCCGTTTGACAAGAAACGGTTTGCCCCGCATATAACGTTGGTTCGAAAAGCCGCTTGGCGCAACGGTCAAGGACTGCCGGCCGTGAATTCGCCGGCCGGCAGGATGTGTGTGCGCCGAATTTCGCTCATGAAGTCGGAGCGTGGCAAGCGGGGGATGATCTATACGGAAATCGGGGGAGTAGGAGAGGAAATAATGGTGCTATAAAAGCGATAAAGTTTGGAAAATGGAATCAAATCTTTAATTCCCGCGAGCAACGAGCCAAGTGGGCATGCTTGCATGCACATTTGGCGTTGCTAAGCGCCTGTGACGCTTGTTCAGCAACGGCCGAAACGGAGTGTAGACCTGCCGCGAGGGTTACAAAGGGGCTGTCGGGAAATGACTGCAAGCCCACAATATATGCCCTTCATCGACCGTGTTGCCTTCTGTACACCGACGCTAGGCTTTGAGGTTTTATTTTTAAAATTATATGTCAGAAAGGTTTACGTATTGTTTCCACAAAAGTTGTCTAATTTTTTTATGAAATACTGAAAGCTTGGCGAAGTATTCTCCCTAATGTTTAGTAGTTTTCCAATGTTTTCGGCACATTCAAATTTAAATAATCCAATTTCGTGGTAAGAAGAGGAATTTCTTTTTAATGCTTGTGAACCGCCTTTATAAATGGTATCGGCCAAGTATTCCCAAGTACCGATGATACTGTCTTGAATATACTTTTGTAAAAGGGAACGTTTGGCCATTGGGTATGCTTCTAATAACGCTTTCGAATCTCCTAATAACCATGCCTCCATTTCTTCGATGGCAATACAGAAGAATACTTGTGTTGATATTTTCAATGCTTGATACATTTGGACTAAATCACGTTTTAATTCACTGCAATCTTCATCATCACTATCTAGGAGTACGAAGATGGCTGATTTATTGGGCATTTTTTTTAAAGAAGAGTCCATCCCTTTTAAATAAAGTGGCAAATCTGTCAGAAGTCTTTTGGATTTTACTTGGGACAGTTTGGTTGCTTTTAAAGGAAGTTTGCCGATGCCTTTAAAGCTGTGAATTCGATATGTGGTGTTTACTTGGTTTGCCACATATTTTTTCATGATTTGTTCCGCGAGGGCTCCCCCGGATTTGTCTTCCACTAAAATTTCAATATATATGTAATCTTCCATCTTTCCTCCTCATGTTTATCCGAAATAATCACTATACCATAAATCACCCAATTCAACTTCTGATTGGCATAATTGCTTTACGTATTGATATTCAGATGCTCTTGTGATAGTGGAAAAACCATCATTTTGTTTTTCTAAAACCCACACTTCTTCTGGTGATAGAGAATTTACAAAAAACGGACTGTGTGTTGTGATAAACAACTGTTTTGAGTAAGTTCCTTTAATACTGTTTTTCATTTGTAAAGCCAAATCGGCTAAATATTTATGATATAATCCGTTTTCTGGCTCCTCAATAAAAACTAAAGGTCTTGCATCCTTTTCGTGTAATAGCAAATAATATGCAAAAAGTTTTAATGTGCCATCTGACATTTTTTGTGAATAAAATGGTCTTGTGAATCCTGTTTCTAAAAATTCTAACACTAATTGACCGTTTTGCAATTTGATGGGGCGGATTTCCTGAATGCCAGGAAGCTTGGTCTGAATATTTTTCAGTACTTTTGAGAAATCTTTGGGATCCTCCCGGTATAAAAATTGCGCTACATTGTTTACGTTGTTTCCCAAACGGTTTAAATATTTTTGCGGTCCTGCATTGGGGATTTCTCGAGCAGCGGTTGGACTAAAATAGCATAAATACCAGTTCTTTAAAAAGTTTTTGAACTTTACGATTCTTGGGTGTTCTCTTAGCTCTCCAAGGGTTACGATACCTAATTGTCTAGGATCCGCTAATTCGACATCGACCTTGTCTCCGATTTCTTGGTTCTCTTCTTCCGAAAATCCGCTATTAATGCCTTTGAAAGCGACACCTTTTCCGTATTCCAGATATAAAAATGACAGTGGGCGTCCGTGTTTTTCGTTTGCTCGTCGTTGGCGCAATCGCTCTTTTTCAACGATAGGTCGTTCATATTTATCTAACCCGATTGATAATTCATATGTGATGGGGGGCTCGTTGCTCGTTTCTCTATAATATATTTCAAATTCAAGAGATTCTTCGGAACCTTGTGAAATGATTTTTTCATATCCGCCTCGACCGTTTAAGTCGCAAGCAACTTCCACGCCTTTCTCTAGGCAATCAGCAAGAAAGCCAAATGCATCAGCCAAGGTACTCTTACCGGTTCCGCTTTGTCCGATGATGGCGTTCATATTTGTTAATTCTTTCCCTTTATTGTCAGACAATAGTTTCCCCAGTTTTATTTTTTTTAAAGAGCCATAGTTTTTAATCTGGATGCCTGCTATCCTTCCCATTTTTTCACCTCCGCCAATTTTTTGAGTAACATGTTTTAGTTGTTCGTTCTGGAAATTACTATAACAGAATAAATAAAAAAGGTCAATAAATGTACAGATAAAAGTAAGTTTATATCAGATGTGGAATGACTCCCGCCTCTATAGGCGGTGAGTAACATATTTGTATCAGTGGCGGGAGTTATTCCCCCATCTGATATGCCTCCGGCGGGCGCTGGACGTCCAGTGGATGTCCGTTTAGCGCCGACCGTAACGGAGTGAAGAGCCGGTCAGCGTAGTGACTGGCTAGGGACTGGACTGATGGTTTCTTGTGTCGTCTCCTTTATCATTTTGTTCCACTTCAATGCCAAAGCCACTCCGACCGCCAGCGCGAAGATGAGTGTCACGGCTGCGGAAAACGCGATGCCGTACATCTTGAACAGGTAGTTCATGAGGAAGAGGATTGGCAGGTAAAACAGCCCCTTGTCGAGCAGTGCCGTGAAGGTGGCGTAGGCCGCCTGCCCGGTCGCCTGCATGAACGTCTGGCAAAGCTGGTAAATTCCGTAAAACGGGCCGGTGCAGATGGAGGCGAGCACCATGATTTGGCCGTACGCGATGACCTCTTCGTTGTCAATGAAGGCGGAAATAATAGGGGTGCGTGCGACGTAGCAGCCCGCACTTAAAACGAAGCCGAGCACGACCGTGAAAATGCCGGTCTTGCGGATGACGTCGTACATCCGCTTAAAGTCCCCGCGTCCGTAGTTGTAGGAAATGGCGGGCTGCATGCCCATGCAGATGGCCATCAAAAGCATCGTGATGACCATGGACAGCTTTCCGGCCACGCTTTGGGCGGAAAGGACGACGGATCCATACCCGATCATCATCCGATTGGAAATCATGTGCGACACGCTGTTCAGCATGGTGCTGCAGCACATCGGGAGTCCCAGCGTGAGCACCGGCACCAGGTATTCCTTTTTCAACGTGAAATATTTTGGATAAGGACGGAAGGCCGGTTGTTTCTTCCATAAATAATATACGAGGTAGACGCTGGTCAGCACGTTTCCAATCACGGTGGCGAGGGCGGCCCCTGCCACGTCCCAGTGGAACACCATGATGAAAAGGGCGTCCAGGACGATGTTGCTGACCGTTCCCAACAGGTTTGACACCATGGACTGCGAGGCGGCACCGTCGGCGCGGATGACGCTGTTGAACGTGTGGTTGAACATGACGAAGGGGGCGCCCAGCGAAAAAATCTGCAGATACTGGCAGGTAAATTCCATCGTGCCCTCGTCCGCGCCAAGCATGGTGGCGATGGGACGGATGGCGACCAGCACGATCAGCATGAACACGATGCCGATGGCCACGCCGCAATAGCAGCAAATGCTGCAAAATGACTTGATCTTGTCATAATCCTTGCGCCCGAGCGCCATGGAAATGGAGGTGCACCCGCCGTTTCCGAACAAGGTCGCCACGCCGGACAAGATAGTGAAAAACGGCATGGAGAGGGAGATGGCCGCAATCTTGTCCGGATTCCCGGTCTGCCCGATAAAGTATGTATCCGCCATGTTGTAAACAATCATCACGAGTATGACGACGACGGTCGGGATGCATAGTTTGACCAACAGCTGGGAGAATGAACCTTCGGCCAGCATGTTTTCGCTCTTGCTGATGGTATTTTTCGTGTGTTTTCCGGTTTCCATAATTTGTTGCACCTCTTTCATTTTAAAAATGATTTTCAAGAAAACAAAAATTTTCATGATTTCAAATCTACACTTGTAGAATTAATATATTTATAGTATAATCTATCTGCCAGGAAAATGCAATAGCAAAAACAACTACAAGTGTAGAAATAATGAAGCGAGGTTATTTTTTGGGTTCCCGCCAATCGCCATGTTGCCTGGAGGGAGACCGGCCAAAGGGAGAAAAAGGATGAATAAAAAAGGAAACCAGCGCTATCGGGAAACATGTCAAAGAATCGAGGGTGCCATGCTCGGGCTTTTGGAGAAAAAGGAGCCGGAACAGATTTCTGTCAGTGAAATCTGCCGTAGCGCGCAAGTGCACCGCACGACGTTTTACGGGCATTATAAGGACATCCCCGACTTGATGAACCATGTGGCGGGGCAGATGTTCAGGCATGTGATGGAGGGGTTCGAGTTGTCGGACGACGCCACTTCAGGGGAGGGCTTCGTGAAATTGTTTTACTATATTAGGGAAAACCGGCAGATGTTCAAGAGCCTGATGAATTATTACAGTTCCAGACGTTATGAGTTTGCCGATTTCCCTACAAATATCCTTCCGGTAAAAATGGAGCGGCATATAAAGGAAATTATGGAAGAGCATGGATATGATGACAAGGAATCCGTCCTTTATACCTATGTTTTTTTCACGGAGGGACTGAAGGCGGTGATTTACCGGTGGCTGGAGCGCGAGTGCGCGGAGTCCCCGGAAAAAATGTGGGAAATCGTCTCGAGGGAATATATACCGGTGCCGACGCGAAAAAGGCGTTCGGGAAGGAAGGCGACATAAAGCGGCGATATGGCAAAAAAATGAAAAAAATGACGAAAATGCGGTACTCGTCCGTTGCCATTTCGTGTATAATGAGATACAATAAGTGCATGCGCGATAGAGGCATGCCCGCCAATCGCCGGCGGGCCTCTTCACTAAGCCGTGCATAATAATGAAGGAGGAATTTGACATGCAGTATTTATGTAATCCGGTAAACATTGACTACCATTACCAGTTTAACAAGGTGCAGATGCCGAACATGCCGGCCGACGCGCCGGTCCAGGTGGCGAGGGAGGCGGCAGACCCGTCGATGATCATGTTTCAGGGCAGGTATTATATCTTCGCGTCCATGAACTTGAGTGTCTGGGTGTCGGATGACATGGCAAACTGGGAAAGTTATCGCCTGCCGGACAACCTTCCGCTTTATGATTATGCGCCGGACGTGCGCGTGATTGGCGATTACGTGTATTTCAGCGCGTCCAGGCGGGATGAGGTCTGTGACTACTATCGTACGAAGGACGTGGTGAACGGGCCTTACGAGCGCATCGAGGGCACGTTTGACTTCTGGGATCCGAACTTGTTCGTCGATGACGACGGACGGATTTATTTTTACTGGGGGTGTGCGAACATGACCCCGGTATGGGGCGTGGAGCTCGATTCGGAGACAATGAAGCCGCTGACCGAGCGCAAGGAGCTCATCTGGGGCGACGCCTGGACGAAGGGGTACGAGCGGTGCGGGGAGGATCACTGTGAGCAGCCGCTTTCCGAGGAGGAAATCGAGATGCGCTTCCAGGGATTCTTGAAGATGCGGGGCATCGAGGAATCCTCGTTGAAGGGCGGCATGAAGACGATGCTGCGCGGCTACGTGAGCGGCAAGCCGTACATCGAGGGCGCGTGGATGGACAAGTACGAAGGGAAATATTACCTGCAGTACGCGTGTCCGGGCGCGCAGTACAATGTTTACGCGGATGGCGTGTACGTGGGCGATTCCCCGCTCGGGCCGTTCGAACTGGCCAAGAACAATCCGTTCTCTTACAAGCCGGGCGGGTTCCTTCCGGGTGCAGGACATGGTTCCACGATGTGGGACAAGCATGGCAATCTGTGGCATACGTCCACGATGCGCATCAGTATCAACCATACGTTTGAACGACGCGTCGGCATCTGGCCGGCCGGATTTGACGCGGACGGAGAATTGTTCTGTAACCAGCGGTACGGTGACTGGCCGATGGCGATTGACCAGGCAAAGCTTGATCCGTGGAAAGATCCGGACTGGTATTTGTTGAGTTATAACAAGACCGTGACGGCTTCTTCGGCCGAGGAGGGCAAGGGACCGGAGCTGGTGGCGGACGAGAACGTGCGGACGTGGTGGAGGGCCGCCACGGAGGAGGGCGGCCAGTGGATTTGCATGGACTTGGGCGACGTGTGCGACGTGCGTGCCGTGCAGGTGAACTTTGCCGACGACAAGATTGACATCCCGGTGCCGGGCGAGATTCGCGGAACGTCGCAGGCCCGTTACATCGAGGAGGCCGAGCAGATTACCCGCTGGATTTTGGAAGGCTCCGAGGACGGGGAGCGATATTTCGTGCTGGAGGACAAGTCCGGCGCGACGACCAGCCTGCCGCACGACCTCGTGGTGAAGGAGGACGGCGTGAAGGCGCGTTTCATCAAATTGACGATTTTGGAAATCCCGTATGACCAGAAGCCTTGCATTTCCGGCCTGCGCGTGTTTGGCATCGGACATGGGGAAGCCCCGGAGGCCCCGAAATTTACGGCAAAGCGCACGACGGACATTGATATGGAAGTAAAGCTTGAAGATAGTGGCGCGGTGGGGTATAATATCCTTTGGGGACATTCGCCGGAGAAGTTGTACCACAGCTACATGATTTTCGGCAAGGACGCGCAAACTATCGGTGCGTTGGTCAAAGGACAAGAGTATTACGTGAGGGTTGACGCGTTCAACGAAGTGGGAATCGCCGAAGGCGAAGTGGTGGCTCTGTAATGTGCGGAGTACATTCGCACGTAAGTGCTTGAAGGACAAGCACTAAGTGCTCATGAACGAGGAAACTCCGCCCGGCCAGGCTCGTGGGAGACCTCGCCAAGGAGTGCGGAGTACATTCGCACGTAAATGCTTGAAGGACGAGCACTAAGTGCTCATAGTAGGAGGTTTAAACGATGAATTTAAATTTGAGACCAAAGGAAGAATGTAAGTTTGACGCTGTTTCACTGGGCGAGGTCATGTTGAGGCTGGATCCCGGCGAGGGCAGGATTCGTACCGCGCGCAGCTTCCGCGCGTGGGAAGGCGGCGGGGAGTACAACGTCATCCGCGGCCTGCACAAGTGTTTCCGCATGGACACGGCCGTGGTTACCGCGTTCGCGCAGAACGAAGTCGGCCTTTTGATGGAAGACTTTATCGAGCAGGGCGGCGTGGACACGTCCTTGATTAAATGGATGAAGACGGACGGCATCGGGCGCATTTGCCGGAACGGTTTGAATTTCACGGAGAGGGGATACGGCATCCGTGGCGCGGTTGGCTGTTCCGACCGTGCCAACACGGCGATTTCCAAGGCGACGCCGGAGGATTTTGATTTTGAGCATATCTTCGGGGAACTGGGCGTGCGCTGGCTGCATACGGGCGGCATTTACGCGGCGTTGTCCGAGCAGTCTTGCGAGACCGTCCTGGCGGCTATCAAGACCGCGAAGAAGTATGGCACCATCGTGTCTTATGACTTGAATTACCGTCCTTCCATGTGGAGCGCGATTGGCGGACAGGCGAAGGCGCAGGAAGTGAACAAGGAAATCGCGCGGTACGTGGACGTGATGATTGGCAACGAGGAAGACTTCACCGCCTGCCTTGGATTTGCCATCGAGGGAAATGACGAGAACCTCAAGACGTTGAACCTGGACGGGTATAAGAAGATGATTAACGAGGCGGCACGGACTTACCCGAATTTCAAGGCCGTGGCGACGACCTTGCGCGAGGTGAAGACCGCGACGGTCAATGACTGGAGCGCGATTTGCTGGGCCGACGGCGAGATTTACAAAGCCAAGGATTACAAGGGACTGGAAATCATGGACCGCGTGGGAGGCGGGGACTCTTTTGCCTCCGGCCTGATATACGGCTTGATGACGACGGAAAATGCCGAGTTGGCGGTCAATTATGGCGCGGCGCACGGGGCGCTTGCCATGACCACGCCGGGCGACACCACCATGGCGAGCAAGAAGGAAGTGGAAGCCATCATGGGCGGTGCGGGCGCACGCGTGCAGAGATAGCAAAGCGCGTTGCCGCGAGGGGAAGTGGCCGTTACCGCGCATGCGGGGGCGACGGAAAGACCGTTTTGACAAGTGGCCGTCCACCTCGTTTGGCAGGATTGTGGAATGACGTAAGAGGTGCAGGCCGGGCCGGAAGCGGCTCGGCTTGTTTTTGACTGGAAATACCTTGGCAGAGGCGGGGCGGAGAGAATTTTGCGGACGCGCGAAGGAGTGGTGGATTTTATCATGGAGTGGAAATTGACGGGGACACAATTGAAATGGCTTGCAATCGCCATGATGGCGGTCGACCACGTGGGGGCGGTCGTCGTGTATGGCCTTGCTTTTCGGCGCGGGGTCGCGTACCCAGGCTGGGAGCACGTATATTGGGCGATGCGCACCATCGGAAGGCTGGCGTTTCCGATTTTTTGCTTTTTACTGTCCGAGGGCTTTTGCCATACGAGAAGCCGCAAAAATTACTTGCTCCGTTTGCTGGCGTTCGCCGTGGTTTCCGAGGTTCCCTTTGATTACGCGTTAAGTGGAACCATCGTGGACGTGGACTCCCAGAACGTGTTCTTTACGCTGGCCATCGGACTTGCCACCATCTGGGTGATGGAATGTCTGAAAGGTAAAGGGCCGTTGCAGGTGATGGTCGTTTTGGCAGGTTGCGTCTTGTCGGAGCTGGTAATGTGCGATTACGGCTTGATTGGAATCGTCTTGATTGTGATTTGCCACGTGTTTCGGCAGAACAAGCCGTGGCGGCTTGTGGCGGGGACTTTTTGGTTGTTTTTCGGAACGGCGTTACATGCCGCCGTTGGCTTGGGGCCGGGGATGCTGATGCGCGCGGACATGGGGAGCCTGGTTTCCTATCTGGTGGATTCGGCCGTAATCGAGGTGCCGGGCGCGTTTGCGTTTTTGTTGATTAACCGGTATCACGGGGAGAAGGGAATCCCGTTCCCGAAATATTTCTTTTATGCCTTTTATCCGTTGCATTTGTTGCTTCTGGGCCTGCTGAAGCACCGGTTGTTCTGGTATTAGCACACTGGCATGCGGATGCCTGCCGGAGGTGCGTTTGGGCATGGATGCTTTTTTGTGCATTTGACAGTGATTTTTGAATGAATGAAATGACGAAATTTTGATTCCGGCTTGTCCGGGGTGGGATGGAGGAAGGGAAGATGACGTTTTGGATACCGTTGATGGTCGGGCTTGTTTTATGTGCCATATTTTTCACGTATCTTTGGCAGCAGTCCTTGCGCAGGCGTGAATTGAAGCTGTTGTCCGAGGCGATGGAACGAATTTTACAAGGCCGGAATCAAGACACGGCGTCCGATGCAAGGGGAAAGTGGCGAATTCCTTACAATGACGGCTTTTTTTCTCGTGCGTGCCATAAGCTGGGCCGCTTGGCGCAAAGGATGGACGCATGTTACGGACAGATTGAGGCCGACCGTGACTCGATGAAGGGGCAGATTGCGGAAATCGCCGCCCAACTTCGCACGCCGCTCAACAATCTGGAAGTCTATCTGGAGTTTTTGGAGGATGGACATTTGTCGCGGGAAGACCAAGTTCGTTATTTGGCGGCGGTTCGCGCGTCCGAACAGAAAATCCATTTCCTGACGGAGGGCTTTGTTAAGATGTCGAGGTTGGAGAACCAGGTCATCCGGGTATCAAGGGAGGACTGGGACTTGCTGGAGACTCTGGAATCGGCCGTGCGGCGGCTTGCGTCCGGGATGAAGGAGGGGAAAGCCGTCATAGAGACCGATTTTCCGAGGAAGCTCCATTTCCCACATGATGCGGAACTGCTTGGCGAGGCGGTGGGATACGTGCTCGACAACGCGGTAAAGTATGGCGGGGAGGGCGGAAGGATAGAGCTTGGGGCAAGGCGGGACAAGATGTTTACGCAAATTTGGGTGCGTGACCATGGGATTGGGATTTTGGAAGGGGACGAGGAAAAAGTGTTCTGGCGTTTCTATCGGGGGGAAAATGCCAAGGAGCAGGAAGGCTTTGGCATCGGCCTGACGATTGCGCGGGAAATCGTGCTGCAGCACGGCGGGTTCATGCAGGTGGTTCGCCAGGAAGACGGCACCCGCATGGAAATCCACATGGAAAATTCATGACGCCCACATGTCAACGTCAAGCAGGCTTACGTGATTGGTGGTCGAAAAGGGCACGAACCGACCGTGGTGCGGTTTACTTTTCCGGCTTTTCCTGGGAAACATCCGGGTGCAGGAAGGTATATTGGAGCGCTTTCACTTCGCCCGTGTCCACCGTGGTGAGAACGACGTTCCCGCTTTCCATGTACCAGACGTCGTTCGGGCTTGCCGCTTCGGCGAACTTCTCAGAATTGAGCTGGTAGCCGCTTTCACCCAGCATTTTTTCCGCTTCGCCATGGATTTTGTCGTAAGTGGAATTCAGGTCTTCGGAATCGTTGCCCTCGTATAACCACGAGAGGCACACGAGCCGCTCCCCATCGTCAAACATGTATTTGATGGTTCCGTTTAACCCGGCATATTCCTTGGGATAGGTGTATGTGGTTCCCCCATATACGGAATCGTAGGATTCCTCACATTCGCCTTCGAGTTCGACGACGTCTTCCAGGGTGGAACCCCATGACAGGGTCGTGAACGGGCATTCCACTTTCTTCTTTTGGCATCCGGAAACGAGCAACGTGGCAATTAGCAAAACAAACGGGATGGCAATCTTGTTCGTCTTCTTCATGACGGTACCTCCATAATCTTGGGTTGTTTCGTCCAGTATACAATAAATGGGCGCCAATGGCAAGAGTTACAATTCAAGGCCTGGCCGGCCAGGAATTGTAACTGGCAAAGCTGACGCTGAAAACCCTTGAAATCACACGGGTTGAGGCGTGTTGCCATCTATACACCGACGCTGGCGTGTTTCATTTGCCCCTTGCCGTTTTTGAAATTAAGGAGTATAATACCTTTGGTTAGAGGTGGCGTACAAGGGTGACTTTGCTTTTGAGGTGACATTAGGGGCAGAAGTCGCTTTTCGCCACGTGCCAGCGTGAATGATGACGAATATGTGTGAAAAGGGTGATATGGCATGTCGGCGACGATGCGTGACGTGAAGAATAGAACGGGGTTGTCCTTGGCGACGATTTCCAAGTATTTAAACGGCGGGAACGTGCTTCCGGAGAACAAGGTCCTGATTGAAGAGGCAATTAAGGAATTGAATTACGAAGTGAATGAAATTGCAAGAGGGCTTGTGAAGAACAAGACGAAGATTGTCGGGGTCATGGTCCATGACATCGAGAGTTTCTTCTCGGGAAAATTGTTGCATTTTATAGGGAGGGAACTGAGAAAGTTTGGATATGGAATCATGATTTGCGATTCGAACAATGATGAGGAGCTTGAGGCGGAAAATCTCAAGTTCCTGGTCAGCAGGAAGGTGGACGGCATCATCGTGTTACCGGTAAACCTGAAAGGAACCTTCTTGAAACCGGCGAGGAAGAGGGGGATACCCGTGGTGCTGGTGGACCGCGCGGTTCAGGACGAGGAGTTGGACTGTGTGGGGATTGACAACAAGATGGCGGCCGCCCGTGCGGTGGAACTTTTGCTTAAGAACAACCATAGGGACATCGCGGTCATCGCCTCGGACGTGGAGTACACCGGCGTGGAGCGTATCAAGGGATACGAGGAGGCGATGCGGCAGGCCGGAATCGGGGTAAGGGAAGAGTACGTGAAGACCGGCCGCCACTCGACCGAGACGGGTTATGAAAAGATGAAGGAACTGCTGGCGAGTCCGAACCGGCCTACCGCGGTCTTGATGGGGAATTATGACACGATGCTGGGCGGGGTGCTGGCGGTGAACGAGTCGGAGTTTTCCTGCCCGGAGGACATCTCGCTGATTGGTTTTGACTCCCTGCTGGTGAGCGGCCTGGTCAGCCCGAGCTGGTACGTGGTCGTTCAGCCGATGGAGGAGATTTGCGAGAAGACGGTGAAACTTCTGCTGAACCGGATGGAGTCGGAAGAGGACGCGGCACCGGTCAAGATGTGGCTTGGGACGAGAATCCAGGAAGGAAAGTCCGTTCGTGCCATTTGAGCGGAATTTGAAAAAGTGACAAGTGAAGAAGTGGTAAAACAAGAAGGCGAAATCAAGAGGTGGAAATGGTCGTCCCGTGACGGGCGGTCGCTTCCGCCTCGTTTTTGCGTTACGAGAAACTTCGTCCCGTAAAAAGCGGGACACGTACGTCATGATGCTTTGAGATTTCGCGTGCCCGAACAAAAGAGGGCAAGATGGCGAAACGTTTCGCTTAAAAAAATTAAAAGCTGTTGACAGAAGAAAAAAGGTATAGTATAATGTGCACTATAGAAACAAAAAAACATACCGAAACGTATATAGATTGCCTAAAAAGTATCAATCTATCAAAGCGCGGTTCCGCAAAACACGAGACGAAACGTTACGTCCACGCGAAGCGCACACGTATGCGGTGGAAGTACGAAGAAAGCGGAAGTTTATGAAGGAGGAGTGGAAGTGGAGAAAATCAAACAAAACGCACTTGTGCAAAAGGTGGGGTTTAACAGAATTGTCTTGATCTTTGTGTTGCTTCTGATGTATTTGATGTTCGGTCTTCTGACGGGAGGAGCCTTTTTCGGTTTTTCGCGAATCGCGAATGCATTGAACTACGCATATTTCCTGGGATTCCTTTCCTTGGGCGTGACGTTTGTCATCGCCACGGGAGGGATTGATTTCTCGATAGGGCCGGTCATGTTCTGTTGTGCGCTGGTTTCTGGGTACAGTTTGACGATGTATGGCGTGCCGATGGTCATCAGCCTGGTCATGAGCGTGCTGATTGGCGTGTTGTTCGGGACGTTTAACGGTTACTTGGTGGCGTATTGGAACGTGCCCCCGTTCATCGTGTCGATGGCGAGCATGAACATCGCGAAGGGTATTGCCGCCGTGTTCACCAAGACCCAGTCGGTGAGCTGGCCGCAGTCCTCCACGGAAGACGGGTGGTATCGCAACTTCGTGAGCGTGAACGGGTTTCCAATCGGCTTGATCGTGTTCCTGCTGGTGGCCGTTGTTTGCGCGGTCGTGTTAAACCAGACGAAGTGGGGGCGTTACATACTCTGTCTCGGCAGCAACGAGGAAGCCGTCAGGCTCTCGGGCGTGAACGTGAAACGGTGGAAGATGTTGGCCTACATTATCTGCGGCACGCTTGTCGGCATCGCCTCCATTTACTTCGTGGCGGCATACACGACGGTACAACCGGGATATGGCGACCAGTATAATAACGAAGCGATTGCCGGATGCGTCATGGGTGGTACTTCCATGGTCGGCGGCCTGGCATCTATCAGCGGCACGGTGATTGGCGTGTTTATCATTTCTCTTTTGCAACAAGGTATTCTCGCGCTTGGATTTACGAAAGAATACCAGTACATTATTACCGGTTTGATTGTTATCGCGGCGGTTTACGCGGACGTTTCCGCAAGGCGCAGGAAGAACTAGGGACCGGATGGAAGAATCGGATGACGAGAAAGGGGTACTGTTCACGGAGCCATGCGTCCCACCGCACGGCCTCCGTCCAATAAAGAGATGGTGTCGGTTGGGCATTTCGGCCATCGCCGTAGGCGATTTTGAATGGCCGAATGCCGTTACTACCACGGCTGGCCAGGCCGTGATAGTAACGAGAAAGGAGAAATGAAGATATGGGCGAAGTTATTTTGACGATGAAAGATATAGATAAATCGTTCCCGGGCGTTCACGCGCTTGACCACGTGGACTTGGAAGTGAGGAAGGGCGAAGTCCTCGCGCTGATGGGGGAAAACGGTGCCGGCAAGTCCACCTTGATGAAGGTGCTGACGGGCATTTATAAAAAGGATTCCGGCACAATTACATATGAAGGGAAGGAAGTCGAGTTCAAGAACACGAGGGAGGCCCAGGATGCGGGCATCGTCATCGTGCATCAGGAACTGAACATGCTGGGACATTTGACGGTCGCGCAGAATTTGTTCATCGGGCGGGAGTTCAAGAAGGGCATTCGGATTGACGACAAGAAGATGAACGAGGAAGCGAAAAAGCTTTTTGACCGGTTGAACGTGAACATCGACCCGAAAGAGACGATGTCAAACCTGACGGTCGGCAAGCAACAGATGTGCGAGATTGCCAAGGCGGTGTCGTTTGACGCCAAGGTCATCATTTTCGATGAGCCGTCGGCGGCACTTACGGAGTCGGAAATTGAAGAGATGTTCAAAATCATCCGTGATTTGAAGAAAAAGGACATTGCGATGGTATACATTTCCCACCGTATGGACGAAATCAAGGTCATCACGGACCGCGTGACGGTCATGCGGGACGGCACTTACGTGGGAACACTGATTACGGAAGAGTGTACGAAGGAAGACATCATCAACATGATGGTGGGCCGTGTCATTTACGAGGATCCGAAGACGGAGAGCGCGGTGCCAAAGGATGCGCCGGTCGTCTTGAAGGTGGAGCACTTAAATGCCGGCAAGATGGTGCAGGACGTGAGCTTTGAGTTACGTAAGGGCGAGATACTCGGTTTCTCGGGATTGATGGGAGCCGGCCGGACGGAGACCGCGAGGGCGTTGTTCGGGGCCGACCCGAAGGAGGGCGGCGACATTTACGTCAATGGCACGAAGGTGACGATTAATACGCCGCAGGATGCCGTGGATTGCGGACTCGGGTATTTGTCGGAGGATAGGAAGCGTTACGGCATCGTGGTGCAAAAGACCGTGGCGCAGAATACGTCGATGGCGTTTATGAAGAATTTCATGAAGGGTATCTTCATTGACAAGAAGAAGGAGAAGGACGTGGCCCGGGAATACGTGGACGCGCTGGCGACCAAGACGCCGAGCGTCGAACAACTGGTCGTGAACTTGTCCGGCGGGAACCAGCAGAAGGTGGTCGTTGCAAAATGGCTGGCCAGGAACAGCGACATCCTGATTTTCGACGAGCCTACAAGGGGAATTGACGTTGGCGCGAAGAACGAGATTTATAAGTTGATGAACAAGCTGGTGGCGGAAGGAAAGTCCATCATCATGATTTCGTCAGAAATGACGGAAATTCTGCGAATGAGCGATCGCATCGTCGTCATGTGCGAGGGCAAGAAGACGGGAGAACTTGACATTGCCGAAGCGACACAAGAGAGCATCATGAATTTGGCGACGAGAGAGATTGCATAGAGGAGGGGGATGAGAAAATGGTGAAGAAAAGAGCGTTTGGCAAATTGAAGGGACGCGAGGTCATGGTATTGGGAATCATCGCCGCGATGATTATCCTGTTCAGCTTCTTAAGTCCCACGTTTCGAACCTATCCCACCTTGGTGAGCGTGCTGGATAATTCGTATTATATCACGTTGATGGCGCTTGGTGTCACGTTCCCGTTGATTACGGGGGGCGTTGACCTTTCCATTGGAACCGGCCTGGTTTCCTACGCGTTGATTGGTGGATACTTGATTGTGCACCAGGGCGTGCCGGTCGGGGTCGGCATCCTGGCATGTATCGGCATGGGAGTGTTGATTGGCGTGTTTAACGGCGTGCTGGTCGCGGTGATGGATTTGCCGCCATTCTTGGCGACGCTTTGCACCTGCATGATTACGCGTGGCCTGGGGCCGGCGCTTTGCGGCGGGTTTGGCGTGTCGTGGCCGTCGGCATTGTCGGAGAGCGGGGCTTTCCGCAAGATTTTCAAGTTCACGACCGCGAACGGGACGGTCGTGCCGATTGGTATCATCTTTATCGTGGTATTGGTGCTCATCATGTCCTTCGTGTTAAACCACACGAGGGTCGGGCGTTACACGATTGCCATCGGCAGCAACAAGGAGGCTACGAGGCTGGCCGGCGTGAATGTGAAGTTTTACCACATGTTGGCGTACATCATCTCGGGATTATTCGCGGGACTTGCGGGAGTCGCTTATGCGGCGACGTACGCGACGATTTATCCGGGTTCCGGCGCTGGATTTGAGTTGGATGCCATCGGCGGAGCCATCGTGGGAGGCGTGTCGGCATCCGGCGGAGTCGGTTCGATTATTGGCGCGTTCCTTGGAGTCATCGTAATTTGCCTGATGAAGGTTGGCCTGCCGTTTATCGGGCTGCAGGCGAACTGGCAGCAGATATTTACCGGTCTCGTGCTGATTGCGGCGGTATTGATTGATGTCGTGAAGAAGAAAAAATAAGTAATATGGCATTTGCCGGGAGGCGCCAGGGATGGCGACGGCGGATGCCGTGAGAGGGCAGATGAATGGAATATGTCGTTCGTGGAAGAACTTCATATAAAAATTCTCAATTAAAGGAGGAACAAGAAATGAAAAAGAAAATGTTGGCAATCCTGCTCGGCGCGGTGATGGTTCTGTCTTTGGCAGCCTGTGGTGGCGGTGGCGGAGACGCGAAGGACGACACCAAGAAGGATGACACGAAGAAGGAAGAGACCAAGAAGGATGACGAGGGCGGCTCCAAGGATGGCGGCTATCACTTCGAAGTCATCGTAAAGAGTTTCCAGTCCACGTATTGGCAGGCGGCCGTTATCGGTATTGACAATGCCTGCGAGGAGCTGGGTGTGACGGCGAACGCCAATGGGCCGGCAAACGAGTCCGATATCGCCGACCAGATTCAGATGATTGACAGCGCGATTGAGAAGAAACCGGACGGAATCGGCTTGGCCGCATGCGACACGAATTCCGTAATGGATTCTTTGACGAAGGCGGCAGAGGCCGGCATCCCGGTCGTATGTTTCGATACCGGCATTGACAATGCCCCGGAAGGCAGCGTGTACGCGACGGTCGCGACGGACAACGAGGCGGCGGGCGCATGTGCGGCCGAGAACATGTTCCCGGTTATCGAGGACAAGATAAAGGCTGCCACGGTTGACGCGAAGGTTCGTATCGGCGAAGTGAACCAGGACGCGACGGGATTGAACATCCAGCAGCGCGGTAACGGTTTCATCGTCAAGATGATCGAGCTTTGCAACGGTGTAGACAAGAAGGTCGCGGTCGTAGGTAACGAGTTCTATGTAAATGCAGCAGAAGGCACGGTAGCTGAAAGCGAAGCGGAAGTCATCATCGAAGTAGGCGTTCCGGCGCAGACGACGGTAGATTTGGCCTCCACGGAAGCCCAGAAAATCATGGCGAAGGACGACACGATTGCCATTTGGGGTTCCAACCAGACGACGGCAGAGGGTGTCATCACGGCCAATGGAACGTTGAACAAGCTGTCAACGGATCCGAGCAAGGGCATCATCGGCGCAGGCTTTGATGCCGGCACTCCGCAGAAGGAAGCCATCAAGAACGGCCAGTTCATTGGTTCCGTAACGCAGTCCCCGTTGATGATGGGTTATGAGTGTATCCAGACCTTGAACAAGATTGCCAAGGGCGAGAGCGTATCCGACATCCCGATGGATGGTTACTGGTATGACATGGAAAACATGGAAGACGACAATATCAAGCCGAACCTTTATGACTGATTTTCGGCATGACATTGTAGAAAGCATGAAGTGCTAAATGTTTCATGGTGAACGTGAGGTATTGCGGGGGCAAAAATGTTCCAGCTGTGCGTTGGATGCTCTAAAAAAGCATCCAACCGCACGGATACCATATTTGTTTTGTGAAGTAAATATTCTGATGGAAGAAAAAGGAATCGATTTACTTCGGTTCCTTTTTGCAGACGGCCATACGGCGTGCCGTTTGGTTCCGTGAATCAAAACTTGGGAGGAATCATATGCTGAATAATTTGGAAACGATATTTGACAACATGGTTGAGATGATGAAGAAGTTGAAGAAGAAGTCATATGAGGCCAACATGAAGCGATTTCTGGAGAAGAACCAGCATTATTTCGTGGAAATGACGGAATATATGGACGCGGCCGAGGACAAGGACGCGGCCGCGAAAGAGATTGCCACGGTATTTGCGGACACGGTCGAGGACGCGTTTGGCAAAGGGGATAAGAAAAAGATTCCTTCCCGTACGCAGGCGGACGTTAATTTCTTTATGATTTATTATGTGTTTCCGGCAATCCTCAAGACGGGGCACGAGCACTGCAGGCTGGTGGCCGACAGCATTTGCGCGGAATGGAAGAAGCGGTTTAAGGACAGCGCGATCGGATATACGGATTATGACTCCTTGTACAAGGCGTTCAGGGAGAAGGTATTTGGAATTTTTTGACCGAAAGCAGCTTAATGAAAGCGCGCCATGGGCGAAGCTTGAATTTAGCGCGAGGTCGTTCTTTGAGATTGGCGAAACCGAAAGCAACTTGGTGAGTCCGAGCGTAGCGAAGGATGAACCTAGTGCGAGGTTGTTCTTTGAGATTAACGAGACTGAAAGTCGAGTTTAGCGAAAAGAACATGAAAGCCGAGCTTGGCGAAAAGAACTTCCTTAGCATAAAAGATTGGAGGACATAAAAATGGCAGAGAACAGATTGATTGGAGGACAGCCGGTCATCGGCATCCGTCCCACGATTGACGGAAGAAGGGGCGCGCTCAAGGTTCGCGAGTCCTTGGAAGACCAGACGATGGGCATGGCAAAGGCGGCGAAGAAGTTGTTCGAGGAGAACATCCGCTACTCTAACGGGGAGCCGGTAAAGGTCGTCATTGCCGACACGACAATCGGGCGCGTGGGCGAGACGGCGGCGTGCGCTGAAAAGTTCAGGAGGGAAGGCGTGGACATCACGTTGACGGTCACGCCGTGCTGGTGTTACGGCTCGGAGACGATGGACATGGATCCGAACACGATCAAGGGCGTGTGGGGACTGAACGCGACGGAAAGGCCGGGTGCCGTTTATCTGGCATCGGTGTTGGCGACGCATGCGCAGAAGGGTCTTCCGGCATTTGGCATTTACGGGCATGACGTGCAGGACGCGGATGATACCGAGATTCCGGCAGACGTAAGGGAAAAGCTGTTGCGGTTCGGCCGTGCCGCGGTGGCGGCCGCTTCCATGAGGGGAACCTCCTATTTGCAGATTGGTTCCATTTGCATGGGCATCGGCGGTTCCATCATTGATTCGGATTTCATGGAATCCTATTTGGGAATGCGCGTGGAGTCCGTTGACGAGGTGGAAATCATCCGCCGCATGACGGAAGGCATCTATGACGAGGCGGAGTTTGAGAAGGCTCTTGCGTGGGCGAAGGAGAAATGCGTCATCGGGTTTGACAAGAATCCAGAGTGGTTGCAGAAGTCCGGGCAGGAAAAGGAAGAGCAGTTCGAGTTCGTCGTGAAGATGGCCGTCATCATCAAGGACCTGATGGGTGGAAACAAGAACCTGCCGGAAGGATGCGAGGAAGAGATGGTCGGCCACAACGCGATTGCGGCCGGATTCCAGGGACAGAGGCAGTGGACGGACTTTTATCCGAACGGAGACTTCGCGGAGGCCGTTTTGAACAGCTCGTTTGACTGGAACGGGGCACGGGAGCCTTACATTCTTGCCACGGAGAACGACGTGTTGAACGGACTTGGCATGTTGTTCATGAAGCTTTTGACGAACCGGGCGCAGATTTTTGCCGACGTGCGTACCTATTGGAGCGGTGAAGCGGTGAAGCGTGTGACCGGCTATGAAATTGAAGGAAAGGCCAAGGAAGCGGACGGATTCATCCATTTGATCAATTCCGGCGCGGCCTGCCTTGACGCATGCGGCGAGGCCAGGGACGAGAATGGCAACGGCGTGATGAAGCCGTGGTACGAGGTGACGGAGGCGGATCAGGACGCCATCATGAAGGCCACCACGTGGAACGCGGCCGACAACGGGTACTTCCGCGGTGGCGGATATTCCTCCAGGTTCCTTACGAGGGCCGAGATGCCGGCCACGATGATTCGCCTGAACTTGGTGAAGGGTCTGGGTCCGGTTCTGCAAATCGCGGAAGGCTGGACGATTGACCTGCCGTTCGAGGTGTCCGACGCATTGTGGAAGAGGACGGACTATACGTGGCCGTGCACGTGGTTTGCGCCGAGATGCACGGGCGAAGGCGCGTTCAAGACGGCTTACGATGTGATGAACAACTGGGGCGCGAACCATGGCGCGATTTCATATGGACACATTGGTGCGGATTTGATTACGATGGCTTCCATTCTTCGTATTCCGGTTTGCATGCACAACGTGCCGGAAAAGGATATTTTCCGGCCGGCGGCCTGGAACGCGTTCGGAATGGACAAGGAAGGCCAGGATTATAGGGCGTGCGCGGCATATGGGCCGATGTATAAATAGGAGGCTCCACGCTGCTAAACTTGAAAAAACCTCGTTAAGAATCGCCGAGTACATTCGCACGTAAGCACCTAAAGGACGGGTGCCAAGTGCTCATAGTAGGAAGGAAGGTCATATATGTTAAAGGGAATACCGAAAATATTGTCCCCGGAATTGCTGAAGGTGTTGTGCGAGATGGGACACAGCGACAGGCTGGTCATCTCCGACGGGAATTTCCCGGCGGAATCCATGGGGAAAAACGCCATCGTGATCCGTTGTGACGGACACGGGGTGCCGGAGATTTTGGATGCCATCCTGCAGGTGTTTCCGCTGGATACTTACGTGGAAAAGCCGGTCAACCTGATGGCGGTGATGAAGGGAGACAACGTGGAGACCCCGATTTGGGATACGTACAAGGAACTCGTCTCAAAGTACGACGAGCGCGGCGCGGCCGCCGTCGGAAACATCGAACGTTTCGATTTCTATGAGGAGGCTAAAACGGCGTACGCGATTATCGCCACGGGCGAGTCCGCGTTGTATGCCAACATCATGCTGCAAAAAGGCGTGGTGGTTTAAACGTTGGCGGCGGATAAAATCTGTCGTGAGTATAAAAAATAGTGGAAAGAATCCTCTCTTACCGTTGCCCCCGCGGCTTGCCGCGGGGGTTTTGAATTATTTGTGTAATTTTACGCAAATTGCTTGAAAAGTTACATGTTGTCAAATATAATTTATGCGAGGGAGGAATGATATGAATTTTTAATCTGTCAGAAAATGAGGCTATCATGAAATTTATTTATACCGCGACATTTGTGCCAAATGAGGATGCGACTAAATTTTATTGTCGGGTTCCCGACCTTCCTGGTTGCATTACTACGGGAGATAATCTTGAGGATGCAATTGAAATGATTACCGATGCCGCCAGTGGCTGGCTCGTGGTGGCGGAGGATGAAGGAAACGAAATACCAAAAGTGACGTCGCAACGCGATTTGGACATTCCGAGGTTGTATTTTGGGTGGGAAGCGTCGGTGTACGGAGGCGTGTTGCCCTCCGTACACCGACGCTAGTGTGACGTGAGGAAACTGGGAGTGAGTATATGAAGGTTGCAATCGTGGACGACGAACAAAACATGACAAAACAAATCGAGGCGTTTTTGGATCGTTTTGGCGTTGAAAGCCAGATGGAGGTGGAGGCGCGGACGTTCCATGATTCCCGGGCTTTCGTGGAAACGTATGACGGCAGTTACGACCTGGTCTTGCTTGACGTGGAAATGCCGGGCGTGAACGGCATCGAGGCGGCGAAGGCGATTCGCGGGCGGGATGGGCGAGTGAGCATCATGTTCATCACCAACATGGCACAGTATGCCATCCACGGCTACGAGGTGGAGGCCGTGGATTATGTCTTGAAACCCCTTGGCTATCAGGATTTCGCCATGAAGATGAAAAAGGCCCTCCGTTATATTGAGCGTGATGCGAGCCGGCAGCTGGTGCTTGACGCCACGGATGGAAAACGGGCGGTGAAGGTGTCGGACATCGTATACGTCGAGGTGATTCGCCATTATCTTAATTTCCATACGGACGCGGGCGTTTACGAGGTGCGCGGCGTGATGCGGGAGTGGGAAGACCGGCTTTGGCGGTATCATTTCGCGCGGTGCAGCCAAAGCTACCTGGTCAACTTGGCCAGGGTGCGGTCGATTCAGGGCAACAAATGCCTGGCGGGCGGGGCGGAATTGCCGCTTAGCCGCAATCGGAAAAATGAATTTATCCAGGCGTTTACCAGGTACGTGGGAGGAATGGATTAGGATGGGCGCGGTGGATTTTTTTGAGGAACTTCGTTTTATCTGGGAATTGCTTGCGGCGGAGCATTTGTTCGCGCTCGCGTTTGCCAAACGGAGGAAGCGGCATGTCTGGGCGGCAATGACGGGTGGATTGGCCTTGACGTTCTGGTCGTGCCTTTATCCGTTTTGGCAAAATGACCTTTTGTGGGAAAGATTTGGCGGTTGGGGAAGGGTCTTTCACATCGCGTGGTACATCACCCTGGCCGTTGCCAGCGCGGTCGCCCTTTATTTTTGCTACCGCCTGACCGTTGCCGACACGATATTTTTGTGTGTGGCCGGATATGCCCTGCAGCATGTCGAGTTCGTCATGGTCAACGAGGTGCTGGCGAAAGGCGTTTGCGGGTGGCTTGTGAATCTTTCGCCCCTTTACGTGGCCGTCTGCGCGGCCACGACGGTTCTCCTATATGCGTTGGCCTACCGCGTCGCGGCGGAAAATTTTCATGCGGCGGGCGGGACGCTTTTCGAGGACAGGCCGTCCAATTTGGTTTTCATGTCGTTGATGTACCTGATGTTGTTCGCGGCGACGTTCATGTGCCAGACGATATTCGTGTCGAACCAGAATAATTACGACCAGATTAATTACCTGGGGGCGGCGACGGACTTTTTGATTTGCCTGCTGATACTTAGCGTGCAATATAACATTTGCAAGGTGCACAACTTAAACCGCGAGAAGGACATCATCGGGCAGTTATTGTACGAGCGCAAGCGGCAGTACGAATTGTCACGGGAAAATATCGAGGCAATCAACCACAAGTGCCACGACTTGAAGCACCAGATCCGCGCACTCAAACAAGTGGGGCAGGACGAGCGGAACCAGTATATTGACGAGCTGGAGGGGGCAATTGACATTTATGACGCCGTGGTGGAGACGGGAAACGAGGTGGTCAACACGATTTTGTCTGAGAAGTCGTTAAACTGCGAGCGTCGTAAAATCAAGCTTTCGTGCATCGTGGATGCCAGCCATCTTGATTTTATGGGCACGTTGGACATTTACGCGATTTTGGGGAACGCGCTCGACAACGCGATTGAAAACGTCAGCAAGTACCAGGATGCCGACAAGCGGGTCATCAGTCTGGAAATCAAGACGGTCGGGGATTTTTTGAGCATCCAGACAAATAATTATTGCGAGGGCGAGGTGGAGATTCGCGGCGGGTTGCCGGTGACCACCAAGCGGAATCGGGAGTACCACGGGTTCGGGATGAAGAGCATGCGCCACCTGGCCGACAAATATGGCGGGTCGTTGGCGGTGGGCGTGCGCGACAACGTGTTCACGCTGCAAATATTGTTGCCGATGCCGAGGGAATTCGTGAGGCTATATGAGGAGCGGGAGGGGGGCAAGGAGCCGGATGCCCCATCACGTGATATCCGCTAAATGTGACGGCGCCTGGCTCTCGTTCGGCGAGGTGGCGGCGCCGGGCTCCCGCCAGGTAAAGTGATGACGGGCCATGCCAGATGTGCCAGAAAAGTGATGACGGGCCGTGCCAGATGTGCCAGAAAAGTGCCAGTCGTGCCAGAAATGTTGCACGGCGGGGCGCTTTTTTGTATAGTGGGAAAAGAAGTAATTTCTTTTAAAAGAAAGAAAAAATAAAAGAAAGGGAGAATGAGGAAGATGAAAAAGACCAGGAAACCAATGACCGTGGTGAAGGCCGTAGTGACTTACGTCATCTGCGGGGTGTTAATCTGCGCGATGTTGGTCGGCACCTATTATGCGGACGGGTACCGCGATTTAATCACGGTGTACCTAAGCGGCTCGGGAACGGTCACGACGGACAAGTCCGAGGACGTCTGCCGCAGGATTGAAGAGGAGGGCATGGTTCTCTTGAAGAACGAGGATGCCGCCCTGCCGCTGGCGTCGGGGGCGAAAATTTCCTTGTTCGGGCAGGACAGCGTGGACTTCGTGTATGGCGGGGCGGGTTCCGGCTCCGTGGACACCACGCTGGCGCCGAATTTGAAAGAGGCCATGGAAAACGCGGGCTTTACGGTCAACGGGACGTTGTGGGACTTTTACGAGACGGGGGCGGGGAAAGGTTACCGCAAGAGCGTGCCGGACGAGACCGGCGCGGGAGACTTTGCCATCAACGAGGTTCCGGCCGACGTTTATACGGACGAAGTGAAAAAGAGTTTCGCCGATTACAATGACGCGGCCATCGTCTGCATCGGGCGGAGCGGCGGGGAGAGTGCGGACATTCCGACCGAGCCGCTGGCTTCGGGCTACCAGTACCTGGAGCTTGACAAGGACGAACTTGACATGCTTTCGATGGCGTGTGAGAATTTTGACACGGTCATCGTGCTGTTAAACGCCAACAACGCGCTGGAGCTTGGATTTTTGGAGGACGAGGCTTATCAGAACGTGAAGGCCTGCGTGTGGTGCGGCGGTGTCGGCCAGGTGGGTATTTACGCGATTGGCGATGCGCTGGCCGGGACGGTTAATTTTTCGGGGCATTTGGCGGACACCTACGCGTATGATTCGCTCAGCGCCCCGTCGAGCGTCAACATCGGCGACTTCGACATTTTGAACAGCGATGTCACGAACGGCACGAAGTACGCGGTGTATGCGGAAAACATTTACGTCGGTTATCGCTATTACGAGACTCGCTACGAGGACGTGGTACTGGATCAGGGAAACGCTGGGGACTTTGATTATGCCTCCGAGGTGCAGTTCCCGTTCGGGTTTGGCTTGTCCTACACGGAGTTCGAATGGTCGGACTACGAGGTTCAGGAGAACGACGATGCCTTCGAGGTTTCCGTGAAGGTGACCAATACTGGTGAGGCGGCGGGCAAGGACGTGGTGGAAATCTACATGCAGTCGCCCTATACCGGGTATGACAAGGAAAACGGGGTGGAGAAGGTGGCCGTGGAGCTGGTTGGGTTTACCAAGACGGGCGAAATTGCGGCCGGCGATTCGGAGACGGTCACGGTGTCCGTACCGAAGGAGAGCATGAAGGCCTATGACGCGAACAAGGCCAAAACGTACATTTTGGACGAGGGAGATTATTATTTCGCGGCGGGTGAAAACGCGCACGACGCGCTCAACCATATTTTGGCGGCCAAGGGTTACACGACCAAGGACGGCATGGACGAGGACGGCGATGAAAGCCTCGTATATAAGACGACGGTCGATGAGTTTGATGATGAAATTTACGCCAAGTCCGGCGAGACCGGCGCGGAAATCGAGAACCGGCTGGACGACGTGGACATCCGCCATTATGACGGCGAGTTTGAATACTTGACAAGGAGTGACTGGGAGGGAACGTACCCGACCACTTACAAGGACGGCGGCATGAACGCCTCGACGTCTTTGCTTGAGGATTTGGAGTGGAACCGCAGTGACGAGGTGGTGGAGGACGGCTCTGCGATGCCAAAGTTCGAGGTGGCGACGGACAAGAAAGTGGCCGATATCGCGGGACTGGATTATGCGGACTCGGCCTGGATGGACCTGGTGGCAAGCCTTCCGGCCGACAAGGCGATGCAGATTATCCGTCTCGGCGGTTACGCGACCGTGCAGGCCGACGCAATCGGTCTGCCGCCCACGCAGGACAAGGACGGCCCGTCCGGCATTTCCGGCACGCTCGTCGGCGGGCAGAGCGCGATGGCGTACCCGGTGGAGGCGGTGATGGCCTGCACGTGGAACAAGGAACTGATGTACGAGATGGGCGAAAGCCTGGGCGAGGATTCCATCAATACCGGCGTGGCCGGATGGTATGCGCCGGGCGTGAATATCCACCGTTCCCCGTACAGCGGGCGCAATTTCGAGTATTTTTCGGAGGACGGCTACCTTTCCGGGCAGATGGCGGGCAACGAGGTGAAGGGCGCACGTGACAAGGGTGTCATTACCTATATGAAGCATTTCGCGCTGAACGACCAGGAAACGAACCGTTACGGCGGCGCGATATTTGCCGGGGAGCAGGCCATCCGCGAAATTTACCTGAAAGGCTTCGAGTACACGGTGACGATTGGCCACACCAATGCGGCGATGGCGGCCATGAACCGCATCGGCGCGCGCTGGGTCGGCGCGCACAAGGGGCTGATGACGAACATTTTGCGTGAGGAATGGGGTTTCGAGGGCGTGGTGATTACCGACCAGGCCTCGGTTCCGGCGATGTTCTACCAGGACATCATATCCGGCCTGGACGCGGGGACGGACCTTTGGCTGAACACGAACAAGAATTATTGGAAATTAAGCGAGTATGCGGAAGCCGACGGCACGGTGACGGATTGGACGAATAACGCCACCGTCATGAACAACGTGCAGAGGGCCGCAAAGAACGTGATTTACGCGGTCGGCACGTCCAACGCGATGGACACGCTGTCGGAGGACGGCGCGGTGGAAAACGGCAAGGCCCCGTGGGAGGTCGCGTTGATTATCTTGCAGATCCTGGTGTACGGCACCTGCCTGCTTCTCGTCGTCATTACGACAATCAGGCTGGTAAAATATTTGAAGTCAAGACCGAAAAATGAGAACGGGGAAGGAGAGGATATCGTGAAGAAGAGTACGGTGGCAATCTTGGTGGTGGTCGCGGTGATAATCGGGCTAGTGGCCGGCGGGGTCGGCATGAAGCTCCTTGGCGCGCCGGCAAAACCGGCGGACGGTAGCGCGTCGTCGAGCGACGGGGAAGGCAAAAACGCGCCGGGCGGCGCGGCCATCGCGAACGTTTACGTGAATGGCGAGGCGGTGGACAACGATTATGATGACAAGAGCTACGTGGAGTATGAATTGACATTGTTTGAGGACGGCACGTACCAGATGACGATGACGGAGGCGATGTGCGGTTACAGCATGGTGCTTGGCCATACGACGGTCACGTCGTTCGGCACCTATGAAAAGGGTGAGTCGTCCGATGGATATACGGCGTGTGAATTGTCGGAGGCGACCCGGATCATGTATAACGGATTTTCCGACATGGGCGGCTACAACCTATCCCATGACACGGATTCCTGCACGTTCCCCGTGGAACTGCCGGGTGGCATCATGACGGAAAAGGAAGACTTCTGGGCGCAGTATGGCGCGGCGAGGACGGTGTATATCGACGACGCGTCCACGAGCAAGATGGTGTTTTCGTTGGATTAAGCAGGAGATTGGAAAAAGTGCTTTGCGTGATTGGTTCGGTTGGCTGTTGAATACGGGACTAAAAAACGGGCGGGCCGCCACTTGCAACCGCAGGTGGCGACCCGCCCGTTCCATATGGAAATACATGACACCGATGCTAATAAAACATTGAAATTTTGCTTAAAGAAAAAATTATTAAAAAATGCTTGCATTGTGGAGGGTTATGTGTTATAGTAGGTATTGCTTATGGGAAATGTCCCATGGGCAGAAGTGTATGGCTCCCTGGTCAAGCGGTTAAGACGCTAGCCTCTCACGCTGGAATCAGGGGTTCGATTCCCCTGGGAGTCATCCGAGACATCTTCCGTAACAAGAAGATGTCTTTTTTGCTTTATGGGATACAAGCGCCAAAAGGTCATGCGTTTCATGCTTGCATGAAAAAGGATGACTTTGGGACGCGCAAAACACCGAAAAGTAGCCATTTTTCGCAGAAAAATGAGCGGATTTGAGGTGTTTTAGGATTACGGGAGTGCGTTAGCACGGAGTAATCCGTGTATCATGAGCGTCAAAATACCTTTTGACGCTCTAATCTTTATGGGAAATTGCGTCCTATAAAGTAAAAACCCTCCGGGGGATGTGCGCTTCGCGCTTAAGGAAAGTGGCTGCTAACGCGGCCGCGCTCTGGCGCGAGAGGAATCTTGTCGCACGGGCGATTGCGCACGGCACGAGAAGTTCGTAAGCGTAGCTCCCTGTTCTGATTGAATGGGACTTGGTACGCATTTCCTTTTCCGTCATAGAATAAATATGAGGAAATTTCTGAATCGGAGCAAATTTACATGAGTATGAATGGAATCGATGTCAGCAGTTGGCAGAACGGAATCGACTTTGGCGTGGTGCCTTGCGAGTTCGTGATTATAAAGGCGACCGGGGGTACCGGGTACACGAACCCGGATTATGCCAGGGCGGTGGAAAACGCCTTGGCCAACCACAAGAAAATCGGGTTGTACCATTACGCGAGGGAGGTCGGTTATGCCGGTTCCCCGGAGTCGGAGGCGGACTATTTCATATCGCGGGCGCAATATTATCTGGGACGCGCGTTGCTTGCCTTGGATTGGGAGCAGGAACTGGGATTGGGCGTGCCATGGGCGAAGGCGTGGCTTGACCGGGTTTACGTGAAGACCGGCGTGCGCCCGCTCATTTACATGAGCAATCGGACGGTTCACCAGTATAATTGGAATCCCGTCGCCTCGGACTATGGTTTGTGGAACGCGGGGTATTACGCGGGCGACACCCCGATGGGGTACAATCCGGACGCGCCGCTGATTGGCGGGATTGGCGCATGGAAAGTGGCGGCGGTTTACCAGTACACCTCGACGGGGCAGCTTCCCGGCTGGGAAGGGAACCTGGACTTGGACGTCGCCTACATGGACGCGGCTGCGTGGGATAGGTATGCAATGGCACAGAGGAACCTCTGCGTCATTGCCGACGAGGTCATCGCGGGGCAGTGGGGCAATGGGGAGGAGCGGCGGGAACGGCTGACCGCGGCCGGGTATAACTATGACGAGGTGCAAAAGCTTGTCAATGAGAAAATGGGCTACATTCCGCCGCAGGCAATCTATTATACGGTGAAGCGGGGCGACACGCTGTCGGGGATCGCTGCCCAATATGGTACGACATGGCAGGCAATCGCCAGCATGAACAACCTGCGCAATCCGAACTTGATATACTCGGGGCAAGTGCTGCGGGTAAGGTAGGAGGGGATTTTGGCCGCACGGTTGGAAAAGTTTTTGTTGTATTTTTAATGGGAATGGTCTATAATGAACCTAGCGTGGCTGCCAGGCGGGGAATGGCCTTGCCTGGCGGCCAAGATTGATGAAGCCCGCGGCCAAGAGACGCGGACAATAATAGAAGTGGAGGAATTTGAAATGTTAGTATCAGCAAAGGAAATGCTTCAGAAAGCCAAAGCCGGACATTACGCGGTTGGACAGTTCAACATTAACAACTTGGAGTGGACGAAAGCCATTTTGACGACGGCCCAGGAGTGCAATTCCCCGGTCATCCTCGGTGTGTCCGAGGGCGCGGGCAAGTACATGACGGGTTACAAGACCGTGGTCGGCATGGTGAACGGCATGCTCGAGGAGTTGAACATCACGGTTCCGGTGGCGCTGCACCTTGACCATGGCACGTATGACGGCTGCCTGAAGTGCGTGGAAGCGGGATTTTCATCCATCATGTTTGACGGTTCCCATTATCCGATTGAGGAAAACGTGGCCAAGACCAAGGAATTGGTAAAAATCGTGGCGGAGAACAACATGTCCATCGAGGCGGAAGTTGGAGCCATCGGCGGCGAGGAAGACGGCGTGGTTGGCAAGGGCGAGTGCGCGGATCCGCAGGAGTGCAAGATGATTGCGGATCTTGGCATTGACTTCCTGGCGGCGGGCATTGGCAACATCCATGGAAAGTATCCGGCGAACTGGGAAGGCTTGAGCTTCGAGACGCTTGACGCCATCCAGCAGCTGACCGGCGACATGCCGCTCGTTTTGCATGGCGGCACGGGCATCCCGGATGACATGATTAAGAAGGCGATTGACCTTGGCGTTGCCAAGATTAATGTAAATACGGAGTGCCAGCTTTCTTTCGCGGCGGCTACCCGTGAGTATATCGAGGCCGGCAAGGACAACGAAGGGAAAGGCTATGACCCGAGAAAGCTTTTGAAGCCGGGTTACGAGGCGATTAAGGAAACCGTCAAGACCAAGATGGAATTGTTCGGTTCCGTGGGCAAGGCGTAAGCACGCGGTGGAGTGTGGACATTGGCAAGACTGCCGAAATTTCGTCGGCGTGGGCGGCATAATTTTAACAAATTTATACTTGCCTTTTTGCGGAATATGAGTTATACTAGCTGACGTAGGTAAGGACAAGGGCGTTCCAAGACAGCTTGGAGTGCCCTTTCTTTGCGATATGGGAATAAATTCTTAAATCAGTAAGAGAGGATGAAGGTTATGGTTGCGGAAAAGATTAATGTTGCGGATATTTTCGGGGAAAACGTATTTAATGATACCGTCATGCAGGCTCGTCTGCCGAAAAAGGTTTACAAGAACTTGAAGCGTACGATTGAAGAAGGGAAGGAACTGGATCTCGAGACCGCCGACGTCATCGCGCACGAGATGAAGGAGTGGGCGATTGAAAAAGGGGCGACACATTACACGCATTGGTTTTTGCCATTGACGGGAGTTACCGCGGAAAAGCACGATTCCTTCATTTCCGCACCGTTGCCGAGCGGAAAGATACTGATGAGTTTTTCCGGCAAGGAACTGATTAAAGGAGAGCCGGACGCGTCCTCGTTCCCGTCGGGCGGATTGCGCGCGACGTTCGAGGCGAGGGGTTACACGGCGTGGGACTGCACGTCGCCGGCGTTCGTCAGGGAGGACGCCGCGGGCGCGACGCTTTGTATTCCGACCGCGTTTTGCTCCTACACGGGCGAGTCGCTTGACCAGAAGACGCCGCTTCTTCGATCCATGGAGGCCATCAACGCGCAGTCGCTGAGACTTTTACGTCTTTTTGGTAATGTGACATCGAAGAAGGTGACGCCGTCCGTCGGGCCGGAGCAGGAGTATTTCCTCGTGGATGCCGGGAAGTTTGAACAGAGAAAGGACTTGATTTATACCGGACGTACTTTGTTTGGAGCGATGCCGCCGAAAGGCCAGGAGCTCGACGATCATTATTTTGGAACCATTCGCCAGAGAATCGCGGCATTTATGCGCGACGTCAATATCCAACTGTGGAAAGTAGGCGTTTCGGCCAAGACGCAGCATAACGAGGTGGCTCCGGCGCAGCACGAACTGGCTCCGATTTATGCGGAGGCCAACGTGGCCGTCGACCACAACCAGATTGTGATGCAGACGTTGAAACGGGTTGCCTGCCAGCATGGCATGAAGTGCCTGCTTCACGAGAAGCCGTTCGCCGGGGTTAATGGTTCTGGCAAGCACAATAACTGGTCGATTACCACGGATGACGGAATCAACATGTTGGATCCGGGCAAGACGCCGCATGAAAACAAGCAGTTCCTTTTGGTATTGTCTTGTATTTTGAAGGCAATTAACAAACACGCGGATTTGCTCCGCGAATCTGCCGCAGACCCGGGCAATGACCATCGTCTGGGAGCCAACGAGGCGCCGCCGGCCATTATTTCCATTTTCCTTGGCGACCAGCTGCAGGACGTGATGGACCAGTTGATTAGCACGGGTACCGCTACGCACAGTCTGAAGGGAACGAAGCTGCACACGGGTGTTTCTTCCCTGCCGGACTTGGATAAGGATGCCACGGACAGGAACAGGACTTCCCCGTTTGCGTTTACCGGAAATAAATTCGAATTCCGCATGGTAGGTTCGAGGGATTCCATCGCCAGCCCGAACATTGTGCTCAACACCATCGTGGCCGAGGCGTTTGCCGATGCCTGCGACATTTTGGAAAAGGCGGATGATTTTGAACTGGCGGTGCATGACCTGATTAAGGAGTACATGACGGAAAATAGAAGAATCGTGTTTAACGGAAACGGATATTCCGATGAGTGGGTGGCCGAAGCCGAGAGAAGGGGGCTGCCGAACATCAAGTCGATGGTGGAGGCGATTCCGGCCATCACCACGGAGAAGGCCGTGGCATTGTTCGAGCGGTTCAATGTGTTTACCAAGGCGGAACTGGAGTCCCGGGCGGAGATTCAATACGAGGCGTATGCGAAGGCCATCAACATCGAGGCCCGCACCATGATTGACATGGCGAGCAAGCAGATTATCCCGGCAGTCATGGGTTATACGAAGACCTTGGCCGATACGGTTCTGGCGGTGAAGGCGGCCGGGGCCGACACGGAGGTACAGTCCGGCATCCTCACGGAGGTATCCGCGCTCCTCAAGGAGACGAAGAGCGCGCTCGTGCACTTGCAGGCCGTGACCGAGGAAGCGGCAAGTAAGGAAGACGGCCCGGTGGCGGCGAACTTCTATCATGACACGGTCGTTCCAGCGATGGCGGCGCTTCGTGCCCCGGTTGACACGCTGGAGATGATTGTGGACAAAGAAGCGTGGCCGATGCCGTCCTATGGGGACTTGATTTTTGAAGTATAGTCCACGAAAGCATCGAGACGTGCGAAAAAAATCAGTCGGACGTTGCGTGTACTTGTACACATGATATGATACCTCTTAAGTAGACAAGGTAAATAACCAAAATCTACTTAGGGGGTATCATGTTATGGCCATCTCCTTAGTTCTTACATATTATGGTAAAATCCCTTTCTCAATGATTCCAAATCCCAACGGGTACGGCCCGGTGTGCACGCCGATGGTGGCTCCGATTTGATAAAGGGGGATATCCTTGATATCGTGTCCACTTTCACGTAGCGTGGCCAGTGCGTGGTCGCGGAAAGCAACGGCTTCCTCGTAGTCATAACCATATCCTATTGCGAGACTATAACTCTCAATCCCCAAACGGCTCTCCCGCAGGTATCCTAAAAGAAGGTCTATCGCTTTCTGGGTGCTGCGCCTGCGACCCCTGCCGATGCCGGAAGGGAAAATCTCTCCTTGTTTCAGCGTGATGATGGGGCGGATGTTTAAAACGCTCCCGGCAACGGCCGCCACTTTCCCAATTCTTCCCCCGTGCTGTAAATATTCCATATCTCCGACCGTAAAGAAAATCCTCCCGGTGCTCTTTATCTGCTCCAATCGCGCGACCGTGTCCTGATAGCTGGCGCCGCTGTCGCGCAGGTTTACCGCTTCAAGGACATAAAGGCCTTGCAAAACCGTATTGATCGTGGCGTCAATAACCGTGATTTCCGCCTGAGGGTATTCCTCCAGGATGAGTGAGCGCGCACCCAGCGCGGACTGCATGGAACCGCTGAATTTGGTGGTGATGCAAATACAGATTATAGGCATCCCGTCCTGGGCGAAGGGCAAAAACGCTTCCTGGTAATCGTGGATGGAAGGCATGGAAGACTTGGGGTACACGCCCTTGTTGTTCACCATTTGCTGATAAAAGTCCCGGATGCCAATATCTACGTTTTCTTTCTGGTAGTGCTCCCCGTCAAACGATACATAAAAGGGTACGACCGTAATGTTTTTTTCTTCTGCCAGTTTCGTGGGCAGGTCACAGGAACCGTCACTGATAATGTGAAATGCTTCGTTCATGTTAAAAACCTCTCTGTGTCATATGTTGTGGTTCGTTGCTATCGCGGCCGTAGGCCGTGAATAGTAACTGTAGTTCGATTCCCGTGAATGAGAATCGGTCTGGACTTTGTAGCCGATACATTCCTGGTTAAAAAAGAATGGATGTACAAAGTACTTCATATTACTATATAGAATACTACGTTTCTGTGGAAAACGCAACTGTTTTACGAGCGAATATTTCAAAACGTAGTTATAAAAACCAGATACAAGGGGAGCGTGCGTTGCACGTAAATAGAGAAAGAAACAATGGAAATTAAAAGAGATGCATATATGGAGCAGTTAAAAACAAGAAAAGATAACGGCATGATAAAAGTAATTATGGGAATCAGAAGATGTGGGAAATCTTTTTTGCTATTTGAACTACTGATTCCTTTAAGAAGATTGCCATAGTGGACAAAACGATGCGACCATGGAGAAATGAAGAAGGATTTTTGATCATGGGGATGAAGTACTTTCTTTTAAATGCGGACAGTTTAGAATTTTAGAAGTGTTTTTTGCGAATTACGGATTGAAATCGTCGTGAAAGTTGATATAATGATGATACCGGGGTAAAAAGGTTATATAAGTATGCCTACATGTCAATACATGGAATATCATGGACAAGACACGGCGATGAGCGGGAGGAGAAGGTAGATGATGAAACGTAGAAAATGGGTGGTACTTTTGTTGATGACGACTCTGGTTTGTGCGCTTGGTAGCGGCTGCGGGGACGGGAAGGCTTTTGCGATGCGTCTTACAAAGACGGAAGGGGCGGTGGAAGTCTCGGACGGGGGAGGAAGAGACGTTTCGCCGGGAGAGGACATGGAGCTTTCCGATGGTTACCGTGTGGACACGGGGAAAGAAAGCCATGCCTGGATGACCTTGGGCGGCGTGAAGCTGGTGAAGACGGACGAGGAGAGTGAAATCGAGATTCAAAAGGACGGGAAGGACCTGAAGGTCGTCGTAAATTCCGGAGGTGTGTTTTTTTATGTCGCGAAGCCTTTAGGGGACGACGAGACGTTTGAAATTCGTACTTCCGCGATGACGGTCGGCATCCGGGAGGCCTGCGGGTGGGTGGATGTCGCCAATGAGAAGCATGTGGACATTTTTGTCTTGGAGGGAACCGTGGAATGCGGCGTGACGGATCCGGAATCCGGCGAAGGCGGGGTGGAGCAGGTTTCAAGGTGGAAAAAGGCAGAAGTGCGCCTCCATTCAAAAGGGGAAGCCGCAAAGTACGACATTACCAAGGAAAGGCTGGAGGTATCTGGGATTCCGTCATATGTTTTGGAAGAACTGCTGGTGGACAATGGTCTTCGCAATAAGATAAACGATGCCATCGGCGTACAAATTCCCAGGGATGGATCATCGGAAGCCTATGTCTTGCGCGGAAACGCCCGTGTTTGTGATGGCGAGACGGAGGAAAACATGGAATTGGCGCGCCTGGACTACGAGAAGGCGTTGGAATTGGACAAGAAAAATCCGCAAGGCTACCTGGGACTGGCCGACTTGAAGATTCGCCAGGGCGAGTACGGCGAGGCAGTGGAAATCCTGGAAGATGGCTTGGAAAAAGTAAAAGACGGTGAGAAGATCAAAAAGAAAATCGAGGAGATGGAAGGAGGGGAGTTTACGGACTCCCAGCATCGCATGAGAAGGCGCGACTTCTATCGGGATGGCGACCTGGCCTGGAGACATGACTATTACTATGACGAACTAGGGCGGAGGACGCAAATCATCGCTTATGACGCTTCGGGAAAGCGGATAGGAAAAGGAGACGAGGTTTATGACGGGGAGGGAAGGAAAACCCAGGCGTACGGATGGGAAACCCAAAATGGAAAGCTCATGAAGGAAACTTATGAGTTCGATGAGGATGGAAATCGGGTGAAGAGAAACGTATATGACACGGACGGCAATTTTGTCTATTACGATGTGGACGAATATGACGGGAAGGGGCATTTGGTAAAAAGCAGCCAATATCTCGCGGAGGGAGACTTGGACGTATATTATACCTATGAATATGACGGGGATGGGAACCGGACAAGGCAAAACCATTATACGGAGGACGGGACGCTGGTTTCCTATCATGTCTATGAATATGATGAAAATGGAAATTGCGTCAAGGACAGTTGCTATCGGGGCAATGGAAAATTGAGGGACTATACCGTGTATGAATATGACGAGGATGGGGAGTTGATATCCGAACGGCAAACGAAGGAATGAGGTTTTTTGTTCTAGTGGCCGTGAAAGCTATATGGACATGGCAGCGTGGCAATATGGTTTTTTGTCAAATTTCCATAAAACAGTTGACTTTCCCCCTTGTGGAACGTGTATAAAAGAATAAAGATACATACAAAGTACGAAGTGGGAGCCGTTATCCGTGGTCGGTGGGGCTTGTCTGGCAACGGCATGGCGGTAAGCGGGAGGTATGGCGATGCGTATCAATGAAGTGGAACGGCTGGTGGACATCACGAAGAAGAATATTCGCTTTTATGAGGAGCAGGGGCTTTTAAATCCCGCCCGCAACGAGGCGAACCGTTACCGGGAATATTCGGACGAGGATGTCAAGGCTTTGCAGAAAATTAAATTATTGCGGAAACTGAACGTTCCCATTAGCGAGATTCGTCGGATGCAAAATGGCCAGCTCCCCTTGGAGGACTGTCTTGGACGGCACGTCATCACGCTGGAGCGGGAGGAAAAAAATCTCGCCAAGATGAAAGAATTTTGCAACGTGATGATGGAGGCTGACGAACAATTTCCAACCATGGACGCGGACGTGTATCTGCAAAAAATGGAGCAGATGGAGAAAGGAGGCGTGATGTTCGTGGATGCGAAAAGGATGGACAAAAAATCAAGGAAAAGGAATTCCATCATGGCGGGAAGCGTCATGATCGTGTTCATGGGGTTGATGATTGCCTTGTTCGCGTATTGCACGTGGGGGATTTCCGAAGATCCGATGCCGGTGTTCATGTTTTTGGTGTTCAGCTTACCGCTGGCGGCGGTTATCGTGGCAACCATCATGGTGATGAGAGAAAGAATGAAGGAAATCGAGGGAGGAGAAATCTATGAAGCTTCTAAATATTAATTATGTGCCAGGGCAAGAAATCGAGGCGTTGGATATCGTGAAAGGAACCGTCGTGATGACGAAGAACCTGGGAAAGGATTTCATGGCGGGTATGAAGACGCTGGTCGGCGGGGAACTGACGGGTTACACGGAAATGCTAAACGAGTCCCGGCAGATTGCCACCAAGCGAATGGTGGACGAGGCGGAAGGCCTGGGCGCGGATGCCATAATCAATATCCGTTATGGCTCGTCATCTCTGATGCAAGGGGCGGCGGAAGTCATCGTGTATGGCACGGCGGTGAAGTTCAAGTAAGGCCTTGCCTTTTTGATTCGGGGGGCGGCAGTCGATTCAGACTGCCGCCCTTAAAAATGAATAAACATGTCGCGAATATTTCAAATCCAAATGGGAATAATAGAGAAATTCACATAAATTGCCTATTTTTTGCAAGAAAAGGTTGACGAAAAGTCAAAAATCAGGTAGGATAGCAAGTGACGGCCTGACGTTCATGGCGTCAGGCGTGTCGAAATGGATACGTGACATGAAACGGAGGAGATGGACATGGCGGCGTACAAGGATTTGAGTGTGGAAGAGTTGCTGGAATTGAAGGAGGGGCTTGAGAAAGAATTTGAAGAGGTCGAGGACAAGGGGCTGAAACTGGACATGTCGCGGGGGAAGCCTTCAACGGAGCAGTTGAACTTGTCGATGGGGCTGATGGACGTTCTGGGCAGCCAATCCGAGCTGGTGTGCACGGAGGGCGTGGATTGCCGGAATTATGGCGTGCTCGATGGCATTACTGAGGCGAAGCAGCTTTTGGCCGACATGATGGAGGTTCCGAAGGATAACATTATCATATACGGCAATTCCAGTTTGAACGTAATGTACGACCAGATTGCCCGTTCGATGACGCACGGGGTCATGGGCGGCACGCCATGGGCGAAGCTCGACACGGTGAAGTTCCTCTGTCCGGTTCCGGGGTATGACAGGCACTTTGCCATTACCGAACATTTTGGCATCGAGATGATTAACGTGCCGATGACCGCGGACGGGCCGGACATGGATGTCGTGGAAAGATTGGTGGCGGAAGACGAGGCCATTAAAGGCATATGGTGCGTGCCGAAATATTCCAACCCGCAGGGCATTACCTATTCGGACGACACGGTGCACCGTTTTGCCTGCCTGAAGCCGGCGGCGAAGGATTTCCGCATTTACTGGGACAACGCGTACGGCATCCACCACTTGTACGAGGACAAACAGGATTATTTGCTGGAGATTTTCATGGAATGCAAGAAGATGGGCAATCCGGACATGGTTTACAAGTTTTCATCCACTTCCAAGATTAGTTTTCCGGGTTCTGGCATCGCGGCCATCGCGGCGTCGGATGCCAACTTGCGGGAAATCCGTGAGCAGCTTAAAATACAGACGATTGGCCATGACAAGGTAAACCAGTTGCGCCATGCAAGATTTTTTAAGGACATCAGCGGGATGGTCAACCACATGAAGAAGCATGCCGATATCATGCGTCCGAAGTTCGACATCGTCTTGGAGACATTTGAGCGTGAGCTGGGCGGTTTGGAGATTGGTTCATGGATTGCGCCGAGGGGCGGCTATTTCATTTCCTTCGACGCGATGGACGGATGTGCGAAGGCCGTCGTGGCCAAGGCGAAGGAGGCCGGGCTGGTGATGACGGAAGCAGGCGCGACTTATCCGTACGGGAAGGATCCGAAGGACAGCAACATTCGTATCGCCCCGTCGTACCCGACGCTGGAGGAGATAAAGACGGCGATGGAAATCTTCGTGTTGAGCGTGAAACTTGTCAGTATTGACAAACTGCTGGGGAATATTTAAAGGACATGAAAAATCCACTGTATCGGTTCGTCCATACAGTGGATTTTTATGACTCTGTGTGCATTGGTCCATCCTCCTTATTCTGTTTTTTCTATGTAAAACCATCCTTCGGGGTGGTGTTTTTCGTCAATCTATGTGAAATGTACGCCTTGTTATGTAATCTTACGTTCCCATTGGATTATACCTCGATTCTTTGAATTTCGCTTTTTCCTACGTTCTTAACGTTCCCATCGGATTATACCTCGATTCTTTGAATTTCGCTTTTGCCTACGTTTTTTACGTTCCCATTGGAAGATACCTCGTTTCTTTGAAATTTAAAATGTTAAATGGGATATTGCGCGTCTGTTTTATGTGTTGAAGTTATAATAACTCATAATGAAAGAAATGTCAATAGAAAAATCTGAAAAATTATAAGAAAATTTTAAATTATGTTACTTTTCACGGGGGGTGCCACACGGCTGCGAAACCGAATTTTTACTCTTGCGTTTTTTGTGTGTCGTGTGTTATGATGTTTTTGTATCGAACGTTGCCATCTGTACACCGATGCTAAGGGGTATCGTGGAAAAGAGAGAATTTATAAATGTTTGAGACATGGGCGCTCATGAACCTTCAAGGGGGTATCATATGGTTTTACATTTCATGGACAGAAAAGGAATTTGCACGATTATCGATGCGGATTTTCAGACTGAGACGGTCAAGATAGAAAATTGCACGGATGACAATCTCCATCGTGCGTTCGGTGTGAAGGAAAACCCGAGTTGGGCGGATTTTGAGTTCTTTTTGGAAGACCGCTGTTTTCCGCGTACGCGCGATAAGTTAAAAATGGTGCTCAGGGACGTGGGGGTGGATCATTATGATCCGCTGACCATCATTCGCAAGACGCAGGGGAGGATGGCGGAAGACACGCAGTGGATTGAAATCATTTCGGAATAAGTTCCAACCGTCGGATTAGTAACCGCACGGCTGGAATAAATTTGGAAGCGGGGAGCGATGTTTGAATGATTACAATGACGCAATCAAAGCGGATAAACATGGATCGAAATTCTTCCAAGGGGAACCAGCTAAAATGGTTTGACGCTGGAAATTGGTATAAGGCTGATTATTTGGGTTATGAGGGATTGTCCGAATACATCGTCTCACATTTGCTGGAAAAAAGCACCGTGTTTCCCCGCGTGCCGTATGAGATTGACAAAATATCGTATCAGGATGGCATTTATAAGGGGTGTCGTTGTGCTGGTTTTTTGCATGGGGGGCAGGAGGTTCTGACACTGGAGAAACTGTTCCGTCTGGAGTGGGGAATTGATTTGACGAACGTGCTGGCACCGATGGAACTAAAGGAAAGGATTCTTTTTGTTGTCGAACATGTTTCGCTGTTAGCAGGATTGGAGAATTTTGGTGCGTACCTGACGATGCTGTTGGAGATTGACGCGTTCTTTTTGAACGAGGATCGGCATATGAACAACATCGCGGTGCTTAGGAACGTGAACCGGACATTTTCTTATTGCCCAGTATTTGACAATGGGGCGGCGTTGTTTTCCGACACGCGCATATCGTATGATTTGGGGTTGCCTCTGGAAACATGCTATGGGCGAATTGAGGCAAAGCCGTTTAACCGCTCCTTTGACGAGCAAATGGACGTGGCAGAAGAACTTTATGGCGTTCATTTTTACTATTGGTTTACGGAAAAGGACGTGGAAAGGTTGCTGTCGGACGCAATAGAGATGTACGGAACAGAGATTGTCAATAGGGTTTTGGCCGTGATGCGTCAACAAATGCGTAAGTATGCGTATTTTAAAAAGGAGCCTCCAGGCTTGTGACGAAATTGGTGGATGCAAATCGTCGCCTCTGGTTTCCCACTGAGAGGAATCAAGTAGGGGAGATTTACTTCCCCTACTCGTCGTGCTGGGACAAGCTGCGTAAGCAGCATATACCTTTCTGTCCCGTGCGCATAAAAAAGACTGCCGCATTTTAATCAGTGCGGCAGTCTTTCCTTGCTTTATTAGGAAACATCGTTTCCTATAAAGCAGAACCCTCCGGGGGATGCGCGCTTCGCGCATAAAGAAAATGGCTGCTGACACAGCCGTGCTCCGACGCGAGAGTCCGGCAAGCCGGACTCTTTGTTCAACGGAGACGGAGGGATTCGAACCCTCGTGCCGCTTTCAGGCGGCAAAGCGATTTCGAGTCGCTCTCGTTATGGCCACTTCGATACGTCTCCATAAAATGTTTGCCTGCAATCCATGGTCTTAAGCCAAGAGGCGTGCGACATCATGAACGGCAACGGCTAAAATAATTCAAGATGAAATATATAGGTTGAAACACGGAGTTTTGTTTTTCTGGGACATCGCACGTGTCCGCGAACATGTCCGCTTCAAAACTCCGTGTTCTATTTTAATGCATTTTTCGCGAAATGGCAAGAGAAAAATGAAATTAATTAAAATTTATGATAAAAATATGTTACTATTCCCGCGTTTTCTCCTGCTTGTCCTCTTTTTTACCAGTTCCATTCGTGGAATCGTCCGAGGAATCATCCGCGGCATCCGCCCCCGTTTCCGGCAGGTAGACGTGAACCAGCTCCAGCCGGTTCTTGTCCATCTTTTCCACGACCATGCGGATGCCGTCCTCCAGGACAATCTCGTCCCCGACCTCCGGCAGGCGGTCAAGGTGCTCGATAAAATACCCTCCAAGTGAATCATAATCCTCTGATTCCAGTTCCAAATCAAGCCGGTCGTTTATGTCATCCAAGCTCAAAGAACCTTCGACGATATATTCCCGCTCATCCACTTTTTTTATGAATTCTTCCTCATTTTCGTCGTATTCGTCATGAATCTCGCCGACGATTTCCTCCAGGATGTCTTCCAGCGTAATCAGGCCGGCGGTCTCGCCGTACTCGTCCAAAACGATGGCGATGTTGTAGGAGGCGTGGCGCATCTCCACGAGGAGTTCGGAAATGCTCTTGTACTCGTACGTGAAATAGGCCTCGCGCAAAATGTCGCGCACGTGGAAGTTCTCCCTGTTCGCAAACAATAGGAGATCTTTCATGTTAATCGTTCCGATGACGTTGTCGGTCGTGTCTTCGTAGACGGGAAGCCGCGTGTACTTGTCCTCCTTGAAAATATTAATCAATTCCTGGAACGTGCAGTCCACGTTTGCGAACGTGACGTTGACGCGGGGAACCATGACGTCCTTCGCCTTGGCGTCGCCAAGGTCGAACACGTTGTAAATCATTTCCTTCTCCTCTGATTCGATGACCCCGTCTTCGTGGCTCACGTCCACGATGGTACGCAGTTCATCCTCGGTCATGATGTCGTTCGCCGCGTTCGGGTCGATGCGCATCAAGAAGAGTATGCCCCGGGCGAAGGAATTGATGATGTAAATGACGGGCGTGAGCACCGCCATCAATGCCCGGATAATCCGAATGTAGGAAAGTGACATCTTTTCGGACTGGAGCGTGGCGAGGTTCTTCGGCGTAATCTCGCCGAATACCAAGATTGCCAGCGTCAGTATGCCGGTTGCCAGGCTGACCATGCCGCCTCCGAAACGGTAGGCAATCGTCGTGGTCAGGGATGCGGCGTAAAGATTGACGATGTTGTTGCCGATCAGGATCGCGCTCAGCATCTTCGGTTTGTGATTTTCAATCGTGTCAAGAACAATCTCCGCCTTTTTGTTCCCTTCGTCTGCCAGAGAGCGCATCCGTATCTTGTTGACGGTCGTCAGCGCGGTCTCCGCCGATGAGAAGAAAGCAGACATAAAAAATAAGATAAGTAATATGCCAAATTGTATGGCGTCACTCGGGTCCAATGAAAGTTCAACTCCTTTTTGATAATAAATTTCCGCACGCATGGGACGCGGATGGATATCGAGTGTTGCAAGCCGCCGGCCGTCCTGACCGGCGATTTGCGTGTATACGTTTCTAATCATACAACATTTGCCAGCACTTTGCAAGAGTTTTGTTGCGCCCCTCACCGCCCCGTTTGGTATGCCGTGGGCAAACACCCTGCGAGCGAGCGGAAAGCCGAGGAGAGGTACGTGGCCGAACATGTGGAAAGCTTGTCCGCGATTTCCTGGATGACCATGTTTTTGATGTCCGGCATGCCGATGTTGGGATGGATTTGCAACATTGCCGCCATGCGGTTTTATGCTCTGGACAAGGAGCGCATGGTGCAGGTGCAGAAAAACGCGGACGGCACGTTCACGGACGGCGCGCTGCAAGGCGTGACGTGGCGCATGCAGGCAGAGCTTTTCCTCAATCTACAAGATTCGCACGAAAATTCCTATTCCCAAACCTCGTTTCCTATGTTAAAATGGTAAAATGAAAGTGAGAATGATTGCCGGGGAACAATTGAAAAGGTCGTATGACGAAAGGCAAACAGTTATCATTTATTGAAGAAATAAAAGGATCATGGCGTCGGTGTGCAGATGGCGTGTTGCCCTCTGTACACCGACGTTAACGAGACGAAAGAGAGAGGGAGACTTAAGAGATGGACATTAATCAAAAGCTGACGGAAGAACTTGGCGTGCAGCGTTGGCAGGTTGACGCGGCCGTGAAACTGATTGACGAGGGGAACACGATTCCCTTCATTTCCCGTTATCGGAAGGAAGTGACGGGCTCGCTTGACGATGAGCAGCTCCGCAAGCTCCACGAGCGTCTCTTGTATTTGCGCAATCTGGACGAGAAGAAAGAGCAGGTCTTATCCAGCATAGAGGAGCAGGGAAAGCTGACGGAGGAGTTGAAGGCACAGATTCTGGCGGCGGAAACGTTGGTGGTGGTGGAAGACCTCTATCGTCCGTACCGCCCGAAGCGAAGGACGCGGGCGACGGTCGCGAAGGAAAAGGGATTGGAGCCGTTGGCGGCGGTCATCACGCTGCAGCAGATTTCCGAGCCGCTTGAGAACGAGGCGGCCAAGTATATTTCCGAGGAAAAGGAAGTGAAAACGGCCTCGGAGGCGATTGCCGGGGCGATGGACATCATCGCGGAGTCCGTTTCCGACGAGGCCGAATACCGTAGTTATATACGAAACATCACGATGCAAAAAGGGACGCTCGTCTCGGTTGCCAAGGACGAGAAGGCGGAGTCCGTCTATGAGATGTATTACGAGTTCGAGGAGCCGTTAAAGAAGCTGGCCGGGCATCGGATCCTGGCCCTGAACCGGGGCGAGAAGGAGAAGTTTCTGACCGTGAAGGTGGAAGCTCCCGAGGAGGACGTTTTGCGTTACCTGGAGAAGAAGGTCATCCACAAGGACAACCCCTATACCTCGCCGGTGTTAAAAGACGTGGTCGAGGACAGCTACCACCGGTTGATCGGGCCGGCGATTGAACGGGAGATCCGCAACGAATTGACCGAGAAGGCCGAGGACGGGGCCATCGAGGTCTTTGGCAAGAACCTGCACCAGCTTTTGATGCAGCCGCCGATTAGCGGGCGCGTGGTGCTCGGCTGGGATCCGGCCTTTCGCACCGGCTGCAAGCTGGCGGTGGTGGACGCCACCGGAAAGGTGCTGGGGACGACGGTCATTTATCCGACCGCCCCGACCACCGAGGCGAAAATCAAGGCATCCAAGGACTTGTTGAAAAAAATTATTCCGAAGTATAATATTTCGTTGATTTCGTTGGGAAATGGCACTGCCTCGCGCGAGTCCGAGCAGTTCATCGTGGACCTGCTGAAGGAAATCCCGCAGAAGGTGCAGTATGTCATCGTCAACGAGGCCGGGGCTTCGGTGTATTCGGCCAGCAAGCTGGCGAGCGAGGAATTTCCGAAGTTCGACGTGGGACAACGGAGCGCCACGTCGATTGCCAGGAGGCTGCAAGATCCCCTGGCGGAATTGGTGAAGATCGATCCGAAGTCCATCGGGGTCGGCCAGTACCAGCACGACATGAACCAGAAAAAACTTGGCGAGTCGCTTGGCGGCGTGGTGGAAGACTGCGTGAACAAAGTCGGCGTGGATTTGAATACCGCTTCCGCCCCGCTTTTGGCCTACATTTCCGGCATCAGCGCGACGTTGGCCAAGAACATCGTGGCCTACCGCGAGGAAAATGGCCGTTTCGCCAACCGCAGGCAGCTTTTAAAGGTGCCAAAACTCGGGCCGAAGGCGTTCGAACAGTGCGCGGGCTTCATGCGCATTTCGGGCGGGGACAATCCGCTGGACACGACGGGCGTGCACCCGGAATCTTACGCGGCGGCGGAGAAATTGTTGAAAAAGCAGGGATTTGCCCCGGAGGACATAAGCGGCGGCAGGCTGGTGGGATTATCCCTGACCATCAAGGATTATAAAAAACTGGCGGAAGAACTGGGCATCGGCGAGATTACCTTGCGCGACATCGTGAAGGAACTGGAAAAGCCGGCGCGCGACCCGCGTGACGAGATGCCGCGCCCGATTTTGCGCACGGACGTGCTGGACATGAAGGATTTGAAAGAAGGCATGGTGCTTAAGGGCACGGTGCGTAACGTTATCGACTTCGGCGTGTTCGTCGACATCGGCGTGCACCAGGACGGGCTGGTGCACATTTCCCAGATTACCGACCGCTATATCAAGCACCCGCTCGAGGTAGTAAGTGTTGGCGACATCGTGGACGTGAAGGTCATGAGCGTGGACTTGAAGAAAAAGAGGATCCAACTGACCATGCGGATGTGACCAAGGGGTGCCGGCTTACTTCGCTCCCGTTTGTTTACGGACTTGTTCCCGGTACTCTTTCGGGGACAGTCCGTATTCTTTTTTGAAGGCCCGGAAAAAGCTGGAATAGTCCCTGAACCCGCACAATAAGTAGGCGTCCGTGATGCTGGCCTGCCCAAGGATCGCGTCCCGGCACATGGCAAGGCGTCTTTTCGTGATGAACTGGTGGATGGACAACCCTAAGTTTTCCTTGAAAACGTGGGCGATGTGGTACTTGTTGACAAAAAATACCCCCGCCAGTTGGTCGAGCGACAGATCCTCGTCCAGATGGTCTTCGATGTAAAGCATTACTTTTTGGTATAAATCTTGTTCCTCGCGCGGCGTGTTGGGATGCTCCATCTCGTAAACCGTACGGTTCAAATGGAGAATCAGGTCGTTGACGCAGAGCGAAATCTTGGTGTTTTTACCAAACCGGTCCGCATGCTGCTCCTCGATGATTTGGAATGCCTTGGATTGTAGGGCGTTTAACCCGAGCAGGTCATAATGCCAGATATAGCGTCTGGTCGTTTCCACCTGCCGCATGAGGTAGACGTAGTCCGCGGAAATCCCTTCTAAAAGGCTGCAATATTCCTTGGAAATCCAGAACACGAAGCGGCGGTAGGGCTTGTCCTCGTCGTGGACGACGCCGTGGTGGCGGACGCCCGGGGGAATCAAGATGACGTCTCCCGGATTTAATTCATATAAAATTCCTTCTATGTACATAGAAACGTCCCCTTCGAGGAAAAAATAGAATTCATAATAGTCATGGGAATGTCCCTTTATGCCGGCCAAGTGGCTATCATTGTAATAATAGAGTTCAAAGTGCTTCTCAAGCATGTATTGGCGGGGAATAAAGGTGGTTTGCAAATTCTTTTTCATGGCGGCTCCTTTCTCACGTTTACAAGCGGGGCTTGGCTTTGATGATACCACACTACCGCAACTTTTGCAATGTAAACGACAATCTTGCCAATTGGATTTTTTTGTAAAAATCGTATAATAAAACCAGTGCACGAGAGAAAGAAAAAATCGGGTGGAATGCAGGCCCAAAACAAGAAAAAAGAATCCGCCAGGGATTCAAAAAAAGAAAGCGAGGACAAGCATTATGGAAATGACGTTAAGGTGGTACGGTTCTAAATTTGACACGGTGACGCTGAAGCAGATCCGGCAGATTCCGGGCGTGACGGGGGTCATCACGACGTTGTACGACACCCAGCCGGGAGAGGTGTGGAGCCGCGGGCGCATCCGCGCCATGATTGACGAGGTGGAGGCGGCCGGCCTGCACATTGCCGGCATCGAGAGCGTGAACATTCACGACGCGATCAAGACGGGCGCGCCGGAGCGCGACCAGTATATCGCGAACTATATCGAGACGCTGGAGAACCTGGCTGCCGAGGGGCTGCACCTGGTATGCTACAATTTCATGCCGGTGTTTGACTGGACTCGTACCGAGCTGGCGCGTGTGCGGCCGGACGGCTCGACGGTGCTTGCCTACACGCAGGAGGCGGTCGACAACCTTGATCCGGAGAAGATGTTCGAGTCCATTTCCGGTGACATGAACGGAACCGTGATGCCGGGCTGGGAGCCGGAGCGCATGGCCAAGGTGAAGGAACTGTTCGAGATGTACAAGGACATTGACGACGAGAAATTGTTCGAGAACCTGAAATATTTCCTGGAGAAAATCATGCCGACCTGCGACAAGTGCGACATCAACATGGCAATCCATCCGGACGACCCGGCCTGGAGCGTGTTCGGCCTGCCGCGCATCATCATCAACAAGGAAAACATTTTGCGCATGATGAAGATGGTGGACAACCCGCACAACGGCGTGACGTTCTGTTCCGGCTCTTACGGCACGAACTTGAACAACGACCTGCCGGACATGATTCGTTCCCTGAAGGGCAGGATTCACTTCGCGCATGTGCGGAACCTGAAGTTCATCACGCCGACGAACTTCGAGGAGGCGGCGCATCTGTCTTCGGATGGCACGTTCGACATGTACGAAATCATGAAGGCGCTGTACGAAATTGGTTTCAACGGCCCGATTCGCCCCGACCACGGGCGCATGATCTGGGACGAGGTGGCGATGCCGGGCTACGGCTTGTATGACAGGGCGTTGGGCGCGACGTATTTGAACGGACTTTGGGAAGCGATTGAGAAAGGAGCAAAAAGGGCATGAAATTAAGCGAGCAGGGATTGAAGGAAAAAGCGCAGTGGGAGGCCGCCGGATATGACCTCCCGAAGTTTGACCGCGAGGCGGTAACGAAAGCGACGAAGGAAAACCCGTTCTGGGTTCATTTCGGGGCGGGAAACATTTTCCGCGCGTTCCAGGCCAACGTCGTGCAGAATTTGTTAAATGACGGCGTGATTGACCGCGGACTGGTCGTGGCGGAGGGCTTCGACTATGAGATTATCGAAAAAATGTACCGGCCGCACGACAATTATTCCGTGCTGGTGACGCTCAAGGCCGACGGGACGATTGCCAAGACCGTGGTCGGCAGCGTGGTCGAGTCCTGCATCGTGGACTCGGAGAACGAGGCGGAGTTTGGCCGCCTGAAGGAGATTTTTAAGAAGGATTCCCTGCAGATGGCGTCATTTACGATTACGGAAAAAGGCTACAGCCTCGTGAACGGTAAGGGCGAGCTGCTTCCTTCCGTCGTGGAAGACTTCGCAAACGGCCCCGCCAAGCCGGTGAGCTACATCGGAAAGGTGGCTTCCCTTTTGTATACCCGTTACCAGGCGGGGGAGAAGCCGGTGGCGATGGTCAGCATGGACAACTGTTCCCACAACGGTGACAAGCTGTATGCGGCGGTCAACGCGTTTGCCGAGAAATGGGTGGAGAATGGCGTGGCCGACAAGGGCTTTTTGGCCTATGTCAATTCCAAGGACAAGGTGAGCTTCCCGTGGAGCATGATTGACAAGATCACGCCCCGCCCGGACGCGTCCGTGGAGAAAATATTGAACAGCGACAACATTGACGGGCTGGAGCCGGTCATCACCTCGAAAAATACCTACGTGGCGCCGTTCGTCAACGCGGAGGAGTGCGAGTACCTCGTGATTGAGGACGCGTTCCCGAACGGCAGGCCCGAGCTTGAAAAGGGCGGCCTGATGTTCACCGAGCGCGAGACGGTGGACAAGGTGGAGAAGATGAAGGTCTGCACCTGCTTAAACCCGCTCCACACGACGCTGGCGGTGTTTGGCTGCGTGCTCGGCTACGACCTCATTTCCAAGGAGATGAAGGACGAGACGTTGAAGAAACTGGTGGAAATCATCGGTTACGAGGAGGGCCTTCCGGTCGTGGTAAATCCCGGCGTGCTTGATCCGAAAGAGTTTATCGACACCGTGTTGAACGTGCGTATCCCCAATCCGTTCATGCCGGACACCCCGCAGAGGATCGCGACCGACACCTCACAGAAGCTGGCAATCCGTTTCGGCGAGACCATCAAGGCCTACGCGGCTTCCGACAAGCTGGACGTGGCCGACTTGAAGCGGATTCCGCTCGTGTTTGCTGGATGGCTACGGTATTTGATGGCGGTGGACGATGCGGGCAACAAGTTCGAATTGAGCCCCGACCCGCTTCTGGACACGGTATGTCCCTACGTGGCGGGCTTCAAGCTGGGCGAGGAGGCCGACGTGGAAGGTGCCTTGAAACCAGTGCTGGAGAATGCCAAGATATTCGGCGTCAACCTCTACGAGGTAGGCCTGGCCGGGAGGGTGTGCGCGTACTTCAAGGAAATGATTGCCGGAACCGGCGCGGTGCGCAGGACGTTGGAGAGACACGTATAAAAGGCGGAGGACATGATGATGAAGCAATTTATGGACGAGGATTTTTTGCTGTCCACAGAGACGGCAAAAAAGTTATATCACGAATATGCGGAAGTGATGCCGATTTTGGACTACCACTGCCACTTGAACCCGCAGGAGATTTACGAGGACCGCAAGTTTGACAACATCACGCAGGTTTGGCTGGGCGGCGACCATTACAAATGGCGTCAGATGCGCTCGAACGGCGTGGAAGAGAAGTATATTACCGGTGACGCTTCCGACCGAGAGAAATTCCAGAAATGGGCGGAGACGTTGGAGATGGCAATTGGCAATCCGCTCTATCACTGGAGCCATTTGGAGTTGAAACGGTATTTCGGTTATGACGGGTATTTGGGCGGAGACACCGCGGAGGAAGTCTGGAATCTTTGTAATGAGAAACTACAGGGAGGCTTGAGCGCGCGCCAGTTAATCAAGATGTCCAACGTGACGCTCGTGTGCACGACGGACGACCCGGTGGATTCTCTGGAGTGGCACCAGAAGATTAAGGCTGATGAAAGTTTTGACGTGCAAGTGCTCCCCGCGTGGCGGCCGGACAAGGCGGTGGCGTTGGAGAAGAAGGATTATTTAGAGTATCTGGCCAGGCTTGGCGAGGTGAGCGGGATAACGGTGGACAGTTTTGAAAACCTATTGGCGGCATTGAAAAAGCGGATGGATTATTTCGCGGAAAATGGCTGCACGGTATCCGACCATGGCCTGGAGTACGTGATGTATAGTCCGGCCGACACGCAGGAGATTGAGAAGATTTTCGCCAAGAGGCTGGCTGGCGGGGCGGTAAGCCGCGAGGAAGAGTTGAAGTTCAAGACGGCCTGCATGGTGACACTTGGCAGGGAATACGCGAAGAAAGGCTGGGTCATGCAACTACACTATGGCGTGAAGCGTGACAACAACGTGAGTGTCTTTACCAAGTTGGGGCCGGATACGGGCGTGGACTGCATCAGCAACCATACGCCGTCCGCGGAGCTGGCAGATTTCTTAAACGCCTTGGCGGTGACGGATGAATTGCCGAAGACGATTATTTATTCGCTCAACCCGGTTGATAACGCGGCGATTGGCACCGTGATTGGTTGTTTCCAGAATGCGGACGCCGTCGGCAAGGTACAGCAGGGAAGCGCCTGGTGGTTCAATGACAACAAGACGGGCATGATAGAGCAGATGACGTCGCTTGCCAACCTCGGATTGCTTGGCAATTTTGTCGGCATGCTGACCGACTCGAGAAGCTTTTTGTCCTACACGCGGCATGAGTATTTCCGCAGAATCATGTGCGAGTTGATTGGAGGCTGGGTGGAAAACGGCGAGTATCCGGCGGATTATAAGACCTTGAAGAAAATCGTCAAAGGAATTTCTTATAATAACGCGGTAAGGTATTTCGGTTTTGAGTTATAGGGTGTATAATAACGCATAGGTTCAAACGAGGTGATTTTGCGCACCCGCTTCATGCGAAGTGTGCGTAGGACTTGTTTCGGGCAAATGTGCATAGTGGAGGAAATAAAAAATGAACGAAGTATTGCAAAAGATTCATGAGACCGGCATCATCCCGGTCGTGGTATTAAACGACGCGAAGGACGCGGCGCCGCTTGCGAAGGCATTGTGCGAGGGCGGCTTGCCGTGCGCGGAAGTGACGTTCCGGACGGATGCGGCGGAAGAGTCCATCCGCATCATGACCAGCGAGTATCCGGACATGTTCGTGGGGGCGGGTACGGTCCTTACGACGGAGCAGGTTGATAGGGCCGTGGCGGCGGGCGCGAAGTTTATCGTAAGCCCGGGCCTGAACCCGAAGGTCGTGAAATATTGTCTGGACAAAAACATCCCGATTACGCCGGGTGTCGTGACCCCGAGCGAGGTCGAGCAAGCGATTGAATTAGGCCTGGAAATCGTGAAGTTCTTCCCGGCGGAGCCGGCGGGCGGATTGAACATGATTAAGGCGATGGCGGCGCCGTACGTGAACATGAAGTTCATGCCGACGGGCGGTATCAGCCAGAAGAACGTCCGTGAATACCTTGCATGCGACAAGATTTGGGCGTGTGGCGGAAGCTGGATGGTCAAGGGAAGCCTGGTTGACGCGGGCGACTTTGACAAAATCAAAGAGATGACCGCGGAGGCCGTACAAATCGTGAAAGAGTGCCGGGGATAATATCCTTAGGCAGATACAATACTGCGGGGCAGAAACATTTGCCACGCGGTATATATGGACGCGCATAACCGCATAAGGAATTTTGCCGCTTTGCGGCTGCGGTTGGCACTATACGCACGGAAAATTTAATTTGACGTGCGTATAATATAAACCCTAACAACGTCCGCGCACAAGGCGGACTGCCATGAAAAGGAATAAAGCTGTCACGAACGTGGCAGCTTTATTCCGAATATAGGAGAGTAGAAAAAATGGAAAAGAAAAAGGCTTTTGATTTGTTGACGCTGGGAGAAATTTTGTTGCGGCTTTCCCCGCCGTCGAACGAGCGCATCGTACGTGACAGCGTGCTGGAGCGGCAGGTGGGCGGGGCGGAACTTAACGTGGCCTCGGTCGTGTCACTGATGGGACTTCGTTCCGGGGTGATTAGCCGCATCCCGAACACGAGCATCGGCATTTACGCCAAGAACAAGTTGCGCTTTATTGGTGTCAGCGACGACTATTTAGTATATGACGATGACGACGAGGCCAGGCTGGGCGTGTATTATTATGAAAACGGCGCGTATCCGCGCAAACCGGAGGTCGTCTATGACAGACGTAATTCGTCGATGACGCGCCTTAAGGTGGAGGAATTGCCGGAAAGCATTTATTCATCCACGCGCTGTTTCCATACGTCCGGCATCACGTTGGCGTTAAGTCGGCAGTGCCGCGAGACGGCGGTGGAAATGATTAAGAAATTCAAGGAGCATGGGACGGTGATTTCCTTTGACGTGAATTTCCGGGGAAATCTGTGGAGCGGCGAACAGGCGCGGGAATGCATCGAGACGATATTGCCTTACGTGGACATTTTCTTCTGTTCCGAGGATACCGCCCGCCTGACGTTCGGCAAGGAAGGCGACGTGAAGTCGATGATGAAGAGCTTCACGGACGAATATGACATTTCCGTCGTTGCGGCCACGCGGCGGACGGTGCATAGCCCTAAGGTGCACAGCTTCACATCCGTCATTTACAATGCGCGGGAGGACAAGTATTACGAGGAGAAGCCATATCAAAATATCGAGGTCGTGGACCGCATTGGCAGCGGGGACGCGTACTGCGGCGGCGTGTTGTACGGACTTCTGTCCTCGAAAGGGGACTGCGAGCGGGCGCTTCGGTTTGGCGATGCCTGCAGTGCGGCGAAAAACACGATTCCCGGTGACATGCCATCCTTGAACAAGACGGAAATTGAAGGAATTATCGAGGACCACTATAACATGGGATATAAGAGCGAGATGAAACGGTAGACCCTTTGGGAAGCCGTGGAAGAGGCCTTGAAACAGATAGAGGAGAAAATTATGTGGCAATCCTGAAATGGCCGGGATAGGGGCGGAAAGGGTTAGGAAATACGGGTTCGCGTTCGAGGGGAAGAAAGTTCTGATTGGGGAGTGAAAGGGGCAGGGCTGAGTTTTTGGACAAACGCTCCGATTTGCCTAAATTTTGCACATTGCGAGTTTGTTTGTCCATTGTGGAATCACAAAAAATTGCGTAAACTCCATTATATAAAGATGGCAATTTCGAATTGCTTCATATAATGTAGTAAAAATAAAACAAATGGGGGTACGCAAGATGAACGTTTCTGCAACAATGAAAAAATTTGGACTGGAGCAGGCTTTTAGGTATTTGTACAAGGATCCGGAAAAGAACATGGTCAAGATTATGGACTGGGCGGATAAATTTGCCGGTGACGAGTTCGTCACTCAGCGGAAGGTCTTCCGGGAGGCGATTACGGATCCGGAGCATCCTTATTACGGATATATCCGGCGGGTGCTTTCGGACGTGGATCCGCACGTGATGCAGACTGTGGCGGTCAACTTCTTTATCAACGCGTCGTTGATTGGTTGGCCGAAGCAGGAGGAAATGCGGGAGAAGTACCAGTGCAACATTCCGTGGGCAATTCTCTTGGATCCGACGAGCGCTTGTAATTTGCACTGCACCGGCTGCTGGGCGGCCGAGTATGGCAACAAGCTGAACCTAAGCTATGAGGAAATTGATTCCATCATCGAGCAGGGCAAGGAACTGGGTGTTTATCTTTATATTTATACGGGCGGCGAGCCGATGGTACGAAAAAAAGACATCATTCGCTTGTGCGAGAAGCATTCGGACTGCGTGTTCCTCTGCTTTACCAACGCCACGCTGATAGACGAGGAATTTGCCGATGAAATGCTTCGCGTTGGCAATTTCGTGCCGGCCATTTCGCTGGAAGGCTCGGAGGCAGCCACGGACGGACGGCGCGGCGCGGGCGTGTACCAGAAGGTCATCAAGGCGATGGAGCTCTTGCACGAGAAGAAGCTGGTTTATGGCATTTCTTCTTGTTACACCAGCGCGAATTACGACTCCATCACCTCGGATGAATATTATGACAAGCTGATTGACCTGGGCGCGTATTTTATCTGGTATTTCCATTACATGCCGGTAGGAAATGACGCGTCGGTGGAGCTTTTGCCGACGCCCGGGCAGCGTCTGGAGGTGTATCGCAGGATTCGCAGGCTGCGCGCCGAGAAGCCGTTGTTTGCCATGGATTTCCAGAATGACGCGCAGTACGTGGAAGGGTGCATCGCCGGCGGGCGGCGTTATTTACATATCAATGCCAATGGCGACATCGACCCGTGCGTGTTCGTGCATTATTCGGACTCGAACATTCGGGAAAAGACGCTTTTGGAGGCATTAAAGTCGCCGATGCTGATGGCTTACCACGACGGGCAGCCGTTCAACGAGAACATGCTGCGTCCCTGCCCGATGTTGGAAAATCCGGAAAAACTGCGGGAGATGGTGGCGAGGACCGGGGCGCATTCGACGGATTTGCAGTCGCCGGAGACGGTAGACCACCTCTGCGGAAAATGCGACAGTTACGCAAAGTGTTGGAAACCTACGGCGGAGAAGTTATGGGAAGAAGAAAATGGGCGGCAGGCCAGCCTTGGCTGAACTGTTACCGAGGAAGAAAAGAGGCGGTAGGGTGAAACCGATAACATATGTAAAGCTGGCGAAATATGGATATATCATAACCTCCGTGGCGTTGATTTTAATCGGGGTGAGGCTCTTGTTCAATCCCAATCTCAGCATGAACCTGGTGTATTATATATTGGGCGGGGTGCTGATGGTTTACGGGCTGATTCGCATCGTCGGTTATTTCTCGCGGGACTTGTACCAGTTGGCCTTTCAATATGACCTGGCGTTTGGAATCTTGATGATTGCCCTTGGAATCGTGATGGTGTTCCAGGCGTTGGGAATCGAGGAACAAGTGCACACCATCTATGGGACGCTGATTCTCACGGACAGCCTTTATAAAATCCAGGTGGCCATCGACTCCAAGCGTTTTGGAATCGAGAAATGGTACTTGATTCTCGTGTTGGCCATCATCACGGGCGTGCTGGGCATGGTCCTGATTGCATGGTCGCCTTTGGAATTCCGCAAGGCGATGGTGTTGATAGGCCTGGCCTCCCTGTTCGAAGGCATCATGTGCCTCGACGTGTCGATGTCGGTCATCAAGGTCACGCAGAACCAGAGGTTTGACACGGAACGGTAAAGGAGTTGGAAACATGCCGTCATTTACACAGGCAGCCATCAAGCAGTCTTTTTTGAAATTGTTGGAACAATATCCGATTTCCAAAATCACGGTGAAAATGATCGTGCTGGATTGTGGCATCAATCGAAATACTTTTTACTATCATTTTGAAGATATTCCGATGCTTTTGGAGGAAGTAATCGAGGATCAGATTGACGTGGTCGCGGGACGGCTGCCGGATGAGTGTTTTTTGGAGGAAGGGGTCATAATTCTGCTTTCCTATTTGGTGGAGAATAAGAAGAAGGTGGTGCATATCTGGAATTCTTCATCACGGGAGTTTTATGAGGCGCACATGATGAAAGCATGTGAATATGTCATTCGGAGGTATTTTTCGGCTACCGACGTGAAGAGGGCGCAAAAGGACAAAGAAGAGTTGTATGTCAATTTCCTGAAATACGAATTGTTTGGCCTGATCGTGGATTGGCTGAACCAGGGCATGGCGTTTGACATCGTGGAGCGCGGGAACCATATCGGGGAACTGCTAAACGGGATATTGGAGGCGGGGCGGTAATTTGCCGTGCGTCGTCAAATCAATGGATATTGGGGTGGAGGCATCCGAGGGCGGCCTTGGATGATTCCATCCATCATTCGTTGCGCCTGGGAAGGCGCTCCATGTTCGCGGTGCGGAACTCCTTGGGCGTCACCCCGTATTTTTCCTTGAACAGTTTATAAAAGTGCGTCCGATTGGAAAAGTGTAAACCGTTGGCGATTTCGCCGATGGTTTTTTCGCTGTGCACAAGTTCGTCGGCGGCTTTTTTCATGCAGAAATTCATGGAGTAGTCAAACAAGCATAGCCCGGTAAATTTGTTGACGATGCGGTTGATGTAGTCGCCGCTGTAGTTGAGCTGGCGGGCGAGCTCGTTCCTGGTGACGCGGCCGTTGCGTTCCTCAATCAGGTGGCTGATGCGGGCGAAAATCAAAACGTCGGAGTTTTCTTCCAGCAGGATTTTACTGCAATGAAAGTAAGCGGGGTTGGAGAGGCTGGCAATCAAGAGGGAAAACAAGCCCTTGATTTGGTGGGTGGCCCCGAAGGTCGGATGCAGCATGACTTCCATGATGGACGTGTTGATGTCGTGCAGCATTTGTACGCTGGTCTGGTTGCCGAGGGCGGGAATGAAGTCCAGGTACGCCTTGGAACCCGGATTTTTTATGTCGTCCATGATGAAATGATAAAATGCGCTGTCTAAAATTTCTTTTTCTTGCGGAAAGTCCGCCATGTTGCAATGTTCGAACAATTCTTTGATAAAGTCCACGGAGAAACCAATAAACAATACCCGGGCCGAACCGGAATAATCCTCTATATGATACAAGCTGCGGTTGATTAGGCAGCACGAGCCAGGGGCGTAGAAATACTCTTTGTCCTCAATCATCTGGCTGATGGTGCCTTCCAGCACGATTAACAGTTCAAAGTAATCGTGAATGTGCAGGTTCTTGGCATTACATTGCTTGTGGTGGTCGGACAGCATCTGCTGATAGTGGCAGCTGTGCTTGCCGGAGAGCGTGGTAATGTTTAGCAGGTCGTCCTTGGAGCCACCGCTGCTGGAGATAAAGGTAATCTGAAACGGGGCCTTGAGTTGGTAAATGCTTTGGTTCTCGTCGTTCATCTCGATATGTATGGAGTTGTCGCTGCTATTGGCGGGAGTCGTCATGTCAATATATTCAAAACCTAAATCACGCTTGGTCCTCATGTCGTGCCTCCTAAAGTGTTTTTATCGAATTCCCATATCTGTTATAAATTATAACACGGTGGTCGCTTGATGTCATTGTAAATTTTTTGTGAACAAAATATAATTATCGTGTAAAGGGAAAATGTCAGATGCGCAGCTGATGAAGAAAATGTAACACGAACGGAGAGAAGGGCAAAGTGATGAAAGATACGATTTTGGGCGTTGACCTGGGCTGGGTTTCCCAGCTCGAATCCATTGGATACCGCTGGGTGGATGACGATGGTCGGCAAGTCGACCCGATTGGGGCGGCAAAGGATTTGGGGGCGAACACGGTGCGCCTGCGGGTGTTCGTAAACCCGCCCGAGTATGGCTTTTGGGTAAAGCCTTCCAGGGAGGTTCGGGGGCATGAAATGAAAGGCGGCCTTGTAATGCTGGGGTTTTGCGACAAGGACGGCGTGGTGGGGATGGCGAGGCGGGTCAAGGAAAGTGGCATGCGGCTGATGATTGACTTTCATTATAGCGATCATTTTGCCGATCCGATGTTTCAGGACATTCCCGACGCGTGGACGGATTTGGACGTGGAGGAAATGACAAAGAAAGTGGCTGCCCATACGAAGGAGGTGTTGACGGCGTTGAAAGACGCCGGGGTGATTCCGGAGTATGTCCAGGTAGGAAATGAAATAAATACCGGGATTTTGCTTCCGGCAGGGAGTCGGCAGGAACATCCAGCGGAACTGGTTCGATTTTTGAATGCCGGTTACGATGCCGTGAAAGAGGTATGTCCGCAGACGTGCGTGGTCACCCACGTTGGCATGGGACATATTTGGGAATTGGTACAAGCGTTCTTTGACGTGTTTTTCCAATACGAGGGGAAGACCGACATGATAGGGCTTTCTTATTATCCGGCATGGTTCCGGGAGAAGCACGATTCGGAGACGTTTTTGAACATGTTGAACCAGGTCTGGGGAGCATACCAAAAGCCTATCGTGCTCAGCGAAATCGGCGGGCGTGACGACGAAGAGGAGGAAACCTACCGGTTGCTTTCGGACACGCTTGCCTTGGTGGATCGCTCGGATGACAAGGCTCTAAAGGGAATGATATACTGGGAACCGGAAACAAACAAGGAAGTCATGCCGGACAAATACCCGCTCGGGGCGGCAAGGCTGGCGGGAAAGAAGACGTTGCAGTACACGAAAGCCCTTGCGGCCTACGGGGACTATGTGGAAACATGGAATGGTTGTCAAGGAGGTTGCGCTGTCACCGGGCTCGAAAAGACCTTGCCAAGTGACCCGCAACTACATTCGCACGTAAGCATCCAGAAAACGGATGCTAGGTGCTCATAGTAAAGGAGGAAGTAGGGAAATGAGAAAGAGAATGATTGCATTGTTCATGATGGCGTTTTTGGTAGTGGGGACGTTGGCCGGATGCACGGGTGGCGGTTCCGGTGATGAAGGAAAAAAGGATGACAAGGCGAACGTGGAAAACGAAGCGGGAGACGCGAACGAGGGAGACGTAGGAGCGGGCAAATTGACCGTATGGTGCTGGGATCCGACGTTTAACATTAACGCGATGAACGCGGCGGCGGAAATTTACAAGAAGGATCATCCCCAGTTCGAACTGGAAGTCACGGAAATATCTTCCGGGGACATCATCCAGAAACTTGCCACTTCGACTTCTGCCGGGAATACGGCCGACGTCTTGCCGGACGTCATCTTGTTTGACGATTCCCTGGTGGCGCAGGAAGTGGTATCCTATCCGGACGTGTTCATGGATTTGACGGATTCTGGCATTGACTTTTCACAGTTTTCGGAAGGCAAGGTGGCGTGTTCCGTCGTGGATGGGAAAAATTACGGCGTTCCGTTTGACTCCGGCGCGGCCATTGCCGCGTATCGTACGGACATACTTGAGGATGCCGGATTTACGATTGACGACTTTACGGACGTCACGTGGAGCGAGTGGATTAAAAAGGCGAAAGTCGTAAAGGAAAAGACGGGTAAGGCATTGATAAACGGGCAGTCTTCTTATAACCAGGTCACGGTGATGCTCAAATCCTGCGGGGGTTCTTTCTTTGACGAGGACGGAAATCTTGACATTGCCGGAAATGAAAAGATAAAGAGAATCTGCGAACTGTACCTGGAGATGCTGGAGGCAGGAGTTTACCAGGAAGAAGTGGGATGGGACACTTATATTGGAAATATCAATAACGGAAACGTGGCCGGCGCGATGAACGGCTGCTGGATTATGTCGAGCATTCAGGCGGCAGATAATCAGTCGGGGCTTTGGGCGATTACCAACGTTCCGAGCGTGGACGGCGTGGACGACGCGACGAACTATTCCAGTCAGGGCGGCTCGACATGGACCATTACCACCGAGTGCGAGAATCCGAAGCTGGCAATTGATTTCTTTAACTCGACGTTTGCCGGAAGCGAGGAGCTGTATGACAACATTCTTCCAAGTGGCGCGATTGCCACGTGGATTCCGGCGGGAGGCTCGGAAGCTTATTCGCAGGAAGTGGAGTTTTATGGGAATCAGCCGGTATATTCCATGATAGTTGAATATACGTCGAAGATTCCAATCTGCATGACCAATGCCTATGAGGCTTCCGCAAGGCAGGCGGTATGTACGGCAATTTCCAACGTGGCCTTTTCGGGCGCGGATTTGGACGAGGAACTGGTGGCCGCGGAGGAAACCGTGTCGTTTGAAATGGAGCGGTGATTATGAAGCTTACTATGAGAAAACGAGAGAATCTGGTCGGCTGGGCGTTTTTAACGCCAGCCGTGGTTCTTATCGTCATTATGAATTTCGTGCCAATTGCACAAGCGATGTTGATGGCGTTTCAAAGCGGGCGCACGGGCAACATGACGTTCACCGGGATTTCCAATTTTACGAGAATCGTTCGAGATTCCCGCTGCATGGACGCGCTGAAGGTGACGTTGGAATACGTGGTGGTCACGGTTCCCTTGATATTGGCATTGGCGTTGATTCTGGCCGTTTTGCTAAATGACCCGAAATTAAAACTGAAAGGAGTCTATCGGACTTGCATTTTCGTTCCGGCGGCTGTGTCCATGGTTGCGAGCGCGGTCATTTTCCGCTCGCTGTTCGCGGCGGACGGTTTCGTTAATTCCATTCTGGTAAACGTCGGAATTTTGCAAACGGGGTACAATTTTCTTGGTCATCCAAGCAGCGCGCGAATCATCCTGATGATGGTCCGGGTATGGAAAATGCTAGGCTACCAGATGATATTTTATCTGGCGGCCCTGCAGGGCATCGACTCCACCATTTACGAGGCGGCCAAGATTGACGGGGCGACGGGATTGCAGCAATTTTTCAAAATCACGATTCCGATGCTCAAGCCGACCATGGTGTTCACGGTGGTAATGTCCGTCAACGCGGCCATCCAGGTATATGACGAGTCCGTAAACCTGACGAATGGAGGACCCGGAAACGCGACGATGCCAATCGCGCATTATATCTACAGGCTGGCGTTTAACGGCGTACCAAACTTTGGCTATGCGTGCGCGCTTTCCATGGTGGTTCTGGTCGTGGTAGGGGCGATGGCCATCATACAGATGAAAGTGGGTGATCGGCGTGAATAAGACAAAATTTTGGATTGGGCGTGGGATTAAGAACGTCATATTGGTTATTTTTAGCTTGTTTTGCGTGTTCCCTCTGATATGGGTGCTGATTGCGGCCACCAATACCAGCGTGGACATCGTAAGTGGCGTACTGGTGCCGGGAAAGAACATTGTCGCAAATTTTCAAACGCTTTCAGAACATTATGACGTGTTTGGCGCTAGCTGGAACACGATAAAGTATTCGGCCGTCTGTACCGTCGCTGCCATCGTGGTTTGTTCCATCGCGGGGTATGGATTTGAGATTTACCATGATAAAGTCAAGGATAAGTTGTTTGGACTTTTGATGTTGACCATGATGATACCGTTCGTGGCGACGATGCTTCCGCTATATCAGTCTTATGCGAAACTGGGGCTTTTGAATTCGACGTTGGGTTTCATCCTTCCGCAAGTGTCCACGGTGTTTTTAATCATGCTGTTTCGGCAAAATAGCAGGACGTTCCCAAAGGACATCATCGAGGCGGCGCGGATTGACGGGGAGACGGAACTGGGCATTTTTTTCAAGATGTTCATGCCGACCATGAAGGCGACTTATGCGGCGGGCGCGACGATTATGTTCATGAACGCCTGGAACAACTATATGTGGGCGAGGCTTATCATGTCCGACAACAGCGCGCAGACGCTGCCGATGATGATTTCCAACATGACCACGGGACATTACATTGATTACGGCATGCTGATGTTGGCGGTGTTGATTTCCACGTTGCCGACGCTAATCGTGTTCTTCGCGTTGCAGAAGAGTTTCGTGCAGGGCATGACGGGCGCGGTGAAAGGGTGAGAAGATGTGAAGGCGAAAAATTTACTATTCGCGGTCGCTTCGCCCGGAAAGGAGAATTGTGTTTGCTATAAATATCATACATAGGCCGGAGATGGTGCCGGAGTATTCCCAGAAAGTGACCGGGCAGGGGAAGGCCGAGGACATGAAGGACGAGGGACTATTGACGGAAAGCCTGGACATTTTTAAGACACAGCAGGAATGTGCCCATAAGTACGGCCTAAAAACGACGATCCAGATGACCTACGCCTCGCTTTTTAACGAGGAGGCGGTGAGGCTTGCAAAAGAGCACCATGAAACGTATGGTGACGAGATTGCATTATCGTTGCTGGGGCTGCCCTGCGAGGAGTTTTGGGAGAAATATAAGACGAAGGATTTTTGCATCTGGATGTTTTCGATGGAGGACAAAAAGGCCATCGTGGACGACGTGTTTGAAAGATTCCATGATATTTTCGGGTTTTATCCGCAGTCCACGGGGTCCTACTATATGGACGCGGAGCTGATTAACTATATTAAGGAACGGTATCCGGGCGTGAAATGTGCGGTCGCCACTTGTTGGGAGGAAGGTCCAAAGGCATACCATACTTGCAACAATTCGTGGTATACTTTTATGGATGGCGGCCCTTGGGCGCCGTGGATTCCCTCGAAAGCCAACACGCACGCGCCGGCGGCGAACGAGGAGGAGGATTCCGGGATTGTCGCGATTCCGCACCTGAGCCGGGATTTGCTGGCTTGTTATGACGGAAATGGGTCGAATTTCGGGACGCATCCGCAAAACGTCCTGCGCGGAATGATTTATGACAGCGAGACATGGGAGTACCCATATTTGTATAACCTGATTGACCAATACCGTTATCAGGCGAAGTTTAATGACGGGTATTCCTATAACATGATGTTCGTCGGTCCCGGCTGGATGAACAAGATGGGACGCTGGGAGGCTCCGTATGAGTTGCTGCTAAAATCTTATGATGATGGTTGCAAATATTATGGAGAATTAAAAAAGCAGGGGAAACTCGTGGACATGACCATGGCGGAATTCGCCGATTATTACCGGAAGAAGAAAACCTACACGGTTCCCGAGGTGGCCTTATGGAGGGACATTTTATATGGAAGTGACAAGCAGCTTTTCTGGTATGCGGATCCTTACATGCGGGTCGGCGTCAGTATGGATCAGGGCGGCGCCATCGTTGATTTGCGGCCTTACGCGGCGAAGCTGAATTGGCCGGTGGGAATCGGTACGGCGCACGTTACGGACGCGTCTTACCCGTTCCTGATTCAGGAAAAATACCGGGCGGGGTATTTTACCCATTATGCCGGGGAAGGAACCGTCCGCAGTGCCAAAATCATTTATGGCAAGGAGGAGGTGGACTTGTGCCTATGCCGGACGAAGGCGCGTTGTGAGAAACAAGCGAGGCGGGTGGTGTTGACGCTGGAGGCGGTCGATATCGTGTTTTCTGACGTGGCCGTGAAACTTGAGACGCTCTTTACGTTCGAGGAAGGAAGCGGCGTGATTCGCTGTGATAGAAACGTTTTGGAAGTATCCAATCCGAACGTGTCCGTTACCATTAATGAGTACATGGTTGGGTGCTATGGCACGACGGAATATGCCGAGGACATGACTTCGCTTACGTTGTCGGTCACGGACGAGAAGGAAACGAGGACGATTCCATACGAATATAAATGTCGCGAGCTGTACGGGGAAAATGCGGACGAAGTGGCCTGCGTGCTGCCACCAATTGCCACCCGCGTGTCCATGGAGGCCGAGGGAAGGGACAAATGTGGTTACGTGAAGGAAGGATATGCCTTCAGTCCCATGTTCACGTTGGGATATACTGGCGCGCTGCGCGAGAAGGAGGTGTTTACCACATGGCTCAGGCTGGAAAAGGCAGATTAAACTACCGTTGCCCGTCCTGCTTCATGCGGGATTTGGACATCGACATGTTTTACGACGCGGAGAAGGAAGAATTTTATTGCATTCGGTGCCAATATTGCGGCAACGAGGAAGACGTACTTAAGAAAAATGAAATGGTGCGGTTTCGTTATCGTGCCATGGGAAAACGGTTTCGATTTGAGGAAATGGATGATTGAAAAAGCATAGACTGAAAACAAATAAGGCCGGGGTGCATGTTTGCACCCCGGCCAGGGTTTTATCACCTTTAAATCGAAGCGTTGAACAAGTTCCGAAGTTGGTTCGCGATGTCATCGCTGGTGGCATTTAGGGAAGCCGCCTCGTTGATGTCGGAAAGCCGTTGCAGCTCGCCGTTTTCATCGTAATAGTTGTAACTGATGGTGTAGATGGGAACCTGCATGCCGGACACGATTGGCGTGATTCGGCTTAAGCTGTAGCCTTCGTTTTGCTCCCCGTCGGATAGGACGAACATCATCAGCTTGGCGTCGGGAACTTCCTTCGCCTTTTCGGCCAGCATGTCGAGGGCTACCAAAACCGCGTCATAGGTGGCGGTACTGCCGCCTTCTGCCAGGTTCTTCACCTCTCCGGTAAAGCAGGCTTTCTGGGTGGCGTCAAACTGGGCGATGGGCAGGTGTATGGTAACGTCGTTGGCGTAGCTTACCAGGCCGACGTAATGTTCCGAGCCGATGTAGGCGGCGCTGCTCACGAGAGAAGATTTCAGGGAGTTTAACGGTTCCCCGGCCATGGATCCGGAAACGTCGGCCACGAATACGGCGATAATGGGTTTCCCGCCGCTTTTGTTTTGCTTCCAGACTTTCTGGGCCGTAAGGTAACCCGTTCCGTCCAGCCCGGGATCCTGGGAAACATAGTCGTCGTGACGGTTGAAGCCTTTCTCGGTGGCAAGTTTCTGATTTTCGTCCGTCAGGCAGTAGTCCGTGAACAAGACGGCGGCCTGACGTTCTTCGTCGGTACAGTAGTCGAAAGTGTACACCGGGTGATCATGCCGGATTCCCGCAGGAATGTACTCATAGTTTGCCAGTTCCGGCGTGTTGATGTAAGCTTGTTCCTCCATGACCATCGCGTTGATGATTCCCTTTGAGGCCTGGTTGCGCAGAACCGCGGTCGTATAAGCCACCGGCGGGGATTCCCGCTGGTATTCCAACAGCTTGCCCTGGGCCGTGTCCGAGAGCGGGTTGGAAGGATCAAAGGAATTCAGCATGGCGGTCAGGATGTTTAAGCCCGTGCTGGAGGTGTAGGGGTTGGTGTAGGCGAAAGTCAAATCCCCGGCCAGCGTGGCCTCCAATACGTTGGACACGGTGGCTTCTTTGTATTTTTCCAGAAAAGTGTCATAAACGTCGCTCTTAATCAGCATGCCGGCAGTGTTGCCCGCAATCCGCTCGGAAAGGGTCTCCACGCCAATGCCGGAGGACTTCAGCATCATGCCCCAGGCGGCGTTGGACGGAATGTATACTTCGGGGTGATAGGCATCGGCGGTTATGTAGGTGACCACCTCCCCGGAGGTGATTTTGCGGACGGAAACGGTGACCCTTTTTCCGTTCACCGTCTGGCCGGATTTGTTAAAATTCTGTGCCACGATGTTAATCCAGTCATCGGGAGCCTCGGCGGAGAGCTCGGTCGCCGCCGCAATTTCGATGTTGATTTCCCCGTTTCCTTCCACCGTCAGGGGGAAGGTGTCAATATCCGCCAAGGCTTCCGCCTCGGAAAGGTCGTCAGAGTAAATGTCCAGGTTTGGCTTGGATACGGTGGAAACACGGACTTTCTTTAACATGGAGTCTATTTCCGTGGTCGCGTCTTCGTAGTTTAAAGTCCCGTTATCACGGTCGGTTCGTACCGGTCCGTCTCCCCCACATCCGGCCAATAGCAGGACGGAAGACGCGAGAATGGCAAGAACCCGCAACGTTTTTCTTTTTCGTACAAACATGATTTCCTCCTTTTCGGCGCGTTTTTCGCGCCAATGTTAATGATGATGTAGGGTCAAAAGGCATTTTGACCCCATGATACCCACGGATTGCTCCGCACTACGTGCTCTCGCAATCCTTAAACACCTCAAATCCGCTCATTTTTCTATGAAAAATGGCTGCTTTTCGGTGTTTTGCGGGTCGAGGAGTCATGCTTTTTCATGCAAGCATGAAACGCATGACCTTTCGACCCTGGTATCGTCATAATGATTCATCCTGAATGGATGAAAGAATCGTGGACTTGTAAATGTTCAGCAAATCCATGCTATTGTCATCGTCCCCCTGCTTGTTCAAAAATTCCGCCAGGGCAAAGAGAAATTCCTGCACTTGCTGCAGCTGCTTTTGCCCTTCTTCGTGACAAGCGGTGAGGCGTAAGCTTACTTGTTCCACGTCCCGCTCATTGTCCTCGTCCGCGACGTCCATGTAATTCAGGACCTTTCGCACGTTCTTGCAAAGGTATTGTTCCACCTGGTCGAGGACCTCGTTGGTGTTGGAAAGGCTGTCCGCGCCGTTGGTTTCTAGCAGATGCACCAGTTTTTCCTGATATTCGTCCATGATGTCCAACTGCATTCTTATTTTGGCAATGGGCTGGGCCAGTTCGATCCAGGCTCCCGCCTCGTATGTGGACAACACTTCCCTAAGCCGCATTGAGTCCATCTTTTTCGAGACGGACAAAATCTCGCGATGTCGTTCTTTTTCCATGGCCTCTTCTTCCAGGGCGGCTTGTTGCTTGGCGGTTTCCTCGTCCTGCGCGCGTTTGCGCTTCTGTTGTTTGTTCCAGTTTAACAGAAAATGAACCAGAAGGGCGGCCGTACAAAATCCGCCAACGATTAAGACGGCGGCATTGAGCGTGCGGTAGAAGCGTATTCCCTGCTGGATGATGATGTCATCCCTGGTAAACCGCAGAATCAAGGTGAGTCCCAAGTATAGTCCTGACACGATTAGGAGCAAAACGGGTGACGGCGTTCGGTTTTTATCTTCCATATGAATGTATCCTTTCTGCATATTATAGCGTATGTATTATCTATAGTGAATGAACAAAGGTTGTTTCTAAGGTTTTTTTGTGGCTCCAAGGATACGCTGAAACTCCAAAAGCCTGGTTTGTTCTTGCAATAATCGAGATTCCTGGGTGACGGCGTCGTGCTCTCTCGAGTGGGAAAGGAATCCCTGAAGCAGAAGTTGTTTTTCATGCACTATCTGGAGATTCTGAATGATAATCTGCCGGGTGACGTCAAGGGACGAGGCTTCGTTGTGGAAAATCGGCGGCGCGGGATTTTCGGAAAACGTCAAAGCCTCCTGGAGCTGTAAAAGCTGCTTTTCCAGACTCTGGCAACGTTTCAAGAAAATCTGACATTGAATCTCCACGAAAGCTCCATCCTCCGTCCCGTAAGGGGCGATTACGTACTTGCCGATGTCCTCGGTAATGTGAAGGAGCGAATCCACGGTGGAGGCGGCCTGTTTTTGCAAGTCTACAAGTTTTTTGCCCATGTTTTTCCTCCCGGTACATTTGTCGCGCCATCATGATAAACTGGGAAGTGAAACTTCCCAACTTTCAGGCATGCCGCACCAGCACGAACAATCCTGAAAGATGTCTTTATCATAGCACAGTGACAGGGAAAAATCCAGAAAAATTTTCTCTTGCCAAATGCGTCACTTTCGGCTACAATAAGAACGACAATTTAATAATGAAGGTTATTGGAAGAAGGAGACGAAACATGAAAAGAAAAGTGACGGCGATTCTTTTAGTGCTTTGCATGGCATCATCTGTTGTATTGGGCGGCTGCTCAAATGACAAGAATGAAGGCGGGTCTGCGACGGACAATGAGCTTTCAAAAAACCCGGTCGAAGGGGGAAGTATCGTGGTAGGTATTTCCCAGGATGTAGACGGTCTTGACCCACACATGGCGGAGTCGGCAGGAACAAGAGAGGTTTTATTCAACATTTACGAGGGTCTGGTGAAGCCAGACAGTGACGGCGTGTTACAAGACGCCGTCGCGAGCGACCACGGCGTGTCGGAGGATGCGAAGGTATACACCTTCACTTTGCGCGAGGGCGTGAAGTTCCATGATGGCAACGAGGTTACCGCGGAAGATGTGAAATATTCGATTGAACGTTGCGCTGATACGTCAAACGGGGAACCGTTGGTATCAGCGTATTCTATTATTGAGAGCGTGAACGTTCTTGACGAGAATACGGTGGAAATCAGGCTGAGCGAGCCGGACACGGAGTTTTTGTTCAATATGACGACTGCCATCATTCCGAAAGACAGCGCGCGGACGATTGACGCCAATCCGATTGGGACGGGGCCGTTCGCCTATTCATCCCGTAACGAGGGGGATAGTATCACGTTGAAGAAGAACGAGGAATACTGGGGAGAGAAGGCGCATTTGGACGAGGTCGTTTTCAAGGTGGTGGCCGACGCGGACATGTTGGTAAGTTACTTAAAAGGCGGCTCGCTTGACATGGTGATGCGTTTGACAAATGCCCAGGCGGCGGAACTGACCGAGGGCTTCCGTATTGAAGAGGGTACGATGAACCTGGTGCAGGCGTTGTATTTGAACAACGCGGTAGAGCCGTTAAATAATGAGAAAGTAAGACGGGCGCTCTGCTATGCAATCAATCCGGACGAAATCATGGACATGATGAACGATGGGAAAGGAGTCCGTATCGGAACCCATATGTTGCCTGGGTACAAGGCATATTATAATGGCGAGCTGACAAACTATTATGGCCAGGATTATGAAAAGGCGAAAGAACTGCTGAAAGAAGCCGGCTACGAGGATGGTTTTGACTTGGAAATCACGGTCAGCGCGGCGGATCAGCCGCATGTGGATACCGCCCAGGTAATTCGCGAGCAGTTGAAAAACATTGGCGTCAACGTGACGATTAATCCGGTAGAGTGGGAATACTGGTTGGAGGAGGTTTATGGAAACAGAAACTTTGAGTCGACCGTCGTCGGGGTGGATGCCAAGACATTGTCCGCACGTTCCTTGCTGGAACGATTCAAATCGGACGGCGGAAGCAACTTTATCAATTTCAGCGACGAGGAATATGACGAGGTGCTTTCTCAGGCGATTGCCTCAATGGACGGGGAGGGGCAGACAAAGTGTTACATGAAGCTGCAGGAAATTTTGACGGAAAAGGCGGCGAGCGTTTACATTCAGGACCTGGCCAGCCTGGTGGCCCTTCGTGATGATTTTGACGGCTATGAATTTTACCCACTGTACGTGCAGGACATGGCAAAGATATATCGGGTGGAATGAATAAGGAAGTTGTGTTGCCGCTAAGCTCGAAAAAACCTTGCCAAGTGGCCCACGACTACATTCGCGTGTAAGCGCCCCAAATATAGGCGCTAAGCGCTCATGGTATGGAGGTAAGCATGAAATACGTTATTAAAAAAATATTAGGTCTTATAATCACATTATTAATTGTCAGCATGCTTACCTTTTTCGCGTTTGAACTGATACCGGGCGACCCGGCCAGGTCCATTCTTGGCACGGATGGAACCTTGGAGCAAGTTCAGGCGCTGCGGGAGGAGATGGGCTTAAACCGTCCCCTGCCGCAGCGTTACGGAGAATGGGTTTTCAATTTTCTACATGGGGACATGGGAAACTCCTACTACTATCAAAAGTCGGTACAAGACTTGATTGGAGATCGGATTCCCATTACCGTGGCCATGACGATTCTGTCATTTTCCATGATTTTGGTATTGTCAGTGGCGGTCAGCATTTTCAGCGTGCGTTATGCAAATCGGTTGTTTGACCGTATTTTCCTGATTGTGGATCAGATTATGATGTCGGTTCCGCCGTTTTTTATCGGAATCATTTTTACCGCGGTGTTCGGCCTTACACTTCACTGGTTTACACCGGGAGGATATGTCTCTTATGAAAAGGACGTGGGAGGCTTTATAGGTTATCTCATTTTGCCCTCGCTTGCCATTGCCCTGCCGAGGGCGGCGATGGCCGCGAAGCTTTTGCGCAGTTCTCTTTTGGACGAGATGCAGAAGGACTATGTGCGCACGGCTTATAGCCGGGGAAATGGCCCGTGGCGGGTGCTTTTACACCATGTGCTAAAAAATGGGATTTTGCCGGTGATTACATTTTTAGGAATGACGGCAGCCGACATCATTGCCAACAGCATCGTCGTGGAGCAGGTGTTTGGGATTCCCGGTGTGGGACGGATGTTGATTTCATCCATTTCCAAGCGGGATTATCCGGTGGTGGAGGCCATCATCGTGCTGATTGCGGTGGTGACGCTGGTTATGAATATTTTGGTGGATGCTTTATATAAGAAACTGGACAAGCGGATTGAGGTTATATGAACACTTGGCGAGGTGTTCCACGAGCTTGGCGGACATGGTATTGTATAGAGGGAGCTATCTTATGAAGTACAAAGGTCATTCTCACAATTTCACATTGGGACTTGGCATCACGGTTTTCATGGTGGCCTTGATTTTACTTGGCTTTTTGTGGACGCCCTACGAGCCGGACGCCATGCAGGGGTCGCTAAAGTTAAACGCCCCGAGCATTTTGCATTTGTTTGGGACGGACCAGTTTGGACGCGACATTTTCAGCCGGGTGCTCGTCGGAGCCGGGAGCACGCTTGTCATTGCCGCGGGCACGATATTGATTGGCGGACTGGCCGGCGTGGCGTTGGGAGCCGTCTGCGGGTATTTCGGAGGCTGGCTGGACGAGGGCGTGATGCGGGTGTGCGACGCGCTGGCGGCGTTTCCCAGCGTTCTTCTGGCACTGGTCATCATAAGCATTGCGGGGAGCGGGAAATATAAAGTGATGGTGGCGCTGGGCATTGCGTTTATTCCCAGTTTTGCCAGAATCGTGCGCGGAGAATTTATGCGGCTTCGCGAGGCAGATTTCGTCATTGGCGCAAGGCTTATTGGAGTGCCGACGCCGCGTATTTTATTCGTGCACATTTTGCCCAACATTTTGCCGTCGCTTTTGTCCTCATTGGCCATTGGTTTTAACAACGCGGCCTTGGCGGAGGCGGGATTGAGTTATTTGGGGATTGGCGTGCAGCCGCCGGATGCCAGCCTTGGGAGGATGTTGTCGGAATCACAGACGTATTTGGCAAGCGGCGTGTGGTGCGCCGCATTTCCCGGCGTTTTTCTCGTGCTTTTGGTGCTGGGAGTGGGGCTCTTGGGAGAGGGGATTTTGGACCGATTTGGGGGCGGACGGTAGAATTTAAAAAGTTAGAGGGTGATAATCATGCTTGACGTAGAACGTTTGTCAATTCATTTTGAGGATAGGGGGCGAAGGGAGGAGGCGGTAAAAAACGTATCCTTCCAGCTCGCGGATGGAAAAATATTAGGAATCGTCGGGGAATCCGGTTCGGGCAAGACGATGACGGCACTGACGATTGCGGGACTTAAGAAACAGCGTGCGGTGATAGACGGCGGCAGCGTTTGCCTGGACGGCGTGGATTTGCTTACGCTTGATGACGCGCAAATGCGAAGCGTGCAGGGGGCGCGAATCGGCATGATTTTTCAGGAACCGATGAGCGCGCTCAACCCGACGATGAAGATTGGAAAACAGTTGGAGGAAGTGCTGGTTTTGCACGCAAAACTGTCAAAAGAGGAAAGGAGAAACAAGGTTTTTGCGGCGATGGAGGACGTGGAGCTGGAAAATCCACGGGAGCTTTACGAAAAGTATCCGCATGAACTTTCCGGCGGGATGCGCCAGCGAGCCATGTTGGCGGCGGCCATCGTCTGTCGGCCGAAGCTTTTAATTGCCGATGAGCCGACGACGGCGTTGGACGTGCAGACGCAGGATGGCATTCTTGGACTGTTGAAGAAGCTCAACCAGAAATATGGGATGAGCATTCTTTTTATTTCCCATAATCTGCGCGTAGTGGAAAAATTATGCGGTCGGGTGTTGGTGATGAAGTCCGGGGAAGTGGTCGAGGAAGGAAGCGTGGAGGCGATTTTTGGCAATCCGCAGACGGAATATACAAGGGAATTGATTGCGGCGATTCCGGATGCTTGTGGAAAGAATTGGAAGGATGGGGCGACCGTGGAACAAGACGAAGCCGTGGCGGAAGAAATCGCCGTGTGGCAAGGCGAGGCCGTGGCAGATGAAAACGCCATGGAGAAGGATGTGTTGGAACCGAAGAAGGTGCTTGAGGTGTGCCATCTTAATGCCTATTACCGGGAAGGCAGAGTGCGCAGGCAGATTTTACAAGATGTTTCGTTTACCTTGCATGAAGGAGAAATCGTGGGGCTCGTGGGCGGCAGCGGCAGCGGGAAGACGACGCTTTGTAAATGCGTGCTCGGCTTGCTGAAGGAGTATGACGGGGTAGTGATTCATCATACAAAACGCCCGCAGATGGTTTTTCAGGATCCTTATGGCTCGTTAAATCCGCGCAAGACGATTGGCTGGATTTTGGAGGAGCCGTTGAAGGTACAAGGCGGATTTTCGAAGGAGGAGCGTAGGAGAAAGGCCGAGGAAATGTTAGAGAGGGTGCATTTGCCGAAGGAGTTTTATAAGCGTTATCCGAAGGAACTAAGCGGTGGGCAAAGACAGCGCGTGAGCATCGCCACGGCGCTGATGACCGGGACAAAGTTCATATTGGCGGACGAGCCGTTGTCGGCGCTGGACGTGACCGTGCAAGCACAGATGATTGAGCTTTTGAAGGAATTGCAGGAAAAGGAGAAAATCTGTTATCTGTTCGTGTCGCATGATTTGGACGTGGTGCATCTGCTGTGCGACAGGGTGTTGAAAGTGGAGGGAAAAACAGTAACGTCGATGTATGGATGACGGTACGGGTGATGGGGCAAAGAGGGTGTCAAAACAAGAAAAGTCGTGAGGAGAGTATGAGAAATATAATAAAAGTCATAAAGAAAATGTGTAAATGAGAAAGAAAAGTCATAAGGAAAATGTGAGTAATGGATTAAAAAGGTGCGTATAATCTTGTAAAATGTACTTGGAATGAATATAAGAAAAATAGGAGGGCGGGAAATAAACATGTTGAAAATATGGTATTATGGCGGGACGGAATATATGGGGGATGCCCCGGCGTATTTTGATAATGTATACGAGGACGAGTGGATGGAGGATGAATTTGTCAAAGAAATGATTGTGGACGTGGATCATTCTACGGTGGTAAGTGCGCATGTGATTGAAAGGTGACAGTGCGACGGGAAAAACAACGCTTTTGCACATGCTGTATGAGTATCTTCGGGTGGGAAGGGAGTCAGGATACGCGGTAACGGTAGAGGTCTCTTATTATGTATATCTACGACGAGAAGTGGGAAGAGACTGGAAGGATGCGCTTTTGACGTTGCGAGATACGATTATTTTTATAGAGGAAAATAATGATTTTGTGTTTTCCAAGGAATTTGCCGAGTTTGTGAAAAATTCGGGAAACTATTTCGTGTTGGTGAATCGCGCCCCATTCAAAATGCTGCCATATAGCATCCATGAGATTTATGCGATTGTTACAAATGGGAAACGGACAGACGTAAAAGAGTCTTATCATGAGCTTAAAGAAATTTACGGTAATTATCCGATTGTTGAAAACAATAGAATGAAGTACGTGATAACGGAAGACAGTAACTCGGGTTGCCAGAATCATTTGAATATTTGATTTTGCTGACAGAAAATACATCGCATAGGTATTCAAAACATTCTTTAGATGGATTTTATATGCAGGAGAAAAATGTGAAAAAGATTTTAAGTACATTTCCAGAAGAGTTGAAAATAGAAAAATAAACATAAATATCACAAATTGAAGCAGTCTGGCATTTCTATTTGCCGGGCTGTTTTTTTCTGTCCTTCTTACGCGACAAATCACTTTGGATTTCATATAAAATGCAAAAATAAAACGTAAAACAAAAGAATAAGTACAAAAAATAAGAAAAACAAAAAACAAGTATTGAAAAAAACAAAAAAATAATATATTATGATGATATAATGAATCTTAAACGAAAAAATAGGAGAAAGATTCTAAAAACAAAGAAAAAGTGAGCGGAGAAGAACATGAAATCGTATGAGTTAGGTTTGTATGAAAAGGCGATGCCGTCATCTTTGAGTTGGTGGGAGAAGTTGACGGCGGCAAAAAAGGCGGGGTATGATTACTTGGAGATGAGCATCGACGCGTCGGAGGAAAAAATACGGCGAATTTACATGTCGAAGCAGGAGCGCTTTGAACTGATTCGTGACATGTACCAGACGGAAATGCCAATCCGTACCATGTGCGTCAGCGCGCTGACCAAGTTTTCACTTGGAAACCCGGATGGGGAAAAGGCCGGGCGGGGCATGGAAATCGCCGAGAAATCAATCGAGCTTGCGGCGGACTTGGGCATTCGCGTCGTCATGATTCCGGGGTATGACGTATACTATGAGCCTTCGGACGAAAAAACCAAGAGAGGGTATTTGGAAAATTTGAGGCGGGTTGCCGAAATCGCGGAGAAGACCGGCGTGATTCTGGGCTTGGAGACGATGGAGAACGAGTTTATGAACACGGTGGAAAAAGCGATGAAGTATGTCGTTTTGTGCGGCTCGAATTATTTGAAAATATACCCCGATATCGGGAATCTTACGAATGCCGCGAAGCAATACAAGATGGACGTGTTGGAGGATTTGCAGCTCGGAAAGGGAAACATTACCTCCATGCATCTAAAGGAGACGCTGCCGGGGAGGTATAGGGAGGTGCCGTATGGAACCGGACATGTGGATTTTGAGGCGGCGATTCAGAAGGCGTGGCAAATGGGGATTCGCAGGTACGTTACGGAATTTTGGTATCTCGGAGAAGAGAACTGGAGCGAAGAATTAAAAAAGGCACACGATAAAATGTCGAAAATATTAAATGAACAGGAGTGACGACGATGAAAGTGGAAAAGAGGAAAATATCAAATCTGACGAAATGCTATTCCATTGCCCCGTTGGAGTATAAGGGGAAAAAGCATATTCTCGTGGCGGCCGAGAAGGTGGATAAATGCCTGCTGTTTGACGAGGAAGGCAATCAGGAAGGGGTGGTGTGGGAAGAGCCGGGCGGAGTGATGACGATGGTTCAGGTTCCGGGGACGGACGGTCAATTTCTTGCCACGCATAAGTTTTATTCGCCAAACGATGCCAAAGAAGCAAAGATTGTCGTGGTAACTCCGAAGGAGGACGGGACGTGGAGCGTAAAAACATTGGCGCCCCTTCCGTTTGTTCATCGGTTTGACATCCTTGTCCGTGGCGGGGTGCGCTATTTGATTGCCTGCGCGCTGAAATCTGGCCATGAGTGGAAGGATGACTGGCGTTTTCCGGGAAAGGTGTATGCGGCGCCCCTTCCAGATGATTTGAGTGGATTTGATGAAAATTATCCGTTAGAATTAAAAGTAATCAAAGAAGGAATGTTAAAAAACCATGGTTATTACCGTGACGAACAAGACGGCCTCATGACGGGAATCATTTCCTGCGAAAACGGCGTGTTCCAGTTTGTTCCGCCCGCCGACAAGGACGGTGAATGGGAGATAAGGACGTTAATTGCGGATGCCGCGAGCGATGCCGTCCTGGTTGACTTTGACGGGGACGGAGAAAAAGAGCTGGCCGTAATCGCGCCGTTTCATGGAGACAAAGTCCGTTTTTATAAAAAACAAGGCGGGGCATACAAGCTTTGCCATGAATTTGGGGAAAGCAGGGAGTTTTTACATTCCATATACGGCGGAATGCTTGGCGGCAAGCCGGTCTTGATTACGGGGCATAGAAAGGCGGAGCGGGACTTGATGCTTTTCTATTATGACTTGGGGCGAAAGACTTATGTGATGGAGTGCGTCGACAAGGACTGCGGCTCCGCCAACGTGTATCATTTTGTGAAGGAAGGCACGGACTATCTGGTGTCTGCAAACAGAGAAATCGACGAGGTCGCCCTATATAAAATAACAGACGTGTAACATGGGAAATGGGTGTCTATTATCATTTGCTCCATGCTGACTTGGGGCGAATGGCAGCCTGCCGACTAAGGAGCGGCGGAAGGGTGGGAATATGAATATACTGGTGTTGGATGTCGGTACGTCGAGCATGCGCGGAATCCTATTTTCCGAGAAAGGCGCGGAACTTTTGTCAAAGCGGCGCCCGTATCAACCGGATTATATGGAAGGGGGATTCGTGGAGCAAGATCCTCATGAATGGGAAGCGGCCATGTATGAAATTTTGCGCACGATTTCGGACGAGGCGAAGGAGCAAAACATACAGATTGACGCCATTTCAATCACGTCCCAGCGATCCTCGATGATTCCGGTTGACCAAGACGTTCGTCCGCTGTGCCGGGCAATCATGTGGCAGGACAAACGGACGGCCGGGATATGTGAAAGATTGGAGACGGAAAATGAAAGAATTGTCCGTCTTTGCGGGGCGAGGGTGAACCCGGTGTTTTCAGGCGTAAAGATGGCATGGATTCGAGAGGAACGGCCGGACGTTTACGAAAAGACATACAAGTTTTTGGTGGTTTTGGATTATTTGATTTATCTGTTGACGGGAAATCTCTGCACGGATTATACTTATGGAAGCCGCTCGCTTTTGATGAATATACATACTTGTGAGTGGGATGAAGAATTGCTGGCACTTTTCGAAGTGGAAAAAGATAAATTGTGTCCGCTTGTGGAACCCGGTGAAATTTGTGGGAATTTGTCGAAACATGTCGCTGATAAAACCGGTTGCCCGCAAGGAATACCGGTGATTACGGCGGGCGGGGACCAACAGTGCGGGGCGGTTGGCCAGGGCGTCGTGCGGGAGGGAATTCTTTCTGTCACGGCCGGAACCGGCGGCTTTTTGTTGGCCGCGACCGACAAGGTCCCGAAAGGCCTGAAAGGGGACGTGATATGCAACCATTCCGCAATCAAGAACCAATATATATTGGAATCGAGCGTCCTGGCCTGCAGCTCGGCCTTTGACTGGTTTTGCCGGAATTTTTATGAAAATTATACGTACGAGGAATTGAACGGGATTATTGAGAAAGTTCCGGCGGGGGCAAATTCGGTCCTGTGCGTCCCGTATTTTCAGGGACATGCCGCGCCGGACTGGAACAGTCGGGCCAGGGGCGTGTTTTCCGACATCACCTTGTATACAAAAAAGGAAGATATGCTTCGGGTCCTTCTTGAGGGAATCTGCTATGAGATTGCGAACGGGATTGACGTCATGAAATCGTATGTGGAGATACAAAAGGTTTTGGTTAACGGGGGATTGGCCGGAAGCGAGGCGTTTAATGCGATTCAATGCGACGTATATGGGATGGAACTGGCACGCCGGGGAAAGACGGACGCCACGGCACGTGGCGCGCTGATGGTGGCATTGTGCGCGTGCGGAAGTTTTAAGACGGTGGCCGACGCATTTGAAACCGTCGGAAAACAAGGCGAAGTACGTCGCTATCACCCGAATCCGGAGCATACGAAAAAATATCGGGAATATCGGGCGAAGATGAACGAGCTTTATCGAAGCGTATATGTAGAATAGGAGTCAGGGCAAATGATTCGTATGGACAATCCGGCCATTTCGGCCTGGAATAAAATAACAAACATCGTGCTTTTGAATTTGTTGGTCATTGTGACGAGCATCCCCGTTGTCACGATGGGCGCGTCGCTTGCGGCCATGCACCACGTTCTCTACCGAATGATGAGAAACGAGGAGGGATATCTGCTCAGGGATTATTTCGGGGCCTTTAAGCAGAATTTCAAAAAGGCCACGATTTTGTGGCTGCTCATGCTGGGCGTTCTGGTGATACTGGCCGTGGACGTCTGGTTTGTCGTGGCCGGCGCCGGAAAGGTTCCGGGGTGGCTTGTGGGAATCATTCTGGTTACGTGCATTGTGTTGGTGATGGGAATGATGTATGTCTTTCCGCTGCAGGCGCGATTTGAAAACACGATAAGAAATACGATTCGGAATGCCGGGTTCGTGATGATTTTAAATCTTCCGAAGTCGATAGTGATGCTTCTGGCGTACCTGCTTCCGTTCGCGGCGGTCGCACTTACGTACTCGGCCATCATCGTTCTTTTCTTCTGTGGCTTTACATTGCCGGCGTATGTGGCGTGCTTCCTTTATCGAAAAGTGTTCGAACGGATAGAAAAACCTCATGCGAAATCAAACGAGGCGGATTTTTGATGAAATCCGCCTTGTCGTTTGCGCTGAAACTCTCCGGCGGCGCGGATGAGATTTGCCGTTGCTTTGTCAAGCGACGTCGGCGTTCCTCGCAACGATGACCTTGATGCCGATTCGCTCGAATTCTTTCTTGTCTGCCTCGCGAATCTTGTCATCCGTGACCAGGATGTCGACCTTGGAAACGTCGCAGATATAGAAGCTGTCATCCCGTCCGATTTTGTCACTGGAGGCGATGGCAATCACCATGCCGGTCGTCTGGGCGATCATCATCTGATTGATGATGGACTCCTCGAGAACCGGGCTTGTAAGTCCGCCTTTGATGCTGATTCCGCAAACCCCGATGATACATTTGGTGGAATAATTCTTTTTTAAAGTTTCGATTGCATAAGTGCCGGACAAACTGTCCCGTCCGGGGAGCACTTGGCCGCCGGTCATAAGTAAAATCGTATTCGGGCTTATCTTCCGTGAGAGAATGTTTGTGTTGTTGGAGATGATGGTTACCGCCTTGTCATTGAGATATTCGACGACATATGAGGCGGTAGAAGAACTGTTAATTAAAATTACGTCGTCCGGGATAAGCAAATCTGACGCGGCACGCGCAATCCGTCTCTTTTGCAAAACCGAATTTGTAAAATCCTTGTCCTCGGTCTCGTGTTGGAAGGTCGGTGTCACTTGCTCCGGCGAGATTTTCTTCGCGCCGCCGAAAATCCTGGCTATTTTTTGTTCGGAGGCCAGAAAATCCAAATCCCTGCGAATCGTGACCGTGGTGACGTTCAAAAGCCGTGCCAGGTATTCAACGGTTACTTCTTTATGGTCGTTTACTATGGATAAAATCTTGTTTCTGCGCTCATTGATGGCGTATAAGGTGTTCTTCATCGATTTGCCCCCACATTTTGTTTGACGGCATGGCGTTGTGCCCGTAGTTTGCGGATGCCGTCCTTTGCGGAGATTATATCACACAATGAATCAATAGTCGAGGTTTTAAATGTTACTTTTTTCACGAATTCGAGACATCGACCGCAAAAAAAGAAATTAAAAAGAAAATAAAAAGAAAATTAGCACAAAAAACGGGTGGAAAAATTGTGTAAAATAACGAAAAAATAAATATAAGTTGCAAAGTGATGCGATATATGTTATAAATAAATCATAAATCATTTGAAAATGATAAATAAAAAGAAAGGGAAAGGTACAAAAAATGAAAAAGAAACTAGTTTGTCTACTTATGGCAGCCGCATTGGCATTGGGCATGACGGCGTGCGGAGGAAACGGTGGAAACGGCGGAAGTGACGGAGACGGCGGGAACTCTGAGGCGAATGCCGCAAATGATGACCAGGTAACGTTAAGATTGGCGCTCTGGGATTGGGAGGTAGACGGGCCGTCCACGTACGAACCCATTATCGAGGCGTTTGAAGATCAAAACCCGGACATTAAAATTGAAGTGGTCAGCAGTCCGAACGCGGATTATGAGACGAAGTTGACAACCATGCTATCCGGCGGAGACGATATTGATTTGTTTTTTGCAAAGTCAAACACGGCGCTCCCTGGAGTGCAGAGTAAGGATTTCTGTATGAACCTGACCCCGCTGTTTGAAGAAAACAAGTATGACCTGACGCCGTATGGTACCGTAATCGAACAGCAGATGACGTTTGACGGCGGCGTATATGCATTGCCGTTTCGAACGAATGACTGGGTTTTGTTCTACAATAAGAACATTTTTGATGACGCGCAGATGGATTACCCGTCGAACGACATGACGTGGGAGCAGGTCGGAGAACTTGCAAAAGAAATCTCGTCGAAAACGGACGATGGTATCTATGGATATTGTTTCAATCCAAAGGTAGGTTTCATTTTCCCGGCATTGGCGGGCACGGAGGATGGATTTGACATTACGACTTCCGATTTGTCATGCATGACAAAGGCGTTGGATTGGATTTTGGACTTGCAGGAGAGCGGGGCGATGGAGGAGTATGCAGAATCCGTATCCATGAGCAAGGACCAGACGTATTTTTTGAAGGGCGAATGGGCCATGATGTGGAACGGTTCCTGGTTCGTGCAGAACTTAAGTAACGAAGAAGACCTGGGCTTTGAATGGGGCGTGGCAAAATCCCCGTATTGGGAAGGAACGGAGAAAAATGGTTTCGTAACTTCCACGCCGCTTTGCATCAACGCGGACACGAAGCACCAGGAAGAGGCATATCGGTTCCTTACCTTCATCTGTGGTGAAGAGGGCGCGAAAATCCTGGCGACGACCAAGTTGGTTCCGGGTTACATGAATGATGGGGTTTTAGAATCTTACAAGGCAAATTTGAGCTTGGACGAATCTTCCGTCGAGGCGTTGACGGACAACGTGACCTATAGCTTTGGCGAGCCGAACCCGGTGTTCAGCCAGATTATCAGTGCCGGTCAGAAAGAGATGGAGCTTGTTCTGACAGGAAATGAAACGCCGGAAGAATTCGTGGCGAATTTTGAGGCACAGAGAGCGGAACTGATTAAAAACGCCGAATAAGGGAAGAAAACAAAGTGCCTTGGGCACTTTGTTTTGAAATGTCATATAGATTTTTGTTGCAGATGGCAAAGAATGGAAAGTTTTTCTAAATGGAGATGACTATGAGTAAAACCAGTGTAAAAAATAAAAAGAGTACGGCCATCGTTCGAAGGAACCGTAGAAAGGCATATCTGTTTCTATTGCCCAATTTTCTAGGTTTTATCGTGTTCACGCTGATTCCCGTGGCTATGGCATTGTTCTATAGCTTTACAAATTATGACGGGAATAAGAAAATGGATTTTGTCGGATTGGACAATTTTATCAAATTATTCAGCGACAGCAGTTTTGTGATTTCGTTGCAAAACACGATTATATATACGATTGTCACGGTGCCGTTAATTATTGTTTTGTCACTTTTGATTTCTGTTTTGATGAACAACGGCGTCAAGGGGGCGCCGGTTTACCGGGCAATCATGCTATTTCCGCATATCGCGTCAATCGTGGCGGTGACCGTTGTCTGGCAGTTTTTGTATAACGCGAAAAGCGGACCCATCAACCAGATTCTGCGCTCGATTGGAATTGCCAACCCGCCTTCGTGGCTGTCGAATCAAAAAACGGCTCTTCTGGCGGTCATGATCATGATTATCTGGAAGGGAATCGGGTATTACATGATTACTTATCTGGCGGGGCTTCGGGGAATACCGAAGGATCAATATGAAGCGGCGACGGTGGACGGCGCGAACGCATGGGAAAAACTGATTTATGTAACGGTTCCCAATTTGCGTCCGGTCACGTTTTACGCGACGATTATGTGTATCATTAACTCGTTCCAGGTATTCACGCCGATTTACGTGATGACGAAGGGTGGTCCCGGAAGGGCGACGAGCGTGTTGGTTCTAAAGATTTACGAAGACGCGTTTGTGAATTATAAATTCGGATATGCGTCGGCAGAAGCGATGATTCTGTTTTTGCTGATTCTTGTTGTTACGTTGATTCAGTTCTATCATAACAAAAAGTTGGAAGCATAGTGGGAGAAGGAGATAATGATTATGAATAAAACAAAAAGCCGAAATGTGATTTTTGCCATATTGAAATATGCGGTTGTGTTGACTCTCACCTTTTCTATGCTGATTCCTTTTGTGTGGATGCTTTCTGCTTCATTTAAGACGAATCTGGAGGTGTTCGCATTTCCGATTCAATGGATTCCGGAAGTGTTTCATTTCGAAAATTATTCGAATATTTGGGTGATTGCAAACTATCCGAGGATGTTTTTCAACACGGTGAAGCTGACGGCCATCATTACCGGGCTGCAGGTGCTTACTTCGACCTTGGCGGCGTACGCTTTCAGTAAAATTAAGTTTCCTGAGCGGGATTTGTTGTTTTTGCTATATTTGGCGACGATGATGGTTCCATACCAGGTTGTCATGATCCCGCAGTTTTCCATCATCCGAAACATGGGGCTTTCCAATACGCACATGGCGTTGATTTTGATTCAGGCGTTTACGCCGATGGGGGTATTCTTGATCAAGCAGTTTTATGACGGAATTCCGAACGAGTTGATTGAGGCGGCGCGAATCGACGGTCTGAACGAATTTGGAATTTATAGCAGGATTATGTTGCCGCTTTCGAAATCGGCAATCGTGTCACTGGCCATTTTGACGATTACGGCGACGTGGAACGACTTTTTGGCTCCGTTGATTTATATCAGTGATTCAAAACTGTTTACCATACAGTTGGGGCTGCGTAACCTATGTTCGGAGTACACGGCGGAATATGGGCAGATCATGGCGGCATCCGTGATGTCCGTAATACCGATTTTTGTTTTGTACTGCATCTTCCAACGCTTCTTTGAGGAAGGCATGATTTCGGGAGCGGTGAAGGGATAAGGAGACTAAAAGAATGGCTACCAGGTTGGCAGAAGATACGATAGAGCAAGTGATTAAGGAAATGACATTGGAAGAAAAGGTACGGCTGACGACCGGCGGGCTGCCGTATGGAACGGCGGCCATCGAGCGGTTTGGCATCCCAAACGCCTTGACAAAGGACTCGATGGCCGGAATGAATTTCCGCCAGCTGTTCGCGGATTATTGCTCGATGGAAACCGGCGAGGGCATTTTGGAGAGCCTCCGCCGATGTGAGAAAATATTGCGGCAACTGCGCGAGAGCCATCGGATTCATCCCGAGGAGTTAAATGAATTCGAACTGGTCGCGTATGAGGCGATAAAGAAGCATTTGAACGGGGATTTGGAGCAAATTTACAATGCGACAAGCTTTCCGGCGGGAATTTTGTTGGGCGCGACGTGGAATCCGCAGGTGGTGAACCGTTGCGCGAACGCCCTGGCAAGGGAGCTTGACGCGTTCGGGGTGGACGTGTTGATGTCCCCGAACGTGAACATCCAGAGGGATCCGCTGGGTGGACGCTTGTTTGAAAGTTATTCGGAGGATCCGTACCTGACCGGGGAACTGGGGCTGGAATTTGTCAAGGGCGTGCAGGAAGTGGGTATTTTGGCGGATCCGAAGCACTTTGCGGCAAACAACCATGAAAAGGAGCGAAAGGGAATTAATGTCCACGTCTGTGAGCGGGCTTTGCGCGAAATTTATTTTCCGGGGTTTGAGGCGTGCGTAAGGCGCGGAAAGGCAAAGACCGTCATGAGCGCGTATAACAAGCTGAACGGCACGGCGTGTTCGGCAAATAGGTGGTTGCTCACGGACTTGCTGCGAAAGGAATGGGGATTTGACGGAATCGTAATCAGTGACTGGGGCGGCGTGTACCATTCTGGGGACGCGCTCCATGCCGGAAACGACCTGGAGATGCCGCGGCGCGCCGATGAGAGGGCGTTCGTGGAGGATTTGAGGGCCGGCAGGATTGCCATGGAGGACTTGGACCGGTCCGTGCGAAGGATCCTCAGGGCGTTGCTCGACATGCCGTGCATGAAAGGACACAGGTATTCGGTGATTGACAAGGAGTATTCGGAAAAAGCGGCATATGACGCGGTATGCGAGGGAATCGTGCTGCTAAAGAACGACGGAATATTGCCGCACAAGAAAGATGCCGTGGTAAACCTGCGGGGAGAAGGCGTGCGCCAGTTGTTGGAATGCGGGGGCGGCAGTGCGGAAGTATTGCGCGGAAAGTCCAAAAGCCTTCTCGAATGGATGCGGGAAACCGGCGGGGAAAACGTGCTGGAAGACGCGGGGGCAGATGACGTCGCGTCGGAGTACGTCATCGTGGCCGGACGGTCGAAGGGCCGGGAGGGCGCGGACCGGGACGCGATGCTTTTGGAGCCGGAGGATCAAAAGTATGTGACGGAAACGCTTCGGCAGGCGAAGGCGGCCGGAAAGAAAACGATACTCGTCTTGAATGTCGCGGGCCCCGTGGACGTGCGTGCGTACGAAGACAACGCGGACGCGATTCTATGCGTGTTTATTCCCGGCTGCCAGGGGGCGCGGGCGTTATCCGACATCCTTTATGGGAACGTGAACCCGTCAGGAAAACTGGCCATCACGTTTCCGGACAAGTACGAGGATTGCCCGACCTTTGGCAATTTCCCCGGATACAACTGGGAAGTGTGGTACGGAGAAGGCATTTACGTCGGCTACAGGTATTATGACACGAAACTGGTAGAACCAAAGTACCCGTTTGGCCATGGGCTTTCCTACACCTCGTTCGAGATTCACGATTTGAAAACGAACAATCCCGTGTTCGAGGGCGAGCCGGTCCAGGTGTCCGTGGACGTCACCAACACGGGGGCGGCATATGGGAAAGAAGTGGTTCAGCTTTACATGCACCATGACCGTCCGACCTTGCAAAAGCCATACAAGGAATTGAAGGCGTTTGCAAAAATCGGGCTGGAGCCGGGGGAAACCAGGACGGTGTGTTTTGAGTTGAAATGGGAAAAATTTGCCAGTTACGATGAAAAATTAAAGCGGTTTGCCGTGGAACCGGGAACCTACACACTGCTGGCGGGCGACTCGAGCCGAAACATCCAGGCCAAGGCACGGGTTGTCCTAAAGGGCGCGGATCCATACGGCTATAATGAAGAAACGCGGTTTGCCACCCTCTGGTCGGACGCGCGCTGCGTGGAAATCTATAAGAGGTATTTTGAGGAAAAATGCGGCAGCGACATGTATAACGATTTGCTCGGGTACACCCCGGATTATCCAAGTGGAAAAGCGTTTCGGGAACGGATTCCCCAAAGCCGTTATGATAGTGCGGAGGAAAAGGACGCGCAAATTAAGGCCTTTTTTGCCGAACTTGCGGGACTGGACTTAGGGAAGTAGGGAGTTTTTGCGAATCAGGGGAGATGGAGGAGTGTCATGGTGGATTTAAAAGGGAATCCTTTCTTTCTGGACGACGGGGGCGTGGCGTGGGTGAACGGAACCCGCGACGCGATGACGTTGGAGGAAAAAATAGGCCAGCTTTTTATCATGCTGGACCGGAAGAAAGACCGGGAGGAAGAAAGGAAGCTGATACAAAAGTACCATTTAGGCGGTTGCCGCTATGAAAATGAAAATGCAAAGGCCATTTATGAGCAAAATGAATACTATCAGCAATGCGCGAAAATCCCGTTGCTGATTGCGAGCAATTGCGACAGTGGCGGGAACGGCGTCTGCTCGGACGGAACCTACGTCGCGAGCGCCGCCGCCTGCGGTGCCACTTCGGACACAAGGTGCGCCTATGACGTGGGCCGCGTCAGCGGCATCGAGATGGCCGCCCTTGGCTGTAACTGGAATTTCGGTCCGGTCTGCGACATCAAGATGAACTGGCGGAACACGGTCGTCAACACGAGGAGCTATGGCTCGGAAGCGGATGTCGTCCTTTCGAACGCGAGGGCCTATATCCAGGGGATGAGAAACGGGCAAGTGGCCGTGACGGCGAAACATTTTCCGGGAGATGGCGTGGAGGAACTTGACCAGCACCTGGTCATGGGAACCAATAATTTAAGCTGCGGGGAGTGGGAAAAAAGCTTCGGCAAGGTATACAAGGCGCTGATTGAGGAAGAGCACGTGGAGGCCGTGATGGTCGGGCATATCGCCATACCCGCGTATGAAAGGAAATACAATCCGTCCATCAAGGACGGGGAAATTTTGCCGGCGACCTTGTCGGGGAACCTTTTGAAAAACTTGTTGCGCGGCGAGTTGGATTTCAACGGAGTCATCGTGACGGACGCCACACACATGGGCGGGTTCACGAGCGCGATGCCAAGGTGTGAGCAGGTTCCGCGCGCCATTGCGGCGGGATGCGACATGTTTTTATTTTTCAACGACATCGAGGAAGATTTTGGTTATATGCTGGAAGGGTATAAAACCGGCGTGATTACGGAGGAACGTTTGGACGAGGCAGTCACGCGTATCCTTGCGCTGAAGGCGAAGTTGAAGCTGCACGAAAAGCGGCAGGCAGGGACGCTGATGCCGGAGAAGGCGGGGCTGCGTGTCGTTGGTTGCACGGAGCATAAGAAAATGGCGGAGGAAGCGGCAAGAAAAAGCATCACGCTGGTGAAGGACACGCTCGGACAATTGCCCGTGTCGCCGAAAACGCATAAGAGGGCATATGTCATCGTGGTGAGTAACCCGCCGATTTCCCGGGGCAACGTCGAAGACCCGGTGAAAGAAATGGTTCGCGGAAAAATGGAGGCGTTTGGATATGACGTTACCATGCATGAGAGTTATTATGACCTGGCGTTAAAGCATGGAACGGGAAAAGACGTTTTGCTGAAGTCGGTATTGATTGGAAGCGCGGAGGAATTTAAAAGGAAGTACGACGTGGTATTTACGTTTATCAATGTTAGCGGGTACGGGCAGGCGAACAATGTACGCATGGAGCTTTCGGTAAAGCATTCCACGGAATATCCGTGGTATATCCGGGAGGTGCCGAGCATATTCGTGTCTTTGAATTATACGAACCACTTGATTGACATTCCGATGGCGAAAACGTTCATCAACGCCTATGCCCCGACGGAGCCGGTTATCGACCATTTGCTGCGTAAAATTTCTGGGGAGGAAGCGTTCGAAGGGCATTATGAAGAGCAGGTGTTTTGCGGCCGTTGGGACGCGCGCACGTAGACCGTAGGGGTATATGGGGAGGGGCGTTTGGCCCGGGAGCAGGGGCAAAGGGATGGCGTCATCCGCCCCGTTTAGGTCTCGCAGGGGCAAAGGGATGGCGACATCCGCCCCGTTTAGGCCTTTCGGGAGCAAAGGGATGGCGACACCCGCCCTGTTTAGGCCGGGCGGCGCAAGGGGTGGCGGTTTCCGCCCCGCCTGGATAGGCATGAAGGATGACAAGGAACAAGGAGAAGGAAAATGAGTAAGATTAGTGAAATGACGAGAGAATCGTGGATAAAAAGTACGTTTCCGGAGTGGGGGACGTGGCTGGTGGAAGACATCGAGCGTGAGGTGGTGGCCCCGGGCAACGTCGCCATGTGGTGGCTGGGGTGCACGGGCATTTGGATGAAAACGCCGGGCGGGGCGAACCTTACCGTGGATTTGTGGTGCGGGAACGGAAAACGCACCCACGGCGACAATAAGATGAAGCCGGGACACCAGATGGCGAACATGTGCGGCGGTCGGTTGATGCAGCCCAATTTGCGAAACGTCCCGTTCGTAATCGACCCGTTCGCGTTTTCCACCGTGGACGCGGTGTTGGCGACCCATTACCACCAGGACCATATGTCGGCGGAATGGGCGGCACACGTGATTCAATCGGGCATGACGACGACGGACGCGGATGGGAACGTGATTCCGGTGCCGTTCATCGGGCCTGAAAAATCTGTGGAGACATGGGTGAAATGGGGGGTTCCGAAAGAACGCTGCATCGTGGTAAGGCCCGGCGATACGGTCAGGGTGAAGGATATTGAAATCATCGCGCTTGACAGCTTCGACCGCACTTGTATCGTGACCACGGACTCCACCGGGGAAGACCGCGAGGAGCTTACCGGCGTGTGTCCGACCGACATGGACGAAAAGGCCGTGAACTACCTGCTGAAAACGCCGGGAGGAAACATTTACCATTCTGGTGACTCCCATTTTTCGATTTATTTTGCAAAGCATGGAAAGGACTATGACGTGGACGTGGCGTTCGGATCGTTCGGGGAAAATCCCATCGGCATGCAGGACAAGATGACCTCCATCGACATCCTGCGGATGGCCGAGAACCTGCGGTGCAAGGTCGTGGTTCCGATTCATTGGGACGTGTGGACGAATTTCCAGGCGGACTGCGAGGAAATCAAGGTGTTGTATGATTTTAAGAAGGACCGCAACGAATACAAGTTCCATCCGTTTTTCTGGCAGGTGGGCGGCAAATATACATATCCGGCGGACAAGGACAAAATGTACTACCACCATCGCCGGGGGTTCGAGGACTGCTTCGAGGTGCCGCAGAACATTCCATTCCGTTCCTGCTTGTGAAAAAATTGAAACCATTCTTATTCACGGCCGGCCGGGGCGTGGATCAAAATTTCAGGTGGATGAAAGGCGGGGAACGAGATGAAGGATTACCTGGTTTGCGTTGACAGCGACGGATGCGCCATGGACACGATGACAATCAAGCACGTGCGTTGTTTCGGCCCGCAGCTGGTGAAGGAGTTCGGGCTCGGGGAATGGGAAGAACCAATCTTGGCGCGCTGGAACGAAATGAATTTATACACGAAAAAAAGAGGGATGAACCGTTTCCAGGGACTGCTTTTGATGCTTGAGGAGGTGGACGCGCGGTATGTGAAAATAAGCGGGTTGGAGAAGCTCGCGAATTGGGTAAACCATACCGACGCGTATTCGGAAGCCAGCCTGCAGGCGGCTATCGAGGAGGCCAAAGGGAGCGGGCTGCTGGAAAAGGCGTTTGCGTGGAGCCGGCGGGTGAACGAGGAAATCCAGAACATTCCCGGGGAAGAGAAGCGGGAGTTTCCCGGGGTCCGGGACGCGTTTGAAAAAATCAAGGCGGTTGCCGACCTGGCAATCGTGTCAAGCGCCAACCGGGAGGCCATGGAGGAAGAGTGGTCGCGCCGCGGGCTTCTCAAGTACGTGGATTATGCCATGGCGCAGGATGTCGGAACAAAGGCCGCTTGTATCAGGAAAATGGTGGAGGAAGGATACGAAAAGTCGAAAATCATCATGGTCGGGGATGCCGTGGGCGATTATCTGGCCGCGCGGGAGGCGGGAGTTGCTTTCTATCCGATTTTGGCGGGAAGGGAAGCGGCGAGCTGGGAGCACTTTTCAGAACAAGTGCTGGATGAAGTCGTGAGTGGAACATACACCTCAAAACGCCAAAAAGAAGAATTCGATGTATTTGAGCACGGTTTACTGTAAAAGTCCCGGACGGCGGCTATGTTACGGAGGATGCCTCCGGCGGATGGCAGGCGCACGAAGATGTACTTTGTCAACGTGGCTACTTGTGCGCCGCCGCAAGAACGCCGGTGGCGTTCTTGAATTAAAAATTGCGGCGAATCCCGCACATGTTGGATTTGCCGCAATTTGTTATATCATAAGAAACTTCGTTCCCGATGATATAAAACCTTCCGGGGGATGCGCACTTCGAGCATAAAGAAAATGGCTGCTGACGCAGCCCGCTCCGACGCGAGAGTCCGGCAAGCCGGACTCTCTATTTAACGCATTTTTGAGTTGTTTTTAGCGGCGAGGGAAAAAAACAAGCTGTTTTTGTTTTGAATTTTGCTCACTCGCCCACCGATTTTTTCGTCAGCATGGTAGCGTACATTTTCAGCGCGCCTGGTTTTCCCATGCGGGTTTCCTTTTCTCCCAGGCAGAGCACTTTGCCCTGCTCTTTCGTAATCGGCTTCCAGGCCGGCAGGCCCTCGCCGTTCGGGTTCCCGTTCCTGGCAAAGTTGACAAGGTAGCCGCTCATCTGGCCGCTCAATTCCTCGTCCTTCTCCGTGAAGGGACGCCATCCGTTTTTCAACGTGCCGAACCAATACCACAAGTCGGCACTGTGCCACGCCCCGTTCTTGTCGCCGGGCAATTTCCGGTCAAAATAATATGCGTAGGACGGCCCTTTTCCGGCCGCGTATTGCGTCCTGCACCACCCTTTTGCCATGTTGTGCAGGATGGGAGGAAACATGTCCTCGCTGTTGGTGCCGACCATGGTGGGAACGTCTGCCTGTTCCCCGGCGGCCACGATATCAAGCGGTGCCTTTGGCGTGAAAACACCGTCTGTGCAGGGGGCGCAAAACATGCCTTTGACGTTTTGCTCCTTTTTCATCTTGTCCATGGCGGCAAACAAATCTTCGGCGGGCAATGCCCGGAAAGCGGCCAAATCGCCGCATCCGGCGGCCTTCATCACCTGGTGCCAGAAATCGTAGGACTTCTCGGGCGGATTTGCCGAACCGAACATCTTGTTCACGCCGCACCCACTGCTCATCACCGCCTTCGCGACATAGGGTCTTGAGAGGGGACTTAACAAATGCTGCTGCACGCTCATGGCGCCGGCGCTCTGCCCCATTAAAGTGATATTTTTTGCGTCGCCGCCGAACGCCGCGATGTTTTCGGATACCCATCGAAGCGCGGCCAGCTGGTCGAACAATCCATAGTTTCCCGTGTGCCCGGCTTCTGCCGCCAGTTCCGGCAGGCAAAGGAATCCCAGCGGCCCCAGGCGGTAATTGATCGTGACCGCGATGATACCCTTGGATGCCCAGACGGGGCCGTCAAAATGCTTTTCATGCCCGCAGCCGCCGGTAAAACCGCCGCCGTGAATGTAGAACAAAACGGGCAGGTTGCTTTCCGGCGTGGCGTTTTCCGGCATCCAGACATTTAGAAACAGGCAGTCCTCGCTATAAGTATAAGTTTCGCCTTTGCGAAACTCGTTGTAATAAAATGCCTTTTCCGGCACTTGCTCTTCGTCGTAGAAGGAACGCGGTTGGTAACAGCAGTTACCGTAGGCGGTCGCGTCGTATTCCCCGTCCCAATGGGTGACGATTTGGGGATATTCAAAACGTCCCGCGGTGGCATAGCGGATACCCTTGAAGGCGGTCACGCCGGGCCACTGGCAGCCGCATCCCCTGATTTGCCCGCATGGTGTCTCTATTATATTTTTCATGGTCATACCTCTTTTGGCTTTATGCCGGATGCCGGTTTTTACCGGCATCCGGCGCGTTATACTGAACGCCAGATAAATCTGCCGTTCAGTATAACGGGATGCGCACAGCCGCATACGGAATTATGCCGCTTCGCGGCTGCGGCTGGCGCAACTGCACGGCAAATCCTTTTGCCGCGCAGTATAAAAATACGTGGTTACATTTTACGCCTTACCCGTTCTGTTTTTTCGCCTCCTTGAAGGCCTTCATTTCCGCACGTTTCTCCGGCGTGATGTTCCATACGAAACGGAACGCGCACCAGGAGCCGAGCAGGAAGATGGCGGGAATCAGGACGCAGAGCACTTTTAATCCCAGTTGCACGGACGACGCCTGCAAGGCACCCGTCGCCGCCAGGGCCGTGTCGTAGCCAATCCAGCCAAGGGCCAGGACGGCCGCGGAGTTACCGATGGTCTGCCCGATACGGCGGGTCAGGTTGAACGTGCCGTAAATGGAACCCTCGGTGCGCTTTCCGGTTACCACCTCGTTATAATCGGTAGCCTCGCTGACAAGACCCCATTGCATGTAGATGGAAACGGAGCCGAACGACATGCCGATGCCGACCCAAACCATGTAAATCCAGGGACTGATGGTCGTCGCGGCAAGCACGGCGAACAGTACGAAATACAATCCGGCCGAAACGAGCAGGCAGAAGCGGATAACCTTTTCCAGCTGGAACTTCCTGGTAATCTTCGGCACGACCAGCATTGTCACGATGCCCAGCACCATGGAAATCATGCTCTGCATGCTCATCGCCCCCACGTCCCCGAACACGTCGGCGTACATGTATGTGCCGAGCGTGGAATTCACGTATTGCATCGTGCAGATGCAGATCCCGTGGATGCACAGCGCGAGAAACGGGCGGTTTACGCGGAACACGTTCAAAATGTCCGTGAACTTCACCTTCGCCGCATCCTCGGGCATCCCGACACTGATGTTGCGTTCCTCCGTCCAATAATAGTGCAGGAAACAGAATACAAATCCAATCAACGCACAAATGGCCGCGCCGATGCCGAATGCCTTGGACGTGTCGCCAAATTTTTGCAGCAGCTGTGGCAGGATGACCATGGGGATGATGTTACCAATCATGGAGCCGAAGCCGCGGGCGGAAGAAAGCGTCGCGCGCTCGGAATCCGTGTCGGCCATGGCCGAGAGCAGGGAACCCATGGGGATGTTGAACATCGTGTACATTCCTTCGTACAAAATCTTGCAGAAGAACAATACCACGAGCATCGTGGTTCCTTCAAAAAAGGTGGGAACCGTCCAAAAGACGATGGACGTGATTGCCAAAAGTGGCGTCGAGCGCAACAGCCAGGGGCGGAACTTCCCACGCTTGTCCTGGTGCTTTGCGAACATCTTGTCCATCAACGCGCCCATCATCGGGTCGTTGACCGCGTCCCATATGTTCCATACCAATAGCAGCGTTGCAAGAATCACGGTGTTGACGTGCAGGACGTTGGTGTAGTAGCGGGTCACCATGGATCCCATCAGGGCGAACGTCATACATCCGCCCATGTCACCAAGGCCGTAACCGATGATATGCTTCTTGGTGAGCCCGCTTGTTTGTCGTTTTTCTTTTGCCATCTCTCATTACCTCCATACATGTGTGCCGTGGGTATTCGACGCCTCTTCCTTCGGACCGGCGCCCGCCAGTCATGCCGGCATGGGTGTCTTTGCCAAGAGGCTGGAAATACCCGGTTTCATTGAATCTTGAAACCATGATACTCTACAAAATGGGAAATTAGAATTGCAAATGAAAGAAAAAATATTGCAAATCTCGCAAAAGAGATTATAATAAATAAACAAGTTCTTTTGGGATGGGAGGAATATTTTGTGAAAATTTCCAGGTTGAGGCGTTCCATGGATTTTGAAAAAGAAGTAAAATGGGAGGAAGTGGATCGACAGCGAGCGGAATTTTATGAAAAAAACGGGTACAGTAAAAGTGACAATTTATATCTGGAACTGGAGATGGACTCGCCCTACGTGAACGCGCATGAGGACTATAGCCGGACTGTCGACGTGGTGCAGCTCCACAGCCACACGTTTCATGAGATTTTATTTTGCCGCAGTGGAAATGTCCAGTACATGCTGGGAACGGAAAGGTACCGCCTACAAAGGGGCGATGTCGTGGTCGCACCCGCGGGTGTCAGCCACCAGCCCTTGTTCTTGGAAAAAATGGTGGAACCGTATCGGCGGTACGTGGTATGGGTCAGTAAAAATTTTGTTGACATTTTCGGGCCGATGTGTGACAATTCATTGGAAATGATTTCGGGCGCGAGCCTGGTTCGCACGGCCGGAACGCCGTGGGAGAAGGAAATGGAGGGTATTTTCCGTAAATGCTGCAAGGAGGACTTGATGCAGAGGCCGGGATACAAGGCCGCCTTGTGTGGGGAGGCGATGGTTCTTTTGGTCGAACTTTCCCGCGCGTTTGCGTCCGTCCAACCGGTTCCACAAGAAAAACCAGAATTGATAGACGAGGTTACCGCGTATATCGAAAACCATCTGGAGGACAAGATTACCCTGGAGCAGACGGCGCGCCGGTTCTTGGTGAGCAAAAGCACGGTCAGCCATTTGTTTTCGCAGAAGCTGGGCGTCAGCTTTTACCGCTGGGTCACGAGGCGCCGCCTGATTGCGGCCAAGAACCTGATACAGGAGGGACGGACGATGGAAGACGTGTTTGAAGAGGTGGGGTTCAGGGATTATACGACCTTCTACAAAGCGTTTAAGAAGGAGTACGGTATTTCCCCGTCGCAATACAAGGGCATGCTGTGAGGCGCGGCATGGTGGCACGGGGCGTGCCAGGAGATGGCGATTTTTGCCATGCATGGTGGTTGTGTGCCGGGGCATGCAGGAAAGAGGTGGACGATGCGCACGTATCAATTGACGATTGCCTACGACGGTTCGCGTTATCGGGGCTGGCAGAGACAGCCGGACACGGAACTGACCATACAAGGCATGTTGGAAAAAACAATCGGGGAAATGACGGGTTACGCCGTGGAGGTGAACGGTTCGGGGCGCACGGACGGCGGCGTGCACGCCCGCGCCCAGGCGGCCAGCGTGGTATTGGCGGGAAAGGTGGACGACGAGGCGTTTCTTTTGGGGCTGAATGAAAAGTTGCCGGATGATATTCGCGTGTTTTCCGCGAGACTCGTGAAAAACGGGTTCCATGCCCGCCGTTCGGCCAGGGGAAAATGTTATGAGTATACGATAGACACGGGGGAGAAGGCGAACCCGTTTATGAGAAAATATACGTTCCATTATCCGCTGACAAAAGGGCGGGGACTGAACGTTTTGGCCATGCGGCGGGCGGCCTTGTATTTGCTGGGAACGCATGATTTTGCCGCGTTTACGGATCGCGTGGACGAAAAATCGACGGTGCGGCGGATTGACGGGATTGACATCGTGGAGGTAGCCGACGGGACTGACGTGGCCGACGCGACCGACGAAACTGGCAGGGTGGCGGAATTTGGAGGCGTGAAGGGAACGGGCGAGCGTCCTGGCATCGTTCGCGTTCGGTATAAGGGGAGCGGCTTTTTGTACCACATGGTGCGCATTCTCACCGGGACGCTTTTGGAAGTCGGTACTGGAAAACGTGCACCGAAGAGCGTGAAGGACGCGCTTGAATCCGGGAGCCGCGCGGACGCCGGCTTTTTGGCCCCGGCAAGTGGGCTGTGTTTGATGGAGGTGTATTATGGCGAAAACGATAGGGATAGGATATCAGGATTTTGAGAAGCTGATTACGGATGATATTTTCTACGTGGACAAGACAAAATTTATCAAAGAATGGTGGGAGAATAAGGACGAGGTGACCTTGATTACCCGTCCCAGGCGGTTCGGCAAGACGTTGAACCTTAGCATGTTGGAGAAGTTTTTTTCTGTCAAATATGCGGGCAGGGGCGACTTGTTTGAGAATTTGTCCATTTGGGAAGAAGAAGAATACAGGAAACTGCAGGGGAGCTACCCGGTGATTTTCCTAAGCTTTGCAAAGGTGAAGAATATCTCGTTTCAGAGCGCACGCAAGAGCGTCTGCCTGCTTATCACGAGGTTGTATAAGGAATACGATTTTTTGTTGGACGGGGATTTGCTGGACGTGAGGGAAAAGACCATGTTTCGGGAAATGTCTGCCGATATGGATGACTCCGTGGTGGCGGATTCCTTGAACATGCTGTCGGAATATCTGATGCGTTATTATGGCAAAAGGGTCATTATTTTGCTGGACGAGTATGACACGCCGATGCAGGAAGCCTATGTGTGCGGTTATTGGAAGGAATTTACTTCCTTTATGCGTGGTTTGTTCAATTCCACGTTCAAGACGAACCCTTATCTGGAAAGAGCCCTGATGACGGGCATCACGCGGGTGAGCAAGGAATCCATTTTTTCAGATTTTAACAATCCGAAGGTGGTGACTACGACTTCGGAAAGCTACGAGGATTCTTTTGGCTTCACGCAGGAGGAAGTCTGGGAGGCGTTAAAAGAGTACGGGCTCTACGAAGAGCGCGAAAATGTCAGGGCATGGTATGACGGGTTCGCGTTTGGCAGAAAACGTGACATTTATAATCCATGGTCCATTATCGGTTATCTGGATGAGCGAAAGTTCACCACATATTGGGCGAACACGAGCAGCAACAGCCTGGTTGGGAAGCTGATTCGCGAGGGGAGCGCGGACGTGAAGGTCACCATGGAGGACTTGTTGGCAGGTGGGACGCTCCACACAAAGATTGACGAGCAAATCGTGTATAACCAGCTGGACAGTGGGGAGGGCGCGGTTTGGAGCATGCTTCTGGCGAGCGGGTATCTGCGCGTGGAGTCATGTGAATTCAATAAACGTGGAAAGCCAGAATATGATTTGAAGCTGACGAATCAGGAAGTGCATGTTATGTTTGAAGACATGATAAATAGCTGGTTTCAAATGCCCGCGTCGGCCTATAACGCGTTTATCAGGGCGTTGCTTTCGGGCGACGTGGAGGCCATGAACGACTATATGAACCGAATCACTTCCACGACGTTTAGCTTTTTCGACACTGGAAATGGTTCGGCGGAGGAATCAGAGCCGGAACGCTTCTACCACGGCTTTGTGTTAGGACTGATGGTCGATTTGGCGGACCGCTACAAAGTCACGTCCAACCGGGAAAGCGGCTATGGGCGCTATGACGTGATGCTGGAGCCGCGAAGCAAGGAATACGATGCCATCATCATCGAGTTCAAGGTCTGCCGGAAGGCAAAAAACCAGACGCTTGAAGAGGCCGTTAGCGAGGCCTTGAAGCAGATTGAAGAGAAGGGTTACGCGACGGACTTAAAAGACGCGGGGATAGGGCCGGAGCGGATAAAAAAATATGGGTTCGCGTTCGAAGGGAAAAAAGTTTTGATTGGGGAATCATAAGGAAGGAGCATTTATCATGTCACAGGAAGATTATGTAAGAGCGTACAAGATGGGAAAGAAGAATTACGACACCCGGATGATGCTGGGGCAGCGTGCCACGCTGGAGGTGCTCGACGAGATATTGCCGGAGCGGCACGATTATTCGGAAGTGTCGCTTGGACTCGTGCAGATACCGGTCAGCCAGATTGTCGGCACGAGGACTGGGGGGCGGAGCAATTCGTTCGCGGCCAACTTTATGCCGATATTGAAAGAAAATACGGAATTTGCGGACAAATGGTCCACGCTTAGCACCAGCCACGTGAAGGAAGGCATCCACGAGCCTGTCAAGGCGTATGAATACATGAACAAGTTTTACGTGCAGGAGGGAAACAAACGGGTCAGCGTGATGAAGTATTTTGGGGCGGTCACGATTTTCGGCACGGTGACGCGCATCATTCCCAGGCGGACGGACGAGCCGGAAAATAAGCTGTATTATGAGTTTTTGGATTTTTATGATTGTTCCAAGGTCAATTATGTCTGGTTTACGAAACTGGGAAGCTTTGTAAAGCTCCAGGAACTGGTGGGAAAGGCGCCGGGCGAGGAATGGAGCCGGGAGGAGCAGCTGGACTTTAGCGCGATTTATGGACGCTTTTTGGCGGAGTATAACGCGCATGGCGGGGCGGAGTTGTCCATTCCGGCCGGGGACGCGTTTCTCGCCCTGATTGAGATGTATGGATACCGCGAGGTGGAGGCGCACACAACGGTGCAACTTAAGGAATTGATAGAGGCGTTCTGGGAAGAAATTGTTCTGTTAAATGAAGATGAGAGCGTGGACATCCAGATGAACCCGGTGCAGGCGAAGAAGCCGCTGTTAAGCCGAATTTTGCAGCCCAGCATTTCACATCTCAAGATTGCCTTCGTCTATGCCAAGACTCCGACGTCCTCCGCCTGGACGTACTCCCACGAGCTGGGACGGCTTCATCTGGAGGCGGCGTTCTCGGACGAGGCGACCACGGTGTGTTACGAGAACACGACGTTGGAGAATATAGACCAGGTGCTTAAGGAGGCCGTCGCTGACGGGTGCGGCCTGATTTTCACGACGACCCCGTCGTTCGCGCAGGCGAGCGTCAAGGCGGCAATCGCGAATCCGAAGGTGGGGATTTTGAACTGTTCGCTTAATACCTCGCACCGCTACATCCGCACCTATTACGCGCGGATGCACGAGGCGAAGTTCTTGATGGGCGCGATTGCGGGGGCGATGGCCGAGCACGGCAAGCTGGCTTACGTGGCAGATTATCCGATTTATGGCTCAATTGCCAACATCAACGCGTTCGCCCTGGGGGCGAAGATTACCAACCCGCGGGCGCAGGTGTATTTGGAGTGGAGTTCGATAAAGGACCAGGATTTGAACGAGAACATCCACCGTTTGGGCGTGGACTGTATTTCCGGGCGCGACATGGTGATTCCCGAGGAATGCTCCCGGTATTTTGGCATTTACCAGATGGACGGCGAGTACACGCGCAACATTGCGATGCCGGTGCTGCACTGGGGGCAGTTTTATGAGCAGTTAATCCGCAAGGTGATGGATGGCACTTGGAAGTACGAGGTCGCGCCGGACAACAACAAGGCCATCAACTATTGGTGGGGGATGTCGGCCGACGTGATTGACATCATCTGTTCAAAGAATTTGCCGATTGGCACGAAGCGTCTGGTCAATCTTTTGAAAGATACCATCCGCAGGGGAGAATTTAATCCGTTTTCGGGCATCCTATATTCGCAGAAAGGCATCGTGCAGGGCGACCCGGAGCGCGACCTGACCCCGGACGAGATTGTCAAGATGGACTGGCTGGCGGAGAACGTCGTCGGCAGCATACCGCAGAAAAAGAGCCTCGTCCCGCAGGCGGAGCCGGTGGTGAACCAGCAAGGGGCGATAGAAAGGACCGGTATCGGATGAAAATTCTGGCGATTGCGGACGAGGAGTCCCGGTATTTGTGGGATTTTTACGAGCCGGGCAAATTAAAGGACATTGACTTGATCATATCGTGCGGCGACCTGAACCCGGATTACTTGATGTTTTTGGTGACATTGTCTAATGTTCCGGTGTTGTACGTGCATGGGAACCATGATGAAAAATACGAAACCAAGCCGCCGGAGGGGTGCGTCTGTATCGAGGACGACATTTTCGTGTTCAAGGGCGTGCGCATCCTGGGGCTGGGCGGTTCCATGCGTTACCGTCCTGGAAAGCACCAGTACACGGACGCGCAGATGAACCGCCGGGTAAGGAAGCTTTGGTGGAAACTGCGGCGTAAGAAGGGGTTTGACATTCTCGTCACCCATGCCCCGGCCTACCAGTTAAACGACGGGATGGATTTGCCGCACCAGGGGTTCACGGCGTTTCGATCATTGATGGAAAAATATAAACCAAAATATTTCCTGCACGGACACGTGCACTTGAATTATGGCAGGCGGCACAAGAGGTATGACCAGTACGAGGAAACGCAGGTGGTCAATGCCTTCGAACGGTGCATCATCGAGTATGACGAGACGAAGTGATGGAACGGAGGGCGTGCGGATGGTGCGTCAATCGCGCCGGGACGTGCGGAACTCGTGGTCAAAACGTGTGGCGTATTTTTGCGTCGGCATGTGTGAATCATGACGGGGAGGAACTGGAATGAAACTGGTATCGTGGAACGTGAACGGCCTTAGGGCCTGCATGCAAAAGGGATTTTTGGACGTGTTCAAGCAGATTGATGCCGACATTTTCTGCCTGCAGGAGACGAAGCTGCAGGCGGGGCAGCTTGATTTGGAATTGGAGGGGTATCATCAATATTGGAATTATGCGGTGAAGAAGGGATATTCCGGGACGGCGGTTTTTTCCAAGGTGGAACCCTTGTCCGTCAGCTATGGCATCGGCATCGAGGAGCACGACCAGGAGGGGCGCGTCATCACTTGCGAGTTTGCGGATTTTTATTTCGTGGCGGTGTACACGCCAAATTCGCAGGACGGATTAAAGCGGCTTGACTACCGGATGCGCTGGGAGGATGATTTCCGGGCATATTTGAAGGGTCTGGAAACGAAAAAGCCGGTCATCGTGACCGGGGACATGAACGTGGCGCACCAGGAAATTGATTTGAAGAATCCAAAGACGAACCGTAAGAATGCCGGATTTACGGACGAGGAGCGGGAGAAGTTCACGGAACTTTTAAACGCCGGGTTCATCGACACGTTCCGCTATTTTTATCCCGAACGGGAGGGCGTTTATTCCTGGTGGTCTTACCGCTTCAAGGCGCGGGAAAAAAATGCCGGATGGCGGATTGACTACTTTTGCGTGTCGGAAGGCTTGAAGGACAAGCTGAAGGACGCAGAGATACTGACCGACGTGACGGGGTCGGATCATTGCCCGGTGGAGCTTTTGCTGGATTGTGGGAAAAGTGGCTACATTAAAACATGATGGGAAAAAACCTATGGGATTTTGAAGTGTTTCCAGAATGCCATTTTCAAAAAACGTATGGTGGCCCTCTGACTTGCATTCTTGCAAAAAGAGGATTATAATGGTGCGAAGAAAGAATTTTAGGAGGCGTTATACATGACGAAGATTGATATTGTTTCCGGTTTTTTGGGAGCCGGAAAGACGACATTTATTAAAAAGATGCTGAAGGAGGCGTTTGTCGGCGAGCAGGTCGTCCTGATCGAGAACGAGTTCGGGGAGATTGGCATCGACGGCGGTTTTTTGAAGGATTCGGGAATCGAAATCAAGGAAATGAATTCCGGCTGCATCTGCTGCTCTCTGGTGGGCGACTTTGGGAAGTCCTTGCACGAGGTGGTAGAGACGTACCATCCCGACCGCATTTTGATTGAGCCGTCGGGGGTGGGGAAGCTTTCCGACGTGATTAAGGCGGTGCAGGATGCGCAGGGGGATTTGGACGCAAGGCTGAACAGTTTCACGACCATCGTGGACGTGACGAAATGCAGGATTTACAGCAAGAATTTCGGCGAGTTTTTCAGTAACCAGATTGAATATGCGGGCGCAATCATCTTGAGCAGGACAGACAAGGCAAAGCAGGGGAAAATCGAGGAAAGCGTGGAAATCTTGCGCACCATGAACGCAAAGGCGCCGATTATCACGACCCCTATCGAGCGGTTATCCGGGGGGAAACTGTTGGAGACGATGGAGGGCGGCAAGTCTTTGGAAGAAGAACTGCTGGCGGAACTTGCCTGCCCGGAGTGCGGTGAAGTGCATGGGCACGGGGAATCCTGCGGATGCGGACATCATCATGACCATGACGGGGAAGGGCATGGGCACCACCATCACGATGAGGAAGGGCACGAGCATCACCATCACGATGAGGAAGGGTACGAGCATCGCCATCACGATGAGGAGGGGCACGAACACCATCATCATGATCACGACCACGAGGGGGGGCACGAGCGCCATCATCATGACGAGGAGGGCCATGAGCATCACCACCATCATGACGAGGGATGCGGATGTGGCCACGACCACCATCACGACCATGAAGGCCATCACCATGACCATCACGGCCACCATCATGCGGACGAGGTGTTCACCAGTTGGGGGCGCGAGACGATTAAGACTTACACGAAAGAGGAAATCACGAAGATTTTGCAGGCGCTGGATTCGGACGATCAATATGGGACGATTCTGCGTGCGAAGGGCATGGTGGCAGGAGCCGATGGAGAATGGATTTATTTTGACATGGTGCCAAAGGAGCACGAGGTACGCACCGGGGCGGCCGAGTATACGGGGCGCTTGTGCGTGATCGGATCGAAGCTGAATGAGGAAAAAATTGCCGGATTGTTTGGCGTGAAATAATGTGTACGGCCGCATAAGGAAATATGCCGCTTTGCGGCTGCGGCTTTAGCGATACTCACGGCAGATAAAATCTGTCGTGAGTATAATGGACTGGTTCGAAAGGGTGAAAAAACATGAAACAGCGCGAGGTTATGGTTTATCTGATGACCGGATTTTTGGACAGCGGGAAGACGCAGTTTTTACAGTTCACGTTGACGCAAAATTATTTTCAGATTCGGGGGGCGACGCTTTTGATCCTCTGCGAGGAAGGCGAGGAGGAATACGACGAGATGTTGCTAAAGAAGCACCGCACGGTCGTGGAGACGGTGGAAAATCCCGAGGATTTGACGGAAGAGTGGCTTCGTAAAATGGATGAAAAGCATCATCCGGCGCGGGTCGTCATTGAGTACAACGGCATGTGGCGGGTCAGCGAATTCGAGGCGATGACCCTTCCAACCGGCTGGATGATGGAGCAGAAGCTGACGACGGTCGATGCCAGCACGTTCCAGGTCTACTTAAATAACATGAAGCCTTTGTTCGTGGAAATGGTTCGTGGCTCGGAAATGGTGCTTTTTAACCGATGCACGGACACGAAGCCCCTGGCGGGATACAGAAGAAGCGTGAAGGTGGTAAGCCCCCAGGCGGAGGTCATTTTTGAGGACGAGGAAGGCGAAATCGAGGACATTTTTGCGGACAGCGTGCCGTTTGACTTGGAGCAGCCGGTGGTTGAAATCCGCCCGGAGGATTATGGTATCTGGTACGTCGACGCGATGGAGCATGAGGAGCGTTATGACGGGAAGACCGTGGAATTCGTGGCCAGGGCGCTGCGGCCCAAAAGCTTTCCGGCGAACACGTTTCTGCCAGGGCGCATGGCGATGACTTGCTGTGCGGACGATACGAGTTTTCTTGGCTATGTCTGTAAAGTCGGCGGGGCGATGGAGCCGAAGGCCGGACAGTGGGTGAAGGTGCGTGGAAAGATAAGCTACGAGGAACTCAAGATGTATCGCGGACGTGGACCGGTCATCACGGCGGAGTGCGTGGAACCGGCCGAGGAGATTAAAGAGCTGGTGTACTTTAATTAGTGGGGCGTGGGAAAATGAGCGTGGCAAGGCAAATAAAATATTACACGGTAGATGATGTATACAACTTGCCGGAGGGGCAGAGGGCGGAGTTGATTGACGGCGAACTGTATATGATGGCTTCACCCGGGAGGCTGCACCAGCGTGTCGTGGGCGCGTTATATCGTAAAATTGCGGATTACGTTGATGGAAAAAAGGGCTCATGCGAGGTGAATATCGCTCCGTTTGCCGTGTTTTTGAATGGGGACGACTATAATTATGTCGAGCCTGACCTGGTTGTCGTTTGTGATAAGGACAAGCTTACGGACAAAGGATGTAATGGCGCGCCTGACTGGATTATCGAGGTGGTTTCACCCACGAGCCGCCCGATGGATTATTACAAGAAACTGCTGAAATACCGCACGGCGGGAGTTCGAGAGTACTGGGTCGTGGATTATGAAAAAAACCATGTTATCGTGTACGATTTCGCGCGTGACAAAATGCGGGATTACTCCCTTTCGGACAAGGTGAAGGCCGGAATTTACGATGACCTGGAAATTGATTTTTTAAAATTGGACGTAGAGTGAAATTCCTTACGGAGTCGCCAAGGCCGTGTGGGCATGGCTTTGACCAGCCGCATATAGGAACAAACGGAAAAACGGCATGGAAACGTGAGTTACGGATCAGGGCGGATTCGCCATCAGTTTCATGCCGTTTTGTGCGTCCTTCGATATTCTTTCGGCAGGCAGCCGAAGGTTTCTTTGAACAACTTGTAAAAATGTCCCTGGTTGGAAAATTTCAGCGTTTCGGCAATCGCCGCCACGGACATGTCCGTTTCGGTTAAAAGCCTCGCGGCCCGTTTCATGCAGAACGTCATGCCATAGTCGAACAGGTTCCTGCCGGTGTACGTTTTGACGATGGTGTTGAGGTAATTTCCACTGTAATTTAATGCCTTTTCCAGCTCGGCACGGGGCATACGGCCGTTCGTGTCCTCCATCAGGTGGCGGATGCGGGAAAAGAGCAACGCGTCGTTTTTGGAACTGAGCTTCATCGGAATGACGTGGTACGCCTGCTTCGTGTCCAGGTAGTCGAATAATTCGTAGAGCAGCCCCTTCAACACATGGTCCACGCCCAGCCGCGGCAGGAATAACGCGCGGACCAGCGAGTCGGCGACGCGGTGGAGTGTTTCGGTGCTTTTGTGGTTTTGGTAGACCGGAAAGAAATCGAGGTAATATTTTTGCGCGTCACTGACAATGTTTTCTTCCATGAACGTAAATATGGAATTGGAAGTGGCAAGGTTGGAGGCGGGGAAGATGGCGGACTTGCTTCCGGCTATTAGCTCCTTGACGAAATCCATTCTCAGCCCCAGGAAAAGGACGAACCCCTCCTTGAGAAAACGTTCCGTATGCGTGATGTTATGATTGATCAGGCAGCAGGAACCGGCAGGGTAGAGATATTCCTTCCCCTCGATTTCCTGCATGATTTTTCCTTTGAGCACGATTAAAAGTTCGAAATAATTGTGCCGGTGCGGCTTGGAAATACCGTCCATATGGGAATCATTGCAGAGAAAATGGGAGCCGGATGGGGAGATGGATAGAAAATTGTCGGTCACGTTTGGTAATCCGCAAGTATTGTACATTAAAATCAGGTGCAAGGGTGTGTTGAGGTTGTAATAGGTGTTGGAATGACTGTCAAAATTGTGGATTTCCAGCGAATTGTCCTCGAATTCCAATTCGCTATGCTGCTTGTACACGTCAAATGCCTTGTCGGGCGTGATGATTTCTTTTTGCATGGAAAACTCCCCTTTCGTGTCGTTTGGATGCATATGTCAGGCGTGCCAGGACGTATTTTGCCAGCAGGGCCGGCCCGCGCGCCGCGGGAATGCCGCAGTGAGAACGCCGAGGTGTTCCTGGATTTTATACGTGCCATGGCTCTTACCCTTACTATACACGAATATGTAAGTAAATTGCAAGCGAAAAAGCAAAATTCAAGTGATGTTGCAATTGAGGGGGCGTGCGAAGGAGCGTAAAATGAAAGCAGAACACACGATATAAGGAAGTTACGTTGCACTAGGCTCGAAAGTACCTCGCCAAGTTGCAGGTAACTACATTCGCACGGTAAGAGGACAAAGCGGAAACTCCGCGCGGCTAGGCTCGAAAGAACCTCAACAAGGTGTGCGGAGTACATTCGCACGTAAGCGACCAAAGAACGGTCGCCAAGTGCTCATTGTAAGGAGGGTTTTTCATGCAGAAACAAAGTTTTAACAAGGGTTGGATGTTTAACAAGGGCGGCGGCAGCGCCCTGGAGGCGCTTGCCGGTGGCGGCGCGAATGCGGCGAAGGCGGTCACGCTCCCGCATGACGCGTCCGTAGGGACGGAGCGCAATCCCGACGAGCAAAACGGCAGCGGGAACGGTTTTTTCCACGAGGAAAGCTACAATTACACGAAAACATTTTCCATGGAGGCCGGGGACGCGGGCAAGAACGTCTGGCTGGAGTTCGAAGGCGTTTACCAGAACGCGTTCGTTTACGTGAATAATTCCTATGTGGGCAAGTGCCCTTACGGATATGGTAATTTTTATCTCGATGTCACGAATTTCGTGCGTTATGACGAACCGAACAATGTCAAGGTCATCGTGAAAAACGGCGTGCCGAGCGGGCGCTGGTACACGGGTGGCGGCATTTATCGCGACGTCAACCTGATGGTGGCGGACAGGTTGCACCTGGCGGCCGACGGCGTACACCTGGCGACGACGGAGGTCGAGGACGGGCAGGCCGTCATCCGCGTGAAATCCACGATAGAGTACACGGGAACGGGCGTGCGCGACGTGCAGTTGACGGTAGAGTTAAAAGACGCGGATGGAGAACTCGTGGCGAAGGACTCGATGCCGGTTACCGTCATGGAGCACACGAGCCAGGAATACCAGCAGAGAATCTACGTGCAGGACGCGAAATTATGGGATGAGGAGAATCCTTATCTTTATACATATCGTGCTTATATAAAAGAGGGGGAAAATGTCATCGACACGGAGTGCGGGACATTTGGCATCCGCAAGCTGCAGCTTGACCCGAAACACGGCTTGCGTGTCAATGGAAAGGTCGTGAAATTACGCGGTGGCTGCATCCACCATGACAACGGCATCATCGGGACGGCGGAGTTCGCCCATGCGGCCGAGGATCGCGTGAAGAAGTTGAAGGCGGCGGGATTCAACGCCATCAGGAGTTCCCATTATCCGATGAGCAGAAAGCTCTTGGCGGCATGCGACAAATACGGCATGTACGTGATGGACGAGTTCGCGGACGTGTGGACGACGACGAAAGTGGATTTCGACTATGGTACCCATATGGCGGAATGGTGGGAGCATGACGTGACCAATCTGGTAAAGAAGGATTACAATCATCCGTGCGTCATCATGTATTCGATTGGAAACGAGATTCCGGAGGTGGGAAACAAGTTTGACGTGCAGTGGGGCAAGAAACTGGCCGACAAGCTGAGAAGCCTTGATGACTCCCGTTACGTGACGAACAGCCTGAACCTTTTGCTGGCGATGATGGACCAGTTGCCGAAGCTGATGGCCGGGGCGGCCGCGGCTCAAGGTGCGGGCGCCGAGAATACACAGTCGGCCAAAGCGCCGGCCCAGGGGGCTGGCGCGGAAGGAGCGCAGGACGGCGAGCCGCAGGAAATCAACAGCATGATGAGCAGCATGGGCGACATGATGGCGCAGTTGATGGCGAGCGATTTCGCCGCGGGCTTGGTGAACGAGGCATGCTCGCAGGTGGACATTACCGGGTACAATTATGCGGCGTCACGTTATGAAAAAGACGGGGCAATGTTCCCGAACCGCATCCTCGTCGGTTCCGAGACGAACCCGCCGGATTTGGACACGAACTGGGCGTTGGTGGAAAAACTGCCGTACGTGATTGGCGATTTCGACTGGACGGCCTGGGACTACCTGGGCGAGGCCGGCATTGGAAAAGTGAACTATGATACTGACGGGCAAATGAGCTTTTACGCGTCGTATCCGTGCAAGGTCGCGTATTGCGGAGACATCAACATCATTGGTGACAGAAGGGTGACTTCCTACTGGCGTGAATTGATTTGGGGATTCCGCACGAAACCGTTTATCGGTGTGCAGACTCCGGAGCATTATGGCGACAAGCATGGCATGACGCAGTGGAGCATGACGAACGCCGTGCGCAGCTGGAATTGGAAGGGTTATGAAGGGAAGCCGGTGAAAGTGGAGGTCTATGCCAACGCGGACGAGGCGGAACTGTTCGTCAACGGAAAGTCGGCCGGGCGCAGGAAAGTCGGCGAGGACAAGAAATATATCGTGCTGTTTGACACGGTCTACGAGCCGGGCACGGTGGAAGTCGTTGCCTATAAAGACGGCGTGGAAGCGGGACGCGACAAGCTGGTAACCGCGTCGGACGACGTGAGGATATTGGCGGTGGCGGACCAGGCGCAGGTTCCGGCCGACGAAAGCGATGTCGTTTACGTGGAAATCAGCATGGTCGATGAAAACGGCAATTTGAATCCGGGCGCGGACAAGGCGGTATCGATTGGCATCGAGGGACCGGGGGTCATCCTTGGTTTTGGCAGCGCGGATCCGGAGTCGGAGGAAAATTATTTCGACACGACGGCCAAGGCCTATGAAGGCAGGCTGCGTGCCGCGGTGCGCGGCACGGGCGAAAAGGGCATGGTTACCGTGACACTTTCTTCCGAGGGCATGGCAGACGCGAAGGTGCAGATAGAGGCAGTATGACGTTACAGTTTAGCCCCGTGCCAATCACTACGCTGATTGGCACGGAGGATGTACGTAAATCTGGTCGATGCATCACCCGCTTTGTCGTAGGCAAATTAAAAATGCGGGTGATGCCCGTTACAATTCGGCTCTGCGCTGGCGCGGGGCCGAATTGTAACGGTATGACAGCGTAGATAGAGGTAGTGCTATAGGAACCCCTTGTTTCTTTTCTGATTCTATGGTATAGTGAAATCGGGTTACAGTTCAGCCTTGACTGAACTGTAACGAAATCAGTACGTTATTATCAAGAAAAGAGGTATCTATATGACTACGGAGGAGTATTTGGTTGCAAGAAAATCCCCGAGTTGGAGGTTTAATCGAGTTGTCGACAACGAATCATTTAGCAATGTGAATCGAGTTCATCCTCTCAAGCAGCGTATCGTAAAAGACATCGTCGCATCGGCTAGAAACGATCGGTTTATTAGAAGAATCATTATATTTGGCAGTTCTATCAGATATGATTGTGATGTTAATAGCGACTTGGATATTTGTATTGAATGGAGTGAGGCATGTTATGACGAGGATGGCGTTTTAAAACCGTTTACACGTAATATCCGAAGAATTATTTCTTCTGTAACGAGTGGAAATGCAGATGTGGTAAATTATGATTATCTGGATGAAACGCTGATTCAGAATGCCGTGGAGAGGGGGGTTGTCGTATATGAGCACGATGTATGGTAGGTCTGTTGTAATGTTTCAGCAATCTAAAAATGCATTGGCAAAAGTATCGGAGGATGATGCCTATTTAGACGTGGCATGCTTTGAAGCCCAACAAGCGATTGAGTTTTTAATGAAAGGTATTTTGCTGGAATACGGAAAAAGGGGTAAGGACTACCGTTCAAACGGTGCAAAGAGTGCATAATATTTATAAAGAAATGAATGAGACATTTATAAAGACTCAGGAAAATAATAATCAACCGAATTCTTAAATTAAAAGGGTGCGCACAAAGAGGCTGTCGAAAGCGGATGGCCTCTTTTTGATTCACGGATATGATACAATTCTGAAACCCGAAACGAGGGATGTGACATTGCCGGGGCGGACGGGAGTTGTTAAAATAAAACTATCACACATGTCACGCAAATGATTTTGAAAACCAGGAGGGAGTTTCATGCAAAAACAACGTTTTAATGAAAAATGGCAGTTCATTGACGGGAAGGGGGACAGCCTGATTACCACCCTGAACGGGAAGGAGAAGGAGATTGCCTATGTAAATCTTCCGCACGACGCCATGGTGCACGAGAAGCGCGCCGAGGACGCGCCGGCGGGCAGCCAGTCCGGCTTCTGGCCGGGGGGCGTGTACCATTACAAGAAGAATTTTTTTGCACCGGAAGAATGGATGGACAAGACGGTCGTTTTTGAGTTCGAGGGCGTCTATGCGAACGCGGCGGTGTACATCAACAATGACTATGCGGGCGGTTATCCGTACGGGTACACCAACTTTTACGTATGCGCCGACGAATTCCTTAAATATGGCGAGGAAAACGAAATCAAGGTGACGGCGAACAACGGCGCGCAGCCGTGCAGCCGCTGGTATTCGGGCAGTGGCATCTATCGCGACGTGAACATGTTCGTGGGCGGGGCGTTGCGCGTCCCGGTAAACGGCGTCCGCATCACCCCGACGGAAATCCGGCCAAAGACGGCGGTCATCCAGGTGGACGTGCGGATTGAAAATGACGTGCTGCAGGGGAAGAAAATCGTCGTGCGCACGGAAATCAAAGACGCGGACGGGAACGTGGCGGCCGCCGACGACAAGCCGCTCACGGTCTATAAGAAGCAGAAAACGAAGGTTCGCCAGCGTATTTTGCTGGAAAATCCCAAGCTGTGGGATTTGGAAAAGCCGAACCTTTACTACGCGACCGTTTCACTCTTGGTGGACGGCGAAACGGTGGACGACGTGACGGAGCATTTCGGCATTCGTACAATATCCGTGGACGCGAAAAATGGTTTTTGCCTCAATGGCAAGGAAGTGAACCTGCGCGGCACCTGCATTCACCATGACAATGGCATTATCGGGGCGACGACGCTTTATCGGGCGGAGGAACGCCGCTGCGAACAGATGAAGGCGGCGGGTTTTAACTGCATCCGCAGCGCGCACCACCCGATGGGCAAGTCGATGCTGGATGCCTGCGACAAGCTGGGCATGTTGGTGATGGATGAATTGTCGGACATCTGGATCCGTCCGAAAAACACGCATGATTATTCCCGGGACTTCATATCTTACTGGGAAGAGGACGTGACGCGCATCGTGGAGAAGGACTACAATCGTCCGTCCGTCGTCCTCTACAGCACCGGAAACGAGATTCAGGAGGCGGGAACGGCCAAGGGCGCGCAGATAAACAGGATGATTGCGGACAAATTCAAGGAATTGGACGAGACGCGTTTCACGACCAGCGCGATTAACGGCATGCTGGCGGTTTCGGATCAAATGCAGGCGATAATCATGGACGTGCTGGCAAAGGCGGGGATACAGATGCCGGCAGCCGGAGCGGGCCAGGCGGCCGAAACAAAAAATCAGGAGGGGGAGAAGGCGGACGAAGCGGCGCAGAAAGTGGAAACGGCCAAAGCGGGAGAGAACGCGGATTCCGATTCTGCGGAGGAAGCGGGCGGCAGCAACGCCCTCAACAACTTCATGTCATTGATCATGTCCGGGGCGACCGGGGACGCGTTCGCCTCACACCCGACGATGACTTCCCGCCTGGAGGAATTCGCCGACGCGACCGACATTGCCGGGTACAATTACCTGACCGGCAGGCATGCGCTAGAGCACGATTTAAATCCCAACCGCGTGGTGCTTGGCACGGAGACGTTCCCGGCCGACATCGTGCGCTTGTGGGACGTGGTGAAGAGAAATCCGCACGTCATCGGCGACATGACGTGGACCGGTTATGATTACCTGGGAGAGGCCGGATGCGGCATTTTCTACTATGATGGTACGATGAATTTCTCGTCGCACTGGCCGGACAGGGCGGCTTACATCGGGGACATCGATCTCGTGGGGTACCGCCGTCCTATCAGCTATTTGCGGGAAATCGTGTACGGGCTGCGCAAGGAACCGTATTTGGCGGTGGAGCGCGTAAACCGTCACGGACAGGCGCACAGCCAGACGCCGTGGATGTTCAAGGATAATATCGCGAGTTGGACATGGCCGGGATACGAGGGCAGGCCGGCCAGCGTGGACGTGTATTCCGTCTCCGACGAGGTGGAGCTGTTCTTAAACGGCACGTCGCTTGGCAGGAAGCCGGCGGGCGAGGCTAACGGGTATACGGCCACCTTTGAGATTACCTACCAGCCGGGCGAGTTGAAGGCCGTCGGGCATGGCGCGAATGGAATCGACGGGGAATGCGTCCTGCAAACGGCGGCGGACGAGGTCGAGTTGGACGCGCGGGCGGATCGCGTGGAAATCGCGGCGGACGGCGCGGACCTTTCCTTCGTCACGGTCGGCTTGAAGGACGCGGCGGGAATTTGTAACCTGAACGCCATGAAGGAAATTACCGTGAAAGTGGAAGGCGCGGGTTGTTTACAAGGCTTCGGCAGTGCCGACCCGCAGGCGACGCTAAGCTATGACGACGTCACGTGGCCGACTTATGACGGGCTTGTGTTGGCGGCGGTGCGTTCCAATGGGGAAAAAGGCGAAATCACGGTGATGTTTACGGCCGACGGCATGGAGCCGGCCGTGGTCAAAATCGCGGCGGTTTGAAAGAATACAGTTTGATAGAATACAAACTCTTCCCTTGACGTTTTCACCGAGCGGTGATATCTTAAATGCAAGAATTTTTGAATCTGTAAGGCGGGAGAAGAGGAAGGCATCATGATTACAATAAAGGACATTGCAAAAAAGGCAGGCGTTTCAAGGGGGACGGTGGACCGGGTGCTCCACGACAGGGGAAAGGTGGCGCCGGAAAAGGAAAAAAAGATACGGCGCATCGCGCGGGAATTGGGCTACCAGCCCAATATCGCCGGGAAGGGACTGGCGGCGCGCAAAAAGCATATTAAAATCGGCTTTGTCTATGTCAGCAGCGACCAGGCCCCGTTTCATGGCGTGATTTATGAGAGCGCGCTGCAGTACGCGCGGCAGGAATTGCAGCAGTATGGGGTGGAGGTACGTTTCTTCCCGTTTGACTTAAAGGACTATGAGGAAAATTTCCGGGAGTGGGACAAGAGGTTTATCAAGGTGGTTCGCGAGCAGAAAATCAACGGACTGGCAGTCGTGGGAATGATGGGGGCGCGTTTGCAGCAGGTCTTGGAAAAAAACGGGATTGTCGACCTCCCCTTTGTTCTTTATAATCAAGACGAGGACGTGAAGGGAAAACTTGCATACGTAGGTTGCGATTATGAACGGGCGGGGCGTTTGGCATGCGGCCTGGCCGCACTGATGACAAAAAACAAGGCGCACGTGGGAATTGTCTCGTTAGATGATGGCGAAATGCAAAGCTCCGTAAACCGTGTCGCCGGCTTCGAGGCGGAAATCCGTGAGCGTTATCCGCAGATTCAAATCGTGGAAAAATATTTCACGTCGAACGTGAGGGTGATGGATGAATTGTTCTCGGAGGTGCAGCAGATGATGGAACGGCATCCCGACATGGACGTGCTCTATCTGGCAAATCCGGGCGATTACAGCCTTTGCCAGTCCATTCGCCGTTCGGGAAGGACGAGCGACATCCGCATCATAACCAACGACCTGGTAACCGAATGGCAGCGGGAGATGGTGAGAAACGGAACCATCGACGCGACGATATGCCAGGAGCCGGAAAAGCAGGGCATCAAGCCGCTGGAAATTTTGTTCAATTACCTGGCCCTGGGAATCGTGCCGGAGACCGAATGGTACAAGACGGAGTTGAGCATGCGGATTGGGCAGAACGTTTGAGACGGGATGAAACATCTGTGTCTGCGTGGCGGATGGGCGTGTCGAGATGCCCGCTTGACGATACAAATTTGCTTTGTGCAAAATGGTTATTTTTTTAAACAAATACAGCGAAAATGTTGACAAAATGACAAAAAGTTAGTATACTAATGCTAGTGTGTTCGTGAACACCGTCTGAAGGCCGCCTTGATGTCGTGTCGGGCTGCCGGCAGAGGGGGTGACGAAAAAACCGAATGTTGATGCGTGACAACATTCGTAGCGTGAACACTTGGCGAGGTAGTTACAAGCCTAGAGGGCGCGGTATAGCGTCGAACACTTGGCGAGGTGTTTTCGGGCCTGGTGGGAACGCGGTGTAACCCGTAGGATAATCATTAACAGATTAGATGCCCTTCTCCATAAGGTGGACTTGATTTTGGAAATTTGTGGGGAGGGTAAACGAAAGGAAGGTTTTTTATGAATGAGAAGCGGTACTTGAAGTGGTACAACAAGGTGGGATATGGTTCTGGTGACTTGGCGGCAAATATGGTTTATGCGATTTTGACCAGTTTCGTCATGCTTTATCTGACGGACACGGTGGATTTGAACTCGGGCGTGATTGGTATCTTGATTATGTTGTCGAAGTTTGCCGACGGCGTGACGGACATTTTCTTTGGCCGTATGATTGACAAGACGAAGAGCAAGATGGGCAAGGCCCGTCCGTGGATGCTTTGGTCTTATGTCGGCAACGCGGTCTGCCTGGTGGCGATTTTTGCGGTTCCGATGAGCTGGGGCAAAATCGCGCAGTACGCGTTCTTCTTTATCGCATATACGATGCTGAACGCGGTGTTCTATACGGCGAACAATATCGCGTACGCCTCCCTGACTGCGTTGATTACGAAGAACGGTAACGAGCGCGTGCAGATGGGTTCCATCCGTTTTATGTTCTCTTTGGCGACGAACCTGATCGTGGCGTCCATCACGTTGAGTTCGGTAGACGCGCTTGGCGGCGGGGCGGTTGGTTGGAGAAATATCGCCTTGATTTATGCGGTTATTGGTTTGATTGTGAACACGATTTCCGTATTCTCCGTGAAGGAGCTTCCGGATTCCGAGCTGATGGACCAGGCGGAGGACGGGAAAGCGGACGCGGCCGCAGAGGCGGGGAAACTTTCGTTTCTGGATTCGTTCAAGCTTTTGCTGAAAAATAAATATTATCTGTTGATTTGCGTGATTTATATCTTTACATACGTGCAAACCGGTATTGCGAGTGTCGGTGCTTATTACATGATATATGTTTTGGGAAACAAGGATTTGTTAGGGCTCTTTTCCATGGCGCAGATGTTCCCGATGATTGTCGGTTTGGCGTTCACCCCGATGCTGGTCGCGAAGATGAAAGGCATGTACAAGGTGAACCTGGGTGGTTATACGTTGGCGTTTGTTTTCCGTATCGGTTTCATGGTTGGCGGTTATATGAAGAGTGTTCCAATGATGTTGGTGTTCTCCTGCCTGGCGGGACTTTGTTCCAGCCCGTTGACGGGTGATTTGAACGCGCTGATTGCGGCGGCCTCCGACTGGACGTACAAGACCTCTGGGAAGCGTGTGGACGGCACGATGTTCTCCTGCTCATCCCTTGGTATCAAGGTCGGTAGTGGTATCGGTAGCGCGTTGTGCGGTATTCTTTTGGCAGTGGGTGGTTATGTTAATGCGGCAGCTACGCAACCGCAGTCGGCCATCAACATGTTGCAGTTCATGTATTTGTGGTTCCCGATAATATCCATCGCCATCATTTGGCTGTGCCTGAAGAATTTGAAGGTAGAACAGGCGAATGCGGAATTGGATGCGAAAGCGGGGAGGATTTGACGCGATAGTTTAGGTGATATACGATAAAATAGGAATCATTTTTATGGTTCCTATTTTATCGTTGTTTTAATGTCAGCACACGGAAAGCGCGTTGCCACCAGTACACTGGCACCATGCAAACTTTTGAAATAAATAATTTGCTTTTGAAATTTCTGCCATGGGGAAAATATTTAAATAAAAAATAACCAAAATCAGTTGGAAAACATTTCAAAATAAATAAAATTTGCAAAAAAAACGAAATAAATGGATGAAATTGCATATTCTTTTTGACATTTCATGAAAAATGAGTTAGAATACGAAATTGAAGAAATAAATAATACTACATAAGTTCATGACAAGTATAAAGAGCATGATACTTGGGAGGGAATTGTTATGGCTAGACCAAGAAAGAGCGCGACCGAGAAAGCGGATACAAGAGTAAAGGCAACGAGGAAGAGGGCGGCAAAAGCATCTGGTAAAAAAGTAGAGACTGCACCGGTGGAAGTAAAAGAAGTAGAAGAAGTAAAAGAGGCGTCAGAAGTAAAGGATGTCGCACCGGCAGAAGTGGATTCCGTAAAAGCAGAGGCGGCAGAAGCAAAAGCGGTGGAGATGACGGCACCGGCGGAAGTGAAAACGGAAGAAGTGAAAGTCGAGCCGGAAGCGGAAAAGAAGGCGACGAAGAGGGGGGCGAAGCCGAAGGCGGCTTTGAAACTTGAGACGAAGAAGGACACCACCAAGGCGATTGAGACGAAGGCCGGCGTGTTGTTGGATTCTTCGGTGGAGGCGGAAACCGTGGAGAAAAAGAAGCCGGGCAGGAAGCCGGGAAGACCGTTGAAGGCCGTGAAAACGGGAAAACCGGGAAGAAAGCCTGGCACGAAGAAGACGGACGTAAAGACGGAGATGTTCTTGCAGTTTGACGGCAAAGAGTTTACGGAGAAGGATATTTTCGCGAAGGTCAAGGAAGTTTGGACGAAGGGCTTTAAGAACAAGGTTGGCGACTTGAAGGACGTCAAGATTTATTTGAAGCCAGAAGAGTCGGCCGCATATTTCGTTGTGAACGGCGAAGTGAGCGGCAAGGTGGACTTGTAAGAGTTGGCCTGAGGTCACGACCGACATAAAAACAATGAAAAATAATGTAAGCGCAGAAAGGAAAGCATGGCACGAATGGCTATGCTTTCTTTGTTAAGAAGAAACAGGCGTTCATTCATAAACAAGGGTGGATGGACAAAGGATTTGAAAGGGGAAATATGATGACACGTTTGGAGCGGCAGATTCAATTTATCGTGGAAGTGGACAAGGTCAAACAGATATTCCGGCAGACGTATCTGTCGGACGCGGCGCGCAAGGAAAATGACGCGGAGCATTCCTGGCATCTGGCATTGATGGCGTGCTTGTTGGAGGAATATGTAAGCGATCCGGTGGACGTGGCGCGTGTGACCACGATGGTGCTGATCCACGACTTGGTGGAGATTGACGCGGGCGATACCTACGCGTATGACCCGGAGGGGGCGAAAACAAAGGCGGAGCGGGAAAAAAAGGCGGCGGAGCGGATTTTTGGATTGCTTCCCAAGGAACAAGGAGAGTATTTTGCAAAATTGTGGGAGGAATTCGAGGAATACCAAACCCCGGACGCAAAGTACGCACACCTATTGGACAATTTCCAACCGTTTTTGTTAAATCACGCCTCGGATGGAAAGAGTTGGGTGGAACATGCGGTGAAAAAATCCCAGATTTATAAAAGAAATGAAAAAGTCCCCGAGACTTCCCCCGAAATCTGGCGTTACATGCAGGAAATCATTGAAAAACATGTAGGGGCCGGACACATAAAGGACGAGTGACGTGACGGATGATGAATAATAAATAATTGACCCCGGGCCGGGGAACAAGGCGAGGTGTTTTTTGTGTATGAAAAGGAAATAGGCCAATTGCAGGCAATGGTGGACGAGAGTAACAGAATCGTGTTTTTCGGCGGCGCGGGCGTGTCCACGGAGAGCGGGATTCCGGACTTTCGCAGTGCCGACGGCATTTATCACCAGCAATATAAATATTCGCCGGAGGAAGTGGTGAGCCATAGTTTTTTTATGCGACATACGGAGGCGTTTTATGAGTTTTACAAGGAGAAAATGATGGTTCTGGACGCCAGGCCGAACGCGGCGCATTTGAAGCTGGCCGAGTTGGAGGCGGCCGGAAAATTGACGGCCGTCGTCACGCAAAATATCGACGGGTTGCACCAGGCGGCGGGAAGCAGGAACGTGTATGAATTGCATGGTGGAATATTGCGGAATTATTGCATGGATTGTCATGCGTTTTATGACGCGGAAATGGTGAAGAAATCGGAAGGCGTTCCCCGCTGTACGAAATGCGGCGGCATCGTCAAGCCGGACGTGGTGCTTTACGAGGAAGGCCTCGATTCACGGGTGACTGACGGGGCGGTGCGCTCGATTGGCGCGGCCGACATGCTGATTATCGGCGGCACGTCCCTGGTCGTGTATCCGGCGGCGGGATTCATTGATTATTTCCAAGGAAAATATTTGGTCGTCATCAACAAGTCGGAGACGGCGAGAAGTGTCTGCGCGGACTTGACGATTGCCGCGCCCATCGGGGAAATATTGGGACGGGTTCAGGTGTGAAAATACGTGAATAATGGAAGGTGACAATAATGATGGATGACAAAACGTTATTGGAGCGGGCGCGTGACGCCAGGGAGCGGGCCTATGCCCCCTACTCGGGGTTTTGCGTGGGGGTCGCGCTCTTGTCAAGGTCAGGGGAAATTTATACGGGCTGCAATGTGGAAAACGCGTCCTACGGGGCGACCAACTGCGCGGAGCGCACCGCGTTTTTCAAGGCGGTTTCGGAGGGTGAGCGGGAGTTTTCAAGAATCGCCATCGTCGGTGGAAGCGGTTGCGGGACGGCGTGTTGCCCGCCTTGTGGAATCTGTCGGCAGGTGATGCGGGAATTTTGTAATCCGGACGAATTTTATATCGTGCTGGAGGATGGGGACGGGGGCATGAAAAAATTCCTTTTAAGAGATTTGCTTCCAGAAGGATTTGGCCCGGAAAATTTGTAAAAACGGTTGATGGCGCCGGCGTACAGATGACCGTGTTGCAATTTGTACACAGGCGCTGCTTCTTGGGGGAATAGAGAAAGGAGAGAGGCCGTGATGGAGTATCAAACGCTTGACCACGTGTTCGCGCCCGTTTTTGACGAGCATTCGGAAATCTTGATTTTGGGTTCTTTCCCTTCGGTGAAATCGCGGGAAATCCAGTTTTACTACGGGCATCCGCAGAACCGTTTTTGGAAACTGCTGGCCGCCTTGTGGGAATGCGAAGTTCCCGCCACGATTGCGGAAAAGAAGGCGTTTCTTTTAAAACGCCACGTCGCCCTCTGGGACGTGATTGCCCGTTGTGACATCATCGGTTCGAGTGACAGTTCCATCAAGAACGTGGTGGCGAACGACATGGACGTAATCTTGAAAAACGCGCCAATCACCGGGATTTTTGCCAATGGCGGGAAGGCGTATGAATTGTACATGAAATATTGTTACCCGGCCTGCAAGCGGGAAATTGTCAAATTGCCGTCCACCAGCCCGGCCAATGCCGTGTTTGGCATGGAGCGGCTGAAAGCGGAATGGAAGGGGATTGTGCGATGAAAGGACGGGACGTTTGCCATCTTGAGCGCCGCATGGTAAAATCATGAAAGATAAGGAAAAAAGCGGCGCAAGGGGAACTGCCGGGGAAGGAACGAATATTGATGAGCATGAATTGTAATAGGATGAATGAAATATTGGGAATAAATTATGTGAAAAAGTGCGGCGTGCCGCGCTTTTTTCGCGTCTGGAATTTTTCCAACTGTGCGGTTGCAATCCGATGACAGACCGGAATGCAATTTATTGCAATGACAGTCTGTCATCGGATTAGCAACCCATCCTCCAAATGAGTAAAACACGGCTGCATTAGCAGACGTGAGAGCGCGTAAGCGCGAGTTTTACGAATGTATGGATGGGTTGGATAATCTTTGGATTATCCAACCGCACAGCTGGGAATTTTTTGAAAATTCAATTGACAAAAGCCCTGGAGAAGAGTATGATGAATTTAAATGAACGTGTTCATAAAAAAGCATATAAAATGTGCATGGGAGTATGCGTGAAACGTACGCTTAATTAGTGCGGATAGTATACCAGGAAGGGGAAGGTGGCCATGCCAAAGCAGATTTTGGATTTGCAAAACAAGATATTTCAAAGCGCGAAGGTGATTCTGGAGACGGAAGGATATGACGCCCTTTCCATGCGCAAGGTGGCGGGGGCGTGTTCTATCGCCGTGGGCACGGTATATAATTATGTGCGGGGCAAGGACGAACTGGTGGCACAAGTCATCATGGAGGACTGGGTCGCCGCCTTGGAGCGGATGGCGCAAACGACGAAGGAGTGCGTTTCCGTTGCAGACGGGATGTGCGGGATTTACCAGGCGTTGATGGCATTTATCGAAAAGTACCAGGGGATTTGGACGCAGTATTCGCAGGCGGGCGGTTCGTCAAACGCCATCGCCTCCCACCACATGATGCTGCGGGGGCAGATTGCCGTGCAGATTCAAAGCGTGCTGGGACGGTTCGAGGAGACGAATCTTGAGCGGTTCGCCCCGCTTTTGGCGGAACTGGTGCTTGCGGCGGCGATGCAGCCCGACATGGACGAAGACCTCGTCCGGGATTTTACGGAGAGGTTTTTGGACTAGAAAAATGGCGGGTACGCGTCAGCAGCCTCTTCCGGCCGTTTGCGTCGCGTGCAAGGATACCCGCTTCCGGCCGTTTGCGTCGCGTGCAGGAATACCCGCTTCCGGCCGTTTGCATGCGTACAATGACACGAGGTATGGAATGGTGACAAAAACAAAGAAAAGGAGTGGAGGAAACATGAGTAGTTACAAGGATTTACGAATCGTGGACAATTTTTACCAGACGTCGGCATTTTTTCCGATGCCGACCATTCTCGTCGGGACGCTGACCGACGACGGAAAGACGACCTTCGGGCCGTATTCCCTTTGCCAGCCATATTATATCGCGGGGAAGGAGTATTACGCGATGCTTCTGTGCTGCCGTAATTCGTCGAATACGGCGCAAAACATATTGAAGCACAAGAAGTGTAGCCTGAACTTCATTTATGACGATAAAAGGTTGTTTAAGGAGGCCGTGCGCATGGGATTTCCGGGTGACACGCCGGAGGAAAAGATGAAGGACTGCATTTACACGCTGGAAGACGGGCTTCGTAAGGAAAACGACCCGGAAGGCACGTATCCGCAGGTAATCCAGGAGTGTTTCCAGGTGTTCGAGTGCACCTGGGTGGACACGCTCGATAACGCGCAGGACGACAAGGCGGGAGAACTGAACGGTTATCCGGGGCCGTACCACGATTTCAACGGCATTACGTCGCAGTTTGGCGCACATTTTATCCTGAAGGTGGAGAAAATTTTGATGAAGGAAAAGCAGTATAACGCCATCGTAAACGGCGTGAAGGCGAGCGCGTTCCCGCGCGTGCCGGTCGATTATGGATATCGCGATTCCAAGAATTTCTGGTATACGAAGTTCCGCCGTCCGATACCGGAGCTTCTGCCGGTGCGGGAGGGCAGCCTGGACTCCGTAAAATATGCGGCGAACCGCATTGACCCGGATGTCAAGTTTACCGACGAGGCGTGCATGAAGATGATCAAGGTGCCGCGCATTTTCCTGCCGACCGCGCTCAAAGGCTGCGTGGAGTGGGCGAAGGAAAACAACGTGACGTTGATTACCGCGGAGCATATGGATATAATCAATGACAAGCGGGCGAAAGAAAAGCAGAAATGAAGCTACTTTTCAGAACTTGGCCAATCACTTGGGCTGATTGGCCGGGAGGATGCGCATAAATTCGGACGAAATGAGAGGGCGAAAGATGGAGAGGAAAAGTGGGAGGATTTCTGCGGCGGTAGTCGAGCTGGCTGGGCGGTATTTAAAATTGAGGGAAATTACGCCCGCGCGCTACGCTTCTATGAAATATCCGAAGCTATTGCCAGTGATGCGCTTTTTCGTGCACCAGTATGAGGCGGAGCATTTTGGAAATATCATGACGATGGATACGAGGGCGATGGGAGGCATGATGAAATTGTCCACCATCGTGCTGACTCCGAATGGCGGGAAGCGGCTTCCGTTTCTTCTGATTGACACGATGGAGATGAAAAAGAAGAGCCTTGCTTATGTCGAGTATTATGACTGCACGAAGGATGGGGCCGCCTTGCCGGGAGCGGACGCGCAGCAGGAAGAGTTTGGCGGCATTTTGGATTATGCGGAGAAACCGGCGTGGTATGTGGAACGAAGAACTCCGTATTCACTGATTAAAGGCGGCGAGGGCGTTGTGATGGAGGAACTGGACGACATGGTCATGACTTGCGTGAAACGTTACTTCGAGGCCATGGGGAACGCGGAGGCGGACGAAAAAAACCTGGTTGGTTTAAAGGCGTTCCAGCAGGACATGTGTACGCTTGGCAACCCGTCCACGGACACGATGACGAAGGTGCTGGGAGCCGACGGGGCGCGTGAGTTTTTCGAGAACGTGATTATGCCGGTGCGGGCGTGATGGAAGGTGCGGTAAAGCGTGTGGTTCGTGCGTGGATGGAATGAACGTGTGCCATAGGTGGCACGTGGGCGTAGAATGGGACGGAAGTGCGCATGAAAAAGAAAGGAGAGCAAAATGAAGGTTGTATTGGCGGGAGCATATGGGAAGCTGGGAAGTGACATTTTGAAGGCGTTGCTGGCGGCCGGGCACGAGGTGGTGGCGGCGGACATGATTGACCGCGACGTGGAGGGCGCGGATAAAAATGCCTATACATATAAAAAGCTGGACGTGACCAACGCGGACGCCCTGAAAGGCTTGTGTGACGGAGCGGACGCGGTGATTAGCACGGTCGGGCTGACGGCGACCAGCGCGACGCTGACGAATTATGATATTGATTACCATGGAAATTTGAATCTATTGAACGAGGCGAAGGCGGCAGGCGTGAAGAAGTTCGTCTACATTTCCGTCATTAAGGCGGACAAGGCGCCGGACGTGCCGATGCTGCATGCGAAGTACCTTTTGGAGGAAGAGTTGAAGAAAAGCGGGATTGAGTACGTCATCCATCGTCCGACGGGATATTTCTACGACATCGTGAAAGTGTTTCGCCCGATGATTGAGAATGGGAAGGTGACGCTTTTGGGCAAGGAGCCGGTGCATGCGAATGTCATCGATACACCGGATTTTGCTGAATTTATCGTAAAACATATCGACGATAAGAACGTGACTTACGACGTGGGCGGCAAGGAGACGTGGTCATATGAGGAAATTGCCCGCATGTGCTTTGCGGCGGCGGGCAAGGAATCGGTCATCAAGCGTGCCCCGGCATGGCTGTTCGACGTGCTGGGAAGTTTGCCGAAGAACAAGAAGAATGGCAAGCAGGCGATTTTGAAGTTCTCCAAGTGGACGCTGACCGAGGAGATGGTGGGCGACACGAAGTATGGCGACCATAGCTTCAAGCAATACATCGAGGACAGTTTCCGTAAGTAGGCCGAAAGCAATTTAGTGAATCATGAGCGATAGCGAAGGATGAACTTGGTGCGAGACCGTTCTTTGGGATTGGCGAGACTGAAAGTCGAGCTTGGTGAAAAGAACTTCTTTGTTAAATATTTAGATTGGGGGTCATACAATGGCTTGGAATTTATTATTGGTTTTCTTTATTGTCAGTGCGGTTTGCTGTTGTATCGGGTTTAAGAAGTACGTGTATTTTTTGTCGGTCGGTTATGGGTTTTCCGTGGCGGGTCTGGGAATCTCCTATTTCGTGACGGTCTTGGTAAATGGTTACGCGTGGAACGTGGTCGTTTTGCTGCAATGTATTTTGTTCGTGGCATATGGGGCCAGGCTCTCTGGTTTCTTGATTGTGCGGGAGCTGAAAAACGGGAACTATCGACAAGTGTTAAAAGAAGTGACCAAGGAAGGTGGAAAGCCGATGCCGGTGTTCGTCAAGGCGGCCATCTGGATTTGTGTGTCGGCACTGTACGTGGTGCAGACTTGTCCGGTATTTTACCGTGTCTACAATGGTGACGGCGGCGAGACGACCTTGCCGTTAATCGGGGCGATTATCAGCTTGGCGGGACTTTTTTTGGAGGCGTGGTCCGACAAGCAGAAGAGCGCGCAAAAGGCACAAAATCCGAACATGGTCGCCACGAAGGGGCTGTTTAAGCTGGTGCGCTGCCCGAACTACTTGGGCGAGGTCATTTTCTGGACAGGAGTTTTTGGCAGCGGCCTGAATTCCTTGAGCGGGTCGGGACAGTGGATTGCCGCGTTGATAGGTTACGTGTTAATCGTCATGATTATGTTCAATGGTGCGCAGCGTCTGGACAAGAGGCAGGAGGCGAGATATGGGAAGATGGCGGAGTACCGCGTCTATGCGGATCATACGCCACTGATTATCCCGTGGGTTCCGCTGTATCATATCGGGAATTACAAGGGGAAATAAAGTTACGGAGTGGTTTGAGTACGAGAAGAAGGGGTGTTTATAAATGAGCGTACCAATGGCGTTGGTAGATTTTATTCCGGTGGGATTGTTTTTGACGGCTTCGATTCTTTTGCAGCGTGACCTTTACAACAAGATGAGCAAGGGGGCGTTCGCGTTGTTTTCGGCAGGCACGATCACGGTGTTTGTGGCGGGATGTTACAAAGCGGCGTGGAAATTGATTTACGCGTTGGGAATCTGTGATTTTGCCGCGCTGAACAAGACGTTTTTCCCAATGCAGACGACGGGCTTCATTCTGGCGGCGTTGGGAATCGTCGCCCTTTTGCTCCACAAGCAGGGAAAGGGCGCGGCCTATTCGGTGGCGGTGGCTCCGGCGATTTATGAGAGCAACATGATTTTCGTCATATTGATGGTGCTCGGTGTGGTTTGCCTGGACGGGGCGTTGATGGTGATTGCGGCGCGCAGGAAGAAGCCTGTAGCTCTCGCGTTGTACGTGGTTTCGTTCGTGTTCATCATGGGGATGGGCTATCTTTCCTCCAAGGATTTTGCCAATCCGATGATGAACTGGATTGGGGAATGCGTCAACATCGTCGGTCAGGGGACGTTCCTTGCGGGAACCATTATTTTACATAAAAATGGGTTGGCCGCGGCAGACTCGCTGGCGAGGTGAGGAGGTTACTATTCATGGGACTGTGCGCTTTTACGCTCCCGCTTCGGTCCGTGCTAAGCGTGTGCCACTGGCACACGGCACCGTTGCACGGCCACCGCCCGATAAAGTGATGGTGCAAGTGGGCATCCGGCTTGTTGCCGTAGGCAATTTTAAATGGCTGGATGCCATTACAATCTGCGGCCGGTTAGGCCGCGAGTTGTAACGTGACGAGGGAGGAGAAGGCACGGGACATGTTCGAGACGGTGGTATTTGGAGTGCCGTAAGGCACGACGAGTGCGCATGCGCGGTGAAGCGGTTGTGAATAGTAACGTGCAATGAAAGGAAGAAAGTGAATTTTTCTTGAAAATCCGTCCATCCTATGGATAGAACCGTGGGAAATGGAGGAATGGTAAAATGGAAGAAAACACGATTAAACTGTTGAAGGAATGCAGCTTGGGCTGCAAGATGGCGGTGAAGAGCATCGCGCAGGTCATGGAATACGTGCAGGGTAAGAAGCTGGGCGACATCCTTTCCGCATATGATAAAAAGCACAAGGAGCTGGATGCGGAGGTGGACAAGGCACTTTCGGCCTATGGCAAGGAGGGCAAGGAACCACCCATGATGGCGGAGGTCGGTTCCTGGATGAAAATCGAGATGAAGATGCTGATGCACGCGGACGACCACCAAATCGCCAAATTGATGATGGACGGGTGCAACATGGGCATCCAGTCGGTCAGCGAATACGTGAACAAATATCATGACGCGTCGGGGGAGAGCGTGGCCATCGCGAAACGTCTCATTAAAATCGAGGAAGATTTCATGAAAGAGATGAAGGAGTTCGTGTAACACACAGCATTATGTCCACGACGAAAGAGGGGAAATATGCCCTTCACCGACCGTGTTGCCTTCTGTACACCGACGCTAAAGAAACATGATATCATGTTTTATGGTGGTATTCTTAGTGGGGAAAGGGGATACCATCTTTTTTTGTCGAAATTTATATATTTTGAATTTTGGAAAAAATTAGCAAGAGGGGAAATGACGGCATCAAGATGCAGATGAGAGAGATTGTGGGGGATACTTATGAAAAGGGTGGCAAAGGAAGCTACGATTGAAAATGTTTTGGAATCCATAAAGGAAAATAATTATAATCGAAATTAGGATATGGAGCCTTGTTTTACCTCCCCTAATGGTTCTGGTGGTTTACTTGGATCAATGGAATTGAAAAATACATATCTTCCGATATATTATGATGCATGGTTATACGACCACCATGATGACCCATTGATGTCTCGTCGTTACGAGAAAACCTGCGATTCTGTAAGTACATATCGTATGCGGCATCTTCAAAGCGTGTTTGCGATGAAAGTGGCCAGGGCTTGCTTCTTTCGGCATTTGTTCCAATTATAGCGGTTCTAAGTATAAAGGACGAAGACAAAAAGAGTAGATTTATGAGGGGGGACGGTAGTTCACGGTCAAAAACCTACCGTTTGCGGACACATTTGTACGGGAGGTTTTTTATGCTATGCTATATGTACATCGATACCGGTGCCGGTGCATGGACGAGGCGTGTTGCCATCCATATGCGGGCGAGGCCGATGCAAGGAAAGAAAAGAAGGGCAGGTAAAATGGGAAGTTTGTTTTTTCTTATGTGGCCACCCTGGGAGCCTACATGTTTTTTACAAAGACGGCGTTGCCCGTGCTCCTCTTCGCGTTGGTTCTTTTGCTGGTGGTTGAAGTCGCGGCATTGCTCATTTGGAAGTGGGGCTGTCGGGAAATGACTGCAGGCCCGCAATATATGCCGTGGCGCATCTGGATTTGCCACCATATATTGTGGGTTTTCCGCATTACCCGACAGCCCCATCCTCTAAGTGCAAGCGTCACCGCAGGAACAAGTGCACGAGTTTTTCATGCAATTTCGTGTATGGCTGGTAACGCATCGGCAGGTCCATCCAGGTCTTTTTGTCCACGACGCTCTTGCTGTGGGAGAAGGTCGCGAATCCTTCCTTACCGTGGTAGGAACCCATGCCGCTCTCGCCGAAGCCGCCGAAGCCCATCTCGCTCGTCGCCAGGTGGATGACGGTGTCATTGATGCAGCCGCCGCCAAAGCCGCAGCGGGCCATGACCTGCCCGGCGGCCTTTTTGTTTTCCGTGAAGAAATATAAGGCCAGCGGATGCGGCATGGAATTGACCTTCACCACGGCTTCCTTTAGCGTGTCAAAGGCCAGGACGGGTAAAATCGGCCCGAAAATTTCTTCCTGCATCACGGTGTCGTCAAAGGTCACGTTGTCCATCACGGTCGGCTCAATTTGCAAGGTCGCCGGATTCGAGGCTCCGCCGTGTACCACCTTCGTCTCGTCAATGAGCCCGAGAAGACGTTCAAAATGTTTCTGGTTGATGATTTTGCCATAGTTTGCGTTCTGCAGGGGGTGTTTCCCGTATTGTTTTTGAATCTGTTTTTTGATTTCCACGACCAGCTCGTCCTTGACGGCGCGGTCACAGTAGAGGTAGTCCGGCGCGACGCAGGTCTGCCCGCAGTTTAAATATTTCCCGAACACGATGCGCCTGGCCGCCAGCTTTAAGTTCGCGCTTTTTTCCACGATGCAGGGACTTTTCCCGCCAAGCTCCAGCGTGACCGGCGTAAGGTGCTTGGCCGCCTTTTGCATCACTTCCCTGCCGACGGCCTGGCTCCCGGTGAAGAAAATGTAGTCGAAGTGTTCGCCCAAAAGGCAGGTGTTCTCCGCCCGTCCCCCAGTGATGACGGCGGCGTGCCGTTCATCAAAGCACTCAAAGACAAGCTTGGCGATGAGCTCGCTGGTATGCGGCGAGTAGGCGCTGGGCTTTACCACGACGGTATTGCCCGCGGCAATCGCGTCCACCAGCGGGTCGATGGTCAATAGGAACGGGTAGTTCCACGGGCTCATGACGAGCACGACCCCGTAGGGCGACGGCTTTTGAAAGCTTCGTGCGGCGAATTGTGCCAGCGGGGTGCGAACGCGCCTTTCGCGGGAAAGGGAACGCGCGTGTTTTAGCATGTAATGGATTTCGTCCAGGACCAGCCCGGTCTCGCACATGTAGCCCTCAAGGTTGCCCTTGCCCAAATCCGCGCGAAGGGCCGCGCCGATGTCCTTCTCGTATTTTTGAATCGTCGTTTTCAGCCGCTGCAGGGCGGCCAGCCGGAACTCGACGTTTAATGTCGCCCCGGTGTAAAAATAACCCCTCTGTTTTTCAATGAGCGTCTTGATTTCCGCTTCGGTCATAAAGGTCACCTCATTTCTGGATGGAACCCGCGCACCAATGTCTTGTTGGAAAAATACCGGACGGGCGGCTTGCGGGCGTTTCATGGAATCTTTTTTTAGTATAACCCAAAGTATCTGATTTGGAAAGAGCTTTGTACGCTAAAAGAACTCTTGACATATATAGATTATCTATATATAATGAAAAAAGATATATAGACCATCTATATAGAGAAGGGGTTGATGACCATGGCGGACAGGGCGGTGCTGCAGGGGAACGCGGCGATGTTGATATTGGGGCTTCTCGCCGGGCGCGACATGTACGGCTACGAGATGCTCGAGGAGTTGCGCCATCGTTCACGGAACGTGTTCGAGATGAAGGCGGGAACCTTGTACCCATTACTGCATTCCCTGGAGGAGAAGGGATTCGTGACCGTATACGAGGAAAAGATGGGCGGCGGCGCGCAGAAGGTGCGCAAGTATTATCACATTACGCGGGCGGGAAAAAAGGCGTTCGCGCAAAAGCACGCGGAGTGGGAGAATTACGCGCGGGCGGTGGAAGGCGTGGTCGGGGCGGGCGGCGCGGCGCAGGCCGTCGGCGTAAAGAGCCGGCCGGAGCCAGGCGGCGTGGCGCACGTTTTCCTTTCGTGGAAGGAACTGGCGGGATGTTTCATGTGCGTAGGGGGGATTGTATGAAGGCGCAAGAGTATTTGGATTGTTTGACGGAACAGATTCGTTATCAACCGGCGCGATACGCGGTGCGCGAGGAGGTTCGCGCCCACATCGAGGATCAGCGTTTGGCATACGAGGCGCGGGGGCTTGGGCCGGAGGAGGCGGAAGTCCTGGCCGTGCGGCAGATGGGGGATCCGGTCGAGGCTGGCGTGGAGTTAGACCGTGTCCACCGCCCGAGGATGGCCTGGGGGATGTTTGTTCTGGCGGGTGTTTTGTGCGCCGTGTGGATGGTGTTGCCGAGGCTTTTGTCCGTGGGAAATGTTTATGAGAACGTGCAGGAATTGTTGCCCAGGGGACTCTTTGCCGTTTTTTGCATGGGAATCATGCTTGTGGTCTGCTATCTGGATTACAGCAGGATTGGCAGGTACGCGGGGAGAATTGCCTTGGTGGCGGGGGGCTTGTGCCTCGTGGGAATGGTTTCGTCAGGGGTGTCTCCCGGCATTTCGGGCGACATAAACGGGACGGGCTTTTGGGTTTTTGTCATGGGCATGGCCAGGATTGACTTTCGTCTTTGTTTGTTGCTATACGTGCCGTTGTACGCGGCGATTCTCTACAGTTATCGAAACGGCGGCCGTAAGGACGTGGGAACGTGCCTTTTGTGGCTGCTGCCGCCGCTTGGCATGGCATTTTGCATGGCGGACGTGGCGACGGCGTTCTTGCTACTTTTTTGTTGTGGAACCTTGTTCGTGGTCGTGGTGTGCAAGAAGTGGTATCATGTGTCAACAAAATTCGCGTTATGCGGTTTTGGGTCCATGATGACATCCGTGGTCCTGGCCTTTGCCGCATACATTTTTTTCGCCGCCCCAAAGTACCAGGTGGACCGGGCGTGGAACCTCCTTGGTAGGGGGGAGCCGTCCTATATGTTCCGGATGGTGTCGGAGGTTTTGGCGGGCAGCAGGTGGCTTGGCAGGGCAAACGGACGGGCCGCGGGGGAAATTTTGAGCAAGGAGGGTCATGGCCTTTGCATGGGGGACTTCATGCTCACGGAGCTCGGCGGCCATTATGGAATGGTTTTCGCGGCGGTGTTGGCGGCGGCCATCGTGTTTTTGCTTTCTTATCTTTTACGGGCCTGCCTGCGGCAGAAAAACCAGTTGGGAATGTTGATGGGCTTGGGCTGCGCATTAGTGCTTTTGCAACAAACGGGGTGCTACATTTTGCTCAACGCGGGAATCGTGAATCTGGGGGGAGGTTTCTTTTGCCCGTTCGTGACATATGGGCGCGGCGGGATGCTTCTGACCTCCGTGTTGTTGGGGATTTTACTGAGCGTCTATCGGTATCAGAACGTGCTGCCAAAGGATACGGCAGTGGAACGCTTGGGACGGATTCGTGTCACCGTCCTGCCGGAATGAGGGCACGTGGATTGAAAGATGGTTGGCCGCGTGGCCGGCGGTGACGGTTTGAAAAACGGGGAAGGCGGGGTGAAACGATGTTGCGGGTTGCGGTTGTGGACGACGAGCGAGAGTTTCGGGAGCAGATGACGGGGTATCTTTCGCGCTATGAAAAGGAAGAAAACGAGGGTCTTTCCGTGACGATGTTCGCGGACGGGATGGACATCACGGAGAAATACCAGGGAAACTGGGACATTATTTTCATGGACATCAAGATGAAGCACATGGACGGCATGGCGGCGGCGCGCAAGATTCGGGAGTATGACCCGCGCGTCATCCTGATTTTCATTACCACCATGGGAAATTATGCCATCAACGGGTACGAGGTGGAGGCCTTGGACTTTGTCGTGAAGCCGCTTTCCTACGAACTGTTCCAGGTAAAAATGCGAAGAGCCGTCAACGCGGCGAAAAAGCAGGGCGCGAACCGCTACCTGATGTTGGCGGTTGACGGGCATAGGGAACGGGTGTCTTCCGATGACGTCTTATATGTCGAGGTGAAAAACCATAGCCTGCATTACGTGACGGCGGGGCAAACCTACGTGGTTCGGGGGCGGCTCGGCGACGTGGAAAAGGAGTTGGCGGACTTTCATTTCGCGCGCTGTAACCAGTCCTATTTGGTAAATTTAAAGCAGGTCGTCCGCGTGGAGAAGGAGCAGGTCTGGGTGGGAAACTGCCGGCTTACTTTTAGCAGGACGTGGAAGAAAGCCTTCTTGCAGGCGTTGTCGGATTATTTGGAGGCGGGATATTCATGAACTGCACGGAAAGTGCCATGTCGGTAGCGGGGAATCCGCGGGTCGGCGCAAGGCGCCATGTGGGAGGCGGAGAATCTATGAGTCAGGCGATGGAGTCCATGTGGGAAATGGAACTGGGATTGATGCCGTTCGTGCTGGAACTGTTTTCGGCGGCAATCGCTTATGTGTATTTGTTGCGGAGGAAAGGGCGGTTCTTGTCAAGGGTCTTGCTGGTCTGCCTGCTTGCCGCCTTAAGTCCAGCTTACATGATGATTTTTTTGCCGCGGGAAAACCCCGGCATGGAAATCGTGCTTTTGTTGCACGCATTGTTTTCCGTGGCAGCGTTTGGCGTGCTCATTTTCGGAATCTGGTTTTGCTTCGAGGTGCGTTTACGGGAGGCCTTGTATTGCGCGACCTGTGCGTATATCACGGAGCATGTCGTATATTGCCTGCGCATTTTGCTGGACGTGCTGACGAAGACGGATGCCTGGGATGGCGGGAGCGTTTGGTACTACCTTTTGCACGCGGCGGTATATTTGCTGGCATATCACGTGGTGGCCAAGAGGATGGTGCAAAATCACCATTATGAGACGCGGTCCCTTCATTCGGTGGGGCTGATGGTGCTCGCGCTTTTCATCGTGTACCTGATGAGCGTGGTCAGCTTTACGCATGGCCTGGGCTGGTTTCACGCCATTTACGCGCTGGTTTGCTGCGGGTTCATGTTGCTTAGCCAACGCAACCAGGTCGAGCAGCTGCGCATGCAGAAGGAACTGCACACGAAGGAGCAGATTTGGCGGCAAAACAAGGCGCAATACGAGATGTCGAGGGAGACGATTGAAATCATTAACCGCAAATGCCATGACTTGAAGCACCAGATTCAGGCATTGAAGGGAATTGAGAACATCAAGAGGCAAAAAGAGGTGGTGGCCGGCATCGAGGAGTCGGTGATGATTTACGAGACCATCAAAAATACGGGAAACGCCATCCTCGACACGGTACTCACGGAGAAGGGACTTTTGTGCAGGGAAAACCACGTCCGCCTAAACGTGATGGCGGACGGGCGGCTTCTCGACTTCATGGACGACATTGATTTGTACACGTTGTTTGGAAACGCCCTGGACAATGCAGTCGAGGCCAATTTGCGGGTCGCGGGGGAGCGGTACGTCAATTTGCAAATCCGCGAGAAGGTGGGCATGGTGCTGATACGGATGGAAAATCCTTATGCGGGTGAAATAAGGATGGCGGACGGGCGGCTGTTGACGGCGAAGGCGGACAAGGAGGAGCACGGCTTTGGGAGCCGCAGCATCCGGCACACGGCGGAGGAATATGGGGGACTGGTTAAAATTGAGACGGAAAACCAGATTTTCGTCCTGCGCATCATGATACCGTTGACGTCAGTTACGACATAAAAATGCCGAATTACGACAAAAGTGCGTTGTTTCCATGGAAATTTGCTAGAATCCTTTCATATGCTTTTATTTTAAAGAAAGGGGAAATTTTCATGGAAAAGAAAGCGAAAAAACAACCCACGATGAAAGGGAAAATCATCAAGACGGTGATTTCCGCCATCCTGGTGGTCGTGATGGTGGTTGCGATTGTCGCGGCCAACTCCGTGTTGACCGACAATAACCGGATGGTCAACAACATGATGGGCACCAGCCACTCCAAGCTGGACAATTCCAAGGCGAAGACGGACGGCCTGGATCTGGAGTACAACAAGTCCGATTACTCGAAGGACGAGATTACGGCGGCGGAAGACGAGCTGGCGCTTCGGATTGCGGAGGAAGGCGTGGTTCTTTTGAAGAATGAGAACAACGTGCTGCCGATGAATAAGGATGCCACGTTCAGCTTGTTCGGCCGCAATTCGACGGCGGTTAAGACGAACAACGGCATGATGGGCATGATGGGCGTCGGCGTGGACTTGAAGACCGCCTTCGCGGAAAAAGGGATGGCCGTCAACGAGACCTTGTGGGATTTTTATGAAAAAGGCAAGGGTTCCTCCTACGTGCTTGGCACCGGTTCCGTGGCCTTTGGGCAGGACGAGGACTTTGCCATCAACGAGTGCCCGCTGTCCGTTTTGCAGGAGGACGCGTCGGTCCTGGAGAGCGCGAAGGGGACGACTCCGGTTTTCGTGATGAAGCGCGTGGCGGGCGAGGGGCGTGACATGCCTCGTTCCATGTACAACCACACCGACGTTGCCGAGGACAAGACGAAAAGCTACCTGGAACCGGACTCGGTGGAATTGGAAATTTTGCAGTATTTGAACGATAACTTTTCAAATGTTATTTTGTTGGTGCACTCCAACGCGGCCATCGAGCTGGGCTGGGTGGACGAGTTCCCGAACATCACGTCCATAATCCTGGCTCCGGACGGATTGTCCGCGCTGCCCGGCATCCTGACCGGGGAAATCAACCCGTCGGGGCGCACGGTGGACACGTTCGCGCGGGACGTGCTGGCCTCCCCGGCGGCACAGAATTTCGGCGATTACGCGTATTATAACGAGGACGGCACGGCGACCAAGTACAATTATGTCAGCTATGCCGAGGGCATTTACGTGGGGTATAAATATTATGAGACGCGCTACGAGGACGTGGTGCTTGGCCAGGGAAATGCTGGGGATTACGACTACGGCACGGAAGTGGTTTACCCGTTCGGGTACGGCCTTTCCTACACGACGTTTGCCTGGGGCGCGCCCAAGGTTACCTGGAATGACAAGGAATGTACGGTGGAGGTCGAGGTGACCAACACGGGAGCCGTGGCGGGCAGGGACGTGGTGGAAATTTACGTGCAGAGCCCGTACACCGATTACGACAAGGAAAATGGTATAGAAAAGGCGGCGGTACAGCTTGTCGGTTATGGCAAGACGGGCGAGCTGGCGCCGGGCGCGAGCGACAAGGTGACGGTGACGTTTGACGAGGAGCAGTTGAAGGCTTACGACGCCAACGGCGCGAAGACGTTCATTCTCGATGCCGGCGAGTATTTCATCACGGCGGCGAAAAACGCGCACGACGCGGTGAACAATGTATTGGCTGCCAAGGGAAAGACGGCGGTGGACGGCATGACGGCGGAGGGAAATGCCGACATGGTGGTTTCCTATGTTCCGGACATTACGGAAACGGACGTGGAGACGTATTCCAAGGACAGCTACAGCGGCGTGGAGATTACCAACCAGTTCGACGATGCGAAGGGCGATTTTACATACCTGACCAGGAGCGACTGGACGGGGACGTTCCCGCGGCATGACGGCGAGGTGATGTCCGAAATCAGCACGTGGGGCAATGAAATCAACGGCACGGACGCAGACGGGAATCCGGCGGCCTACGTGTTTGGCAAGACGATTGGCAAGGAAGATTTGGCGAAGCTGGACGCATTCGAGTCGGGCAGCCCGGTTGATCCGGAATCCTTTGCCGACGAGATTGTTTACGGCAAGCGGAACGGACTGACGCTCATCGAGATGCGCGGCCTGGACTTTGACGACCCGAAGTGGGATGATTTGCTCGACCAGCTGACGGCGGAAGAATACTATGACGCGATTGGCATTTCCGGATACGGGATTGCTTATATAGATTCCATCAACATGCCGTTCTGCATGGACGCGGACACGGCCAACGGACTGCTTTATGGCGGAACCGGGAAATTTTACCCGAATTCGATGACGTTGGCGCAGACCTGGAACCAGGAGCTGGCGCGCGAATATGGCGTGATGCTCGGCAACGAGGCCATTCTCGGCGGCACGGACGGCTGGTACGCCCCATCCATGAACATTCATAGGACGCCGTGTTCCGGCCGTAACGGCGAATATTTTTCGGAGGACGGATTCCTCTCCGGCGCGGTCGCCTCGAACGAGGTGCTTGGTATTGCCTCGAAGGGCGTGTACGCGTACATCAAGCACTTCGCGTTCAACGACCAGGAGAACCACCGCGGCGACACCGAGGGGCAGTACAGTATCGCGACCTGGTTGAACGAGCAGTCGGCGCGCGAGATTTACTTGTTGCCGTTTGAAATGTGCATGAAGGCCGGCGACGTGGAACTCAATTACCTGGAGGCGAAGGGCGACGGAAGCTATGAGAACGCGACGCGCGACATCCGCGCCTGCCAGGCGGTGATGACCGGGTTTAACCGCATTGGCTACACCTGGACCGGCGGTTCCTACAACCTGATTACCGGCATCGTGAGGAACGAGTGGGATTTCGACGGCCTGATTATCACGGACAACGCCAACACGGGCGTGTTCATGGACTGCTACCAGATGATTGAGTCCGGGGCGGACGTCAAGCTGACCTCCCAGCCGGAGTCGGCGAGGTTTGATTTTGACAAGAATAACAAGGCGCATTACCATTACGCGCGGGAGGCGATGCACCGCATGCTTTACACGATTGCCAATTCCAAGGCGGTGTTGGGCGCGATGCCGGGCAGCGAGTTTATCGACGACGCGACGATGACCGACAAGGTGACGAAATGGGTGAACATCGGCTGTGGCCTCGGAATCGCGGTGTTGGTGCTGTTGACGATTCTGCGGTTTTTGCCGAGGAAGAAAAAGGAAGACTAGGGTTTGCCTAAGGATGGATCATGATTTAACCGGGCCGGTCAAAAGGCTCGGGGAAATAAAATGGCGGGGAATTTCCCCGCCATTTTGGCTTCATAAACCGGGCTTCGTGCTTGGCGGCGTAGCTGGTGACTTTCCGTAGGTTCTCGGTCACTCCGGCGGTCAAAAGGTCGGTGCGGATAAAGTGCGCTGTACAGTATGCCGGAGAACAAGCCCACTTCATCATAGCGGTTGGGGCGTTTGCGCTGCTTGCGTAGTTCCTGCACACGCTCCCATGTGTCCTTGTCGATTATCTGCTCGTGGTGGTTCTCCTTGTCCGGCGGTATTCCAGCGTTCCCGGCGTGGGGATTTCCTGCTCCGTAAGCATACGGGCTATTTTGGCCGGTTTGTCCGGCAGAGTGGCAATTGCCGCGTGGAGCTGCTCCATTGTCACCTTGCGCTCATAAATCTCACAGGAGGTCATGGCCACAAACCAAAACAGTGTCCACTTCGCCTTCTCCTTTGCGTTGGAATAAACTTACATCTGGATGTATCGCCGATGTGCAAAATTTATTGATGTGCCCGAATATATTCAGCCTTAACTTTATCAATCGTTTTCCCGCCAATACCAAAATTCTTATCAGGCACTTCTTTAATCGTGGTAATAAAAAACTCCTGCGGTACTTTCATAATTTCGGAAGATACTTCCGTCAACCGCTTTATCAGTTCCTCTTTTTGGGCATCTGATAAATTCCCGCTCTCAACTGTGATATAGGGCATATGATCTCTCCTTTTCATTTTATTTTGTTGCATTTATGTCAGGAACAGAATTTGTGTTATACATGGCCTCCATGATTAAACATTTTCCATTCCTCAGCATACGTTATGTCCTGGCGCAGCGGTTCTTTCAAAACCTTTTCGTAAAATGCCAATTTACTTTGTGTCAAAGTCAATGCCTTTTGTAAATTGGCTATTTGCCCCATGATATTTTCTATATGTTCTTGAACCATCTCATAGCGCTGTTCAAGCGTCTTTCCGCCTTGTATCAATAAAGAAACATATTCCTTGATAGATTGGATTGGAATATTAGCCATGCGCATACATTGGATCATCCGAATCCATTCAATATCTTCATCTGTGTATTGCCTGTACTTCTGGTCATTTCTTTTTACTGGCGGCAATAAACTTTCTTTCTCGTAATATCTTAACGCTGCGGTAGAAAGGCCAGTGATTTTTGCAGCCTCTTTTGCTGAATACATTTCAAAACCTCCATTCACTTTGTAGAATAAACTATGAAGCGCACTTCAAAGCAAGAGGAATTATACCATAAAACAAAAATTTTTTGAAATTTCTTAAAAACAGCGCCAAGAGGATAGCCCCCCTGGCGCTGTTAGGCAGTTTACAGGCTTTCGTAGGAAACCAGCTCGCTCATCGGGATTCGTGTTTGGCTGTGCCGTTCTGGGTCAGCAAAGTTTTCCCCGACATAGCCAATCACCAGGATATTGACCGGCTCCAGATTGGCAGGGAGGCCGAACTCCCGGCGCAGAACATCTGGCTTGAAGTAGCACACCCACACGCTGCCCAGGCCCAGCTCCGTGGCCTGGAGCATCATGTGATCTGTCAGAATAGATGCGTCAATGTCCCCGGTCTGCTTCTGGTCAAAGGGCCGCACCCACGCTTTGTTTTGGTCGGCGCAGACAATGATAGCCAGAGGCGCACCGTAGATGTTGGCGGCTTTGCCGATCTTCGCCAGCCCGTCCTCGCTCTGGACGGCGATCAAGTGAACCGGCTGGAGGTTGGCGGCAGTGGGAGCCACATGAGCGGCCTCCAAAATTTTCTCCAGCTTCTCCGGCTCCACCTTCTTGTCGGTGTAACTGCGGATGGAGCAGCGAGTTTTCGCAATCGTAATAAAATTCATGATATGTTGTCCTTTCTGAAATAGTCTGATGGCTGACAATTAAGAGTACCATCTGCCATGATTTTAGCAACATTCATAAATCCACACAAGATTGCACTTTTTAGGTAGGTACTTCCCAAAAAGATAGTCCTTTTCTAAATGAACATACCATGATATACTTGGTGCGAGGTGAGACTATGAAACAGACACAGTTTAATTGCCCTGTCGAGGCCACGCTGTCGCTGATTGGCGGAAAATATAAGCCGCTCATTCTCTGGCACTTGGTAGACCGGCCTTTGCATTACATGGAGTTACAGCGGCGGATTCCCAGCGCAACGCCCAAAATGCTTTCCCAGCAGCTCCACGATCTGGAAGGATGCGGGATGATACATAGAGAGGTGATCCCGGAGAAGCCGCCGAAAACCGTGTATTCCCTGACAGCCTTTGGGGAAAGCATTATTCCCGTCATAGATGCCATGTGTCAATGGGGAACCAACTACATGGATGGTTTGGACGTTCAATCGCCGTGTTGTAGCGCCGGGGCATAATAAATAGGCATAGCTGCCATTGGGTGGCTATGCCCGTTTTAAGCTTCCTTTTTCCCGCTTTATGAGTGCAGAAAAGTTAATAAGCGGGATAAGCAGAATCCCTTTGAAGTGCGCTGAATATAAGGAATAGACACAACAAGTCCTCCTATTCAATTTCAGAACCACATAGCTTGTTCATCTCTAAATTTTGGAACCGGCCCGTCCTGATACGGGTCATAGCGATGCTCATTACAACCAAACTCCTGCAAGAAGCAGATCGTATCTTCTGCTGTCCATTTTACAAGGCTCATGCCATCAAAGGCTTCCACCCTGCCACTGTCCATTGTGTTCTTAAAATACCACATGGCGATGGTCTGATTTTCTTTGTGGAAATACTGTTTGATGTTCCACTGAAGGACAGTTCCCCGTGTATTCCATTCCTCAAACCAATGCTTCACCTTGGCAACTCCATGATACTGTGGCCCCCAGCTTTCGATGTAAAGGGCATCAACAGAAAATATGTCCTCTATGCCCAGGTCTTTCTTTTGTAACCACATATCAAACCATAGTTTGATGATTTTTTCTCGTTGTTCCATAGTGTCCTCCTATACTCGCTGCCAAAAATTCACGTCCTCTTATGGCCTTTATTCAAATTTCGCAGTCATGTTTCCTTTTTGAATGATGTGGCCGTTCGCTTTTTTCAAAAAGACTCTTTTTAGAGAATGGACACTTAGTTTCAATTCACAGTCCAGTGCATAGACAGTAAAACGATAGGTATGTGTTTTCCCTTTTGGCGGTTTTGGCCCTGCGTATCGGTGAAAGCCATACCCTATGCCTTGGCAAGCACCACCTAATTCGGACAAATGACTTCCAGCAGAAATCCCGCTTTTCACCTGATTGGCGGCAGGGATATTCCAAATGAGCCAGTGGGTGAAATCCTTGATCGGGTGGGACAAATCTTCTAATGTAATGGCAAGGGTCTTTGCCTTGGATGATAGATTTTTTATCAGAAATTCCGGCGATATGTCCCGCCCACGTCCGGTATTTTCCAGTGGAAATTTCCCATTATTTTCTATGCCAATACAAGTAAATTCCAAAATAGTATCATTCATAAGCTCCTCCTAAAATTAAGACTGTAGAACGCTTTTGTAATTATATATCAGTGAAACAAAATATACAAGATTTGTTTAAACCTTGTTCACTTACTTTGCTTTTCATGATTAAACTCTGCATGGATATGAATCGTGAACAGCATTCCTTTAGGCATTTTCATAGGTACAAATGAATAAGAAATATTCATGGAACTCAAAAGCATATCCACGATGTAGAGGCCCAGACCGTTGCTTCCGCTCTCCCGGCTCCGGGAGAAGTCTGGACGATAGAACGGTTCAAACAGACGGCGGATTTCATCGTCAGGAATAGGCTTGCACTCGTTTTCGACCACAAGGCTGCGTCCCTCCATATAGACGGAAACATTTTTCCCAGCCTCCGTATAGGCGACAGCATTTGCGAGGACATTAGACACCGCCTTACTGAACGGACCGACAGGCAGCACAGTGGAAAACTGCTCCGGCAAGTCAAGAGAGAATGTAATTTGATGTGCCGCCGCAATCAGTTGGTAGGGTTCACATAGTTCTGCCAGCAGTTCAGACACATCAACCTGCTTTGGTGGTTCGGCGGTTAAATTCAGCTTGGAGGTTTCCAAAATTTCATGTATCATCCCGGAAAGCTGCTTGTAGTGGTCAAGCTTTTTAGTCACAAATGTTACAAAAAGGCTTGACCACTTCAATTGATTTTCCTAAACCGTAGGCTTCCTGCAATTCGAGTTTTCCGGCAATATCCCCCATAGCCATTACACCGCCGCAAAGCACTTTTCCAATGCTTTTCCATCCTAAATGTTTTTCAAGATGTTCATACCAATAAAGAGTTTCTTCAAAACCGTAGCCCTCGGCTGCCATAATGAGAACGCTTTCCTTTTTAGGGTTTCGATAATTAGGGTCACATTCCGCAACAGCAAATAAGCGGTCAAAGGCAGTTTTTAATTGGCCGCTGATAGTCCAATAGTAAAGCGGTGTTGCAAGAACAACTATGTCCGCTTTCTTGTAAACAGGATAAATTTTATCCATATCGTCTTTTTGGACACAAGGGCTATCCGGGTTTTTACCGCCGCCAAAACAGCCTTTACAACCGTTTATGTTCATACCGTCAAGAAAAAACTCTGTCACGGTGTTTCCGGCTTCCTCTGCGCCTTTCTTAAATTCTGCCGTTAATGCCGTTGTATTGCCGGCTTTTCTTGGACTTCCGTTGAGAATAATAATTTTTTTGCTCATGATTACCTCCTTAAATTGCATTGGCTAAATCAGCCGCTTTTTTGCAGCCTTCGGTTTTGTCTATATCGCCAACATTTAATACGCCGGGAATTAAAACCTCGCCTACCATTTTCCATTTATTCAATGCCGCCATACGCTCAATAGGAATACGAACGCCGTCCATGACGGACATATCATCTTCTTCACAACAGGTAATCAGCGCACATTCCTTTCCGGCAATCTCCTTGCCGCCTACAACCATAGAAAAAATACGGTCAATGACACCTTTAATCTGCGCCGGGATAGAATACCAGTAGACAGGCATGGTAAATACGATAACGTCGGCCTCAAGAATTGCCGGTGCAATCGTGTTGAAATCATCATCAAAAGAACAGGCTTTTCCAGTCGAAAAACAGGTTTCACACGCCCGACAGCCACCCACTTTTTTTAATGCGGCGTCAAACCGAGTGATTGCGTGCCCCTTTGCTTCGGCTGTCTTGATGAAAGCGTCTGTCATAGCAAAGCTATTCCCGTTTTTCCGGGGGCTTCCCGTTATTACAACTATTTTTTTGCTCATAAAATATGTCCTCCTAATTCTGTGAGATTGACTTTCTCAGCTTTTGATATTATAATCTTAGCAAGAATTGAAATAAAATCAAGTACGCACATATAAGTGCGATACTTACAATAAAGTTATATACTTACCCAAAGGAGAGTGTAAAATGAGTGAACGCTGCATTTCAAATGAATGTCTTGAAACAACAGGTTTCAGCTATACCTTGTCATTAATCAATGGTAAATATAAAATGACTATTTTGTATACTTTAATGGAGTTCGGGGTCGTTCGTTTTAACGAAATGAAAAAATATATCAGTGAAATTTCGTATAAGACTTTAAGCTCCACTTTAAAAGAATTAGAAGCAGACCAATTAGTGCATAGAAAAGAATATCCACAAATCCCGCCAAAGGTAGAATATAGCTTAACAGAACGTGGAAAATCTTTAATTCCTATTTTAGACGGAATGTGTGAATGGGGTGATAAAAATAGGTTATAAAATGGAATGAGAGAGATACCATAGCTTGTTATGCACATTTTTTACCCAGGTATCGTGCTATCTGACGGGTAGCTATTATTATGCCTATTCGACATCTGATGGTTCGGGCAATTTTTTTATTGTAATACTTGTCATTTGAAGATACAATAGAAAAACGGTGGGCCTTGATTAGGTCGGGAAATATAGAGCCAGATAAATGGAAGTCGGGCCATGATAGCATTTCCAATAAAGTTTATCACAATTTAATATATTTCTTTGTGAAAAAATGGTATCATGGACTGCGGAGGGATAAGGAAGTTACACTGCACTAGGCCCGAGGGAAATTCCACGCAACTAGTGTAGTGTCTCATTCACATTTCGCCAAAATAACTTGCCTGAATTTCCATCTGCTACGTTGGGTTCACTCAACGATGCCACCGCATCGCCTCGTTCAGCCGCCTTGCAGACTGAAAATTCATTCTGCGTTATTTGGCTGAAAGTGACTGAGACACTACACTAGGTTCGATAAATCTCGCCAAGGTGCGTGGAGCACATTCACGCTAAGCTCGCGTGAAACCTCGCTAAGCGTTCATTGTAAGTTGCAGGTAACTACATTCGCACGTAAGCATGAACAGCGGTAACTCCGCGCGGCTAGGCTCGAAAAGACCTCGCCAAGATTTGCGGAGTGCATTCACACTAAGCTCGTGTGAAACCTCGCTAAGTGTTCATGGCAAGTGCTCATGACAAGTTCATAGTAAGGAGGATTCATATTCATGGAAAAGGTCAGGTACAAGGCGAGCGTCAGTGACGCGGTATCGGAACGGGAGAAGAAAAACCGTCAGGTGGCTTACGAGGCGGCCGCGGAGAGTATTGTGTTGTTGGAGAACGACGGCGTGTTGCCGCTCGTCCCGGGGAAGGTGGCCCTCTACGGCGGCGGGGCGGCCATGACCGTGAAGGGCGGGACCGGCAGCGGCGAGGTGAACGAGCGCCACAGCGTCGGCATCGAGGAAGGCTTGGAGGATGCCGGGTTCACGGTGACGACGAAGGACTGGCTGACCGATTGGCGGCAAAAGTACGAGGAAGGAAAGGCGGCCCATGGAAAGGGGATGGTAAGGAAGATGCTTTCCATGGACTCGTCCGCGCTGATTAACATCATGGCAAATCCGTACCGTCTTCCAGCGGGGCGCAAAATCACGGTGGCGGACGTGAAGAACAGTGACACGGACACTTGCGTCTACGTGGTATCCAGACAGGCGGGGGAATGCGCGGACCGTGAACTGGAGCGGTTCGACTACCAGCTGATGGACATGGAAAAGGAAAATATCCGCCGCGCGGTCAAGGCTTACAAGAAGGTAATCCTGGTCATCAACGTGGGCAGTTCGATGGACATGTCCATTCTGGAGGAGGTGCCGGGCATTAACGCCGTGCTCTATTATTGCCAGCAGGGCATGGAAGGGGGACGCGCGTTCGCCGACATTTTGACGGGAAAGGTCAACCCGTCCGGCGCGCTCAGTGACAGTTGGGCCAATCGTTATCTCGACGTGCCGTACGCGATGGAGTTTGCCGCCATGGATGGAAACGCGTTCGAGGCCGATTATAAAGAGGGCATCTATGTAGGTTATCGTTATTATGACACGTTTGGCGTGAAGCCGCGTTATCCGTTCGGATACGGGAAGAGTTACACCACGTTCGAACTCGCGTGTAAAAACGTCCGGATGGAAGGAAACGCGGGACAAGTCGAGGTGGAAGTGACAAATACCGGCGACGTGGCGGGCAAGAAAATCGTGCAGGTTTATGCGTATTGTCCGCAGATGAAGATGAAAAAAGAGGCGAAGAGGCTGATTGGTTTTGGCAAGACTTCCCTGCTCGCGCCGGGGGAGAAGGAGAGCGTGGACGTGACATTTGACGCGCATGCCTTGGCCTCCTATGACGAGGAGAAGGCGGCCTACGTGCTCGAAGGTGGCGATTATGTATTGGCGTACGGGCATGACGCGGCGAACGTGGTTCCTTGCGCGGACGTGAGGTTGGACGAGGCCGTTTGCCTGGAGCAGTGCGAACACATTTGTCCGCCGGAGCGGAAAATCGAGGAGCTTTCGAGGAAAGCGCCCGGGCGGGAGGAATTGCATAAAGAGTTGGCAAAAGAGCTTCCCGTCATCGAGTGGAAGGCGGCGGACGTCGAAACCGTGGCTTATGATTATACGGAGTTGGAAGAGTCCACGACGGAGACGGTGGAGCGTTGGATGAACGGCCTGGGTGTGGACGAGATGATAGAGCTTTTGTCCGGTTCCGGCGTGATGGGAGGCAAGCCCTACTTGAACGTGCCGGGGGCGGCGGCCTACACGAAGGCGTACCCGGAAAAGGGAATTTGCAGCACGGCGTTGTGTGACGGCCCGGCGGGACTGCGCCTGCAGCGGGTGTCGGCCTTGACGAAGAAGGGGCAGATCAAGGCGATGGAAATGATGATGGACTTCATGAACAATCTGCCGGGCGTCGTGAAGAAAATGATGACGGGAGATGCGAAGAAGGACACGCTCCTTTATCAAAACGCGACGGCGTTTCCGGTGGGGACGGCCCTTGCGCAGACGTGGAACCAGGAAATGATTGAGAAGGTCGGAAGCGCGGTCGGGGACGAGATGGAGGAGTATGGCGTGACGTTTTGGCTGGCTCCGGGCATGAACATTCACCGCAACCCGCTGTGCGGTCGCAACTATGAATATTATAGCGAGGATCCGGTTCTCAGTGGAAAATGTGCGGCGGCGATGTCGCGCGGGGTGCAATCCCATCCAGGATGTTACGTGACCATCAAGCATTATGCGGCCAACAACCAGGAGACGCAGCGCAACCTGATGTCCTCCAACATGGACGAGCGTACTTTGCGGGAGATTTATCTCGAGGGTTTCCGCATTGCGGTGCGCGAGGGCGGCGCGAAGGCGGTGATGACGAGTTATAACAAGCTCAACCACGTGTACACGCCGAACAGCTACGACCTTTGCACGAAGGCGCTTCGGCAGGAGTGGGGCTTTGACGGTGTCGTGATGACGGACTGGATGTCCACTGACAAGGGGCTGGCCGACCGCGTGCAGGCGTACGAGAGCGGGAACGACCTGCTGATGCCGGGCGGCAAAGGCTGCGTCAAGGAAGTGAAGGCGGCCTACGAGGAAGGGCGGTTAAGCCTGGACGTGATTCGCCAGTGCTGCGGCAGGCTGCTCGTGTTGGTCGAGGAGAGCGGCCCGCAGAAGCAATATTTTAAAAATAGGTAATGTGGGCGGTCATGCGCATCCGGTGGTTCCGGCCAGTTCTTCCGCCAGGAGGCAGATTTCTTCTTTCGTGGCGTCGTCAGGCGCGGAATGGATGGTGACGTGCTGCTTGGTGAAGGCCAGGTTTTTGCATCCTTTCAGCATGTCGCGCATGACGGCGTTGGCCGTCGGCGCCCAGGAGCCGTTTTCCACCAGGGCAATCGTGCGGTTCTGGAAATTGCGCTGGGTCAGGTGCGTGATGAATTCGCGCATGGCGGGAAATAAATCCGCATTGTAGGTGGGGGTTGCCAGAACCAGCGTGTCGAAGCGAAACGCGTCGGCCACGGCCTGGTACATGTCGTCGCGGGCAAGATCGGCGACGGCGACTTCCAAAAGACCCATCGACTTCAGCTTGGAGTCCAAAAGCAGGGCGGCCTGCTTCGTGTTCCCATACATGGAAGCGTAGGCAATCAGGATTCCCCTCGTTTCTGGACGGTACGAGGACCAGGCGTCATAGAGGGAAAGAACACGGCCAAGATTTCCAATCAGGGCGGAGGCGCGATTACGGTTTTTGCCACGGTCGGGGTCTTTGGTTGAGCCGGAGCCGCAACCCAAACTTTCCGTGAGGATCGGGCCGTGTGCCGGGCATATCGTTTGCACGTCCAACTTGGCGGCGTTCTTTAAGAGCGATTGCACCTGGGCACCATATTTTCCGACAATGCCGATATAGTAACGCCTGGCCTCGGGCAGCCATTCGTCAAGGCTCCATTCGCGTTTGCCGTCGTTGGCGCCGAATGTTCCAAAAGCGTCCGCCGAGAAAAGAACCTTGTCCAAATCGTCGTAAGTGGCCATGACTTCCGGCCAGTGCACCATCGGGGCGAAGAGGAAGGTCAAAGTTTGCTTGCCCAGACACAAGGCGTCGCCGTCGTTTACCACGATGCGGGGAAGGTTCGCCACCAGGGAGCGTCTGTCGTCGCGAGTGGTTTCTGACTCCGTCGTCGTTCTGGATTCCGCATGGCTTGTAGTTTCCAATGGGCCAAAATATTGTTCCATCATTGCAAATGCCTTGCGGTTAGTGACGACGGCGGCGTGTGGATGGGCGCTCACGAAGTGGGCGATGCTTCCCGCGTGGTCCGGCTCCATGTGTTGGATGACTAGGTAGTCCGGTTTCCTTCCGTTTAACACGGCCGCCACGTTTTTCAGCCATTCTTCGGCGAAGCGGACGTCAACCGTGTCCATGACGGCTATTTTTTCGTCAAGGAGGACATAGGAGTTGTAGGACATGCCCCCGGGAACGGGGTATTGTCCCTCAAATAAGTCAATGTCGTGGTCGTTGACGCCGACGTTAAAAAGATTGTCCGTGATATACATGTGTGTGGGACTCCTCTCGTTAGTCATTGATAAAACTATTTTTGACGAAAAACGTAATATTATACCTATCCGTAAATTCCACGGTTTCAGGAAAAAATCATTCGAAAATCACTATTATTGTTTAAAAATCACTTGAAAATGACTTTTTTAAACGAAAAAATCATTTAAAAGCGATTTTTTCTTGGAAATACTTTGGCAAGGGAGTATAATGAGAATGCTCCTAATGTCACTGAAAAATATCGTGAAGGGAGGAGACGGATGGAAAGAACGATTACGAAACAACTGCTCCAATGTAAGAGTCAAAAGAAGAATCGTCTTCCGCTTGTCCTATATGGCATGCGGCAAGTGGGAAAAACTTATACGTTGCAGTGTTTTGCTTGTAGGTGGCGAACGCCTTCGAAAACGGGCGGCGAAGCCGCTTGGGTTGGCAGATGCGCAGAAAACGGGCGCGGGTGGTATATGGGCGAGGTATAAAGAAGATGAGTTTGAGTACATTATGTTATATAGAGAAAGATGGAAAATATTTGATGCTGCATCGCACGGTGAAGGAAAATGACGTCAACAAGGATAAGTGGATCGGGGTCGGCGGGCATTTTGAAGAAGGGGAGAGCCCGGAGGAGTGCCTGCTGCGCGAGGTGCGAGAGGAGACGGGTTACACGCTGACATCCTGGTGTTACCGGGGCATCGTCACGTTTGTTTACGGGGCTGACGTGGTAGAATACATGTCGCTTTACACGGCGGACGGTTTTGTCGGGGAACGGGTGGCGTGTGACGAGGGCGAACTGGAATGGGTGGACAAGGCGCGGATCCGGGAATTGGAATTGTGGGAGGGCGACTTGATTTTCTTCCGCCTTCTGGAGAAAAATTGCCCGTTTTTTTCACTTAAATTGGTGTATGATAAAAATGACGTGTTACATTACGTCGCGCTGGACGGGCGCGAGATTCGAAAAGGGGAGAATGAACTATGGTAGAGACGGGAGTCGTATTTGGAAGGTTCCAGATTTTTCATTTGAAACAGATGGAGTATGTGTTGGCGGCAAAGATGCGCTGCAATCGGCTGTTGATTGGCATTACGCATTCGGACATCGTGGCATTCGCGGCGACATCGTCACTCGACGAACACGGGACGACCAGGCGGGACAACCCGATGACGTATTTTGAACGCGGCGAAATGATCCGGGGGGCGCTTCTGGATTTTGGCATCAAGCGCAAAGAATTTGAAATCGTGCCGTTTCCCATCAGCCAGCCGGACTTGATTGCCCAGTACGTGCCGAGGGACGCGGTCTATTATATGAGCATTTGCAGCGACTGGGACGAGGAGAAATACCAGATTTTGCAAGGCTTGGGGCTGGACGTGGAAGTGTTGTTTCGAAGGACGGGGGAAAAGGGGGTCAGCGGAACCCAAATCCGCCGGCTGATTGCCAAGAACCAGCCGTGGCACCAGCACGTTCCAAAGGCCGTGGCGGAATATGTGGAAACCCACGGGATTGACGCGCGGATTCGGGAATTGCACTATCGGTTGGAATAGTTTGTAGAACAAAGAGTCCGGCAAGCCGGACTCTTATGTTCATGGAAGCAGGTACGCGTACATGACGATGAAGTGGCAGGCGCTCCCGCCCATCACGAAGAGATGGAAAATCTCATGGCTGCCAAAGTTCTTGTGGCGGTTGTTGAAAATCGGCAGCTTCAGCGCGTAAATCACGCCGCCCGCCGTGTAAATGATGCCCCCCGCCAGGAGCCAGCCGAATGCCGCCGGGCTCATGCCGTTTAGAATCTGGGTGAAGGCCAGCACGCATGTCCAGCCCATGCCAATGTACAAGACGGAGGAGACCCATTTCGGGCAATATACCCAGAACGCCTTGATGAGGATGCCCGCAATCGCGAAGCCCCAGACGACGGCCAGCAGGATGAGCCCGATGCCGTCTTTGAGTACCAGGAGGCAAATCGGGGTGTAGCTTCCGGCAATCAGGACGGAAATCATCATGTGGTCGATTTTTTTCAAAACCGTGTTTACCCGCTCGGAAATGTCGAACGTGTGGTAGGTCGTGCTGGCGGCATAGAGCAGAATCAGGCTCAGGGCATAAATTGCCAGCGAGATGACGTAAATGTGTCCCGGCTCCCGCGCGGCCTTGATCAAAAGCGGAACGGCGGCAAAAATGGCCATCAACATGCCAATAAAATGCGTAATCGCGCTCCCGGGATCTTTAATATGTTTTTCCTTCACTTCAAGCACCTCCTACAAAACATGAATCATGAAAACACATGGTGAAATTACAAAACAACGACAAGTGGTATTGAATACTACATTTAATATATACAAATATTACACCAAATATTACAAGAATGCAAGAGGAATTTTGAAAAAAATAAAGAAAGTAAAAAAGTGCCTTTTGAGTCATTTAAGGACTCTTAAGACACCCTTTGTGTATTAGCTTGGCTTCTGCAATCGTAACATCGGTGTACGGATGGCGTGTTACCATCTATACACCGACGCCAAGTTCACTTGATAACCGTTCCGGTTTTTTCATGAAGCCCGTCTTTTAGTTTTTCGAAAGAGGTAATCAGCGCCTTACGGTTTTCTCCCTTTTCAATAAAGTCCACGGACGCGCGGAACTTCGGAAGCATGTTGTAAACTCCGAAATGTCCTTGCTCCATGTACTCCCTTGCCTGGGAGACGGAAATCACGCCCAATTTTTCCTCGTCCTGCTTGCCAAGGTTGATGCAGACCTGCTCCACGCTGGTGAGGATGATCAGGGTGTCGGCGTTCACGCCCTCGGCCAGTTTTCCGGCCGCCAGGTCTTTTTCGATGACCGCGCTGGCACCCTTCAAGTGGTTGTCCTGCTCCATGACTGGAATCCCGCCGCCGCCGCAGGCGATGACCACCTGGTCGGCATCCAAAAGTGCCTTGATGGCGTCCAGTTCCACGATTTTTACCGGGTTCGGCGCGGAGACGACCCGGCGGAATCCTTTCCCCGGCTCCTCGACCACGTAGTTGCCTTTCTTGCGTTCATCGTTGGCCTCCTCGGCGGACATGTAGCGTCCGAGTACCTTGGTCGGCGTGTAGAACGCCTCGTCATAAGGATCCACGATGACCATGGTCAGAATCGTGCTGACCGTGCGGTAAATTCCCCTGTTTAACAATTCCTCGCGAATGCCTTGCTGCAAATCGTATCCGATATAGCCCTGGCTCATGGCGGAACAGACGGACATGGGGGCGGCCGTGTAATCCTCGTGCACTTTGGCAAATTCGTTGAGGGCGGTGTGGATCATGCCGACCTGGGGGGCGTTGCTGTGCGTGATGGCAATCTGGTATCCTTCCTCGATTAAATCCGCGATGACCTTGGCCGTCTTGGCAACGGCGACCTTTTGTTCCGGCAACGTCGTGCCGAGCGCACGATGTCCTAAAGCAATGACTGCTCGTTTTTTCATGGTAAATCCTCCGTTCGTTAAAATGATGCATTCGAATAAAACTGGTGATGGACGTTCGCCGTGTTGGCGGCCAACTCCACGTCTATCCATATTTTACTACAAACAGGATGAGGATTCAAGTTACAATTCGCGGCCTAACCGGCCGTGAATTGCAACCGGCATCCATCCGAGCAAAGCGGGTGATGCATTGTCCAGGTTTATGTGCATCCTCCGGGCCGGTCGGCGTGGTGACTGGCCGGGGGCTGAACAGAAACTTGACATTTTATGTTTCTCGTCTTACACTGGTACGTGGACATTATTTATTTCACAATATAAGGAGGAATTGATTTATGGCGAGTGTGTATGACCGGGCGGACATTTATGATTTGTTGGAGGATGAGAACCGTTATGCCGCTTATAAAAAACATTGGGAGACGGTATTGGACGGGAAAAACGTCAAGACCTTGTTAGACGTCAGCATCGGTTCGGGGAGCGTCACCTTGCCGTTGGTGGACTTGGGAGTGCGGCTGACCGGCTCCGACTTAAGCGAGTCCATGTTGGCGAATTGCCGCAAAAAAGCCGCCGCCAGGCAGATGGAGGTCGTGTTGGAATGTTGCGATTTCCGGGCATTGGACACGAAGTTTCAGAATACTTTTGACTGCGTTGCCAGCACGGGAAACTCATTGCCCCACGTAAATAACGAGGACGTCTTGAAAACGTTGGAACAAATGGACAAGCTGGTCGCCCCCGGCGGCTACCTCTATTTTGACATGAGGAATTGGGATAAAATTTTGAAAGACCGAAACCGCTTTTATTTGTACAATCCTTTTTTCGACGGCGACGTGCGAATCAATTTGGTGCAGGTGTGGGATTATCATGTGGATGACAGCATGACCTTTCACCTTCTTTATACATTTGAAAGGGAAAACCAGATATTCCAAAAAGAACAGTTCGAGGAGCACTACATCCCCGTTTCAAGGGGAATCTTGCTGGAAAAGCTAAGGCGGATGGGGTATGTGGATGTCGAAGTGATGAATTTTCCGGCGTATGTAACAAGCGTGGCGGTCGAAGGGGGCGACTGGTATTGCGTGGTGGCTAGAAAGACGCGTCCATGAGTCCCCCGCGGTCGGCCGCGGGAGGATACACGTTAATCTGGCCATACACCGCCCGTTTTGCCACGACTTGCGCTTGTGACATGAACGTAAGCCGTGGCAGGTGCCACGCTTAAAATTTCTGCAAAAACTTTTCCTCCTGGATTTCTACCAGGATGATGTCCGGGCCGATTTTTTTGATACAGCCGAACGGAATCACGTATTCGCTGTCCGTCCCGAACACCCCGCAGATTTTTCCCGGCCCCGGTATGATGATTTTTTCAATTTTCCCGCTGCAGGCGTCGAACTCCAGGTCCATGACGCACCCGAGCCGTTTCCCGTCACAGATGTTGATGACCTCCTTGTCCCGCATTTCGCATAAACGCAAAACTCGTCACCCCTTTCCCCTTGCCATAAATGAAAATGAACAAGGTTCCTTTCCAAATGAATTATAAACAGTGTATTCCATTGGGATATAATATATGAAAATATGTATTTTCTGAAGTTCCCCGCTTGCGAAAGGCAACTACCTGTGATAAGATGAACGTGGTTATGATTAGGAAAGGGGCACTTTGTATGCGAGAGATGGTTTTGTTGTTTCATCTGCCGGACCGTGCCAAACGCCGCATGGTCGAGATGGCGTTACTGCCGTTAAAAGTCCGTTTGAAGTATGTAAGTTACGAGAAATATAACCAGCCCTTGGGCGTCCTTGCGGGCAACAAGGACTTGCCCGGCGTGCCGGGGGTTTACGAGGGGGAAGAACTGCCCGATTCATTTTTTGTGTTTTCCTCTTTGAATGGTTCGCGGTTGGACCAGGTGCTGCGCGCCTTGCGCAGGTGTGGCGCGGGGCCGTTTCCCTACAAGGCGGTTCTCACCCCGGCCAACCAGTTATGGACTGCTTCGCAATGTTTCGCGGAAATCAAGCAGGAACACGAAAAAATGCAAGAAATTGCAAAGCAGAATGCCGCGGGCGCAGGCGTGTGAAAGCGGGCGGGATGTTCGGAAAGGCATTCTTACAAATGAGGTGCATATGAAATCTTCATAATAGAAGGAGGAACGTGTTATGAAATGTCCATATTGTGGAAACACGGACACGCGGGTGATTGATTCCAGGCCGATTGAGGAGAACAACGCGATTCGCCGCAGACGTTCTTGTGACGAGTGCGGGAAACGGTTCACGACGTACGAGAAGGTCGAGACGATTCCCATGATTGTCATCAAAAAGGACGACAACCGCGAGCAGTACGAACGGTCGAAAATTGAGCAGGGCGTGTTGCGGGCGTGCTATAAGCGGCCGGTGCCGGCAGAAGCGATAAAAAAGACCGTGGACGAGGTGGAACTGGAGATTTTTAACAGCGAGGGGAAGGAGATTCCCAGCAGCCAGATTGGCGAGATTGTCATGGACAAGTTAAAGGAACTCGACCCGGTCGCCTACGTGCGGTTTGCCTCCGTTTACCGGGAATTCAAGGACGTGAACACGTTCATGGACGAGCTGAAAAGCTTTCTGAATTAAGGGGGCAAAGGGGTGTGAATCATCATATGTGTACCGAGTGCGTGTGGAGGGATTTTCCACACGCATGAATCGTTAGGAATAAAAGAGATGAAGCGAGAGGACGTATATACTTTTTTTGAAAGTTTGGAGCCGACCGAACGTGCGCTGCGGGAGCTTTACCTGAGCGGGCGGAAATGCCAGGAGGACGGTGTCATGGATGAGGGTGACTTGGCGCAGTTGGAAAGATGGGAAAAAGATTACCATCCGAATCCGTTGCTTGCAAGGATGACGAGGGCAGAAGAGCGAATATCGCAAAATAAGGAGAAAGCCCTTGAAGATGCGCGAAAGCACGAGGATTACCAGGAAGGGCGGATTTCTAAATGGGAGGAATTGGACGATTGCGGCCGCAGCATTCAGATCATGAAACATTTGCGTTATTTGCCAGGAGGTTTCCATAAGCATGAATATATTGAAATCTCTTATGTACATAGCGGCAGTTGCCGGCATGTGTTCCAGGCCGGGCAGGAGCGGCATGAAATCGAGATGTTTCCAGGGGACTTGGTCATCATTCCTCCGGGAATGGGGCATAAGGTGGAGGTTTTCAATGATGGTGTAATGCTCAATATCATGGTGGAGGTCTCCACGTTTCGGGAGTTGTTTTTACAGAATCTGACGGGAAGCCCGGCGTTGATTGAGTTTTTTGGCGCGATGATTTGGGAAGGCAGGCATTTGGGCGTTATTCTGCTACATACGGAAGGGGATGCGGATATTGCGGACGTCCTGGCGGATTTGGTGATTCATTACGTGCAAAAACATCCGTATTCCGAACAGATTTGCGAGCATTTCCTGGGGGTGTGGCTTTTGCTCGTTTTGCCGTATTGCACGGATACGATGGAATTGTTTGGGGAAGCGTCGGCGGAACGAAAACTGGCAATTTCCATCATCGGGTTTTTGCAGAGACATTATATGACGGCATCGCTTCAAAGCGTGGCAGATACCTTTCACTATTCCGCCACACATGTCAACCGGGTATTGAAAAAATATATGGGAACCACGGTCTTAAAAGAGATTCAACGCCTGAAAATCGGGCGCGCGTGCAGGTTTCTGGAGGAAACGCCGTTTTCCGTGGAGGAGATTTCCGGTTGCGTGGGATATGAGAACACGTCATATTTTATTGAGCGGTTTTACAAGGAAATGCAGACGACCCCGCTTCAGTATCGGAAAAACTTCCATGTTCGCCCATCCGGGCATCCCGCACCTGACGTGACTCGTGCAAGCGGACGCTTCGAGACCGTCGATGTTTAAAATGCGGCATTTTTTGTGTGGGGAATCATGGTACTAATTTTATATGTTTGGATTTATAATAGGCATCGTAATAGATGTCTATTTTTATGGGGCTGTCGGGCAATGCGGAAAACCCACAATATATGGTGGCAAATCTAGATGCGCCACGGCATATATTGTAGGCCTGCAGTCATTACCCGACAGCCCCATAAAACCCTCCGGGGGATGCGTACTTCGCGCCTATGGAAAATGGCTGCTGATGCAGCCGCGCTCCGGCGCGACGAGTAGGGGAAAAATCCCCCCTACCCGATTGTTATAGGAAACTTCGTTCTTATGCGTGACAAGATGACGAGGAGGAGAAGCGATGAAGGCTGTGAATTTGAAAACGCATTATTTGGTGAATCCGACGGGAATTGACATCGTCAGGCCGCGCCTGACGTGGACCGCCATGGAAGGGAAGCGCCAAACCGCTTATGAGATTTGCACGGGCAAAAACGGCGAGGAGGGTTGGAAGAGCGGAAAAATCGAGACCGCATCCATGCATGCCGTTTATGAAGGAACGGTCAAAAGCCGTGACATCGTGACATGGAAGGTGCGTCTCTATGATGAGAATGGAGCGGCGGGCGAGTGGAGCGAGGAAGCTTGCTTTGAAACCGGGCTGCTTAGGGAAGGCGACTGGAGTGCGAAGTGGATTTGCGGGCATGGCACGGATAAGGGAGAGCGGCTTCCGGCAGATTATTATCGCAAACGTTTTTCCCTTGAGAAAAAGGACGGCGGTGTGAAAGTCAGAAGAGCCAGGCTTTATGCGACGGCCTGCGGAATCTATGAAGCACGCCTTAACGGGGACAAGGTCGGGGACCGCGTGCTGGCGCCGGGATGCACGGAATACGGGAAGCGGATTTATTATCAGACCTATGACGTGACGGAACTGATAAAGGAGGAAAATGAATTATCCTTCGTCGTCGGGGACGGTTGGTTCAAGGGAAAGTTGGGGTGTGACGCGGAAGAGTGTTTCTTTGGCACGCAGACAAAGTTGTTGGCGCAGTTGGAAATCGTGTTTGAGGACGGGACGATGCAGACGGTTTCAACCGATGATTCGTTTGACTGGACGAATGACGGGCCGGTACGGTATTCGGACTTAAAAGACGGTATCGTCATGGACATGAACAAGGAACTTCGTTTTGAACAAAGGGCGGTCGTGACACGCCACGACGTGTGGCCGACGGTTTCCAACGCGCCGTCAGTCAAGGAGATGGAACGGTTCGAGCCGGAAGTGCTCACGACCCCGTCGGGGAAGTGCGTGCTTGATTTTGGCCAGAACATGGCCGGGTACGTGATTTTCCATGCCGTGGGGGACAAGGGCCAAAAAATTGTCGTCCGCATGGGGGAAACGTTGGACAACGGCGAGTTCACGCAGGAAAATTTCGCGACTTTGAAATCGGGGGATGGCGCGCCGCAAAGGGGTAAAAGCATTGACCAGAAAGTGGAAATCATTTGTGACGGGAAAAACGTGCCGGATTATCCAAAGCTCTTTTATTCTGGATTCCGCTATGCCCTGGTCGAGGGGCTGGAGGAAGTGAAGCCGTCTGATTTTACGGCGGTGGCAATTTACTCGGACATTGCGTATGGCGGCGAGTTTGAATGTTCCAACGGGGGGGTAAATCAGTTTGTAAAGAATACCATTTGGAGCGAAAAGGGAAATTTCGTGGATATCCCGACGGACTGCCCGCAGAGGGAAAAGGCCGGATGGACCGGAGACGCGCAGGTGTTTCAGAAGACCGCAATGTATTTTAGCGAGACGGCGGCGTTTTACCGCAAGTGGCTGCGCGACGTGCGTGACAGCCAGCGCGGGGACGGCCGGGTGGACAATGTTTGCCCGAGGATTCGCAGCGGCGGCCAGACGGATGTCTTGAATGGTTCGACCGGCTGGGCGGACGCGGCGGTCATCATTCCTTACCAGCTGTGGAAATATTACGGGGACGAGTCTTTCATTACCGACAATTGTGATTTGATGATGGGCTGGAAAGCGTACGTGATGCACGCGGCGGCTGACAAGAGCGTTTACCAATTGCCAAAAGAGCATCCGATGCGGAAGATGATGGAGCCGTTTTTGCTGGGGAATGTTCCCTATGGCGAGTACGTGATTGAGTCCGGCACGCACTGGGGCGAATGGGCGGAACCGGACGGGGTTTTGGAATGGGACGGTATCACGGAACTGGTGCGGCCAAAGCAGGAGGAAAACACGGCGTACCTTTCCTATTCCATGGGTTTGCTGGCCGAGATGATGGAAGCGGTCGGAGAGTCGGACGAGGCCGCGGAATGCCGCAAATATTCGGATGGCGCGAAAAAAGCATACCAGTGCAACTTCGTGAAAAATCAGGATATCGAAAGCAAAAGGCAGGCGAAGCTGGTGCGCCCGCTGGCACTTGGGCTGCTGGATGAGAAGATGGAAGAAAACGTGGCCGCCCGCCTTAATGAGACGGCGAAGGAACGTGAGTATAAGATTGGCACGGGGTTCTTGTCCACACCGTTCATTTTGCCGGTATTGGCCGACCATGGCTATGCGGATACCGCCTACAAGATGTTGGAAAATGAGGAGGAGCCGGGGTGGCTCGCGATGGTGAAACAAGGTGCGACCACGGTGTGGGAGCATTACAACGGCTACGACAAGGACGGTCATCCGCTTGATACGTCGTTTAACCATTATTCGCCGGGTGCGGTCTGCAGTTTCTTGTTTGAATATGTTGCAGGAATCAGGCCGGCCGGGGAGCGCGCATTCTTGTTCAAGCCGGTTCCGGGAGGGACGTTTACGTTTGCCCGGGCGAAATGGGACAGCCCGTACGGGACGGTACGCGCGGGGTGGAAAAAGGATGGCGGGGCATTTACATATGAAATAGAAGTGCCCTCCAACTGTTCGGCGGCCGTGGAACTGCCCGACGGGCGGAACATGCACGTAGGCGCGGGGCAATATGAATATAAATTCTGAAAAAATATGAGCGGGCGGCCGTGCTGGCCGCCCGTGGAAATTTAGGGGTTCCTATAATAATCTGTCTTGGTTCTGATACGTGTTCCTATATTGCGAGGGAGTCATGGAAAAAGCTTGTTTAAAAATGCTTATGAAATATGAATTGCTTTCATATCCGATATTCGCGCTGATATCGGTAACGTGCATGTCGGTATTGCGTAGCAAATCTTTTGCTTTTTCTAAACGCACGGACTGTAGCAGGTGTGAATAATTGACACCGAAGAATCGTTTGATGAGCCTACTTAAATAGGACGGAGAAAAGGCAAAATGCGAGGCCGGCATGTCCAGTGTCACGTCTTGGTAATGCTCGATGATGAAAAGTTTGATTTCCCCAGTTTTAATTTCCTCAATATTGCCGAATGGCATAGAGGTATCCTTTAGGATTGTTTGGGAAGATAATTTGTAAGTCGGCGGAGGTAAGCCTACTTGTTTTTCAAATTGCTTTATGAAGTGGCTTTGGTCGCAAAAACCTGTGGTCAAAGCCACTTCTGTTATTGTTTCAGCGTTGTGCATCAATCGTTGTGCCTTACGGATACGGTTTTGAAGTTGAAACTGGTGCGGTGTAAGCCCCACTTCTGCCTTAAAACTTCGGATAAAATGGTATTTACTGATAAATGCGTTTTGTGCCATTTCTTCAATACTAAATTTGGCTTCGGGATATAATTCCAACTGCTTTTTTAGATTATTGATAAATGGATTCTGGCTTTCAGAGTGCCAATCTGTATAAGCGGCAAGCGAGTTTAAGCAGTCCAATAATTGTAATATCTGGTATTGATTGATTCTTTCTGTGTTAAAAGCATTCATTAACAGAGCCATTATGTTATGCCTTATTTTATCGGCGGTATAGTGTGTGGCAATATTTTTATCAATACATAAACTTAGCAAAGTATAGCTGCTATGTGCTGAAATACTATGCGGCATATATGGGCAAATGATAAAGGTCTGATTTTTTTCATAAACCTTTTCATTATTATTTGCAGTAAGCACAATAGAGCCATCTAACACAATACCGATTGTAAGCACGGAAACATGGTTATGTGTGGGATAGGATATTGTTGAATTTTCGCAGAAAATCAATTCCATGCCCATATTTGAATTGTATATGTAGCGTATGCTGTTTGCTGCCATAAGTATTATTTCCTAACTATTTATGTGCCTGCCAAATATTATGCTTTATTCTCGTGAGCAACGAGCCAAGCGGACATACTGGTATGTCCATTTGGCGACTGCCGCGAGGGAAAAATATCCTTTAGGATATTTTTCTTACTCGCTGAGGTTTTCATCTCCCCATTGTTTTATGTGTTCAAAAACGGGAATGAAACTTTTGCCTAAGTCAGTAAGGTTATACTCCACACGGGGAGGTACTTCTTTATAGTCATAACGGGTAATAAAGCCGTCGGCTTCCAGTTCCCGAAGCTGCTTTGTCAGGCTTGATTCCGTAATGTCACCGATATGCCTGCGAAGCTCTCCAAAGCGGTGTATATCCCGAAAGGCGATGTAATAGATGATTTCAATTTTCCATTTACCGCCCAAGATTTTCTGTATGGTAGAAACTGTTTTGCAGCGTTCAACAGCCAATGTACTTTTTTTCATTCCTGCCACTCCTTTCTGAAATAGTATAACACACCTTTTCTCGAAAATCAATGTACCGCTTTAATATAAGTACTATAAAAAAGTACAGTACTTGTAAAAACATTGTACGCAAGTATAATTAGTATAGACTATAGAAAAGGAGAGGTGTTTATGCACTACACAGGAACAATTTGGCGACCGCCGTATGAAGCGGCATCACTTTTGTTAGAGGTAACGGCAGGCTGTACGCATCATAAATGCAAGTTTTGTACCTTGTATAATGATTTGCCGTTCAAATTCAGAATGTCCCCTCTGGAGGATATTGAGAGTGATTTACGGGAGGTGAAAAGAGCAACAAAAGGTTGGAACAGCGGGCGTATTGACAGAGTATTTTTGACGGGGGCTAACCCTTTTGTTTTGTCTTATGACAAATTAACTGCGATTGCAGAGCTAATCCGCAAATATCTCCCGTCAGTTACATCTATTGGCTCGTTTGCGAGAATTACAGATGTTACCCCTAAAACCGATGAGGAACTTGCCAAACTGCGGGCTTTTGGGTATGACGGTCTGACAATAGGAATAGAAACAGGTGATGACGAAGCCCTGCGGTTTATGAACAAGGGATATATCTCTGCCGACATCATAGAGCAATGCCAGAGATTAGATGCAGCAGGCATTCATTACAGTTTCTTTTACTTGGTGAGTATCTCTGGAGCAGGTCGTGGAGAAATAGGAGCAAAATTGACGGCTGATATATGCAACCAGATACACCCTACGCTTATCGGGGCAAATATGCTTACGATTTATCCCGATTCAGAGCTTTATGCTGAAATACAGCGTGGGAACTGGCAAGAGGAAGGCGAACTTGAAAAATACAAAGAGGTACGGACACTCATTGAAAATTTGCAGATACCGACCATCTTTGCGGCAATGGGAGCTTCCAATGCGTACCAGTTTCATGGGCAACTGCCTAAGAATAAGAAAAAGCTGTTGGCGTTTCTCGATGAAATCATAGGAAATGTCAGCGAAGAAGAATTACAGAGGTATAGAAAAAGCGTTCATCATCTGTAAGTGAAACACCCTGCGGGTATCCCTTTATGGCGAAAAACACGCCAATAATTAAGGAAAGGAGGGGCAATCATGCACTTTACAGGCAGAACTTGGCGACCACCGTATGAAGCCCACTCGGTTATCATACAGGCTACCTCTGGCTGCACCTATAATAAATGCAAGTTTTGTAGCCTGTATAAAAATGAGTGCTTCCGAATGTCGCCTATTGAGGAATTTGAGGAGGATTTAGCAGAGATAAAAAGTTATCAGCCAAATGCCCGAAGGATTTTCTGGACGGGAGCTAACCCGTTCGCAATGAGCTATGAAAATCTTAAACTGCGGGCGTTAACGGTAAGGGACTCTCTCACGCTTTTTCCGGGCACAGAGCTTTACCAGATGGCACAGCAGGGCTTGTTTGTATCTGCCGAAGAAAAGGAGCGTATCCGTGAATTGCAAATCCTAATCAATAACTTAAATATACGCACACACCTGTTTGCGAACACGGTATCTAATTTCACGCCCGTAACGGCGTATCTTCCCTATGACCGTGAAAAGGTAACAAACGAACTGCAATTTGTTTTAGATAACACGGACGAAAGGGAGATGCAGGAATATAGAAATAATTTGAAGTCTTTGGGATAAGGCTTGTAATTGAAGTTATAGCCCACCAAATAAAAAAACAGCGTTTTGGTGGGCTGTATCTTCACGTCCAAATGAAAATAGTTTAACCCTCCAGACTTGTTTGAGTTTGGAGGGATTTACGGACAGTGAGGGGAATGTGCTTGATTTCATTGTTGATGAAGCTGTGGACGTTGCGGAAACCGTTGTCCATGCGGCGATGGTGGACAAGCTGAAAGCCTCCCTGCCCTTATTGTCGGATGGTGAGCAGGCATTGGTAAAGGCAATCTTCTTTGAAGAACTTCCCGAGCGGGAAGTTGGGGCGCGGTTAGGCATAACACAGAGCGTTGTCAATAAACGCAAAACTAAAATCCTTGCGAAACTGAGAAAAATAATGGAGGTTTAAATTTAAGGCGCTCAGCCCCCTTGTTTTTTCCTTTGGGAAAATGGGGGCTTTTGCCTGCCCTCTCAATCAGTTTTGATTGGAGGAAATAAAGATGGCATACAACCACGGACGAGAGGAGAGAAAATGGCGCATCTGGAAAGAAGCCGAAGAAAAGATTTTGCGTGAGTGTGGCATTGATGAAGTGGTTATTGAGAAAATCCGTACAGACGATAGGGCAGATTTTAATTCCAACAGGCGGTTTTACTGATGGGCGAGCGATTTCGGAGAATACCTTGAAGGTATGGCAGACAGGGAGAAGCAGACGGAAGTAAGGTCTGTTTCTGATTTACTGGACGAGACTGAAAGTGAAAATCTGTACCTTGCCTTAATCACGGTGGACAGGCGCACATTACAAATTGTCCTGCTGAAAATGTAGGGATATTCTACAGAGGAGATTGCCCCACTTGTGCATTTAACCGCAGGGGCTATCTATGCAAGGATGCAGCATCTACGGAAAAAACTAAAAGATTTTAAGCAATAGAGGGCAAATTTCAACTTTTTCAAGGACTATAGGGTGAGGGATATTTTTTCTCACTCTATTCTTCATGGGGGGATTATTGCATATGGACAACTATATAGACGAAAGAACAAAGGAGCAATTTACCGAAGATACCACTATTCGAGAAGCAATCAACAACATTTACGATATGCTTCAGGGGGAGAGCAACAGCATTACCAATTAAAAATCCATCGTCAGAAAATACGCAACGGAAAACGGATTTCCAAACACCCAATTTTTCGTGGATGACGGATATTCTGGAACAGCTTGAATATTGCGGGCATACTATCATTGACAGCGAAACTTGGGCACTCGTGCAGGAGCTTAGAAGCCATAAACGCAGACCAAACCGCATAGGCGAAATCAGTATTTTTTCTGGATTACTCTATTGTGCCGACTGCGGGGAAAAGCTGTATTATAGTGTGACGAACAATTATAGCAGGGAGCAGGCATATTTCTTTTGTTCCAATTACCGCAAGAGTACGGCAAACTGAGCGATGAGCGTTTTGCAACAATGTCGACAAACTACGAAGCAGAGCAGAAAGCCTTAAAAGAATCTCTTGTCCAATTAAAAGCAGACATTGAAATGCAGAATGACAAAACCGCAAATGTGTCAGAATTTGTGGAGAAAGTCAGGCGTTATACGGAAATCAGGGAACTTACACCTGCCATCGTCAATGAGTTTATGGATTACATTATGGTATCTAAGAAACAGATGATAGACGGAAAGACCGTATATCCGATTGATATTTATTATAGTGGTATCGGTATTATTGATGCGCCATCTGCTGAAGAATATGAAGATATGTTTCAAGAACGCTTAAAACAGAAGCATTCAGATAAAGAAAAAACGGCATAGCCATTAAAACTATACCGTAATTTGATACAGCGTTGCCCTTGTACCCTTCACTTCTTTATGTGAAGGGTACAAACTTGTAAATTGCTTTCCACTTTTCGCGTGAATTTTCCGCAGCGTGTCGGCAAGCCCCATGTCTTGTCTTTTTAATAAATGTCCATATTCTTCCAGAAGTTCCTCTAAAACTTCCTCTTCTAAATATTCCGTGAGTTCCTTTTTTTCGCCCCGATTAAAAATTGCTGCATGTTCAGATAAATTACGTCATATCGATTCAAATGTTCCTCGAAAGAAGAGTCATTCTCTATTTTCAACCCCGCGAACAATTCCCTGGAATCATAACCGCGCCCATAATAGGCGTCCAGCATTTCCAACGCCATGGATTTTCCAAACCGCCTCGGCCTGCTGACACAAATGAATTTTTCTTTTGTGTTCAGTAATTTATTTATGCGGACAATCAGCTCGGTTTTATCCACGTATATTTCAGAATGAATAGATTCTTTAAAACCTTCTGTACACCGACGCTATATTTCCCGGATTTAGATAAACGCCCATAAAGCACCTCCCCGTTTTATTCTTATTAGTGTACCACACTTGTCGGCTCATGCCCAGGACACGATTTATTGCATAGCCTAATGCATAAAAAATAAACTTGGGAACCTCATAAAAATGTTTGGAACATTCTTTTAGGAATATACTTTCCCTATGGCTGGACGATATAAGGCTAATATACCCTGCCGCATGATTCGAGGTTGACTGTTCGTTCGTCCCGTGCTATAATTTTTGAAACAATTGAATAGTGGCGATGTCTTCAGGGCAGGGTGAAATTCCCGATCGGCGGTCATAGTCCGCGGGCGCGAAAGCGCGGGGTTTGGTGGAATTCCAAAACCGACGGTATAGTCCGGATTAAAGAAGGTGTATTGAGATTGTCAGAGGAAGTCTGACGATGTTTTTGCACACTTTTTTAAAAACTGCCTTGTTGACATGTTCAATACACCGAAAAGATTAACACCTGAAAGGCATTTCGATACTTTCAAGTGTTAATTTTTTATTAAGGAGGGTATTCAAATGAATATCAGAAGAACAAAAAAACTTACGGCAATTGGCATGTTGTGCGCACTCGCCTATGCGGCGGTGATGGTCGGGCGTATTCCAATCGTGCTTTTTTTGAAGTACGACCCGAAGGACGTCGTCATCGTGATTGGCGGGTTGATTTTTGGACCGCTTGTCTCGCTCTCGGTAACGGTGATTGTTTCCGTGGTGCAAATGTTCACCATCAGTGGGACGGGAATCTTAGGCTGCTTGATGAACGTGATTTCGAGTTGTTCTTTCGCGTGTATGGCGGCATTTATTTATAAGAAGAGGCACAAACTATCCGGAGCCGTCGCGGGACTGCTTTGCGGTTGGGGGTGCCAGGTCGCGGTCATGATGCTTTGGAATTATTTGATTGCTCCAATTTACATGGGGTATCCCAGGGAAGCCGTCGTAGAATTGTTGCTGCCGGCATTTTTGCCGTTTAACTTGATCAAGGGGGGATTAAACGCGGCATTGACGTTACTCTTATATAAACCCGTCGTCATGGCCCTGCGCCGTTCAAATTTGCTGGAATCTGGAAACGGGACGGGGAAAACACGGGCAAATGTCGGGGTCATATTGGTTGCCGTGATGGTAATTGCGACCTGCGCGTTATGGATCCTTTCTCTGAATGGCGTGTTATGAAACGAATTGTTTTTTATGGCCGGAAGCCGTTATGACTTCCGGCCCGCTTATGGGACGCTAGTGGCGTTCCTGGCGGGTTTCCTATGACAGAATAAAAGGGGCATGGAAACTCCGATTTGGAATTTCCATGCCCCTTATGAAATTCGATTGAAAATTCCGTTATCCGAAATTTCCATGTCCCGTCGTTTATGTATCTTAGAAGTCTACTTCCGTGCCATAGAAGGTGCACTTGAACAACTTCGCCATCTGTTCCGGCGTGATGCTTCTCGGGTTGGAACCCGTGCAGGCGTCGCCGACGGCGTTTGCCGCAATCGCGTCCAGTTTCTCAAGGAACTCGTCTTCCTTCACGCCGAATTCCTGAATCGTCTTCGGAATGTTCATGGCGCGGTTGAAGGACTCGATTTTCTCAATCAGCGCGTTGACCTGGGCCTTCTCGGAAGTCCCGCCAAGTCCGACCCTTCTCGCGATGTCGGCATACCTTCTCATCGCCTCCGGCTCGTGCGCGTTGTACTTGATGACGTACGGCAGGTAAATGGCGTTCGCGCAGCCGTGCGGGATGTGGCCGGTCGAGAAGGCGGCTCCCGTCTTGTGCGCCATGGAGTGCACGATGCCGAGCAACGCGTTCGAGAACGCCTGGCCGGCCAGACACTGTGCGTAATGCATCTGCTCCCTCGCGTCCAAATCCTTATTGTAGGACGCCGGCAGGTAATCAAACACCATCTCGATGGCCTTGATGGCCAGCGGGTCCGTGAACGGGCTGTTCAGGGTGGAAACGTATGCCTCGATGGCGTGCGTCAGAGCGTCCATGCCGGTATAGGCAACCTGCTTGATGGGAAGGCTCTCTACCAATGCCGGGTCGACGATGGCCACGTCCGGCGTGATTTCAAAGTCGGCCAGAGGATACTTGATGCCCTTGGCGTAGTCCGTGATGACGGAAAATGCCGTCACTTCCGTCGCCGTGCCGGACGTGGACGGGATGGCGCAGAAGCGGGCCTTCGTCCTCAATTTCGGGAAATTGAACGGCGTGCACAAATCCTCGAACGTCGTCTCGGGATACTCGTAGAACGCCCACATGGCCTTGGCCGCGTCAATCGGGGAACCGCCGCCAATGGCCACGATCCAATCCGGCTGGAAATCTGTCATGGCCTTTGCGCCCTTCATGACCGTCTCTACCGACGGATCCGGCTCGACACCCTCGAAAAACGTGACTTCCATGCCGGCTTCCTTCAAGTAACTTTCCGTCTTGTCCAAAAAGCCGCCCTTCCTCATGGAGCTACCGCCAGATATGACGATGGCCTTCTTACCTGGAAGGTTCTTTAAGTTCTCCAGGGCGTCTTTTCCGTAGTACAAATCTCTTGGTAATGTAAATCTTCCCATGTTTTTGTCCTCCTTAGACATGAATGTGTTAATTTTTTAACACGGATATTTTACCACTTTTGTATAAGGAATACAATAGGTTTGGGAAAATTTGTTAAAAATTACCAAGGAGTGTTTCGATTGAGCATGTGCCGGTGTGGGTGCGGTTCGCCCTTTACCACAAAAGAAACCAGCCATTCGGGAGTGGTCAGGAGCGCTTCTGCCAGTCCGTTGATAATCATTGTACGCTTCGGGTCTGCTCCGTCTGCTTACGCCGCCGAAACAGCGGCAACCGAAACCATCATTCAAATTCCCGCAATCGTTCAACGATAGAACGATTTCTCACAAGTTTTTTGTAAGTAATTAGTGGTGTTAGAATACATATTATCATTACAAGCAAAATTGCATATATCAATGGAAATACAGGCAGTGTGAATGATATTTTCATGTAATTCATAGACTGAAAAACAAAGTAGGTAATTCCTATTCCGATTGTCAGCGTGATAAAGACTGAACCGGTTGCATATAAAATTCCTTCCCGAATCAGTAATTTTCTTATTTGTTTTCTTGACATACCTACGCTTTCCATAATTGAAAAAGTCAATTTTCTATTTTGCATACTACTTGCCATTGTATTGATATAGTTCAACATACCCACCAACAACAAAAGAAGAGAAATTGCCGTACCTATTTCATACATACCACTTTGCGAATCCTGAATTATTTTCATGTCGTCATATTTTGAAAGGCAAAGCAAATCTGAACTGTATAAACTTGATTCAATCCTGTTTTTTATTTTATTTTCTGTTTCCACTTCGTAGGATTGTTCGTATTTAATATTGAGACTTAAAATATATGGATTCGCAGTTAAACTTTCCATATATTTTTCACTGATAATCAGATTTGCTCCGATATTCGCGGTTGCTCCATAATAGTCTCCATAATTGACAGCTCCAATTACAATTTCCTGCCTCTCCGTACCAATGGAAAACGGTATGGTACTGCCTATCCATTTTTCTGGTATTTCAAATCCTGCATATTGTAAAATTGCCGTTTTCCCATTCAAAAAATCTTGCTTATCTATAATATTTCCAAGAGTACCATTCAAATAATCAAACTCTGATTCGTCAATTCCCTTTATCATACCATAATATTTTTCAGGATTCTGTTGATATTCCAAGGCTGTTTCAGAATATGACAAATATGGTTTTAATTCCGTATAACTTTTTATCCAAAAATCAGAAAAAGAATTCTTGGCATATGGGAAAGTAACAGGAACTCCCTTCACAGTATGAACCTCTTTTAATCCCTTTGTTTCTTTTATATCAGATACAAATTTATCATCAATAGCGGATTGTAAAGAGGATATATCATCTGTTATCTGCGTATCATTATATACAATAAAATCAGCGTTCCAATAGTTGGGGTATACCGTTCGTTTGCCTTGACTATCAATAAGTGTAGTTAAGCAGAAAAATACAATTAAACTTGTTGCAAGAGATAGAAAAACAACAATAGTTCTTTTTCTGTTCTTTCCAAGCTGATTTATTGCCATGTGCCAATACAAATTATCCTTGCGATTTTTCTTTGTATAGGTGATTTCAATGTTATCTCTGTATTTGGTGGCTTCAACAGGTGTTACATCCGTAGCAATATGAATCGGAGTTCTAACACCACATAGTACTGCAATTCCTGATACTAACGCACTTAGCACCAACGTTTTTGGATAAAAATGCAACCCCGTATTTCCTAATGGAATTCCAAGAACTTTTATTACATGAGGAATAAGAGTCAAGGAAATTGTTACACCCAGAATTATTCCTGCGATAATCCCTGTCACTCCTACAACTGCCATCTGCTTTTTGATAAGTTGAACCAACTGTCTTTTTGTCATCCCTAATGTTTGCAACAATCCATAATATCTGATTTTCCCAGAAACCGACAGATAAAGAATATTGTAAATCAGCAAATATGCACTCAAACAGATAATAAAACCAAGTCCGAATACGGCAAGCAATATTGTCAAAGATTTTTCAATATAATCGGTAGCTTGAAAAACTTGTGCTGATGATAGTTTGAGGCTGTCTTTCAGGTTTTCTATTGTTTTTCCCGTGACATAGTTACTCTTAAACTTCGCTTGTAAAATTCCACTTGATTCTAAATCATAACCCGTCTGCTTGTAAAAATCTTCTGAAACATAGAAGTTTTCTTTATCTGTGCCGTAGCCTTTCCAAATTCCGCTGATAACAAAAACTTTTGTATGAATACCTGTATTATCTTCATAAGTTATCGAAAGATTATCTCCAACCTCCAAAGAACTTTTTCCACATTCGGCAAGAACTTCTTCTGTAGCTAACAGTTCATTTTCTTTCTGCGGATAGTATCCGTCCATTTCGGTTCTTATGGGGCTTTTTTGACTTTCCCAATATGTTTCATCTCCCCAAAGGAAAGCGGCGTTAACAGTACTATCCATATCACTGCTTTTTACACTTCCGCAATACGACAGTACGCCGACCGTTTCAATCTTGGAATTGTTGATAAGAGTTTCTTTCTGATTCGTCGTAAATCCGTTCATAATAACAATGTCCTGTTCTGAACCATATAGACGAGAATTTTGTAATCTGCTTAAGTCCAAATAAGTTAAGCCTACAGTAAAAACAGAAAAAAGCATAAACGCGGACAACATAATCGTAACAAATAGAATGGAAAATTGACGTTTATTTGTTCGCACTGTGTTTTTAGCTAATTTGTTTATTATTTGACGATTATTGTTTGCTAACATCAGAATCACTTCCTCCCACTAATTTCCCATCTTGTAATCTAACTATTCTATCTGCCATTTGTGCAATATCCAAATCATGTGTAATGACAATTAGAGTTTGCTGATATTCTCTTGCAACAATTTTTAAAAGTCCTATAACATCATGGCTGGAAGATGTGTCAAGATTGCCAGTTGGCTCATCTGCAAGGATAATGGCAGGTTTAGTCGCTAATGCTCTTGCGATAGCAACTCTCTGTTGCTCTCCGCCAGATAACATAGAGGGAAACATTTCTGTTTTATCCACAATGTGAAGTGTTTTGAGCAATCCTTGTACAAATTCTTTATCAGCCTTAACTCCGTCAAGCTCCAATGGAAACAATATATTATCATACACATTTAAATCTGGAATCAGATTATATTGTTGAAAGATAAAACCTATTTTTCTTCTTCTAAAAAGAGCAAGTTGCTCCTGATTCATTTCTGACAGATTTATGCCGTCTACAATTACTGATCCAGAAGTAGGAGAATCGAGACCTCCCAACATATGAAGAAGAGTGCTTTTTCCACAACCGGATTTTCCTATAATAGAAACAAACTCCCGTTCCTTTACTTCAAAATCCACTCCGTTTAAAGCAACTACGGTATGAGTGCCGACTTCATAATACTTTTTTAAAGACTTTGTTTTTACGATGATATTTTCCATAGTCATTCCTCCGTTTCTGTTTTTATCATAGAATAGAAAAATCACAAACTGTTCACAAAAAGAAAAAATCACAAAACTGTGATTTTTCCATGCGGTCTAATTAGGGAAATATAAGTGAAAAGTACTTCCTTTTCCTGATTCTGATTCAACTTCAATATATCCTTTTTGCATACAGATAATTTCTCGTGCCAGATATAATCCAATACCTACACCCTCTGTATTATGAACATCTGGCTCACGGTAAAAACGGTTGAATATCATTCCCTGTCTTTCCAAAGGAATCCCTTTTCCTGTATCGGTAATACTAATTTTTGTAAAAATGGTTTCTTTGTTTACGACTATGTTGATACTGCCATTTACGCTCGTATATTTAACTGCATTATCAAGAATATTAAAAATTGCTTCTGCTGTCCACTTTTTGTCATGCTCAAGTTGAAGTGTTTCATCATATGTAACATGAATCTGAATGTTTTTCTTATCTGCTTTTGGAACAACTGCTCCAATCGCTAATGCAAGAGTTTCTGCTATAAACTGTTTCGATTTCTGTATTTTGATTGTTCCAGTTTCCAATCGTGATATTTTTATCATATTTTGAAGAAGAAAATCCAATTTATCCACTTGCTTACTCATTTTTATTAAATGCTCTGTGCTTTCTGATGTATTTACTTCGTCGAAAAGCATTTCTTGATATAATTTAATATTCGCAAGAGGTGTTTTTGTTTGATGGGATATGTCAGAAACTAACTCTTTTAAATTTTCTTTTTCTTTGAACAGTTCTTGATTTTTATGCGTATACATATCAGAAATACGACATAGCTTTTCATAAACCATGCCCCACAAGTCATCTTGTTCATAGATTGTTTTGTTTAAATTTCTGCTGTTTAATAACTCATTTAAACTATTTTCTAATTTTCTTGTAAAGTCATAAATATCGTGTTTCAGGCAGCGATTCTTCCATAATAGACTTATAATAATCCCTATAAACAACACAATGATAAGAATGTAAATTATTTCCATATATATCCCATTCCGTATATGTTTGAAATATAACTATGTTTGTCTGTTTCAATTTTCTTTCGCAAACGGTTAATGTTGACTGCAAGAGTATGCTTATCCATAAATTCAATTCCTTCTTCCCATAAAGAATCCAACAAAACAGAATAAGTTAGTAATTGTCCTTTATTATCAATCAATTTTTTTAAAATACGATATTCGGTAGGTGTAATAGGACAACTTTTTTCTTCAATCTGTACAACTCCTAATTCAAAATCAATCTTCAGAAAACCGTCATCGTAGATGTTTGTTTTTTTTACTCCCCTTGACAATATAATGGATATTTTCTTTAACAAAATTTTCATGGAGAAGGGCTTTGTCACATAGTCATCTGCTCCTATTTCATAACCATTTAGAATATCTTCTTCTAAATCTCGTGCAGAAAGAAACAATATCGAAACATTATTTCGTGCTTTTATCCATTTACAAAAATGAAATCCGTCGCCATCAGGCAAATTTATATCTAATATTGCTAAATCGAAGGTATGATTGATTGCGATAGCTTGTCCGTCTTTACAAGTATAAGCATTATATACACGATAATTTTCTTTTTGCAAGGCTGTGCAAATCGTTTGATTTAATTCTAAATCATCTTCAAGTACAAGAATTGTATAAATAAGTCATCTCTCCTCCGCATAAATAACTATGCCTCATTTAATTGTCTATACTATAAACAATAAAAATATTGTTGGGGTCAAAATACATTTTGACCCCATGATACCCACGAGTTGCTCCGCACTACGTGCTCCCGCAACTCTAAAACACCTCAAATCCGCTCATTTTCCGCATTTTTTATAGAATTAGAATATGTATAATTAGTGTGTTGGATTTGAAAAGTTCACTTGCTTACGAACACCACCCCGAATGCCCCCGGCCCTATGTGCGTGCCGATGGTCGGCCCGATTTGCATTTGTCTTTCGACGTGGATGCCGGCCTGCGTGAGCTTCTCCTGGAAATGTTCACAGTTTTCCACGCCGTAGGAATAGAGCGTGTATGCCGGGAAGCGGGTGTCAATCTCCAGTTCGTCCAGGTATTGCAGCATCTGGGAGATGGCCTTGTTCTTGCCCAGGGCCTTGCCAAGGAGCGAGACCTCTCCCTGCTCGCTGACGGTGATGATGGGCTTGATGTTGGCCAGTTGTCCGATGGCGGCCGTCGCCTTGCTGATGCGCCCGCCGCGGGCGAGGTACTCCAACGTGTCGAGGGCCGCATAAACCTTGACCTTTGACTTCATCCCTTCGACGGCGGCGACGATTTCTTCGGTGGTTTTCCCTTGTGCAACCAAGTCCAGCGCGTGATCCGCGAGGATTTTGATGTTGAAGGTGGCGGTCAGGGAGTCGATGAGGAAAATACGCTCGTAATCCACCATCTGCTTCGCCAGCACCGCGCTTTGGTATGTACCGCTCAAGGCCGACGAGAGGAGGATGCAGACCAGGTCGTCCTGCCTTTCCTTAACGTCCTTGAAAATGTCAAGAAATTCCTGCGGCGACGGCTGCGAGGTCTGGGGAAACGTCTTGCTTTCCGCCAGCATCTCGTAAAAATGGTCGCGTTCCAGGTTCTGTCCGTCAAAATACGTCTCGTCCCCGATGACGATGCCAATCGGCGCGATTTCCAAGTTTTTTTCTTTGATTTCCTCCATTAGGTAATCCGAGGAGGAGTCGACAAGTATGCGAATCATTCTATGACTTTTCTGGCAGCGTCGGCAATCAGGCGAAAAATCGCGAGTGCTTCTTCTGCCTTTTCCTTTCCCATGATGGTGACCAGTTCGTCAATGATGCCCAGGATTTTTTTGTGCTGCTTCTCATAAGCGTCCAGCTGCTCAAGCCGCAGCATCACGTGAATTTGCCGTTTGTCGGAAGCAGAACGCTCGCGTGAGACGAGGCCTTTTTCCTCCATGCCGGTCAGCGTGCGGTTCATCTGCGACTTCTGCATCCTCGTCATGCGGCAAAGATCCGTGGCGGTCAGCGGTCGTTCGCCATGCTGCAAGTGCCGGCGGTAGAGCAGGTGGCAAATCAGGGATTCGTTATACGGCAAATCAAGGGAAATGCGGTCGTTGTTAATCGCCATGGAAACGCCTAGCCATGCCTGCAGTAAGTCTTCATTCAAAGGGTTCATCAAAAAACCTCCCGATAGTATACAAAGTGAACTGTTCGCAATGTATGCTATCATGGAGTGGGGGATTTGTCAAGAAGTTTTTTTCGTTCCATGTTTATGTATTCCTTTTCAATGAAAATGCGAAGCGCGGTGCGCATGATTCAGAAATGGAAGCGTCGGGGGCGGCATGTTTTGCGGCAAATGTCGGCAGCAGGATTCTTTATTGGATTATAGACGGCCTCTGTTGCTTTTACGTGCTTTGGTGCCAGGTTTACGAGAAGGAGCGGGTGGAACTGCAGCGGGAACTGGACGGGATTCATAACGCATGGAACCGGCAGAAGAAGCAGTACGAGGTGACGCGGGAAGCCATTGACAGCATCAACCGCAAGTGCCACGATTTGAAACACCAGATTCACGCCGTGCAGGAAATGACGGACGGGGAGCGGCGGGACGCTTTTTTCAAGGAAATTGAAAATGACATCATGATTTATGACACGGCGGTGAAGACGGGAAACAAGGCGTTGGACGTGGTGCTGCAATTGGAGGACACGGGAAAGCGGATTATCGGCGTGAAAATCATCACGCAAAATCATATTTCCGTGATACAGGTTCAGAATTATTATGACGCGAAGCTGGAGTTTTTTGGGGGGCTGCCGCAGACGCGCAAGGATAGGAGAAATCACGGGTTTGGCATGAAAAGTATTCGCCATATCGCCGAGAAATATAATGGCACGATTACCGTTGACGCCCAGGACGGGATTTTCATGCTGCAGATACTGATACCGAATTAGGGAAATGAATGATACTGCATGATAAAAGCATGTTCAAAACCATAAATGACGGGCGTGTGAACTGTTCGGTTGTTCCTGATATAAATGAAAAGCGGCAGGGGTTCAAAGTTCTTGACCCTGACGCTTTATTCCCATCGATATTCTGTTTTTGCTTTCGTCTTCTGCATGACGCACGCCTTATCTTGCGAATGCAGGAACGCAAGTCGGATTCATGGATGCAAGCGCCATCACGATCTGTTCATAATTCTCTTTGAAGTAATTGGCAAGTTTCTCAGCCAGCTTGTTGGAAATCTCCATCACCGCGTTTGCCGTTTCATAATCCAGATTCATAGATGTCATCATAATAAATGTCTCCTTTCAAATTTAAAAACATAAGTAAGTGTTTTGTCATCCAGACTCTGCTTCCTACGTTTGCAGTTGCTTTTGTCTGTTGACATGTATTATACTATCATGACTTGAAGGGAAAGTTTAGATGGGTTTTTGACCAAAAAATAGGGCGATATTGACATGAGGGTGGGAGAAAACAGATGATGCATGGCGATGAAATTTATATCAGATGTGGAATGACTCCCGCCTCTATGGGCGGTGGTCAACACGACATTGATTGCCGGCGTGTTCCGCGCCGGAGGCGACAGCCGGTTCGGGTTCTTGTGCGATTTCCTGCTGTGCACGGACGAGTTCGTGAAATGTCCGTGGGTGCTCAAACACTATCGCGGTGATAAATGGCCGAAAAACATTACACGGGAGGAATATTAAATTTGATATCGGATTTAAGAATGTGGGAGCATGTTTGCCTTCTGTACACCGTCGCTATTGTTTTTTTCTAATATCGTCAGCTTGTCGTCGTGCAAGGGAACGCGTCATCGTTTGCCAAAATGCATATATCAGCCGTGCCCCCAGCATGGTCGCGGTGACATATAAAAGAATCGTCGGCACATTGCCGATTTGGGTAACCAGGTCGCAAAACACCACTTGTACCATGGGGATTTTCGGGTTAATGTAAAACATGTTGACGGAGTCGGTGATGCCTAGGACGGCATTTATGGCAGAGGCGACGAGGCAGCAGCAAAGATAAATGGCAGTGGCGCCTCGAAAAGCGTGACATTGGCATTTACCCTGCATTTGCAAAATGGCGGACGCGATGCCGATGGCAATCATGAGGACGTGCCATGTGTAGGCATGGACGGTCAGCGGCAGGACGGGGTAATTAAGTCCGCTGGTATCGGCAAACACGGCGAGCCCTCCGAGCAGCCCGTAGGTGGCGAGGAAGGTCAGGATTGGAGTTTGGAATTTAGGAAAGAACGTCTCGCAGACGGGCAACAGTAGCAGTAAGTACATGGGAATGCTACAAAGCTGGAAAGGAAAGTACCACCAGTCATAGTTTCCGTTATTTACGATGAAGGTCAAAACCCACTGTTTCCAAAGTTCGCTTGTGCCCATCAAAGGACCGCAAAGGTGCAGGAAACGGCGAAGCATGGGCGTGGTTGAATTTATGAAATTTCCAAAGGGATGAAAAACTTGCATGACGGACTCCTTCGTTGTTGGCATTTGATAGCGTCGACGTAGAGCGGCGTGCTGCCACCCATACATTGACACTGCGGTTTACGGGATGCAATGCCCATTCGTTAGTTTACTCCAAAAAGAGAAAGATTACCACATTTACCGGCAGGGATATAAGTGAAACAAGGACATGACGGAGTGGGAATCGTGGCACGGGGGGCACAAAAAACTTGATTTTTGTCTCGGGTAAAGTTAAAAAAATGTTGACCAGAGTATGTTCATGCAATATAATAATACTGACAAAATTTTACCATTGACGTGATTTCACATGGTTGCCGCCGCGACGCGTAGGCAGTCTGGAAGGAAATAACATGGATAAGAAAGGAATCGTATCATGAAACAGTTTTTTGGAATGAGCCAGCGAGGCGATTTGAACGAGGCGGTACGTGGGTTGTCCGCGCCCCAGTTTGTTATGCTTTTTTCAAATGCCGATCAGTTCGAGGGGCACGTGAGGGAACTTGAAAGCCTTTATCCCGGGGTTCCCAGCATTGGATGCATCGGGATGAGCTATGACACGAGGATTGTGGAAAAAGGGGTTGGCGTCATCGCGTTTTTCGGTGTCAGTGCCGCGGCCGACGTGTTGGAGGAGGTGTCCGTCATGCCGGTCAAGTATATTGACCGTCTCAAACGTGATTTGAACAAGGTGAACGCCTCACGGGAGAACACCATTTGCATTGATTTTTGCGCGGGGAATGATGCGTGTGTGCTGACTACGATTTACACCGTGTTAAAGCGCATGGGCATTTCCCTCGTGGGGGGAACCGGGGATGCGGGCAAGGTGTCCGCCAACGGCAGGATTTACGAGGACGCCGTGGCCTATGCCTTGGTCAAGAACCAGAGCGGCCGCGTGAAGGCGTATAAGGAGAACATATACCACCAGCTTGAGCAGCACCGCTTTATCGCGTCCAAGACGGATAAGTCCAGATATGTCATCGGAGCCTTGAACGGCCGCCCCGCGAAGCAGGTATATCAGGAGATTTTACATATATCGGAGCAGGAAATCCAGACCAGGACGTTCCAGAACCCGTTCGGGAAGCTGAATGGCGACGATACCTGCATCATTTCCATAAAGGAAGTGGACGGTGACGCCCTGGCTTGTTTCCGGCAGGTGAATGATTCCGACGTGCTTGTCTTATTGGAGCTGGGCGATTACCGGGCAATTGTAAAAAATACCATCGACATGATACGGCAGGACTTCCCGAGGGTTTCGGCGGTGTTTTCCGTGAACTGCCTGTTCCGTTATTTGTTGTTTAATGAAAATCATTACATGCAGGAATATTTGATGGAAATGGGGAAATTAGGTGGACATGCGGGCTTCGTGGGCTATGGGGAACATTATAATAACCGGTTCGTCAACCAATCCATGACTTGCGTGGTGTTTGAGTAGGGGGGGAGTGAAAAGCATGCTGTTTCGAAGAAAAAATGGACAAGGAAATGACAAAATGCAGGAAAACGGGGCCGGACTTGGGCCGGTGCTGCACGTGATGGACAGCCTGAAAGATTACCACACGGAATTGGTACAAAAGGAGGTGGCATCACTCCGGGAACTGGATGAGATTGGAGCGTCCTTTGGCAACGTCCTTGCGGAGACGGAGCGGTTCCAGGAACGGTTGCAGGACTTCGGTGAAAATTTTTCCAGCATCGAGCAGGCATCGGGGCAGTTCGTGGCCGTGAAGGAGACCATCGCCCAGTCGGTGTCCCGCGCGCAAAGCGGGGTGGAGGACTTGAAGAACAGTTCCATGCGGGTGGAAACGTATTTCGCGGAGATGGAAAGCACTTTTGAAAGCCTGCAGAACGCGGTGGAGGAAATCAAGCAGTGCACGGGAAAGATTGCTTCCATAGCGGAGCAGACGAACATCCTGGCGTTGAACGCGTCCATCGAGGCGGCGCGGGCGGGCGAGCAGGGAAAAGGATTCGCGGTCGTGGCCGTGGAAGTGAAGAAGCTTGCCGAGGAAATCAAAGGGCTGACGGAAGCAGTGGATTCCGGCGTCGGGGACGTGGAGCGTAACGCGGAGAAATTGAACAACAGCATCGACACTTCGCAGGAGGCGCTGGGGGAGAGCCTGGAGAAAGTGGACGCCACGTACGAGATGTTTGACGAGATTACGCGGTCGGCGGAGGGAGCCACGACGGTACACGTGGAGATTTCAAGGGTGATTGGAGAGGCCACGTCGGCATTGCAGATGTTGTGCGGGTTCTTTGACCAAATCAGGAACCGCTACCAGGACGTGGTACGGCACATCAAGCAGGCCGTGGGATTAGGAACCACGAAAAGTGCCATGTTCGAGGATATTGACAACATGATGGCGCAGATTCCGCCAATCATCAAGGAATCTGAAAGGCGGGGCTGAGCCGTCCAGCCTTTCGTTGCCATAGGGTCGCCGCCCGGAGCGGGAAAAGGCATGCCGTCAGGGTGGCCACGCATGGCGCGGGTGTTTCGCGACCGGACTTGTTAAAAAATAAAAAATGAAAAGCGGCAGGATTCGTACGTGTACGTCCTGCCGCTTCATTTCCAACCGTGTTCTGTTTTTGCTTTTGTCTCCCGCATGGCGCGCGCCTTACATGGCGTACGCCGGAACGTAGCCGCCGTTCATCGCGTTTACGGAAGCGAGAGCCTGCAAAATCTGCTGGTGATTCTCCTTGAAGTAAGCCGCGATTTTGTCTAACAGTCTGCTGGATACCTCCATCATTGCCATACAAGCCTCAAAGTCCATGTTCATAGTCGTCATCATAATAATAATCTCCTTTCAAACACATTTAATTTTGATTTGTTTTATGCCATCCAGACATCGTCGAGTGCTCTTGTCTGTTGACATGTATTATACTATCATGACTTGATAGGAATGTTTAGATGATATTTTGACTAAAAAACAGGGTGATATTGACATCGCGTGTCATGGGGGATTTTCGACCTTTATCGACAATTTCCCACTATTTCCGACTTTTTTCGACTTTTTTCGACCTTTTTCGACCTATCTCGACTATTTTCGGGTCTTTTCGACCTTTTTGAAACCTTATGTTGAAATTTTTGGGGTCATGTACTATAATTTCAAGTACGTGAAAAAGAAAGCGGGAGTGCGAAAATCATGATATCATGGAAGAAGCCGGACTTTAGTGATCCATTTTATAGGCAAATAAAAAAACTGGTCATCCCCATCGTCATCCAGAACCTGCTGAGCGCGACGGTCAACTCGACCGACGTCGTGATGCTCAATTATGTCGGACAATCGGCAATCTCTGCGGTCTCGCTGGCCGCGCAGTACGCCACGATTCTGTTCATGTTCTATTACGGGCTGGGGACGGGGGCGACGATGCTTTGCGCACAGTATTATGGAAAGAAGGACTTCAAGGCCATCCGCATGGTGGAGGGCGTCGCCCTGCGCTTTTCGGTGGCGGCTTCCTGCGCTTTCGCCTTGTTGGCGGTCACGATACCGGAGCTTCTGATGAAGGTGTTCACGAATGACATGGAGCTGATTGCCATCGGCGCCTCCTACTTGCGCATTTTGTCCGTCTGCTATCTGTGCTGGGGCGTGATTGAAATTTACCTGGCGGTGCTTCGCAGCATCGGGCAGGTGGCGGTTAGCACCGCCCTCAACGCGCTGGCGTTCGTGTTGAACATCATTTTGAACGCGGTGTTCATCTTCGGATTGTTCGGCGCACCCAGGTTGGGCGTAGTCGGCGTGGCCATCGCCACTTCCGCCTCGCGGGTGGTTGAACTGGTTGGCTGCGTCATCGTGTCCTTATATAATAAAGAAGTAAAAATGAAGCTTTCCTACATGTTCATGAGAAACAAGGCGTTGTTCTCGGATTTTGTGAAAATGTCACTGCCCGCATTGGGTAACGACATCGTCTGGGGCGTGGGCTTTTCCATGTACTCGGTCATTCTCGGGCATTTGGGAAATGACGCGGTGGCGGCCAATTCCTTCGTCGCGGTGGTGCGTAATTTCGGCACGGTGCTGTGCTTCGGCATGGCGAGCGCGGGGGGAATCCTGCTGGGAAATGAAATCGGGGAGGGGAAACTTGAGAAGGCACGCGTGGACGCAAGGAGAATCATGAAGCTGACGGTCATCAGCGGGGCGGTGGGCGGCCTTTTGGTGCTGCTCGTGACCCCGTTCGTGCTGCGGGTGGCCGACGTGACGGACCTGGCGCGCCATTATTTGAAATACATGTTGCTCATCAACACCTATTACGTGATGGGTGCGGCGGTCAATACGACGCTGATTGCCGGGGTGTTCCGCGCGGGCGGCGACAGCAGGTTCGGGTTCTTTTGCGACTTGTTTACCATGTGGGGGTACGGGGTGCCGCTAGGGTTCGTGGCCGCGTTCGTGTTCAAGCTTCCGGTATTGGCCGTGTATTTTTTGCTGTGTACGGACGAGTTCGTGAAATGGCCATTCGTAATCAGGCATTACCGTAGTGACAAGTGGCTGAACGACATCACGCGGGAGGAATATTAAAAATACGTAATGGCAGGGGAAAATCGAACTGGCAAGAAAAAATAGTTGCATTCTGCCTCCGTCGGCGTTATAATGTCAATTGTAATTGAAAAATCTTCGGGGTCGGGTGACTGGCGGCGCGAGGCGTGTACTTGGTAAGTGTGGATGGTACTCGTTCGCATGTCAGAATTCCCAACCGGCGGTATAGTCCGCGAACTGCTTGGCGTGTATCCCAAGCGGCCGAACCGGTGACATAAAAGCCCACGTTTTAGGGGTCGGCGTGATTACGCATTTCCCGCGCGGGATTGGCATGAATTCCGGTACCGACAGTAAAGTCTGGATGAGAGAAGAGTGAGCATGGCATGTGTATATGTGGCATGCCGTGGATGACGAATTAAGACCTCTGGAGAATTTCTGGAGGTTTTCTTTTTGTCGAAAAACCGGAAGATTTTAAAACAGACGCACGTAAGCGTCCCAAATACGGACGCTAAGTGCTCATAACCAAGGAAGTTGTGCTGTCACTAAGCTCGAAAAGACCTCGCTAAGTGTCCCACAACTACATTCGCACGTAAGCGTCCCAAATACGGACGCTAAGTGCTCATAGTAAAGGAGAGAAGAAAAATGAGTACACAAACACAGGCAAACAAGAAGAACCAGCTGGCGGCGCAGGCGGCGGGAGCAAGGCCGAGGGTATCGGTCCGCATGCTGGTGCAGGTTGGCATGTTGGCGGCCATCTCGGTCGTATTGATGCTGTTCGAGATTCCGCTGCCTTTCGCGCCATCCTTTTATGAGATTGACTTCAGCGAGGTACCGGTGATGGTTGGGTGCTTTGCCATGGGGCCGGGGGCGGGCGTGGCTATCGAGCTGGTAAAGATTTTGTTGAATTTTGTAATTAACGGGACGGCTACGGCCGGAGTCGGGGAGATGGCGAATTTTGTCATCGGTTGTTCGTTCGTCGTGCCGGCGGGTATCATTTATAGGCGCAACCACACGAGGAAGGGCGCGCTTGTCGGCATGGTCGCGGGGACGGTCCTGATGGTCGTGCTTGGTTGTTTTATCAACGCGTTCGTGCTGCTTCCGGCATACGGGAGAGCGTTCGAGATGCCGATTGAAGCACTCGTCGGCATGGGGACGGCGGTAAACCCGCACATTACCAGCCTGGGCTCGTTCGTCATCTTGGCGGTGGCCCCGTTCAACTTGTTAAAGGGCGTGCTGGTGTCTGTCATCGTCATGCTCATATATAAGAAGATAAGCCCGGTTTTAAAGATGAAATAAGGTTACGATTCACGGCCTGGCCGGCCGCGAATGGCAACGGTGTCCGGCCATTTGAAATTGCCCTGGAATAGTAACTGAATAAGGTGTCGAATTACTTCCCGGAAACAAAAAAGTTGACAAATCTGTAAAAGTATAGTAAAATGCCGTTTTGTAACAATTACTTAACAATTGTAATAAATGCAGAACGTCCGCCATATACTTTACAGACAGGACAAAGTGTCAATGGATGAGAGTAGGCATATAATGATGATACCAGGGTCAAAAGTCCATGTATGACATGCTGAAATCAGAAGGACGTATCAAGGGAGGTAACAAGGAGTGATTTCAAATAGTTACAATAGGTTTACAAAAGGATTAATCGCCATCGTGCTTGTGGCAGTCATGACGTACGGCTTTACCAGCCACGCGGCGGGACTGGCCAATGATTACCATGCGGGCGAAGAGGTGAGGAAGAACGAGCAGATTTTCACGGTCAGCGCGGAGCTTTTGGCGGCCGCCGACAGGGAGGTCGACGCCACGCAGGTCGCGGCGCTGATGGCGGAAGCGAGATATTTGGCGAAGAAGGCGGAAGAGGAGCAACGGGCAATCGAGGCTGCGCTTCGCGCGGAGGCGGAGCGAAAGGCGGCGGAAGAGGCACAAAGGAAGGCCGCGGAAGAGGCGGCAAGGCAGGCTTCGTCGTCAAACGTCACGTGGACGCAGGAGGCCGCGGTTTCGGCGGACTACAGCGAGCAGGAACTTTTGGCGGCCCTCATTTACTGCGAGGCCGGAAACCAACCTTACGAGGGCCAGGTGGCGGTCGGCGCGGTCGTTTTAAACCGCGTGCGTAGCGGTTCTTACCCGAACAGCATCCGGGAGGTGATTTACCAGTCCGGGCAGTTTGGACCGGCCGGAAGCGGGTGGCTTGACCGGGTTCTTTCGAGCGGCGGCTATACGGACACCGCCCGCCAGGCGGCGGCAGACGCGCTTGCGGGAAGCAACCCGATTGGCGGATGTTTATATTTCGGTTGCGGGGATTACGGGACGAAAATCGGCGACCACTGGTTCCATTGATTTGTTATGATCCGCGGGTGCTTCGTCATGGCCATTTGGTGTCCCAAAACCCCTCAAATCCGCCCAAATGAAAGGAAGATCCTTTTGCTAAGCTGCTTTCGGTCAAAAATGATTGTTTTTTGACGTTTGCATCATGCATGTTGCGGTAAAAATCGGGAGATACTAACCTTCAGTGTATCAAAAACCACAAGGCATAAACGCCGTGGTTTCATATGCTGGAGGTTTTGTTTTTTCAGCTTTTATTGTTATTGTGGGAACCGCGGCATCCGGAAAGTGTCCAACGCCGTGGGTTAGACATTATTATGGAAGAAAGGAAGAAAAAATATATGTACCAGTTTTTACCGATTCGAGATGTATACGCCAGAGAAATTCTGGATTCCCGGGGAAATCCGACGCTGGAGGTGGAAGTGCTGGCGGGGGAGGACGTCGTCGGCCGCGCGAGCGTCCCTTCGGGCGCGTCCACGGGCAAGTACGAGGCCGTAGAGTTGCGTGACGGTGGGGAACGCTTTTGCGGGAAGGGCGTTTTGGGCGCGGTCGAGCACGTCAACGCCAAGCTCGCGTCCGAGGTGATTGGAATCAACGTGTTCAACCAGGCGGAGATTGACCGGATTTTGAGAAAAGCGGACGGAACGGAGAACAAAAGCAACATGGGCGCCAACGCCATTTTGGGAGTCTCCCTGGCGGCGGCTCACGCGGCGGCCAAGGCCTTGCGCCTGCCGCTATACAAATATCTGGGCGGGGTGAACGCGAAGACGATACCAGTGCCGATGATGAACATTTTAAATGGCGGCGCGCATGCGGACAACACGCTTGACATTCAGGAGTTCATGATCATGCCGGTCGGGGCGGAGTCGTTCCGCGAAGGATTGCGCATGTGCGCGGAAATTTACCATACGCTCAAAAATACCCTCAAGGAGCGGGGGTTGAACACTGCGGTGGGGGACGAGGGCGGCTTCGCGCCCGATTTGCCGGATGCCAGGGCGGCCCTGGAATGCTTGAAGGCGGCGGTGGAATCGGCGGGGTACGAGATGGGGAAGGATATCCGCATTGCCCTGGACGTGGCGGCCTCCGAGTTGTATAACAAAGATTTTAAGAAGTACGCGTTTCCGGGCGAAAGCAAGATGTGCGGGGAAAGCGTCGTGCGTTCCGCGGAGGAATTGATTGATTACTACCAGGAATTGATGGAGCAATTTCCCATCTGCTCGATTGAGGATCCGCTGGACGAGGAGGACTGGGAAGGCTGGGAACTTCTTACCACACGTCTGGGGCAGGACGTCCAGCTTGTGGGCGACGACTTGTTCGTCACCAACACGAAGCGTCTGCAAAAGGGGATTGAAAAAGGCGCGGCCAACGCCATCTTGGTGAAAGTGAACCAGATCGGCACGCTGACAGAGGCCGTCGAGGCGATTGAAATGGCGCAGAAAAACGGGTACCGCGCGATTGTCTCGCACCGTTCGGGAGAGACGGAGGACACCACGATAGCCGACATCGCGGTGGCGTTCAACACCGGCCAAATCAAGACCGGCGCGCCGTGCCGGTCCGAACGGGTGGCGAAATATAACCGTTTATTGCGTATCGAGGAACAGTTGTAATTCCTTTTCGCGCCGGCCGGCAATTTATGCCGATTGACCGGGCGGTTACGGGAAAATACGGTTGTGGTGAAAGAAAATAAGGGCAAATCAAAAAAAGTAGTGGGAATCCCTGGAAAATGTGCTATACTGAAGTGAGAAGCATAAGAGGACAAGGAAACGTACGGCCATGCGCACGTGCCCGGACGAATGGCGGGCACGCGCGCGGCACGGACGAGGAATGAGCCGGGGGAACGTGGATGCTGCGGATTGCCATAGTGGAAGATGAAGAACTGTATGTGAAGCAAATAGGGGAATATGTCGAAAGGTACGGACGGGAGAACCGGGTGGAGATTTCCACCATTGTTTTTGGTGACGGCGCGGAGATTGTCAAGGATTACCAGAATGTCTATGACATCATCCTTTTTGACATTGCCATGCCGCGGGTGGACGGGATGGCGGCGGCGGGCCGTATCCGCGAACTGGACGAGGACGTGGTCATCGTGTTCATCACCAACATGCCGCAATATGCCGTGCGCGGCTACGAGGTCGGGGCGTTGGATTTCATGGTCAAGCCCATCACGTATCCGCTCTTTTCCATGCGCCTTGGCCGGGCAATCGGGCGGGCCAGAAAACGAAGTGACGAACAGATCCTGCTCAGCGTCGGGGGGAGTGTCAAACGAATCGGGGTGCGGCACATCTATTATGTGGAGGTGCAAAACAAGATGCTGCACTACCACACCGACGAGGGTGAGTACGTCCTGCGGGGGACGATGCAGGGCGCGCTGTCAGAGTTGGGAAGACATCATTTCGTGCGTTGCAATTATTGGTATGTCGTCAACTTGATGCACGTGTCGGAGGTGAAAAAGGACACGGTCGTCGTGGCCGGGGAGGAACTTGCCGTCAGTCGCCGCAACAAGACGGCCTTTTTGGCCGCGTTGACGGAATACATGGGAGGTGGCCAGGGATGGAGCGGTTAAAGGCCATGGGGCTCGTCTCCTTCTTCTGGTGTTCGGCAATATTGTATTTGCTTCCGTTGCGGCCAAGGCGAACCGGATTTGTCAAAAGAGCCGCACTCGGATTGCTGGTGGGGCATGCGATTGGCACGTGGGTGATGGTGGCGTGGCGTGAATTGGGCGGCGGGACGTGGTTGTTCCTTGTTTTCTATTTTTTGATTGTCGTGTTTTTGCTTTGGTGTACGAAAATCGACCCGCCGGCGGCATTTTATTGTGGCGTGTGGATTCTGCTGACGCCGCAAATTTTGCTGGAGATATGGTGGTTCGTCCTGCGGGAGGAGACGTTGGGGCTGTCGGGGATTAGCCGGGCCTCGGCGGTGGTTGGATTTTTCTTGTCGGGGATTTTGGTGGTCGGCTTTACCATCGCCCGTTGGATGCCGGAACAAGGAGGATATCATGTGGGACCCAGGCAGCTTAGTTCCGCGCTTCTGCTTTTGGTGATTTTTGAAATGCTGATGCGAATCCTGGACGCGGGATTGGATGATACCGGCTTTACCTTTGAGCGGCTTGGCATCATTTTCGCCCAGATTTACTGCCTGACGATTCTTTACATGCAAAACGAGCTGTTTAAAAAAAGCGCGATGCGGGAAGAACTGCGGACGTTAAATCTTCTGTATCGGCAGCAGGCGGAACAGTACGCCATTTCTAAGGAAAACGTGGACCTGATTAATCGGAAGTGCCATGACCTGAAGCACCAGATTGAGGCGGTGCGCCATGTCGTGGGCGAGGAAGAGCGGGAGGAGTATTTGAAGGAAGTGGAAGACTCCATCCAGATTTACTCGGCCATTGTCAATACGGGGAACGAGGTACTTGACACGCTCCTGACCGAGAAGAGCCTGCGGTGCGTCAAACGGAATATTTCCGTCAATTGCGTGGCGGACGGGAAAGTGCTTTCGTTTCTGGATCCCATTGATTTGTACACGATTTTCGGCAACGCGATTGACAATGCCGTGGAGAGCGTGGAGCAGCTCGAACAGGCGGAGAAACGCCAGATAGACGTGATGGTGTATAAGCGGCAGAAATTTTTGATTATACACATCGTCAACCCGATGGCCGGGACGCCGCGGTTCGTGGGGGATTTGCCGGTGACGACGAAGAAGGACAAGGATTACCACGGGTATGGGCTGAAAAGCATCCGCCGCACGGTGAAAAAATACGACGGGTTCGTGTCGGTTGGTACGGAGGACGGTTGTTTTTCGTTGAAAATGCTGATTCCGGTGCGGGAGACTTAATGCGAGAGACTTTATGCAAGAGATACCAGGGGCAACATGTATTTTGACCCCATGATGCACGAAGTCATGTGTTGACATGCAGGCATGTCATACATGTCCTTTTGACCTTGGCATTATCATTTTTAAATACGAGAAGAGAAAGGGAACGGGTGACGGTCAGGGTTCACCCGTTTTTCGCTTTATGATTCAACCACTTGGGCAATTTTGGAAACCACTTAGGAAAAACTACTTGTGTATATCTGAATCGTGATGTATCATTATATACAATTGTGAATGCCGAGAATGTGAAGAATTTGTGCGATTTTGCTAAAAAATGTTGAAATTGAACTGCAGGGCGGGGCAACCGGGCGTGGCTGCGCCTAGAATGGAACAGGGGCGAACGTGTTCGGGCGGTTTGAAGTGGCATGAAGGAGGGAACCATGAGGAGAAGGATTTTAATGAACAAGGGGTGGAAGTTCACGATTGCCGGAAGGGAAACCGTGGCGGTGGACGTCCCACATACGTGGAACGCCCTGGACGGCCAGGACGGCGGCAATGACTATTTCCGGGGAAAGGGCGTGTACGAGAAAACGTTTGACATGCCGGAGTTTGACTTGGAGTCGGAGGAGGCGTATCTGGAATTCCAGGGCGTGAACGCTTCCTGTGAGGCGTATGTCAATGGGGAAAAGGCAACGTCCCATGACGGCGGTTATTCGACGTTTCGGGTTGATGTCACGAAATATTTGCGTGAGGAAAATGAACTCAAGGTCGTGGTTGACAATGGCGTGAACGACAAGGTGTACCCGCAGAAGGCCGATTTCACGTTTTACGGCGGCATTTACCGTGACGTGAATCTGTTAATTGTAAACAAGAAACATTTTGAACTGGAGTACTACGGAACGCCGGGCATCAAGGTGACGCCGAAGCCGGAAGGGACAAAGGGCATCGTCGAGGTGGAGGCCTACGGCAAGGCGGATGGCGTGCAGGTATGTTTTACTATCGCGGACAAGGATGGCCGCGAGGTCGCGAAGGCCGTGTCCGATGATTGGAGGGCGGTTCTCGTGATTGAGGACGTGCATCTGTGGCACGGGGTGGAAGATCCTTATCTTTACACGATGACGGCACGGCTGGTTGACGGGGAAGAAGTGGTGGACGAGGTTTCCACCCGTTTTGGCATGAGGAGCTTTTCGGTTGACCCGAACAAGGGATTCATTTTGAACGGAAAGCCCTTCCCGTTGCATGGGGTGTCGCGGCACCAGGACTTCAAGGGTCTGGGTAACGCGATTACGAAGGAGCATCATGACAATGACATGCGGCTGATTCGCGAGATGGGGTGCAACACCGTCAGATTGGCGCATTACCAGCACGACCAGTATTTTTATGACTTGTGCGACGAGTACGGCATGGTCGTGTGGGCGGAGATTCCCTATATTTCCGAGCATATGCCGAACGGGCGGGAAAACACGGTTGAGCAGATGAAAGAATTGATCATCCAGAATTACAACCATCCGTGCATCGTGACCTGGGGCGTGTCCAACGAGATTACCATTTCCACCAGGGACAAGAAGGACATGCTTGAAAACCACCGCGTGCTGAACGACTTGTGCCACAAGATGGATCCGACCCGGGTGACGACGCTGGCCTGCTACGCGATGTGCAACCCGTTTGGCAAAGTGGTGCATGTTACGGACGTCGTCAGCTATAATTTGTACCTGGGATGGTACGTGCCGGGATTGTTCCTGAACGACGTGTTTTTGAAGCTGTTCCACCTGCGTTATCCAAAGCGGTGCATTGGTTATTCGGAGTATGGCGCGGAAGGGATGCCCAATCTCCATGGCGAGAAGCCGAGAAGGGGCGACCACACGGAAGAGTACCAGGCCATTTACCACGAGTACATGTTGAAGTGTTTTGAGCGCCACCCGTTTATGTGGGCCACCCATGTGTGGAACATGTTTGACTTCGCGGCGGACGCGAGGGACCAGGGCGGCGAGCCGGGCATGAACCACAAGGGCTTGGTGACGTTCGACCGCAAGACGAAGAAAGACAGCTTCTACCTCTACCAGGCGTATTGGACGGACGAGCCGATGGTCCACATCTGCAGCAAGCGTTTCGAGGAGCGCGGGGTGGACAAGATTACGGTCAAGGTATATTCCAACCAGCCGCAGGTGACACTATACCAGAATGGCAGGCAGTTGGGGACGAAGTATGGCGGGAAGGTGTTTACCTTCGACGTGACGCTGGAGGCGGAGAATCGGATTGAGGCCGTGGCCGGGGAAGTGAAGGACGACGCGTTCTTTAAGAAATGCAAAAATCCCAAGAGCTACAAGCTGGAGAAAAAAAGTTCCAACAGCGCGAACTGGGTATAGAGTGAGCACTTGGCGAGGTGTTTCACGAGCCTAGTGCGAACCTACACCTGGACGCTTGGCGAGGTGTTTTCACGAGCCTAGCGACCATGGTGTTGCCAAAGACACTTGGCGAGGTGTTTCACGATTCTAGTGCGAACCTACACCTGGACGCTTGGCGAGGTGTTTTCAGTAGATAAAAAATAACGAGGTGATTCCTATGAGTAATGAAACGCAAGCAGTACCTTCCGGCGTGAACCGGGCGAAGACTTACCAGCTGGTTTTGTTTCCGTTGAACAACGGCGCCACGAACGTGTACTATGTCCTGGTGCTTTCCTACATCGCGACGTTCGGTTCCAACGTGCTGGCCCTGGGCGTGATGTTCGCCTCCGTGATGGTGACGGGCATGCGTCTGTGCGACGCGGTTACCGACCCGATTATCGGGGCGTTGATTGACCGTACCAACGGAAAGTTCGGGAAATTCCGCCCGTTCATGATTTTGGGAAATGCCGTCATGGCGGTCAGCATCATTTTGCTGTATATTTTCACTCCGTTCATACCGGACACGATGATGTGGCTTCGGTACGCATTGTTCATCCTTTTGTACTTTGTCTGGGTGATTGGTTACACGTTCCAGACTTCCTGCACGAGGAGCGGGCAGACGGTGTTGACGAACGACCCGAACCAGCGGCCGTTATTCACGATTTTTAACACGGTGGGGAGTTTGCTTGGCATGGGCGCGATGCAGTTCCTGGCGCCAATCCTTCGGGCGAACGTGGCGGATTATTCCAGCGCGGCATTTTACCGCGTGCTGACGCCGATTGGTATCGCGGTTTCCGTCTTGCTGACGGTTCTGGCGGTCATCGGCATTTGGGAGAAGGATCAGCCCAAGTATTTTGGCGTCGGCGGGGAGAAGCAGGAGAAGGTCAAGGTTTCCGAGTATATCGAAATCATTAAAAACAACAATCCGATGCAGCGTTTGATGATAGCGGGCGCGGGATGCAAGCTGGCACTTTCCATCGCCACCAACACGACGGTCTTGTGCATGCTGTACGGGTGCATGATGGGCAATTACGACGGCTTGTACTTGCCGATGATGGTGATTGGCTACGTGTGCTCCGTCCCATTCTTCCTGTTGACGGTGCGCACGTCCCAGAAGAAGGGACAGAAGGCGTCGCTGGTCCGTTTCGTCTCGGTGGCCCTGGTCTGCTACGTCGGCGTGCTGGCCTTGCTTCTCTTGTGGGGGAAGAACCCGGCGTTCAACCTTTCCATCATGGGCGGGGGCGGCATCAACCTATATACGGTTTTGTTCATCGTCTTCTTCGGCATTGGCTATGGCGCATATTATTCGACGGCCGACATGCCGATTCCGATGGTGGCGGACTGCTCGGATTATGAGACGTACCGATCCGGGAAATATATCCCGGGCATCATGGGGACGTTGTTCTCGCTCGTGGACAAGCTGGTGTCTTCCTTGTCGGCGACGGTGGTCGGCATGGCCGTCAGCATGATCGGGCTGGCCAATTTACCCACCGCGGACACCCCGTATTCGGACGGCATGAACATGGTGGTCATCATCTTGTTCTGCGTCATCCCGATGGTGGCGTGGGCGGCGACGCTGATTGCCATGAGGGGATACAGCCTGACCGGCGAGCGGATGAAGGAAATCCAGGCCGTGAACGCCAAGCGTAAGGAGGCAATCGCCTCCGGCATGAGCCTGGAGCAAGCGATGCGGGAATGGCCTGGTGGGAAGTAGGTAGCGTGAGGCCTGTTTATGCCATGGGAAACTTTGTTCCCCATGGCATAAAACCCTACGGGGGACGCACATTTCGCGCCTAAGGAAAATGGCTGCTGACGCGGCCGCGCCCCGGCGCGAGGCTTGCCGGACTCTATGTCCAAGCCCTTGCAATACAAAGAAAGCATTATTTCAAGTCTCAAGAATGAAGGAGGAAAAGCGGAATGGAAAAGAAAAGGAAAGGCAGTGGCGTGGTGTTGTGGTCCGTGTTGACGGCCATTTTCGCCATCTTGTTGGCGGCGGTATTGATTGGCACGTATGTCGCGTATGGCAGCGAGCAGGCGATTAACATCGCGTTGAAGGTGGAGACCACGAGAATCGTGGATACCAGCGACGGCAACGAGGATACGGAATACTTCAAAAGCGATTTTAACAGTGTGGAGGAGCTTGAGGCGCACGACAAGGAAGTCGCGGAGCAGTTGACCGGCGAAGGTTCGGTGCTGCTTATGAACAATGACGGCGCGCTTCCGCTTACGGGGAAGAACGTAAGCTTGTTCTCCCGCTCTTCCGTGGACATCGTGACCTGCGGAACCGGTTCGGCGGACATTGACACGAGCAACGCCCCGACCTTGAAGGAGGCGATGGAAGAGGCGGGATTTTCCGTGAACCAGACATTGTGGGATTTCTACGAGGGCAAAAAAGCCGATTACGTGCGTGTCCCGGAAAAGGGCATGAACGGGCTTCCGGGCGCGGACAGGACGAAGTTCGAGGTGAACGAGATTCCGGCAAGCGAGTATACGGCGGACGTGAAGGCCTCCTTTGACAATTACAAGGACGCGGCCATCGTCGTCATTTCCCGCGCGGGCGGCGAGATGTACGACATGCAGGATGCGGATTACGTGGACGGCACGAACATCCTGGCCTTGAACCAGGACGAAAAGGACATGCTGGCCATGATCGAGGCGGCGGGATTTGAAAAGATCATCGTGCTGATTAACTCGACGAACGCGATGGAGTGCGACTTCCTCACGGAAGGCGCGTACGGCGTGGATGCCGCGTTGTGGATTGGTTATACGGGAACGTGGGGCCTGAACGCGGTGGCCGACATCCTGGCAGGTGAAGTGAATCCGTCCGGACGTCTGGTTGACACGTACTGTAATGACAATACGACGGCTCCGTCCATGGTCGGCTTTTATGGCAACACGTTCTCGAATTACGAGAGCGACGAGGACGTGTTCTACCAGATCGCCGGACAGCTGGACCGCAACACGAACTACATCGTATACGGCGAGGGCATTTATATCGGATATCGCTACTACGAGACGAGGTACGAGGACACGGTGATGGGCCAGGGAAACACGGCAGGGTATGACTATTCCGCCGACGTGGCCTACCCGTTTGGCTATGGGCTTTCCTACACCGACTTTACGTGGAGCGACTATGAGGTGTCGTTCGACAAGGAAAAGGACGAGTTCGAGATGAAGGTGATGGTCACGAACGACGGCGACGCGGCGGGCAAGGATGTCGTGGAAGCGTACTTCCAGTCCCCGTACACGCAGTATGACGTGGAAAATGGAATCGAGAAGGCTTCCGTCGAGTTGTGCGGCTTTGCCAAGACGAAGCTTTTGCAGCCGGGCGAGTCGGAGACCGTGACCATCACGGTTCCGAGGGAAGAATTTAAGGCGTATGACGCGAAGAACGCGAAGACCTATGTTTTGGACGACGGTGATTATTATGTGACGGCGGCGACGAACGCCCACACGGCCGTAAACAACATTTTGGCGGCAAAAGATTACACGACGGCCGACGGCATGGACGCGGACGGCGACAAGGATTTCGTTTACACTTACACGAACGACAAGTTTGACGACGAGACATACGCGGTGTCTTCCGCGACTGGAAATCCGATTACGAACCAGTTTGACGACGCGGACCTGAATCATTGGGGAACGGACTACACGTATCTTTCCAGGAGCGACTGGCAGGGAACCTGGCCGGTGGCGGTCACGGAGCTGGAAGCGACCCAGGAAATGATTGACGAGGGATTGTATTTGTGGCAGACGTATGCGGGCGAGGCTTCCGAGGGCGTGGAGATGCCGACGATGAATGCCGACAACGGCCTGACGCTGGCGATGTTTATCGGCATGGATTATGACGACCCGTCATGGGAGGACTTGCTTGACCAGTTGACGCTGGAGGAGATGGCCACCATGACCGGCAAGGGCTATCACAACACGGCCGCGGCGGAATCCGTCGGAAAACCGGCCACGACCGACGACAACGGACCGCAGGGCTTTACCCAGACCCTGACGGGCGTGACGACGTGCCATTGCGCGTATTCCGATGAAAATATCATGGCGGCGACGTGGAACGTGGAATTGATGGAAGAGGTTGGAAAATGCATCGGCAACGACATGCTCGACCTGGGCGCGTCCGGCCTGTACGGCCCGGCCATGAACACGCATAGGAACGCGTACTGCGGACGTGATTTCGAGTATTATTCGGAAGACGGTTTCCTCGCCGGCAAGATTGCGGCTGCCGAGGTAAAAGGCATCCAGTCCAAGGGCGTGTACGTGTACGTAAAGCATTACGCGTTCAATGACGAGGAGACGGCCTGCCGTTGTATCTCCACCTTCTTCAATGAGCAGGCGGCGCGCGAGGTGTTCCTGGTGCCGTTCGAGATGTCCATCGTGGAAGGCGGCGCGATGAACGTGATGAACTCCTTTGCCCGTGTCGGCGTGAGATGGAGCGGCGCGCATGAAGGATTGATGAAGACCGTGCTGCGGGACGAATGGGGCATGAAAGGCTTTGTGCTGACTGACTTTTCCGGTAACTCGGCATTTTCGGCGGCAGGCATTTACCTGAAAACGTATGACGTGGCATGGGGCGTCCTGGCCGGGACGAACTCTTGGGACAGCTCCGCGGACCAGTGGACGGACGACTTGCTCAAGCTCTACGCGGACGATCCGGCAATCGTGTCGGCGCTTCGCGAGTCCGCGCACAGGATCCTCTATACGGTGGCGAACAGCAACGCGATGAACGGAATCTCGTCAAGCGCGAAGATCGAGACCATCACGCCGTGGTGGAAGACGGCCCTGATGGCGGCTGATATCGCGGTGGGCGCGCTTACGCTACTCTGCATCGTGATGCTGGTAAGGAGCATCATGAGGAAGAAAAACAAAAAATAGGAAATCATAAGCAAATGGGGAAGCGAGTATGAAAATGAAAGGATGAAAATTTAAAATTTGCTTGCAATTATTCCATTGGCATGGTATGATGACAAAAGCAAAAGGGAGTAGCTGGCCGGCGGGTTCACTTTTCGTCAATACGGTTTTCAAGACGACCCGGAAAGTGATGAAATAGCGAGACTTTTACTGTATTGCATGATGTATTTGTGCGATGCGGTAAAAGTCTCTTTTTATATATTTGGAACTTCGTTTCCCAATATATAAAAACCCTCCCGGGGGGATGCACACGCGGTCGCTACCCACGTAAGGGACGGATTCATGTGGAGATTGTTTCGTTCCTAAGAGCAAGTAAAATACGAGAGGAGAAATGAAATGATTGCAACGATTGGACTGTTTGTTTTGGGACTGGTACTGATTTGCCTGGGGGGCGACCGTTTGGTGGACGCGGCCGTGTCCATCGCGAGGCGGCTGAAGATTCCGGAAATCGTGGTGGGGGCGACAATCGTGAGCCTGGGAACCACCCTGCCGGAAGTCCTGGTTTCCACGACGGCGGCATTCCAGGGTTCGGCTGACATCAGCGTGGGCAATGCCCTTGGGTCGATTATCTGTAACACGGCATTGATTGCCGGAGTGACACAGTTGATTGCCCCGGCCAAGAAAGTGGCGAGGTCGTCCATTCTTTGGCGGGTTATCTTGTTCTTTAGCGTAATCGTGGTCATGATGGTTACGGGAAATCTGACGGGGGGATTCCAAAGGCCGGTGGGCGTCGCCCTCCTTCTCTGCTTCGTGTTCTATGCGTTCATGAACGTCAAGTACCCGGGCGACGAGGAGGAAGACGAGCAGGAAGAGGAGAAAAAGGACGGTTCCCTGGTTAAGGATTTGGTGACGTTGGCAATTTGCGCGGCACTTTTGTACGTCGGTTCCAAGCTGCTGGTGGACAACGGAATCACGCTGGCCGAGATGCTGGGCGTGCCGGAGCGCGTGATTGCAGTGACGTTCATCGCGTTGGGGACGTCCTTGCCCGAGCTGGTGACGTCGCTGACTTCGATTATCAAAGGTTACGGGAACGTGGGGCTTGGTAACATCGTGGGCGCGAACATCCTGAACCTTCTCCTGGTAATCGGAATCCCGGGCACGGTTACGGGAATATCTGTGAGCGAGAGCGCGTTGCGGGTGGACGCGCCGCTGTGCATACTGGTTATGGCAGTTTTGACGGTGCCGCTGGTCATCCGGCAGAAGTCGTCGAGGCTGCAGGGCGGGGCACTGCTGGCGATTTACGCATGCTACGTGGTCTCACAGTTCGTGATAGGGTAGTCCGTGGGTTTGTGGTGACGTCCGTATAAAATGAAAAGGTGAGTTTTCTTTCGGGGAAACTCACCTTTATCAGTATTATCCAATGAGTATTTCTTTTCCTTGTAAATTCTGTTGAATCAATCAGGACTTCATGTGGTCTCGTAAAATTTAACCCCTATTATTTGAAATTGCCCGTTCTGCCGTTCAAAATCATTTATACTGTATAGTGGTAAAAAAATTCGCAGAATTGGCCATTCTGCGAATGTGGGAATTTTCATAAAAAAGGGGACTTTCTGTCTTTTTGTCCCTCAGTCTTTCCTTAATACGAGAGAATTCTATCACGTCGGCTCTTCTTTGTCAAGAAAACACATGAAATTTCTGTCGTTTCTTGCGGTTCATCGCGGTTTTTCGCAAGTGCAACTCGTTGTTCGATGGAGGAAAATGAAATTCATGCCGTTGTCCGGCATGGTTTTATGAGGGGCTTGACGAAATGTCATTTTTTATTCCCACGCCATAAGTGGTCAAAAAGATGGTAGAAAAGGAGAACGTTATGGCAAGAAGAGGAGAAAACATTCACAAGCGGACGGACGGAAGGTGGGAGGGGCGTTACATGTTGTCGACTCCCACGGGAAGAAAACAGCGTTCCGTGTATGCAAAGACATACGCGAAGGTCAAGGAAAAACTGGCGGTTGCCAAGGAAACCGCGAAAAAGGAGTCCTTTGCTATTGACGCGGAAAGCGGGAGGGCGGGACGAAAGACGTTCGGCGTCATGGCCGAAGAATGGCTTCAATATATCGAGAAGAATCGAAAGTACCCGACTTACGTGAAATATAAAAAAATTTACGAAAAATATTTATCGGAATTGGCAAAAGTTCCATTGACAAGTGTGGATGTTGGCACGATAGACAAAAAATTGACATTGCTTGACATGCAGGAATCCGTGGCGCTCAAAAGGACGGTTTATGCGGTATTTAACCAGATCATGAAATATGCCGCCAAAAAATACCATGTGCATACGGACACGTTTCAAATGGAACTGGGATGCGAACGGAAACAAAACGTGGCGACATTTAGCCAGATGGAACAATCACGGCTCTTTCACGTCTTGTGCTCGGAAATGGATGTTTTTAAAATGGGAATTTTGTTATGCCTGTCGACCGGCCTCAGGTTGGGGGAAATTTGTGCCTTGAAGTGCTCGGACATTGATTTGCACACGGAAACGCTTCGTGTTAGTTCCACGGTGCAGAGAATCGCCGTCGATGGGTGTGGAACGAAAACGATTCTTTATGAAAACAAACCCAAGAGTATTTACTCCATGCGTGAAATCCCGCTGTCCGAAGACGTGGTGCAGCTATTGCGATCTTTTCCCATGGAGGGCGAATACCTTATCAAGAGAGACGCGCCCATGGAGCCGAGAACCTACCAGAACAAGTTGAAATCGTATTTGCGGCAGGCGGAAATAGGAAATAAAAGTTTTCACGCGCTTCGCCACACATTTGCGACAAATTGTATCGAAAGCGGAATGGATGCCAAAAGCCTCAGCGAAATATTGGGACACGCCAACGTGCAGATTACGCTGAACCGTTATGTTCACCCGTCAATCGCCTTGAAGCGCCAGCAGATGAACAAGCTCTCATCCATTTATGGTCAATTTGTTGGTCAATCTGAAAGATAGAGGCAAATTTATGAGGACTCATGCGGGATTCGCGGATGATTTCGCAGAATGGCCAATTCTGCGAAATATATACATTAGCCATTATAAATTTTCCGGCCGTGGATTGACAATCGCACGGTCGTGTAATTTGGGAATGGAATATTGGCGTATGGCTAACATATGGGAAATGATAATACATAAAATCTGTTTTTACAAGGAAGCATGCACAGATGAAAAACATATTGATACTGGCGACGGTCGGGGGGTTCCTGGACAAGTTCGAGCGGGGAAACGTGAAAATCCTGCAGGAGATGGGCTATACCGTGCATTACGCCGCGAACCTGCGGGAGCCGCACTACCAGTACGACGAGCGGGAAATCATTGCGCTGGGCGTGCGCGTCCACCATATAGACGTCGCCCGGTCGCCGTACATGGTTCGTTACAACGTGGCCGCTTTCAAGCAACTGTGCCGCATTATTTTGGAAAACGACATCCTGGCCATCCATTGCCACACCCCGGTGGGAGGCATGCTGGGGCGCATGATGGGCAGGAAGTTCGCGGGACGAGGGTTGAAGGTCGTTTACACCGCGCATGGGTTCCACTTTTACAAGGGTGCCCCGCTCGTGAACAACACGGCCTATTATCTTGCGGAATGGGTGATGGCCAGGTACACGGACGTTCTCGTGACGATTAACCGGGAGGATTTTAGAAACGCCCTCGACCTTCCGCTGAAGAACCCGAAGCGGGTGTTCGAGATTCCCGGCGTGGGGGTGGATTTGAATCGCTTCACCCCGATGCATGAGGAGGAGCGCAGGGCGCGGCGCAAGGAACTGGGGATACCCGAGGGTGACGTGTTCTTCGTGTCGGTCGGAGAACTGAATGAAAATAAAAACCAGATGGTAATTTTGAAGGCGCTTTCTTATTTGCGGGAATCGGGGAAGGACATTTCACGTGTCCACTATGGCATTTGCGGGGACGGATTTTACGAGGAAAAAATCCAGCGGGAGATTTACATACGGAGGCTCGAGGACAACGTGAAACTGTACGGGTATCGGCGGGACGTGGAAAATGTCATCGGCTGCGCGGATTTTTCGGTGTTTCCGACCGTGCGCGAGGGCCTTGGCATGGCGGGACTCGAGGCGCTGGCGATGGGGATTCCGCTGCTGGCCTCGCGAAATCGTGGCACGCGGGAATATTTGCACAATGGAATCAACGGGTATTTTTGCAACGCCAGGGACGAGAAAAATTGGGCGGCCGGCTTGCAAAAAATAATGTGCCTGACCACCGCGCAACGGGAAAAAATGGCGGGGAACTGCCGCAAGTCCGTGCTGCCCTTCGCCAGGGAACGGACAGAGGCGGTGATGCGGAAAGTGTACTGGGAACTGGACGCGGCGGTCGAGGAGGCGCGGGCCGCCATGCGGCCGTCAGGGCAAGAGGAGGAAGCAAAATGCCGCAAAAAAAAGATGCACGAAACGACAAGTTGCCAATGGAAGAAATGCGAATCGTGGCATCGCCGATGAAGAGGTCGGCCATCGCGGGAAATGACGCGGGGTTGCTGATGAATGATGCGGCCGTTTCGGGAGAAGGCATGGTGACACCAATGAAGGAACTGTCGGTCAAGGTCAGTGTCATCATGGGGGTCTACAATCCGGTCTCGGAAGAGAGGCTTCGCCAGGCGGTGGACTCCATCCGGCGGCAGACCTTGCGGGATTGGGAAATGATTCTTTGCGATGACGGGTCGGATGCTTCCCGTTCGGCCATGATCCGCCGACTGGCGAAAATGGATAAACGCATCATACTTTTACGCAACGAGCAAAACATGGGACTCGGATACTCGCTCAACCGTTGCCTTTGTCAGGCGGTGGGAAAATATATAGCCAGGATGGATGACGACGACATTTCCAAGGAAGAGCGACTGGAGAAGGAATACGCGTTTTTAGAACGGCATCCGCAGTACGAATGGGTGGGTTCCAACGCCGAGCTGTTTGATGCGGACGGGACGTGGGGGACGGATTACGTACCCAAGCGTCCCCGGGCGGAAGATTTTCTGCGGTATTCGCCTTACATCCACCCGTCGGTCATGTTCAGGAGGCGGTTCCTCGTGGAATGCGGCGGTTACCAGACGACGGAACTGACGAGGCGTTGCGAGGACTACGAGCTGTTCATGCGCCTGCATGGCCAAGGCGCGCGGGGCTATAACATACAAGAAAGCCTGCTTGCCTACCGGGAGGGCGAAACGTCTTATCGGAAGCGGACGGCGAAGACACGGGGGAGGGAAGCCGCGGTACGGTTAGAGGGGTTTCGAAGGCTGGGGATTTTGCGGCCGGACACGTTTCATTACGTGCTGCGCCCCCTGGTCGCGGGAGTCATGCCGACGGCAATCCTGCAATACGCGAGAGGGGTCGGGCGCGGGAACAAGGCGCATGCAAATGAGGCGCGTGGAAACGGGACGCGAGGGAAGATTGCGGCCGGACGCTTGGGATTGCCGCTGACGAGGGGAAAAATGTCGTGACGATGTCGCGTGGTAATGAAGGAAGTCAGGAAGTAAGATGTCGGGAATAAGGAAACCAGAAAGAAATCAAGCGGGGAAAAGCCAGCAAAAGCAGCGGGCGACATATCTGGCAGGCTTGAAAAGGAGTCCTCTTATGTATGGGACGTTGGCGGAAATGGCCAATTACGACGGATGGACATTGGGAGGAGCGGCCGTGCAGAATGGTCGGGCGGCGGAAGGGGCGGCCGTGCAAAATGGCCGCGCGATGAGGGGCTCGATTGGCCAAAATGGCAAGGCGTTGGATAGGTGGCTGTCCTCTTTCGACACGGTGACGCAGGACGCCATCTGCGTGCTGGCGCCGTCCTTATGCGGGTTCGTCGTCTGGGCGCTTAGGCGGGCGATGGAGGAAGGAAGGGGGCGGCTCTATTTCGTGGCGAGGGACGGCTACCTGATGTATCGTCTGGCACAAATCCTTTGCCGGACGCTCGGACTTCCCGTGGAATGCAGGTATTTGTACTGCTCCCGTTATTCCCTGCGGATTCCCGCCTTTCATCTGGACATGGAAGGCGCGCTTGACTTCATCTGCCGGGGCGGGATAGACGTGACCATGGAAAAAATATTGAACCGTTCCGGCATTGGAGGCAAGGACAAGCGGAAAGTTTTGCGGATGTTGCGGTTGCCCTATGCGGGGGACGAGGTGATACCCTACGCAAGATTGAAGGAAGTGAGGCGGCTGCTGGGCGAATGCGAATATTTTTTGGCATGCGTGGAGAGAAATTCGAGGCGTCGGATGCCCGAACTGGCGGGATACTTGCGGCAGGAAGGATTGCTTGACGGGGCGAATGCCGAGACGGCGGGAGACGCGCCACACGTAGGAGAAAGGGGCGGGGGGGAGCAAGACGAACGGCCTGCCGTGGAAGAGGCTGGGCCGGCGAAGGCGGCGTCAACCGACGGAAGCGATTACGCGTTGGTGGACAGTGGCTGGACGGGATCGATGCAAAAGACGTTGGGAGAGGTGCTTATGCACCTTGGCAGGAAGGAACCGCTGAAGGGATACTATTTCGGGCTTTACGAATTGCCGAAGGGAGTGGAACGTGACGACTATGCGGCCTATTATTTTGGACCGAAGGATGGCTTGAGAGCCAAGGTGCATTTCAGCAACTGCCTTTTTGAGAGCGTGTTCAGCGCCCCACATGGGATGACGGTGGGATATCAAAGGAGTCGTGACGGCGAGGGGCGCGAGACAAGGCGGGGGCTTGGGACGGAACAAGGGTACGGGACGAGACAAGGGCAAGCGCCGGGACAAACATACGTCCCGATTCTAGCTGAATGTTTGGAGGAGCGGTGCAGGTTCGCAAAGTGGATGGAATTGTGCGTCACGGTGTACGGGGAAAAGCTGGCGAACAACATCAAGGCGTGTGCCAAGGATCGAAACGGCGCGCGAATGGGAGACAAAAGCGAATTGCGAGAGGCATTCCTTGGTCTGGACGTGCACGAGTTTCGCGACGTGACCCGCCGCCTTTTCAAGGCGTTCATGGGAAGCCCGACGAGGGTGGAGGCGGAAACGTTCGGCGACCTGAAATTTTCCGACGACGTGTTGGAAAACGCCCTATATAGGACGGCGGCGAAGCTGACGGAGGAGGAACTGGTGAAAAACCACGTCTGGAACAAGGCGCTGGTGATGCTGGGCATTCGAAAAGGACTCGTGAAGGAAAGCGCGTGGTACGAAGGGAGCGTGGCAAGGCTGGGGCGACGTAACGGATATCACTGGAGGATGTACGCGGCCTACAAATATTTGCTGTACGTGAGGCAGGCAGGGTGGAAGAGGCGTTGAGGCGGGAAGGCGAAAACGCCGGTGGAAGAGAAGTATGGAGGGGAAGATGACGAAACAGGAACAAAAGGAACAACGGAAACAATATTGGTTCGTGATAAAGGAACTGACGTCACGCGAAATCAAGCGCAAATATTCCCGTTCCTATTTGGGCATCGTTTGGAGCGTGTTAAACCCGTTGCTGTCCATGTGTGTGATTTCCTTGATATTTACGCAATTGTTCCACCGTTCCATAGAGAACTTCCCGATTTATTATTTGACGGGTTCGGTTGTCTGGCAGTTGTTTACCGGGGCGACCAATGCGGCGATGACCTCGCTGGTGGACAACAAGATGCTGCTTATCAAGGTGAAATTTCCGATGGACATCTTCATTTTATCAAGGGTGTATACGTCGCTGGTGAACTTCTTGTACTCTCTGATAGCTTACGTGATCATGTTGGTGGTATTTCGTGTACCCCCGTGCTGGACGATGGCATTGGCACCCGTCATCGTGTTGTTTTTGCTTTTGTTCTCGCTGGGAATTGCCCATGTATTGGCCACCGCGTACGTGTTTTTTGGGGACGTGAAGCACCTTTACTCTGTCTTGTTGACGTTATGGATGTACATGTCGGCCTTGTTTTATCCGGTTGACCAGCTGAAAGGAATCGTCAGGATGGTAATACAAATAAATCCGGTATTCAACTATATCGACTGCATGCGGATCATCGTGATGAAAGGGCGGTTGCCTGACGTGACGCAAATGATTTACATCGCGGCATGGGGAATCGTGATGTACCTCGTCGGGTTCGTCGTGTTCAACAGACATCGGAACGACATCATGAAGAAGTTATGACGGGGACTGGCGGGGGACAAAATAAAGAGGTTATGACGAGAACAAGAAGTTACAAGGTAGAAAAGAAAATAGAGAAATGCCGGATGGATTTTTGGCGGACATGCGCGGGTTACGCCTCGTTTCGCAAGGCGTTTTATGTGGCGGCGTCCTTGGCAATCGTGGCGCTTATGGTACTTACGGTGGGTTTTTCGGTGCAAGCTGTCGGGGAGCGGGTGTATTTCGGCTCGGAGGGGTACCGTTGGAATCTGGGTACGATTTCGCCTATTGGCGTGTATGCCGGTGCCGATACGTCGCTTGAATCGGTGGAATGGAATGTCTATTATGATGCGTCTGTGCTGGAATATGTTTCCGGCGGGGAATTGGTGGAGCCGGGCGTAGTGCGTGTGTCCGCGTCGGGAATCAACGGCAACAGCTACATGCAGATGCTGCAGTTTGTTCCACGCGTGTCGGGCAGTACGCAAATCCGTATCGGGAATGCGTCAGTGGTTGCCGCGGATGGCGGGGGCGTGTCAAATTTGCAGGCTGTGGTAAATGTGGAAATCCCACTGGCCGGGGGATGCGCGTTGGAGGAAATGCGGGTGAACGGTACGCCGGTGGATGGTTTTTCTACGGAGGTGACGTTCTATGCCATGGAAGTGGCGGCGCAAGATAAGCAAATTGAATTGGAAGTCAATCCGGATGGTGAAGAGACTCAAATCACGGTGGAGGTCGGTACGCTACAAAACGTTTGGAACTGGCAGACGGTCGAGGCTTCGGGCGGCACGTATCGGATTCCCTTGGAGGATGGGGAGAACGTTGTCCACGTCATGACGCAGAATGTTTCTGGCGAGCGGGCCAGGTACGCGTTGAGCGTGACAAAGCCGGAAAATCCACAAGACGCGGTGGGTGGGAATGGTAGTAATGAAGATGATGGAAATTCAGGAAATGGTAGTGGAAATTCGGAAGGAAACGTAGGGGATGGAAATTCCCAAAAGGGAAACGTGGACGGTGATTCGAATTTGGCGAACAGCGGTCTTTGCGACATGGGTTATGAGAAAATCTTGTTAATCGTGATGATGGTCACGGTTGTACTGCTTGCTATCTCCACGGTGTTCCTATTGTGGAGAGAAAAGAAGAGGCGCGAACGGCGACGCGGGTTACGAAGGGAGAGGCGGCGGGCGAAGGGGAGTCGTCCGAGCCAAGGGGAGATCCTGGGGCAAGGAAATCGCCGTGGAGGGGAACCACGTCAAGGGCGGCACAAGTCGCGGGTAGGACACAAGGAGTTTCAAACCTTTGACTTGAAAGAGAATCAGCAAGGGATGGACGCGGGTCAGACCTTGGCTGAGGAGGCGGAAATAGAAATCATGGTTGAGAATGTGACCATGGAGTTCAAGCACGAGAGCGACGAAGCGACCAGCATAAAGGAAATGTTGATTCGCACGGTCAAGGGTCAGCGCAAGGTGGAGCGGTTCAAGGCACTTGACGATGTCAGTTTCACGGTTCGCAAGGGGGAGGTAATCGGCATTATCGGGACGAACGGTTCAGGAAAGAGCACCATCTTGAAAATCATTTCCGGCGCGCTCATCCCGACGGCGGGGAAAATCATCGTGAATCGGAACAAGATTCAACTGCTGACGTTGGGAACGGGTTTCGACTTTGAACTGACAGGAAGGGAAAACGTGTACCTGAATGGTTCCATCATCGGCTACACGAAGGAGTACATTGACGAGAAATACGACGACATCGTGAAGTTTGCGGAACTGGAAGGATTTATGGAAGAAAAGGTGAGAAACTATTCTTCCGGCATGGTGTCCAGGCTTGGATTCGCCATCGCGACCGTGCGGGACACGCCGGAAATCCTCATATTGGACGAGGTGCTAAGCGTTGGCGACATGTTCTTCCGCCAGAAGAGCGAGAAGCGAATCCAGGAAATGATACACGGCGGATCCACCGTGCTGATCGTGTCGCATTCCACCTCCGTCATCCGTAACAATTGCACGAAGGTCGTTTGGATAGAAAAGGGGATTTTAAGGGCGATTGGCGAGCCGGGAGAGGTGTGCGATGCATATGAGAAGATGAACGAAGCCGTCTAATAAGCTCAAAAGAATCTCGCCAACGGCGACGGCATCTATCGCGTGGCCATAGATGTCAGGAGGACGTTGGTTTATGACGGATTAAGGTGGAAGAAAGGGGATGGAGGTACTATGAATCTGACGGACAAGGTATATGGTTCGTTGGTGAACAAGGTTCCGGGGATACAAGATCGTTATCGAAGAAAGCGAAACCATGTATCAGGCGGTGATCGCCTTTCGGCCTGGGTGAGCTTGTTATATTGGAACGTTGCCTATTACATTTTTCACGACAGGCGACTGGCGCAACCAGAAAAATTTCCGTATTATGAGGAGAAGTTGTTGTACGTGAAAGAGAGCGAGTCGTCCATTTCCTGCAAGACGACGCCGAAGAAATTTGCGGCGGATTTAGGCATGTACGACGTGGTTTCGTTCGACGTGTTTGACACGTTGGTGCTTCGCCCGTTCTCTTGCCCGACGGATTTGTTCCACGTGCTGGGGCATGAACTTGGTTACCCGGATTTCAAGCGGATTCGGGAGGAAGCGGAGTGGAAGGCGAGGGAGAAAAAGTTTAAAAGGGAAAAGCATTACGAGGTGACACTGGAAGAAATTTACCGTTTATTGTCACTGGAAACGGGGCTTGCCGGGAGTGTGGCGGAGCGGGAAGTGCAATTGGAGGAAACATTTTGCTTTGCCAATCCGTTCATGAAAGCGGTCGTGGAGGAATTGCGATGCCAAGGGAAACGTCTTGTCATTACCTCGGACATGTACTTGAACATGGAGAGAATAAAGCGGATTTTGCGGGCATGCGGATATCCCGAGTTTGACGCATATTATGTGTCATGCGGATTGCGGCGTTCGAAAAGCAAAGGGGATTTGTATGAATATGTCAGGAGGATGGAGGAAAAAAACGCGGGACGAGAAAAGCCGGAGAACGTGAATGTGGAGGGCGTGGATGTAAGGCATGTGAGGACGAAAGGTGCGGATGGGGGACGTGCAAAGTCGGAATCCAGAACTTACGCGCATGTGGGGGACAATTATATTTCCGACGTGGAGCAGGCGGGAAAGCATGGGTTCGCGCCGTTCCATTACGTGAATGTCAACGCGGTCGGGATGCCTTATAGGCCGGAGGACATGTCGGCCATCACGGGAAGTATTTACCGGGGATTGGTCAACGCGCATATTCACAATGGATTGCACCGATTTAGCCGGGAATATGAATACGGCTATATATACGGCGGGCTGTTCGTGACGGGGTACTGCCAGTTCATTTATGAGTATGTGCAGATGCATGGCGTGGAGAAAATCTTGTTTCTGGCGAGGGACGGCGATGTTCTGCAAAAAGCGTATCGGCTTCTGTATGAGGATGCCGTAAAGCGGATAGAGACGGAGTACGTTTATTGGTCACGGCTGGCGGCGGCCAAGTTGACGGCAGGACGTTTCAAATATGATTATTTCCGGCGCTTTTTGTACCACAAGGTAGACCAGCAATACACCATCCGTCAAATATTTGAATCAATGGAGTTGGGGGCGTTGCTTCGAAGGTGCCAGACCCGGACGAGGGTGAAGATGGATGCCTGCCTGACCAACAAGAACGTGGAAACCATAAAGGCATTTTTGTTGGAATGCTGGGACGAGGTGTTGGAAAGCTACCGGGAACAAGTGGACGCGTGCGGTAAGTACTATGGGAAAGTTCTGCAAGGATACAAAAAGTGCGTGGCGGTGGACATTGGCTGGGCCGGAAGCGGGGCGATTACCTTGGACTATATGGTCAACCAGGTTTGGAAAATGGATTGCGAAATCGTTGGAATCATTGCCGGGACGAACACCTGCCACAACGCGGAACCAGACAGCAGCGAGACGTTTTTGCAGAGCGGAAAGCTGGTGAGTTATCTTTATTCGCAACGGGAGAACCGTGACATTTGGAAGCTGCATGATGCGGGAAAGAACCATAACTTGTACTGGGAATTGTTGCTTGACGCGCCGGCGGGGAGCTTGAAAGGGTTTTATTTGGATAAAAATGGCGAATGCGAGTGCAGGTTCAAGAAGCCGACGGCGGACGTGGAGAAGGTCGAGGAAATCCAGAGGGGGATACTGGATTTTGTTAAGGAATACAAAAGGATTCAGAAGAAGGTGCCGGAACTTGCGAGGATAAGCGGGCGGGACGCGTATGCGCCGATGGTGAACGTGGAGGGGGAGATGAATCGAGAGTTTGTGGAAGTGATGACAGGGATGATGGACGAGGTAGGAGTGGGATGAAGGAAGAGCAAAAAAGAGGATGAAAACAAAATAAGAAATTACGAGTGGAGCAGGTATCAATGGGAAAGTTGAAGAGTCAAATTTATAATTTCTTGGTAAGAAAGAATGAAAATGTGCAATATGAGTATGAACGGTACGTAATGGAAAACATTCAGGAACATTATGAAAGTCATGCAAAACATTGGAAAATTTTGTGGAAGTTAAATTGGCATTATCGTATAAGAAAGAATAGTACACCACTTATATTCTGGGACGGTTTGGATGAAACGCGACCATCATCCATAAAGAATAAGACACTGGTAAAAAACAACGGGAAAGTAAAAAAGGAACGTGACAAATTGTTGGCGTATGTTGATGGGGCAGAGTCAGAGGCTTTTAAAAGAACGTATGTACATCATATAGTAAAGAGATATTTAAAATACGATGTCGTCTCTTTTGATGCGTTTGACACGTTGGTTTTACGTCCATTTGCAAATCCAACGGATTTGTTCTTTTTGTTGGAGAAGTTGTTTGAACAGCGTGATTTTCACAAAATTCGAATAGAATGTGAAAATAAAGCGAGAGAAAGGGCAATGGTGATTAGGGGAAATAGGGAGGTCACCATTGATGACGTCTATTATGAAATTGAGCGGGTTACGGGAATAAAAAAGGAAGAAGGAATAAGAAAAGAATTTGAATTAGAAAAAAAACTATGTTTTGCAAATCCGTATATGAAGCGTGTGTTAGATATATTAAAGAGTTACGGGAAAGAGATATATGTGATTTCCGACATGTATTATCCTAAAAACATGATGGCTGAATTAATGGAAGCGTGCGGATTAAAGGGCTTTAAGGATGTCATTGTTTCTTGTGATTACAATTGTAATAAAAATGAGCAAGGTATGTTATACAAGATTTTCGTTAAACAATTGAGAGGAAAAAGTGTAATTCACGTTGGGGATAATTGGCGTGCGGATATTGTAATGGCTGAGAAATATGGATTGCAGACACATTATTATAAAGGGGTTAATGCGGTTGGAGAACAATATCGAGCGGATGGAATGTCGGAGCTGATAGGGTCTGGATATGCCGGAATTGTAAATGCGCGATTGCACTGTGGATTAAAAAGATATCCTATTTATTATGAGTATGGATATGTGTATGGAGGAATCTATGTTTTAGGCTTTTGCAATTATATATTGAATTACGCAAGGGCAAATCAAATAGACAAGATTTTATTTTTGGCAAGGGACGGTGATGTTTATAGTAAGGTGTTCAAGAAAATCAATTCAGACATAAACTACGAATATACATATTGGTCAAGAATGGCGAATGCCGTGGCAACTATTTCACAAGACCGCTATTCCTTTATCAATCGTCTGTTGGACGGGAAGGTTGCAAATAATATTTCAATTACTATTTCGGCACTATTAAAATCTTCTGGTTTAGAAAGTTTGTTGGTTTATTTAAAAAACTATAGAGTTAATCAAAATGAGTTCTTGTCAAAGAACAATGCTTTGATATTACAAGATATGTTATTGGATCATTATGATGAGATAGCTGAAATATATGCAAAAAAAGAAAGCAAATTGAGAGATTATTATAGAAAAGTAGTGGGTGACTCTAAAAGAATTGCCATTGTCGACGTTGGGTGGACGGGAAGTAATGTAGAAGGGTTGTCAAAAAAGTTAACAAAGGACTGGAAAATCTGTGATTATGCAGTAGGAATTTTAGCCGCAAGCAATGGGTGGAATAAAAATATTACGACGGCGTATGACCAGAATGCCACAATACAACCTTATCTTTTTAGCCGTAGTTATAATCGAGCGGAATTTGATAGCTTTGTTTTAAGCAACAACCATTTAGGAACGACTTTGTTTGAGATTTTTACGCAATCTCCAACGCCGTCTTTTAAGGAAATAGGAGAAAATGATGAATTTAAATTTGATGTTCCGGAAGTGGAAAACTATCAAATGATAAAAGAAATACATAAGGGAATTTTAGATTTCGCAAAAGAATATATACGACTATTTGGAGAATATCCGATTATGATGAATATCTCAGGGTACGATGCTTATATGCCGTTTAGGAAAGTGTTTAGGGATTTGGCATATTTTAAAAAATATTTTTCAAATATGGCTTTTTCCGTGTCAATGTTTTCTGATAAGGAAACGCAGTCAATGGAAACGATTGGAAACATCATGTCTAATAAAGGAATATAGGGGGAGAAAATTGATTATTTATCATGCGATAAGCTTTTACCAAACATTAGTATGCACCGTGCACAGTTGTATTCAAGAAGAAAGTGAGAAAATTTTGTTCTTTACGACATCAATTAAGGAAAATGTTGATACAAGAGAATTAGAAAAATTTTTCTCCAAAGTAATCTATATTGATATTAGGAAAGGGTTTGAAAATCTGGAAAAATATCAAGAGTCGGTGACAAACTATTTTGATTCTGTTTTAGAAAAAAATGAAATTGTTATTGATGAAAAAACAGTGATTTATTCAGGCGGGTCACATTATAATTTTGGCGTTTATCTATCAGCAAAACAATTACCCTTTTATTATATCGAAGAGGCATGCGGCCTGCTCTCAGATGCAGAACATGTGAAAAATATAGATCGGAATAATCGTGCAGAGGTGGATGTCATAGACGGATTGGGGCTTTACGATGGCACGAATCCTAATATCATAGGTATAATTTGTAATGTAAACGAGCAAAGAATGGATTATACGAACCCTAAAATGATACATTTTGACACGTTACAACAAATGAAGAACCTTGATGTAAGGACAATACAAAACATAATGAAAATATTCGGAACAGTCGAGAGGGTAGCGGTTCCGAAAAACAGCGTAATATTTTTATCACAACATTATGCAAATTTGAATATGATGAGTTATGAAAGACAAGCCCTTTTATATGGATTGGTGTTTGATTATTTTTTTGCGGATAAAAATATTTTAATAAAAAAGCATCCGGCAGATTTTATGGCATACGAGGCCGTTTATCCGGATGTGCAAGTGATAAGAGAATCGTTTTTATCGGAATTTATACCGTTTATTATGACTCCAATACCACAAATGGTAGGAACGATTTCGTCAACCGGGATTAATGCGTTGAGAAGTGTTTTTGAAAAAAGTATGGAGTTTGATTTTGATTTCGAGGATAGTTTTGAATCTATCCATAGGATTTATTTTGCATTGGTTTTTTCTTTGACAATAGGAAAAGCAAGGACGATATCTTATGTTGGAGTTAATACGAAAGTGCTTGACAATTTATGCAGATATGCGATCGGCAATGGTTTTGATGTGGCATTGAAGAAAATAGACTCGTTATCAGACATTGGGGCAAAATCGATTTTACTGGTGGATCGGATGGCGGAGGAACTTTTTGCGGGGATGTCGAGGGAAGAGATGGCAGAGTATTTTGTTAAAAAATGTCCCGCCCAAAACATCGTATTTATAAATTCAGATAAGGATTATTTGTTTTATAGTCCAAGGGACAAAAGTTTTAGTGAAAATATTGTTCCGATTGTTATTAAAAAGAGGAACCTTGATTCGAACAGGGACTATGAAATGTATGATGATTTTACGGACGAAACTATTTATGTATTATCGAAAGAAAGGGGGGTGAGACAGATGGCAATGAATTTTTCCCAAAGTAAGCAATTGGATAATTTAAAAGTTGAGCTGCATGTAGACGGATTCAAAACAGAAGAGCAAATGCAAATTTCGGTTTTGCAAGGAATGTTGGAAGCAACAGAGCAGAGATTGCTTTATTATATGAAAATTTGTAAAGAGCAAGAAGAGTTACTTAAAATTAGAAAGTGAGATGAAATCATGAGATATGACAGTTCTATGAAATGTATGACGGATAATCGAAATGGAGTTGTTGCATTGGCGAATAGATATTTTACAAATATAGGTTTAATAAAAAATAAAAGTATAATTGTATTGGAAACTCCGGTACTTTTTTATTCAAATAATCCAGCTGGTGGAGAAGTGTCAGCAAATAAAATTGGCGCTTTTACTTATTTCAATTATAATCCAGAAATTCGTAATGTGGCGAGTATCGGAAGGTTTTGTTCAATAGGACAAAATGTCATTGCGGGAATCGCGGGACATAGTACAACCGCGTTATCTCACCATCAGATTTTTGAAAGGCGACAAGTCTGGGCAGAACCATTTTGGGAATATGATTCGGAGTGGGTCGAGCAGAATAAAAGAGCAAATTTCGAAAGAGAACCCAAGAGAAGGGGGGAAACAGTGATAGGAAATGATGTCTGGATAGGTGCAAATGCTATTATTATGAATGGAGTTGATATTGGGGATGGTGCGATTATTGCGGCGGGTTCGATTATTACAAAAGACGTGCCGCCATATACGATTGTAGGAGGAGTGACAAAAACGATAAGAAAGAGGTTTTCAGATGAACTGACGGATAGATTACTTGAATCTAAATGGTGGGAGTACGGCCCGAATGTGCTGAAAGGCTTGGATATTGCGAATCCATATGAATGTATTGATGAATTGGAGAAACGAATATCCGGGGGATTTCCTAAATATGTGTCTGATAAATTTGAGTTTGATACTAAAAAACAAACAGTAACGAAAATAAATTCTATTTCAGGAAAAAGAGAATTGATATATAAAATGTAGGAGGGGATTACATGGCGCTTACGGCGGTTATTCCGGTCAGGGCTGGAAGTACAAGGGTGAAGAATAAAAATATCAAAAAGTTTGCGAACAGTAGTTTGTTGGAAATTAAAATTGAACAGCTTAAGAACACCAGGGGAGTGGATCGGATAATTGTATCCACGGATAGTGAAAAAATGATACAAATCGCAAGAGAACATGATGTCGTTGCCAAAAGGAGACCGGATGAGTATTGCGACGAAAAATCTCGTTCGTTTAACGAGGTGGTTCGTTATATTGCAGATAATGAGGTTGATACGGAAACGATGATGTGGGTTCCATGTGTATGTCCTTTGGTTTCATGTGAAAGGATTGAGGAAGGAATACATGTTTATCATCAAATAGAAAAGAAGACGATTAAAAATGATTCAGTGGCTACGGCGGCATTGTTTAAAGAGTATCTTTTCGATGAAAAGGGGCCGTTAAATTTTAGCGTTGCGCATCATGTGACGAGTCAATACCTGCCAAATTGGCATTATATTACAAACGGGTTTTTTATTGCCAAAACAATAAATATGTCTAAGTGGGGATTTGTATATGGTCTGAATCCGTACTTGATTGAGGTAAACAAATTCGAGGCAATTGATATTGATGATGAGTATGATTTTGAGATGGCAGAATTTGCCTATAACTGCATAAACGGCAGGGAGGAAATGGGATGAAACGGATAGAATTGTTGGATTGTACATTAAGAGATGGAGCATATGTTGTAAACGCTGAATTTGGAGCAAACACGATAGGAGGAATCATTAAGAATCTTCAGAATGCAAATGTAGATATTATTGAATGTGGATGGTTGAAAGATGCGCCGCACAAGCATGGAACTAGTTTTTTTCATGTGCCAGGTGACATAAAACAGTATATGATAAGCCCTAAAAGTGAATATGCCACATATGTGGCGATGATTGATTATGATAGATACGATTGTAGGCAATTACCAATGTGCGACGGTGAAACGATAGATGCCATACGCGTAGTGTTCCCCAGGGGAAAAGCTAAAGAGGGGATTGAGATTGTAAAAAAAATTCGCGAAAAGGGGTATAGGGTTTTTCTGCAGGCGGCAAATACATTGGGATATTCAGATAAAGAAATATTAGAATTGATACAAGCCGTGAACGAGGTGAAGCCGGAGGGCTTGTCGATAGTGGATACGTTTGGTGCAATGTATCCATCCGATTTACTGCGTATAGCATCATTGATAAATAATAATTTAGATAAAAATATTAAATTGGGCTTCCATTCTCACAACAATTTGCAATTGTCGTTTTCACTTTCCATGCAATTTGTGGAAAATTTGCTGGCAATGTCGGGCCGCTTGTTAATTGTGGATAGCAGTTTGTGCGGAATGGGTAGAGGCGCTGGAAATGCGTGCACGGAATTACTGGTAAATTATTTGAATGATTCACATGGAACGGACTATGATTTAAATACCATTATGGATACAATAGATGTTTATATGACACAGTTTATGGAAAGTGGTTCTTGGGGATATTCCATCCCGTATTCAATTGCGGGAATGTATGGATGCCATGTAAATAATGTTGCATATCTCACAAAAACACATCGCACGAAGAGTAAAGACATGCGGATGATTTTCGAATCATTGGATAAAAATATGCGGGTACAGTATGATTATGATAAGTTGGAAGCGGTATATGCGAGTTATCAAAACAAAAAAGTGGACGATTCAAAGGCAAGGGAAGGGTTGAAAGAGATATTTGAGGGGAAAAGGATAGTCACGATTTTGCCGGGAAAATCTGCTGTTCAGTATGTTGACGTGATAAAAAAATATATAGACAATAACGACGTTATCGTAGTAGGAATAAATTCTATTCTCTCTGATTATGAGTATGATTGGTTGTTTTTTGGTAACGAAGTTAAGTATGAATATGCAAAAGAAATTAATGAAAAGCTATTTAGAAATACGCCTAAAATTTTGTCTTCCAATATTAAGACGTTGGGAATGGAAGATGAATGGATTGTGAATTATAATGACTTACAAAAGCGGGGATGGAAATACTATGACAACTCTATGATTATGTTTTTACGACTTATGAGCCTGATTAGGCCGAAAGAAATTGTTATTGCCGGATTTGACGGATACATTGGAGACGATGTCAAGTATGCGGAAGCGTCTCTGCAGCCAACTCTAGCAAAGGATGATGTTCAAGTGTTGCATAATGAGATAGCTGAAATGCTTGAGGATTTTGTGACCACCAATAATAAAAAGATACAATTTAAGTGTATTACAAAATCCCCGTATCAAAGGATACTTGAAAATGAATAGACCAAACGAAAATACTACGGTAAGAAGGATACACTACATAAATGGATAAATTGAAAAATATACATGCAAATAAGTATGTCGGTTACGTGATTTTAATGGTTTATATTGTCATGGCATCCGCCTTGATTGTCCAGGCCGCCGATTTGAACATATTTCCTATTTCCTATTTGGCCATCATCTTGATCGTGTTTGTTGCATTGGGGGTGCTGTTTTTCCTGATGCACCGGAAACCGGTGACCTCCGTCATTGCCAGCGTTTTGTCGCTGGTCATGATTTTCCTCTGTGGGGCGGGCGCGTATTACATCCGGCAGACGGTGAACGCCCTGGCGGACGTGACGACGAAGGGTGAGCAGACGGACGTGGTTTCTGTTTACGTGCTGAAGGACGACCCGGCCGAGAACGTGGAGGACGTCAAAGGATATAAGATTGGCGTGGTTGGTGAGGGGGAACAGAGTCGGGATGGACTCGGCCGGAATTATGTGGACGGGAAAAAGCGGGGAAGTATGACTGGCACGGATGAACATGACATGGATGATGTAAATCGGCAAAACGTGTCCAGGACGATTACTCAGTTGGAGGAGACGCTTCACGCCACGCTTGTTATTTCTTCCTATGACAACCTGTTTGCCTTATTGGATGCCCTTCGCGCCCGTGAAGTCGGCGCGGTCATCCTAAACGAGGCTTATGTCGGCATCATTTCCGAACGGGAAGGCTACGAATGGGTAGCGGCGGACATTCGCCGGATTACCATGGTGGAGCACGTGGTCGAGGTGGACATCCAGCCGATTATTCCGAAGGTCGTGCCGGAAACGTTTATCATGTATTTGAGCGGCATTGACACGTATGGCGGCGTTTCGGCGCGTTCGCGGAGCGACGTCAACATTTTGGCCATTGTCAATACGAAGACGAAGAACGTGCTTCTTCTTTCTACGCCGCGTGATTATTACGTCTCGTTCAATGCGACCGGCGGGGCGCGGGACAAGCTGACCCATGCGGGCATTTATGGGGTGGACGCTTCAATTGATGCGTTGGAGCAGCTTTACGGGATTCAGGTGGATTACTATTTGCGGCTCAATTTCAGCGGGTTCATCGACATTATTGACGCGCTTGGCGGAATCGAGGTGTATTCCGATTATGATTTCACGGTCACACCGATTCGCACATACCAGAAAGGCATTAACCAGTTGAGCGGCTTGGAGGCGTTGGCGTTCGCCAGGGAGCGGTACAGCTTCCCGGAGGGCGATTTCCAACGGGCGAAAAACCAGATGGAAGTGATTCGCGCGGTCATTCAAAAATGCGCGTCATCGTCCATGCTGGTCAATTATGCGTCGGTGATGGAGGCGGTTTCCGGCAGCTTCGAGACAAGCATGACCAAGGAGCAGATAGCGTCGCTCGTGAAAATGCAATTGTCGGACATGGCGCGGTGGAACGTAACTTCTTATACCGTGGATGGGCATAGCATGTACGCGGAAACATTTTCCATGCCTGGAACGGAATTGTACGTGATAGAGCCGGATTACGCGACGGTGGAGACGGCGAAAGGGATGATTCGGGAAATTTATGAAGGGGAAAATGTAAACGTTGGTGAATAGCGTGATGGTGGGGATGAAATGAAGCCCCGTGAAAATATGAACTGCGGGAAGCGTCCCGGGGCTGCTTGCAGTGGAAGTAAAAACGGAGGATGAGACGGTGATTCACATTGGAACGGTAATGAAGGTGTTAGGGGAGCGGAAGACGTTTATTAAAAACCATCCGGATTTCTTGGAATTTATCCTGCGGGTGTTTGGCGGTGAACTAGAAGAAGGAACCGTGTTGGAAATGCGTGTCATAAGGCCAAAGCAGGAGGCGGGGGATGACGCGAGCGAAGATGGCCGGGCGAAAGTGTTTGGCGAAAATGACGCAGAAAATGACACGGGAAATGGCGTAGAAAATGACGTAGAATTAAAAATGGTTGGCCGAACGGAACAAGGTCGAGTGGAACTGCGGGCTTCGGACAAGGAGTTTTTTAGCGGGATGCGGGAACTGGTGAGGGAAGTCGTGAAAGAATAGAAAGGAATTAACGAATGAAAGAGTTTGTGCAGCTACGTCTAGGACGTTGCGGCAATCGTGGAGGAGCGAACGAGGAATTGCCATGAATTCTCTAAAAATATTAAAACAAATAGCAACGGAAAACAACGGTTTGATTTTGACGAGGGACGCGGTTGCCGGCGGCGTGAGTCGGGCGAGTCTTTCCTTTCTGTGCAAAGAGGGCAGGATAACCCGTGTTTCCGTCGGCCAGTATGTCTTGTCGGAAGACGCGATTGATGAAATGCTGTCGATGGGGGCGCGTTCCAAGGCTATCATATTTTCACACGAGAGCGCGTTATATTTACACGGATTGCTCCGTGAGGATGCGAAACATTTGCAAAGTGGTATATATAAAAATGTATTGTCTCAAGAATCGATGCTTGCCATCACGATTCCCGCGTCGAAGACGTTGTCACGCTTTGTCAATCGGCAGTGCAAGGTGTACCGTGTCAGGGATGAATGGCATGAATTAGGCAAGGTACAGATGCCGACCGCGCGGGGCAATCTGGTGTGGACATATGACATGGAGCGGACGATTTGCGATATCGTCAGGTGCCGGAGGCGGATTGCGAAAGAGGTGTTTGATTTCGCGTTGGAGCGGTATGTGGTGCGGACGGAGAAAGATTTGGGGAAATTGAGGGACTACGCGGAGAAAATGAGAATGGAGAGGCAAGTGGAAAAATGGGTGTGATGGGTAAGAATGGTAAATTTGGAGAAAATTAAAAAGTTGTAGTATTTATCTGGCAATTATGATATGATAATGCAGGTGGCAGAAAAATTTCTTAGTGTAGCAGGGAGTTTTTCTGCCTTTTTGTATGCAAATACGAATGGGGTGGAATTCAAAAAAATGAAGAAAAGAGACGAGGGAGGAGAAATGAGTGGCGGAAAACGAAAGAAGAGATACAATAAAGATAAAACGGCTTCAATAATTTTTTTTGTTGCGTTTTTGCTTTGCTTTGGCGGGGCGTGTTATGCGGATTGGTATTATTGGAGTAATGTGGGAACTTTAGTATGTAATACGACGATGCCTGCAAAAGGTTTTCAGTTTGATTATTGTAGGGCAACAACCATTTTGGAAGAAAACATAGGAGTCTTGCTTGCGATAGTTAGTTTGATTCTGACCGTCACCATGAGTATTTCGGAAAGGCTGGAAAAGAAACTGTATGGGATTTCTCGAAGCGAGTTGAAGACCATGCGGTATCCGATTTTTTATAATTCAACTCGTTTTGGGGCATATGCGGCCCCAGTACTCATGGTTGTATGCATCAATCTGAGTTGTACGATATGTGGTTATGTGCTTTTGCTTTTGGGTTATATAATTTTGATTATTCAGTTCGTGCTATATAATGGTGGTTTTGATAAGAGGAAAAATAGGGATGCCATTATAGGAAAACTGACTGAATACACACGAGACCGTGTTGATATGAAAAGCGCAATATGGACGGAATATCTTGGTCTATTGGAAACGATGAGGAATAGTCTGGTGGAGGAGAGGAATTGGAAGGACGTACAACAATTATATTATGGCATGATGCGGCAGGGCGTAACGGAATGTGATGAGGGAAATACGGATTTAGCATGTCTTTGTTTTTTTCATGAGGTGTTTTGGAAGGGGAATAACAATATTGCAATGCGGATTGCACGGGATTGTATAAGCAAAAGCGATAGGGGAAGATTTGAAGAGGAAGACTTAATCGAAAATCATGGATGGATTTGGAACATGTTTCATCTTATAAAAGGGAAAAGAGATTCAGAAGACGCGAGGAATGAAGAGGCGGAGTGGAACGTGGTTTTAGGAATGCTGGCTATAGTTATTTGTAATGGCGAGGAACGTGAACTAATAGATTTTATTGATTGGTTTTTGGATTTCCCAAGGCGAAGTGCGCGTGCGCTTGAAAATGATGGAAATGTTTTTCCAATTAAGCGCTTTCAAGAACAAATGATGGCAATTTTGGTTTTTTTGGAACGAAGGCTGGACGAAAACTCGAATTTTGGATATGTTTTGGAACATAGAATTTTGAGGATTGAAGAGTTCTGTGAGCCATTATACAAGGCAAAAAAGGTGTCGGAGATACGACTTTTTGGATGGGATTATTTGCCGGAAGAGAAGATGGAGAAGATAGAAGCCGCACGAGACGACTTGTGGGAGGATATTAAAAAAGGAAGTACGAAAAGCATGATAATGAACATTGTCATGTTTCAAAGGGGGAAAGCAAAGTGAGTGGTAAAGATGATGTTTGCAGGGCAATTACGTTTATAAATTACCATATTCCAATAACGCCGGGAATGGAATGCAAAGAGTTGGAGGATCAGTATTCGACCGTGGGATTTTTTGACGGCATGATTACGGAGCGTTTGAAGATTGATTTTGATGCGGAGGGATTGAAGGGACTTTGGCGGTATGGATTGAAGAGAACGGCTGAGAGCAAGGGCTGTTATTCCTATCAAAATACTTTTTGCTTTAGCAGAGATGATTGGAACCGATGTGAGGATGCTATGTTTTGGGCAGAAAAAACAAATGAAATGTATCCGCTGACGTTCGTGGTCTTTTTGCAGTTGAAAGATTATGTGAAAAGAATAGGGAGACAATGTGTACTGTTTGATCAAAAAGTTCGCGAGGTAATAAAGGCGGATGAGGGAATCTCATATACATATGCCACGGTAGATAAAAATGACTTTATCGTTTGTATTAAATGCCGTAATTATGGAAATGCCGTGAATGCCATCAAGAAATTGCATGAGACGGAAATGCAAGTCATATATAGCTATACTGTTTTCTCTGTTTCCAAGAGAGTATTGGAGTGTATTACGGAGAAAAAATATGATTATCTTTATAATGAGAACATCAAATCTATTTGCTTAAAGGGGATTACAAACAGTTATGATTCGGACAAGAAGATGACTTTGGATCGTAAGTATCATGATTTTTGTGTCAAATTGGTTGAAAAATTTTTTGACAAGTCGATGACAGAACTTCGTAGTCCGCAATACGATTTTAAGATATATGATATCCTCGGGGAAGATGACTTTCGCCTGATTGTTCGGGATGTGAAGCTTGGCCGGATATTGTGTCAGCTCGCTTCGGGAGGAATGCTTTGTTATAGTGAAAAAAAGTTTCAATATTACTTGTTTTCATCAGGCTTGGTGTTAAATGTGGAAACAGAGGAGAAGGAGGAAGTTACTGATTACGATATAAAAGATATATATGACAAAATGGAGCAGGATTTTTCTGCGCACTTATGTGGTGAATTGCAGGAAGAGATGAACAGAATACAAGAGGTGATATCAAATTATGAAAATATAGAAGATGAAAAAGAGATTACGTGTTTTCAAGCGGTATGGCAATTGCTTCAGTCGCTGAAGGCATTGGAGATGGCACCGGTTAAAAAATATGATTTCTGGTCCTTGTATCATCCGTTGTCACTGTTGATTCGAATTTTGGAAGAAAAATGTAAAATAGGCGAAAAGGGACGAGAAGTGTTTCGGGGAGAAAACGTGTATGAATTCATTCATAAGATTAGTATGACGTTTCACGGCACCTTGCGAACCGATATACAGTTTTTCCAAATCAGGGATTTTAATGTGACGGTTCATTATGCGCCATCTAAATTGAGGGCTTTTTATGCGTTGTGGACGTTGGAGGTCTCTCGTTATTATAATGCGTTTTGCGATGATGAGAATAAAAAAGAGTATTCATTCATTTTCTCGCCGGGCATGTTTAAGCGAACGTATGTGAGAGAGTTGATTGTGAGTTATGCAGAAACGAAACGGTTGATGCTGATAGCGACTCCTGAGAGGGAACTTTACTTACCTCAGTGGCTTTCAATCATTATCGGGCATGAAGTTTCTCATTTTGTTGGGGGTACGGTAAGAAATAGGGAGGAGAGGCATAAAACTTGGATAAAAGTTTGTGCGCGAATCTTGCAGTTGGAACTGCATTCCATGTGTTATAAGCAATATCCTGCAGTGTATAAAGATGAAGTTGAAAAATGGGTGTCGAGCGATTCCTATTTGAAAAAAAGCATAGTGGCACAATTGTTGGAAGAGGAAGAACGAATTAGAAATGAGTCAAATTTATATCCATATGAATTTCATTCAAGGAATTCAATGGAAATCATATCATGTGCATTTAGGAACATACAGTGGAACTATATAGCCAAATTTATTGCCGAGGAAGGCGAGGAGTTGAAAAATTTTATACAAAAGGAAAGAACTATTGAGCGGATGCCTCGTGATGAAAGGAATCTATTGCTGAACAGTATTAGAAAGTTATCTAAAGGTATGTGTGATTATCAAATGGAACTCTACTCTCGTTTTCAACATAATGCGTTGGATTCTATACTGGGGGTACTCAAACACATTACGTCAGAAACATTCGCGGATTTGATGGTTATATTAACCTTGAATTTAAAACCGAAGGAGTATGTTCTGTCATTCGTAAAGAGTGAAATGGATTTGCGCAACATGACGGAAACGGAATTGAACAAGGGTGCATTGCTTTTTGTGAGGCTGGGTATTACAATCCAGTCTATTTGTGATATTGTAAAAGTAGAGAGGGCGAGGCTGGATGAAGAGTTTTGCAAAGCATGGGATGGGGACGTACTGAAAAAACTGATTGTCCATTTTCCCATTGGCTCTGCGGAATTTAAAATTGCGGTAAAAACATGGGGGTATCTGGACGAATGTCGAAAAATGGATGCAGGCATACGTAAATATAGTACACTTTTTGATATTGAGAAAGAGGAGTTTAAGACGACAGCATTTGATTTTTTTAGGGACAAGGAGGTGTTTTCGCTCTTGTGCGCTTATTTAAAGAGTTGTGCTTCGATATATGTAGAAAAGTTGTATGGAAGTGGTGACATAAAAAAGCAAAGGACGAAACTGTTGCATACATATAATACAATAGCCGAGGGTTCGATTATAGATTTAATACAAGGAATTGAGGACTTTCTTGAAGAATATAAAGGCGGATAAGATGGGGATGTTGTGTAAAAACGATCCATGGAAGTTTATGAAAAATTTATAAAAAAATAAGAAAAATATTATACAAAAACGACAGTAACTGTGAGATAATAAACTGTATCTTTGCGCGGCTTAATAATGATTAGCGCATGACAATAATAGGGAGGAAAAGTGAACCATGGGAGCAGATTTTCCAGTAGAATTGGAACATAAATTACATCGCGGGGATGGTTATAGAAGCAAGCCGATGTGGAGCCGGGAGGATAATGTGAGCACATATTATGATTATGATACCGATAGACAGTGTACGGTTTCTGGTAGTAGTCTGAAAGAACTCATGCAAAAATTGGGGCTGGAGTAGAGGTTCCTGCGAAGAACCGATAAATATGGATAATTGGGAAGAGAAGGAAAAAATTTGCTTGCCATAAGCCACAATTTGTGGTAAAGTAATCATGATTTTGCTTTTGACATTTAATGGGTGAGATAAAAGAGTGGGATAAGTGTTCGGTGTAGGAGGTATGTACAGATGGAAATCTTAAAAATTGTTTTGACGATTATATTTGTGATAGATTGTGTCGTATTGTCGGCAATCATTCTTCTTCAGGAAGGGAAGTCCGCGGGGCTGGGAACCATCAGCGGGGCGGCAGACACCTATTGGGGACAGAACAAGGGACGCTCCATGGAGGGCGCGCTCGTGAAGTCCACAAAGTTTTTGGCAATCCTTTTCCTGGTGCTGGCGGTGGTTTTGAACCTCGGGGTTTTTAATTGACGTGCCGTCGTGTGAAACCCATGGTTGACACGGTGTGTTTTACCATGGACGAAGATGTATGAAGATGACGATGAAAGAACACTCTATGATGATATAGGGTGTTTTCTTTTTGATAAAGAAAATTGGAGCTTGCGGGCGGGATGCCAGATGGTGGGCGAATATGGAGAAGGAGAGCGTATTTTATTTATGAATCATGCATTTGAGAAGAGGAAGAAAGTGGTATATGACTTTATTTGTGACGATTTGTACGTGCCGATGAAGCAGAAGGAAATCGCCATGGTGCTGCAGGTGCCAAAGGAACGGCGAGAGGAACTGCGCGAGGTGCTTGATGCGTTGGAGGGCGAGGGCAAGGTGCACTTGTCAAAACGGGGGAAGTACACCCGGGGCGCGGCGAAGCGCCTGACGGGCACGTTTCAGGCGCACGCGAGGGGCTTCGGCTTCGTGGTCTGCCCGGAGCGGGAAGGCGACGTGTATATATCGGAGGAAAACGTGGGCGGCGCGTTCCACGGGGACGAGGTGGAATTTGTCGTCACCCGGGAGCGGCAGGGAAACGGCCAACGGACGGAAGGGAAAATCGTCAATGTGCTGTCAAGGGGGACGACGCATGTTGTCGGCCTATATGAGAGCTGCGGCAAGCATGCGAATCCAGATTCCAGGCGTTCCAAACTTGCGGCGCGTTCGGGCGTGGAGAATACGTCGACTTACGGCTTCGTGCACCCGGACAACCAGCGTTTTTTTAAGGATGTTTATATTCCGGCAGGAAAGGATAAGGGTGCGGTGACCGGGCAAAAGGTCGTGGTGGAATTGACCTCTTATGGCGGACCGCATGAAAAGCCGGAAGGAATTGTCACGGAGATTCTGGGACACGTGAATGACCCGGGGACGGACATCTTGTCCATCGTGAAAGGATATGACTTGCCGCTGCAATTTCCGGAGAGGGTTTTAAACCAGGCGGAGCGTGTCGCCAAGGATGTCTGCGAGGCGGACATGGCGGGGCGGCTGGATTTGCGGGACTGGCGGATGGTGACGATTGACGGCGAGGATGCCAAGGATTTGGACGACGCGGTGTCCCTTGACATGAAGGGGGAGAACTATGTCTTAGGGGTTCACATTGCCGACGTGACGAATTACGTGCAGGAAAACAGTGCGCTGGATCGCGAGGCATTAAAGCGGGGGACAAGCGTGTACCTGGTCGACCGGGTCATCCCGATGTTGCCGCACAAGTTGTCCAACGGCGTCTGTTCGTTGAATGCCGGGGAAGACCGCCTGGCACTCAGCTGCATCATGACGGTCGCTCCCGACGGGGAGATGCTTGACCATCAGATCGCGGAGACGGTCATTCGCGTGGACAAGCGGATGAGTTACACCGGCGTGGCGCACGTGCTGGAGCATGGCGCGAAGGTTTCGGGCGACGGCGCGGGAGTCGCGGACGTTGACGCGGGACGGAAGGCACAAGTTTTGCCATCGGGTGAACATGGCGCGGGGGAAGATGCCGGGGAATATGCGGACTATGCCCCGTTCGTGCCAACGCTTCGGCGGATGGCCGATTTGTCGCGCATTTTACGTGAACGGCGCAAGCAACGGGGCTCCATCGACTTTGAGTTTCCCGAGTCGAAGATTATCCTGGACGAGAAGGGAAAGCCGTTGGAGATAAAGGCTTACGAGCGCAACGCGGCGACGAAGCTGATTGAGGATTTCATGCTGCTGGCCAACGAGACGGTGGCCGAGGAGTATTTTTGGCGGGAGCTGCCGTTCCTCTACCGCACCCATGATACCCCGGACGAGGAGAAAATGCGCAGGCTGTGCGCCCTCATCAATAATTTCGGCTACCATATCCATGTGAAGAACGAGGTGCATCCGAAGGAGGTACAAAAGCTCCTGGCCAAGGCAGAGGGGACGCCGGAGGAGACGTTGATTTCCCGTTTGGCCCTGCGCTCCATGAAGCAGGCACGCTATACCCCGGAAAATAGCGGGCATTTTGGCTTGGCGGCGAAGTATTACACGCATTTTACGTCGCCGATTCGGCGCTATCCGGATTTGCAAATTCACCGTATCATCAAGGAAAATTTACGGGGGAGGCTGACGGAGGGACGAATCGGGCATTACGAGAGGCTTTTGCCGAAAGTCGCGGTGCAGGCGAGCGAGTTGGAGCGTCGTGCCGAGGAGGCGGAGCGTGACACGGAGAAGCTGAAAAAGGTGGAGTACATGCAGGGACATGTCGGCGAGGAATACGACGGCGTGATTTCTGGCGTGACGAAATGGGGGGCGTACGTGGAACTCCCAAACACGGTGGAAGGACTGGTCCATGTGGCGAACATGGAGGATGACCATTATGATTATGACGAGGCCGCGTATGAACTTCGTGGGGAACACACGGGGAAGAATTACAAGCTTGGACAAAAGGTGCGTGTCCAGGTGCTTGACGTGGACAAACTGCAAAGGACGGTAGACTTTATATTTATTTAAGGATTTAAGGAGCGAGGGCCATGGCAAAGACAGGGACGAAGTTGATTGCGAATAACAAGAAGGCGTATCACGATTACTTTATTTTAGAGAAATACGAGGCGGGAATCGTCCTGCACGGGACGGAAGTGAAGTCGCTGCGGATGGGGAAGTGCAGCATAAAGGAAGCGTTCATCCGCGTCGAGGACGGGGAAATGTTCATTTACGGGATGCACGTTTCCCCCTATGAGAAGGGAAATATTTTCAACAAAGATCCGTTGCGGGTACGCAAGCTTTTGTTACACAAGAAGGAAATCGACAAGATTTTCGGCAAGATGAAGGAAAAAGGGAACACGGTCGTTCCGCTGCAGGTTTATTTTTCAGGCAGCCTGGTGAAGGTGGAAATCGGCCTGGCCAAGGGCAAGAAACTGTACGACAAGCGGGACGACATCGCGAAGAAGGACCAGAGGCGCGAGGCGCAACGGGACTTCAAGGTGAGGAACCTGTAGAGGGCAGTACGTGAAGAAAGAATCCATGAAGGTGGGGTTGCATAAAATTTGCAAAGGAGAAAGCCGTAAAAGGAAAGGGTTTTGTTTATGGAAAATTTGTTTCAGGCGTTTTACTTGTTTTTGTGGTATTCGTTTTTAGGTTGGGTACTGGAGGTCGCGTATTCGGCAATCCGGAAGCGCAAGTTCATTAACCGGGGCTATTTAAACGGTCCTTTGTGTACCGTATATGGTTTTGCCGCCCTGGTGATATCCTGGGTGTTGCAGGACTTGCAAGGGAATTGGCTCTTCCTATATTTGGGAAGCATGATTTGGGGTACGGTGGTCGAATGGATTGCCGGGCATTTCCTGGAATGGCAGGGAAATAAGAAGTGGTGGGATTATTCCCATTTAAAAGGCAACATGGGCGGTTACGTCTGCATCCGTTTCAGCCTTTTGTGGGGGCTTTTGGGAACCGTGGGCGTGACGTGGGTCAACGGGTTTTTGATGATGCCATACCAGTCCCTGCCGCAACTGCTTGTTCGAATCGTGCTGGGCATATCGGCCGTAATCGTGGCGGTGGACGCGATTGGCTCCTATGCCGTGATACATAAATTGAAAAACATGGATGCCTTTCTGGAGGCGAACGACCGAATCGAGGAGGCGACGGTCCAGTTTGGCCATTCGGTGGTCGGCTATATCGCCCGCAGGATGGAAAGGGCGCACCCGGAGAGCACGGCCAAAAAGACGAAGGCCAAGCCTACCGTGTTCGCGGAAGGGTGCGGTTTTTACAAGCTGTTCATGTTGCTGGTCGTGGGGGCGTTTTTGGGCGACATCGTGGAGACGATATTCTGTTACATCACCGCGGGGGAGTTGATGAGCCGCAGCAGTCTGGTGTGGGGGCAGTTCAGTCTCGTGTGGGGGTGCGCGATGAGCGTGGCGACGCTGATGCTGTACAAGTACAAGGAGCGTTCGGACGGTTTTTTGTTCGTGGTCGGCGTCCTGCTTGGCGGCGCGTATGAGTATTTTTGCAGCGTGTTGACGGAGACGTTGTTTGGCACGATATTCTGGGATTATAGCAGTTACCCGCTAAACCTTGGCGGGCGTATCAATTTGCTGTATTGTTTCTTTTGGGGTATCGCGGCGGTTGTTTGGCTGAAAAAGGTGTACCCGTTCTTGTCGGGGTGGATTGAGAAGCTGCCGATGAAGCTGGGAAAGGTATTGACCTGGTGCCTCGTGCTTTTTTTAAGCGTGGACGTGGTGGTGACTTGCGCGGCCATGGGGCGTTATCAGGAGAGGCAGGCGGGAGAACCTGCCGGGAATGAAGTCTCGGTTTACATCGACGAGGTGTTCTCCGACGAATGGATGGAAGAGCGGTATCGGAACATGAAACTGGTGGAATGACTGAAAGCAACTTAGCGAAAAGAACTTCCTTAAGCGATAACAAAAAGGGGGACATATTATGCAAACGGTAAAAGTGCGGAGCGTGGAGATTGGTGTGGGGATGCCTAAAATCTGTGTCCCGGTCATGGGAAGGGACGAGGAGGAAATCCTGGCCGCGGCGAAGGCGGTTCGCGAGGGAAGCGCGGATTTGGTGGAATGGCGCGCAGATTGGTTTTCGGCCGCGCGCTTGGACGGAATGGCATTTGGGGATAAGGCGGCGTGTTCAGGTGTCGCGTCGGGCGAAGGGAAGGCCGCGTGCGCGGAAGGGGCGGCGGACGTGGGAAAAATGGTGGACGTTGCCCGGAAATTGCGGGAGGTATTTGGCGATTTGCCGTTTTTGTTCACGTTTCGCACGGAGGCGGAAGGCGGGGAATGGAACCTCGCGAGAGAGGAGTATGTCCGTTTGAACGTGGCGATGGCCAGGTCAGGCCATGTGGACTTGGTGGACGTGGAATTGTCCGCCGGGGAAGGGGCGGTGGGGGACGTGGTTCACACGGCTCATGAAAATGGTGTCAAGGTGGTTGCTTCCAGCCATGATTTTGAAAAAACGCCTGCGCGGGAGGAAATCGTGGGACGGCTTCGGCAGATGCAGGACTTGGACGCGGACATTTTAAAAATCGCCGTCATGCCGAAGTGCAGGAGGGACGTGCTGACGCTCTTGGCTGCCACGGAGGAAATGTACACGGAACATGCCGACAGGCCGCTGGTTACCATGTCCATGGGAGAATTGGGCAAGGTGAGCCGTGTCTGCGGGGAAACGTTCGGTTCCGCGGTGACGTTCGGGGCGGTGGGGAACGCGTCGGCGCCGGGGCAGATGGAGGCCGGGCGATTGCGCGGTGGGTTGGAGTTGCTGCATGGGTAGTTGACAAGTGTTACAATTCACGGCCTAACCGGCCGTGGATTGTAACGACATCCAGCCATTTAAAATTGCCTCTGGCAATGGGCTGGATGCCCACTGGCACCACCACTTTATCGGACGCTGGCCGTGCGGCAGGGCGCGCAGCCCCCCGGAACAGTAACTGACAAGTCGTCGAAACAGAAAAATCACAAAAAAATGATTGTTGTTCGCGCCATTTCGTGATACACTGAATTTATCGGGGAAATATCGGGGATACTAAGGTGCGGGACGCATGTGCGCGGGCATGGCTTGAAGCCGGCCATCCGGTGTCCATGGCAAGTGTTCCAAGTAAAGGAGGAGTTTCAGATGCCTACCACGTATGCTCACTATAAATTTGGCCGGGAAGTGCTGGGGGCGCTGCCGGGGCCGTTGAAAAGTTCCATAGAGAAGAACCGGGAATTGTTCGACATCGGGCTGCACGGGCCGGACATTTTGTTTTATTATAGGGTGGTCATGAAAAATCATGTAAACCGCCTGGGGTACGCGATGCATGACAGGGACGCGGGCGAATTTTTCGCGCGGGCGGCGAAGGTGTTACAAACGTCCCCGGACAAGGGCGCGGCACGTGCCTACTTGTATGGGTTTATCTGCCATTTCGCGCTGGACAGCGAGTGCCATAATTACATTGAAAAGATGATACAGGTAAGCGGGCTTACGCATTCGGAAATCGAGATGGAGTTTGACCGGAGCCTCCTGGTGGAGGACGGCATCGATCCGGTTCCCTATCTGGCTTGCAACCATATTCAAGCTACGCGAAAGAATGCCGAGGTCATCGCCCCGTTTTTTGAGGACGTTTCGGCCAAAGAACTTCAAAAGTCCCTGTCTTATTTGATTTTCTGCCACAAGGTGCTGTTGGCACCGGGAACGCGGAAACGGAAAGCATTGCTCGCGGTGCTCAGGCTGGTGGGGATGTATGACCTTGCGAGCGGCATGATTATGAGCCTTTCCCCCAATCCGGCATGCGAGAATTTTTGCCGTCTCCTGCGCAGGCAGTTTGCCGGGGCAGTTCCGATGGCGGCGGGATTGATTGCCCAGTATCAGAAGGTCCTGCTGGAAGGAAAAGAGATGCCGGGGCGGTTCCACCAAACGTTTGGCGCGGGAGAGCATTGGGAGGAACTGTGCGTGTCGTAGAGGGACGCAAATCATGAAAAGCGGCCCGAAGTGGCTCGCGGGAGCTGGCAAAGCCGGAGGAGGATGATTATGGAAACAAAATTTAAAATGACGCCGTTGGAGAAGAAATGGGTTCTTTACGACGTGGGCAATTCGGCCTTTACGATGCTCGTGTCGACGATTTTTCCCATATACTTCAATCACCTGGCCGGCAATGCGGGGATTTCGGACGTGAATTACCTGGCCTACTGGGGTTACGCGGCTTCCATATGTACGCTGGTCGTGGCCGTTTTGGGGCCGACGCTGGGAGCCGTCGCGGACGTGAAGAATTTTAAAAAGCGGATTTTCACCATGTTTCTTGTCATCGGCGTGGCCGGGTGTGTCTTGCTGGGGTTTTTGTCCTCCTGGATCTGGTTCCTGGGCGTGTTCGTGCTGACCAAGGTCGGCTATTCGTCCAGCCTGGTGTTCTATGACTCCATGTTGACGGACGTGACGGATGCAAAGCGGATGGATTCGGTTTCCTCCCATGGGTACGCGTGGGGCTATATCGGGAGCTGCATCCCGTTTATTGCGAGCCTCGTGGTCGTGCTCGGCGGGGACAAGGTGGGACTTGGCATGCAGGCCACGATGGTGATTGCCTTTGCCATCACGGCGGCCTGGTGGTTCTTGTCCGCGCTGCCGTTGCTTAAGTCGTACGAGCAGAAATATTACATTGAAAAAAGGGCGCACATGGTGAAGGAGAGCTTCGTGAGGCTGGGACACACGTTCCGGGAGATTTATAAGCAGAAGCGGATATTTTTTTTCCTCGTGGCATTCTTCTTTTATATTGACGGGGTGTACACGGTCATCGACATGGCGACGGCTTATGGGGAGGCGCTTGGGCTTGACACGACCGGGCTTTTGCTGGCGCTTTTGCTGACGCAGTTCGTGGCGTTCCCGTCCGTGCTGGTCATGAACCGGCTGGCGAAGAAACTCAATTCGGACACGGTGATTACAATCTGCATCGTGGCCTACTTGTGTATTTCCATCTATGCGTACGGTTTGGACAAGCAATATGAATTTTGGATTTTGGCCGTGGCGGTGGGAATGTTCCAGGGGACGATACAGGCACTGTCCCGCTCATATTTCGGCAAAATCATTCCTGCCGAAAAGTCGGGAGAATATTTTGGACTGTATGACATTTGCGGAAAGGGCGCGGCGGTCGTCGGGACGGCTTTGGTGTCGGCATTGTCGCAACTTACCGGGAGGATGAACGTCGGCGTGGCGTCGCTTTCCGTCTTGTTCGTGATTGGCCTGGTCTTGTTCCGCGTGGCCGTGAGGATGGACGCGGCAGGAGATGGGGCCACGTGAACCGCAGTGTAAATTCCAATTATGGATGGCGGGGAAAAGACATGGGAAAATGGGCGGGCTTGAGGCGTTTTAGGTTTGTGGGAGCATAAAATGCGGAGCAATTCGTGGGTATCATGGGGCATTATGGTGGGAGGAACAAAGCATGAGTCGTATGAAGATTCTCGTGGTGGACGACGAGAGCAGGATGCGCAAGTTGGTTCGCGACTTTCTCGTGAAAGAGGGATTCGTGGTTCTTGAGGCGGCCGACGGCCTGGAGGCGTTGGACGTGTTTTATGCGGAAAAGGATATTGCCTTGATTATTTTGGACGTGATGATGCCTAAGATGGACGGTTGGCAGGTTTGCAGGGAAGTCCGGACCAATTCCAAGGTGCCGATCATCATGCTGACGGCGCGTGCCGACGAGCGTGACGAGCTTACCGGCTTCGAGATGGGCGTGGACGAGTACATTTCCAAGCCGTTCAGTCCAAGAATCCTGGTGGCGCGTGTGGAAGCGATACTTCGCAGGACGGTCGGGTCGGAGAAAAACGAGGTGCTGTCCGCGGGCGGCATCGAGCTTGACAAGTCCGCCCATATCGTTAAAATCGACGGGCAGCAGGTTGAATTGAGCTTCAAGGAATTTGAACTTTTGAATTATTTTTTGGAAAACAAGGGAATTGCCCTTTCCAGGGAGAAGATTTTGAACAACGTGTGGAATTATGACTATTTCGGGGACGCGCGCACGATTGACACGCACGTGAAGAAACTGCGTAGCAAGCTGGGGGCGAAAGGGGACTGCATCAAGACCATCTGGGGCATGGGATACAAGTTCGAGGTGGCGGGATGATATCTCTGAAGCGGCAGATCCTGGCGATGTTTCTTGGCCTGATGTTTCTGGTGGTCGGCCTCGTCTTTCTGATTAACGCGGGGCTGATGGAGCCTTATTACATAGATTACAAGCAGAATGAAATGCTGCGTTTGTATGAGACGCTCAACCAGGCGGTGGCAAATGGCGCAATCCGAGGGGAGGAGTCACAAGGTGAGTTGTTTTTACAGAGCGAGCGGGCCAATATTTCGGCGACGGTCGTGACGCAGGACGGCGAGATTCTTTTTTATACGGAGCAGGAGAAACGGGGGCCGCTGTATGAGCAGTTGTTCGGGTATGTCGCCGAGTTGAACAAGGGCGAGTGGCTGGAGAGCCAGGAAAATTATAGCGTGTTCAAGGTGGAGAGCGCGCTTACCGGACGGGAATACCTGGAGATGTTCGGGACGCTTTTTGGCGGGGCGACGTTCATCATGCGAACTCCGCTGGAAAGCATTCATGACGCGGCGATTTTGACGAACCGGTTCTTGATTTACGTGGCGGTGCCGGTCGTGCTGGTGGGCGCGTTGTTCGTCGTCTTTTTTACCCGGAAGATTACCGGGCCGGTGATGGAACTGGCCGAGTTGTCCAAGCGGATGGCGAACCTTGACTTTAACGCGAAGTACACGGGCGGCGTGCGAAACGAAATTGGCGTGTTGGGAGAAAATTTTAACATGATGTCCCGGAAGCTGGAGATGACGATTTCTGAATTGAAGAGCGCGAACAACCAGCTTTTGCAGGACATCGAGCAAAAGGAAAAAATAGAGAACATGCGCGGCGAATTTTTGGGCAACGTTTCCCATGAACTGAAGACCCCGATCGCCTTGATCCAGGGATATGCGGAAGGTTTGCGGGAAAGTGTCAACGATGACGCGCAGAGCCGGGAGTTTTACTGCGAGGTCATCATTGACGAGGCGGCCAAGATGAACCAGATGGTGAAAAACCTCCTGACCCTGAACCAGTTGGAATTCGGTGCGGAGGAGCCGGTGATGGAACGGTTTGACATCGTGGACTTGATAAAGGGCGTGCTTGCAAGCTGCGAGATTTTGATATCGCAGGCGGACACGGAGATTGACTTCATCGCCGACGAGCAGGTATACGTATGGGCGGACGAACTCAAAACGGAGCAGGTGTTCCGCAACTACTTGGTAAATGCCCTGCACCACGTGGCAAATGAGAGGCGCATCCAGATTCAGGCGGCCAGGCGGGAGGCTTGCGTGCACGTCAGCGTGTTTAACAGCGGAAACCCGATAGCGGAGGAGGACGTCGAGAAAATCTGGCAGAAGTTTTACAAGGCGGACAAGGCACACACGAGGGAATACGGCGGAAATGGAATCGGGTTGTCCATCGTGAAGGCCGTCATGGAATCCATGCATCAAAAGTACGGGGTGAAGAATTTTGACAACGGCGTGGAATTCTGGTTCGAATTGGATGCGGGATAAGGAGGGGGAAATTTATGGTAGCAATCATTGATTATGACGCGGGCAACATAAAGAGCGTGCAGAAGGCGCTGGCGAAATTAGGACAAGAGGCGGAAATCACGTCAGAGGCGGAAAAAATCCTGGCGGCGAACCGAATCATCCTGCCGGGGGTCGGCGCGTTCGGAGACGCCATGCAAAACCTGCGCGCGCGCGGGCTTGACGGAGTGATTCACCGGGCGGTGGATGCCGGGATCCCGTTTCTGGGTATTTGCCTGGGGCAGCAGCTTCTGTTTGAGAGGAGCGACGAGGCGCCGGGCGTGGAAGGACTTGGCATTTTAGAGGGTGAGATATTGCGGATTCCGGCTGCCAAGGGCCTTAAGATTCCCCACATGGGCTGGAACTCCCTGCACCTTTCGCATGGCGGGAGGCTGTTTCGGGGCGTGGAGGAGCAGTCCTACGTGTATTTCGTGCACTCGTATTATTTAAAGGCGCGGGACGGGGATATCGTCAAGGCGTCGACCGAATATGGCGTTGAAATCCATGCCTCGGTGGAGAAGGACAATGTTTTCGCCTGCCAGTTCCACCCGGAGAAGAGCGGCGGGGCAGGGCTGCGGATATTGGGGAACTTCTTGGAAGTGGAATGATGCCCGGCGTGGAATGCTTCGCATATCGAATGGCTGGCGCGTAAATGTTTGCCATGTAAATGGTTGGCGTATAAAATGTTTGGATGGAGGGGATGTACGGATTATGTTTACCAAGAGGATTATCCCGTGCCTGGACGTGAATGCCGGGCGCGTGGTGAAGGGCGTGAATTTCGTGGATTTGAAGGATGCCGGCGACCCGGTGGAGATTGCCCGCGCGTATGACGCGGCGGGGGCGGACGAGTTGGTGTTTTTGGACATCACGGCCTCCAGCGACGACCGGGCGACCGTGGTGGACATGGTGCGCAGGGTGGCAGAGTGCGTGTTCATTCCGTTTACCGTGGGCGGAGGTATCCGTACCGTGGAGGATTTCCGCATGCTCCTCCGGGAGGGGGCGGACAAGATTTCCGTCAATTCGTCGGCCATCTTGAACCCGCGGCTCGTGCACGACGCGGCGGAGAAGTTTGGCAGCCAGTGCGTCGTCGTGGCGATTGACGCCAAACGGCGGGAAGATGGAAGCGGCTGGAACATTTATAAGAACGGAGGACGCGTCGACATGGGAATCGATGCCGTGGAGTGGGCGAAAGAAGTGGAACGGCTCGGGGCGGGGGAAATCCTCTTGACGAGCATGGATTGTGACGGCACGAAGGCTGGATATGACTTGGAACTGACGAGCGCGGTTGCCGGGAGCGTGTCGGTTCCCGTTATTGCTTCCGGCGGCGCGGGGACGTTGGAGCATTTCAGGGAGGCCTTGACGGTGGGCGGCGCGGACGCGGCGCTGGCGGCATCCTTGTTCCACTACAAGGAACTGGAAATCCGGGAAGTGAAGGAGTACCTGCGCAGCGAAGGCGTTTCGGTAAGATTATAGATAACAAAGGAGAAGAACCATGGCGGGATTGAACGGGGATTGGTATGAGGCATTAAAGGAAGAGTTTCGGAAACCGTATTATAAAAAGTTGTTTGACACCGTGAACGAGGAATATCGTTCCCACAAAATATTTCCACCGGCCAACGATATTTTTAACGCGTTCCATTTGACGCCGCTTAAGGATGTCAAGGTGGTCATTTTGGGGCAGGACCCATACCACAATGACGGGCAGGCGCACGGGTTGTGCTTTTCCGTGCAGAAGGGGGTGGAGGTGCCGCCTTCCCTGGTAAATATTTACCAGGAACTGCATGACGATTTGGGATGTGCGATACCGAACCATGGTTATTTGACGAAGTGGGCCGAGCAGGGTGTGCTGATGCTGAACACCGTGCTGACGGTGCGCGCCCACCAGGCGAATTCCCATCGCGGAATCGGCTGGGAGGAGTTTACCGACGCGGCAATCATGGTGTTGAACGGCCAGGATCGCCCTATCGTGTTCATTTTATGGGGGTCTCCGGCGCAGCGAAAGGCGAGGATGCTGAACAACCCGAACCATTTGATATTGAAGGCGCCGCACCCGAGCCCGCTTTCCGCCTACCGCGGCTTTTTTGGCAGCAGGCCGTTTAGCCAGGCGAACCAGTTTTTAAAAGAGAATGGCGCGGGGCCGGTCGACTGGCAGATTGATTGAAGGAAGGTACATGGTGCCGCCAAGGCATGGGCATAGGGCAACCGGCGCGGTGGCGGCGTGACGTGGACGTGGGGGCGGATGGCGTGCCGCACGCCCTACTCCTCGATGATTTGGATTTCCAGATAGTCGAAGTCGATGGAGTCCACGAAATTGTCCTGGTAGAACCTGGCTTTCGCGTGCTTCTTGAAATCGGCAATCGTCTTGTCGAGCCATATGGGCTTGCTTAAGTCAAACTCATAACAGATGGCGTCCAGCGCGTAAAAAATCTTATGCGTGCGGGTGTCATCGTTTTCCAAGCAGATGACGGTGTCGCGCAAGAGGCGGTTGTCCTTGAATTCTTTTCCCCATAAACGAAACATGATGAAGCCCTCCCATGGCACCGGCGCTTTCGTGCGCCAAGTGGTAAATGTATTTAACAGTATATCCGATTTTGGGGAAAATGTAAATCGTGGATTTATGACATTGTAAAACCTTTTAGTCTGTGTTAAAATTGTGAGGGCATGAAGCGCCTGGCAATCCGTGGCGTCGGCAGGGGCAAAAGACACGGTCGTACGGGCAGGGAACGTCCGCGTGGCCAAGGGGAAAATGGGAGAATTGTGAAATGAAGAAATTATTGGACAGGATTTTTATAGACGGTCTTGGCGGGATGGCACAAGGGCTGTTCGCCACCTTGATTATCGGGACGATTATCCAGCAGGCCGGCACTTTCGCCGGCGGGACGTATGGCGGCCTGGTATATCTCGTGGGAAAGATGGCGGCGGCCATGACCGGTGCGGGAATCGGCGTGGGCGTGGCCAGGAAGTTCGAGGCAGGCCAGCTGGTGGTCGTTTCCGCCGCGACGGCGGGCATGGTAGGTGCGTTTGCCAGCAAGTTGCTGGCGGGACAAGTGCTTGTGGACGGAAGTGTCGTGTTGGCCGGGCCGGGAGAGCCGCTGGGCGCGTTCGTGGCGGCATATGTGGCCATCGAGATTGGCATCCTGGTTTCGGGAAAGACGAAGCTGGACATTTTACTCACGCCGCTTGTCTGCATCGGCACGGGTTCTGCCGTCGGGCTTGTGGTGGGGCCGCCGATTTCGCGGTTCATGACGTGGCTTGGCTCCCTGGTTAACTGGGGGACGGAGCAGCAACCGTTCTTGATGGGAATCGTCGTTTCCGTACTGATGGGGATGATTTTGACATTGCCCATCAGTTCGGCGGCGTTGGGCGTGATTTTGAACTTGTCCGGCCTGGCGGCCGGCGCGGCGACGGTCGGCTGTTGTTGCAACATGGTCGGCTTCGCCGTGGCAAGCTATCGGGAAAACAAGCTGGGCGGGTTTTTGGCGCAGGGCATCGGGACTTCCATGCTGCAGGTGCCAAACATTGTGAAGCGTCCCCTCATATGGCTGCCGGCGATTCTTTCCAGCGCGATTTTGGGGCCGGTGGGGACGATGCTTTTGCACATGACGAGCAACGCGACCGGATCCGGCATGGGAACCGCCGGGCTGGTGGGACCGTTGATGACATGGCAGGTGATGACGCAGACGGAAAGCCCCCTTGTCGTGCTGGTGAAGATTTTGTTAATCCAGGTTATTCTCCCGGCGTGCCTCACGCTGGCGATTTCGGAATATATGAGGAAGAAAAAATGGATTCGGTTTGGCGACATGAAGCTGGACTTGTAGAAAGACGGCTTTGCACATGCGTGGCGGGGGCGCGAATGGTGGCAGGACGGCCGCCGGTTGACCTATACGAGGAGGTTTGGGGTTATCAAGATGCAAAACGCAATCAAACGTTACGAGGACGTGGACAGTTGGAAGACCATCATTTTCTTATACACTTCGGCGCTCAAGGAGGTTGAGACGAAGTTGGAGATTTTGAATGACGAGTTCCGACATGTACATAAATATAATCCAATCGAACATATTAAGACCAGGATCAAGACGCCGGAAAGCATCGTGAAAAAGTTGAAGCGCAATGGTTATGAGGCCTCCATAGAGAACATGGTGAAGTATATCAATGACATTGCCGGGGTGCGCCTGATTTGCTCTTTCACGTCCGACATTTACCGCCTGGCGGAAATGATTGGGAACCAGAGCGACTTGAAGGTGCTCACCATTAAGGACTACATCAAGAATCCCAAGGAGAGCGGGTATAAGAGCTACCACATGCTCGTGTCGGTGCCGGTGTTCTTGTCCGACAGCGTCGTGGACACCAAGGTCGAAATCCAGATACGTACCATCGCCATGGATTTCTGGGCGAGCCTGGAGCATAAGATTTATTATAAATTCGAGGGGAACGCGCCGGAATATATCAGCCAGGACTTGCGCAAATGCGCCCAGATGGTATCGGAACTGGATGAGAAAATGCTGTCGCTCAACGAGGCAATCCTGGCGTGCGTGGAGAAGGAAAAAGATGGGAAGAATAGTTAAATGTACCTTGATTGGCACGTTGTTGTCCCTATGTTTGTTGTGCGGTTGTGCCAACAAGGTCGAGGAGGGCGCGGATCTTTTGGAGAAGAAGGACTTTGAAGGGGCCGTCAAGGTGTTCGAGCAGGTACTCTCGGACGGGAAATCCTCGTCAGTCCAGGAAGCGGAGGCTTATCGCGGGCTGGGGATGGCATATTTTGAACTGGGACAATATGACAAGGTGGGCGAATGCCTTGAAAAGGCCGTGGAGGCCGGGGGATGGAAGCCCCCGGCCCTCTATAACTTGATTGGCGTGAGCGCGATGAGGCAGGGGGACTATACGGCCGCCCTGGCGGCGTTCGAGGAAGGCGTCGCCTTGCCTGCGGACGGGTGGAGTGAGCAAGGGGCGTTTCCCTGGCAGGAGGAGAAGGTGGCGGCAGACTATTCGGAAGTGATGCGCGAGATGCGCTATAACCGCATCGTCTGCCATGAGAAGCTATTTGAGTGGCAACAAGCGTACCTCGCGGCGACGGAATACCTTGAGTATTATCCGGACGACGAGGCGGTACGCCACGAGGCAGAATTTTTGGAGACGAGATAAATGACGGGATATGAAATAAAGGAACAGGAAGAAAGGGTGATTTTGGTCGGAATCGCTCTTTCGGAGAATGACTTGACGGACGAGTCGCTGGACGAACTGGCGGAACTGGCAAGGACGGCGAAAGCCGCCGTGGTGGGGCGGCTGGTTCAGGGACGGGAAAAAATCCATCCGACCACGTATGTCGGGAAGGGAAAGCTGGCAGAATTGAAGGAACTCATTTGGGAGCGGGAGGCGACGGGAATCATTTGTGACGACGAGCTTTCCTCCGTGCAGCTTAAGAACCTGGAACAAGAACTGGATTGCAAGATCATGGATCGGACTTTGCTGATATTGGACATATTTGCCGTACGGGCGATGTCCGGCGAGGGCAAGATTCAAGTGGAGCTGGCGCAGTTGAAGTACCGGGCTTCGCGGCTGACCGGGCTGGGGGCGTCACTCTCCCGGCTGGGCGGCGGCATCGGGACGAGGGGGCCCGGCGAGAAGAAGCTGGAAATGGACCGGCGGTTGATTCGGGAGCGGATCAGCCACCTGAAGGCCGAACTAAAGGACGTGGAGAGGCACCGGGAATTGATTCGGAGCAGGCGGGAAGACACGCCGGGGAAGGTGGCCGCGCTGGTCGGCTATACGTCCGCCGGGAAGAGCAGCATCCACAATGCACTGACGAACGCGGGCATCATGGAGGACGAGATGCTGTTTTCTACGCTGGACACGACGACCAGGGTGCTTCCGCTGGAAGAGAACAGGGAAATTTTCTTGACGGACACGGTCGGTTTCATCCGCAAGCTGCCCCACCATTTGGTGGAGGCGTTCAAGAGCACGCTGGAGGAGGCGAAGTACGCGGACGTCATCATCCACGTGGTGGACGCGTCCAACCCGCAGATGGAAGTGCAGATGCACGTCGTCTATGAGACGCTTCGGCAGCTGGGCGTGGAGGGTAAGCCGATTGTCACGCTCTTTAACAAGCAGGACGTCCTGGCCGCTAGGAAGGCGGAGGAAGGGGCCGCGGACGAGGCGTTGCCGGTGATGCGGGACGTGCGCGCGGATTACACGATAAAAACGTCGGCGAAGACGGGGCAGGGGCTCGACGAATTGAAGGAGGCACTGCTGGAAATTTTGCGCAGGGACCAGATTTTGATTGAGCGGACGTATCCGTTTGCCGAAGCAGGAAAGGTGCAGCGGATTCGCAAGTCGGGGCAGCTGCTGGAAGAGGAATATGTGGAGGAGGGCGTCCGCGTCAAGGCGTACGTGCCGAAGGAGATATATGGACGGCTATGACGTGCGCGCCGTAATCGAGACGACGGAATCGAAGATTTTTGGAATAGGTGGAAGATGAGTCAAAAAAGCGTTTTGATTACCGGGGCCTCGCGGGGAATCGGGGCGGCTTGTGCGCGGGAGTTCGCGGGGGCGGGCTACCGTGTCTTTATAAATAGCAGGAATTCGAAAGCGGAGCTGGATTCGTTGGCGGCGAAATTGCGCGAGACGGGAGCCATTTGCGAGGCATTGCCGGGGGACGTGGGGAATGTCGGGCATGTTCGGCAGATTTTTCGGAAGATTGCTGAAGTTTGCGGGGGCGTGGATGTACTTGTAAACAATGCCGGAATATCGTATTGCGGGCTTTTGACGGACATGACGGACGGGGAATGGGATGACATATTGCGCACCAATCTTTCTTCGGTATTTTATTGTTCCCGGGCGGCGGTTCCGTACATGGTGTCAAAAAAGGCGGGGAAAATCATCAACATTTCTTCCATGTGGGGGCGTGTGGGCGCTTCCTGCGAGGTGGCGTATTCGGCCACCAAGGCGGGCATGAACGGATTTTCGATGGCGTTGGCGAAGGAACTGGCACCGAGCAACGTGCAGGTGAACGCCATTGCCTGCGGGGTGATAGAGACGGCCATGAACGCCTGGCTTGGCGGGGAAGAGCGAAAGAACCTGGAAGAGGAAATACCGGCGGGGCGGTTTGGAAGCGTGGAAGAGGTGGCGGCGTTGGCATTGGACCTGGCAAAGGGCCATTCCTACCTGACGGGACAAGTTATCGGTTTGGACGGCGGGTATGTATAGGGAAATTGAATGAATTCCCGCCGGATGTTCATTGCAAGAAAGTTGAGGGCGAAGTATGATTGACGAGGCGATTGAATTTGCAACCAAAGCGCACGAGGGGCAGTTCCGCAAGGGGACGAAACGACCGTATATCGTCCATCCCATCGAGGTGGCGGACATCGTGGCCACGATGACGAAGGACGAGGACGTCATTTGCGCGGCCGTTCTGCATGACACGATTGAGGACTGTCCGGGCGTGACGGCGGAAGTGTTGAGCGCGCGTTTTGGCGGCCGGGTGGCGGGCATGGTGGTCGAGGAGAGCGAGGACAAGAGCAAGTCGTGGGAAGAGCGGAAAGGCACGACGATACGCAACATCAAGGATGCGCCGCGGGAAATCCAGATGATTGGCCTGGCGGACAAGCTTTCCAACATGCGTGACATCGACCGGGACTACCCGGTGCTGGGCGAGCAGTTGTGGATGCGTTTCCGTATGCAGAGCAAGCAGGCAATCGGTTGGTATTATAAGGGAATACGGGACGCGCTGAAAGGGAGTTTCGAGGGCGTTCCCGTATATGGGGAATACTGCGAACTGGTGAAGAAGCATTTTGGCGAGGAACCGGCATCGCTGGAGTGGAGCTGAACGACCGGGGAACGCCATGGGGCAGAAACGCCAGGGGACGCCGCAGGACGACAAGGAATGCCGGGGAACGTTGCGGTGCGGCCAGGCGGCGTTTTGCACAGGCAGGGGCTGGCGGTGAACATACGAAAGGCGGCAAGAGATGAAGAAGACGAGGGTGATTTGCTTTGCGAACAACAAGGGGGGCAGTGGAAAATCCACGACTTGCTCCAACGTCGGGTATGGCCTGACGCTCCTTGGGAAGAGAGTGCTCATGGTGGACGGCGACATGCAGCTGAACTTGTCTTTGTCCTTGTTTGACGAGGACCAGGTGCTTGCGTTCGCCCGCGGCGACAAAAATTTATACGAGGGCATCCGCGGCCAGGCGGACTTGCAGGATTACGTCGTGCATTCAGACTATGAAAACCTGGATCTGATTCCGTCGTCGACGCTGATGAGTTCCATCGAGTACGAATTGTTCACGAAATGGCAGCGGGAATTTATCTTGAAAAAATGTTTGAAAAACGTGATAAGGGACGGGGAATATGATTATGTCCTGATAGATGCGCCGCCGACGCTTGGCGGCTGGGTGATGAACATCCTCTGCGCGTCGGACGAGATTGTTATCCCGGTGGAATCCACGCCGTGGGGCATGTTCGGTTTGGGAAACATGTTTGAGTTTTTGGGGGACGTGCGCGAAATCGCGCCGGATTTGCAGATTGGCGGCGTGGTCATCACGAAGGTGGACACGCGTAAGAACTATTTCAAGCAGACGCTGGAGACGTTGAAGGAATTGGAGGACGTGAGGGTTTTTGATACCTTCATCCGCGTGGACAGCACGATTGAGTGGTCGCAGGATTCACACCAGCCCGTGCTCGCTTTCAGGAAGGGGAGCCGGGCGGCGGGGGAATACATGGAATTGACGAGGGAAATCGCTGGCCTGGCGGCGCGAGAAGCTTGAGGCAAGGCAGAAAGAGAGGAGTACTGAGGGGGAATGCATGGAATTTCGGGAATCGCGGGGAGATGAAAAGGGCGTGGTAGTGACGGGAGCGGGTGATATACGATGCATGAAGAATTGTTGAGGGAGTTGTCGGTCATCACGGAGGAGGAGCGGCGGATTTTGGACGGGCATACCGGTATCGAGCCGGAGCGTTATACGAGGAAAAAGGAACTGGTCGTGGACTGCGACAAGCTGATTCAAAAAGGAAAGCTGATCCAGGTGCGGGCGCACACCCGATTCGTCCATTTCCCCAAGCACAGGCACAATTACGTGGAGGTCATCTACATGTGCCGGGGAACGACCACCCACGTCGTGGACGGCGACAAGGTCGTGCTGGAGGCGGGGGACTTGCTGTTCCTTAATCAAAATGCCGTGCAGGAGATTGAACCTGCGGGCAAGGACGACATCGCCATCAACTTTATCGTGGTGCCGGAGTTTTTCAACATGGCGTTCTCCATGATGGGGGCCGAGAACAACGCGTTGAAGGAATTCTTGGTCGGCACGTTGTGCAGCGGGAACGGGAGGACCTCGTACTTATATTTTCACGTGTCGGACGTATTGCCGATACAAAACCTCGTGGAAAACATGGTCTGGACGATTTTTTATGACATGGGGAACAAACGCAGCAGCAACCAAATCACGATGGGGCTGCTCCTTTTGCATTTGATGAACCACATGGACAAGATGGAGACGGGGAGCGGCCGCTTCGACACGGAACTGACCGGCACGGTGCTCGCCTACGTCGAGGGGCATTACCGGGACGGCAGCCTTTCCGAGCTGGCGAAGATGATGGGGTACGACGTGTACTGGCTGAGCCGGGAAATCAAGAAATGCACCGGCAAGACGTACAAGGAACTTTTGCAGGAACGGCGCATGAACCAGGCTTGCTACCTCTTGACAAATAGTAAGCTGGCGGTATCGGATATCATCGAGTCCGTCGGTTATGACAACACCAGCTATTTTTACCGTAAGTTTAGGGAACGTTACGGGATGAGTCCGAAGGAATACCGGGAGCAGGTTCATACTGGCGAAAAACCCTCGTCAGGGGGAATGACAGACAATAAGAGATAAACGCGAAACCGAATATGGGCGGTACAAAAAAGGGCAGGCGCACAAAGATGTATTTTGTCAGCATAGCTGACTTGTGCGCCGCCGCAAGAACGCCGGTGGCGTTCTTGAATGTCAAGCATCCAGTCCGGCCAGGGTAATGTCCAGGTCGTCATAAATGCCGACCTGGATTTCATCCTCGAAGGTGTAAGTGACGGCCTTGAACTTGTCCTCCTCCAAGAAATACACGTAGATGGAGCGTTGCATGGGATTCACGATCCAGTATTCCCTTACCCCGGCATCTAAGTAGAGGTTCAGCTTGCGCACGTAATCGTGGCTGGAGGTGCTGGGCGAGACGATTTCGATAATCCAGTCCGGAGCGCCGCTGCAGCCACGTTCCGTCAACTTGCTCGGGTCGCAGATGACGCTCAAGTCCGGTTCGACGATGGTTTTCTTGTCATCGAACAGCTTGACGGCGAATGGCGCGGGATAAATTTTACAATCGCCTCTTTTTTCATCAATATAACGTGTGATTTTTTTAAATAGAAATACAAGTATTTCCTGGTGCTCCCGGGTGGGAGATGCCATGTAATAAATCTGGCCTCGAATCAATTCTGCCCGCACGTCTTCCGGGATGTCGTAGTAGTCTTCCTCCGTATAGGTCTTTGTTTGTATCTTCGCTTGTGCCAATGCCATGAGGGACACCTTCCTTTCTTGTTTATGAATCTCTTTGCTGACGCTACTCATGCACTTTGAACATCTATGTGCCAATGCCGGCCTTCATATTATACTATACCAAATAACGGGCAAAAAATGAAGAGGGAATTGGCTTTTCAATGGCGGTTATAAATGGTGGTGAAAACGTTTGTCGTGCCTTCAGGAAGTGTTTTTGCAAATAAGGACGTATAATTTTGTTAATAGCGTCCTTTTTTTGTGCGCTTTTTACAATTATAATAACATTAGAATGAAAAAAATATAAAGGAGGCACAAAATGGGCAAGTATTATTTGGCCGTGGACATCGGGGCATCGAGCGGGCGGCACATGTTGGCATCGATGGTGGACGGGAAGATGCAGTTGGAAGAAGTCTACCGTTTCTGGAACGGCATGGATGACAAGAACGGTACGTTGTGCTGGGACACGCATCGCTTGTTCGAGGAGATAAAAAACGGTTTGAAAAAATGCAAGGAACTTGGCAAGATCCCGGTTTCGATGGGCGTGGACACCTGGGGCGTGGATTACGTGCTGCTTGACAAGGATGACAAGGTGCTCGGCGACACGGTGGGATACCGCGACAGCCGCACAAACGGGATGGACGAGAAGGTCTACGAGACGATTTCCCTTGAGGACCTATACGCGCGCACCGGCATCCAGAAAGCGATTTTCAACACGATTTACCAACTGATGGCGGTCAAGCAGTCGCATCCGGAATATTTGGAGCGGGCGGAGTCCATCCTGATGATTCCCGATTATTTCCATTTTCTTTTGACGGGAGTGAAAAAGAACGAGTACACCGAGGCCACGACGGGGCAGTTGATTGACCCGAAGACGAATGACTGGGACTATGAGCTGATTGACATGCTCGGTTACAACAGCAAGATGTTCCGGCCGGTGTCGATGCCGGGGACGGTGGTCGGCAACTTCACGAAGGAGATTCAGGAAGAGGTCGGTTTCGATTGTACGGTCGTCCTTCCGGCGACGCACGACACGGGCTCGGCGGTACTGGCGGTTCCGTCCAATAATGACGACGTGCTCTACATAAGTTCCGGGACATGGTCTCTGATGGGAATCGAGCGGATGGAGGCAGATTGCTCGATGGAGAGCATGAAGGCGAACTTCACGAACGAGGGAGGCTATGACCACCGTTATCGTTATCTGAAAAACATCATGGGTCTTTGGATGATTCAGAACGTGAAGAAAGAGCTGGATGACAAGTACTCGTTCGCGGAGCTTTGTGACATGGCATCCAAGGAAACGATAAGTTCCATCGTGGATTGCAACGACGACTGTTTCCTTGCCCCGAAGAACATGACGGAGGCGGTGCAGAAGTTCTGCGAGGGCACGGGCCAGCAAGTGCCGAAGACTCCGGGCGAGGTGTCGGCCGTGATTTATAACAGCCTTGCGAAATGCTATGGCGACACGGTGGAAGAGATTGAAGGCATCACCGGAAAGCGTTATGATACTATTTACGTCGTGGGCGGCGGTTCCAACGCGGTGTATTTAAACCAGTTGACCGCAAAATATACCGGACGCAGGGTGTCGGCGGGACCGGGCGAGGCGACGGCGATTGGCAACGTCATGGTGCAGATGCTGCATGACGGGACGTTCGAAAACCTTGCGCAGGCAAGGACGTGCGTCGGAGAATCATTTGGCGTGAAGTATTACGAGTAACTACATGTGCATATAAGTCCACATGGTAGCGTCGGTGTACAGAAGGCAACACGGTCGATGAAGGGCATATTTCCCCTCTTTCGTCGTTACTTTCACTCCGCGTACGTCCTTGTACGCGTCGCTCAAGTGCCTTGAAAGGGGGGGGAAATATGCCTCTTCACGACTCTGCGACCTCACCCATAGGGATTTCAAGGGTTTTCAAGAAAGATGAATGAGGCGTACAAGGACGTACGCCGATTGAAGATGACGCTGAAAACCCTTGAAATCACATGGGCTGAGGCGTGTTGCCCTCCGTACACCGACGCTAGAGACTCACATGGTATAAGTTCATAAAAGAAAGAGAGGACATGAAGAAATGACAAGGTATGAATCAGCGAAGGAAATTTTTGCAAAGTATGGTGTGGACACGGACGCGGCGATTGAAAAATGTAAGTCGGTTCCGGTTTCCCTCCACTGCTGGCAGGGTGACGACGTGATTGGCTTCGACCATGACGGCCCGCTGACCGGCGGCATCCAGACGACCGGCAACTATCCGGGCAAGGCCAAGACGCCGGACGAGTTGTTTGCCGACATGGACAAGGCGTTGAGCCTGATGCCGGGAGCGAAGAAAATCAACGTGCACGCCTGCTACGCGATTTTCGAGGATGGCGAGTTTGTTGACCGCGACAAGATTGAGCCGAAGCATTTCCAGAGATGGGTGGATTTCGCGAAAGAGCGCGGCATGGGACTGGACTTCAACCCGACGTTCTTCTCCCATGACAAGGTGAAAGACGGCTTGACGCTGTCCAGCCCGGATGAGGAGACGAGGAAGTTCTGGATCGAGCATGGAAAGGCCTGCATCCGCATTTCTACCTATTTTGCAGAGCAGACGGGAATTCCGTGCGTCATGAACATCTGGACGGGCGACGGCTACAAGGACGTGCCGGCCGACCGCATGGGGCCGAGGGTTCGCTACAAGGAGTCCATTGACGCGATTCTTTCCGAACCTTATGATCCGAAGTGGGTGAAACCGTGTGTGGAGTCCAAGGTGTTCGGCATCGGCGTGGAGGCCTACACGGTGGGTTCCGCCGAGTTCACGTTAAGCTACGCGGCCGCCAACAAGGAGAAGTGCCTGCCGCTGATGGACAATGGCCACTATCATCCGACCGAGGTCGTTTCCGACAAGATTCCGGCACTTTTGACGTTCTTCCCGGAGGTCGCCCTGCATGTGACGAGGGGCATCCGCTGGGACAGCGACCACGTGCTTCTTTTGGATGACGAGACGAAGGAAATCGCCAAGGAAATCGTGCGATGCGAAAACGGCCTTGACCGCGTCTACATCGCGCTGGATTACTTTGACGCGTCCATCAACCGCGTGTCCGCGTGGGTAACCGGGTTTCGCGCGATGCAGCAGGCATTGTTGAACGCGTTGTGCACGCCGAACGAAATGTTGAAGGAACTGCAGGACACCAACCAGATGACGAAGAAGATGGTCATGATGGAAGAAATCAAGATGCTGCCGATCGGCGACGTTTGGGAAGAGTATTGCAAGCGCTGCGGCGTCGCGGCGGCAGGGTGGTTTGAAGAGATTGAGAAGTACGAGGCGGAAGTTCTTTCCAAACGTGCATAATGGGTACATGAAGAGAATATTTCTTGAAGAAATGTAGAAAAAGAGGCAGTCTTGCCATACTTGAAAAAGTGCGGGTGGACTGCCTTTCTGTTTGCGAAATGATAGCGTCGGTGTACAGAGGGCAAACCTGTCTTTCATTGACCGTGTTGCCATTCGTACACTGGCACTACCATAAGTATTTTATGAAAGAAAAGGGTGAAAAAATGTCATACTCGAAAGTTATAGAAAATTTTCTGAGATACGTGAAAGTGGACACGCAGTCGGATGACGGAGGGGCGCATGACGTGCCTTCCACGGGAAAACAGTTTGATCTGGCAAAGCTTTTGTATGGTGAGCTTGTGGAACTGGGGGCAAGTGACGTGCGTTTTGACGAGGGGCATTGTTACGTGTATGCCGTGCTTCCTTCAAACCTGGAACAGGCATTGGACGCGCCTGCCATCGGTTTTATTGCGCACATGGACACCTCTCCGGCCGTGAGTGGAAAAGAGGTAAAGGCAAGGGTGATTGAAAATTATGGCGGCGGCGACATTGTTTTGAACCAGGAGAAGCATGTCGTAACCCGCGTGGCAGACTTTCCGGCATTACGAGGATGCAAAGGAAAGAGCCTGATCGTGACTGACGGCGACACGCTTCTTGGCGCCGATGACAAGGCGGGAGTAGCGGAAATCATGGCTATGACGGAGTATCTTTTGGCGCACCCGGAAGTGAAGCATGGAAAAATTTGTATTGGCTTCACCCCGGACGAGGAAATTGGCAGGGGCGTGGATTATTTTGACGTCAAGGGATTTGGCGCCGATTATGCATATACCGTGGACGGCGGCATGCTGGGGGACATCAATTATGAGTGCTTTAACGCGGCGGCGGCCACGCTCACCGTCATAGGAAAAAGTGTCCATCCCGGCACGGCAAAAGGGGTCATGAAAAATGCCGTAAAGCTTGCTTATGAGTTTATCAGCGCGCTTCCCGACGAGTGTCCTGAGAATACGGAAGGATACGAGGGATTTTATCATGTGGACGACATCCGGGGCAATGTGGAGAAAGTGGCCGCGGAGTATATTATCCGTGACCATGACAAGACGAAATTTGAAGAACGGAAAGAAATTTTCAGGAAGACGGCGGAAAGGCTGAATGAAACATTTGGCGAGGGAACTTTCCGCGTGGAGATGTCCGACACGTATTACAACATGCGGGAACCGATTGAGAAGAGAATGGAGGTCGTGGACAATCTTGTCAGGGCGATGCGGCGTGCGGGCGTGGAGCCGGATATTTCCCCGATACGTGGGGGAACGGACGGGGCGCGGCTTTCTTTCGACGGACTTTTGTGTCCGAACCTTTGCACCGGCGGGGACGGGTTCCACGGCAGGAACGAGTATGCCTGCGTGGAAGACATGGAGAAAGTGGTCGAGATATTGTTGAATTTGGTAGTCGTCCCTGGTAGATGAGCGTGCTCGTTAGCATTTTGCCAGTGCCGGCATCGGGGAAACTGGAAACATAGGGACAAGAAAAAATTTAAAACTTAAGACCGGAGGTATTGACATTTTTCGCGAATTTATGTACGATAAGGGATAATATTAATTTGGAAGAGACAAGGAGGAAGATTACATGGGCAAGATTATTGGCGAGGGCATTACATTTGACGACGTATTGCTGGTTCCGGCGTATTCCGAAGTGATTCCGAATCAGGTGGATTTGTCGACATACCTGACGAAGAAGATTAAGCTGAACATTCCGATGATGAGCGCGGGCATGGACACGGTGACGGAACACCGCATGGCGATTGCCATGGCGCGCCAGGGGGGGATCGGGGTCATCCACAAGAACATGGGCATCACGGAGCAGGCGGAGGAAGTGGACAAGGTAAAACGCTCGGAAAACGGCGTCATTACCGATCCGTTCTACCTCTCGCCGGAGCACACGCTGGAGGACGCCAATAATCTGATGGCAAAGTTCCGCATCTCGGGAGTGCCGGTCACGGAGGCGGGGACGAAGAAGCTGGTCGGCATCATCACGAACCGCGACTTGAAATTCGAGGAGGATTATTCGAAGAAAATCAAGGAATGCATGACTTCGGACGGGCTGATTACCGCCAAGGAGGGCATCACGCTGGAGGAGGCGAAGAAGATTTTGGCAAAGGCCAGGAAGGAAAAGCTGCCCATCGTGGATGACGCGGGGAACCTGAAAGGCCTGATTACGATTAAGGACATAGAGAAGCAGATTAAATACCCGCTCTCGGCAAAGGATTCGCAAGGGAGGCTGCTCTGCGGCGCGGGTGTCGGCATCACGGCGAACTGCCTTGAGCGCGTGGCGGAGCTTGTGAAGGCGAAGGTGGACGTTATCGTCATGGATTCCGCGCACGGGCATTCGGCGAACGTGTTGCGCACGGTGCGTATGGTGAAGGAAGCGTATCCGGACTTGCAGGTGATTGCGGGCAACGTGGCCACAGGAGAGGCCACGAAAGCCTTGATTGAGGCCGGGGTGGATGCCGTGAAGGTCGGTATCGGGCCGGGGTCGATCTGCACCACCCGCGTGGTGGCGGGCATCGGCGTGCCTCAGGTGACGGCGGTGATGGATTGCTACGCGGCGGCGAAGGAATATGGCATTCCGATTATCGCGGACGGCGGCATCAAGTATTCCGGTGACATGACCAAGGCCATCGCGGCGGGCGCGAACGTCTGCATGATGGGAAGCATTTTCGCCGGATGTGACGAAAGCCCGGGAACGTTCGAGCTGTATCAGGGAAGGAAATACAAGGTGTACCGTGGCATGGGTTCCATATCTGCCATGGAAAACGGCAGCAAGGACCGTTATTTCCAGGAGAACGCCAAGAAGCTGGTGCCGGAGGGCGTGGAAGGGCGCGTCGCTTACAAGGGACTGGTGGAGGACACGGTGTTCCAGCTCGTCGGTGGACTCCGCTCCGGCATGGGATATTGCGGGACGGCCACGATAGAGGCTTTGAAGGAGAACGGACGGTTCGTCAAGATTTCCGCGGCGTCCTTGAAGGAAAGCCATCCGCACGACATCCATATCACGAAAGAAGCGCCGAACTACAGCGTGGACGAGTGATTTTGCTCTCCACGGCGAAAGCGCCTATGGGGAGAGCTGGCCGTGTCGTCATCCACATGTCGGCGTGAAAAGTTAAATATATGGCGATGGTAGTGACAGAGTCCGGGCGATGGCCCGGACTTTTCGATGAAGTGGAAATTCATAAAATCTTCATGAAATATTTTAGCCATGTTAAAAGTGCGGGACTATAATTTGTGACAACGTACAAGAAATGGCCTCCCAAATGCCCCGTGTGGGCTGAAATGAACTACTTGCGGGCAGAGGACCATCTTGGCGGTGAAGGTGAATATAGGAAAAGGAATGGAATGGTACGAATGAAGTCTCAGAATAGGAAGAAAAGAAGTACGAGAAGGATGATGGCGCAGTTTTTGCAATCGGTAGACAAGAGGAGCGCACTGGTCGGCTTTGGCGTTGGCGTGTTGTTGGTGCTTTTCGTTGTGCTGGCCGTGAGGGGCTTTGTGGGCAGGGAAACATACATCAGCTTGGACGTGGACGCGTCAGAGCCGGACATCAGCGTGCAGCTTCTGGACGTGAACGAATACTCGAGGCCGGGCACCGGGTCGGATCCGATTACCGGAGTCGTCATCCACTATACGGCCAATCCCGGCAGCACCGCGCAGCAGAACCGCGACTATTTCAACAGCCTGCAGGATGGGCACGGGGACTACGTGAGCAGCCATTTCGTGGTCGGCCTGGAGGGCGAAATCGTGCAGTGCGTCCCGACGTGGGAGCTTGCCTATGCCTCGAACGACCGGAACCACGACACGGTTTCCATCGAGTGCTGCCACCCGGACGAGACGGGCGAGTTTAACGAGGCGACGTACAAGTCGATGGTGCAATTGACGGCGTTTATCTGTGCGAAATACAATTTGGACGAAAATGACGTGATTCGCCATTACGACGTGACGGGGAAGAACTGCCCGAAATATTTCGTGGAGGACGGGGACGCGTGGGAGCAATTTAAAAAGGACGTCAAAGGGGCGTTGGCAAAAGGAAACGGGAAATAGTTGCGATTCATGGTAATTGAAAATAACAAATTTTGTTGACAATATGGCAGATGGGTTGTAAAGTGTTAAGTGAACTGTAACCGCACGGCAGTATGAGGAGTGGATGGGGATGAAGGCGCTAAGTTACAACATCGTGTTGATTGGTTTCATGGGAACGGGAAAATCGACCATTGCGAGGAAATTGGGCTACTTGTACAAAATGGACGTGGTCGAGATGGACGAGGAGATTGCCCGCCGGCAGGGGATGAGCATTGCGGACATTTTCGCGATACACGGGGAAGAATATTTTCGGAACTTGGAGACGGGGCTTTTGCGGAAGTTGAAGGCGCGGGGCGGATGCGTCGTATCATGCGGCGGCGGGGCCGTGCTGCGGGAGGAGAATGTCGCCCTGATGAAAGAAAACGGGCGCGTGGTGCTCTTGACCGCGACGCCGCGGACCGTTTACGGGAGGGTGAAGGACAACACGCGCCGTCCTATCCTGAACGGGAACATGAACGAGGAGTACATAGCCGCTTTGATGGAGGCGCGGCGTGGAAAATACGAAGCCGCGGCGGACGTCGTGATTGCCACGGACGGGAAGGACATCGGGCAGATTTGCGGGGAGATAGCTTCGTTTTTGCGGCCATAGGGTTACAATCACGGCCTAACCGGCCATGATTGTAACGGCATCCAGCCAAGTCAAGCAGGTATTCGCAATCCGCTTCGCTACTTGCTCATAACCTCATTGCCGCTTCGCGGCTGATGAGGTTAAATTGCCTACGTCAATGGGCTGGATGCCCTATCGACACCATCACTTTATCGGACGGTGGCCGTGCGGCGGGGCGCACAGCCCCGTGATTAGTAACGCCATAGGGTTACATAATTTACGTTGGCGATAAAAAAGGGTTGAAAAATGGCGGAAACTAGTATAAAATGGTATGCAGTCCAGTGGCATTTAATTTGAAGGAGGATTACAAATGGTTTCAGCAGGAGATTTTAAGAATGGCATAACCGTGGAGATTGAGGGAAATATTTACCAGATTATGGAGTTTCAACACGTAAAACCAGGAAAGGGCGCGGCGTTCGTCCGCACGAAGCTGAAGAACATCATCAGCGGCGGCGTGGTGGAGAAGACTTTCCGCCCGACCGAGAAGTTTGAGAACGCACATATTGACCGGAAGGACATGCAGTACTTGTACCAGGACGGCGACTTGTATAATTTCATGGACGTGGAGACGTACGACCAGATCGCGCTGAACTCCGACGTGGTCGGCGACGCGTTGAAGTTCGTAAAGGAGAACGAGGTCGTGAAGATTTGTTCCCACAAGGGCAACGTGTTTTCCGTGGAGCCGCCGTTGTTCGTGGAATTGGCGATTACCGAGACGGAGCCGGGCTTCAAGGGCGACACGGCTCAGGGCGCGACCAAGCCGGCCACGGTGGAGACGGGGGCGGTCGTGATGGTTCCTCTGTTCGTGGAGACGGGCGACGTGCTGAAAATTGACACCCGCACCGGGGAATATTTGTCGAGGGCATAACGTGGACGTGTCAGGCGTGCCGCTTTAAGGGAGAAGATGAGAGGACATGTGGATGCATATGTCTTCTCTTTTTTGTGCAAAATTCAAAAAATAAATTAGAAAGACATAAGCAGGACGACTACTGCTCCATTGCCAGGTATTATGAAAAATTAACAGGAACAAAAATCCAGTAAATACAAGGAATGGTCAAGGCTTTGAGATGCCAGGCCGGGTGAATTCGGGATTAAAAGTGTACAAGGTTCACAAAATATCGCGATTGAGAAAATAGGGGGTTGCTTTCTTGCGACCCCGCCGTTATAATCTATTCACATAATATTTTTCAAATCACATTTTTTAGGAAAACAGGTTTATCATAATGGCATGTTTCGATGCCGGCTTTCTCATTTAATTTCAAGATGGACGCGCAAAAGGAAAGGAGCAGAATGAATTATCAGGAGTTTGCAGGCGCGGTTGAAAAGAAAATGAACTATAAGATGGAAGGGGGAATGAGGGCGAACCTATATAGGACGCTTAGGAACAATGGAACCGAGAGGTTGGGCATCATGATGGAAACGGAAGGCAGGAACATGTCTCCGACGATTTATCTGGAAGAGTTTTACATGCGTTATCAAAAAGGGGAAACGCTGGACGACATCGTGAAGGATATCGAACGGTTCTGTCAGGAGGCCAGGGCACAGATGCCGGAAGGGGTCGGCATGCTGGAGCGGTTCGAGCGGGTTCATGACAAGATTGTTTTCAAATTGATTAACACGGGCCAGAACCAGGAGTTGCTGCGGGACGTTCCCAACATGCCTTTTCTGGACTTGAGCATTGTATTTTACGTTCTTTTAGGTATCAATTCCAAGGGGACGGCGACGATGCTGGTTCGAAACGAACATCTCAAATTGTGGGATGTAAAGGTGGAGGACATGATCAGGGCGGCGGAGCAGAACGTGACGCGCCTGCTCCCGGCAGAACTGACTACGATGAGGCGGACGATGGACGAACTTCTTTGCCCTTCCGAATGCGGCGGGCGGAGGAATCTTTTGTACTGCGGGACAAATGGCTTGAAATCCGGCCGGGAGGGCGAGGAGGACTTCATGTACGTGCTCTCCAACCAACTGCGCAGTTTTGGCGCGGCATGTATCGTTTATCCGCACGTGCTGGAGATGGTGGGGAACATTGTCGGCGAGGATTTCAGCGTGCTTCCTAGCAGCGTGCACGAGGTTATCATCGTGCCCGAGTCCTATAGCCTCGAGCAGAAGGAGATGGACGAGATGGTGACGGAAATCAACGAGACCCAGGTGGCCGATGAGGAAGTGCTGTCCAACCATGCCTATTTCTACGAGCGGGAGGCGAAGAAGTTAATCCTGCAAAAATACGTCAGTTGTTGATGGAAATTACCGATGAAAAGGAGAGAATAAGAATGAGATATCAAGGAATCAAGGTGGGCATTCTTGCATCGGTAATGTTGGCAATCCTCATGCAGCCCGTCCGCGTGCTGGCGACGGAGGGTGGAAAAAGCATGCCTTTGGTGCAGGAGTTGGTAAATGAAAGGACGAGGCCGCCGGTGCGGGACGCGGTGGATGAAAAGCCGCTGCAGCCGCCGGTGGATGAGGATGCCGTGCCGCCGGTGCGGGATGCGGTGGATGAAAAGCCGCTGCAGCCGCCGGTGGATGAGGATGCCGTGCCGCCGGTGCGGGACGCGGTGGATGAAAAGCCGCTGCAGCCGTCAGTGGATGAGGATGCCGTGCCGCCGGTGCAGGATGCGGAAGAGAACGCGTCACGGGCGGGCGCGGGAGATTGCATTGACCCCGGCGAGGACGTGGGATTTAACGGGGTGCCGGGCAAGCTGGAGGTATACGAAGCCGAACAAGGCGGAATCATGGGAAGCATGTTGCGCCGGGCAATTGGCCGGTCGAAAGGCTGGGACGCGGGCGGCCTTGGACTTTCGGGCACGGTCTACGCGAGGACGTACAATGAGGGCGGTGACACGTTGTCCGACGTGTTCGGCTTTGAAAAACCGTATCTGTTGTCATGGATGCACGGGCAGGCGAACACGGGGTATTATCTCGGGACTGTTTACGATGGGGGCGACAACCGAAATCCAAACGGCGACGCCAATTATAACGGGCGCGACGTGCGGCCCGGCCAGGCGGGGATGAACTGCACCGGTTTCATATGGCACATGCTGATGAAAGGCGGCGCGCGTGTGACCGGGGAAAGTGACGGGAGGAACACGAGTTTCGTGAACAATACGGCCGCCTTGCAGGCGGCAGGGGCAAACGTGGATAATTCGGGGACGAACCCGGTGTTGCCGGGGGAATCTGGCTGGGTGTCCTTCCTCGCGAGCTCGCACGTAGAGTATAAGACGTACATATCCGACAGTTGGGACGACATGGTGAAGGTGCTCGTGGCCGATGATTATTGGGACGCGGGCGACATCATATGGACGTGGGACTTGAAAAATCCGCTGGTTTCCGGTGCGGGCGGCAACAATGGCAAGTTTCCGAACGCGGACACGGCGCAGAGGTTGTTCTTTACGGACGGAATGTATGGCCACGACGCGTCAGGCTTAAGCTGGGGGAACAGCGCACATAACCATGTCTTGCTGTATTGTGGGGAAAGCTTCGCGCGTTATACCGACGGCGCGGCCAACAATTACGCGCAGTATGTCAGCGGGGTGTCTGATCAGCTGGTGTGGCATTCCTCGGAGACACATTTTAATTACCAGACATGGGCGCCGGACGATTCCACGCCGTGGAATCAAATTACGAGCATATTTCCTAAGGAGAGCGGCGGTCCTTTTGCGGTAACGATTGTCAAGACTGGGGAGTCCGTAGGAAAACTGAAATTAAAAAAGATTTCGGCAAACCAGAGTTGGACGAATGGAAATCAAAGTTATTCTCTGGCGGGTTCGGTTTATGGTGTTTATCGCGCAGATGTGGGAACAAGGAGTCAAGCAGAGCCGGTGGCGACGCTTGTGACGGATAAGAACGGGGATACCAATGAGGTCGAGTTGGACGTGGGGACTTATTATGTGAAGGAAATCACGGCTCCGAAGGGGTACACGCTAGACGTGGAGAGTCACCAGGTGGTGGTGGAAAGCAGCCGGACGGCCACGGTTCAGTCGCGGGAAATCCCGCAGAGGCTGCAGATCCGATTGAGCAAGGTGGACGCGCAGACGGGGCTTGCCGCGCTGCAGAACGGGGCGACGCTTGCCGGTGCGGTATACGAGGTGTACGACACGGCAGGAAGCAAGGTGGACGAGCTTGTCACGGACGCGGGCGGGACGGCGGTTTCGCAGGAGTTGGCACTCGGTAATTACACGGTGCGGGAAACGAAGGCACCGAAGGGCTACCTGCTTGACGGGAAAACCTATACGGTGAATGGAAGTACGCCTTCCGACACGACGACGCAGGTGTTCGAGTATGGCGTGACCAGCGCGGAAGTGCCGCAGAAGGTACGGATTCGCCTAAACAAGGTGGATGCGGAAACCGGCAAGGGGGAACCGCAAGGAGCGGCAACGCTTGCCGGTGCGGTGTATGGGATATACGACGCGTCGGGAAACAGAGTGGATGAACTGACCACGGACGTGAATGGGACGGCGGTTTCGCAGGAGTTGGCACTCGGTAATTACACGGTGCGGGAAACGAAGGCGCCGAAGGGCTACCTGCTTGACGGGAAAACCTATACGGTGAATGGAAGTACGCCTTCCGACACGACGACGCAGGTGTTCGAGTATGGCGTGACCAGCGCGGAAGTGCCGCAGAAGGTACGGATTCGTCTAAACAAGGTGGATGCGGAAACCGGCAAGGGGGAACCGCAAGGAGCGGCAACGCTTGCCGGTGCAGTATACGAGGTGTACGACACGGCAGGAAGCAAGGTGGACGAGCTTGTCACGGACGCGGGCGGGACGGCGGTTTCGCGGGAGCTGCCGCTGGGTGACTACATGGTGAGAGAAGCGAAAGCACCAACGGGTTATTTGGTTGACGGTCAAAGCCATGTGGTGAAGGCGAGTAATCCAAGAGACGTGGTGACGCGGGTGTTCGAGTACGAGGTGGAAAGCGGCGAAGACGTGATTCGCGGTAACGTGGAAATTGTCAAGCTTTTGGAAAATCTGGAAACGGATGACGATACAATGGAGGGGCTTTCGGGAGTCGAGTTTACGTTTACTTCGAAGACCACGGGCGAAACGGTGTTGACTATTGTGACCGATGAGAACGGATTTGCCACGACGGCTTCGAGTGAGCAGCCACGAGGGATGCTTCTGTATGACACTTATACGGTTACGGAGACAAAGTATCCGGAAGGCGTGAAACCCATTGAGCCGTTTGACGTGACCATTACCAGAGAGCGGGTGACGCTCAAGGGCATTTATAAAGAGGACAAGTGGATTGTGAGTCCGGTGATGGTCGTGAAGAGGGATGCGGGTACTGGCAGGGCCATTCCGATAGCGGGGGTGGAGTTTCGCCTGCTAGATGAGAACAAAGAACCAGTTACGATGACGACGCGTTATCCGAACAAGGAAGTGCACGAGACGTTTCAAACGGATGGGAACGGGCAGTTTACATTTCCGGACATGTTGAAAAGTGGCACGTATTATCTTGAGGAACAAAACGCGCCGCAGGGCTACCTGAAAGGCGAACTTCTGGAATTTACGGTCGAGGACGGTGCGACGTGGGAGCATCCACTTGTGGTTGAATTTATGGATGAAAACGCGATGGGAAAAATCCGCGTCGAAAAATTCGGCGCGAAAAATAGGAATGAGGAGAAATCCGATGCAAAACCGAATTCAGGAGAGTCGGGCAAAGTGGTCACGGACGAAGGCGTACGTGGAGAGAGCGCGGAGAGACAAGAAATAGAAGCGGGAAAGGAAGGGATGACGGATGAAGAACCGAATGGTGAAAGTGCAGATGGAGAGACGGAAGATGGAGAGGCATCAGATGAGGAAAAGGCGGATTCCGATACGGAGGTGCCATTGGATGGCGCCGTGTTTGAAATTACGGCGGCAGAGGACGTCGTCACGCCGGACGGGACGGTCAGGGCGTTAAAAGGTGACGTGGTAGACACGATTACGACGGCACAAGGCGTGGCGGAATCGAAACCGTTATTTTTAGGGACGTATATGGTGAAAGAAATTACCCCGCCCGAAGGATACGTGTTAAGCGATGAGGTTTATGAGGTGACGCTCGCGTATCAGGATCAAGACACGGCAATCGTGGAATGCGTGCTCAAGTTGGAAAACCGGCCATCCCGCGTTCAATTGTATAAAATAGACAAGGAAACGAAAGAGCCGTTGCCGGGGGTAGAATTTGCATTTTGGAGAAAAGCCGAGTCCGGGGAAAATGGTAATCCCGGGGAAGCCCCGAAATTGGAGGAAGGAACCGAGTCGGAGAAAGAAGAGGAATCGAAAGAAGAAGGGAACGAGTCAGAGAAAGGAGAGGAAACGAAGGAAGAGGACGAGCCGGGGGAGAGCGGCGAGACGAAGGAAGAAGGGGACGAGTCGGAGAAAGAAGAGGAATCGAAAGACGAAGGGAACGAGTCGGAGAAAGGAGAGGAAACGAAGGAAGAGGACGAGCCGGGGGAGAGCGGCGAGACGAAGGAAGAAGGGGACGAGTCGGAAGAAGATGGAGAATCGGGAGAAGAAAAGCCAGGAGAAGGAGCTTTGACGGAAAAGAAGGTCGTGATTACGAACGAAGAGGGGATGCTGGAATTGTCCCATCTAAGTCCCGGAACATATTGTTTCCAAGAAACCAAGACGGTAGAAGGATATATACTGGATGATAGGATTTATGAAATCGTGGTGGACGCGGACGGTAAAATAGATGGCCAGGAAGTTGGCGTTTTGCATGTGGAAAATGAAAAGGAGCCGGAGAAGCCAGAAGAACCAGAGAAGCCAGAAGAACCAGAGAAGCCGGAGGAGCCGGAAGAACCAAAGGAGCCGGAGAAGCCAGAAGAGCCGGAAGAACCAAAGGAGCCGGAGAAACCAGAAGAGCCGGAAGAATCAAAGGAGCCGGAGAAACCGGAGGAGCCAGAAGAACCGAAGAAACCGAAGGAGCCAAAAAAGCCGGAAGAACCGAACGAAGAAACATCGGTTCCGCAGCCGGAACAACCGAGACCCCCGGTCGTGAAGACCGGAGATGCAAAAGAGTGGATGCCATATTTGATTGCCATGGGAGCGTCTGCTGCCGTGATTGGATGGGGATTTCGATATGGGAGAAGGCAAAGGAGGCGTAGACGAAGAAGAAAAAGATAGTGCATTAAGAAGGCGGCTCCTGAAAACAGGAGCTGCCCTATATATGGAAGCGAATTTTACAATAATCAGGAACCATAACCAGGAAAATGAAGCAAAAATGAATCGAAACGGAAGAAAACACTTTACATTTTGCAAAATTTGTGTTAGCATAATACTTGCGTTTTGGTGCGGTGGCATTTGGAACGCAAAAAAGTGCGTCTGTAGCTCAGGGGATAGAGCGATGCCCTCCGGAGGCATGTGCGGCGGTTCGATTCCGTTCAGACGCGTGGCATGCGAAAGGACGATACCTGGCGAGGTACCGTCCTTTTTTGCAATATCAGGAAACGGAGTTTCCTGATATTGCAAAAACCCTCCGGGAGATGCGCACTTCGAGTCTAACTTCATTTGTTGTCCGCGATGACGTGTTCTGCCAGCGCGGCGTCGAACCGTCCCGTCTTCAACATTTCAATTTCGCGGCGGTAAGGCGCGTAGGTTTTTTTCTTGTCCTGCGGGTCGGGAATGTAAGGGGTTTCCAATATCTTGGGAACGTCCGCGAAATCCGGGTGGTGCACGATGCCGTATAGCGCGTCGAACCCGATTTCGCCGAACCCGATGTTGGCGTGGCGGTCCTTGGCGGCGCCGGGGACGTTCTTGCTGTCGTTGACATGGAAGACGGCAATCTGGTCTTTTCCCAGAATACGGTCAAATTCTTCCATCACGTCGTCGAAATGGTGGATGACGTCATATCCGGCATCACTCGTGTGGCAGGTGTCGAAGCATACCCGTAGCTTGTCGTTGCAAGTTACCCCGTCATAAATGTGGGCCAGTTCCTCGAAGGAACGGCCGACTTCCGAGCCCTTTCCCGCCATCGTCTCCAATGCGACGAAGCAGTCCATGTTTGGGGTGAGGACTTCGTTGAGACCTTTCACGATCTGGCGGATTCCAATATCTGCACCTTCCCCCACGTGGGCACCCGGATGAAGAATCAGGACGTGGCTTTTGCAGGCCACCGTGCGTTCAATTTCCTTCGCCAGGAATTCGACAGCCAGTTCAAAGGTTTCCGGTTTGACGGCGTTTCCCAAGTTGATAATATAAGGGGCGTGGACAAGGATTTGCTCGATTCCATGCTCCTTCATATAGTCCCAGGCGGGTTCTATCATCAGTTCGCCGATTTCCTTGCGCCTCGTGTTTTGCGGCGCGCCGGTGTAGAACATAAACGTGTTCGCGCCGTACGAGACGGCTTCCTTTGCGGAACCGAGCAGCATTTCCTTGCCGCTCATCCCGACATGAGAACCAAGTAACATATCGTAATCATCCTTTCGTTATGATTCACGGCCCGGGGTTGAACAGTGACCGTGAATGGTTTACAGTAACCAAATCATTCGATTTTGCTTGCTAGAATCTATTATAGATGATAAAATAGCAAAAGAAAAGCGCAAAATGAATGGAGTGTGAATATTTTGAATACATTATCACAATTGATTACAAAAGAGATGGAGAAAGGCTTTGTGGAGGCGGGATATGACGCGTCCTATGCGAAAGTGACGTTGTCCAATCGTCCGGACTTGTGCGAGTACCAGTGCAACGGGGCGATGGCGGCAGCGAAGGCGTACCACAAGGCACCGTTCATGATTGCCGACGACGTGGTCGCCCATTTGCAGGATGGCGACTGCTTTGCGTCGGTCGAGGCAGTGAAGCCGGGATTCATCAACCTGAAATTAAAGCCGCAGTTCGTGGCCGACTTCTTGCAGCAGATGGCAGAAGACGAGTGTCTGGGCATGGAGCGGGAGGCGAGCCCGCGCACCATCATGGTTGATTATGGCGGGCCGAACGTGGCCAAGCCGTTGCACGTGGGGCACTTGCGCTCGGCGATTATCGGCGAGAGCGTCAAGCGCATCATGCGTTACAAAGGCAACCAGGTGATAGGCGACATCCATCTGGGCGACTGGGGCTACCAGATGGGGCTGATTATCACGGAATTGGAAAAGCGCAAGCCGGATTTGCCATATTTTGACGAGAACTTCATGGGGGAATATCCGGCCGAGGCCCCATTCACGATTGGCGAGCTGGAGGAAATTTATCCGACCGCCAGCACATATGCGAAAGAGCATGAGGAATACCGGGAAAAAGCATTGCATGCGACCTATTTGCTGCAAAATGGCCATCGGGGATACCGGGCAGTCTGGAACCACATCATGCAGATTTCCGTGGCGGACTTAAAGAAGAATTACCAGAACCTGAACGTGGACTTTGACTTGTGGAAGGGTGAGGCGGACGTCCAAAAATACATTCCCGACATGGTGCAAAGGCTGAAAGACGAAGGCTTCGCGCATTATGACGAGGGCGCGCTGGTCGTTGACGTATGCGAGGATGGCGACAAGAAGGAAGTGCCGCCGTGCATGATTTTGAAGTCGGACGGAGCGGCATTGTATGACACGACAGATTTGGCCACGCTTGTGGAGCGGGAGGAACTTTACCGGCCGGACGAGGTGATTTACGTCGTGGACAAGCGTCAGGAATTGCATTTTGTGCAGGTGTTCCGTTGTGCGAAGAAGACGGGCATCGTGCGCCCGGAGACGAAGCTTTCGTTTCTCGGGTTTGGCACGATGAACGGCAAGGACGGCAAGCCGTTCAAGACGAGGGAAGGCGGCGTGATGCGGCTGGAAAACCTGATTCAAGAAATTGACGACGAGATGTACAAGAAAATCATGGACAATCGAACGGTCGACGAGGGGGAAGCGAAGGAGACGGCCAGGACGGTCGGCCTGGCGGCCATCAAATATGGCGATTTATGGAACCAGGCGGCGAAGGACTACGTGTTCGACGTGGATCGCTTCACCTCGTTCGAGGGGAATACAGGGCCGTACATTTTGTACACGATTGTACGCATCAAGTCCATCCTTGCCAAGTACGGGCAGCCGGAAGGTGGCAAGCTTGAGGATTTGTGCCTGCGTGCGGCTGAGAACGAGTTTGAGAAGGCGTTGATGTTGGAAATCGCCAGATACAACGAGATGATGGACATTGTTTACGAGGAAATCGCGCCGCACAAGATTTGCGCGTACATTTACGACGTGGCGAACACGTTTAACAAATTTTACCACGAAACCAAGATCCTTTCCGAGACGGACGAAGAGAAAAAGGCGGGGTATATCGCGTTGCTCGTACTGACGAAGAAAGTGCTGACGACTTGTATCGACTTGTTGGGATTCGAGGCTCCGGAAAGGATGTAAGAAAGAACATGGCGGATAGGACGAGGAAATTGTTTTACGAGGACAGCCACCAGAAAAGCTTTACGGCGACGGTGACGGAATGCGTGGTGGATGAAAATGCTGCGGATGCCGCGACGTATTGGGTTGTATTGGACAGAACCGCGTTTTTCCCGGAGGGTGGCGGCCAATACGCGGACACTGGAATCTTGAGCGGTGTCCCGCTGGAAGAAATGCCGGACGAGAGTGTTGCAGCTGCCGTGTCTGCCGAGGATGCTGGCGTTGCAGCTGCCGCGTCTGTCGCAGACATCACGGACGTGCGGGAGAGGGACGGCATTATTTATCATAGATCCGACAAGGCATTCGCGGCCGGCAGTACCGTTTATGGGCTGTTGGACTGGGACAAGCGTTTTGGCAAGATGCAGCAGCACACAGGAGAGCACATCGTATCCGGTCTGGTGCACGCGAACTTTGGTTATGACAACGTGGGTTTTCATTTGGCGGACACGTATTGTACGATGGATTTTAGCGGGGAAATCGGCGGGGAGGACTTGCGCCGGATAGAATGGATGGCCAACGGGGCGGTAGTGAAAAACCTCGACGTGGAGGTTTTGTATCCGACCAAGGAAGAACTTGCGGGGATGGAATACCGCAGCAAGATTGAAATCGAGGGGCAGGTGCGTATCGTGGTGATTCCAGGATACGACACTTGTGCTTGTTGTGCGCCGCACGTGAAAAAAACCGGGGAAATAGGCATGGTCCGTCTGGTGGATTGGCAGCGCTACAAGGGGGGCGTGCGCGTCACGATGCTTTGCGGGTTCCGCGCGCTTTCGGATTATCGCCAGAAATCCGCGTCGGCGCGGCAAATTTCCAACTGCTTGTGTGTGAAGGAAGCGGACGTTTTCGCGGGCGTGGAGCACGTGAAGGAGGAGTGCGCGCGATTGAAGCAGAAGCTTGCGGACAAGCAGCGGGAACTATTTTCCTACAAGGTGCGGGAACTATTTTCGTATAAGGGGAATGAATCAGGCCGGGACGAGGGGGACGACCAGGATTCGGCGCGTCACCAGGGCGTGGCCTGCTTGTTTGAGGAAATGCTGGAGGGGGATGGCGGGCGTGTTTTGATGAACCTGGCTTTGGAAGCGGGGGGCAAGGTGTGCGCCGTGTTCTGGAAAAACGGGAGAGACGGTGATTACCGCTATTGTATTGGCAGCACGGAAAAAGACGTGCGGGAGCTTGGAAAGGCGTTGAATGCGCGGTTTCAGGGTCGGGGCGGCGGAAAACCGCGTATGGTGCAGGGCTCGCTCGTGGCGAACGAGGATGATTTGCGGGCGTGGATGCGGGAAGAAAGCGGGGAATGGTTACGATGAAGGGAAGTCTTGAAAAAAAGGCGTTTTGGAGGTTGTTCAGTCCCTTGGCGGCATATTGGATCGTGCAAATCGTGTTCAGCTTTTTGCTGTCCTTCGTGATGATGATTATTAAGGCGAAAGAGCTGGCTCCGATTTTGTTCACGGAGCAGGAAAGCATGACGGAAATGGAGTTTCAAACCGTGATGGACACCGTCAATCAAATTGCCGGAGAATTTTATGTACAATACCAGCTGGAATGCGCGACGGCGTCGGCCTTGTGCCTGATACTGGTCATGGGCGTCATGTTCTGGCAGGACCGAAAACGGGAAGCGGCCGGCCAGGCGGAACCGGCGGGACAAGGTGCGCCAATAGGCCGGGTGGCAATGACCGGGAGGATGGAACCTGCCAGGGCGGTGCCGATATCGAAGTACATGTTGCTTTTGGGGCTCGGTGTGTCGTTTTGCCTGGCTGCCAACTGCCTGGTGGGCATGACGGAGCTGGCATTCGCCGACGAGGCGTACCAGGAAGCCGCGGCCGTCCTCTACGGGCCGTCGTTTCCAATGCAGGTTTTGTGCAGCGGGCTTATCATTCCGCTTTCCGAGGAATTATTTTACCGGGGGCTGGTATTCAAGCGATTCCGGGAGCGAATCGGTTTTTTGGGGGCGGCATTTATCAGCTCGTTCGTCTTTTCCACCAGCCACGGGAACGTCGTGCAGGCACTTTACACGATTGGGCTTGGAATGCTGCTGTCTTATGCATATGAAAAATACGGCTCGTTCAAGGCGCCGTTGTTCCTCCATGTCGTGGCGAACATGACCTCGCTTATCTGCACGCGGACGGGCGCGTTCGACTGGCTGATGAAAAACAAGCCCTGGATGGCGGTGCTGGCGGTCGCGGGAACGTTCGTGGGGACGACGATGTACGTCATGATTCAAAAAACTGGGGAGGAAAAGGCGGATAAGCCGGCAAAGGAATGATGGGGAAGCGGGATGGAAGTAGAAATATTTTGATAAAAGGCAGAAACATGGAAATGTCTTGTAGCAGTTTGGAGTATAATGCAAGCGCGACCAAGCATCTCTTTTGGTTTGTTGAAACAAGTGTACTGCAAGTATATGTTCGAGGCCGAACTGCTTACTGGAAAAATCACAGAAAAACAAGTGGTGCGAGCCTATGTGGATCCAAATCTTAGATTCGCGTTAGAGGGGAACGCTATGGATAAATATTTGGCGGTACTGATAGGGGCTGATATGCCTTTGGTGGGCGCGGCAAGAGGCCGTCAAAGACGTGTTTATGAAGGTGCTTAACGATTATCTTGGATATTGCGGATCGATTCCGTTCCTTGCGGATTTTGAGCGCAGACTTGACGAACAGGGTCGGTACGAGGCGTTTAAGAAAAAGTTTGAAGAGATTGAAGGGATTTCATGGAGAGAGGGGAGAGAAGACTATTATTTTGTGTAGGATTCGATTGTCGAGACAATTGTCGGCCTTGGCATTATGAGCGAGGACGCGGCGAAGAACTGGGCGGATAACGCGGAGAAATGTTATAGCCTTTCTGTTGAAAAGTTTGCAGAATATGTGAAGAAATATTGCGACAAGAAGGGAGAGAATCATCATGTGCTCTTTTTGGTGGACGAGATTGGCCAGTATATTGCCGATGACAGCAAGCTTATGTTGAACCTGCAAACGGTGACGGAGGATTTGGGTACGGCTTGCGGCGGCCGGCATGGATTATTGTCACTTCGTAGCAGGACATCGATTCCATCACGAAGACCATGGGCGAGGATTTCTCTAAGATTCAAGGCCGCTTCGCGACCAGAATCGCGCTTTCGTCAGCAGACGCGGACGAGGTCATCAAGAAGCGTATTTTGCATAAAAGGCCGGAGGTGAGACCCGTACTTGAGAAGTTATATCAGGAGTACGAGTCATCCATTAAGAATATCGTTACATTTAGCGAAGGGACGCCCAGGAGGCGGCGGTGGCTTTTGCCGAGTCGGAAGAAGGTGCGTTGGTTCCGTTCAACGCATTTTATGGAGCTTTGGACGACTTTATTGACCATACCCACAGAATCGTAATTACTCAGGCCTCTCGAAATGGTAGACTGGATTATTTTGACGTGGAGCTGTTAAAAGTGCTGTTTATGACAAAGCATGTGAATCATTTTAAACGCGACGTGGAGAATCTTGCCACGCTTATGATTTCTAAGGTGGACGAGGACAAGCTCGAACTTACGAAGAAGGTGGAGAAATCTTTACGAACACTTTGCGACGAGGCCCTAATACAGAGGAATGGCGACGGATACACGTTCCTCACCAATGAGGAACGAGAGGCGGAGCTTCGAATCCAGCATTACAATATTGACCCGAAAGACGTGTTAGATTACGTGGCCCAAGTGGCTTTCGAGGAAGTAATCGCATTCCCCAATAATAAGTACAGATATAGCGCGCGTTACCAGTTCCCGTTTAATCAGTTTATTGACGACAGGGCGTATCGAAATACGATTTCACACAAAATCGGGCTTAAACTTCTTACCGCATATAGTGGGAAGGAGGACGAGGTCGCCCTGGGGCTGCTTTCTTATCAAGAAAAGTGCGTCGTCGTCAGGATGTCGGATACGTATGCCTACCTTTCGGAAATAGATGGCATGAAGAAGATAGAGGCGTTTTTAAATGACCCGACGTCCGCAAAACTCATGGATTTTGAGGTGATTAGCGTGAACAAGAGAAAAGAACGTTCGCAGAGGGCGAAGAGGGCGAGCGAGTACATTCAGTTTGCTTTGGAGAACGCGGATATTTATGTGGCGGGTGAAAAGATTTCTGTCAAATATTCAGGAGGAAGAGGATACATATCAGGCGGAAATGGAGCGAAAGAGGAAAGAAAAGGAAAGTAGGGAAGAAGATATTGACAAGGTGCTTGGCGAACTTCGGACGGCATTAAAAGCACAGTTAGAAGAGGATACCATCATCAGGCTCACCTAGTTTAACGAATATTAAGTGATTTAAAGCTTCTAAACCGATAATAATAATTTTTGAAATTGTGTATTCTGACTTCAAAGGGAGATAAACTATGAGTGAGAAACAGAATTATGATGAAGCTGTCATGGTAATAAAAACAGCGATATTGCAAAGCCAGCATGATGCCGCAAGGACCGTGAACGAGAAGCAGCTGATGCTTTATTATGGCATTGGCAAGTACATATCCTTAAATTCCCGAAATGGATTCTGGGGTAAAGGAGCGATTGATGCCATCAGTGAGCGATTGGATAAAGAGCTACCCGGACTTAGAGGATTTACATCCCGGAACCTTCGATATATGCGGACGTTTTATGAAGAATGGGAAATACTGGATTCTGCCGGAGAACCTGAGAAGATTGCAGAAAATGTGTCCGGCAATTTGGAACTTGCGAATTCCAAAAAAGGAAGAATTGTTATTGAATCAATTTGGAACTTGCAAGTTCCAAATTACCAGGAGTTTCCGATGGATGCATTTCTGCATATCGGTTTCACTCACCATAGGGTGATTCTTGGAAAAGTGAAAAATTTGGACGAACGGTTTTTTTACATTAGACGTTGCGCCGATGAGCATTTTACTGTAGAGGCATTGAAGACAAGTCTCGCAGCAGATGATTACCACCATCAGGGAAATCTGCCGAACAATTTTGTACGGACTCTTCCAGCAGGGCAGCAGGCGCTTAAGGCCATAGGAACATTTAAAGACGAATATCTGCTTGACTATATCAATGTGGAGGAACTGGATGCCAGAGATAAGGCTGATGTTGACGAAAAGGTCGTGGAAAACGCTATCATTCACAATGTAAAAAATTTCATTCTGACTTTTGGAAAGAACTTTGCATTTATTCGTAACCAGTATCACCTGGATGCCTTTGGAGAGAATCAGTATATTGACCTTTTATTCTTCAATCGGGAACTAAACTGCCTTGTTGCTGTAGAATTAAAGAGAGGAAAGTTCAAAACATCCTATCTGGGACAGATGCAGGGATATTTGAGCGTCCTTGATGGATTTGAGCGCAAGCCTCATGAAAATCCCGCGATAGGAATTATTCTTTGTAAGGATATGAATAAGTCTTTTGTGGATTATGTGATTCAGGATTATACCAAACCGATGGGAGTAGCTACCTATAAAACGTCAAAGGATATGTCCGAGGAACTGCGGAAAGCCCTGCCAGATATTGAAGATTTGAAAAAACTGTTGGATACAGAGGAAGATGCTGCATTTTAGAAGCAATATGGAAAGAAGTTGAGAAAAGATATTTTTTGATGTATACTTAAATTCGGGAAAATTGATATTATCGCGGCAGTTGCCAAGGCCACGCAGGTATGACTTTGGCGTGTTGCCCGCGGGAATAAATGTTTGGGATATAGATTAAGAGGATAAATGTCATGGACAAGGGTGCGATAAAGAACTTTGCGATAGAAGCGAGAAAAATCCTGATGAAATCTGCTGTCAAAGAGGCGGGATTATATGGAATTACAAAAAGCGGATGCAAGTCTCCGATCCAGAAAGGAAATGACTTTGAAGTATACGAGACGACGGCGGGTACGGAGAACCGAATTTATCGTGATGATATGAGACGTCGCGTGAATCTTGTGAAGGCCATCCAGGAGCAGGGATTTGATCAGGTTATGGAAGAGACGGCCTATACATGGTTTAACAGAATTATCGCGATTCGATTCATGGAGGTAAACAATTACCTTCCTACGAGGGTGCGCGTCTTGTCTTCGGAAACGGGGAGTGTCACGCCGGATATCGTTACGCAGGCGGACACGGCCGAGTTAAATCTGTCTGCCGGGGAATTGGATAAAATACGGACGGCAAAGATGGAAGACCGGATGCTTGATGAAAAAATTTCCGGTATGACGATACCTGAAATATGTGATACAAGGACAAGCGCCGGATACCATTATGCAGACGACTATAGGGAAAGATACCAGATGCTTATTTCGGCTTACCGTCTGTTGAAAGAAGTCTCCATACATAGGTACCAGTCGGCCGTTAAGGAAGTAATAGAAGACTATGTAGGCGGTACGTATTTAATTGATACATATTAGCGTCGGTGTACAGAAGGCAACACGGTCGATGAAGGGCATATTTCCCCCCTTTCGTCGTTACTTTCACTCCGCGTACGTCCTTGTACGCGTCGCTCAAGTGCCTTGAAAGGGGGGAAATATGCCTCTTCACGACTCTGCGACCTCACCCATAGGGATTTCAAGGGTTTTCAAGGAAGATGAATGAGGCGTACAAGGACGTACGCCGATTGAAGATGACGCTGAAAATCCTTGAAATCACATGGGCTGAGGCGTGTTGCCCTCCGTACACCGACGCTACCGTAAGTTTTATTACTACCTGGACAAGGTGGGAATGGATGCAAAGGTTGAAAAGATAAGAGACCTTGTTGAGAATATGTATACCTACAAATATCTTACTGATTTTACTTATAAGTGGAATCAGTCGCTTACAGATCAGGTGTATGGGACTTATTCGGGAGTGAGGCAGGAAGAATTCTTTCAGTGGTATGTAAGACCGTTTATGAACGAGGCCGGAGGGGGAAGGGTAATCGTGATTATTTTCGATGCCATGCGGTACGAGTGCGCGAGGGAGCTTTTGGATAATCTTGATTTGGATGAGAAGTGTGACGCGAAAATGGGACATATGTTGGGCGTGTTGCCATCGGAGACGACACTTGGGATGGCGGCTCTCCTTCCAAATAAAAATATCAAAGTGGATGACACGCTTGATATTTTTGTGGATGACATGCATTGCGGAAACAGCATGGCGGAGCGGCAAAAGATTTTGCAATCTGCCGTTCCTAAGTCCGCTTGTTATGAATTTGACAAGATATTACATGCGAAACAGGTAGAAATAAGGGGGCTTTTCCAAGATAAAGAACTGGTCTACGTTTATCAGAACCAAATTGACCAGCGTGGGGAAAGCATGAGAAGTGACAATGAAGTGTTCAATGCTTGTCAGGAAGCAATCGATGACTTGGTGAAACCTCGCAGGCTCCAGGCGTTTTTTGCAGACGCAGACGGGGCGAAGGTCAGCTTTCCCGTGCCGATAACGGCGGACATAAAATCGGCAGATGCGAAAAAACGCGTGATTCAAGAAAAATTTACGCTTAAAAGCGGCAAATATGGCCGTAATCAAGAATATTTCCTCGTGATAGCCGACCGGGAGGATGAAACGAAAGAATTACATAGATATAAGTTCGAAATTGACATATCAGACATGAGTTTTTAAGAACTGGATATCCAGTCACGGTCCAGGATTGGCCGAATGGTATTCATACAAGAAAAGGGGGAACACAAGATGAAACTATTATTTAAGCAAAGGCTTTTTTCGTGGTTTGACAGTTACGACATTTACAATGAATACGGAGAGACGGCGTATGTCGTGAAGGGGCAGCTTTCATGGGGGCATTGTCTGAAGGTTTTTGATGCCAACGGGAATGAAATCGGCACGGTGCAGGAGCGGGTCCTGACCTGGCTTCCGAAGTTCGAATTGTACATAAAAGGCGAATATATCGGCTGTATCAGCAAGGAACTTACTTTTTTCCATCCGGAATATAATATTGATTTTAACGGCTGGCATGTCGAGGGCGATTTCTTCGAGTGGGATTATAGTATTTTGGACGGGGCGGGAAATTGCATCGCGACGATTAATAAGGAACTGCTCAATTGGACGGATACGTATACGATTGATGTCGTGAATCCGCATGACGCGCTCTGTGCGTTGATGCTCGTGCTGGCGATAGACGCGGAAAAGTGCTCGCGAAATTGATGAAGATTGCGTTTTATGGGGGAAATATGAAACATGGGGCTGTCGGGTAATGCGGAAAATCCACAATATATGGTGGCAAATCCAGATGCGCCACGGCATATATTGTGGGCCTGCAGTCATTGCCCGACAGTCCCTCCGTATTTCAGGAGTTTCGCAGGCGAAACTTTTTCCTGATTTATATTACCAGATTCGTGTATCCCATCAGGCTTTCGTCCACTTGTCTGGCCGCTTCGCGGCCTTCGTGGACGGCCCATACGACCAGCGACTGACCCCGGTGCATGTCGCCCGCCGTGAAGACGTTTTTCACGTTCGTGCCATATTCGCCGGGAACGGTCTTTATGTTCGTGCGGGCATCGAGTTCCACGCCGAACGCCTTTGAGACGTATTCCTCGCTGCCTAGAAAACCTGCCGCGATCAAGACCAAATCCACGTCTACCGTATACTCGCTGCCCGCGATTTCGGCCATGTACGGTCTTCCGGTTTTTTCATCCTTTTTCGATTCCAGTTTGACGAGTACCGCCTTGCACACCGCGCCTTTTTTGTCCTTGACAAATTCCTTCACCGTCGTCTGGTACACGCGCGGGTCATGGCCGAATAGGGCGATTGCCTCCTGCTGGCCATAATCCGTCTTGCAGACGCGCGGCCACTCCGGCCACGGGTTGTTTTCCGCGCGCACGTCGGGAGCCTTGGGCATCATCTCCAGTTGGAGGACGGACGCGGCCCCGTGGCGGAGGGATGTTCCCACGCAGTCGTTGCCCGTGTCGCCGCCGCCGATGACCATCACTTTCTTTCCCCTGGCAGAAATGTACGTCCCGTCCTTTAACTCGGTGGCGGCAAATGTCCGCACCCCGTCCACCATCCGTGCGGCGGTTGAAGCGTTCGCCCCGTCCGCCATCCGCGCGGCGGTTGAAGCATTCGCCCCGTCCGCCGTCCGCGCGGCGGTTGAAGCGTTCGCCTGCGCCTTGTCAGTCCACAGTGCCTTGGTCGTGGATTTTAAGAAGTCCACCGCGAAATAAATCCCGTCCGCGTCCCGCCCCGGCACCTTGATGTCCCTCGGGTTCGAAGCCCCGCAGGACAGAATTACCTTGTCATATTCTTTCAAAATGGCGGAAGCCTTCACGTCCTTTCCGACATTGCAGCCGGTCTTGAACGTGACGCCCTCCTCCTCCATGATTTTCACCTTGCGGTCAATGACCTGCTTTTCCAGCTTCATGTTCGGGATGCCATAGCGCAATAGGCCGCCCACCTTGTCCTCGCGCTCATAGACCGTCACGGAATGTCCTCTGCGGTTGAGTAAGTCCGCCGCCGCCAGGCCCGAAGGGCCGGAACCGATGACAGCCACCTTTTTCCCGGTGCGCACCTTCGGCGGGCGCGCCGCCGCGTAGCCCTTGTCATAGGCGTTTTCAATGATGCCGTACTCGTTCGCCTTGGTGGACACCGGCTCGTCATGAAGCCCGCAAGTGCAGGCGTTCTCGCACAAGGCCGGACAGACGCGGGACGTGAATTCCGGGAAATTGTTCGTCTTTACCAGGCGGTAGTACGCCTCCTCCCAGTTGCCGTTGTAAATCAAGTCGTTCCATTCTGGCACCAGGTTGTGCAGCGGACACCCGCTCGCCATGCCGTTTAACATCTGTCCCGATTGGCAGAAAGGAACGCCGCAGGCCATGCACCGCGCCCCCTGGATTTCTTGTTCGTCCTTGGAAAGCGGCGTGTGGAATTCCCGGAAATGCAGGATTCTGCTCCTTGGATCCTCCGCCGTCTTGTCTTGTCTCTTATAATCTAAAAACCCCGTCGGTTTTCCCATGTCGCGTTACCTCACCTTCCATTTTTAATCTGATGAAACACCTTGTACTTACCATTGCGCGCCACCTCATTTCCCGTTTTTAATCTGATTGAACGCCTCTATTTTCGCTTGTTCGCTGCTCAGGCCCTTTTCCTCCATCTGCAGGATGGCCGCCATCATTTTCTCGTAGTCTTCCGGGATGATTTTCTTGAACTTCGGCAAATATTCCTTGAAATTCTCCAAAACCGTCCTCCCAATCGGTGAGCCGGTGCATTCTACGTGTTCCTTCAGCATGTTCTTGATTTCCTGCACGTCGTACTTGTCCGTGACGCGCTCCATGTTCACCATGGATTTGTTGACCTTCTTATATAAATCGTTTTCCTCGTCGAGCACGTAGGCGATGCCGCCGCTCATGCCGGCCGCGAAATTCTTGCCGACCTGGCCGATGATGACCACGCAGCCGCCCGTCATGTATTCGCAGCCGTGGTCGCCGACCCCTTCCACGACCGCCCTCGCCCCGGAATTGCGCACGCAGAAGCGTTCGCCCGCCACGCCGCCGATATAGGCCTTGCCGCTGGTCGCGCCGTAGAGCGCCACGTTGCCGATGATGATGTTCTCGTTCGTCTTGTAGCGGATTCCCTGCGGGGGACGTACCACCAGCTTGCCGCCCGAGAGTCCCTTTCCAAAATAATCGTTGCTGTCGCCGACAAGCTCCAGCGTGAGCCCGCGCGGGATGAACGCGCCGAAGCTCTGGCCGCCCGCGCCCTTGCATTTCACCACGTAAGTGTCCTCGTCGAGTCCATCCGGGTAACGCCTCGTAATTTCCGAGCCGAAAATCGTGCCAAACGTCCGGTCAGTGTTCCCTACTTCGATTTCAACGCTTTTTGACTCGCCTTTTTCCAGGGCGGGCATCATTTTTGAAACAAGTACCTTTTCGTCCAGTGTCTTTTCCAGTTCAAAATCATATACCTTTTTCGGGTTAAACTTCATGCCCGCCTTCTCATGTGCGTGCGGGTTGTACAAAATCCGGCCCAAATCCAGCGTTGCCGCCCGTTCGGAAGTCGCCGTTTCTTTCATGCGCAGCAGGTCGGTGCGGCCGACCAGTTCGTCCACGCTGCGAACGCCCAGCTTCGCCATGTATTCGCGCAATTCCTGGGCGATAAAACGCATGAAGTTCATCACGTACTCCGGCTTTCCGGCAAACCGCCTGCGAAGCTCCGGATTTTGCGTGGCCACGCCGACCGGGCAGGTATCCAGGTTGCAGACGCGCATCATCACGCAGCCCATCGTCACCAGCGGTGCGGTCGCGAAGCCAAATTCCTCCGCGCCGAGGGCGGCGGCGATGGCCACGTCGCGTCCGCTCATCAGCTTGCCGTCCGTCTCGATGCGCACACGCTCCCGGAGGCCGTTGGCAATCAACGTCTGGTGCGTTTCCGCCAGACCCAGTTCCCAAGGCAGGCCCGCGTTTTGGATGGAACTGCGCGGGGCCGCCCCCGTGCCGCCGTCATATCCGGAGATGAGGACGAGACCGGCACCGGCCTTGGCCACGCCGGCCGCCACCGTTCCCACGCCCGCCTCGGAAACCAGTTTGACGGAAATGCGTGCGTCCTTGTTGGCATTTTTACAATCATAAATCAGTTGCGCGAGATCTTCGATGGAATAAATGTCATGGTGCGGCGGCGGGGAAATCAGGCTCACGCCTGGCGTGGAATGCCGTGTCCTGGCAATCCACGGGTAGACCTTCCCGCCCGGCAGATGCCCGCCCTCGCCCGGTTTCGCGCCCTGCGCCATCTTAATCTGGATTTCCTTCGCGCTGACTAAGTAGCGGCTCGTCACGCCAAACCTTCCCGACGCCACCTGCTTGATGGCCGAGCAGCGGTCGCTCTCAAGGCGTTCGATGTCCTCGCCACCCTCGCCGCTGTTCGATTTCCCGTGCAGGCGGTTCATGGCGACGGCTAACGTCTCGTGCGCCTCCTGCGAAATGGAACCGTAGGACATGGCCCCGGTCTTGAAGCGGGTGACGATGGAATCGACGCCCTCCACCTCGTCAAGCGGCACGCCCTTTTTCGGATAATTGAACTCCAGCTGCCCGCGCAGGTTGATTTTTTCCCCTTCTTCGTCCACCATTCTCGTATATTGCTTGAACAACTCATAGTCGCCCCGGCGGGTGGACTGCTGCAGCGCGTGAATCGTGCGCGGGTTGTACAGATGCTCCTCGGCGCCGCTCTTGGACTTGTGCCGTCCGATGCTGTCTAACGTCATGTCCACGTCAAGTCCCAGCGGGTCGAATCCTCTCGTGTGGAACGCCGTGTAATCCCTGGCGATTTCCTCGATGCCGATGCCGCCCACGCGGCTTACGGTGTCCGTAAAATATTTATCGATAAATTCCTCCTTCAACCCGACGGCTTCGAAAATCTTCGCGCCCTGGTAAGACTGGATCGTCGAAATGCCCATCTTCGAGGCAATTTTGATGATGCCGTTAATGACCGCGTCGTTATAATCGTTGACCGCCGCGTAATAATCCTTGTGCAGCATGTTGCCATCGATCAGCTGGCGGATGGACTCGTGCGCCAGGTACGGGTTGATGGCGCAGGCTCCATATCCCAGCAGCGTGGCAAAATGGTGCACCTCGCGCGGCTCGCCGGATTCCAGGATCATGGCCACGGAGGTTCGCTTCTTCGTGCGCACCAGGTGCTGCTGTAAGCCGGACACGGCCAAAAGGGAAGGAATCGCCAAATGGTATTCGTCCATTTCCCGGTCGGAGAGAATCAGGATGTTCGCCCCCTCGCGGATGGCGCGGTCCACTTCGATGAACAGATAGTCCATTGCCTTGTCGAGGCTCGTGTTCTTATAATAGGTAATCGGAATCTCCGCCACCTGGAAGCCTTCCACGTCCATGTGCTTGATTTTCAGCAAGTCCGTGTTGGTGAGAATCGGGTTGTGCACCTTCAGCATCTTGCAGTTCTCTTCCTTTTTCTCCAGGAGGTTGCCGTCCGCCCCGATGTAAATGGTCGTCGACGTCACCACTTTCTCGCGGATGGCGTCAATCGGCGGGTTTGTCACCTGGGCGAACAATTGCTTGAAATAGCCAAACAGCGGATGGCCGTTTTTCGACAATACCGCCAGCGGGATGTCGATACCCATGGCCGCCGTGCCCTCGCTCCCGGTTTTCGCCATATTTAAAATGGAGCTTTTCACTTCCTCGTAAGAATAGCCGAAGGCCTTTTGCAGCCGCTGGCATTCTTCCTTCGTGTACTCGGGAATGTCGCGGTTGGGGATTTTCAGATCCTTCAACAAAATCATGTTGCCGTCAATCCATTCGCCGTATGGCTCCTGGCCGGCGTAATATTCTTTCAATTCCTCGTCGCTGATTACCTTGCCTTGCACGGTGTCGACCAGCAACATTTTCCCCGGGTGCAGCCGTTCCTTGACCAGGATTTTTTTCGGGTCGATGTCAAGCACGCCCACCTCGGAGGAGAGGATCAGCCGGTCGTCGTCCGTGACGTAGTAGCGCGACGGACGCAGGCCGTTACGGTCAAGTACCGCGCCCATGCAGTCCCCGTCGGAAAAGAGGATGGAGGCCGGGCCGTCCCACGGTTCCATCATCGTCGCGTAATATTGGTAAAAATCCTTGATCTTCTGCGGCATGCCGCGGTTATTTTCCCACGGCTCGGGAATGGCGGCCATGACCGCCAGCGGCAGTTCCATGCCGCTCATCACCATGAATTCCAAGGCGTTGTCAAGCATCGCCGAATCGGAACCCGACGAATTGATGGCCGGCAGCACCTTGTGCAGATCGCCCTTGAGGAAGCAGGATTCCATCGTTTCCTCGCGCGCCCGCATCTTGTCGGCATTTCCGCGGATCGTGTTGATTTCCCCGTTATGTACCATGAAACGGTTCGGGTGCGCGCGCTCCCAGCTCGGGTTCGTGTTCGTGCTGAAACGGGAGTGCACCATGGCGATTGCCGATTCGTAATCCGTATCTTGTAAATCGCCAAAAAACAAGCGCAGCTGTCCCACCAAAAACATTCCCTTGTAGACGATGGTGCGGCTGGAGAGCGAGGCCACGTAGGTGTCGTCGCTGCTCTGCTCGAAAATGCGCCGCACGACGTAGAGGCGCCGGTCAAAGGGCAGTCCCTTTTCGACGCGCCCCGGTTTCTCAATAAACGCCTGCATGATGTAGGGCATGCACTCGGCGGCCTTCTTGCCGAGCACGGACGGGTCGACGGGCACCTTCCGCCAGCCGAGGAACGTAAGGCCCTCCTTGGCCACGATGACCTCGAAAATGTTCTTCGCCTGGTTGCGCTTCAGTTCGTCCTGCGGCAGGAAGAACATTCCCACCCCGTATTCCCGTTCGGAGGGCAAAGAAAAGCCGAGGGGTTCACAGACCTTGGAGAAAAACTTGTGAGAAATCTGTAACAAGATTCCCACTCCGTCTCCTGTCTTACCCTCGGCGTCCTTGCCTGCCCTATGTTCAAGGTTTTCTACAATCTTCAGCGCGTCCGCCACCGTCTCGTGGCTCTTTGCGCCCTTGATGTTCACCACCGCGCCAATACCGCAGTTGTCATGCTCGAATTCGGGCCGATACAAGCCCTCAAACCGAGCCTTATTCACTTTTCCCATAACCGTCATCCTTTCTTCCTCTTGCCCCTTGGCGGGACCCGGCAACCATTTGCAGTTACCGTTTCACCTACTATACCGCATTTTTTGACGTTTGTAAACTGTAAATTTTGTGGTTTTTCCGTCCGATTATAGTTATTTTTCATGGGAGGACATCCAAATAGCCGTGAAAAGTACCCGAATAATATAAAATATTTCGAAATTGTTACAAGGATATTGCAAAACCATTTCTGGTGTATTATAATAAATTTCACAATAACCTTTGAAAAAAGGAAGAAATTTTACATTTTCTTACAAAAATATAAAAAGTTTATGTTTCTTTTGCTAAAACTGTTGAAAAATGTACTTGAACCGTGTTATGATACAGACATATGTGGGGACATAAATAATTAATAAAAGGAAAGGTGAAAGGATGAAACTAAAAAAAGTACGTCGGACATTAGTATCACTCGTTATGGTTTGCGCGATGGTCGTATCGCCGGTTTTGGCGGCACCCGAGGATGACCGGGTGGTGGAACTTGAGGGAGAGAAAGCCCAGGCCGAGTCGGAGATGAACGATTTGCAGAACCAGTTGAACGATTTGCTGGGTACCATTAACGATTTGGAACTGCAGCTGATTGAGAAAGGGCAGGAGATTGCCCAGGCAGAGTTGGATTTGCAGGCCGCGCAGGAAGAGGAGGAGGCCCAGTACCAGGCCTTGCTGAAGCGTATCAAGTGCATGTACGAGGAGGGGGATTCCACCCCGGTGGAGAACTTTTTCTCGGCGGGCAGCTTTTCCGAGGCCCTGACGAAGGCGGAATATGCGCAGAAGCTTCACGAGTATGACAGGGCGCAGCTTGCGGTGTACCAGGAGGCCGTGCAGAACGTGAAGGACTTGAAGGCGCGGCTGGAACAGGAGGCCGAGGAACTACGCCAGAAAGAGGCGGAGTACCAGGCGAAGTCGGACGAGGTCACGCAGCTGATTGAGAGCAAGCGCGTGGATATCGCGAACCTGGACGACATGATCCAGGAGGCGGCGCGGATTGCCCAGGAGGCCCAGAGGCGGCGCGAGGAAGAGGCCAGGCGGGAAGCCGAGCGGCTTGAGCAGGAAAGGCTGGCGGCGGAACGCCGGGCGGCCGAGCAGGCGGCCGCGGCGAACAATTCTTCCAGCTCATCGTCAGGCTCTACGAGCAAGCCGAAACGGGAGCCTGTTTACAACGTGGCTACCGGGAACGCGATTGTCGACCGCGCCTATAGCTGGGTGGGGAACGCGGATTACGTGTGGGGCGCGTGCAGCCCGGGAGCGTTTGACTGTTCCGGTTTCGTAAGCTACTGCCTGACCGGTTCTTATTCCCGGTTGGGGACTACATACACGTTTTTGACGTGGCCGCGCGTAAGCGACCCACAGCCGGGCGACATCGCGGTGAACGCGACGCATTGCGGCGTTTATATCGGCGGGGGACAGATGATACATGCGGCGAACACCAGCGTGGGCGTGATTGTCGGCCCGGTTCCGAGCAGCATGGTTTACGTGAGGTATTAGGGGCTGTCCTTATGACGGTTTGTTGTGAAATTCCGTATGGGTTTCACGGTATTGCCTCGGCGTCATGTGGTAATGTTCATTAAATAACTTATAAAAATGTGTCCGGTTGGAAAAATGCAATTCTTCCATTATCTGCGACACATTTTTTTGTGTTTTTCAGCATGTTTCCCGCCGCGGCCATGGTGAACGTCATGCTGCACGTTATAGTACTGCGCGTTGGAGAGGATGTCAATCAACTGGCAAAATAGGTCCTGCAGCCAGTAGGTGGCGCCATAGTACGGCTCCAGCAGCGTTTTTATAATCTGCTCGAAAAATATTGTGCACCATGATTTTTTGCTGCGTTTCGCTGATGCGCGGCATGAAGTCAAGGAAGTCTTTCGTGTTCTCATGAGTTTTCTCGATATTATTCTTTAAAAAGCGGAAAATCAAGTTGTCGGACGGGTTTTGCTCCTTTTTAAATAGGGACGCTTTAAAGAGAACGAATACCGTGTTGGAAAGAGGGAAAAAATAATTGAAACAGACATATATGTAACGAAAACCGGAAGAAGCGTGGAAGAATTAGATGCTGAGATAAAGGAGCTGCGGGCTAGGTGAATGGCCGTGCGTTTCATGTAAATGGGCGCACGGCCTTCTTATATTCTTTTGGGAGATTTTACTCAACGGATTTTCGTTATTTTTCACGGGGGGGGTGCCCACACGGCTGCGAAAAGTAATCCCAAAACCCAAAAGAAAGGATGGAAATTTTTGCGTGGGAATGGTATGATGATAATGTTTATATGTTGACGTTAAAGCGTGAAAGGAAACGGGAAGAAAACGATGCGGATTGCGATTGTAGATGACGAGAGGGCGGAACGAGAACGATTGCAGCAGTATGTGGCAAGATTCGAAGAGGAGTCCGGCGTGGCAATGGAGAATGTGTCCTTCCCATCGGGCGACGCGTTTTTGGAACATTACCAGAAGGTGTACGATATCATTATTTTTGATATCGACATGCCGGGGACGAACGGCATAGATACCGCGCGGAAATTGCGCGAGACGGATTCGGAGGTGACGATTATTTTTGTGACGAATATCGCGCAGTACGCGATTAACGGTTATGAGGTGGATGCCGTGGACTATATCATCAAACCGATAGGGTATTATGATTTTTCCATGAAATTCCATCGGACGGTGGCCAAGGCATCACAGAAAAGGAATCATGTCATCCAGGTGGACACCACCGAGGGATTGCGCAGGCTGCGAACAGATACCATTGTCTATGTGGAAGTATTGTCCCATTATTTGTACATTCATACAACGGCGGCGCAGTACCGGTGCCGGGGCAGCATGGCCGAAATCGAGCAGGAACTGGCGGGATACGGGTTTGTGCGGATTCATCGTTCTTATTTGGTGGGTTTGCGGTATGTGGAAAAGATACTCAGCAAAGAAGTGACGGTAGGCGGCCAGATATTGCCGGTGGGGCGGGGATATAAGGACAAGGTTAAGACGGCTTATATGAAATACGTGAGGGGTGAGGTGCCGGTATGGGGATGACATACTTGAATTTGTTGGATATGGTGCGCTTCATGTTCGGCCTGGTTTTTGCGGAGCTGGTATTTCTGCATTATGAGCAGGAGCGCCGCCCGCGTTTTTGGTGTCGTTTTGCCGGGGGCTGCGTTTTCTTGTGGATGTTTACATTTACCTATTTCCTGGTAAGTAATCTGCCCGTTCCAATCATGGTCGGAAGCGTGGCTGGCGCGTTTTGGTGGTTGGCCGCGAGTTGGCTCACGCTTCTGTTTTTACTGTTTTGCTATGACATTACGGTCGGGACGGGGGTGTTTTGCCTGATACTTGGCACGGTGCTGCAGGAATTAATGACGGTATTCATCCGCTATTTGTGGATTGGAATCTGGATGCCGCGGTTCCCGGAAGAGCACCCGGCAGCCTACACGGCCATCTTGTTCCTGATTTATGGGAGCGTGTATCTTCTTCTTTATCGTGTCATGTCAGGACACCTGCATTTACAGGAGCATGCCTCGGTTTTGGATTCGTCGCGGATTTTGTGGGGGAATGTCGTGAACTGCTTGTTATTTACGTTGGTACAGAATCTGACCAGCGGATTGTTTGCCTGGGTGAAGACGCCGGGGGACGCGTACGCGTCTGCGGAAGTGCTGAACGAGGTGATTCTGCCGTATTATCTGACGTGGATGCTGGCGGTATTTTGTGTGGTAATGTTCGTGTTCCTATATTTGCTGTACGAAATTATTTACCTGCAGCAGGATAGGCAGATGATGCGTGTCCTGCAGAAGGAGAAAGAGCAGAAGTACCAGCTTTCCAGGGACAATATTGATTTGATTAATCAGAAATGCCATGACTTGAAACATCAATTGCGCGCGTTGGAGCTGGTTGATGACGCGAGACGGGCGGAGGCTTTTGCAGAGACAAGCCGCGCCATCCGGTTTTATGACGCGGCCGTGCAGACGGGAAACGAGGTGCTGGACACGATATTGACGGAGAAAAGCATGGCATGCACTTTGCACGAGATTAATCTTTCCTGCAACATCAAAATCCATGACATCGCGTTCATGGATGTGCTGGACATCTACACGCTGCTTGGAAACGCGCTCGACAACGCGATTGAGGCGGTGATGAAATATGAAAAAGAAAAGCGCGTTATCAGTCTGACAATCCGTGAGCAGGGACAGATGCTGCATATTTTTATCGATAATTATTTTGAAGGGAAACTGAAGCTAAAAAACGGATATCTTGTTACAAGCAAAGCGGACAAGGATTATCACGGATTTGGTGTGCGCAGCATCCGCATGATCGCGAAAAAGTATAAAGGGGACGTCCAAATCAGCCAGGAAAAAAGAACGTTCGGCCTGCAGGTGATGATACCGTTGGAAACGAGAAAGCCTGCCTGAGCGGTAACGACGGATGGATTTTACCATTTTCTGGAAAAGAAATCCGCAGGTCCTGGTGTTATGGAACCTGCGGATTTCCTTTTTCCAAGTGTTCCTTTTAATTTTGATTCTGTTCTGCCGCTTTCCGCTCTGCGATTAACTTTTGTTCTGCCTCGATGTTTTTTTCCACCGTCAAAAATTGTAGCAAGACGATTAATATCCCGTGAGCCACGATTTCAAATCCCAGGAAAAAGAAGCTGGCAACCTTTTGCGCGGGAAACAGCGCGCTGTCGTAAAAGAAATTAAACACCGCGACAGCCAGGCCGTTGACAACGGTTATCACCGTGTTATATACCGACATGGACACCCCGTCGACGCGATATCCGAACCGGGCCTCCAGATGATCCAGCACGTCCGCGAACAACGCCATCATCACGTAAGCCCCGGGGATACTGGAAAATCCCTTGAAAGTCTGGCCAATCAGCATGACGACGAAGTTCGCGGGGTTCGCCAGGCAAATCAGGCTTCCAGCGATGGAAATCACGCATCCGGCCACGATTACGTTCTTTTTCCCGAACTTATTTGCCAAAGGCCAGATGAAAAGCATTCCCGCCGCCAATGGGATTCCGCTGATCAATGCCAGCACGGACTGGACCATGTCTGCCGAGAGCGTCGTGCCAAACACCGTGATTTGCGAAAAATATTCATGGCAGAAAATGTTGAACACATATCCGCCCTTGAACATGACGCCCATCTGGTAGAGGAGGTAAAATACCATGATAATCCACCAAAACTTATCTTTCATGGCGGATTTTAGTTGGACGCCGGTCGGGGGCAGTTCTGCATTACCCAAGTCCGGTTTTTGCTCCTGGGCTTGTCCTGGGCTTTGTTCCCGTGCTTGTTCCGGTTCTGCCATGTCCTCTTCCGTGATGCGCTCCCGGGTAAAAAAGTATTCCAAAAGGCATCCCGCAAATGCCGCGGCCGAGAAGCAGACCATCGTCATCTGCCAGCGGTTTTGTACCAAGTCATTTCTTGGTACGGCGTTAATCCAGTTCAATATCATGGGCATCAGTATCGAACTCATAAGGCCGTTCCCGGCGACCGCCGGAATGTTGGCGACCACCGACAGTTGCCCGCGTTTTGCCAAATCCCTGGTGGAAAGCGACACCATCAGGTAATGGGCGGTTCCGTAAATCGGGCTGGCAATGGCGGCAAATAAATTATAGGTGACGGCCATCCATGCCATGCGCACCCCCAGTGAAAGGTAGGGGATGCAAAACATCAAAATCCCGAACACCAGTAACAGCGGCGCGGCCGTCAAGATATAAGGCCTGGCTTTTCCGGCCCGGGTTCTGGTTTTTCCCACCACGATTCCCACAATGATGTTGGTAACTGCCATGGGGATGACTGAAACCAGCGGGAGCAGTGTTAAAAACGCCCCCTGATTCACGATGTCGTCATATGTACGGTAAAACGTCAGGTAATAGGAACCGACCACGCTGGTCATTGCCAGCACGCAGAACGGGCCGATAAAATAGCCAAAAAACATTTCCGCCAATCCCACTTCCTTTTTTGCCTTCGACCGAAGCAGCGGGCTGTTCCAGATTTTTTTTTTCAATATGTCCATGTCCATCTTCCTCCTGCAATTTCCGACGCGATTTCATTTGAAATTTTTCCAACTGTGCGGTTGCAATCCGATGACAGACCGGAATGCAATTTATTGCAATGACAGTCCGTCATCGGACTAGCAACCCATCCTCCAAATGAGTAAAACACGGCTGCATTAGCAGACGTGAGAGCGCGTAAGCGCGAGTTTTACGAATGTATGGATGGGTTGGATAATCTTTGGATTATCCAACCGCACAGCTGGAAATTTTTTCTACAATTCAAACCAGCCGTTTTTGATACAGCGGCGCAAATCCCAGCTTTCCTTCCAGGCCTCGTCCATCGGCTTTTGGATGTCTTTGTTCATCTGGTAATTCCAATATACCCAGCCCGCGCTCGCCTCCCACGCTGTCACTTCCATGTCCGCGATTTCACGGTAGCGGCGTGCTTCTTCCAGCAGGGACTCTTCCCCGCCATGTCCGATTTTTCTCGCGTTTACCGCATATTTATTACAAATGCACCATTCCCCCACCATCACGGGCGTGTACTTGCTCGCGTTGACAATCTTGCGTTTTTCGGAATTGATATAAATCTGGTAAACCCAGGGCTTTGGGACCGGCACGAAGTTTTCCATCGCGAATATGTAAATATGCGTGTCCAGTATCACGTTTTTCATCTGGCGCTTTATGAAAAAATCCTTCCATGCGCGCAAGCGGAACCCGTCATGGAACACGATAACCTTATCTTCCGGCAAAATGCTTCGCAGCCGCTGGTAAGCGTCACAATAAAAATTTTTTAAAAAAGACATCGGCACGTGGCCGGAACCTTTCGCCTCTTCCTTGTCCACCGCTTTTCCGGTGGATGGAGCCGTTATATAAACACTAAAGCTGATTGGCTCATTTAAGACTTCAATCCCATAAAGCCATTCGTGCGTGCCATACCGTTTGGCCAAGCGTTCCAGGATGCCAAGTGCGAATTCGACCTCCGCAGGATTCTTACACCATTTGCATACCCCGGTAATGCCCCCGTTGTCATAGCCGTTTTGGCTGCCGGGAACCGTGTGCAGGTCAATCAGCACCTTGAGCTTATATTTTTGTGCCCATTCGAAGGCCAGGTCAAGATACTCGACACAGCCCGGGTAAGGCGGCCGGTCCCCGAAAATAAAAAATGGTACCGGAATCCGCACCAGGTTTAATCCTTGCCGTGCGATAAAAGCGAAATCTTCTTCCGTCACGTAGCTGTCACGGTGTTTTTTCAACTTTTGTGCCAGGACGTCTGCCGGGAGCTTTCTTCCCAGCCAAATTTCATCCTTCGCGCCGGTTCCCTCAAAAAATTCCGGCTGCATCCATTCTTCCAGTACCAGCCAGTTGCCAAGATTGGTTCCTCTTATCTTTTCCATGATTTACCTCCCAACTATTTTCATGTCCCGTTTTCCGCGTGTGTGGCACGTTTCATTTCAGGCAGCATCTTATCTTATTTTTCCTCTTTTTACCAGTACCTTGTCCCAGGTAACCACATTTTCGTCACGAAAAGCAGGTCTTTTTATGTCATGATTAGAGCGTCAAAAGGTATTTTGACGCTCATGATACACGGATTACTCCGTGCTAACGCACTCCCGTAATCCTAAAACACCTCAAATCCGCTCATTTTTCTGCGAAAAATGGCTACTTTTCGGTGTTTTGCGCGTCCCAAAGTCATCCTTTTTCATGCAAGCATGAAACGCATGACCTTTTGACGCTTGTATCATGTCATAGGATGACACAAAACCCTCCGGGTGGATGCGCACTTCGCGCCTAAGGAAAATGGCTGCTGCCGCAGCCGCGCTCCAGCGCGAGAGTCCGGCCGGACTTTGTTCTCACTGTTCCATGGAAATCCATCCATTTTCCCAGGCATGCCGCAAATCCCAGGCCTGGTTTTTTTCCTCCTGGGCGCCGTCGCCCATGCGGTAATTCCAATAAATCCCTCCTGCCCCATAATGGTTCCAGGCCTCCAGCTGTTCTTTGGCGACATCCGCATAGTATGCTTCCCGCTCCTCGTATTCCAAGGTCATGGCGTAATTACTGAACAAGCTCCATTCCCCGCAGATTACCGGAAAACGCGTCTGCATGATTCGCATGAGGAGGCCGTTTCCGTGAATGAACGCGCTGTTCCAGAATTTTCCTTCCAATCCCACGGATTCCACGTTGAACAAATATACATGCGTGTCAAACACCACGCCTTCGTAATGTTTGTCTGACATGAAGGTAAACCAATTCCACATGGAGAACGCGTCATGGTACACAATCCATTTCCCTTCCGGCAAAAGCGGGCGCAGCCGCCCGTAAGCCTGGAGGTAGTATTCTTTTAAGAAGTCCAGTGAAATCGGCGCCGAGGCCGCGTACATCGCCTCGTCAACCGGCTTGTAGCGTTTCCTTACGTCCATGTCGGCCCAGTCTTCATTGCCAACCAGCGGTTCGTTGAGCGGCTGGATTCCGAACAGTCCTTCTCGTTTCCCGTAACGTTTCGCCAGCCGTTCCAACACGTCCAGCACGTACTCCACATCGTCGGGATTTTGCGCCCATGTGCATACCCCGCCGATTCCGCCATTGTCAAATCCGTTCTGGCTGCCGGGTACCATGTGCATGTCGATTAATACTTGTATCCCATATTTTTCAGCCCAGTCAAAGGCCTCGTCCAACTTGTCGATGCACGCGAGGTAAGGTTCGTCTGTACGGTCGCCAAAAATATAATAGGGAACCGGGATGCGAGCGACGTTGATTCCCATGTCTGCCATGGCCGCGAAATCCTTTTCCGTGATATATGTGTCGCGGTGTTTTTTTATCCGTTTTGCATAGTCCTCGGCTTCAAGCTCCCTGGCCAGCGTGTACTCGTCATAGCTTTCCGTTCCGTAAAACACTTCCGGCGTCATCCAATGTTCCAATACCAGCCAACTGCCCAGGTTGACCCCGCGCACCCAGGAAAGCTCCGTGTTTTTGTGTAGGCCGACGAATGCTGCCAACGCGGCCGTCAGGGTCAGAAAACCGATGGCCGGCACCAGAAAAATGCGTTTCAGCCATTTCCTGGCTTTCGTTCCTTTTTTCATCGTGACTGTCCTTTCCATGATTGTTCTTGTTTCGTACTCATCATAGCGAATATCGCTTCATGTTTCCATACGTTTGGCACAGACACCCGTTTTTTGGCGTGAATGACATCCCCCGTGCTGTCCGCGCCAGAAACCGTGCCGCTCGTGCCAGACGGTTGAAAAGCGTTTCTTTTCTATTTTATAATGCAGTCATCCAAGATTGGAAAAAAGGTGCCGCATGAACGGCACAAACAAAAAGGAGGAAGTGACACATGAAAAAGAAAAGTCATGTGTTCCGGGGGCTGGCAAGTATCCTTCTCGCCTTGTTGGTGATAACGGAAATTGTCGCCGGCGTGGCAGATGCCTGGAGCGGGAAAATAAACGAATTGCTTGGCACCTCGGATGCAAGCATCGAGCGCAGTGATAATCCGGACGATTATCTGTACCGCTCGGATTTTGAGCAACCGTCGGATTTGATTCAGGCACAGATTGATTTAAACACCCGACTGGCCGCCGAGGGTTCGGTCGTGTTGAAAGGGATGCCGGGCATAGACGGTACGAACGTCACGTTGTTTGGCATGCGAAGCGGGGACAAGATGCAGTTTGGCGGTTCCATGGGGGAACTGACCGACGCGTCGAACATCGTGTCCCTGGCCGATGCCATGGCGGAAAACGGATTTTCCGTAAATCCGGACATGGTACAGTTTTATAAGAGTAAGGAAGCGGAGTATACTCCCGGCCGTGCTTCCGGCGGCAATGTCGTCAGCAGTTATGACGACCAGGGAGCCACGGTCAATGAAGTGCCGGTTGGCGAATATAACGCGGCCGACATCGGGGACTATAAGGACGCGGCCGTCATCGTGTTCGGGCGTGATGCGGGGGAAAGCTGCTGCTTTTATCCCGGAATCAACGGCCTGAAAAATCCAGGTGAATTTTCCAATAGCCCCACCGGGAACATTTTAAGCTTGTCCAACGACGAGCGGGATCTTTTGAGTTTTGTGAAAAATCAAGGATTTTCCAAAATCGTGGTATTGTTGAACTCGTCCTCGGCCATGGAAATCGAGGAACTGAAAAAAGACGAGGCGGTGGACTGCGTTGTCTGGATTGGGAACCCGGGAGCCTATGGCACTTACGGCATTGCCAAGCTGCTCTCTGGCGAAATGCTGCCGTCCGGCCATTTGCCCGATACGTTTGCGGTCAATTCCTCACTATCCCCGGCGGCGCAGAATTTGGGGATTTACACGTTCGACAATGCGAATGAAATTGAGACTACCACGAATAACGCCCTGCGCGGCAGCTGGTACCTGGTAGAAAGTGAAAACATTTACACCGGTTATAAATATTATGAGACACGTTATTTTGACAGTGTTGCCGGGCAAGGAAACGCCACGAACGCCATGAAAGGGGAAACCGTGGACGGCGGGCGCGTCTGGAACTACGATAAGGAAGTTTCTTATAGTTTTGGCTATGGCGTGGAAGGTTCTGAGTTTGAAGAGGAAATCGTAGACGCTGATATCGACTGGAGCGGGGAGGGCGAGTCCGCCGTGACCGTCAAAGTCACCAACATCGGCGATAAGGCCGCGAAGCACGCGGTGCAGCTCTACGTCTCCCTTCCGTATACGGAGAATGACCGCAAGAACGGTGTTGAAAAATCTGCCATCCAGCTTGTCGCCTATGGTAAGACGGGAGAGGCTGACGAGCAGACTTATGCGGACATCGTCTTGTTGGAGCCGGGGAAATCCGAAGAGGTCACGTTAAGCTTCAACGCCCAGGATTTCTATAGTTATGATACCGGTTACGCCCATGACGGGGTGAAGGGCGCTTATGTGCTTGAGGCGGGAGAATATTATTTTGCCACCGGAAACGGCGCGCATGACGCGGTACAAGCCGTGTTAAAAGAAATGTACCCGGACAAGGCGGACGGGATGGAGCCCACGGGCGCGGTATATGGCGAGGCCCTGACCACGGACACCTATTTGACGAAAACAAACGACGTCATTATCCAGAACCAGTTGGACGATGCCGACTTAAATAACCTGGAAACCGACGTTTCCGTTACCTATTTGACGCGGAACGACTGGGCCAACACGTTCCCGGAAAGCGTCGAGAGCCTTTCGGCCACGTCCGAAATGATTTATATGCTCCGCAACGCGGTTTACAACGCAAAGCTTGAGGCATCCCAGTACGAAGGGCCGAAAGAATTTACCTATGGCGCGGACAACGGGGCGGAGGCGGTTGAATTGGTCGGGCTTGACTATGACGACCCGTTGTATGAGAAGGTTTTGGACGAGATGACATTGGAAGATTTGGTCAACCAATACATAGCTTACTTGGAAGAATTGCCGGGCATCATGATGCCCAAGGAAAATCCGTCGGATTCCCCGTTAGGCATTGTCGGAACCATCGGACAGCGGACTAAGGGGACAGTCTATGAGGTGTCAGAGGATGATCCGGCCTATGGCTATCATACGAACGCGTACGTGGGCGGACCTGTCGTGGCCGCCACCTTCAGCCCGTTTTTGCAGGCTGAGGAAGGACGGCTGATTGCCAATGACGCGCTCTGGAGCGGTTACAGTACATGGTTTGGCCCCGGACTGAACCTGCACCGCACGCCGTATAACGGACGCAACGTCGGCTATTATTCCGAAGATTCCGTGCTCACCGGACTGACGGCCGTATACGTGCATCGCAGTTTGTATGAAAAGGGCGTCGTGACGAACACAAAACATTTTGCCTTCAATGATCAGGAGACGAACCGCGACGGGCTTGCCGTATTCTTGAACGAGCAGGCGGCGCGTGAAAATGAGTTGCGTGGGTTTCAGATTCCGATTCGTGACGGCAGTTTAAAAGGGTTGATGTCCGCGTTCAACCGGATCGGTTGTCTCCACGTGGGCGCGCATACCGGACTGATGAACGGCATTCTTCGTGGTGAGTGGGGATTTAACGGACTGATGATTACCGACTCGGTAAAATCCGCCCAGTATTTTCTGCCCAGGGAATGTCTCATGGCGGGCAACGACATGATGCTTGGCGGCTCCAACAACGGCAAGGCATGGGAATTCACGGAGGAGACCGTTTCCAAGGACATCGTCCTGCAGTCGGCCCTGCGTGAGTCCTATCACCGCAAGCTATATTTTTATGTAAATAGTGTCCTGATGAATGGTGTCACGAAAGAATCTGCCGCCGGCATCACGATTGTATGGTGGAAACTGATTTTGCGGATTCTTGGCGGATTAAGTTTTGTCGGTTTTATCGTATGCTTTATTCTGTTCATCCGAAGCACGAAGAAGGAAGACTCATCCGTGGATACCGTTGCAGCTTCCCGTTCTGCTTCAGAAGGCGGGGATATTGAAAGGAGGTCATGACATGACCAAAAGAAACGGATTGGAATTTACCACGGGCGTCGCCGCCCTGGTTTTGGCCGTGGCGGCGGTGGTGCTGTTCGCTTTCAGCTATACGACCGGCTATTACACGTTCGGCCAGATGCAGTCAATTCTCATTACCATATTATTGGGAGCGGGCATTCTTGCGGAAATCGTGGCGTTGTTCGTTCGCGGGAAAATCCCGGAGGCCTTCTGGCCGAAACTGCTGACGTTTGGCGTGACAGCCCTTTTCGCGGCAGCGTCCATGCTGATTATCGGCGACCGTGTGGAAGGCATCGGCAATTGTATTGTCACGGATTATGACTCCGGCCATGGCGGCGAGGAAGCCATCTATTTGTCCGCCGCGGCTTCCATCCTCCTGCTCGTCGCCGTCGTTTATAACATCATCGGCAGTTTCGCGCGGGACAAGGTGGCAGAAAAAGCATTTATAAAGGGAAAAAGTACCGCGCGTGTGATTGGATTTGGACTTTCGACCGTGCTTGTCCTCCTGGCCGTGCTGATACCGACCATGAACCTGGTTAAAGGAAACGGGAATGGCAAAGAAGGCGGCGATACCGAAAATTTTGTCCATACGCAGTCGGGCGGGACGTACAAGGTTTCGTTCAACGCGAATAACGGGAATGCAGAGGACATGCCAAATTACCAGTTCTTGTGCAGTGACTTTAAAGGTCTGGTGGCGGCGGACAGCCGGTTCTTTACGGATGTCGCTTTGACGCTTGACGGCCAGGGTGGTTACACGTTGTTCTCCGAAGCTTACGTGGTGGAATCTGACAAACGCTGTGAAATCGGCGATGACACGGGACTCGGACTGGTTCTGACCATGAACGCGGAAGGAACTTACATGGAGAACGAGGACGGCACGTATACGACTTCCGTTCCGACGCATGCCGTGGTGGAAATGCAGTCGGACACGTACTCTTCGCAGATTAAGTCGGCCTTTGGCATGAACGTCGCCGGAAATGAGGAAGATGGTGTTTATGACAGTGGGGACGTGCCCGCCGTATTGGATTATGTGCCGGAGACGATTTGGACTATGGAAGGCGGTGCCGTCAAAGGATGGGTGAAGGCATCTGAAACGGGCGGCGCGGCATCTTCTGCCGATGACGGTGGCGTGGAAAATCCGGCGGATGCGTCCGCGCAGGGGGATGTCACGGTCACCAGCGATGACGGGGCGACCACCATTACCTTCCGTGCTGACGGCACGTACCGTTTCGTGTTTGATACCTATAATGTAGAGGATTTGGGAACCTACAGCTACGAGGGCGGTACGTTGACGCTGACCAACTCAAAGGATGCCGTGGCGACGGCCGAAGGCGATCCGCTAAAGCTGCATTACGTGACGGCCGTCAGTGAACAACTGACCGGGGATTTTACGATACCCGCGGCAGATTTGCAATAATAAAAAGAATAACGTTTAATATAACAAGCCCCGGTTTGCCATGAAGTCAGCCGGGGTGTGTTACAATTCACGGCCTAACCGGCCGCGATTGTAACGGCATCCAGCCATTCATAATTGCCTGCGGCAATGGGCTGGATGCCCATTTGGTTCCATTACTTTATTCCCGCGAGCAACGAGCCAAAGTCATGCTTGCATGACCTTGGCGACTGCCGCGAGGGTGCAATACCCCGCAGCTTGCTGCGTATTCAAGCTATGATGCCCCGTAGCTTGCTGCGGGGTATTTCACTGGACGGTGGCCGTGCGGCGGTGCCGTGTGCCGGTGGCACACGTTTGGCACGGACCGGAGCGGGAGCGTAGAAGCGCACAGCCCCGTGAACAGTAACCGGGGTATCTCTTTTCATAGAAAATTCATTTTTTTGTGGTTCCTTTCTTGACGGCGGTCTGATATAATAGACAGATAGTGGGAGAATATCCTAAAAATGATGAATTATTTCAGTTATAATATATGCGTAAAGGGAGGAGACGGGTTTGGATACGTTAAAGAAAAAGAACGTTCCCAAGTGGGTGGTCGTTTTGGCGGCAGTCGTGGTGGTGGCTCTGGCCGTCATTTTCGTGGTCTTTTTTGGGAAAAAAGAGGAACCGGTGCAAAAGGAGGAGAAGGTCTACAAGGTTTCCGTCATCGAGGTGGGGGCGATGGGCAACGACGTGGAACTGACTTATACGGGCATCGTGCAGCCGGAGGAGACACAGCAGGCGACATTTTCCTCGATAGGGACCGTGAACCACGTTTACGTGACGGAAGGGCAACAGGTAAAGGCGGGGGACGTGCTGGCCACGATGGACGACACGGAAGCCCGGCGGCAGGTGGAAAATAACGCGAACAGCCTGAAAATCGCCCAGACGAACCTGGACACGGCCATCAAGCAGAGGGACAACGCCTACGAGGACTACCGGGAGGCGTGCGGCGCGGATAATGAGAGGGAGGCGCTGGACAACGCGATAGAGCGGCGCGACGAGCAGACGCAGAAGGTGGACAATCTTTCCTCGGACATGGTGACGGCGGAGGCGGAGCAGACGCGCACGAAGGACGAGTACGACCAGGCACGAAACGACCTTGTGTCCGCCCAGAGCGATTATGCGACGAAGTCCGCGGAACTGGACATGTTGAAGAATTCCGGGACGGCGACGCAGGAGCAGATTGATGCCAAGCAGGCGGAACTGAGTGAGGCGGATAACAAGGTGAACGAGGCGCGCGCGACCCACGAGACGAAGCAGACAGAGTACACGCAGGCACAGATTAATTACCGGGCCAAGCAGACGGAGTTAGACGCGGCCCAGTCCACCCTGACCACGTACAACGAGGGAGTGGACAACGCGCAGCAGGCGTATGACGACAAGCTGGAAAAAGGCGCGCAGTCACGGGAGGCGAAGGCGCAGAAAGAAGTGTGCGACACGGCGGACAATTCGGTCACGTCTTCCCAGGCCACGTACGATTCGGCGAAAAACAATTATGACAGCGCGGTGGAGACGCTGGAAGACTGTGTTTTGCGGGCGAAAAGCGACGGTTACGTGATACAGGTGAGCGTCACCGAGGGCGGCATGGCCAATCCCATCATGCCGGCGGTGGTACTTGGCAGCAACCGCTGTGTCGTCAACTTTGGCGTGTCACAGAGCGACATCCGCGACATTTACCAGGGGCTGGGGGCAAAAATCACGGTCAACGGCGCGCCGTTCGACGGATATATCAGTAAAATCGGCCTGATGCCGGACGAGTCAAGCCGCACTTACGCGACGGACGTGGTGATTCTCACCGAGGACAACTTTTACCTTGGCGAATTGGCCACGGTGAAAATAAATATCGGGGCCAGGCAGGGCATCTGGCTGCCGTTGTCCGTGATTTTGAACGATGGCGAGGACTATGTCTACCTGGTGGAGGACGGCCGCGCGAAGCGGCAGAACGTCGTCATCGAGGAAGTTAATAACGACATGGTGATGGTGTCGGGCCTGGGCGAGGGCAACATCGTCATCAGCGAGGGCATGAAACTCGTCAAGACGGGAAGCGCGGTCAGTTATGAGAAGGACGCGCCTGACGACGTGGAAAATGCAGATGACGCGCCAAGTGGAGCAGGAAGCGAGAACGGCGTGGCAGGTGGAAACGGCGCTGAAAATGCAGATGACGCGCCGGACGCGGACGAATAGGAGGCAGTTATGGATAAATTGACAAAAGTCCTCTTGAAGAACCGTGCCATCGTGGTGTTTTTCCTCTTCATTATCGTGGGAATCGGAATCTACAGCTACTACGTGATTCCCAAGCAGGAGAATCCCGACACGACCATCGCGGTGGCCGTGGTCAGCACGATTTATCCGGGCGGCGCGCCCGAGGACGTGGAGAAATTTGTCACGGAGAAGCTGGAGACGGAGATTGGCAAACTGGAAAAGGTGGACTACTACACGAGCATGAGCATGGATTCCGCCAGCGTGATTATTATATATTATGAGGACAGCGTCCTGATGGAGGACGTGATTGACGATTTGCGCCAGACGGTGGAGGACGTGCAGGGCAGTCTCCCGGACACTTGCATGGCCAGCGAGGTAAACACGGATTTGATCAGCAACAACCAGTTCATCATCAGCCTCTCCAGCGACGTGTATTCGGCGGAGGAACTGGTGTCCTACGGGCAGACGATACAAAGCCGCCTGCAGGACGTGGAGGACGTTTCCAGCGTCACGGTCTATGGCGAGAAGGAAAAGCAGGTCGTGGTGGAGGCAAACATCCAGCAGATGCGGACGTATGGCGTTTCCATAGAGAACATCCTTTCCCTGATGCAGGCCCAGAACCTGACGATACCGGCGGGGAGCATCTCGTATGACAGCGGGACGGTAACGGTATCAAGCAGCGGGTTGTTTGAAAATCTTCGGGACATTGAAAACACGGTCATCGGCGGGGGCGAGGAAGGGCTTTCATTCGTCAAGCTCAAGGACGTGGCCAGTGTCTATATCGAGGACACGAGCGACAAATATTACGTGCAGGATGGGCGCGACACCATTTTGCTGGTCGGGAAGTTCACGGAAGGCAAGAACGCGGTCAATATCGGGACAAGGCTTCGCAAGGAAATTGACGTGCTGAAGGAGGAACTGCCGGACGGGCTGATTTTCCACGAGGTCATGTACGCGCCGGAGGACATTGCGGCCAATATCAACAGTTTTCTGGTAAATCTGGTGGAGAGCATTATCCTTATCATGATCGTGGTCATGATAGGCGTGCGTATCCGCAATGCGTTGGTCGTCAGCACGGCGTTGCCAATCAGCATCCTGATTACGTTCGTGGTGATGAACTTGTTGAAAATCGAGTTCCAGTTCGTGTCCATTGCCGCGCTGATTGTCAGCCTGGGTATCTTGGTAGATAACGCGGTGGTGGTGAGCGAGGAAATACAACACAACTTAAACGTCGGCATGGAGCGCGAGGCGGCGATTTGCGGTGCGGTCAAGACGACGTGGGTTCCGGTGCTGACAAGCACGTTGACGACGGTGGTCACGTTTGGCACCATTTATTTCGTGCCGGGCGTGGTCGGCGCGGTGGCGGGGACGATTCCGACCGTGGTCATCGCCTCCCTGACGGCCAGCTACTTCATGTCAATGTGCGGGATCCCGGTACTTGCGTACTATTTCTTCAAGCCGGAGCCGAAGGAGCGGGCGGAGAAGGAGACCGTGGTCCGAAAAGGGTTTTACGGCCTTTTGAACGTCGGAATCAAGCATCCGGTCCTGACGCTTGTGGGGTGCTTTGCCACGCTGGGCGTGGCCGTGGTGCTGGTATTGCAGTTGGGGTTACAGTTCTTCCCGTACGCGTCCAAGCCGGTCGCCTACATCAATATCACGGGCGAGACGATGAACCTGGAGCAGACCGGCAAAATCATCGAGCAGATTGGGGACATTCTGGACGAGGAGGAACTGGTGGATAATTATACCGCGTCGGTCGGCGGCGGCCTGCCGAGCTTTTTCCTGACGGTTCCCTCTTTAAGCGACGCGGACAACGTCGGCCAGGTCATGATTCAACTCAACGAGGAGAAATTGAAAGGGGCGGGAACGGCAGAAGAGGCGGCCAGGGAACTGCAGGTGTTGATGAACGAGCGGATTGCGGGAGCGACCGTCGAGGTAAAGGGATTGGAGTACTCGATGCCGACGGAGGCGAAGATTACCTATACCGTCTATGGCGAGGACGTAAACCAGTTGAACGCCCTGGCGGAGGAAATGTGCAACGCCCTGAACGAGATTGACGGGACGAACAACGTGCGTGACAGCGCCATTATTCCGCAGTACCAGTACAAGGTGAACCTGGACAGCGAGCTGCTTTCCAGTTACGGGCTGCTCAAATACGACGTGATCAAGCAGTTGAACACCAGCCTGATGGGGGCGACGGCCTCCACCTATACCGCGTCCGGCAGCGAGATGGACATTGTCGTACGGGCCAATATCAGTAGTCTGGAAGAGCTGCAGCAGATGCCGGTTTCTTCCTCCATCAGCGAGACGAAAGTGCTGCTGGGGCAGGTGGCGGACATCACACTGGAACCGCAGATTCCGCTTATCAAGCATTATAACGGGAAGCGTTACATCAACGTGCTCTCGGACGTGCTGCCGGGTTACGTGTCCGGGCGCATTGAAACGGAATTCATGGATGATTACGTGTCCGGGATGGACACGGAGGGCGTCTCCATCGTCGAACAGGGCGAGATGAGCAATATGATGGATTTGATGGTCAACCTGATTTATGCGGGAGGTGGGGCCGTCTTGGTGATTTATATCATCCTTCTTTTGCAGTTCAAGGATTTTGCCAAGCCGCTCAACATCCTGACCAGTATCCCGTTGAGCCTGATCGGCTGCTTTTTCGGGCTCTGGATCATGCGGATGGACCTGCAGGTCATGGCGCTCTTGGGCGTGGTCAGCTTGTTCGGCATCGTGGTAAATAACGGAATCCTGCTGATTGAGGTGATCGACGCGCAGCGGAATGAGGGCGTGTCCATCGAGGAAGCCTGCCACGAGGCGGTGAAGTTGCGGTTCCGTCCAATCATGATTTCCAGCATCACGACGTGCATCGGCCTGGTGCCGTTGATTATTTCCAACGACCCGATGACATCGCCGATGGCGGTCGTGCTCTTGTTCGGGTTGATATGCTCGACCGGGCTGACGATGGTGGTCGTGCCGACGATATATTACCTGCGCGAGAACGGGCGGGAGAAGAAACGCGCGAGGCGGGGCGAAGGCGCGCCAAGCGAGGGCTAAGGGAAATGGAAACAATGGCGCGCCAAATGAAGGCAAACGGCACGCCGGGTGAGGAATGAAAAAATTCAAGCGGGGGTGAAAAACCATGCAAGGACGGGGAATCAAAGAAGAAAACGGCTTGTTCGTACTGAACACGGATCATACGACATATGCGTTTGCCAAATTGCCGAGCGGCCATCTGGAGCATTTGTATTATGGGGAATTTCTGGACATCGGCCGGGGAGAATACGAGGCGATGCGGCACAAGGCGGTCAACGCGATGGGATGCGGGCTTTCCTACTCCGAGGAGGAGTTTGGTGGCGTGAAAGGAAAAAACGTCTATTTGGAGGAGTATTGCCTGGAGGCGTCCGGCGAGGGAAAGGGGGATTTTCGCCAGCCGTTCATCAAGCTGACATTGTCGAACGGTTGCCGGACGACGGATTTTCGTTATGAAAGTTATCGTGTCGAGGACGGGGCACCGAGGCTTGAAACACTGCCCTTTGCATATGTGGAGGCGGAGCGGCCGGGCGCGTGTGCAAATCCGGGGGATGGCGCGAAGGCGGGGGTGGAGGATGGCGCGCGGCCAGGCGCGTGCGTGGAACCGGGACGGCCGGACGCACCGGGTTCGGCCGGAGTGCAGACGTTGTACGTGTGCTTGAAGGAGCGGCATGAAAATATTCGTTTGGAATTATATTACACGGTGTACCCGGAAGCGGATTGCATCGTGCGCGGGGCAATCCTTACCAATCGGAGCGGGGCGCGCCTTTGCATCGACCGTTTGATGAGCACGCAGCTCGACCTGGAGCGCGGCGGCTACCGCTTCGTGACGTTTGGCGGCCACTGGGCCAGCGAGATGAACCATGCGGAGACGCTCGTACAAAAGGGGTGCGCAAGCATTTCCTCCCGCACGGGGAATTCCTCCAACGTGGCCAACCCCTTCGTGATGCTGGCGCATCCGGAAGCGACGGAGACTTTCGGGGAATGCTTTGCCTGCAACCTGATTTATTCCGGCAACCATAAAGAACTGGTGGAGGTGGACGGGCATGGCAAGAGCCGTTTCCTGGCCGGCATCAATGAAGAGGAGTTCGCATGGATGCTGGAGAGCGGGGAATTTTTCGAGACCCCGCAGGCGGTGATGACGGTTTCCGCGCACGGGTTTTCGGACATTTCAAGGCACATGCACCATTTCGTGCGGGAGCACGTGGTGCGCGGCGAGTGGAAGCACAAGGAGCGGCCGGTACTTCTAAATTCATGGGAGGCGGCGTATTTTCATTTTGACGAGCGTAAACTCCTTTCACTTGCCAAGGCGGGGGCGCAGGCCGGAATCGAGCTGTTCGTCGTGGACGACGGCTGGTTTGGGCGGCGCAACAATGACACGTGCTCGCTGGGGGACTGGAAAGTCAATCCGAAAAAACTTCCCCATGGTTTTGCCGGCCTGGCCGAAAAATTGAAGGCGATGGGCATGCGGCTCGGCATATGGGTGGAGCCGGAGATGGTGAACGTCGATTCCGACTTGTACCGGGCGCATCCCGATTACGCGGTGCAGATTACCGGGCGGGCGCATTCCGAGGGACGCAACCAGCGGATTCTTGACTTTACGCGAAAGGACGTGCGGGACGAAATCATTGCCCAATTGACGGAGGTGTTTTCCTCGGCGGACATCCAATATGTAAAATGGGACATGAACCGTAACTTTTCCGACGTATATTCGTCCCAGCTGCCACCGCAGAGGCAGAAAGAATTTTCCCACCGCTACGTCATGGGCTTGTACGAGGTGATGAAGACACTGACGGAACGCTTCCCGCATATTTTGTTCGAGGGGTGCGCGTCGGGCGGTAACCGCTTCGACCTTGGCATCCTCTGTTACATGCCGCAGATTTGGGGAAGCGACAACACGGACGCGTTGTGCCGCGCCCGCATTCAGAACGGGTATAGTTATGGGTATCCGCAGTCGGTCATCGGCGCGCACGTGTCGGGATGCCCGAACCACCAGACGTTGCGGGAGACGCCGCTCGACACCCGGTTTTGCGTGGCCGCGTTCGGCGTGCTCGGATATGAGTGCAACCTGGCGGCGATGAGCAAGCAGGAACGGGAGGAAATCGCGGCGCAGGTGGCCCTTTACAAGAAATGGCGGCGGACGCTGCAGTACGGGGACTGGTACCGGCTGGACAGTTCGGCCGCGCGAAATTGCCTGGGCATGGAAAATGTTTTGGCGGTACTAGGCGCGTCGGCGCAGGACGGGCCGAGGCCGGGGCAGCAGGCGTGCAAATGGTTGTGCGTGGCTCCGGACAAGAGTGGGGCCGTCGGGGTGATGGTACAAGGAATGGTGTCCCCGAACCACGCTTACGAGGAATTTCGTGCGCGGGGGCTTGCTCCGGAGAAAACGTACCGTTTCACGAACCAGGAACGCAAGGTGTCCATTCGCCGCTTTGGCGACCTCGTCAACCTGATTTCACCGGTGGCCGTTAAAAAGGACGGGCTGGCGATGCAGGTGGCGGACAAGTTCATCAAAATGGACGGGGAGCGGGAATGCGTGGAGGTTTCCGGAGCCTGCTTAAACCAGGTGGGGGTCAAGCTAAGCCAGGGGTTCGCGGGCGGCGGATATGAAAAAAACACGAGGCTGTACCAGGACTTTGACGCGAGGATGTACTTTATGGAGGAAGTGGTTCTCCACTTCGGAAAGGAGTGATTTTTATGACGAAGCATACGGTGATTTCGATTGGCAGGCAGTTCGGGAGTGGTGGGCATGATATTGGCAACAGGCTGGCCGGGCGGTTGGACCTTCCGTTGTACGACCACAACCTGATTCGGATGGCGGCGGGCGAATTGAAGATTTCCATGGAAGACGCGGCGCGGGTGGACGAATCCTTGCTGGGAAAATATAGGTCGGCCCTCATTACCGACCCGACGGATTACATCACGTTCATGAGCGGGAAAATGTTCGAGGAATCGTTGACGGATCAGGTGTATGAAAAACAGTCCGCCTTAATCCAGAAGCTGGCGCAGCGCGGCCCGGCGATTTTCGTTGGCCGTTGCTCGGATTACGTTCTGGGAGATTATTCGAATTGTATTAATGTGTTCATTTATGCATACAAGGAAGACCGAATCCGCCGAATCATGGAACTTTATAATTTGGACGAAAGGAAAGCGTGGGAGAAAATCAAGCGGGTTGACAGGGGCAGGAAGGCCTATTATGAAGAGCATACCGGACGGGAATGGGGGGGCATCGAGGCGCACCAGATGATGTTCAACGCAAGCCTTCTGGGAATCGACGGCGTGGTGGACGCGCTGGAGAGTGTTTACAAAAAATGGGATTCGGGTTGCGCGAATTAGTATGGTTTGCACGAATTAAGTGCTTGCTTTGCTGAATTCGTGTGAACGATGCCGGGAAGCAAAAAACGGCATGGCCTCGTGGGTCATGCCGCCTCTTTTTTACTGTTCCATCTGTTTCCCCAGGAATCCGGCCGCACTCATCGCCACCTTTTGCTCCAGCTCGCCGAATTTCCTTTTTTCTTCCTTATTTAATAGAATCACGCCGCCAATCACGTCGCCCTCGCTGATGATGGGGCAAATGGCCTCTTCCCTATATTCTGCCGCTCCTTCCGCGATGTTCACGAAATTTTTATTGTCCGCTCCGGCAAGCACCTGGCCGCGTTGCTGCAATGTCTCCTCCAACTCCTTGCTGATGTATTTTTCATGCAAGTCCTTTTTGCCCGCCCCGGCGGCAGCCACCACCTGGTCATTGTCGGTAATGCAAACCGTACAGTTCATTGTCTGTGCCAGGCTCTCCGAATACTGTTTTGCCAACGTGCCCAGTTCACCGATTGGCGAATATTTTTTCAGGATAACCTCGCCCTCACGGTCCGTAAATATTTCCAGCGGATCCCCCTCCCGAATCCGCAGCGTGCGGCGTATCTCCTTTGGAATCACGACACGTCCAAGATCATCTATTCTACGCACAATTCCTGTTGCCTTCATAGTCCAAGTTCCTCCATTTTTACTATCATTTGCAATATTCCCATCATTTGCATTTTTGCCACCATTTGCAGCTTCACCATCATTTGAGGTTCCTTTTCTTTTCACGGTGCCTTGGGCCGTGCCGCGCGGCATCCGTCCAATAAAAGTATTTCTAGTATCTGTAAAAAATGGAGAATTATTCACGCCAAATTTCAAAAACGAAATCACGATACCGTTCCGCCCGGGGCACACGTTTGTCATGGGCGGCGTCGCATGGGCACGCGCCCGTCATGACACCATCCCGCCAAGCGTTCCGCCACCCGCGCACAAAAGGAGCGAAAACAGCGCGTTCCCGCCATCGTCTTGCAATGAATGGTAAAATGCCAATGAAATGATGAGCAAAAGGGAAAAATATAAAATTCCCGATGCCAAGCCCCATAGGAACTTCCTGCTTTTTGCACATTTCCCGATTATGAAGCCGCCGACAAAGGTTGAAAGCACGTAAACCACGATGATGCCCACGGATATTTTTCCTTCGTCCCAGTTCCATTTATACATCAAAAATGCCAACAGCAACAGTGAAACGCCCGTGACCAGGTAGGAACCCAGCATTGCCTTCAATATCCAGGCCCCCTTTATATGTAAGTTCAGTTCTTGACTTGTCGTTTTTTCCATGCGCAAATCCCTTCCCTTTTTTCAAGGTCTCTCTTTTCTCAATTATATGACCATCCCACTTGAAAAATGCGCCTCCTTCTGATAAAATGGAAAAAGTCGTTACTTGTATCATCCATTTTAAATGGCCATGGCCGTCTGTCGGATTGGCTGCGGGTAATGGCATGAGTCATGAAAAAACAAAAGACGAGGTATTTTTCCATGAGCCTGACAATTCCCATTGAGACTTCGGCCAGGCACATTCACTTGGCCGAGGAAGATTTTAAGACTTTGTTCGGCCCGGAGGGCAAGTTGAACTATATCAAGGAATTAAGCCAGCCGGGGCAGTACGCCTGCCAGGAACGTCTGGCCGTCGTCGGCCCCAAGGGGCGGTTCGACAGCGTCGTGGTGCTTGGACCGTTCCGTCCGCGCACGCAGGTGGAAATTTCCGTGACGGACGCGCGCAAGCTCGGCATCCCGGGCATCATCCGCCAATCCGGCGACATAGCCGGCACGCCGGGCTGCACGCTGGTCGGCCCCTGCGGGAGCCTGGAATTGAAAGAAGGGGTCATCGTCGCCAAACGGCACATCCACATGGCGCCGCTTGACGCAATCCGGGCACACGTCCGGGACAATGACATCGTCTTCGTCATCACCACCAGTTACGAACGTTCCTTGATTTTTTCCGACGTGGTTGTCCGCGTCAGCCCCTCGTTCCGGCTGGCGATGCACGTGGACACCGACGAGGCAAACGCATTTGCCAACGATGACGACCCGACCGGCGTCATACTCAAATTATTTGACGGGTACACCTACAACTTGCAGGCATGGGCAGAAGAATTGCAGGCCGGCATACATCGCTGAGGCGGGAATGACTTATACTGTGGGGCGGAGACATTTGTCCCGCAGTATAGATGGATGCGCGTGATTCGCGTAAGGAACTTCGCCGCTTTGCGGCTGGAGTGGGGCAATTCCCACGGCAAATAAAATTTGCCGTGGGCACAATATGAAATATGGATGGAGGTAGTGAATGATGAGCATGATTGATGAAGTGAGAAGCGCGATGGTGGCCGCCATGAAGGCCAAGGACAAGGAGCGCAAGGAGTCCCTTTCGTTCTTGCTGTCTTCCTTAAAGAACAAGGCGATTGACAAGCGGGCCGATTTGACCGCCGAAGAGGAGGCGCAAGTCGTGTTAAAGGAAATCAAGCAGGTCAAGGAGACATTGTCCCTCACCCCGGAAGACCGCACCGACATTATCGCCGAGTGCGAGCACCGTCTGGCCGTGCTTGATGAATACGCGCCCAAGATGATGGGAGAAGACGAGATTCGTTCCATTGTCAAGGACGTGTTGGCCGAACTTGGCATCACGGAACCGACCGGAAAGGACAAGGGACGCATCATGAAAGAGTTGATGCCCAAGGTGAAAGGCAAGGCGGACGGCAAACAGGTAAATGAGATTGTCGCGTCCATGATGAGATGAGACGGGTGGCGTTCTTGAAGAAGCCTGAAAGACTTCGCCTCCCGGATATGTGCTTGGATTCTAGCACGTTTCGGGAGGCGTAGCAATTGGGAGCGTTTGTCTCGCTTGCTTAAATCTTGTTGAGGCCTTGTCGGAGTTGCTTCAAAAGCTCCGTGCACTTTTCATATATCATTTTGTCATGTTCAAATGTTTTCATATAGTCCAAAGTCACTTCGCTATCCATTCTCCTCCTCGATGTAGACATCCAGTCTGGCACCGTGCAGATTCGTGTCCGCGCCTAAGTACATTTCCTGTGGGACAATTTTTATCTTGTCCAGTTTCACACCCAAGACGGTGTCGGGAGGCTGTTTGCAAAACCGCTCCCCGATTCCCGGGTAGGTGACTATCTTTCCAAATAGGAAGTCGTCCAACAAGTTCAATTCCTGCAACGTTCGTTTCTCCATAAACAATTCTCCCTTCGTTGTAGGGCATTGTCGGAAAATTTCAAGAGGATTTTTGCAGAAAATAAAAATCTTTTGTGAAAAATATTTTGACAATCCCTATTTTACTTCGGTTGTGGATTACCGGTTGTATCCGCGCACCGTCTGGAAGAGATTTTTCATTTCAAGGGAGTAAATCTTAATTTTGAAGTACAATAATCAGGTACATTAAGTTGAAAATGGAGGATTGAATAAATGAAAAGCACGGTTTATGGATACGTCCGCGTATCGACCAAGGAGCAAAACGAGGCCAGGCAGAAAATCGCCCTGCAAAATTTTGAAATCGCGGAGGAGCACATTTTCATGGACAAGCAGAGCGGGAAGGATTTTGAGCGGAAATCTTATCAGAAAATGCTGAGGAAAATAAAGAAGGGCGATCTTCTCGTGGTGCAGTCCATTGACCGGCTGGGGCGCAACTATGAGGAAATCCTGGAGCAATGGCGCATGCTCACCCGCAAAAAGCAGGTGGACATCGTCGTCTTGGACATGCCGCTTTTGGACACGAGGGACAAGGGGAAGGATTTGACGGGAAAATTCGTTGCGGACCTGGTCTTGCAAATCCTATCTTACGTGGCGCAGAACGAGCGGGAAAACATTCGGAAACGCCAGGCACAAGGAATCGCGGCGGCCAGGGAGCGGGGCGTGCATTTTGGAAATCCGGGCAAGCCACTGCCGGACGCGTTCGAGGACGTGGTTGGAAAATGGCGGCAGAAGGAAATCGGGCTGGAAGAGGCGCTGACGGAACTGGGAATCGGGCGCACGTACTTTTTTAAATATGTAAAACAATTGGGACTTTGACAAGGCAATCTGCAGAAAAAGCACGAAAGATTTGTCGAAGTTCATGAAAGCACACTTTGGCGAATACAAGGAAAATACATATATATAGCTTTTTAATGGCAAATTTCTCGCAAATATAGACCTCAAATAATTGACAGTGTTAAAGAAAAGGGATATACTAGTAAAAACATACATAAATTATGAATGTTTTTTCTGTGTGTTATCCAGTTCGCCAAAGTGTACTTTGACGGACTCGTAAGAGTCCGCTGGCGCGGAGCGCGTTTGATGTGGGATACCCGGACGGGTACACCTTGACAAACTGGTTCCTGCGGGTAACGAGCCGTGGCTCCATAAAGGGCGCTAACGTACATCGCGGGACACATACCCCGTTATTGTAGGCGGGAGGACGAACAACTTCGCTGATTACCGCGGGGCTGTTGGCTTGTGCGTGGTAAAACCTGGCGTTGCCAGGGACGGGCAAGCGGGCATGGCAAAGATGGATGGACTGGCACATTCGTGCGGGTCTCCTGATACTCGCCGTGCCGGAAAACGTCGGAGCCGACGGAGCGTGTCAGGCATAGTGGTGAAAGAGCGCGAAGTGGTGGTGAGTATGCGCGGGAAGGAGGGGGCGGCGGATGTGTCTGCCAGACATATCGACCCATTGTCAAGAGCCGTCAATGTCAGCGGGGATGGCAACGTAAACGGATGGCTCGCATAAGAATAACGTGCGAACACATTTTGGCAAACTATCGGAAACGGTAGGACGCAAAGCCATAGGGACTAAGGTGTCTTTACATTTGACACTATGTCAGCCTGGTTGCTAATTCAATTAGCAAACCGCCGGAAACGGCGGGACGCAAAGCCATGGGGACTACGGTCTTTTTGTCATGGGCAACCGTGACAAGCGGGCGCAAAACGTTTTGCAAGCAAGGCGTTGGCGCAAAGACTACGTCAGCCCGGTTGCTAATTCAATTAGCAAACCGTTGGAAACGGCGGGACGCAAAGCTAAGGGGGCTAAGGTGCTTTAGGTACTATGCCAGCCCGGCCGCCGGACACTTTGCATCCGTGTGGGAGGTGTCATGATGCTTCGTGGCACGTCCATGAGCAAAGAAAGGAATAGAGGTAATAACATGAGCAAAAAGAAAAATGTTAAGAGCAAGAAGGCAAAGACGCTCTTAAAGGGTGTCGTGGCCGCCGGTGTCGCAATTGGCGGAGTTGACATGCTTGCTGACGCGAATGTTGTATACGCCGCCGAGGGTGAACTTGATCAGTTCGACACGTCGAACGAAGTCATCATTCCTTCTGCCGAGAAGTCGATAGCGGAAGAAGCGGCAGCGGCAACTTCGTACGAAGAAGCGGCGAGCGTGGCAGAGAACGTGGCCGCGCCAGCCGGTACTGTGGAAAATGAGGCAGCCGCGTCAGCGGAAGCCGTGCAAAATAACGCGACCGCGCCAGTCGAGACTGTGCAAAATGCAGATGCTCCGTCAGCGGACACTGCTGAGATACCGGGAAATAACACAGAGAACGGAATTATCAACGAAGGCACGAAACTTGCAGAACCATCGGAAGATTTGAACGCGGTTGGGATGGAAGATTCTGACCAAGAGTTAGATGGGATGAATCAGGAAGACCAGGCAGACGAGTCGGATGAGACGGATTTGGTCGACGAGGAACAGACTTCTGATGAAAATCAGGACGATGTGACGGAGCCGACCGAGGAAGGTTCAGAATCCGATACGGAGTCGATGGAATCCACATCCGAGGATGAAGTCGATTCTCTGTCAGTGGAGGAATCTTTGCGTGCAAGTGAAAGTCTGAGCGTAAGTGCGAGCGAGAGCCTGAGTGCAAGTGTTGCTGACAGCTTGAAGTCCGAGGAGCAATCCGAGATATCCGAAGAGCAGGTCGAGATGCCGGAAGTCCAGGTGTTTAATGCCGCCAGGTATAATGCTTTGATGGCGAAGAGCACGAGCGAAGGAAGTCTGACAGAGGAAGAAGATGCGGAACTGAAAGCGTTGAAGGAGGCTTCAACATCTGCGAGTACATCGTTGGAGAAGATGGACGCTAGTTTGTCGGCTGAATCAACAAGTGTAAGTATACTGAGATCACAAGAAGCTTCAACGGTAGCATCGCAGTCTGCGTCGGTAGTGTTGGCTTCTCAAAATGAAAGTACTAGTTTGTCATTGAGTTTGTCTACCGCGACAAGTGAGCAGAATTCAATGTCTGAAAGTGCTTCGTTTGTACAATCAGAATACGCTAGTAAACTGGAAGAATTTAAGAAAAACCCATATTATGATGATGAGCTGGAAGCATTGATTAGAGAGGTTGAAAGTGCTCAAAAGGAACTTCAAGAATATGTGCGGACGGCAAGTAATCAGAGTATGGATAAGAATTATGAATTCTACGCGTATACAAATAAGTTGGCATGGGCATTAACGAAATATGCATTCAAGGTCGAAACATTAGGGCAGGGTGTAAAACTTGTAAATCCAGATGCTTCTGCAGAACAAAAAAAAGGATACAATCCGTTAGGAAACACAGATAGGGATAATTATTATGAAGTGGTCTATGAAACTGGAGGAGCCCAAGAAAAGGCATATTATGACTATTGGTATGTGAATGAAGATGGTACTCGATATCTGGGCAACGATATTAGTAAAGTATATGGCATCGCAATCTTCAATAAGGGTAATCCGGTGGGCACTATAATTAAACCAGGAAAAGGACAGGTGCCCTATTGGAAAGACAAAGTGCAAGATAAAGATAATCCGGTTTTTGTCGAGAAGACCTTTAAGGAAGGAAGTGATGAATACAATTCACTCCGTTCCGAACTTACTGCGGCAGAACGAAAGTGGAGCGAAGCGAGCACTGCTGTTTCAGAACATGAAAGCGAAGTTAAGTCTGCTTCATTAAGTAATTTTGAGTCAATAAGCAGTCGCAATAGTGGTAGTGCATCAACAAGTGCAAGTGAAGCTGCTTCAGTTAGTGCATCCGCTTATACGAGTGCCAGTACATCACAGTCGACAAGTGAATCAAGATCGACAAGTTATAGCGAGTCTCTGTCAGTGTATAAGAGTGTGTCGGAGAGTATATCGGAAAGACTAAGCTCGGAAAGCGCAAGCGAGAGCGCATCGGAAAGCGCAAGTGAGAGTGCGTCCGAAAGTGCATCGGAGAGTGCAAGCGAGAGCGCATCGGAAAGCGCAAGTGAGAGCGCATCAGAGAGCGCAAGCGAAAACGCATCAGAGAGTGCAAGCGAAAGTGCATCGGAAAGCGCAAGCGAGAGCGCATCGGAAAGCGCAAGCGAAAGTGCATCTGAAAGTGCAAGTGAGAGTGCGTCCGAGAGCACATCGGAAAGCGCAAGTGAGAGTGCATCAGAGAGTGCAAGCGAAAGCGCGTCCGAAAGTGCATCGGAGAGTGCAAGTGAGAGCGCATCTGAAAGCGCGTCGGAGAGTGCAAGCGAGAGCGCATCAGAGAGCGCAAGTGAGAGTGCGTCCGAAAGTGCAAGTGAGAGCGCGTCCGAAAGTGCATCGGAGAGTGCAAGCGAGAGTGCGTCCGAAAGCGCAAGCGAGAGCGCGTCCGAAAGTGCATCGGAGAGTGCAAGCGAGAGCGCGTCCGAGAGTGCAAGCGAGAGTGCGTCCGAAAGCGCAAGCGAGAGCGCATCTGAAAGCGCATCAGAGAGTGCGTCCGAAAGTGCATCGGAGAGTGCAAGCGAGAGCGCGTCCGAGAGTGCATCGGAAAGCGCGTCCGAAAGCGCATCGGAAAGTGCAAGCGAGAGCGCGTCCGAAAGTGCATCGGAAAGTGCAAGCGAGAGCGCGTCGGAGAGTGCAAGCGAGAGTGCGTCCGAAAGCGCAAGCGAGAGCGCATCTGAAAGCGCATCAGAGAGTGCGTCCGAAAGTGCATCGGAGAGTGCAAGCGAGAGCGCGTCCGAAAGTGCATCGGAGAGTGCAAGTGAGAGCGCATCGGAGAGTGCAAGTGAGAGCGCATCCGAAAGCGCATCAGAGAGTGCAAGCGAAAGTGCATCCGAAAGCGCATCAGAGAGTGCAAGCGAAAGTGCATCGGAAAGCGCAAGCGAGAGCGCGTCGGAGAGTGCAAGCGAAAGTGCATCGGAAAGTGCAAGTGAGAGTGTGTCCGAGAGCGCATCGGAAAGCGCAAGTGAGAGTGCATCAGAGAGTGCAAGCGAAAGCGCAAGTGAGAGCGCATCGGAGAGTGCAAGCGAGAGCGCATCGGAGAGCGCAAGCGAAAGTGCATCAGAGAGCGCAAGCGAGAGTGCGTCTGAGAGCGCATCGGAAAGTGCAAGTGAGAGCGCGTCCGAGAGTGCATCGGAAAGCGCGTCCGAAAGTGCATCGGAGAGTGCAAGCGAGAGTGCATCGGAAAGCGCATCGGAGAGTGCAAGCGAGAGCGCATCGGAAAGCGCAAGTGAGAGCGCATCCGAAAGTGCAAGCGAAAGCGCATCAGAGAGTGCAAGCGAAAGTGCATCGGAAAGCGCAAGCGAGAGCGCGTCGGAGAGTGCAAGCGAAAGTGCATCGGAAAGTGCAAGTGAGAGTGCGTCCGAGAGCGCATCGGAAAGCGCAAGTGAGAGTGCATCAGAGAGTGCAAGCGAAAGCGCAAGTGAGAGCGCATCGGAGAGTGCATCGGAGAGTGCAAGCGAAAGTGCAAGTGAGAGTGCGTCCGAAAGTGCATCGGAGAGTGCGAGCGAGAGTGCGTCCGAGAGTGCAAGCGAGAGCGCGTCCGAAAGTGCATCGGAGAGTGCAAGTGAGAGCGCGTCGGAAAGCGCAAGTGAGAGTGCATCGGAGAGTGCAAGTGAGAGCGCGTCGGAGAGTGCAAGCGAAAGTGCATCGGAAAGCGCAAGTGAGAGCGCGTCCGAAAGTGCATCGGAGAGCGCAAGCGAAAGTGCGTCGGAGAGTGCAAGCGAGAGCGCATCCGAAAGTGCGTCCGAGAGTGCAAGCGAGAGCGCATCGGAAAGCGCAAGTGAGAGCGCATCAGAGAGCGCAAGTGAGAGTGCATCGGAGAGTGCGTCAGAGAGTGCAAGCGAGAGCGCATCGGAAAGCGCGTCCGAGAGTGCAAGTGAGAGTGCATCGGAAAGTGCAAGCGAGAGCGCATCGGAAAGCGCAAGCGAAAGTGCATCTGAAAGCGCAAGCGAGAGCGCGTCAGAGAGTGCAAGCGAGAGTGCATCAGAGAGTGCAAGCGAGAGCGCGTCCGAAAGTGCATCGGAGAGTGCAAGCGAGAGTGCGTCCGAAAGTGCATCAGAGAGTGCAAGTGAGAGCGCAAGCGAGAGTGCGTCAGAGAGTGCAAGCGAGAGCGCAAGTGAGAGTGCGTCCGAAAGTGCATCGGAGAGTGCAAGTGAGAGCGCATCGGAGAGTGCAAGCGAGAGCGCATCTGAAAGCGCAAGTGAGAGTGCATCAGAGAGTGCAAGCGAAAGCGCGTCCGAAAGTGCAAGCGAGAGCGCATCGGAAAGCGCAAGTGAGAGCGCGTCCGAAAGTGCATCGGAAAGCGCAAGCGAGAGCGCGTCCGAGAGTGCAAGCGAAAGTGCATCTGAAAGTGCAAGTGAGAGTGCGTCCGAAAGTGCAAGTGAGAGCGCGTCCGAAAGTGCATCGGAGAGTGCAAGCGAGAGTGCGTCCGAAAGCGCAAGCGAGAGCGCGTCCGAAAGTGCATCGGAGAGTGCAAGCGAGAGCGCGTCCGAGAGTGCAAGCGAGAGTGCGTCCGAAAGCGCAAGCGAGAGCGCATCGGAAAGCGCAAGCGAAAGTGCATCTGAAAGTGCAAGTGAGAGTGCGTCCGAGAGCGCATCTGAAAGCGCAAGTGAGAGTGCATCAGAGAGTGCAAGCGAAAGTGCATCGGAGAGTGCAAGCGAGAGTGCATCGGAAAGTGCAAGCGAGAGCGCGTCCGAAAGTGCATCGGAGAGTGCAAGCGAGAGCGCGTCCGAGAGCGCATCGGAAAGCGCAAGTGAGAGTGCATCAGAGAGTGCAAGCGAAAGCGCAAGTGAGAGCGCATCGGAGAGTGCAAGCGAGAGCGCATCGGAGAGCGCAAGCGAAAGTGCATCAGAGAGCGCAAGCGAGAGTGCGTCTGAGAGCGCATCGGAAAGTGCAAGTGAGAGCGCGTCCGAGAGTGCATCGGAAAGCGCGTCCGAAAGTGCATCGGAGAGTGCAAGCGAGAGCGCGTCCGAGAGTGCATCGGAGAGTGCAAGCGAGAGTGCGTCCGAAAGCGCAAGCGAGAGCGCATCTGAAAGCGCATCAGAGAGTGCGTCCGAAAGTGCATCGGAGAGTGCGTCAGAGAGTGCAAGTGAGAGCGCATCTGAAAGCGCATCAGAGAGTGCGTCCGAAAGTGCATCGGAGAGTGCAAGCGAGAGCGCGTCCGAAAGTGCAAGTGAGAGCGCGTCCGAAAGTGCATCGGAGAGTGCAAGCGAGAGTGCGTCCGAAAGTGCAAGCGAGAGTGCGTCCGAAAGTGCATCGGAGAGTGCATCGGAGAGTGCGTCCGAGAGCGCATCGGAAAGTGCAAGTGAGAGTGCGTCCGAAAGTGCAAGTGAGAGCGCATCAGAGAGCGCAAGCGAGAGTGCATCTGAAAGCGCATCGGAGAGTGCAAGCGAGAGCGCATCTGAAAGCGCATCAGAGAGTGCGTCCGAAAGTGCATCGGAGAGTGCAAGCAAGAGCGCGTCCGAAAGTGCAAGTGAGAGCGCATCGGAAAGTGTTTCTATAAGCGAGAATGTTAGTAACAGTGCTAGTTCCTCTTTGAGCCAGAGTGTATCGACGAGTGAAAGCTTGAGTGCGTCGGCAAGTGAAAGCGCAAGCCTGAGTGTATCTTTGAGCGAAAGCCAGAGCATAAGCGAAAGCTTGAGTGTATCGGCAAGTGAAAGTGCAAGCTTAAGTGCATCTGCAAGTGAGAGTGAAAGCTTGAGCGCGTCAGCAAGCGAGAGCGTAAGTGCAAGTGACAGCATGTCCACGAGCGAGAGCGTAAGTGCAAGTGATAGCGTGTCAATGAGCGAAAGTTCAAGCGCGGGCTTAGTAGTACCAGGTGGCGATGGCCCGACTGTTCCGACTGCTCCGGCGGGTGACGGTCCGGCGGCAGGCGTGGGCGTGGTTCCGGCACCAGGTCCGGCAGCAACGGCTCCGACGGCACCAGTAGCACCGACACCGGCAGCGGCAGTAACACCAGTGGCACCAGTCGTTACGGTACCGGACGAGGAAGTTCCGTTGGGCGTTATGGATTTGGATGACGAACTCCAACAGTTGGCTGAGCAACTAGTGGGCGGTCAGGGACTGACATCCGTCGAGGAAGAGGATGTTCCGTTGGCCAACACGAATCTTGCTGCAAATGTAAGACATTACGTTATCCATATCATCGAGGTGATTTTGGCAGTCCTCACGGGTGGCGTTTATATTGGCACAAGGAAGCAGAAGAAAGAAATCGCCGAGCTGAAAAAAGGGCTTGAAGATGAAGAAAGGTAAAAGAAATCAATGGGATTTTGGGAAAATTTGACATTGGGATTTTGCTGGTGGGATATTCCCGCAGTGATACTTCTGATTGCGCTTACGATAGTGTTCTTCGTGAGGAGACATAAGCTAAACGTAGAAAAGAAAGAATTGCAAAATCAATTGTCAGAGCAATAGTATGAAACGAAATCGGCGGCCACCATGAAACGTGGTGGCTGCCGATTCATGAAAATTAGGAGAGTTATTTTGTCACGAACCAATCAAAAAGAGAATGCGATGAAGTACAAGCTTGCGTACACGGGCTTAATACTTCTTATATATACATTGGGGAAATGTATTCCCCTATATGGCATAGATTTGTCTGCCTATTCTTACAAATCGGTCGGTGCGGAAGAAATACTGATGCAGGCGATTAGCGGGGACGCGTATCGTTCCTCGGTTTTTGCGCTAGGTATTTTTCCGTTTATGATATCAAGCATATTGGTGCAAGTTGCCTTTGCGATTCGGGGTCTGTTTACCAAGACAAGGGTGTCCCCGAAGACAATGAGCAAGGCGATGGTCACGGTGATGCTTGTTATCGCCATATTGCAGGCGATAGTTCAAGTTCCGCAATTGAAATTCGCGGTGGCAGATGAGAACCTTTTTTATGCGGAGCTGATGGCGGGACTGGAAATGGTTACCGGTGTCATGATCATCATGTGGTTGTCCAACCGAAATGGCAGATACGGGGTCGGCGGGCGGATGATTGTGGGTCTGGTCAATATTTTGGAGAGGATTTCGGTGACATTGCGAAACCATGACATGGAGAAGCTGGTGGTTCCGTTGGCGATATCGTTAGGCGTGATGCTGATTACGCTCGTCATGGAAAATGCGGAGATGCGGATTCCCGTGCAGCGGGTGTCCATACACAATGTCTATGCGGACAAGAACTATATGGCAATCAAGTTGAACCCGGTGGGGGTCATGCCGGTCATGTTTTCATCGGCCGTGCTTATGCTGGTCCGGCTCCTGCTTTCTTTGCTGGGAAGTTTGTTCCCGCAGTATGAAGGCTTTGTGTGGCTGCAGATGAACATGAACTTGACAAATCCGGTCGGAATCGCGATGTATATCGCGTGCGAGTATCTGCTCACGATAGGACTTGCGATGCTCATGGTCAGTCCCAAGGACATTACGGAGCAGTTTTTAAAAAGCGGTGACAGTATCGTGAATCTTCATGCGGGGCGTGACACGAGACGGTATCTGCGAAAAGTCATGTGGCGCACCAGCCTTTCCAGTGCCACGGTCATGGGCGTGTGCATATTGGTGCCGTTAGTTTTACAGTTGAGGGGGAACATAGATAGCACGCTTACGATGCTGCCATCTTCCATCATGATGATGACCAGCTTCTGGTGTACGATATATCGGGAATTGGTTTCCATACGTAAATATGACGCATGCCATCCGCTATTTTAAAACAACTTGGAGGAAAAGATGCTATATTTTATTCCGGCTTGGTATCAACAGAATCAGTGGTGTGAAAACGAGCAGAGATGGACGGTTCGGCGTATGCACACGGAGTTTGATGACACCGTGAAGCAGATACAGTTATTTCACCGCAATAAGGCTTACCCGTACCAGATTATGCTCCTTAGTTTTGCCCCGAATTTCCGCCATTTCCTCCATCGGCAGGGGATGTATCGTGCCCCATATTGGTCGTGCTTCGACGCGATGCAAGAGGTGCGGAGGAAAAAGGCGGTCGTGCTGTCTTTTCACAATTTGAAGTGGCCGGAAGGAATCGAGTTTGTCTATACGCCGTTCGTGGTCGTTGCCATGTTGAAAAAGGAAAGATACGCGCAGATAGATTTCGGGGAGGATGGGAACCCCATCCGAATTGATTTGTATCAGAATGGCAAGTTGCATCGTCGCAACAATTATGATGACAGAGGATTCATTTCCAGTACGATTATTTTTGAAAACGAACAGCCGCTCCACCAGGATTATCTGATGGAGAATGGGACATGGAAAATGCGCCATTTCCTGCGGGACGGTCATGTAGAGATTAATGAAAAATGCCCTGAATATTTGTTGCAGTATCAGGGAGAGGAATACCGTAAGCGATATGCAAAGCTACGCTATGACAATCTGGAACAAGTCATTTATGAAGTGCTCACGTCTTATTTGGATTTGACGGATGAGCGAGATATTTTCTGCGTGGCAATGCATGGGCAGCATGTCAGGTTATTGGGAGAGGCGTTAAAAAATAAAAAAAGGATTTTGTCATTTTTTGAGGAACGCTATTCGGTGGCATCACATCCGGAAGGGCCGGACATGATAAAAGAGGCGGATTACCTTGTCGTGGACTCGAATAAAAGCGTGGACAAACTCCAGGAAGAGGCGGGGATGCTGCTTTCCAACATTATGGCGATTCCCCCTTATGATTCACGGGTGGATGCGGGGATAAGCCTGCAATTTGATGTGCAGAAAATCATGGTTCCGATAGACGGTATCGCGGATGAGGAATTTGCAGAATTGATACGGCTTTTGGGAGAGTACCTTCTGATGAATGAAAACGCGCAGATTCACCTCTTTACCAGAAGTGCGGAGTATGACCGAAAGCAAAAGGTGCTGGAACATGCCCGCAACGAGCTTCGGCTGGCAGGCTTGGAAGAGGGGTGGGCGGTCGAGGAAGAAAAAGGGAATGTCGCGGAGAATATTCTGGAGTTGGAAGAACCGGTTCCGATACGTTTTTTTGTGGAACAATGCGTGGATGAGTTGTCGGTGAGCAAGTGCATGCGGGAGCAGCGGGTGCTGGTCGACATGCGCGAGGTGCCAGAGCTGTATTTGCAGATTACGGCAATCAGCATCGGGATTCCCCAAATCGTGCGTACGAAGACGGAATTTGTTGAGCACAGCAGGAACGGAATCATATTGAGGGACATGGAAAGGTTGCCAAAGGCGTTGCATTATTATTTGGACGGCTTAAGAAACTGGAACCGGGCGATGGTCTGTTCTTATGAACTGGTCAAGGAGTACACGACAGAGAAGCTGTTGGAAAAATGGAGAGAGGTGATGGAGAGCGTTGGAGGAGATTCATATCTTACAGTTGGGGAACGAGAATTGGAGTAACGTTTATACATTGCCGGAGTGGGTACATTTGGATTATGTGGAATGTTTTGGAAAAGAGGAAGACGTGCCGGAAGAGGACGAGGGAAAAAGGCCGAAGAAGCCTATGAAACCATATGACATGTTCTTTTTTGACAGAACGCCGTTGGAGGAAGAGATAAAGCCGTTATATCAGGCGATAAAGGCATATACGCTTTTTATTACGAAGAACGTGGAAATAGAAGGGGATGTGGCATGGCTTTGCCGCTGCAAAAGGGCGCAGCATATTACGTCCATAGATATCCAGAGGTTTTTGCTGGAAGAGACGAAGTACTATTTTCCAAAGCCATATGGTTCCAAGTTTAATATGAAGGATATTGCTATCGCCCAAGGATTTTCAGGAAAAGTGAAGTGGAACGGAAATTATAGCGTAGAATTGGAAAATGATTTTGGAGAAGAGTTTCGCCAGGTGGCCTATTGGCGATATAATACGTTCTTGAGCCAAGGGCAAGGAAGCGACTTGTGGTTAGAATATAGTAAGGATTCGACGGTTTCCATATCTATGGAAATCACGCAGTTTGCAAATGGTAGTATTTCACATGTTATTGGACAATGGAAATTTGATGAAGAGGATTTGCAACAGGTGATTCAACTTGAAAGCAAGGGAACGGGGCCGGTGTTTATTTCGATTTCTGCTAAAGGGAAAGGAAAGCTTGAGATTATCGCGTTGCACCAAAGAAAGTCAAGAGGAAGCCATGGGTACTTTTTACCAGGCGGTGAACGACATGTGACAGCTAATGGGGAAGAGGCTTTCTGCTACTTTGAGCCGGGTGATTTGCAGCCACCGCTTTGTGTCTATTTTTCGGGATACAAAACGTTGCAGGGGTTTGAAGGCTATTACATGATGAAGGGGATGGGTTGCCCGTATTTGTTAATAGCGGAACCACGTTTAGAAGGCGGGGCTTTCTATATGGGCTCGGAAGAGTATGAGAAAATATATGTCGAGATGATTCGAAAGTATATGAAAGAACTTGGATTTACGGCGGATCAGGTCGTACTGTCGGGATTGTCCATGGGCACATACGGGGCGTTGTATTATGGGTGCGATATACGACCACATGCCATTATTTTGGGAAAACCACTGGCCAGCGTGGGAGACGTGGCGGCGAATGAAAAATACGTCCGTCCGGGCGGGTTCCCGACTTCGTTGGACGTATTGCGTTTCCAGTGCGGGGCATCGGATGAGGAAGCCATACGAGCGTTGAACGCGAAATTCTGGAATAAATTTGAGACGACCGATTGGGGGAACTCCAAGTTTGCCATTTCTTATATGATGGAGGATGATTATGATGCAAATGCCTACCAGATGCTGATTTCCCATATTCAGTCAGAAGGGGCACAGGTGTATGGGAAAGGATTGCATGGTCGCCATAATGACAATTCATCAGGCATTATAAGTTGGTTTTTGAATCAGTATGGAAAAATATTGGCCGAGGATTTTGGCAGGAGAAAAGGAAAGAAATGATAGGGGAAAAGTGGAAAATCTATTGGAACGAGCATTCCTCGGACACGTATCTTTATGGTTCGGAAATATGGTATCACAAGATAGACGACGTGGAATTTGAAAATTTGCTGATGCCGCCCGGGACGATAATAAAACAATGGCATTCCAAGACAAATTACCAGGCACAGAGAATCGAGCCGGCTTTGCCGATGATTGATGGGGAGAGCGAGTATCAGATGCTGGTTGACATTGACTGCCGGGAAGGCGAGGCATGGATTGTACGTTTGGTGTTTTATGACAAGTACGACGTGGAAGCGGGGAGTGTCACTATCCGGGAGACGGGGACGAGCTTCCGGTGCCCGCTTAAGACTTATAGCTATCGGATGCAGTTGATTAATAGCGGGATGACGCGGTTTCGTTTTCATTCGATTGATGTACAAGAGGTGGAGCAGGAGCCAGAAGAAGAGCCAAAGCGCAAGTGGTGGCAGAGAAAGTCGAAAAAGGAAAAAAGGCGTGAGAAAAAGGAAAAGATGAAGAAGCGGAATAAGTGACGATGAGGCAGAGATGGAAACTAAGGAAACTGAATAGAATCGTGCGTGAGGTCAGAAGGTGGCAGGAGAAGTACGAGCCATTAACAGACGAGGAATTGTCGCATTTGACTGCGGAATTCAAGGAACGGCTGGCGGAAGGCGAGAGCTTGGATGACCTTTTGCCGGAAGCGTTCGCGGCCATTTGTGAGGCGGATTATCGGATACTGGGGATGGCCCCATATGACGTGCAAGTGTTGGGAGGAATTGCCCTACATCAGGGATATCTGGCAGAGATGAATACAGGTGAGGGAAAAACCTTGGTAGCTACGATGCCTTTGTATCTTAATGCCCTTACCGGGAAAAGCGTCATACTGGTGACATCAAACGAATACCTTGCCAGACGTGATGCGGAAGAGATGGGGCCGGTGTACCGATTCATGGGACTTTCCGTGGCATCAGTGGGAAAAGAGGAGGATGAATCCAAACAAGGAAATGCGATGGAAAATTCCAAATCAGGGAAAGTCGGGGCGGTAAAATCTTCAAATGCGGATAAAAAGGAGATGTATGCGGCTGACATTCTCTATACGACCCATAGTGTGATTGGATTTGATTATCTTTTAAATAACTTGGTGACAAGAGCAGAAGAACGATTTTTGCGGGAGTTCTATTATGTGATTATTGACGAGGCGGATTCCGTGCTTTTGGATGGAGCGCAAACTCCGCTTGTTATTTCCGGCTTGCCGAGAGTGCAATCAAACCTTTATACGATGGCAGATTTTTTTGTCACGACCATGGTGGAAGACGAGGATTATGAAGAGGAAGATAAGACGGTATGGTTGACGGATGACGGAATCAAATATGCCGAGACGTTTTTTCAGACAGATAACTTTTATAGTGAGGAATATTTTGAAATCAACCGCCATGTGACTTTGGCATTGCGTGCCCACAAGATGTTTGAAAAAGGCGATGGCTACATGGTGACGAAGGATGGGAAAGTGACGCTTTTAGATAGTAGTACCGGGCGCTTGATGAATGGAATGAAGCTGCGCGGCGGTCAGCATCAGGCGTTGGAGGCAAAAGAAGGCGTGGAAATCTCGCAGGAAAACCGTTCCGTGGCGGCAGTCACTTACCAAAATCTGTTCCTGCTGTTTCCCAAAATGGCTGGCATGAGTGGCACGATGGCTGACGCGGTGGATGAGCTCCGAAGCGTGTATGGGGTGAAGGTGTTGGTGATTCCGCCGAATCTTCCGAGCCAGCGGGTGGATTTGCCAGACCGCTATTTTCGAAACAAGGAGGAACAGATACGAGCGGCAGTAGAAGAAACGCTGGAACTTCACGCGACGGGACGCCCCGTGCTAATTGTGGCTTCTAACATCGTGGACACGGAAGCTGTTTCTAAAGGGTTGTTGGAAGAACAAGTCCCGCATAACGTGTTGAACGCGAACAATGCGGCCTGGGAGGCTCAGATTGTCAAAGAAGCCGGGCAGTATGGCACGGTGACCGTGGCCACGTCTATGGCCGGACGTGGTACGGACATCAAATTGGGCGAGGGCGTGGAAGACTTGGGCGGTCTTGCCGTTATTGGTGTCGGGCGGATGATGAATGTCCGCACGGAACGCCAGGCGAGGGGACGCGCCGGAAGACAAGGGGACGTGGGAACCAGTTGTTTCTTCGTTTCGCTAGAAGACAGCGTGGTAGATGGTGGAAAATCGGAACGATATGAGAAATATATCGAAGGTGAAAAGAAAATCAGCCGACGGAAACTGAAAAAAATCATTGACAAAGCCCAGAAAGTGGGGGAAGAATCGTCCGTAATGTCGCGGAAAAGCTCGGTCGATTATGATAAGATTATGCAACGGCAGAGAAATCTGATTTATGAAACCAGAAACCATTTGCTGGATGGCGGGAACATTGAGCGAGAGCAGATATTGGAGATGGCGAGGAAGAATATAGAAAACTTTCTTGACTTACAGAGTGGGGGAGCCGGATGCATAGATAGAAGAACGCTAACCAGATACATTTTGGATAATATTTCTTATCATTTGGAAAAGGACATTCCAGATACCACGACGAGTGACCGCGCATCCATCGAGGAATATCTGCTTGGGAAAGTGGAACAACGGTTGGACGAGCGGGAAAGGGACTTGGGTGTGGAGGATACCAACTCGTTTGTTCGCGTAGCAGTGCTTAGCGCGATTGATAACGCATGGGTGGAGCAGGTCGACTACATGCAACAGCTTCAGGCGGCAGTATCAGGAAGGTCGACGGCTCAGAGAAATGTGTTGTTTGAGTACCAGAATGAGGCGTTTGATTCGTTTGAAAAAATGCAAAATACGGTGTTTGAAAACGCGATGCGGAGCATCATGTTGAGTAATGTGTATGTGGATGAAGAGAAACGAATGCATATCGTGTTTCCATAAGATGCAAATTTCAAGTTGTCTAGTAGCATCATATAAAATTAATAAAAAATACTTGATTTTATGGGGAGGAGCGGATGAATGAAAATTCATATTACGAATGTCTATAATGTTGTAGGAGCTGCAATGGAGTCTCAGCATATGGTGGCGGATATCGCAAAAGATGTATTAGGTTTTAATGAATTAGGAATATATCATTATCCGGTAGAGTCAGATTCTTCAGAGATGCTTCGGGCAAGATTGGATGGTATTTTGGCAGCACTGGGAGAGGAAGACATTGTAATTTTTCAGTGTCCGTCATGGAATGGCATAGCTTTTGACGAATCTTTAATTAAACGAGTGAACATATATAGAGGAATAAAAAAAATATTTTTTATAAATGATGTTACACCGCTGATGTTTGAAAACAATCGCTATCTTTTGGGAAGATATGTTGAACTATATAATCAAGCGGATGTGATAATTGTGCCATCTAAGAAGATGGTTGAATTGTTATCTTCGGAAGGGCTCAAGGTACGGAAGATTGTCATACAGAGAATGTGGGATTGTCAAGTTTTGGTTGATACTTCAGTAATCCCTCAATTTAATAAGCAGATAAGTTTTGCCGGGAAAACAGATGGTGATAAATTTTCATTTGTTCAAAAATGGAAATATAATAATGTTAAATTAGCAGTCACAGCTAGGGAGGGAGCTTGGAAGCACGGTGAGAATATTAAGTTTTTGGGGTGGTTTCAAAATCAAAATGCATTGGTAAATGTGTTGAGAAATGGCGGAGGATTCGGTTTGTTATGGACGGAAAATGGATACTGGGGAGAATATATGAAACTAAATGCTTGTAGCAAATTAAGTCTTTATCTTGCAGCAGGTATTCCTGTAATCGTTCATAGTAGTATTTCGGAGGCGAGTACGATTAATCGTAAGAAATTAGGGCTAGTTGTAGACTCTCTTGATGAAGCAGTTGAAAAAGTAGATGGAATGTCTAAGGAGCAATATAATCAAATGGTACGAAGTGTAGACAAATTTGGAGAATTAATACGGAAAGGATATTTTACAAAAAAGGCATTAACAGATGCGGTTTTTCATTTGCTATATGATTGATTTTATAAAAATATTATAATCTAATTGAAACGAGGAGGAGTGAATATGGTTTACAATTTTAACTTAGGAATTGGATGGGCAAGTAGCGGAGTGGAATATGCGCAAGCTTATCGGGCGAAGGTCTTGCGCAAGATTGGGCAAGAAGCGAAATTCGTGTTTACGGATATGTTTCCGAGGGACAATATTCAGCACATGGCAGAGAATATAGGATTCTTGGATTCGGAGGTTATTTGGTTATATACATTTTTCACGGACTGTAAGACTTCACCGGTAACGTACACTTTACGACAACTGGAAAAAACGTTTGGTAGCGGGCGTTTTACGTGTTCGAGGGAGGGGGCCACGGCCAAGTATACGTTTCCCGGAACAAACAGTTATTATATGGTGTACTTGGTAAATGAAAAGGAAAACAGGGTGCATCGTGTGGAAATGGTTTCTAATGGTTGCCTGATTCGAAAAGATTATTATACATATTGTCGGATTTATTCGGAGTATTATGCGCCGTTGGACAATAAAGCTCATCTTTACCAGCGGAGATATTTCAACGAAGATGGGACGGTTGCCTATGAGGAAATCTCGGATAACGACGTGGTGATGTATCAGTTTCCGGATAGGTTGATTTGTTCGAAGGAGGAATTGGTGGGGTACATGGTGTCACGCTTGAAGCTGACACGGAAAGATGTGGTTATCATTGATAGAACGACGGGAATTGGACAAGCGATTATGCAAAATGCGGCTCCGGCACGGATTGGTATCGTAATTCATGCGGATCATTTCAGCGAGGGTAGCACGGATGAAGAACATGTCCTCTGGAATAACTATTATGAATATTCTTTCGCTCAGAATAAGCATGTTAAGTTTTATGTGACTTCCACGGATACTCAAAATCAGTTGCTGAAAAATCAATTTAAGAAATATGAGGGCGTTATTCCAAAGATTGTGACGATTCCGGTGGGAAGTATTGATGAGTTAAAGCGTCCGAAAAAAGAGAGAAAGAAGCATTCGCTGATTACGGCATCAAGGTTGGCAGATGAAAAACATGTGGATTGGTTGATAGAGGCGGTTGCAAAGGCAAGGGAGCAAGTGCCAGGCATTTCGCTGGATATTTACGGAAAAGGTGGGGAGGAAGTTAAGTTAAAGAAATTGATTGAGACGTTGAAATGTGGCGATTATGTACGACTTTGCGGGCAGCATAATCTTGATGAGGTATATAAGGATTATGAAGCTTACTTGTCAGGGTCTACCAGTGAAGGGTTTGGACTTACTTTGATGGAAGCGGTGGGTTCAGGGTTGCCAATTATCGGTTTTGACGTGCGCTATGGGAATCAGAATTTTATCGATGACGGAAAGAACGGATATTTGATTGCCGTGCACGACAAGATGGAAAAGAAGGAGAGGGTTCAATGTCTGACGGAATGTATCGTTCGCTTGTTCACGGAAGCGGATTTGAAAGCATTTCATCAACATTCTTATGAAAAGGCAAAGGAATATTTTACTGAGGAGGTGGAACAACAATGGGAAAAAGTATTAAAGTGAGTGAAAATCTCAGATTAAATGATGCCATTTTATTGTTTGACAATTACAACCAGGACAGCCAGGCTTTGCATACATCTTTGAAAATGGCAGGTTTTGATTGCCCAGCGGTAGTCATCGAGGACGATGGCTTCTTGCCTGACGACGTGATGTCGGTATATGGGTATTTTCTGGGTGATTTCAAGGCCATGTTAGGAGATAAGGCAAGGCCGAAATATTTTAATGAAATCACGGTGCCGGATTATTGGGAGATCAGTGGGACGAATAGTAATGGTAAAGTGCAGGATTTGTACAAGGAACGTGGCAGGATGTTTTATGCCGAGCCGAAGCACAAGCGGCTTGTGAAAATCGTGGATTGGTATGATGAGCGGGGCGTGGTTCGTTCCAGCGACCATTACAATCGTTATGGGGCGATTTATGGCAGGACGATTTTTAATAACAAAGGGCAGAAAGTGAATAAGTCTTATTTTTCAGTAGAGGGAAAGGAAATCATTGTAGAGAATTTTGTTACGGGTGATATTATTTTGAACGAGGAGAATGAAACGCATATTTTCCGCAACAAGACGGAACTCGTGTTGCATTTTTTCGTGCGGGCGAATTTCAAGCAGAGCAGGATTTTCTTCAATTCCTTGTCCACGCCGTTCTTCGTGTCCAATCGATTGAAGTCGCAGGTGAAGCGGGATGTGCTGTTCTGGCAGGAGCCGACACGGGATGATATACCGGGTAATATGTTGTCCATTTTTAATGGTGAGGCCAGTCGTACGGCTACGGTTATGGTGCAAAAGAAAAAGTCTTATGACAAGTTGATTGAGCTTGGGGCGAAGAAGGACATGGTACACAAGCTTGGATTTATTTATCCGTTTGCGAAAGAGAACAAACATCAGCCGGAGGCTCTTATTTGTACGAATTCAGATAATATCGAGCATTGTGAGGAGTTGGTCAAGGCATTGCCACAGATGCATTTCCATATCACAGCTTTGACAGAGATGTCTTCCAAGCTGACCGCGTTGGACGCTTATGATAACGTGAGTCTGTATCCGGGCGTGAAGACTTCGATTTTGGACGAGTTGTTTGAGACATGTGATTATTATTTTGATATCAACCACGAATCGGAAATTGTCTCAGCAGTGCATAAGGCGTTTTTACATAATCATTTGATTTTCGCGTTCAAAGAGACGATGCACAATGCGGATTATGTGGTGGAAGAGCATGTTTATCCGGTAGCTGGGTGGGAGCGGATGCTTGCGGATGTGGAAGTGGCCATGGAAGACGTGAAAGTGGCGAAGAAAATGTTGCAAAAGCAAAAGAAGGCGGCGTTGTCGGAGACGGTGAAAAGTTATCAGAACTTGGGAAAAATGTAATAGGATAAAAAGTAATAAGGTGAGGAAATAAAAAGTGGCAATTTATATATTGAGTCAGGAGATTGAAAATATATTAAATAGTGGAACTTGTATGCAGAAATATAAAGAGCAGATGTTTGAAAAAACATTTGCTCCAATCAAGTATATATTTGCAGATGTACCGGAGAAATCAAAAATTGATGACTATAGGAAGATGGGAATTGATGTGGAACAGTTGGTGAATATGTATCAATATCTAGCCAATAATCATTCCTTGACATATTCAATAAAAGTAGAAGATAAAATGGGGGAATTGAAAAATGTTTTACATTATACAAGTATGAATCGTTCAGATTCGGAAATACAGCTGATAAAAGATGGTTATGTCATTGCTACGGTTTTGCTAGACAAAATGAATAAGGACCGCTTATGGGGAATTCTTTATTTTAGTCAGGCAAAGCTGATTCATATGGAAGTTTATATGGATGACATTATTTATGCAAATTCATATGTGACTGCAAAGTCTGAACAAGGATTGTATGCGAAATTGACAAAGCGTACATTTTATGATGAAGATGGGAGCGTGGCGTATAATCAGATATTTGAAGGGAAAAAGGAGTGGTTTGTGTTTCCCGATGGTGAAATTCTGGAGAAGTCACAGTTTGTTGAAGAATTTGTTAAAAAATTGCAGTTGTCAGAACAAGATGTCATTGTGTTAAATGATTCTGTGTCGGTTGAGTTTTTGCAGGCTGTTTTTGCATTTGGAAAGTGGGCACGAATTGTTGTGTTACTTCATGTCAGAGGTGGGACTATAAAAAATAAGAGGGACAAAGAATTTTTTTCTACCGGATATTATTATGACTGGTTTCCTTATGTTGAGTCTATTGATACTGTGGTGGTATCGACAGAAAATCAAAAGGATGCCTTGAAAAATGAATTGGGAGAGTATCATTGCAAGGTTCCCGATATCAAGGTGATACCGATAGATGGCGAATTTACCTATGGTGTATTGCGTGAATCCTATGGTGGAAACCTTGCTTTGTCGTGGGAATTTAAAGGAGAGCCGGATGGATTTCTCATATATGACGAGATAGGGACGCAAATATGTGAAACACGAGATATGCATCAGCATTATTTTTTGATAAAAGATTATGAGTTGGAAAGCGGTTTCATCTTAAAGGCCTTTGTTGATACAATAAAAGGAAAAGTGGTGGTGGCAGAGTCAGAAATGATACGTCTACACGTAGGGAAATATGGGAAGCCGACGGTGAGTGTGATAATACCGGCTTATAATGCGGATGCTTATATTGTAAAAGGTCTGGATACCGCGTTGGCACAATCCTTTTCGGATTTAGAAATTATTGTCGTGGATGATGGAAGTATGGATTCTACTGCGGATATTATTGATTGGTATGCCGAAAAGTATCCCAATATATCCGTAATACACCAAGAAAATAGGGGAGCTGCATCAACAAGAAATAAAGGGATAGAAGTGGCTCAAGGTGACTATATAGGATTTATGGATAGTGATGATACGATTCGCCCTGACATGATAACGAGACTATATAATTCTGCCATTACAAATGATTGTGACATTGCGGTTACATCGGCATATACGGTGATTGACGATAAATATGTAAAATACTTGCAGTATATGTTGAAAGAGAATACTGCTATGACAACAGAAATGTTTTTCCGGGCTTATGTGGGGAATGAACTTGGCGTAGTGGTATGGAATAAGTTATATCGTGCGTCTCTTGTGAAAAAGCGTCTGCTCCCTGAGTTCCCATATGAAGATACGGCATGGACTCCGTGCATATTGTCTTATGCGGACATGGTTTGTTACCTGGATGATTGTTCTTATGATTGGAATCGGACAATCCGTGATAATACACTTTCGAGCGAACTGCTAAAAAATCATTCAAAACAAGAAGTGTTCGAGCAGAGAAAGAGAGCGGTTTTATTTTATGTGGAAAATGGGAATCCGAAACGACGCAAATTATTGAAGATGGCGGCAAAGACAGATTTGCTTCGATGGGAAAGAACATTTGCGTATGAGGAGTATGGGAAGCTGTGGGAGTGGATTGATAAAAATTATTAAAAATGTGAAATGTGGCGAGGAAGGAAAACGGATGTATTGATTTTAATTGTAGGTGTAGTTGCTTTAGTGGATATATCCGTTCGAAAACAAAAGATTTTGAGGAGATAGACAATGATATTCTTATCTGATAGATACACTGAGAGAATAGGGGAATTGCGAAAAACATTGGATTGTTTGGGGACGGGCATGAAAATTGTGGTTTGTGAGGATGAAGCATTTTTGCCAAGTGGGATTACTTCACCATATGAGTATTACATTGGTAAACAGAATAGAGGGGGGCATTCGGAAAATACATTGTTTTATGATTCCTTGCCGGTGCCAGAGTACTGGGATGTTTACGATAATGGGAAAGATGTTAAAATTTACTATATGGGGTGTGAGCGTGCAACTATATATTTTCGTGAACAAAGAGCCGTAGAATTAAAGGGAAATTCAGAAGGCACTTTGGAATGTAATAATTTTGCGATGGAAAAGGGGAGCCTTGATGCGGCAAAGGTAATGAAAAAAGGTGTTGTTGAACGCGTGGAATGGCATTTGGAAAGTGGATGGGTTTATCGAGTTGATTTTTATTATAAATACGCTTTAAAATACGCCAGCGAGTTTCGGGATACAAATGGATTCGTGGAATCAAAAGTGTTTTATTCCGATAGAAATCAGGAGATAATTGTGGAATATCCAGGAAATAACGTGGTAACGTTGTTGGAGAATGGAGTTGTAAAAGCTTTTTTTAATTCTCGTAAAGAGTTTTTGGAATATTATGTAGAGGAAGTAAGTAGGAATGAAAAGCGAGCGATATTTGTACAAGATGAAAAGATGTTGGAGGCTCTGGATATAAAACCGGATAGTGAACAAGCATGGAATTACGCGTTGTTCTCAAATGGAGATTTGTTGAATAAATATATAAGTCTGGGTGGAAAGAATGGAATTCGATTTTATGCGATACCGGAGAATTATTCAGAAAATAAGGCGAGGAGTGAGGCATTGATATTGACGATGTCTGACCAGATTGAACGGATTGAGGATCTAACGCAAGAATTGCCAGGAATGACATTTCATATCGCTGCCAATACCTTGGTATCAGACAAGTTAAATAGATTAGGAGAGAAAGAAAATGTAAATATATATCCGTGTGTAAGTCAAGAGAAACTAAAGGAGTTGTGGGATAAGTGTGATTTTTATCTGGATATTAACCATTGGCGGGAGATATACGATGCAGTGAATGTGGCACATCAGAACAACTTGCTGATTATGGGATTTGAAAATACGCTACATCATGGAGAACTGCTTGTAAAAGGATGCAAGTTTTCCAGGCAGGACTATAAAAAAATGGTGTTGGTGATAAAGTATGTGATGAAAAGCCCCGAATTGATGCAGAAACTATTATTAGTGCAGCAAAGGAAAAAGAAGGCGATTTGGAAGGAACTCTTGAAGTCGAAAGAAGATGAGAAAAAATAGAAATCGAAAATTAGACCTTGATGAACCCGAAGGGTTCGCTGGCGCGAAGCATAACAGACACGGGATGCCCTTGGGTATAAAATCAGGAATGTTTAGTATGTGGATATGCGGCTTATAGAGGAGAAAAATCATGAGAATACTGGATAATATGGAAGCTTGTTATGGTTGTGGTGCATGTTTTAATGCATGTCCGACAAATGCCATTAGCATGGAGGAAAATGCGGAAGTTTTTTGGAACCTATTGTAGATGAGGAGAAATGTATTTCTTGTGGCAAATGTAAAAAGGTATGTCCGTCTATAAATCAACAGTATTTGAACAGTTCGGAACCAGATGTTTTTGCTTTTTCTGCTGAGGAAAAGGTTCTTTATGACAGTTCCTCTGGCGGTGTATTTACATTTCTTGCAGAGCATATATTGCAAATGGACGGGTATGTTGTAGGTGCGGCATTTGATTCGACTTTTCATGTGAACCATGTTGTGATACACACGGTAGAAGAACTGGATAAAATTCGTCGTTCTAAATATTTGCAAAGTTCCACTGGCGAGACATATAGACAGACGAAAGAACTTTTGGAAAAAGGAGAATATGTTTTATATAGTGGTTGTCCATGTCAGATAGCTGGATTATTGCGTTTTTTGGAAAAGGATTATGATAAACTGTATACGGTAGAGGTGCTGTGCCATGGAGTTCCCTCACCGAAATTGTTTCAGGAGCATCTGAAGAACTGTTTTGGTGGAAGGGAAAATATCAAAGATGTTGAATTCCGAAGTCGGGAAGGATGGGCAACGCTATTCAGAGTGAAATTAAAAAATGGAGTGGTTAGAACATCTTCTAATGATAGAGGAGTGTATATGCAGTCTTATCTGCAGGATGTTAATTTGCGAGCCTCGTGTTTTCAATGTCAATATAGCAAACTCCCGCGCCAAGGAGATGTAACGATAGGCGATTTGTGGACGGCTGGTTATTTGAAATTGTCTTTTGAATACAGAAAAGGCGTGTCCGTCGTCTTGGTTAATAGTGAAAAAGGAAAAGGGTTATTTCAGGATGCTTTATCTAAATCAGGGTATCAGTTTCATGTTCAAAAATTGTATGGGGAGAGCGTTGAAAGTCCTTGTAACATTAAGCTGTTGAATGAGAATATATTTTCGGCATCTGCTGGACACAGTGATGTTTCAAAGCGTCATGATTTTTTCGAGAACTGTTCCAAGATGGAATTTGAACGTGCGGTTCATGCGTCGTTGCATAAATTTGATGTGGGACTTATGCTTTTTATGTCAGATAATTATGGAAGTATTGCGACAAATTATGCTCTTTATAGGGCAATCAATGAGACTGGGAGAAAGGCTGCGGTTTTAAATCATTTGTTTTTTAAGGGGAATAACGAATCCATAAGATTTGCCAGAGAACATATGAAATTGTGTGGCGATTTTATGGAAAATAATGACTGGCAGTCGGCGAATCAATGCTTTGATACGTTTGTCGTTGGTTCGGACATGTCATGGAATTGGACATTGACTCCATTGGATAAAATTCTTCCATTTATGATGTTTGGTTTTGTGGATGAAACAAAACGGATTATCTCATACGCGCCGTCCTTTGGGGAAAGGAAAGGGATGGATGAGGATGCCAGGGCATTGTGCTCTTATTACTTGAAACGCTTTGATGCGGTATCCGTGCGTGAGGATTATGGGGTTGACATGTGCAAAGAATTGTTTGGCATTCATGCAAAGCAAGTACTGGATCCTGTTCTTTTGTGCAAAAGGGAGGTTTGGGACGAACTGGGGGCAAAATCGCAAATCAAATTTGACGAGAAATACTTGCTCGCCTATATACTGGAGCCGACGCAGTATAAGCGTCAAGTGATTCTTGAAGCGGCGAAAAAACTGAATAAAGAGCTTGTCGTGATATTGGATATGGAAGTTAATGTTGAAGCAAATAGAAGAACGATGAATATGGGTGAAAATATTGTTGTTCCCGGTTTTATAGATTGGTTAGCATATTTTCAGCATGCCGATTACATTATCACAGATTCTTTTCACGGCGCGTGTTTTTCTATGATGTATAGGAAGAAGTTTGTGGCGATTAAGGCGAGGCAGAAGGCTCGTTTCGATTCATTGGCAAAGCTGACAGAATGCCCATCCTTGTTTTTTGAGGACGGTTCGCCGTCATTAAAAGCAGATTACATTTTCCCGGAGATAGATTATGAGTCTGTTCATGAACGCATAGAATTAAAACGTAGAGAAGCTTTAGAATGGCTTCATTCGGCATTGAACATTGAAATCAAGCCAAAAAGCGATAACGCTTCCGTGAAAATGATGCTTCAGCTATATGAATCATTGCGGGAGAAGGAGGATTCTATTAATGGTATAAAGCGTCAGTATGCTTTAGGTAATTGTTAAATGTTTTTATGGCAAGATTATGAGGATGACGGCTCCTTAGGTAAGAAGAAAAAACATGTTGTCGTTCAGGTGAACGCTGGATTGACAGAAACGTCAGATTTTTGGGCGCACTTTTAGCCCGAAATTGAAATGTACCATGAAAATCGAATATCTTTTCAAGCAACTAGTGGCTTCAGGCTCCGTATGTACTCATGTTGGTTCATCCGGTGGGCCACGATTACCGTGAGCTGGCTGGCAATTCCAGCCAGGAACACGTCGGCCTTGGTCGTCGCATGGTTTCTGGTTCGCTTGCCCGCGACGCACATGTTCAGTTTGAAATGGTTGATTGCCCTTTCAATGCTGGTTCTGATTTTATAAAGGTCGTTCCACTCGGAAGAATCCCTCTGGATGCCGGGGAACATGCGGAAGTCCATGTTTTCATAGGTATAGGTGGTTCGCCCTTTTTTGGCGGTAGTGCATGGCTCTTTGCAGTCGCAGACATATTGTCCCTTTACCATGTGCACTTTCGGGCAGCACCATTTGACACGGTCGGAACGTCCCTTTTCCTTCGTGACGCCACAGTATTTCATGTCAAGAGAAGAATCCTTGGGGCAGGTGGGATAGCCGTACCCGTTGTAGCCGACTCTTTCGAGCGTGCTCTCGTTACGGGGGTTGTAAGGGATGAGGGCCTTTTGGAAACCGAAATCATTTTTCAGGAAACCATAGATGTCGGCGGAGTCAAAGGCGGCATCGCCGAGAAACGTGTCCGGGTGAAAGTCCGGATGCGCCTTGAAAAAGTCGGAAAGGATGGGCTTAAGGGCCGTGGAATCGCTGATTGTCTTGTCCTCTTCGGGGGAATCCGATTTTTTCTCGACAGGAATTTCAGGATGGTTCGCCTTGAAAGCATCATCGAGGAAGACAATGTCCCTGACGATGCCAAGGCCGTTGGTAAGCAGCCCGAACTTGTCCGCATAACAAAAATGTCCGTTGATATATTGCTGTTTGGCATCCGGGCAGGATGCGGCCTGGGACGGCATGAGGCCATAGGCCATCTTGTAGGGGTCGACATCCGGCTTGTCCTTGTAAAAGGCTTTCAGCCTTTTGATGAGGGAATTGAGGGTCTTCGGGTTGTTTTCGGCAACAAAAAGCTCGATGCCGGACGTGTCAAAGGTGAGGATCTGGGCCAGCGAGGAGTCAATGAGCTGGCAAATCGGCTCGGTGAAGTCGACCATCTGCCGGAACATGAGCTCGATGAAGGGCTCAAAGTTCTGCCGAAACCTCGTGAAGAGCGGGGCATCGGGAACCTTGGAGAAACCGCAGAAGTCACGGAGTTCCTTGCACAGTGAAAGGAAAAGAATCAGCAGGGAGTCGGACGGGATGGAAAAAATTTTCTGTAAGATGAGGGCCGAAAGAAATCCTGTCAAAGGGTAGGTGCGTTTTCGGCCAAGTTGCTGGTAAAAGGCATTGGTAAAGACAAGGGGAATAAATTCCTGGATGTCAAAATGCTCGTCAAGGAGTTGGAAGAAAGACGGGGATTCGTCCATGAACAAGTCCTGACAGTTTGAAAAGGTATCCTTTAAAGTAATCTGACGGTATTTAGTAGCCATAAATTTTCTCCTCCGTGAGTGGTATGGGGTTTGTTTGGTCACTTACATTATACCATGAGCGGAGAGAAAATTTATATAAAAAATTCAAGAAACCCAATAAAATCAATGGGTTTTGGCATTTAACAAATGCCTAAGGTGAAGGTACTGAAGGAGAACGGATACGGCGAGCACGGCGAGTATGTCGGGCTGGACGTGAAGGCGATGCGTACGACGAAGCAGGAGGACTGCTACAAGCATCTGGAGAACAGTTTGAACATTTTCAAGGCGCTGGAAGAAAAAGTGAACCGCTTTGATTATGATTTCCAGAAGAAATGCGTGGAGAACCGCGATTTTGAGGCGTTGGAGATGTACGTGATGAATCTTCTGATGGGAATCGACTGAAAAATGCCGTGCCGCGGTTTGACGGGTCTGCGCGTTTATCGCGTCGGCCGGTTAAGACAGTCAAAATGCCGTATAAGGATGAAAATGGATGCGATAAGGCGCGGAGCGGCCATCGACTGACCTGCGCCTTATCGCGAGAACATGTCGGCGTCTGAAAGGCACTGCCGGCGCTGGAAGAGAGGTGAGAAAATGAAAAAGAAAGTAATTGCCGCCGGACACATTTGTCTGGACGTCACGCCGGTGTTTCCGGATAAAAAGGTGGGACAATTGGGGGATTTGCTTCAGCCGGGAAAACTGATTCACATGGAAGGGGCGAATGTTTCCACCGGCGGGAGCGTGGCGAACACCGGCCTTGGCATGAAGATTTTGGGGGCGGACGTTTCCCTGATGGGAAAAATCGGGGATGACGCGTTTGGTAAGATGGCGGAGAGCATTTTTGCCGGGTATGGCGCGCAGGAAGGGCTGTTGGTGGCGCCGGGCGAGTCCACCTCGTATTCCGTGGTGCTGGCGGTGCCGGGCATTGATCGGATTTTCCTGCATGACCCGGGCGCGAACGACACGTTCTGCATGGATGACATTCCGAAAGAAGAACTTCGGGAGGCTGCATTGTTCCATTTTGGCTATCCGCCGCTGATGAAAAAAATGTATGAGGACGACGGCGAGGAACTTTTGCGGATATTTCAGAGCGTCAAGGCGGCGGGCGTGGCCACGTCGCTTGATTTTGCCTCCATTGACCCGACATCGGAGGCGGGTGCGGCCGACTGGGAGAAGATTCTAAAGCGGGTGCTTCCCTATGTGGATTTTTTCGTGCCGAGCGTAGAGGAACTGTGCTTCATGCTTGACCGCGGACGGTTTACCGAGTGGCAGGAACGGGCCGGGGGGCGCGATATTACGGAAATTCTGGATGTTGGGAAGGACGTGCGGCCGCTGGCTGAGAAGTGCATGAGTTTCGGGGCCAAGGTGCTGCTGATAAAATGTGGGGCGCCGGGGATGTATTACCGCACGGCGGGCGCGGATTCCCTGCAAAAAATCAGCGGACGGATGGAACTTGACGTGGATGTCTGGGCGGACAAGGAAGGGTTTGAAAAAAGCTATGTCCCGGAGAGGGTGCTTTCGGGAACCGGTGCCGGGGACACGAGCATCGCGGCTTTTTTGACGGCGGTTCTGGAAGGGTGCGGGCCGGAGGAATGCATGCAACTGGCCACGGCCACCGGCGCCTGCTGCGTGGCGGCCTATGACGCGCTTGGCGGCTTGAAGAGTTTTGACGAGCTGCGGGAAAAAATCACCGCCGGATGGCCGAAAACCGAAAGCAACTTGGTGAGTCCAAGCGTAGCGAAGGACGAACCTAGTGCGAGGTTGTTCTTTGGGATTAACGAGACTGAAAGTCGAGTTTAGCGAAAAGAACTTCCTTAGCCGAGTTTAGCGAAAAGAACTTCCTTAGCCGAGCTTGGCGAAAAGAACGTCTTTGTTAATATGTGGATTTAAGGAGGAAATATCATGCTGGTAAATATGAATGACGTGCTGTACCCCGCGAAGCGAAACCACTACGGCGTCGGTTTGTTCAACGCGGTCAACCTGGAGCTGGCGAGGGGCATCATCAGCGCGGCGGAGGCGACACGGTCGCCGGTCATCATGGGCACGGCGGAGGTTTTGTTTCCCTACGGGCCGCTGGAGGAGGTGTCTTACTATCTGATTCCGATGGCGAAAAAGGCGAACGTGCCGGTGGTCGTGCATTTGGATCATGGTCTTAAGAAAGAGACGTGTTTGAAAGCGTTGGAGCTTGGTTTCACGTCCATCATGTATGACTGTTCCACGGATTCTTACGAGGACAATGTGCGCAAAGTGAGGGAAATGGCGGACATCGCGCATTCTTATGGCGCGACAATCGAGGGTGAGCTGGGACATGTCGGTGACAACGAGGGTTCTGCGGAAGGTTCCGACCAGATGGCGGATCCGTCTAAATTTTACACAGATCCGAAGATGGCGAAGGACTTCGTGGACAAGACGGGCGTGGACGCGCTGGCAATCGCGGTCGGCACGGCGCACGGGGCCTACAAGCTGCCGCCGAAGCTGGACTTTGAAAGGATTCGGGCAATCGCGGACACGGTCAGCGTGCCGCTCGTGCTGCATGGCGGTTCCGGCCTTACCGACCAGGATTTCAGGCGGGCGATAGCCGAAGGCATCAGCAAGGTGAACATTTTCACCGACATCAATATCGCGGCGGTGGAAGCGGAATTTAAAAGGTTCACGAACATGAACAAGGGAATCATCGACTTGATTCCGGCGGCCGTCGAGGCGGTGAAGCAGGAGACGGAAAAGAAGATGCGGCTGTTTTCGAGCGACGGGAAGGCGGAGCGTTCGTATGCACCGCGGGAGCACATCCTGTCAGCCGGGCTTACGGGAAAGAGCGTGGCTTCCATGAACCGGGCGGAACTGGAAAAGCTGGTTGAGATTGTGGCGTTGCAGGTAAGGAAGGAACTTGGAACGTGAAAACGGTCTGCCTTTTATAAAAAAAATTTCCAACTGTGCGGTTGGAAATTTTTTGATATATCTGCCCGTGTGTTTCTGGTAGTCGGCGTATTTTTCCCCGAAGGTTTCTGTCAGGAATTTTTCCTCCTGCAATATCTGCAAATGGAGCGTTGCCATCACATAAAGCACGAAAATCAGATGCAGATAATTGAAAAAAGCGGCCAACAAGCCCAGATACATTAAATCAAAGCAGAGAAAGGCGGGATTACGGCTGATACGATAGATTCCGCTTGTTATAAGTTGCTTTATGACAATTTCTAATTTCCGGCCGGTTTGTCAAACCCGAGTATGCCGGAGAAATTCAAGGCAAAAATATCTTCGACTTCCGGCAGCATCAAAACGGTCGTGTCATCAAATTCCGCCGTGTAAAATTCGATTTCGGCACACATGTAAGCGGCGCCGTTGTCACGGATGTCCGTGTATAAGAACGTGATGACGGGATGTTCGTTTTCGTCCATGTATGCCACGGGACATATGGCCAGCGTGTCATTGTCATAGGAAGTGATTTCGTCCGTCTCATAGACGAGGTCGCGCTCTTCGAGCCGTTTGAAATAGTCTTGTTTTAGTGTTTCGGCGGCCGCGGTCGCGCCGGAAGCCTCAGCCATGTGCAGGCGGATGCTGATGCCGTGCGCCTTGCCACGTATCGAGTCCGTGCGTTCCTGCACGTAGTTTTCCTCATAAGGGACGTAGCCGTCCCTTACCATGTCGGAACGGAATAAGTCCTGGTAGTAGCCAAGTGCCATGTACTCGTATTCGGGAGCCTTCCCGTATGCTTTTTGCAGGCTCTCCAGGATGGCGGGGTCGGAAACATCCGTGTCTCCAGCCATGTCGGGGGTGTCCTGTATGCCAGACGAACCCGTTTCATCCGGGATTTTGCCGGAATTATCCGTGGAGTCCGGCTTGCCCGCGTCCTTTTCCTGGTCGGCGCCATTGGAGTCTTCGGACTGCGTGGAGGGGGTGCCTCTTGCCGGGGAAGACGTCTTGTCGGCCTTGTTCGCGCAGGCGGTCATGGATACAATCAAGGCCAATGTCAAGACGGATAGCAATAATTTTTTCATAACCAAGTCTCCTTTGTTCTTTATTCCGGCCATTATCCATGCGGCCGCAATCGTTTCAATAGTTGATGGTCACGGTATAGCCCTGACTCTGCAATTTTTCTACGAGTTCTTCCACGGTCAGACCGTAGTATGGCTGGCTCCTGATGTCGGTGAGACCGTCGAGGCCCCAGCTGCCCTTGCCGTCCTCGTCGTCATATTCGGCAGTGGACATCGCGCCGTTCACGTACACGAATTCATGCCGTTCCGTGTCGGTCACGGCTACTACTCGGGTGGTACCGTTCCGATAGGCGGTTTCCTTCGAGGCGTATACGTCGACATCCGGCTCTGGTTCCGGCTCCGGCTCTGGTTCGGGTTCCCTCACCGCGAACAAGTCCTCGCGGTCGGGGCTTAAGCCGTATTCGTTGAAAAATTCTTCATCCAGCTCGTCCCAGACAAATTGAGGAATCTGCGTGGGCTCGAAGAAGTCGGGTATAATCATGCCGTCTTCCTCACAATGCGCGTACATGAATTCGGCGATTTCGACTTCTTCGTCGCTCATTTCTTTTGAACCGCATGCCACGACACCCCTTAAGAGGTAGACCGTGTTCGTGTCCGCGTCCACCCAGCCGCAAGTCCCGCGGATGCCCACGGTCATGGAACTGGTACTGATTTCTAATGTCTCGTCATCCTCCAGCGGCTCCGTGATATTGAAATAGAGGCTGCCTTTGTTCACCAGCAGTTTCAGGTGTTTGTCCTCTTTTTCAATCGAAGCTTCGCTGCTCTCGTCCATCTTGGCCAGTTTCGTGTCATCTAAGTTGAACCAACTGTAGCTGGTGGCCTCGGTCGTGATTTCGTACCCGTTAAAGAGCGGCAATTTTTCCCGCGCTTCCTGCTCCTTGCCGTTTTCATCGGACACCGATACCGAACCTTCGGACTTTTCCAGCCGCATGGTGGAGGCCGTGTTGTCCCCCTTGTCGGCATCATTGGCATCGACCCTGGCGCCGGGGGAGGTCTTGCCGGCGTCGTCCGCGCCAATGCCGCATCCGGCGCATGCCAGCACAAGCAGGGCAATCAATAGGGACGTTAGTACTTTTTTCATGATATGTTTCTCCTTTCTCAGTGTAAAATACATTGTCACAAGTATTATTTTACTTGCCTTGAGAGAAAAAAACAAGTTATAATTTAGCTTCGCATCGGTACGGGGCTGAACTGCAACTCAAATTTATAACAGTAAAATGAAATTTAAAATACAAAGATTCAAAAACGTGCTATAAAATATTGATTTTAGGCACATGGAACATGAAATTGTATACGTTTGCCAGGTGCCGTTCACAGCGAAAATGTCAGGAGGAAGAAACCATGGAACGATTTGAAAATTGCAGGAACCCGATACTGCCGCCGTCGATTTGCATCGCGGACGGGGAGGCGCACGCGTTTGCGGACGGTTTGTACGTATATGGGAGCTGGGACCAGTATCCGGATGATTATTGCAGCGAGGAATATTGTGTCTTGTCCACGAAGGACATGAAAAACTGGACCGTTCATGACAAGTCATTTGACGGGCGGGAAATCCCGTGGCTTGCGGAAGGGAAGAAGAACTATTATGTCACGGACATGAATTTACGTGACCCGTCCCCGTTTTTTAAGGGAATGGTGGAGAATATTCAGAAAACGTTGCCAAAAGAAATGCAGGTTTCACTGGACTCGGTGCCGGAGGAGGAATTGCCGGAGTCGATTGATTTCGGCCAATATGTGAAGAATCCATACTTGCTGTGGGCGCCGGACTGCATTTGCAAGGACGGGAAGTATTATCTTTATTTCTGTACGAGCGCGAATCTGGAGGGGGTGGCCGTCTCGGACAAGCCCGAGGGGCCGTTTGAAAATCCGCGGCAGCTTCCGTGCGCGGGAATCGACCCGGCCATTTTTGTTGATGATGACGGAAAGGCATATTATTATTGGGGGCAATTCCGGCCGTCCGGCGTGGAAATGAATCCGGACATGCTTTCTTTTGACGGGGAAAAAATCGTGAAAAAGATTGTGACGGAAGAGGAGCACGGGTTCCATGAGGGAAGCTCCATGCGCAAACGGAATGGAATTTACTATTATGTGTACCCGTGCATTTATCGAGACAATAGGCCGACATGCCTGGCCTATGCCACGTCTGAAAATCCGCTCGGGCCGTTTACATACCGGGGTGTCATCATTGACAATGCGAAATGTGACCCCCAGTCGTGGAACATCCATGGGTGCATTGAGTGTTTCGGGGGGCAATGGTACGTGTTTTACCATCGTTCGTCAAAAAACAGCCAATACGGGCGGAGGTTATGTGTGGAGCCGATTCATTTTAACGAGGACGGTACGATTGACGAGGTGAAGATGACTTCCATCGGCGCGGGCGAACCGTTTGCCATGAATGAGGCGATACAAGGGTGGCGCGCCTGCGAGGTGGCTGGCGGGGCCTATGTCAGCGACTACGACCTGGTGATGAACGACGGGGGTGCGGCTGTCATCCGTTATGTGAAAATAGACGCCCCGGTTAAGGGCGTGCGGGTGGAAAAGGACGGAGACGGCGACGTGGAAGTGCGAATCGGGGGAAAGGGCTGGCACGAGGCGGAAAGCGGCGTTGCCGAGGTCGAACTGCGTTGCACGGGGGACGCGGTGGTACATGCCGTGACGATTGAAAGGTAACGGGGTTTGTGAATAGTACATTATGAAAAATGATATGGGCATGCTACATGAGAGTATGCCCATATTTGTATGGCTGTCAATTGAGTTGGAAACATCACGGCGGGTATTTTGTGCCACATATGATGATGGATTCCATTTCGTCCAAGAGAAGGGGTTCTGAAAAAATCGTGTCATAGCGAAACTCCACATCTTCGCGTTCCTATATAAAACGGGCGATTTGAAGTGTCGTCAAATCACCCGTTTCGTCAATTTCATCGTGGTATCTTTAAAAGTTCTGCCGGTATTCCGTCGGTGTCGTCCCCGTCATTTTATGAAAAATCGAAGTGAAATGGCTGGGCGAGGAAAACTGCAGCTTCTCACTGATTTCCAGCACGCTGATGCGCGAATCGGTGAGGAGCGTTTGCGCGTAGGCAATCCGTTTTTTCAGGAGGTACTGGGCGATGCCGGTCTTGGTTTCCTCCTTGAAACGCCGGGTCAGGTAATATTTCGTGTAACCCAGTTCCTGGGCGAGGGCGTCCAGGTCGATTTTTTCTGTCAGATGCGTGTCCAGGTAGTCCATGCACTTGCGCACCAGCGCGTTGCGTACGGGTTTCTGCTTGGCATCGTGGACGCGGCTGATGAAATCGCTGTACATCGTGACACCGATTTGCCGGACTTCCGGGATGGTGGTGGCCGCCTCGATGGCCTGGATGTAATGGTCGCTGCGCGCGTAGGCGTTTTCCGGCGTATAGCCGCCCCGGATGGCGGCGCGGGTGACGAGGGCCGTATAGACGAGCATCTCGTCCTGGGTCTGGCGGAGCGGGTTGCCGGGACACATGAGGCCGCATTGGACGAGCCCGTCCGGAACCGGGAAGTGGTTCTGGTTTCCATCTTCCACGTTTTTTAACATCAGACATTCATATTGGTACGAGTTATGCCGAACCAGTTCGCCCGTCTGCGCGGGAAGTAACTCGTCCTCGACGGAAAGCTGGTAGGACACGTCCGACAAAGCGATGACATTTCCGGTCAGGGTATAATAAAACTGGCAGGCGTAGTGGTCGAAAAAAAGGGGAGGAATGACGGGAATCTGGCTTAACAGGCGGGTCATGATCCGTTTTGCCTGCACCGACATGTTCAGGGAGTCCATCTTTTCCTTGATAAATCCGTCCGACGTGTGGGAGGCACAGGCCGGACCGACGAGGTAGAGGGAGTCAAGTTCTTTTCCCGCGTACGAAGGAACCACGAACCATGAGAACGACAAGTCGTCACAGAGGGCGAGCGGCTTGTCGTTCCCCGTGACATACTGTTTCATGTAGTTAAAGCAGTCGCTGAGGATAAACATGTCCTTCAAATGCTCCCCCAGGGGGCAGTTGTGTGATAAAAGCTCCATGTCCGGGGAAAAGTGCCAGGTGTAGAGGGAGTCCGTCGCCAGAAACAATTCTTTTACGTAATCCAGTTTTTCACTTTGTGTCATAATGTGTCCTTTCTGCTTCCGTAGTATAAATCTATAGTAAAAATGCCGATTTGTACGGTATCAGGAATGCCTGCGGTAAGAAAGCCTTACCTTTAAGGAGGCGCTGGGAACGAACGGTGTTTGTGCGTCCGCCTCGTTTTTCACGGAAAATGGCAGCAGGTGAGTATGGGTTTTATCTATCTGTGCCTTCACGACGTTTCCGATATCGTTGAAGTCAATGTCGGCCAGTTTTGCGTCTTCGAACATAAAATACATATGTTTCATGTCATCACCTGTCATTCTGGAATCATCCCGTTACAATTCGGGGCCGCCGGGAAATGCTGCCATACATCGCTGGCGTACGGTCATTCCCCGGCAGCCTCCAAATTGTAACAACGCGTATGTACCATTATACACTTGGACTGTAAAAAATTCAACAAAAATATCAAAAAATTGCCAGCTGTACGGTTGGATAGTCTAAAGATTATCCAACCCATCCATGCATTCGTAAAACCCGCGCTTACGCGCTCTCACGTCTGCTAATGCAGCCGTGTTTTACTCATTTGGAGGATGGGTTGCTAATCCAATGACGGACTGTCATTGCAATAAATTGCATTCCAGTCTGTCATCGGATTGCAACCGCACAGTTGGAAAAATTGTCAAACGGGTGATTGTATATCCGTTTTTCCACTGTCGCGATACTGCATCGGCGTGATGCCGAACTGTTTTTTGAACACGGTTTGAAAGTACGACTGGCTGGAAAAGCAGAGGTAGTTGCTGATTTCGCTTAATGATTTCGAGGTGTTGGCCAGCAGGCTTTTGGCCTCCTCCAGCTTACATCGCATGATGAACGCGCCCATGTCAAATCCGAGTTCCTTTTTGAATTTTTTGGTCAGGTAGGAGCGGCTGCGCCCGACATGCGCGACGACGTCATCGATACTGATGGAGTCCGCCGTGTGGCAGGAGATGAACTGCACGCAGCGGAATACCTCGGTGGACATTCCCCCCGGAATGCGGCTTTTGGCGACCCGTCTGGTAAAGTCCAAAAGCATCGAGTATTGTAATCGCGCGACTGCGTTGATATCCTGTAAAACCTCACATTCCTGGATATATACGTCGCTCAGGTGATAAGCCTGCTCCGTGTCAAGACCTCCGGTGACCGCGGCACGGGTGGCCTGCGTGATAGACGAAATAAAAAGGTTTTTTAGGTTCCTCAGCGGGTTTTTGGCCGTCACGCCCGCCACCAGGCCGACGGTGGAATGGGCGAGGAACGTTTCCAGGCCATGCTCGTCTCCCGTGCGTACATAGGAAAATAGCTCTTGTTCATAAAGATACGTGTTGTGGAAATGTTGTTCTTCTTTTGCCTTAAAAATTTGTTTCATATGGCGGTTGTCCAGTCCGGGGGTGGCGGAAGGGTCGGTTGTCACGGTTTCCGTTCCCAGGTGAACGACTTTGTCGTTCAGACACAGGTGGAGATAGGAGAGGATGTCTAAAAAATGGGAGTAGGAAATCAAAGGCAGGGTGGAAAGAAATTGGGAAAAATCCGTTTTCCGTCCGGGCGCGATAATAAATTCCTGCATGAATTCATGCAAGAGCGTGTTGGAAAACGGCGTGGACGTGGCGGGGCCGAGAATCAGATGCTTTGTATCGCCTTGTACTTTCACGTATCCCAAGTATGCATGGGAATTCGTGATATGGCAGTCCAAAGGCTTGGAAAAAAAGCCGGCGCAGATTTTCAAATTGTCCGGGGAATAAAAGTCATAGAGGCCGTCCGGGCAGGCGGCCAGAAGTTCCCCTCCCTCATAAAGGCTTACGGGAACCCGGGTGGCGGCGTAAAAATAATGGCAGAATTCAGTTATGTTCTTTATCATGGCATGTTCCTCTTTCTTTTACTTATTACTGTTAGTTAGTTTGCCATGGAATCATTTGGATGTCAACAAAAATAAACTTAAATTTATAACCAAAAACCTGATATTAAAATACACAGGGCGTGAAATACGGTATGATGTGGATACATGAAAACCATGTTGGAACGTAATCTAGGAAAAGGGCAAAGGAGGATGAAAATTTATGAAAAACAAACTTGTGAAACGGATGTTCGCCGCCGGTCTGGCGGCCGTGATGTGTGTCGGCCTGCTGGCAGGCTGCGGCGGAAAGGGCGGTTCTGGAGAAGGCGGTTCCGCGAAAGGCGGGGCGAAGGACGCGAACTTCACTTGGTGGATTTATCAGACGGACGGCCAGGGAACATATTATGACAAGTACGAGGACAGCCCGTCCGTGCAGTATATCAACGCGCAATACTGGAATACCGCGGAGGGCGGGATTGGAACGGAGGAAAACGGTACGAAGCTGGATTTGTCATTTCTGGTACCGATTTCCGGATCCGAAACGGATAATTTCAATACGATGATTGGAACCGGGGAATATCCGGAAATCCTTGATTTGTCCGTGTCATCGGAAAGTCCCCAGGCCATGCATGAAAACGGCGTGCTGATGGACATCACGGAGTATGTGGAAGAGTACATGCCAAACTACCTGGCGTGTCTGGAGGCAAACCCGGAACTGAAGCCGCTCGTACAAGTGCAGGAGGATGACGGCAGCGTTCACTATTATGCGATTTATGCCATCGGGGACGGGGTCAAAAAACCATGGGAAGGAACTTGTTATCGCCGTGACTGGGTCGTGAAATATGCGAAGCCTACCGAGTACGTGTGGGACTGGGAGAGCGATTATGTGAAGGAGAACGGGCATCCGGCCGTGACCCCGCTTGACAAGGCGGTGGGCGAGGATAACCTGGAGGGGTGGAAGAAAAATGACGTGACTTCGTTCGAGGCGGACTATGGCGAGGATCCGGACGAGGATTACACGGATAACGTGATTTTCCCGAGCGGCACGTCCGACCCGCTGACCATCAGCGACTGGGAATGGATGTTCGAGGCGTTTGACAAGGCCATCGACGAGAGGGGATGGGCGGACAACAGCAACGCGTATTGTACGTCGGTCGCTTATGGCGGATATTTTGCACAAGGCGATTTGGTATCGTCCTTTGGCGGTGGTACCGGATACTATTATGTGAAGGACGGGGAAGTAAGCTTTGACGGGGATTCCGACACATTCAAGACCTATCTGGAATGCCTGAATAACTGGTATGAGAAGGGATGGCTTGATTCGCAGTTCAGTACCCGGTCGGGCGACATCTTTTTCATGATTAATTCCGTGGGCGTGAACCAGGGCATGGTCGGCATGTGGTGCGGTCTTAGCAGCACGCTGGGAGATTCCCTGCGGGTGACCTGCCAGAACGAGGAAGACCAGCAGGACGCGTTCGCGATGGGGTGCGCGCTTCCGATTAACGATGTCTATGGCAGTGAGGAGCAGATGTATCAGGAGCCGGACGCGCTATATCAGGACAGCAGGAAGGGAACCGGTATCGGTATTACAAACAAGGCGGAAGAAAAAGACCTGGCGGCATTGTTTACATTTCTTGACTGGACATATACGACGGAAGGCGCGTCGGTGCTTTATATGGGGCTGAATGAAGAGCAGGTGGCGTCCGTGGATTTGAACCCGGATATTTTTGCCGACAATGGCCTGAAAGCGGCTTATGTGGAGAAAACCGATGATGAGGGAAAGATTGTTTATGAGAAGACTGTCGACCAATCGAACGAGATGGTTTCCGCATTGACCGGAGTTCGAATGACGGTTGGTACCAGCATGTCAGGAACAAACGGGGAGTACACGATAGACAACGGGAACCCGAGGATTAACGAGGAGGCGTTCACGCAGTGGTCGAAGTATATAAATACTGGAAACATCATGGAGTATTCCGCGTTGTTGAACGTGGAAGAGTCCGAAGTGTTTAGCAAGATGCAGACGGCGGTCATCGAATACCAGAACATTAACGTGCCGGGTGTGATTGCGGGCACGATGTCATGGGACGAGTACGTGAAGGGATTCGAATCCATTGACCCGGATTCCGTCGTGCCGAGCCTGCAGAAATATGTGGATTTGGCGAAAACGGATAAATAATGACAGTTTAAGGGGCTTTCCCGCCGGGGTTAAAGCCCCTTGGCTTTTATGGGGACATAAGAATTTGCGGAAAAAGAAAGGAAGAGGATAATGGTGATGAAGAAGCAGGCGTGTAATCCGTATTTACCGTTGGACACTTACATATCGGACGGGGAGCCCCATGTTTTCGGTGACCGCATGTATGTATACGGAAGCCATGACAAAGCGGGAGGCGAGGATTTCTGTCTCCTGGATTATGAATGTTGGTCCGGCCCGGTGGATGATTTGAACAGCGCGGTAACGGATTTCCTGGGCGGAACACGACCATTGTATTTTGTTTATGAAGGAAATGGCAGGATAGATTTTCTGGAGTTTGAATTGACCAAGGTATCTCCGTGACATGTGAAACTGCATGACATGAGTTGTCACTGTTATGAAGTGACTAAACTTTGGGTGAGGACGATGAAAATCGCTGTTACAATTCACGGCCTAACCGGCCGTGATTGTAACGGCATCCAGCCATTCATAATTGCCTACGGCAATGGGCTGGATGCCCCATCGGCTCCATCACTTTATCGGACGGCGGCCGTGCGGCAAGGCGCACAGCCCCGTGAATAGTAACAAATCGCTTATAAATTTGCAATAAAACGGACAAATTTACAATACATGGGGAAAAATTCGATTTATAATGTTAAGAACAAACATCATTTAAGGAGGCGGCTTCATATGGAAAAAATCAGGTTAGAGGGTACCAGGTTTTTGAATGAAAGCGGAAAAGAGGTGCTTTTCCAGGGGATAAACGTGCTGCACCGGGAAAGAGAAAACGGACATCTTTTCCCGGATTTAGAAAAGGCCTTTCCTTTTTTCCGGGAATCAGGATTCAATCTCCTGCGTCTGGGCATTTTCTGGGATGGCGCGGAGCCGGCTCCCGGCAGGATTGACCTGGATTATTTGGACAGGGTAAAGGACGTGGTGCAAACGGCGGAAAGGTACGGCATCTATATCATGCTGGACATGCACCAGGACTTGTTTGCCCAGAAATTCATTGACGGCGCGCCCGACTGGGCCTGCCTGGACGAGGGGGCTTATCATCCCGAGCAATGTGATATATGGTATGAGGCCTATTTAAAAAGCGAGGCCATCATAAAGGCCGCCGACAATTTCTGGGCGGACAAACCAGCGGAGGACGGGATTGGCCTGTTGCGGCATTATGAGGCCATGTGGGAAAAAATCGCGGAGGTTTTTGACGATTGTGACAATGTAATCGGCTTCGAACCCATGAACGAGCCTTTTATGGGCAGCCTCGCAAGGGAATCCTTTGGCGCCGCGACCGTGCAGATGACGCGGAAGTATCCGGCTTTTGACATGAACCATCCCGAGAACATTCCCCCGGAACAGGCCGCGGAATTCATGGCGTTGGTGGGGGAAAGGTTCCTGGAGTTCGACCGCACCACGTTGATGGACTTTTACCGGCGTATGCAGAAGGCCATCCGAAAGCATAGTGACAAGCCCTTGATTACCGGGGGAAATATTTATTGCAGCACGGACGTGCCCACCGGGATAGAGCGGCTGGATGACGGCCTGCAGATTTATGCGCCCCACGGTTATGATTCCGTCGTGGATTCCGAACGGTACGAGAGCTTCAGCAAGGAGAACGTGGAACGGCTTTATCAGGGAAAGCGGGAAAGCCAGGAAAGGCTGCATCTTCCCACCATCGCGGCGGAATGGGGCGCGTTTCCGTCTAAAGGTTTCACCAATGACCTGATTGCCCATATGAACGGAATCATAGAGAAGAATTTATGGGGGAGCGCTTATTGCGAATATCATCCGGGCATGGAAAGCGACCCGAACTTCACCGCCCTGCGCAGGGCCTATCCCATGGAGACGGCGGGAATCCTGAAACACTACCACTATGACAGGGAGGGGCGTACACTGACCATTACTTATGATGCCGCCGATGACGGGGAGACCGTGTTATACCTTCCCTTCGTCCCGGGTTCTTTTTCCGCTGACCAGCCCGTTTCCCACCGGGAGCAGCCAGTGGGAAGCGGCAGCTGTCTGTGCATTGTCCGGAAAGAGACTTCTGGCGAGATTACTCTGGGGGTAAACGCGTAGGAACCTTGAAACTCTGGTACCATCACTTTATCGGATGGCGGCCGTGCGGCGGCGCCGTGTGCCGATGGCACATGTTTGGCACGGACAGGAGCGGGAGCGTAGAAGCGAACGGCTCCGTGAACAGTAACTTAAATTGTTACAATCCGGCCCTGCGCTGGGCGGGGCTGAATTGTAACGGGCATCACCCGCATTTTTGGTTTGCCTATGGCAAAGCGGGTGTTGCATCGGCCAGATTTACGTGCATCCTCCCGGCCGATCAGCGTGGTGATTGGCCGGGGACTGAACTAGAACCTTAAATCCACCAGTGGCGTTAAGTTATAGTGAAAAAGTCTGGACTTTACGGGTAAAAAGTGCTATACTTGCCATATTGTAAAAAAATTAAGAACTGTAAAATTATTTTTCCACAGTTCCTTAACAAAGAAGGAGACTAAGACCATGTTAAAAGACAAAGTGGCGGTCGTGACCGGCGGCACGAGGGGCATCGGTTACGCCGTCGTAAAGAAGTATCTGCAGAACGGGGCGAAGGTCGTGCTGTTCGGTTCCCGTAAGGAGACGGTGGACAAGGCGCTCGCGTCCTTGAAGGAGGAGAACCCGGACTGGGTGGTAGAAGGCGCGTACCCGAACCTGAAGGACGAGGCGGAGGTAGAGAAGGCCATCGCTGACGTGAAGGAGAAGTTTGGCAAGATTGATATCCTGGTAAACAACGCCGGTATTTCCGACAGCACCAAGATGGGCGATTACCAGCCGGGACAGTTCGCGAAGGTCATCGACTTGAACGTGACGGCCATTTACAACGCCGTGCAGCCGGCCGTGAAGATTATGAAGGAGCAGGGATATGGCTGCATTATCAATACCAGTTCCATGGTGAGCAAGGTCGGTCAGCCGGGCGGGGCGGCCTATCCGGCCAGCAAGTTCGCGGTGAACGGGCTTACGGTGTCCCTGGCAAGGGAATTGGGGCCGTTCCACATCCGCGTCAACGCGGTGGCGCCGGGTATCACCAGAACCGACATGGTGGCGGCGTTGCCGGATCAGATGATTCAGCCGATGATTAATGCGATTCCGTTGCGTCGGATTGGCGAGCCGGAGGACGTGGCGAACTGTTTCTTGTTCCTGGCCAGCGACCTGGCAAGCTACGTGACGGGCGACGTCCTTCATGTGGACGGGGCGATGTTGACCTGAGGAACTGTTATACTGAGCGTCAGATAAATCTGCCGTCCAGTATAATATGATGTGCACGGTCGCATGAGGAATCATGCCGCATTGCGGCCGCGACCGGCTCGATATTCACGGTCGATGAAATCTACCGTGGGTATAAGATTCTAAATCTAAAAAGAAAAACGTGGTGTCGTGCCAGAGAGGCGCGGCACCTTTTGGTGTTGCCAAGTACTTGTTATTTGTGATAAAATGATTTGAGCTTGTATCCGACATGGCAAAAACGTATCGTGCGAATTTTGAAAACATTATTTCCCAAAATACAGTTTGTATGTGCCACACATTCTCCATTTATCATCCAGTCGCTGGAGCAAGGGAAACTTATAAGCTTGGGTGATAGCGTCGGTGTACAGAAGGCAACACGGTCGATGAAGGGCATATTGCGCGCTGATAAAACAGAAATATCTAGAGAAGAAAGCCGAGGTTGAAATATAAAATGCGTCCAGTCAACAAAGGAAAATGGTTGTAAGTAGAGGTGGAAAGGTGCATGGCATAGAGAATAAAATGGCAGGTATAATAAATGACGACTCCAAGGGCGGCTCGGGTACCGCGTCGGCAAATGCTTCACGCAAGCGGATATGCACCGCCTTGTTGGCCCATGTCGACGCGGGCAAGACCACGTTGTCGGAGGCGATGCTGTATTTGGCGGGCAGTATCCGCAAGCTGGGGCGGGTGGACAATAAGGATGCTTTTCTTGATACGTTTGAGTTGGAGCGGGAGCGGGGCATCACCATTTTTTCCAAGCAGGCCCGTTTTGAGATGCATGGGATGGAGGTGACGCTTCTTGATACGCCGGGACACGTGGATTTTTCGGCCGAGATGGAGCGCACGCTGCAGGTGCTTGATTACGCGGTGATGATAATCAGCGGGGCGGACGGCGTGCAGGCGCACACGCAGACGTTGTGGCGGCTGCTGAAACGATACCAGGTTCCGGTCTTTTTCTTTGTCAACAAGATGGATCAGGACAAGGCGGACAAGGAAGCGCTGCTTTCGGAGTTGAAAAAAAGGCTGGACGAGAACTGTGTGGACTTTTCTGGGGACGAGACTTGGAACGCGCGGATGGAAGGCGGGGAAACGAGGCCGGGCGCGAAGGAGGAAGTGACGGGAACGGAAGCATTTCTGGAAAATGTCGCCATGTGCGACGAGCGGCTTTTGGAGAAATACTTGGAAAGCGGGCGGCTGGAACGCGAGGACGTGGCGGAGCTGGTTGCAGGCCGAAAAATTTTCCCTTGTTATTTCGGCTCGGCATTAAAGGTGACGGGCGTGGAAGAATTCATGCGGGGGTTTTTGTTGTACACGCGTTCGAGGCAGTATCCGGCGCGGTTCGGGGCAAAGGTCTACAAGATTGCCCGGGACGCGCAAGGGACGAGGCTTACCTATTTGAAGGTGACGGGCGGGACGCTTAAGGTGAAGGACGTGCCGGTTGACGGCGAGAAGGTCAACCAGATTCGTATGTATTCCGGGGTGAAATACGAGACGGTGGGCGAGGTGGAGGCGGGCGAGGTCTGCGCCGTCACTGGGCTTGGCAAGACGTTTCCCGGGGAGGGGCTGGGCGGCGAGCCAAGGTCCGCGCTCCCGGTGCTGGAGCCGGTACTGGGATATCGTCTGGAACTGCCGCCGGACTGCGAGGTGCACCAGATGCTTTTGAAACTGCGGCAGTTGGAGGAGGAAGAGCCGCTTTTGCACATCGTGTGGGTGGAGTCCCTGGGTGAAATCCACGCGCAGTTGATGGGGGAAGTGCAGGTCGAGGTGCTAAAACGCCTGATTTGGGACCGCTTCGGCGTGCGGGTGGAATTCGGGGTCGGAAATATTATTTATAAGGAAACGATTGCCGCGCCGGTGGAAGGAGTCGGGCATTTTGAGCCGCTCCGGCATTACGCGGAGGTGCACCTTTTGTTGGAGCCGGGCGAGGCGGGAAGCGGGCTCGTGTTTTCATCGGATTGCAGCGAGGACATGCTCGACCGGAACTGGCAGCGGTTGATTTTGACACATTTGGAGGAACGGGAGCACAAAGGGGTGCTGACCGGCTCGGCCATCACGGACATGCGCGTGACGTTGGTTGCCGGGCGCGCCCACCTAAAACACACCGAGGGCGGCGATTTCCGCCAGGCGACGTACCGCGCCGTGCGGCAGGGGCTCATGAAGGCGGGGAGCGTGCTTTTGGAGCCGTATTACGAATTTCGCCTGGAGGTGCCGACGGAGGCGGTCGGCCGGGCGCTTGCCGATTTGCAGCGGATGAATGCGGATTTCGAGCCGCCAATCGTGGAGGGGGAGTTGTCCGTTTTGAGCGGGAACGCGCCGGTGTCCGCCATGCAAGGATACCAGACCGAGGTGATTTCCTATACGAAAGGGCGTGGGCGCATGTTTTGCTCCTTGCAGGGCTACCGGCCTTGTAAAAACGTGCAGGAGGTCGTTGAAAAAATCGGTTATGACCCAGAACGGGACACGGAAAATCTGGCAGATTCCGTTTTTTGTTCACATGGCGCGGGTTTTGTGGTAAAATGGGACGAAGTGGAGCAACATATGCATGTGGAGGGTTATCAGCGGCGCGCGAAGGAGGACGGGGCGGAGGAAGAATCGCGGAGAGTGGACGCGATGTATACGGCCGGTTTTTCCGAAAAGAGCTCAATGGGATTTTCCGAGAGGGGCTTTGAGAGATTTGCCGGAACAAGCTCGAATGGTTTTAGGGCGGGTTCTTCCCGGGCGCGGCCGTCGTCCATCTCGTTGTCCGAGGAGGACGAGCGGGAAATCGAGCGGATGGCGTTGGCTTCCCGGAAAAAGCGCGAACAGGCTTGCAAAAGGGAAGTAAACGCCCAGGGATCGAGGGGCGAGGAGAAGGCGCGAATGGACGGCAGGGAAAGCGTGCGTTGCAGGGGGGATTTTAGGCGTGAGGAAAAGGCGCGCGGCAAGAAGGAGTCCGGGCGCAAGGAGTACCTTCTGGTGGACGGTTACAACATTATTTTCGCGTGGGACACGCTTCGGGAGCTGGCGGAGGAAAACATGGACGCGGCCCGCGGCCGGCTGATGGACGTTCTTTGCAATTATCAAGGCATGAAAAATTGCAACGTGATCCTCGTGTTCGACGCATACAAGCTGGAAGGGTTTCCCGGAGAAGTGGTCAAATACCACAATATTCACGTCGTGTACACGAAGGAGGCAGAAACCGCCGACCGGTATATTGAAAAGGTGGCGCATGAAATTGGCCGCAAGTACCACGTGACGGTGGCAACTTCGGACGCGACCGAGCAGGTAATCATCCGTGGGCAAGGGTGCTATTTGATTTCCGCGCGGGAACTGGAAGAAGAGGTGGAGCTCCTGGGCGAGGAAATCCGCAAGGAGCACTTGGACAAGCAGGCACGGGATAAAAACTATTTGTTTCACTATTTAAAGGAAGGGGACGCGGGCCACGTGGAAAATATCCGGCTGGGGCGCGTCCGGGAGCGCGAAGGTGAGAAAAAGCATGGAGGGTAAGTGAAAAATGGGCGAGGTGAATGACGTTATGAACCGGGAAGCGGGCAAGGAATTGGAAGCGATAAGGAATGAAATCGAGGTGTTGGGACGGCGGGCGAAAGAAGCCTCGCGGACGGCGGCAAAGCTGAAAGCGGAGGAAAAGGCGCGTGGCCTTTTGTCAGTCGCGTCCGAATTGCGAAGCCAGGCGGAGTACCTTTTGGCGGAAAATGAGAAGGATTTGCGGCTGGCGGAAGAAAAAGGGGTGAAGGCCTCCCTGGTTGACCGCCTGCGCCTGACCGGGGAACGGATTGACGGCATGGCGGTAGGCCTGGAGCAAATTGCCGCGCTCGACGACATCGTCGGGGAGGTGCTGGAGATGAAGAAACGTCCGAACGGACTCCGCATTGGGAAAATGCGGGTGCCGATGGGTGTCGTCGGCATCATTTATGAGTCGCGTCCGAACGTGACGGCGGATGCATTCGGGCTTTGTTTCAAAACGGGAAATGCCGCGATCCTGCGCGGCGGCAGCGATGCCATCCACTCCAACCTGGCCATCGTCCACGTCATCAAGGAGGGATTGCGCAAGGAGAGGTTGCCACAAGACTCCATCTTGCTCGTGGAAAATACGGATCGGGAGAGCGTGAACGCGATGATGGGGCTGCGCGGGCTGATTGACGTCCTGATACCGCGCGGCGGCGCCGGGTTGATTGAGAACGTGGTGAGAAACAGCGTGGTTCCGGTCATTGAGACGGGAACGGGGAATTGCCACGTCTACGTCGACGAGGGCGCGGACTATTATATGGCCGCGGACATTGTCGAAAACGCGAAAACGCAGCGGATGGGCGTGTGCAATGCCTGCGAGTCATTGGTGATTCATGAAAAGGCCGCCCTGGAAGTGTTGCCGATGATCGCGTCGTCCCTATTGCGGCACGACGTGGAAATCCGTGGCGACGAACGGGCGCGGGCGATTTGCAAGGAAATTTTGCCGGCCACGGAGGAGGACTGGGGAAAAGAGTACCTGGATGCCATTATTTCCGTAAAAACCGTGGATTCCATCGACGAGGCCATTGCCCATGTCAACCGTTATAATACGGGACATTCGGAGTGTATCGTCACCCGTGATTATGCAAACGCGTTGAAATTCCAGGACGAGGTGGACGCGGCGGCGGTGTACGTGAATGCCTCGACACGGTTTACCGACGGATTCGAGTTCGGCTTCGGGGCGGAGATTGGCATCAGCACGCAGAAGCTGCACGCGCGCGGCCCGATGGGGCTTGAGGCGTTGACGACGACGAAATATATTATTTTCGGGGACGGGCAAATCCGTGCCTAAGCCGTAAGGCGCGGCGGGCGGGTTCGTGTTCGTGGCGAAGTGGATGCGAATGTTGTATTCGCTTTTCCGTTGCGATATGGCGCCGCGCCTACGTGGATGAGACGCTACGATTCATGTCCTGACCGTCCGATGAGACGCTAGTGTCTTGTCCAATTGAAATTTCGCCAATCGACTTGCCTGAATTTTCATCTGCTGCGTTGACTTCACTCAACGATGCCACCGCATCGCCTCGTTCAGTTGCCTTGCAGATGGAAATCCATTCTGCGCCGTTTCGCTGAAAGCCAACGGGACAAGACACTGGCATTTAATTTAAAATAAAAAAGGAGTTGCATAATATGCAGAAAGGATGTATAATTATGCAATATTAAAAAAAGTGCCTTTAGCGAACGAAATATGCGTTTCATTCGTGCGGGCCATATCAGGATGAGAGGAAGAAATTACGATGATAAAGGTTGGCATTATTGGTTCCACGGGGTATGCCGGGGCCGAGTTGGTAAGAATCTTGACGATGCATAAAGAGGCGGAAATCGTGTGGTACGGTTCTCGCAGCTATATAGACAGAAATTACGCGTCCGTCTATCAAAACATGTTCAAAATCGTGGACGCGGTGTGCATGGATGACAATATGGAAGAGCTGGCCGGCCAGGTGGACGTGATTTTCACGGCGACGCCGCAGGGGCTTTGCGCCTCATTGGTGAGCGAGGAAATCCTTTCCCGGGTGAAAATCATTGACCTGAGCGCGGATTTCCGCATCAAGGACGTTTCCGTCTATGAAAAGTGGTACGGCATCACGCACAAAAGCCCCCAATTCATCGGGGAGGCGGTGTATGGTTTGTGCGAGGTGAACCGTGAGGACGTGAAAAAGGCCCGCCTGGTGGCGAACCCGGGCTGCTACACGACTTGTTCGATTCTCACCGCTTATCCATTGGCGAAGGAAGGCCTGATCGACATGGGTACGTTGATTATCGATGCCAAGTCCGGCACTTCCGGGGCGGGGCGGGGGGCGAAGCTTCCGAACTTGTTCTGCGAGGTCAATGAAAACATGAAAGCCTACGGAATCGCTTCCCATAGGCACACGCCGGAAATCGAGGAACAGCTAGGGTACGCGGCGAAGGAAAAGGTGCTGGTAAATTTCACGCCCCACCTGGTGCCGATGAACCGGGGGATTTTGGCGACGGAGTACGCGAAGCTGACCCGCGAGGTCACGTACGAGGAAGTAAAGGCGGTTTATGACCAATATTATGGAAACGAAAAGTTCGTCCGCATCCTGGAACGGGACGTGTTTCCGGAGACGAAGTGGGTGGAAGGCAGCAATTACATGGACGTTAATTTCAAGATTGACGGGCGCACCGGAAGAATTATCATGGTCGGGGCGATTGACAATCTGGTGAAGGGGGCGGCCGGGCAGGCCGTGCAGAACATGAACCTGATGTTTGGACTGGACGAGGCGGAAGGGCTCGATTTGGTTCCAATGTTCCCATGACCGAAAGCAACTGGCATTGAACGCTTGGCGAGTGCAGAAGGCACGAGCTTAGCGTGAAAGCCCATCCCGAAACTTGGCGAGGTGTTTTACGAGCCTAGTGTAGTGTATCATTCACATTTCGCCAAAATAACTTGTCTGAATTTCCATCTGCTGCGTTGGTTTCACTCAACGATGCCACCGCATCGCCTCGTTCAGCCGCCTTGCAGACTGAAAATTCATTCTGCGTTATTTGGCTGAAAGTGAATGATACACTACACTAGTTGAGTGGATGTTACGATGTTAGCGAAAAGAACTTCCACATATAAAGTGAGGAAACTGGTATGATAATACGTACGATGACGATTGAGGATTACGACGGCGTGTACGCGCTCTGGATGACCATCAAGGGGTTTGGCATCCGCAGCGTGGATGATTCCCGTGAGGGGGTCGGGCGTTTTTTGAAAAGGAACCCGACGACCAGCGTGGTGGCGGAGACGGACGACGGCCGCATCGTGGGCGGCATCCTCTGCGGACATGACGGCAGGCGGGGATGCTTGTACCACGTCTGCGTGCACAAGGATTATCGGCGGCACGGCATTGGGCGGGCGATGGTCGTGCGGGCGATGGAGGAATTGAAGAAAGAGCAGATTAGCAAGGTATCCTTGATTGCCTTTTCCGTCAATGACATCGGAAACGCGTTTTGGAACACCATCGGTTGGACGAGGCGGCTGGATTTGAATTATTATGACTTCGTGTTGAACGAGAAAAACATTACGGCGTTCAACGAGGGGTGAACGGGAAAGCGCGTGCCGGAACAAGAAAGCGAAGGCCGTAATAGAAAGCGAAGGCTGTAATAGGAAGCGAAGGCCGGAATAGGAAGCGAAGGCCGGAACCATGAAAGCAAAGGCTGAAAATAAAACCAGCCACGCGGTTGGAAATGGAAATGAAAACAAAGGTGAAAGGATGAAAGCATCATGGAAATAATCAAGGGTGGCGTGACCGCGGCGAAGGGTTTTGAGGCGGCGTCGGCGGCGGCAGGAATCAAGTATCAAGGCAGGGACGACATGGCTTTGATTTATAGTGAGAAACCGTGCAAGACGGCGGGGGCGTTTACGAGGAACCTGGTGAAAGCGGCTCCGGTCATATGGGACAAAAAGGTGGTGGATGGCGGCGTGAAATCACAGGCCGTCATCGTCAATTCGGGCATTGCCAACGCTTGTACGGGGAAGGAGGGCCATGCGTATTGCAAGGCGACGGCCAAAAAGGCCTCGAAGGTGCTGGGCGTGGACGCGAAGGGCGTGTTGATCGGGTCTACCGGCGTGATTGGCATGCAACTTCCGATGGATCGTTTGGAGAAGGGCGTCGAGCTTTTGGCGGCGGCGAAGGAGGCCGGCACGGAGGCGGGAAACAAGGCGGCGAGGGCCATCATGACGACCGACACCGTGGAGAAGGAAGTGGCGGTGACCGTGGAAATTGACGGCAAAACCGTGACGGTCGGCGGCATGGCGAAGGGTTCGGGCATGATTCACCCGAACATGTGCACGATGCTTTCTTATATTACCACGGACGCGGCCATCAGCAAGAAGGCGCTCGTGAAGGCACTGCGCGAGGACGTGAAGGACACTTACAACATGATTTCCGTGGACGGGGACACTTCGACTAACGACACGGTGCTCGTGCTGGCAAACGGCATGGCCGGAAATAAAAAAATCCGTTATGGGACGAAGGAATATGACGTGTTCGTCTCGGCATTGCACCATGTAAACGAGACGCTCGCGAAGAAAATGGCCGGGGACGGGGAAGGAGCCACCGCCTTGTTCGAGATGAAGGTCATCCACGCGGCCACGAAGGGGCAGGCGAAAGGACTGGCGAAGTCCGTCGTGGGGTCAAATTTGACCAAGGCCGCCATTGCCGGACACGATGCCAATTGGGGGCGGATTCTCTGCGCCATGGGGTACTCCAGCGTGAAGTTCGACCCGCGAAAGGTGGACTTGTTTTTCAAGAGCGACGCGGGAACGATACAAATCGTGGAAAACGGAAGAGGCCTTGACTTTGACGAGGCGGAGGCCACCCGCATCTTGTCGCGGCCGGAGGTGACGGCGGTCGCCGATTTAAAAGAGGGCGAGGCGTGCGCCTCCGCCTGGGGGTGCGACTTGACGCACGGATACATTGACATCAACGCGGATTACCGCAGCTGACCGAGGCCGAAAGCAACTTAGTGAATCCGAGCGGAAGCGAAGGATGAACTTAGTGCGAGGCCGTTCTTTGAGATTAGCGAAACCGAAAGCAACTTGGTGAGTCCAAGCGTAGCGAAGGACGAACCTAGTGCGAGGTTGTTCTTTGAGATTAGCGAGACTGAAAGTCGAGCTTAGCGAAAAGAACTTCCTTTATCAGCCGAGCTTAGCGAAAAGAACTTCCTTGGCCGAAAGCAACTCGATGAAGTTTTGTGAAAAGAGGGCAAAAAACATGAATGACAACATGCAGCAATATCTGGAAAAGGCGGAGGTGCTCATCGAGGCGCTTCCGTACATCCAGCGTTTTAACCGGAAAATCATTGTCGTCAAATACGGCGGCAGCGCCATGGTGGACGAGGAGTTGAAAAAACAAGTGATTCAGGATGTCACGCTTTTGAAGCTGGTCGGGTTCAAGCCCATTATCGTGCACGGGGGTGGCAAGGAAATCAGCAAGTGGGTCGGCAAGGTCGGCATGGAGCCGCGTTTTGTGAACGGTCTGCGGGTGACGGACGAAGACACGATGGAAGTGGCGGAGATGGTGCTGGGCAAGGTGAACAAAAGCCTCGTGCAATTAGTGGAAAGCCTCGGCGTGCGGGCAATCGGCATCAGCGGAAAAGACGGGGCATTGTTAAAAGTAGAGAAAAAGTATTCCGACGGGAAGGATATTGGATTTGTCGGGGAAGTGAAAGAGGTGAACGCGGACATTTTGTTCGACCTCCTGGAAAAGGATTTTCTGCCGGTGGTCTGTCCGGTGGGGATGGATGACGAGTACCAGACTTACAATATCAACGCGGATGATGCCGCATGTGCCATCGCGCGGGCGGTGCACGCGGAAAAGCTGGCGTTTTTGACGGACATCGAGGGGGTTTATAAAGACCCGAACGACTCAAAAACGTTGATTTCGGAACTGTGGGTGGAGGAAGCGAAAAAGCTGATGGCGTCCGGTTATATCGGCGGCGGCATGTTGCCCAAGCTGCAGAATTGTATTGACGCGATTGAGAACGGGGTTTCCCGCGTACATATCCTTGACGGGCGGATTCCGCACTGCCTTTTGCTTGAAATCTTCACGAACAAGGGAATTGGCACTGCCATTTTGAACGGAAAAGAAAGCAGGTATTACCATGGTGAATGAAAAACTGATGGCGGCGGAGGAAAACTTGCTGCATGTCTACAACCGATTCCCGGTAGCGTGGGAGCGAGGCGAGGGGATGTACCTCTATGACACGGAAGGAAAGGAGTATTTGGATTTTGCCGCCGGAATCGCGGTGATGGGGCTCGGATATGGAAACAAGAAATTAAATGACGCGATGAAAGCACAGATGGACAAGATTTGCCACATTTCCAATTTGTATTATCACGAGAACGTCGGCGCGGCCGCGAAGGCATTGAACGAGGCTTCGGGGATGGACCGGGTGTTCTTTACGAACAGCGGGACGGAGGCCATCGAAGGGGCGTTAAAGACGGCCAGGAAATACGCATATACGAAAGGGAACGACCGTTTCGAGTTCATTGCCATGGAGGATTCCTTTCACGGGCGTTCCATCGGCGCCTTGTCGGTGACGGGGACGAGTGCCTACCGCGAGCCGTTCGAGCCGTTGCTGCCGACGGTACATTTTGCCAAATATAATGACTTGGACAGCGTAAAGGCCTTGGTAAATGATAAGACCTGCGCCGTCATTTTGGAACCTTTGCAGGGCGAGGGCGGCATCCATCCGGCGACGAGGGAGTTTATGGAGGGCGTGCGCGCGCTCTGCGACGAGAACGACATGCTGATGATTTGTGACGAGATCCAGTGCGGCATGGGCAGGACGGGGCATATGTTCGCCTGGCAGGAATACGGCGTGAGGCCGGACGTGTTGACGATGGCCAAGGCCATCGGGGACGGGTTCCCGGTGGGGGCGTTTGCCATGACGGAAAAAGTGGCGGAGAGTTCGTTGAAGGCCGGAGACCACGGCACGACTTACGGTGGAAACCCCCTCGCCTGCATGGCCGTGAAGACCGTGTTGGAAATTTTCAAGGAAGAGCATGTCGTGGAACACGTGCGGGAAGTCGCGCCGTACTTGGCAGAAAAACTGGCGTGGCTTAAGCAAAGGCATGACTGCGTCAAGGAATGTCGGGGCAAGGGGCTGATTCAGGGAATCGAGCTCGTGCCGCAAAAGCCGGTCGGCGACGTGGTGAAAAAGGCGCTTGACCTGGGACTGGTCATCATTTCCGCCAAAGGCAACACGATTCGCTTCGTGCCGCCGCTCATCGTGGAGAAGGGGCATGTTGACGAAATGGCGGAAAAGCTGGAGGCCGCGTTGCGGTGACGGATTATGATGGCGGGTATCAGATAAATCTGCCGTGGGTAGCGTCGGTGTACAGAGGTCGACCATGTTGTTTTCAGTACACCGACGCTATCCATGTATAAAGAACCCACCCATTTGGAAATACTAAGCGAAAAATACCGGCGCGAGCCGCCGGAAAGATTTGCGAGGTGTCGAAAAATGATGGGTTTTTTGATTGCGCTTTTATCGGGCGCGTTGATGAGCGTACAAGGAGTATTTAACACGAAGGTGACGGAAGAGGCGGGGATGTGGGTCTCGAACGCGTGGGTTCAACTGAGCGCTTTTGCGGTCTGTCTGGTTGCGTGGCTTGTGACCGGACGGGACAGCATCGCCGCCCTTGGGCGCGTGGAGCCGAAATACATGCTGCTTGGCGGGGTGATTGGGGCGGGCATCACGTGGACGGTCATCAAGAGCGTGGCGGCGCTAGGGCCGGCCAAGTCCGCGCTCCTGATTGTCATCGCGCAGCTGATTGTCGCCTACGTGATTGAACTGTTCGGAATGTTCGGGATGGACAAGGAACCACTGGAGTGGCGGAAGGTGGGGGGACTCATACTGGCGTTGATTGGAATCGGAATATTCCAGTGGAAGTAAGGGAAGGGTTATATTAGAGTGTCATGTTTTTGAACTAAATGAGTATAGTGAAAGAAATGTGATACTCTAATAGGTTGTAATCATAATTACAAAAAAATAAAATAGAACTTGTGTTCGATAAGAAAATGTGCTAATATATGAAAGATGAAACATCATATTACAAGGAGTGATTTTTATGAAGATGGTAGATAAGACAAATGTAGACATGAAAGAAGTGATAAATCGGTTGTTTGAAGGAGATTGCCTTGAGTATATGAACAAGATACCAGATGGGAGCGTAGACATGATTCTTTGTGATTTGCCATACGGAATGACACAAAACGAATGGGAGTGTTACATTCCATTGGATAAACTTTGGAAACAGTATAATCGAATCATTAAACCGAATGGCGCGATTGTGCTAACTTCCAATGGGGTTTTTACGGCAAAATAGATTTTAAGTCAACCTAATATTTATAAATATAAGTGGGTTTGGGAAAAATCAAAACCGACAAATTTTTTGAATGCCAAGAAACAGCCTCTTAGAAAGCACGAGGACGTATGTGTGTTTTATAAAAAACAACCTACATATCATCCACAGATGACACAAGGAGTACCATATGATAAAGGTACACGAAAGAATCAACTGTGTGGGAATTATGGTGATTTTGAACCAGTTCATGTTGCGAGCGAAGGAGAACGATACCCGACAGATATTGTATATGTCAAAACAGCTGAATGCGAGGGGGCGGTTCTGCATCCCACACAAAAGCCAATAGAATTGGGGAGGTATATGATACGAACGTATACAAATCCGGGGGAGGTGATTTTGGACAATACTTTTGGTAGTGGTTCGTTTTTGGTGGCGGCTTTGATGGAAGGAAGGAACTTTATAGGAATTGAAAAAAACGAAAATGTCGCATTGTTTAAAAGAGAAGAGATTGATTACATTGACGTTGCAAAAAGAAGATTGTTTTTGGCTTGGGAACAATTGGATATAAAAGTTAGAAAACATATAAAGAAAGAGAATTTGATTTTAGAATTTGAAGAGAGGTAAATGCTTATGGGTACGAGAATTCGACATAACGAAAGAAGCTGGGCGATTGTTATTATTTCGGAGATAAAATCAATGCTTAATAGAATGAATTTAAAAATTAAAAGCGCAGGAGGAGAAAGTACTCTTTCTGTTAATAAGAAAAGGTTGGGTATTATTCTGTCAAATTCATGGTTAGGTACGGATGTTGGAAAGAAGTTTTTTAATGCATTGGAATATTACTATAACATACATGCAATTGTTGTGAGTAATTGCAAAAGATGGTTTCATAATGCAGATGTCGTTGGCTCAATGATTGTATTGGAGAAGAAAAAAATAAGTGCACCAAATATAGAATCAGAGATAAGATTTTGATTGATTAATAAGGATGTCCATCAACTTGAACAGATTTCCATGACATATCATGGATAAACGAGATAAGTAATTGCTTGATGCCGATTGAGCGGATGCTTGTGGTAAAGAGGGGCGAGCGTAGAGGATGGAATGACTTGTTTTATCCCGAATCAAATAGTGGGATTGAAGAAGAATATCTTAAGCCGGTACTTAAAAATCCGGCATTATTGAAGTCGTTTATGGCGAAAACGGATATTACGGCATTTTGTTGTCACAAATCGAAGGACGAATTAAGGGAATTGGGACATAATGGCGCATTAAAGTGGATAGAAAAATTTGAAAATATAAAAAATGGAACGGGTATATTGTTACCAGTCGCCCTAAAGAAGGCGGGATGTTTTTGTTATGTGAGAAGGGAAATATTGGAGGCTAGTAACATTTTTGTAATAAATATGTAATTTCCTATTGTAATTTTCGCCCGAATTCGTTACAATAATAACAGCTGACATAAGGGGGCCTGCACGGACGTTGTGGAGGAAAAGAATTGAAAGTCAGAATAATAAGGAAAAAGATAGTGTGTTGCATGCTGTTGCTTGGTGTGGCCTGCGTCATGATGGCGGGCTGCGGCGGCAAGGATGACGGGCGGGACGACGGGCTGGTCTCGTTTACCACCCATGAAGCCGGACAAGAGGAACATGACGAGGAGTCGTCGGGTCAGGAATCGGGGACTGGCGAAGGAAGTTCGAGTCCCGTCGGCACTGACGGGACGAAAAACATTGTCAAAGAGGACGGAAGTGAATCCTCGTCAGGACAAGAGGAGGATTTTGCTAAGGACGTTTCCGTGGAGGAGGTCTACGTGCACGTGTGTGGCTCGGTGAACAATCCGGGCGTATATAGGCTGCGGCCAGAGGCGCGGATTTACGAGGCCATCGAGGCGGCGGGCGGATTGTGCGTGGACGCGGCCGCGGAGTGCGTCAACCAGGCGCGGAAGGTGGAGGACGGGCTGAAAATCTACGTGCCGAACAAAGAAGAGGCCGAACGCGGCTGGGAGGAGTCTTCGGGCGCGTCGGACGTTTCCGGGGACGGAAGGCAGACGGATGCGCCATCTGCGAAGGTCAACGTCAATACGGCCACGGTCGAGGAACTAAAGACGTTGCCTGGCATCGGGGATGCCAAGGCGCAAAGCATCGTGTCATACCGCCAGACGAACGGGATGTTTCAAAGCATCGAGGACTTGATGAAGGTAGAAGGCATCAAGAACGGCGTGTTTGACAAAATCAAGGATCAAATCACGGTGTGATACGCCAGGGTCAAAAGGCCTTTTGCCCCGGCATCGTGTGATATCAAAGTTAAAAAAAGGGAGTCAGGACAGGGGAGCATGAGCAAGAAAAGAATCCTAGTGGTAGACGATGAAAAATTGATTGTAAAGGGAATCCGTTTCAGCCTGGAGCAGGACGACATGGAGGTGGACTGCGCGTACGACGGGGAGGAGGCCTTGGAGTACGCCAGGAACCAGGAGTACGATCTGGTGCTTTTGGACGTGATGTTGCCGAAGCTGGACGGGTTCGAGGTGTGCCAGCAAATTCGGGAGTTCTCGGACATGCCGGTGGTGATGCTGACGGCGAAAAATGACGACATGGACAAGATACTCGGACTGGAGTACGGCGCGGACGATTATATCACGAAACCGTTCAACATCCTGGAAGTGAAGGCGCGCATCAAGGCCATCATGCGCAGGACGGCGAAAAAGGAAGAAAGCCATGTGGGCAGGACGCTGGTGAAGGGAAACATGCAGGTTGACTGCGAGAGCCGGCGCGTGTTTATCGGGGAACGGGAAATCAACCTGACCGCGAAAGAATTTGACGTGCTCGAGCTCCTCGCCATGAACCCGAACAAGGTGTACAGCAGGGAAAACTTGTTGAATTTGGTGTGGGGGTACGATTATCCGGGCGACGCGAGGACCGTGGACGTACATATCAGGCGGTTGCGCGAGAAGATTGAGAAGAATCCGAGCGAGCCGAAGTACGTGATTACGAAGTGGGGAGTGGGTTATTATTTCCAAGGTTAAGTTATTTTCATTCATTAAAAACAAGATAGTCAAGAATCTGCGGGTCAACACGATGCTCATGCTCGTGTTGGTGGGAGTGCTGTCCGGGACGACGGTCTACGTCGGGATTATACAGGCGTACGAGTCCCGGGCGGTTTCCCTGCGTACCGCGGAGATTCAAAACCAGTGCACGATTCTCTGCGATCAATTATATAGTTATGATTATCTGTCGGATAATTCCTCCGAAGTGATTAATTCCAGCCTTGTACAATTGACGAATATTTATAGTGGGCGCGTCATGATTGTCGATCAGGATTTGAAGGTGGTGAAAGATACATACGCGCTGAACGAAGGCAGGATTAACGTGTCGGAGCGGGTCGTCTTGTGCATGCGCGGGCAAAGCACCAGTTATTATGATAAGAAGAACCATTATATCGAAGTGACGTCGCCCATCATGGAGGACGGGACGGACCGGATTGTCGGCGTGATGCTTGCCAGCGTGTCCACGGACACGATTGAGGACAGCCTGCGCATTTTCCACACGAAGGGAAGGCTGATCCTGCTCGTGGTCTATATTCTCGTGGCAGTGTTGGCGATGCTTTTGTCCGAACGGATTGTGCGGCCTTTGAAGCGTATCACGCGGGAACTGGAGGACACGACGGAAGGGTATGAATGGGATGGGCTGCACGAGGAAACCTACGCGGAGACGAAGCAGATTTCAGACGCGTTCAACAAGCTGCTTTCCCGGCTCCGGCAGATTGACAAGTCGCGCGAGGAATTCGTCTCCAACGTCTCCCACGAGTTGAAGACCCCGCTCGCGTCCATGAAGGTGCTGGCGGATTCCCTGATATTCCAAGAAAACGTGCCGGTCGAATTGTATGAGGAGTTCATGCAGGACATCGGCAAGGAAATCGACCGGGAAAACGAGATTATCAACGACCTGCTCACGTTGGTGAAAATGGACAAGACGGCGCAGGACGTAAACATCAGGCAGACGAACGTCAACGATTTGCTGGAGTTGATTTTGAAGCGGCTGAGGCCAATCGCCGAGAAAAAGAACGTGGAAATGGTGCTGGAAAGTTTCCGGCCGGTGGTGGCGGAAATCGACGAAGTCAAGATGACGCTGGCGATTTCCAACCTCGTGGAAAATGCCATCAAGTACAACATGGAGAATGGCTGGGTGCACGTCTCGCTCAACGCGGACCATCGGTTCTTTTATGTCAAGGTGGCGGATTCCGGGATTGGAATTCCGAAAGAGGACCAGGAGCATGTTTTCGAACGGTTTTTCCGGGTGGACAAATCCCATTCCAAGGAGGTCGGAGGCACCGGGCTGGGACTTGCGATTGCCAGGAACGCCGTACTGATGCACCGGGGATCCATCAAAGTGTACAGTGAGGCGAACGAGGGGACGACGTTCACCGTCAGGGTTCCCTTGCTGTATCAGACGGGCGCGGAATGAAAGGTGGTGACGGGAAAATGATGGCGAAAAGGCGGAAGCCGGGCATCCGCGTGGCGTTGTCTTGCATCGCGTTGTTTCTTGCGTTTTGCATGGCGTTTTTGCTGGTGGCCTGCGCGAAGCGCACGGACGTGAAGGAAGGGGACGAATTTATTTATTGCCTGAACGGGGAGCGGACAGGACTGGTCAGGGTACGTTTCGAGACGGGACACGGGGAGACGAAGGAGCAGGTGGACGAGATTCTTGGGGAACTTTGTAAACCATCGGAGGACATCCATTATACCCCGCCGATTCCGAAGGGCGTCACGATTAAGGGAAGCACCATCAATTATGCGGTGGTTACGGTGGACTTTGATAAAGGATATGGGGAGCTACAACCGTTGGAGGAAAAGCTGGTTCGCGCGGCCGTGGTCCAGTCTCTTTTGCAGATACCAGACATCAGCGGGGTCTCTTTTACTATCGAGGGGGAGAGCCTGAAGGACGCGAACGAGTGTAAAATCGGGGTCATGAACGAAAATGATTTCGTGCAAAATTATGGCGGCATGCTCAGTTCCTACGAGGAAACGACGCTGACGTTGTATTTTGCGGACGAGGGCGGGGAAATGCTGGTGGCGCGCAATGTCAAGGTACGGTACAACAGCAATGTTTCCCGTGAGAAGCTGATCGTGGAAAAGCTGGTCAACGGGCCGGGAAAGGCGGGGGGCGCCTACGCGACCATCAACCCGATGGCGACGCTTCTCAGCGTGACGGTGAAGGACGACACCTGCTACGTGAATTTTGACAAGGAGTTCCTGGACGGCGTCGCCGAGGTGAAACCGGAGACGGTGGTCTATTCCATCGTCAATTCCCTGATTGCCGGGTCGTCGGTAAGCAAGGTGCAAATCACGGTGAACGGGGAAAAGAGCGTGAAATACATGGAGACGGTGGATTTGTCCCAGCCATTGGGGTGGGACGGGTCCTTGATTAAGAGCGAGGAGGAATAGGGTGGGGGAAAGGCCGTTGTGCATCGTGGCGGTTCTTTTTCTGGTGGTACAAGTGCTCCTTGTCGGAGGGGCGGGTGTCTGCGAGGATCTCGCGCCCTCCGCGACGGAACAAAACGTCTGTGAGGGGGAGGACGTCCGGCTTTGCGGGCAAGTGTACCAAAGGGAAGAAAAAAGCGGTTACGACGTTTATTGTGTGAGAAATAGCCAAATTCGGAAGTGTGTGGAACCATCGGGAGACGATGTGGGGAACAGTCAAATCCAGGACTTCGTGGAAACATCAGGAATTCTTGTCTATGTCAGGCGGAACAATCCAGAAGAAGGACGAAACATTCAGGACCAGTCCATTGAAATAGGAAATGTCATAGAAGTGGCGGGAACGGTTTCTTTTTTTCAGGAACCGACGAATCCCGGTTGTTTTGACCAGAAGTTTTATTATCAGAAGCAAGGAATCCACGCCATGGTCTGGGCGGACGGCGTGGAAACCAAAGAAGCCGGGGGGAACTTTGTTTTTGTCTTGCGGGAGAAGCTGGCCAGGTTCCGCGAGGCTTGGAAAAATCTTTTGACAAAATACATGGGGGAATATTACGGGAACAGCATGGGCGCCATTTTGCTGGGCGATAAAAGCGGGTTGGACGCGGAAGTCAGGGAACTGTATCAAAAGAGCGGGATTGGCCACGTCCTGGCCATCTCGGGACTGCACATGACCTTTATCGGCATGGGGCTTTACAAGGCGCTGCGAAAGCTCGGCTTTTCGTTTCCGCTGGCGGGGACAATCGGTGTCGTGTTTTTGCTGTGCTACACGCTGATGGTGGGGTGTGGCGTTTCCAGCCTGCGCGCCTTGATCATGTTCGCGGTCTGCGCGGGGGCCGACGTGGCGGGACGGGATTATGACATTTGTACCGCCACCGCGCTGGCGGCCGTGCTCATTGTCGCCTGGCGGCCGCTTTACGTGCTGGACGCGGGATTTCTGCTGTCGTTCGGGGCGATTCTGGCCATCGCGCTGGTCATGCCGGTATTGAAGGAACAAACCATGCTGCCGGGCGCGGTCTGCGCGAGCGTCGCGGTGCAGGCCGTGTTGTTGCCGGTGCAGCTGTATTTCTATTTTGAAGTGCCGTCGTGGTGCGTGTTCCTAAATCTGCTGGTGGTTCCGCTGATGTCGGTGGTGCTCGGGGCGGGACTTTTGGGTTCATTTTTATGCTTGTTTTGGACGGGGGCGGGGCAGGCGGTGTTTGTGTGCTGCAAGGGAGTGCTCTGGTTGTACGAACGGCTTTGTGCGTTTACGATGGAACTGCCGCTTGGGAGGCTGGTTCTCGGCAGGCCGTCCGCTTGGATGACGGCGGCATATTACGTCATATTGTTTGCCGGCGTTTTCGCGCTCTCTCTTCGGTACAAGAAAAGGCCGGTGGACGTGACGGGGGACAGCGGGGGAACGCAACCGGAAATGACGTCGGGAGGAGGGCGAGGCATCGGACGACTGGCGAAAACGCTAGGTGAACGGCGGCCGGTGGACGCGTCAAAGTGGGCATTTACGGCATCCGTTCCCATGCTGGCGGCCTTGTTTTGCCTTGCCTGCTGGAGTGGGCACCAAAATGCGCGGGAAATCCAGGTGACGATGCTGGACGTGGGGCAGGGCGACTGCTTTTACGTTCAGACGCCCTGCGGGGAGCATTATTTGATTGACGGGGGCAGCACGAGCGAATCCGACATCGGGAAATATCAATTAGAACCGTTTTTAAAATCCCGCGCCGTGGCATCGCTCGACTATGTCTTCGTCACGCACGGGGACGAAGATCACATTAGTGGAATCGAGGAACTGTTGGCCAACCAGAAATTGGGAATCGGCATTCGGACGCTGGTGTTGCCGCCAAGGCACGTGATGGACGACGCGCTTGACGAACTTGCGCGATTGGCAGAGGAACATGGGACGCGCGTCGTGACCATGCAGGAGGGTGAACAAATCGTGCGCGGGAACGGCGCGGCACCGGAGGAGGGCGGCACGTCAAATCCTGCGGCCCCGCCAACGGACGAAGGCGCGGCGGGAAAAGATGCGGATGACGTGTCGGAAAATTCCGTCATACTGGCATGTCTGGCACCGGGCGTGGATTATGACGGGGAAACCGGAAATGAAGCGTCGCTCGTCCTGGCCTTGCGGTATGGGGAGTTCGACATGCTTTTTACGGGGGACATTGGCAAGGAAAGCGAGGAAAGGCTGCTTGAGGAAGGGACACTGGGGGAATATGAGGTACTCAAGGCGGCGCACCATGGTTCGAAAAACTCGTCCTGCGAGGAATTTTTGGAGGCCGTCTCGCCGCGGGTCGTCCTAATCAGCGCGGGGGAGGACAATTCTTACGGTCATCCGCATCCGAAGGCGGTGGAGCGGATGAAAGAGGCAGGCGGCATGATTTATTGCACGATTCAAAACGGCGCGGTCACGGTGTGTTCGGACGGGAAGAAGTTTACCTGCCGGAAGGCAAGGTAAAGACCAAAAGACAAGCATTGTGGAAAGGTTAAAAAGGCTCGTTTTATCCAACTCTACCGTTGGTAGGTGTTCATTTTTATGCCGGATTTGTATAATTTACCGCAAGCAGGAGGGCTGAATGATGAATCAAATTAAGATTGGAGCTTTTATTTCCGAACGCCGGAAAGCAAAAGGCTGGACGCAAAGCCAGTTGGCAGAAAAACTGGAAATAACCGATAAGGCTATTTCAAAATGGGAAACAGGACGGTCTATGCCGGATTTGTCTTTGTTTATGCCTTTATGCACTCTTTTAGACGTTACTTTGAATGAACTATTTGCGGGTGAGTGCATTGTAGAAGAAAAACTGAAAGAAAAAGCAGATGAGGTACTTATGGATGTGATTACAAATTGGTTAGGACACGATAAATGGGAATCAAAAGAAAGTGATACAACCTCCGAAAATGTTTTGGAAGTTGAAAATGTTTCCAAACTCTATGAAGCAGAAAATAATTCAATATTAGCTGTAAATGATGTAAGTTTTCAGATACCACACGGCAGCTTTGTTGGAATTATGGGGGCTTCCGGTTCTGGAAAAACAACATTGCTTAATTTAATAGCCACGATAGACAAGCCAACAAATGGGACGATACGAATAGGCGGACAGAATATAGTGGATATACCAGACGAAGCTGCCGCAGAATTTCGCCGCAGACATTTAGGCTTTGTTTTCCAAGAATACAATTTACTTGAAACTTTGACTATCTATGAAAATATTGCGCTGGCTTTGACAATTAAAGAGGTTTCCAAAGAAAGCATTTGCCCAACAATTCAAAGTTTGTCTGAAAAGCTGGATATATCAGCGATATTAGATAAATTTCCATATGAGGTATCGGGAGGGCAACGGCAACGCTGCGCCTGTGCCCGTGCTATCGTGGTAAATCCAGATATTATACTTGCGGACGAGCCTACCGGGGCGTTAGATTCCCACGCTGCCAGACAGCTTTTAGACACCCTTGCTATGCTTTGCAGAGAGTACGGCGCAACAATATTGATGGTCACACATGATGTCATGGCAGCCAGCTATTGTGACAGGATTTTGTTTATGAAAGACGGCGAAATAAAAGCCGCCTTAAACCGGGAACAGGAAAACAAACAGACCTTTTTCGCAGACATTTTGAAGAAAATAGAATGGATAGAGGGAGAAAGCCATGATGTACTTGAAATTGTCAATCCGTAATGCCAAGCGGTCTTTTATAAATTATCTTTTATATGTTGTTACCATGACCGTCCTTTTGGCGATTATAGAGGTATCTAATTGTATAACCATTATAGGAGAATCAGCCGGTTTTCAAGTGATTTCTCTGCCATTGTTGATAGTAGCCATTCAAATAGTTTTAGTTGGATATATAGACACTTTCATGTTAAAGCGGCGGGCAAAAGAACTTGCAAGCTATTTATTATTGGGTATGGGAAAGAAGAGATTAACCCGGCTGTTCCTATGTGAAGTCTTGTTGATTGGTTTTTTCTGCTATATAGCAGGAACAACAATAGGCTTTTCCATATATGGATTTTGGTATTTCCGTGAGCCATTGCACGAAATGAAACATTGCGGATTCCTTTATGGTAAAAGTATGTTCTATTCATTTCTGTTTTTTTGCCTTATTGAAACAGTGTGTTCTTTTCGATTGAAGCAACGTTTAGACAAGCTACAAATAAGGGAGCTGATGTATGAAAGAAACCGCAATCAAGGTGTAAAAAATATAGGAAACTATAAAAAATGGGGCATTATTTTCTTTTTGTGTTTTGTGTGTTTCATTGGTTGCATTTGTGGCATTGTTTTCTTGCCGGAAGTTTATATTGTTTATCCCGTATCTGTTACGGCAATCCCTTTGCTAATATCTGTTTTTGCTTTTTACAAATGGGTATTTGGCTATTTATATGCGTACAGACGGATGAAATCCGTTAGGATATATCAAAAAGACAGGTTGTATATTACGGCAAATGTAACATCAAATTTCAAAACGGCTGCTATGGTTAATGCTGTTTTTTGCATATGTTTTTTGTTTTCCGGGGCTTCTTTTGTAACTGGAATACTGATATTGCAGCCGGAATTTCAGCTTTTTGATACGGCTATGCGCCAGTGGATGGGAACTTCACAAATAAGTATCTGCATCGTGTTTCTGGTTATTTATTTTTCGATATTATCTTTGCAGCAGATTATGGAGATTAGGCAAAATTCAAAAAGCAATCACATAATGCGCTGTATGGGAAAAAGCGATAAGCAGATAGCAAGACTTGTGAATCAGCAGATAGCAATTAAATTGTCCTCTCCAATGATAATGGCTTTATTGATTATTTTATTCTGCATACCGTTACTGAATGAAAAAATGAACTTAATATTGCCAGCTTCTTTGAATAATATTCTGCTCAAATTAACTGGTGAGTTTGGGGCATGTATTGTGGTTTTTTATATTTGCTATTTCGGGATTGTAAGTGCTATGAGCAGACGTTATATATATCCCTCTGATTAAGAGCCGCCAAAGTAATTAAACCAGCCGACAGCAATAGATAATCAAAGAGCGACAGCCTAAAGAGCCACCGCCTTTTGATTATAAATGCAACCGTAAACCAGGCGCAGGAGCCAGATGCTCCTGGATATAAAGCGCCCCGCATACCATAAGGCAGAAGGAAGATTACGCCTCGCAAAGCATAGGCGACCATCAACCTTCTGCCGCGCTTTTTTCGCCTTGCTCTGACGGATGCTTGGCACTCCCGTACCGTCACGGCTTAAAAATCATCTCCTTCCCGCCCGATTTTAGAATCATGGTAACGTTCTCGCCGTCATAATCGACAGACAAGGAAAAATCATATTCGGCGCCGGGGATTCCACACATTGTATAGCGAAAATGGAAAAAACATCCGTGGCTTTTACCAGAAACGGAATATCAGGAGAAACGCTTTCGTTAAATTGCCATTGAGTCCGATATTCTAAGCACTTATGGTACCAGACATAGCCAGAGGTAGATTCCATATCCGGTTGGAAGTCCGGGTTTGTGATGCTTACCACTGTCAAGGTCAGCGTATCACCGACACTGCCGGTCGCAGGTTCAAAGAGATAAGGAAAAATTCTGATCCTCCCCTTCCTCCCCTGCGGCGAAGCTGTGGCAATACTCATACTCCGCTGCGGTATCGTTCACTTTGATTATTGCTTGATGGTGATAGTGGCTTTCACGCAGGCCCCATGGGGCGGTTGATTTGACAGTTCTATGGTTCCCCCATGCTTCTGGCACAGCACCCGGCTCACCGCAAGCCCCAGGCCCAGGTGTTTGCCGGAGGTATCTTCAGAGTAGAACAAGGCGTTTTTTTTTCGTAGCATCTTTTCCGAAAAGCCCGGCCCATCGTCTGTCACAGTGGCCGACAGCGTTCCATGTTCCAAGTAAAAATCTAGCTCAATTTGATGTTCCGCAAAACGGAGGGCATTGGAAATCAGGTTTTCCAGAACACGGTACAACAGCTCCCCATCAAAGACAGTCTTGCCCTTCGGCACATGAAAATCACAGAAAAAACGCACCTCGGTATTCTGAAACAGAATAAATAGAGAATCTGCCATGTGCTGTAAAAAATCAGGAAGTTCCACTTCCCTGCGATGAACTTCTGTTTCTTCGATAGCGCCCAGGTCACGCATGGTATCGGTATAGCGGCCCATGCGCTCTGCGGTAATACCGAGATTGGAAAGCGCCTTTTCCAGCTTTTCCTCCGTCAAGGTTCCGCCCTGGCTGTTCTCCTGCAAATATTCCACATAGCCGGTCATGATGGCGATGGGGTTGCGCAGATCGTGGGCCACGGACGCCTGCAATACACGGCGTTCCTCCAGCATACTCCACATCTGACGGTTATTCTCATATAATGTCTGCCGCATTTTCTCAAAGGCGGTACAGAGTTGACCCAATTCATCCTGCCCGTCAAAGTTGATTTGGAAGTTCAAATCCCGGTCCCCGATGTGTGCAGTGGCATCCATCAGGACAGTGATCGGCGGCTCCAGTACCTTGTGATAAAACCACCACGCGCACAAAGTAATTCCAATCACGGCAAACAAGAGCGGCAGCAGCACCATGCAAATCTGCGAAGCGCGGTAGGCCGTTCTTGCTTTAGAGGAAAGCATAGAGTAGCTGGATTCAATACGCTCTATCATGTAGCTCGTCTGTCCCTGACTCTCGCTGTGTTCCTGGCCGTCCGCTACCAGTTGGCCAAATGGCTCTGGTAGGCCGTCAAGGACATACCTCTCCTTTGCCTCTGTGACCGTACCATCCGGGGCGGTTGTCTGCTGCGTCAGCCAGACCTCATTGGAATCGGGGAGAATATGTTTTTGGAAACGATAACAGCCGAAAATCGCAAGGCCGCTGCACAGGAACACGATCAGCATTGTCATCGCCACGGCTTCCATGAAGGAGCGTTTCAGTGATTTTCTCTTTACTTTCTCCATCGGTAGCCCATCCCCCAAACTGTTTCGATGTACTCGTTCCCGCTGGCCTGCATGAGCTTTGCGCGGATTTTACGAATATGCTCTTTAATCACGTTGCTGTCGCCCTCCGCGTCATAGCCCCATACCGCCTCATAGATACGTTCTTTGTCAAAGACCTGATTGGGGTTGGAGGACAGAAATTCGATGATGTCAAATTCTCTCTTGGAAAAGGAAAGCTCCTGCTCATTCCAAAATACTTTTCTGCCAGAGAGATTGATAATCAGCCCCTGGGAGGTCACAACCTCCGGCGGGCGGTTATTCCGCTCGTCCCGGCGCAGATGAGCCTCAATGCGGGCAATCAATTCCTGCAAGCCGAAAGGCTTGGTGATATAGTCGTCCCCTCCCGCCCGCAGGCCGTTGACCTTATCCTGCTCTGTGATCCGCGCCGTCAGGAATAGGATAGGGCAGACGATATGATTCCGAATGACTTTGCACAGATCCAGCCCATCCATCCCCGGCATATTGATGTCCAGAAGGATAAGGTTTGGCTTTATATTCAGCTTTGCCAGGGCTTCATCGCTGCTGTTGGCTACGGAAACCGTATAGCCGTGATCCTGCAAATGGGTTGAAAGCAATTCGGTCAGGATAGGTTCATCATCCACGATTAAAATTCTGTATGCCATGCGAACACCTCCAGTTTTTTTCATCATATAGGGAGAAAGTCAAAATTTGGTCAAGTTTTATAGGGCTTCCTATTTCAAAACAAAATGATTGCCATATACACAATATCAAACACGAAGCATTTTAACAAGACATATTATACTTCTTTTACTCGCATGACACAAGGATACAGATACTTTTCCCTCATCGATAGTTATAACTACGTTACAGTTCAGTCCCCGGCCAATCACCACGCTGATTGGCCGAGAGGATGCACGTAAATCTGGCCGATGCATCACCCGCTTTGCCGTAGGCAAACTAAAAATGCGGGTGATGCCCGTTACAATTCGGACCCGCGCTGGCGCGGGGCTGAATTGTAACATAACTACCCTTGCGTGTTGCTTTGCGACATCCTTGACCATTGGAGCCGTGGCCAGATATGTTGATATAGAGCCACACAAAACAGCAGGAACCGGCCAGCCCATCAATATCAAACAAAGGAAAGACAGATGCAGAAGAAGACTTGTTGTGTCACGGGACACATGGTTTTGTGAACACGATGATCAGGCCCGATTTGTGCGAAACGTGCAAATCGGGCTTGATTCTGCCTTTTTTTTCCGATATAATAGTAGCGCCATGAAAAATATAAATGAAGATTTGAAATCAGGACAATTGAAACAAGCGTACCTCTTGTTCGGAATCGAGGATTACTTGAAGAGGCTTTACCGCGACCGCTTGGTGAAGGCGATGGTCGCCGAAGGCGACACGATGAATTATGCCTATTTCGAGGGCAAGGGTGTGGAAGTGAAGGAACTCATCGACCTGGCGGAGACGATGCCTTTTTTTGCCGAGCGCAGGGTCATCGTTTTGGAAAACAGCGGGCTGTTCAAGAGCGGCGGGGCGGATTTGGCAGAGTACGTGGGGGAAATGCCGGAGACGGCCGCGTTCATTTTCGTGGAAAGCGAGGTGGACAAGCGTGGGAAGCTTTATAAGGTGGTGCAGAAGAAAGGACGCGCCGTGGAGCTCTCGACGCAGGACGAGGGGACGCTCAAACGCTGGATAGCGGGCAAGGCGCGGGACGAGGGAAAGAGAATCGGCGACCAGACGATACTGTATTTTTTGGGCAAGGTCGGGACGGACATGGAGAACATCACGAAGGAGCTGGAAAAAGTGTTTTGTTATGCCCTGGGTCGCGACGAGGTCACGAGGGAGGACGTGGACGCGGTCTGCGTGACGCAGATTTCCAGCCATATTTTTGACATGGTGGACGCGGTCGCGGGAAAGAAGAGGAGGCGGGCGTTGGATTTGTATTACGACCTGCTGGCGCTCAAAGAGCCGCCGATGCGCATCTTGTTCTTGATGGTGAGGCAGTTCCGCATCTTGTACCAGGTCAAGCAGTACGACAAAAAGGGGTATGGCCGCAAGGAAATTGCCGCGAAGGCCGGCGTGCCGCCGTTCGCCGTGGGGAAATACCTGGATCAGGCGAAGCTTTTGAAAAGCAGGGAAATACGTGACGTCTTGGAGGACGCGGCGGACTTGGAGGAGCGGGTGAAGACAGGGCGGCTTGCAGACACGCTGGCGGTGGAACTCTTTATCGTGAAATATTCGTAAGATGGAGGAAGAAACGTGGAAGGGACAGATCAAAATAAGATTCGCAATTTTTGCATTATCGCGCACATCGACCATGGCAAGTCGACGCTGGCCGACCGGATTATCGAACATACGGGGCTTTTGACGAGCCGGGAGATGCAGGCGCAGGTGCTGGATAACATGGACTTGGAGCGGGAGCGCGGCATCACCATCAAGGCGCAGGCCGTGCGCACCGTTTACAAGGCGAAGGACGGCGAGGAGTACATTTTAAACCTGATTGACACGCCGGGACACGTGGACTTTAACTACGAGGTGTCTAGAAGCCTGGCGGCTTGTGACGGGGCAATCCTGGTCGTGGACGCGGCGCAGGGTGTGGAGGCGCAGACGCTGGCCAACGTCTACCTGGCACTTGACCATGATTTGGACGTGGTGCCGGTGATTAACAAAATTGACCTGCCTAGTGCCGAGCCGGAGCGTGTCAAGGAGGAAATCGAGGACGTGATCGGCCTGGAGGCCGACGACGCGCCGCTTATTTCCGCCAAGACGGGACAAAACATCGAGGACGTGCTGGAGCAGATCGTGAAAAAGATTCCGGCGCCGGCCGGGGACGCGCATGCCCCGCTGCAGGCGTTGATTTTTGATTCGGTGTACGACTCTTACCGGGGCGTCATCGTATTTTGCCGCGTCATGGAGGGCACGATTCAAAAAGGCACGCCGATTCTGATGATGGCCACGGGCGCGAAGGCCGAGGTCGTGGAAGTCGGTTACTTCGGGGCGGGGCAGTTCATTCCCTGCGGGTCATTGAGCGCGGGGATGGTGGGTTATATTACCGCCAGCTTGAAAAACGTGAAGGACACACGGGTGGGCGACACCGTGACCAATGCCGCCGCACCGTGCAGTGAGCCGCTTCCGGGCTACAAGAAGGTCAATTCGATGGTATACTGTGGCATGTATCCGGCGGACGGGGCAAAGTATCCCGACCTTCGCGACGCGTTGGAAAAGTTGCAGCTTAATGACGCGGCCCTGCAGTTCGAGGCGGAAACCTCGGCGGCGTTGGGCTTCGGCTTCCGTTGTGGCTTCCTGGGGCTTTTGCATTTGGAAATCATCCAGGAACGACTGGAGCGGGAGTATAACCTGGATTTGGTGACGACCGCGCCGAGCGTCATTTACAAGGTACACAAGACGGACGGCGAAATCATCGACCTGACCAACCCGACGAACCTGCCCGACCCGTCCGAGATTGAGTACATGGAGGAACCCATCGTGAAGGCGGAAATCATGGTGACTTCGGAGTACATCGGGGCCATTATGGACTTGTGCCAGGAGCGGCGCGGTGTTTATGAGAGCATGGAGTACATCGAGGAGAAGCGGGCCGTTTTGCATTACCGGCTTCCGCTCAACGAGATTATTTATGATTTCTTTGACGCGCTGAAATCCCGGTCGCGGGGTTATGCTTCGTTCGATTATGAGATTGACGGATACGAGCGTTCGGAACTGGTGAAGCTGGATATTTTGATTAATAAGGAAGAGGTGGACGCGCTGTCTTTCATCATCCACAGCGCGACGGCATACGAGCGCGGGCGCAAGATGTGCGAGAAGCTGAAGGGGGAGATTCCGCGGCAGTTGTTCGAAATTCCCATCCAGGCGGCGATTGGCAGCAAGATTATCGCCCGCGAGACGGTGAAGGCGATGCGCAAGGACGTGCTGGCGAAATGCTACGGCGGCGACATTTCCCGCAAAAAGAAACTGTTGGAGAAGCAGAAGGAAGGAAAGAAGCGGATGCGGCAGGTGGGCAACGTGGAAATCCCGCAGAGGGCGTTTATGAGCGTGCTGAAATTGGACGAGAATTAGAGGCGGAGGCCGCGACGGAAAAATCACACAAGAGCGTGGAAGGTGGCAGGACGAAAAAAATGGGTGGAAAACGAAAAAGGCGGTTGGAATTGTATCTTCACATTCCGTTTTGTGTGAAAAAATGCGCGTATTGCGATTTTTTGTCCGCCCCGGCGGACGAGGAAATGCGGCAGCGGTACGTGGACGCGCTATGCCTTGAGATTTACGGTTATCGCCGGGAACGCCATCATGTGTACAAGGCGGGGGACTCTGCCCGATTACAACCGCGTTTTTCGTTTGAGGGGACATTTCATGACGCATACGAAGTGGACAGCATCTTTTTGGGCGGCGGTACGCCGTCCATTTTGGAAGGGCGGCAAATCCGGCAGATTTTTACGGCGCTTTGGGAGGCGTTTGACATTTCCCCGCAGGCGGAAATTACCATCGAGGCCAATCCCGGCACGGTAACGCGGGAGAAACTCGCGGCGTGGCGGGAGGTGGGGATAGGCCGTGTCAGTATCGGACTACAGTCGGCCAGTGACGAGGAACTAAGGATACTGGGCAGGATTCACACATACGGGCAGTTCGAGGAGACTTACCGTGCCGTGCGGGAAGCCGGCTTTGATAACGTGAACGTGGACTTGATTTCGGCGATTCCCGGGCAGGACGTGGAAAGCTGGCGGCGGACGCTGGAGAAAGTGGCGGCTTTCTCGCCGGAGCACATATCGGCCTACAGTTTAATCGTGGAAGAAGGGACGCCGTTTTACGAATATTTCAAAGAAGCCGGGACGTGCATTTCGGATGCGCATGAAACGGTTCAGCCTGTGGGCGGGGATGCGTCCGTGATGCCGGGCGGCAATGCGGACAAAGCAGGCGGGTGCGCGGGCTTTATCATGCCCGCGCTGCCAAGCGAGGAGGACGAGCGGGAAATGTATCATTTGACGGGGCGCGTCCTTTCTTCTTATGGGTATCACCAATATGAAATCTCCAATTATGCGAAGGAAGGGTACGCCTGCCGTCATAACCTGGGCTATTGGGAGAGGCGGGAGTACCTGGGAATCGGCCTGGGGGCGGCGTCACTGATTGGGCATACGAGATTTAAAAACACGTCGGATTTAGAAACGTATCTGGAAAATATGCAAAATGCGAGAACACCATTGTCTGCGGAAAATGCCGATGAAGTTGAAAATTTGACGCCGGCGGACGAGATGGCCGAGTTCCTTTTTTTAGGGCTTCGCAAGACGAGGGGAATTTCCACCCGTGAATTTGCCGAGAACTTTGGCCGGGATATCGGCGAAGTTTATGAAAAGCCCTTGCGGAAATTGGAAAATGGGGGCTGGCTGAAGAGGGAGGGCGACCGCGTTTTGCTGACCGAGCGGGGGATGGATGTCAGCAACATGGTGTTCGTGGAATTTTTGGAACCGGAAGTTTAAGGAATTAATCGGTGGGGGATTCCAAGTGCAATCCCCCGTTGAGAATTTGCCCGGGAAACCAAGTTTGACCTTCGGGATGCCGGCAAGTTCCTCTTCCCCTATGAGACTTCGCATGATAAAAAACGTTACAATTTTTTTTTGAATGAAAATCAATAAAAAATGTATAAACAGTGTTGACAAATGCAAATTTGAGTGCTATCTTATTAGACGTAAGATGTTAGCACTCAAACAAAGGGAGTGCTAATAAAGAAGAGAAGGGAGGGGACACCGATGAATACGGAGTTGAGCGACAGGCAGCACATGATTCTTCGGGCGATTATCCAGAATTATTTGGAGACCGGCGAGCCGGTAGGTTCCCGCACCCTCTCGAAGTCCATGGAGCCGAAGCTGAGTTCCGCCACGATTCGCAACGAGATGGCAGACCTCGAGGACATGGGTTACATTTTCCAGCCCCATACCTCGGCGGGGCGGATTCCCTCGGACAAGGGATACCGCTTTTACGTGGACACCCTGATGGCCGACAAGGAGCAGGAACTAGACGAGTTGAAGAACGTGATGCTGGAGAAGACCGACAAGGTCGAGCGGGTGCTCAAGCAGGCGGCGAAGGTGCTGGCGGCAAACACGAATTACGCGACGATGGTGTCTGCGCCGGTGAACAAGCGCAACACATTGAAGTTCATCCAGCTCTCGCAGGTGGATGTGGAGCAGATTGTGGCGGTCATCGTGATGAGCGGCAATGTGATTAAGAATAAAATTATCGACGTTGACGAAGAATTTAGTAATGAGACGCTTCTGAAACTGAACATGCTCCTCAACACGACGCTCAACGGAATGTCCATCGAGGCCATCAACCTCGGGCTGATTGCCAGGCTCAAGGAGCAGGCCGGCATCCACAGCAAGGTGATAAGCGATGTGCTGGACGCCGTGGCAGACATCATCCAGGTCGAGGAGGACATGGAGATTTACACGAGCGGGGCGACGAACGTTTTCAAGTATCCGGAACTTAGCGACAACCAGAGCGCACAAGAAATCATTCACGCGTTCGAGGAAAAGCAGCAGCTCGCGGAACTTGTCAGCGACACGCTTTCGAACGAGGAGAGCCACGGCATACAAGTTTACATCGGGGACGAAGCACCGATGAAGTCGATGAGGGATTGCAGCGTGGTGACGGCGACTTACGAACTGGGCGAGGGAATGCGCGGCACGATTGGCATCATCGGACCGAAGCGGATGGATTACGAACATGTCATGAGGACGTTGAAGACGTTGCAAAATGAATTGGATGAGATAAACCGAAAGGGGAACTCCCCGCCGCCTTCATAGGGCGGGGAAGGATTCGTATTCTGGGACGCGCAAACGGTTACCATGGCCCTAGGCCATGAATGGCAATCGTGAGCCGTGAACGTTGGAAAATAGAGAGAATTAAAAGAACAGGAGGTAGAGCAGCCGGTGGAAGAGAAGATGAGCCAGGAAGAGATGGTAAAGGAAGCCGTGGAAGAGGCGAAGGCCAAGGCCGCGAAGGAAGCCGGGGAGGCCGAAGGCAAGACGGCCGAAGAAGGAGCCGTGGACGCGGTGGAAGAGGCGGCGGGGACGGAAGGAGCCGTGGACGCGGTGGAAGAAGCCGGGGAAGCGGACGAAGAATCCGAAGCCGGGGAAGAAAATCCGGAGGCGGATGAGGGGCTGAAGGAAAAGGCCGAAGGAAAGTCCAAGGGAAAGGGGTTCTTTGGAAAGAAGAACAAGAAGGACAAAAAGGATGAAAAAATCGAGGAACTGACGGACCGGCTGACGCGTCAGATGGCGGAGTTTGATAACTTTCGCAAACGTACGGACAAGGAAAAATCCCAGATGTACGAGATTGGGGCGAAGGATGTCATAGAGAAGATACTTCCGGTTGTCGATAACTTTGAGAGAGGTTTGGCGGCCGTGTCCGAGGAGGAGAAGACACATCCGTTCATGGAAGGGATGGAGAAGATTTACAAGCATTTGATGACCACGTTGGAGGAGATTGGCGTCAAGCCGATTGAGGCGGCGGGGCAGGAGTTCAATCCGGATTTCCACAACGCGGTGATGCACGTGGAGGATGAGAACCTGGGCGAGAACATTGTCGCCGAAGAATTGCAGAAGGGGTACATGTACCGTGACCATGTGGTAAGGCACAGCATGGTGAAGGTGGCGAACTGAGGCGGTTCATGGTAGCAGGCGGCCCGTTGGTCGCGGTCGCGGCCGTATGGCGGGAACCTGCGGATGGTAAGGCCAACAACCAATTTATGGATCAATTATATTAAAAATGGCAAGACCGCGAAACAAAGGAAAACGCGGGCGAAAAAAGGAGGACATTATCATGGGAAAGATTATAGGTATTGACTTGGGTACGACAAATAGTTGCGTGGCCGTAATGGAAGGCGGGCAGCCGACCGTTATCGCCAACACGGAAGGCGCGAGGACCACGCCGTCGGTCGTGGCGTTCACGAAGACGGGCGAGCGTCTGGTCGGCGAGCCGGCGAAGCGTCAGGCGGTGACCAACGCCGACAAGACCATTTCTTCCATCAAGCGGGAGATGGGAAGCGATTTCAAGGTGACGATTGACGACAAGCGGTATTCCCCGCAGGAGATTTCCGCGATGATTCTGCAGAAGCTGAAAGCCGATGCGGAAGGTTACCTGGGCGAGAAAGTGACGGAGGCCGTCATCACGGTTCCGGCATATTTCAACGACGCGCAGCGTCAGGCGACCAAGGACGCGGGCAAGATTGCCGGTTTGGACGTGAAGCGTATCATCAACGAGCCTACGGCGGCGGCGCTGGCGTACGGTTTGGACAATGAAAAAGAGCAGAAAATCATGGTTTACGATCTCGGCGGCGGCACGTTCGACGTGTCCATCATCGAGATTGGCGACGGCGTCATCGAGGTGCTTTCCACTGCCGGAAACAACAGGCTCGGCGGTGACGACTTCGACCAGAAGCTGACGGATTACATGCTGGCGGACTTCAAGTCCAAGGAAGGCGTGGACCTTTCCGGCGACAAAATGGCATTGCAGAGGTTGAAAGAGGCGGCCGAGAAGGCGAAGAAGGAGCTGTCTTCCGCGACGACCACGAATATCAACCTTCCGTTCATCACGGCGACTTCTGAAGGGCCGAAGCATTTTGACATGAACCTGACAAGGGCGAAATTTGACGAGTTGACCCATGACTTGGTGGAGAAGACGGCGGAACCGGTAAGACGTGCGCTTTCCGACGCGGGCATCACGGCTTCCGAGCTTGGCCAGGTGTTATTGGTGGGTGGTTCCACGCGTATCCCGGCCGTGCAGGAGGAAGTGAAGCGTCTGACGGGCAAGGAGCCGAGCAAGTCCTTGAACCCGGACGAGTGCGTGGCGCTCGGCGCGTCCGTGCAGGGCGGCAAGCTGGCAGGCGACGCGGGCGCGGGCGACATCTTGTTATTGGACGTGACCCCGTTGTCACTGTCCATCGAGACGATGGGCGGCGTGGCCACCAGGCTGATTGAGAGAAACACGACGATTCCGACGAAGAAGAGCCAGGTGTTTTCCACGGCGGCAGACAACCAGACGGCGGTGGACATCAACGTCGTACAAGGCGAGAGACAATTCGCGAGGGACAACAAGTCCCTGGGACAGTTCAGACTGGATGGAATTCCGCCGGCTCCGCGTGGAATCCCGCAGATTGAAGTGACGTTTGACATTGACGCAAATGGTATCGTGAACGTTTCCGCGAAGGATTTGGGAACCGGAAAAGAGCAGCACATCACCATTACCGCCGGCTCCAACATGTCCGATGACGATATCAACAAGGCCGTGAAGGAAGCGGCAGAGTTCGAGGCGCAGGACAAGAAGCGCAAGGAAGCCATTGACACCAGGAACGAGGCGGACGCCATGGTATTCCAGACCGAGAAGGCCATCAAGGAAGTGGGCGACAAGCTGGACGCGACCGACAAGGCGGCCGTCGAGGCTGACTGTCAGGCGTTGAAAGACTTGCTTGCAAAGTCCGCCCCGGAGGAGACGACGGAAGCCCAGGTGGCAGAAATCAAGGCAGCCAAGGAGAAGCTGATGGAGAGCGCGCAGAAGCTGTTCACCAAGATGTATGAGCAGGCTGGCGCGGCGGCCGGAGCAGGTCCGCAGGCGGGACCGACACCCGAGGCAGGCCCGGCACCGGAAGGATTCCAAGGCGACGATGTGGTAGACGGGGATTACAAGGAAGTATAAACGGGGAATCATTTCCCTTGAAAGGAAATTCTACGGAACCGCGAAGGCTCCGTAGAATTTCTGTTGACATCACACGAACGCGTGACAAGAGATTTCGCAGATGAAAGGTAGAGAGTTATGGCAGAGTCAAAAAGAGATTATTACGAAGTGCTGGGCGTAAGCAAGGATGCCGATGACGCGGCACTTAAGAAGGCGTACCGCGTTTTGGCGAAGAAATATCATCCGGACATGAACCCGGGTGACGCGGAGGCGGAAAAAAAATTCAAGGAAGCATCCGAGGCATATGCGATTCTTAGCGATCCGGAAAAGCGGCGACAGTATGATCAGTTTGGGCATTCTGCCTTTGAAGGTGGCGCGGGAGGCCCGGGCGGATTCGGCGGGTTTGATTTCAACAGCGCAGATTTCGGCGACATTTTCGGCGACATTTTCGGTGATTTGTTCGGCGGCAGGAGGGGTGGACGCAGCAACGGTCCGATGAAAGGGGCGAATATCCGCAAGAGCATCCGTATTTCTTTTGAGGAGGCCGTTTTTGGCTGTGACAAGGAATTGGAAGTGGTGCTGAAGGATCCGTGTACGGCCTGCAACGGTTCCGGCGCCAAGCCGGGCACGTCACCGGAGACTTGCCCGAAATGTGGCGGCAAGGGACAGGTGGTCTATACGCAACAGTCGTTTTTCGGCACGGTACAAAACGTCCAGACTTGTCCGAACTGCGGTGGTTCGGGTCATGTGATTAAGGAAAAGTGTCCGTCTTGTTCGGGTACCGGTTATACGTCGAGCAGAAAGAAGATTCAAGTGAGCGTTCCGGCGGGCATCGACCACGGCCAGAGCGTGCGCATCCGCGAAAAGGGAGAGCCGGGCGTAAACGGCGGTCCGCGCGGTGATTTACTCGTGGAGGTCAACGTGGCCAGACACCCGATTTTCCAGAGGCAGGACGTGCACATTTTCTCCACCGTGCCGATTTCCTTCGCGCAGGCCGCGTTGGGGGCGGACATCCGCGTGGCGACCGTGGACGGGGACGTCATTTATACCGTGCGGCCGGGCACGAAGACCGACACGAAGGTGCGCTTGAAGGGCAAGGGCGTGCCGTCGCTTCGCAACCCGCAGGTACGGGGCGACCATTACGTGACGCTGGTCATCCAGACTCCGGATAAACTGAGCGCGGAAGCCAAGGAGGCGTTGCGCAAGTTCGACGCGTTGGCGGGAAACACCTTGAACCAGGAAACCGCGCCGGACGAGTCCAAAAAGGGCAGGCGCAAGGGAAAAGGGTTCATGGATAAAATGAAAGAGGCATTTGACGAGTAAGACGGTGATATCAACGGGGCGGGGAAACCGCCCCGTTTGTCATGCTTGTACTACTTTGCATTTTTTCTGATAAAAGGCGATACCGTATTTTATTATGTTATCCATTCCGTTTTGGGATAGTTTCGCGGTAAAGTGCCGTTCTTTGATTTGTTGTAAGGCATTTTGGCATGCCTTGTCGAGGTTGCCGTCTTGCGCGTACTTGATTTCAATTACAACGCCTATGCCATTTTGTGTTTCGATTAAAATATCGCTATAACCTACGCCGGACTCTTCGTTGGAGCGAATCAGCCAGTTTTCCTCATATTGCAGAAGACCGAGAAGCATCCCATGGTAAAAATTTTCTTTATACGTATTTTGGGTTGCCGTGTCCCGAATGCTAATGCCATTCCAAAGATAATGATTCAATAGCGTTTCTACGCGGTTTGATTGTTTGGAAACCAAGGCATTGCAAAGTGCTCGCAGTCTCAAGGAGTCTTTTCTGGCAGAGTCTTTGAACCACGTCTGAATCTGAGTGATAAACAAGGAGCGAATTTCCCGGTTTGGGATCATCAATTCGTATCGGTCGTCATCCAGTATCTTGCGTTGAGTCAAATATCCGGTGGTAAATAAGAGGCTCCATAGATTTTCTGTCGAATGCTCTAGTTCATTGTAAGTTAATTCCATGTTCAGTTTTTTGATTCTTGTACCTGAATAAAGGGAGATTTTTGTTTCTCTCTCGTTTCCATCATTATAATTTCTTTCCTATGACTTTGCAAGTTTGAGGTGCATTTTTGTTTGACAAAATGTGTATTCATTAAGAAATAATAAAGTGTGAAATATTTGTGTTTTTTGGGTTGAATTAGCGGGGGGGTAGTGCTATAATAGTACCGTTGTTTTATCATATTAATTATTTATGTAGGAGGAGAAAATGATGAAAGCAATGAAAAAATGCGTGGCCGTTTTAGCCATGGCCGTAGTTACCTTGACAGGATGCGCGTCTTTTGATGCCAGCGCTTACTTGAAAGCGATTCTGGACAACAGCTACAAGAATGATTCCACGGCCTTTGTGGAGCAGAAGGTGGGAACCAAGGAGGAAGCGGCTGAATTGTACCAGCAGGGAATCGACGCGAACATGAACCAGCTGACTGGCTATACCATGGATGACGCCACGAAGGCGGAGATGGAGAAGCTGTTCGGGGACATTTATGCGGCGGCAGATTATACGGTTGGCGAAGCCGAGAAGGACGGTAAGAATTTTAACGTTACGGTTACATATCGTCCGATGACGTTGATGACGGATGCCACGGATGCATATATGGCGGCCATAGAGGAAAAGACGACCGAGATTACCCAGAGGGCGATGAACGGTGAAGAGGTTTCCGATGAGGAAATCGAGAAGATGGCCATTGACCTTTATCTTTCCACGTTCAAGGATCAGCTTGCGAATATCCAGTACGGCGAGGAAACGAGCATGGTTATCAAGATTGAATTGACGGATAACGTGTACGCCCCGAACCAGACGGATTTGGCGAATTTCGAGGCGGCGGTGCTTGGCCTCAATTAAGGGGAAACATTCCGCGTGGAAGCCTATGGTAATTTGTATAATGTTTTTTGATGCCGTGCGTTTTGCGCACGGCATCTGGTTAATATGATGAAAATAAGTTTTTAACCATTCATCCATCGTAAGTGGCGGTATAAAATGATTAGAGCGTCAAAAGGTATTTTGACGCTCATGATACACGGATTACTCCGTGCTAACGCACTCCCGTAATCCTAAAACACCTCAAATCCGCTCATTTTTCTGCGAAAAATGGCTACTTTTCGGTGTTTTGCGCGTCCCAAAGTCATCCTTTTTCATGCAAGCATGAAACGCATGACCTTTTGACGCTTGTATCATAAAATAAATACGGAGAGGTTTTTTATGGAACTGAACAAGGACAATATGAAGAAAATCATGGGACTCATTTTGTTCGCGGCGGCCGTGGTGTTGGCCGTCATCAAGTTTGACGTCCTATATGCATATTCGGGGCAGGTTTTGGGCATGCTGTACCCATTCCTACTTGGCGGCGCGATAGCGTTCGTGATTAACCTGCCGATGCGCTTCTACGAGCGGAAGCTTTTCGAAGGTCGCTGGATGAGAAAGAAATTTCCCCGGCTTTCGCGGATGAAACGGCCGCTTTCCATGCTCCTTGCGTTTTTCTCCGTGCTTCTGGTCATCGTGTTCGTGGCGTGGATCGTGGTTCCACAGCTCATTTCTACCGTGAAGACGTTGGCGGAAGCGTTTCCCTTGTTTATAGAAGAAATGCGGGAACTGGTTGAAAAGGTCGCGAAGGACGTGCCGGAGGTGCAGAAATATTTGGCCTACCTCAACCCGTCCGAAATGGACTGGGAAAAGGTGATGGGCGCGGTCATCGACTTCATGCGCAACGGTTTCGGGGAAAATGTCCTGGCCTCGACGTTCTGGGTGGCGGAGCGGGCAATTAACAGTACCGTGAATTTCTTCATAGCGCTTGTGTTTTCCTTCTACATTTTGGCGCAGAAGGAAAAACTGGGCAACCAGGCCTCGCGCGTGCTCAGGGCGTATACCCCTGACAAGGTATATGAAACGTCGATGAGGGTTTTCAAGCTGTTGCATGACAATTTTAGTAAATTCATCACGGGACAGTGTATCGAGGCGGTCATTCTTGGAACGTTGTTCGTCGTGTCCATGACAGTGTTCCGGTTTGATTATGCATTGATGATAGGCGTGTTAATTGCATTCACGTCGCTGATACCCATCGTTGGGGCGTTTATCGGATGCATCGTGGGGGCATTTTTGATTCTGGTGGTGAATCCGTTCCAGGCGGTACTGTTCGTTATACTGTTCCTGGTAATCCAACAGATTGAGGGAAATCTGATTTACCCGCACGTGGTGGGAAATTCTGTCGGCCTTCCTTCCATCTGGGTGCTGGTGGCGGTGACGATTGGCGGCAGCTTGTTGGGCGTGGTAGGGATGCTCATATTCATCCCGCTGATGTCCACGGTGTACGCGTTAGTGAGGGAGAGCGTTAACCGCAGGAACGCCCTGAAAGCGGATTCATATGAATATCATAAGCGTCCAAAGGACGGACGCTAAGTGCTCGTTTAAGAGGAAGTTGCGCTGTCACTAGGCTCGAAAGGACCTCGCCAAGTGACCCGCAACTACATTCGCACATAAGCGTCCAAAGGACGGACGCTAAGTGCTCGTTTAAGAGGAAGTTGCGCTGTCACTAGGCTCGAAAGGACCTCGCCAAGTGACCCGCAACTACATTCGCACATAAGCGTCCAAAGGACGGACGCTAAGTGCTCATAGTAAGGAAGTGTAGGTGTTAAGAATGGCAGAAGAGTATAAGAATGGTGAGTGCACGAAGGAATCTTGTGAGGGGTGCGCGAGTGCGGGAAATTGCCCGAGCCAGAAGACGGATTTTCAGGAACCGTTGAACGCGTATTCCAGCGTGAAGAAAGTGATTGGCGTCATCAGCGGCAAGGGCGGCGTCGGCAAGTCCCTGGTGACGGCTTCCCTGGCCCGCATGATGAGGGAGAAGGGATACCAGGTCGGTATTTTGGACGCGGACGTCACCGGCCCGTCGATTCCGAAAATGTATGGCGTACATGGAACCGCGCAGGCTTCGGAGCAGGGGATTTTTCCTGCGATTGCCAAAGACGGCACGAGAATCATGTCCGTCAACCTTCTTCTGGAAGAGGAAGACACCCCGGTCATTTGGAGGGGGCCGATTATCGCGGGAGTGGTGAAGCAGTTCTGGACGGACGTCATCTGGGACGATTTGGATTACATGTTCGTGGACATGCCGCCGGGAACGGGGGACGTGCCGTTGACGGTATTCCAGTCACTGCCGGTGGACGGTGTGGTCATCGTGACTTCCCCGCAGGACTTGGTGCAAATGATCGTGCGCAAGGCCTATAACATGGCGAAACAGATGAATATCCCGGTTCTTGGCATCGTGGAGAACTATAGTTATGTCAAGTGTCCGAATTGTGGCAAGGAGTTGAAGGTGTTCGGCGAGAGCCACATTGAGGAAATCGCCGCCGGACTCGACGTTCCGGTGCTTGGCAAGATACCGATTGACGCGGAAATTGCCAAGGTCGTGGAAGAAGAACGCTTCTATGAAGTGACGAACCCGTATCTGGAAGAGATGGAATTGTGATGGAAGTGATGATTAACAAAGTTGGGGATGTTGTTGTTCTGATTCCAAAAGAAAATAAATGGCTGGCTTTTTGAATAGTCTTGAAAAAATGGCTACCGCAATCCCACTGCCTTTAGACGGTGGGTCAAGGTAGCCACAAGTCGTGAATAGTAAAACGGAATTCTTCATGGTTTTTATTTTTTTTACTTGACATATACCTTATAGGGGTATATAGTATATATGTGATGAGGGAAAAGCGGAGACATGAATGGGGGAGGAATCAAGGGTGAGAAGAGGTTTACCATGGAGGTGAGTGTGATGGCGGATGGTATAAAGGAGAGCCAGGCGGAACAAAACAGTGGATGTTATTGCTCACAGCGGAGTAAAATGCGTCCCGAGGAAGAGTACAAGAGCCTGGTTCACCGGCTGAACCGGATTGAAGGCCAAGTGCGGGGCATTAAGCGGATGTTGGAGAACGACGCGTATTGTCCGGCCATTTTGGTACAAGTGTCAGCGGTGAACGCGGCCTTGAACAGTTTTAACAAGGAACTTTTGGCTAGCCACATCCGCACCTGCGTGGCAGAGGACATTCGTCAGGGCAAGGATGAGACGATAGACGAACTGGTGATGACGCTTCAGAAGTTGATGCGGTAATGGAAAATCGTGAAAGTGGGGAAAATGTATGGAGCAATATACGGTGACGGGCATGAGCTGTGCCGCCTGCAGTGCCCGGGTGGAGAAGGCGGTAAATGGGTTGGAGGGCGTTACTTCATGCTCCGTCAGCTTGCTGACGAATTCGATGGGCGTGGAGGGAAGCGTGTCCTCGGCGGAAGTGATTGCGGCGGTGGAGAAGGCCGGATATGGGGCGGCCGTGAAGGAAAAGGGCCAAAAGGCGAAAGTGTCCGGGGGCGCCTCGGGAGCCGGAACGGAGGAGGATTTTTTGAGGGACAGGGAAACCCCCGTCTTAAGGCGCAGGTTGGTTGCGTCGCTCTTGTTTTTGGTTCCGCTGATGTACGTCTCGATGGGACATATGATGTGGGGGTGGCCCGTGCCTGGTTTTCTTGCCGGGAACCACGTGGCGATGGGGTTGGTACAGCTTCTTTTGACGGGAATCGTGATGGTCGTCAACCAGAAGTTTTTCATTAGTGGCTTCAAGGGGCTATTGCACCGTGCGCCGAACATGGACACCTTGGTGGCCTTGGGGGCCGGGGCGTCTTTTGCCTATAGCACGTTCGTCCTGTTCGCGATGACGGACGCGCAGGCGCACATGGACATGGATGCCGTCATGGGTTACATGCATGAATTTTATTTCGAGTCGGCGGCCATGATATTGACGCTTATCACGGTTGGAAAGATGCTGGAGGCGCGTTCCAAGGGGAAGACGACCGACGCGCTGAAAAGGCTGATGAAGCTTGCGCCAAAAACCGCGGTAGTTTTGCAGGACGGCGTGGAGACTGAAGTGCCAATCGAACAAGTGAAAAAGGGCGACCTGTTTGTCGTGCGTCCTGGCGAGAATATCCCGGTGGACGGTTTCGTCCTAGAGGGAACGAGCGCGGTCAACGAATCCGCCCTGACAGGGGAGAGCATTCCGGTTGACAAGCAGAAGGGCGACATCGTGTCCGCGGCCACTTTGAACCAGTCCGGTTTCCTGAAATGCGAGGCCGGCCGGGTGGGGGAGGATACCACGCTCTCGCAGATTATCCAGATGGTCAGCGACGCGGCGGCGACGAAGGCACCGATTGCCAAAGTGGCCGACAGGGTGTCGGGCGTGTTCGTCCCGGTTGTGATTGCCATTGCCGTGGTGACGTTCTTGGTATGGATGTTTGCCGGGGAAAGCTTTGGATCCGCGTTGGCGAGAAGCATTTCCGTATTGGTCATCAGTTGTCCATGCGCGCTCGGATTGGCCACGCCGGTGGCCATCATGGTCGGCAACGGAATGGGCGCGAAGAATGGCATCATGTTTAAGACGGCGGTTTCATTGGAGGAGGCCGGAAAGACGGAAATTGTCGCTCTTGACAAGACGGGGACGATTACGAGCGGAGAGCCGCGGGTGACCGACCTGGTTCCAGTGGAGGGAGTCGGCGAGGAAGAGCTTCTTCGCCTGGCCTACGTGCTGGAGGAGAAGAGCGAGCATCCGCTTGCGCGGGCCGTGATTGGCGAGGGAGTGTCGCGTGGGCTAAGGAGGTCGGCGGGAAATGCTGCCGATGGCGCACTGCCCAAGTTGACGGATTTCCAGGCGGTCGTGGGCAACGGCTTGTCGGGCGTTTGCGAAGGGCGGCGGTTGTATGGCGGCAACCTGAATTTTATCAGTGGAAAGGCAAGGATTTCCGGGACGATGCAGGAGAAGGCGGCCGAACTTGCCGGAGATGGAAAGACCCCGCTCTATTTTGCATGGGAAGACGAATTCTTGGGCATCATCGCCGTGGCCGACGTGATGAAGGAAGACAGCCCGCAGGCCGTAAAGGAATTGCAAGGCATGGGAATCCATGTCGTCATGTTGACCGGCGACAATGAGCGCACCGCACGGGCAATCGGGCGGCAGGCGGGCGTTGACGAGGTCGTTGCCGGGGTATTGCCTGACGGCAAGGAGAGCGTCATCCGCTCGTTGAAGGAAAAGGGCAAGGTGGCGATGGTGGGCGACGGCATCAATGATGCCCCGGCGTTGACGCGCGCCGATATTGGAATCGCCATCGGGGCCGGGACGGACATCGCGATTGACGCGGCGGACGTGGTGCTGATGAAGAGCCGCCTAAGCGACGTTCCGGCGGCGATACGCCTAAGCCGGGCGACACTTCGAAACATCCATGAAAACTTGTTCTGGGCGTTTTTCTACAACGTCATCGGGATTCCGTTGGCGGCCGGCGTGTGGATTCCGCTGCTCGGATGGAAATTGAACCCGATGTTCGGAGCGGCGGCGATGAGCTTGTCCAGCTTCTGCGTGGTGACGAACGCCTTGCGCCTGAACTGGTTCAAGGTGCATGATGCCCGCAGGGACAAGAAAATCAGGCGCAAAAGGCAAAACGAAAACAAAAAAGAGAATCAGGAGGAGTCAATGATGAAAAAGACAATGAAAATCGAGGGCATGATGTGTGGACACTGCGAAGCGGCCGTTAGGAAGGCGTTGGAAGCGTTGCCGCAGGTGGACACGGCGGAGGTAAGCCACGAGGCGGGTAGCGCGGTGGTGACGCTGAACGCTGAAGTGGCGGACGACGTGCTCAAGGGGACGGTGGAGGCGAAAGATTACAAGGTGCTCTCCATCCAGTAACGACGCGTGATTGTGAACTTTCTAATCGAATAAGAAGAATTCCACAAAGAAGCCACGTATATGAGCTTCCTTGTGGAATTTTTTGCATTATGGGAAGCCTTGTTTTCTTCCATCTGTACACTGATGCCACCGACATGTTTTATTGTTATATAAATAATTTTAAAATAAACAGTATAAAACAGTTGACAACAGTTTCAAACTGTTATATACTGTTTATGGAGAGGAGGAACGGAATGAAAATCATAATCAACCATTCGTCCATGCAGCCGATTTACGAACAAATTGTGGGGCAGATGAAGGCGCAGATATTGAAAGGCGAGATTAAGGAAGACACGATGCTCCCCTCGGTGCGCATGCTGGCGAAGGAACAACGGATTAGTGCCTTGACGGTCAAGAAGGCATATGATACCTTGGAAGCGGAAGGGTTCATTACCACGGTCCACGGGAAGGGCAGCTTCGTTGCCCCCACGAACCGGCAGATGCGCCTGGAAGAGCGGCGCAAGGAAGTGGAGGCCGCTTTTGAACTGGCTATTCGGAAGGGAAAAAGCTGCGGGATGAGCAAGGAAGAACTGACGGACGTGTTTCAGATGATTCTGGAAGAAATGTAAGGGCTTTGGAATTGTAAAACAAGAAGGCTTTGGAGGAAATGCGGGAATGTTAAAATTGAGAAACGTGAAGAAAAAATACAAGGATTTCGAACTGGATTGTTCGATGGAGGTGCGGCCCGGCATGATTACCGGGTTTGTCGGTAAGAACGGGGCAGGAAAGACGACGACGCTGAAAGCGGCATTGGGACTGATTCGTCCGGACGGCGGGGAGGTGGAACTGTTTGGCAAGCCGGCGGCGGTGCTGGGAAAGGCCGGGCGCACGCGGCTAGGTGTCGTGTTGGCGGATTCCGGGTTCTGCGGGTATTTGACGATTCGGGACTTGTTGCCCTCGCTGGAGCGTATGTATCCCAAGTTCGACCGTGCCGCTTTTTTGGAAAAATGCAATCGTTTCCACTTGTCGGACAATAAGAAAATCAAGGATTTTTCGACCGGCATGCGGCAAAAGCTGCATGTACTGTTCGCGCTTTCCCATGACGCGAGGCTTTTGATACTGGATGAGCCGACGGCGGGAATGGACGTGCTGGGCAGGGACGAAATCCTGGACATGTTTCGCGAATACATGGAGGAGAAGGAAGACCGGGCGATGCTGGTCAGTTCCCACATCGCGGGCGATTTGGAAAGCCTTTGCGACGACATTTACATGATAAATGACGGCCATATTATTTTCCACGAGGAGACGGATGCGCTGCTTGGCGATTACGCGCTTTTGAAAATGACGCGGGAACAGTACCAAAAGCTTGACAAGTCGCATGTCCTGCGGTTTCGGGAGGAAAATTACGGGTATAGCTGCCTGACGGACCAGAAGGCGTTTTACATGGACAATTACCCGGACGTCACGGTGGAAAATAACGGGATTGACACGCTGATAACGATGATGATACGAGGTGAAAGAGTATGACGGCATTATTGGTGAAGGACTGGAAATTATTGAAGGGACAGAGACAGTTTTTTATGGTCATCATTGGCCTTGCGGCATTTTATGCGATTTTCATGAACGAGACGGCAATGTCATTCGTTGTCACCTATATCGCGATTATGATGGCAATGTTCACGCTTAGTACGATTTCGTATGACGAGTATAACAACGGGGCGGCGTTTTTGTTTACGTTGCCGATAGAGAGACGGGAATACGTGTTGGAGAAATACGTGTTCGCGGCAATCGTGACAGGTGTCTCGTCTGCCGTGGGCCTGGGCGTCTGTTGTGGAATTGGGTTTGCAAGGGGATATTTTGCAAGTGCCGGGGACGTGGTGGAGGTGGCCGTAAGCGGCCTTGTCGGGGGAGTGGTAGTGGTCTGCCTGCTGTTGGCGTTGATGATTCCGCTACAGTTGAAATTCGGGGTAGAAAAAAGCCGCATGGTCTGGATTGGTGGTATCATGGTAGTTGCCGTGCTGGGGTTTGGCGGTGCAAAACTGGCGCAGCTTTTGGACGTGGACGTCAAAGGGATCATAGGCGTGCTTGGGCAGGTGTCGCCCGTCGTGGCCGGGGCGGTGTTGTTCGTGATATTGGCCGTGGGGGTGGCCGTCTCTTGCGTTATATCCGTAAAAATTGTAGAAAAGAAAGAATTTTGACATTACTTTTCACGGGAATCCATGCAGTTGCGAAACTGCGCGCAGAGAGCGTACGTCGTCCTTTTCAAGGGCTTAAGTTTTTCGCTGTGAGGGCCGCCACCCTTTTCGGGTTGAGGGAAACAAGGAATTTGGTGTTATGCAAGCAAGCCTGCAACGCTTAATTCCTTGTTTCCCCACCCCGTGAAAAGTAACAGTTTAACAAATTTTCAGACATTTTCGCAGGAAGTCGAGTTGCGTGACGAAAATAGAAAGGATATAATTGCTCCATAACCTGGAGGGATGCCTGGGAGGGTGTCCCTCGTTGTGCGTGACGCGAAGAAAGGAGCAAATGATGAAAAAGAGGAAAGACGGAAACGGCGTGGCGAAAAAGAAGATGGCGTGGTGGAAGATTTTGTTAATCGTGCTGCTGGTCATCCTGGTGCTTTTTTGCGGCATGGTGGGATTTAGCGTGTTCATGATTAAGAAATTCACGGGGGACTCCCTAAGCATCCGGGGGATGATGGCGATGGCCGGCTACGGGGGCTTTGACCTGCCTGACTGGTACTGCCGCCTGGTACTTGGCAACAGCCACGAGTACCCGGGCCTGCCAGAGATTTTGACGGATAGGACCGGAAAAGCGGTTGAGACCGAGGAGGATTATGAGAAACGGCGTTTGGAACTGCTGGAGGCATATGAGAAAAACATGTATGGCAAGACCCCGGCGGAGGGGTTCGAAACCTCCTTCGAGGTGGTGGAGTCCGGGGACGCGCTTGACGGGAAGGCCATGCGTCAGCAGGTAAAAATCACGGTCACGACCGAAAAGGGAAGTTGTGACGCGATGCTTCTGCTTTACCTTCCCAAGTCGGACGATCCGCGCGGCGTGTTCGTGGGGGAAAATTTTGGCGGGAACACGATGATTTGGACGGACGGGGAAATCCTGCCCTCGGTGACGCAGGAAAACGCGGAACATGCGTCTGCGGACAGCGCGGATTTGTGGCCGGTGGAGGACATCGTGGGGCGCGGGTATGGCGTCGCCACCATGTGCTACCTGGACTGGGGGGCGGATGACAAGGACACGTACCGGGAGCGCCTGCTGTGCCTGTTTGACGACGAGGACACGACCGCCTTTAGCGCGTGGGCGTTCGGGATTTCCCGCGCGGTTGATTATCTGTCCACGTTGGACGGGGTGGACATGGAGAATATCGCGAGTGTCGGGCATTCCAGGCTGGCGAGGGTTTCCTTGTGGGCGGGGGCTTGCGACGAGCGGATTTCCCTGGTAACGGCGAGCTGCGGTGGTGGTTCCGTGCGCAGCGAGGTTTCCGGGCGCATCATGGACGATGGCAATTCCTCCCACTGGTTTAGCAAGACGTATTTTACATATGAGAACCGGGACGAGGAATTTCCGGTGGATATGAATGTCTTGTACGCGCTGGCCGCGCCGCGCCGTCTTTATGTCAGCATGGGTTCCGGCGACCTGGCGGCGGATCCGTTTTCCATGGTGGACATGTTGCAGGATGCCAAGAAGGTGTGGAAGGATGTTTACGGCATGGAGGTCATTGATGATTTTTCCTATTACGACCTGGTTCGCGGCGAGGCGGTCATGTCGGAGGGGGTCGGGCTCCACGTGCACCAGGGCGGCCACAAGATGGATGCCGGGGACTGGGAGAAATACGTGGACTACATGGATGATAAAAAATAAACAATTGACTTTTCGCGCCGGCATGGATATAATCGGGTTACGGTCCGGCCAAAGCCAAACCGTAACATAACCAGAAAGGCGCGAGGAGGATTTTGTGATGAAATTATTGATTATCAGGCATGGCGACCCGGATTACAGTATTGATTCCCTTACAGAAAAAGGATGGAAGGAAGCCCGTTTTTTGGCCGAGCGGATAGCGAAGCTGGATGTCGCGCAATTTTACGTTTCGCCGCTGGGGCGGGCGAAAGACACGGCTTCCTGCACGCTGGAACAGATGGGGCGCACGGCAATAGAATGCGACTGGCTGCGGGAGTTTTCACCGAGAATCAAACGGCCGGATACGGACGTCTTGAAAAATACGTGGGACTGGCTGCCGCAGGATTGGACGAAGGACGAGCGGTTTTACCAGTACGACCACTGGTTCGAGCACCAGGCGTTAAAGGACGGCGGGGTGGAAGAGGAGTACCGCCGCGTGACGAGGGGGTTCGACGGGGTACTGGCCGGGCATGGCTATGTGCGGGACGGGCACGTTTACCGGGTGGAGAGGGGAAATGCGGACACGTTGGTATTTTTTTGCCATTTCGGGCTGGAAGTCGTGCTCTTGTGCCACCTTTTCGGCTTGTCGCCGATGGTGATGTGGCATGCCACCTGCGCGGCCCCGACTTCGGTGACGACCGTCGTCAGCGAGGAGCGGAGAAAGGGAATCGCCAGTTTCCGTATGAGCTCGTTCGGGGACATTTCCCACTTGTACGTGCACGACGAGCCGCCGGCGTTCTCGGCCCGGTTCTGTGAACGGTATGAAAATGAAGATGAGCGCCATGATTAAGTGAAGACAGTTGTTCGAATTGTAACGGGTGATGCATCGGCCAGATTTACGTACATCCTCCGTGCCAATCAGCGTGGTGATTGGCACGGGGCTGAACAATAACTTGGATTATCCTATTTTTCTTGTGTCATAGGAAACTTCGTTCCCATAGACACGCAAAACCTCCGGGGGATGCGCACAAGCGCGAGAAGAAACACGTCGCCAAGGCGACCGCGCTTGGCGCGACAGCCCCTTTTTTAGTTTTTCACGAATTTCTTGATTGCCTCAAAGCTTTCCGCGCTGATGACGTGTTCGATGCGGCATGCGTCCATGGTGGCCACCTCGGAATCCACGCCGAGGCTTATGAGCCATGAGGAGAGCAGCAAATGGCGCTCGTAAATGCGTTCCGCCAATTCCCGCCCAGAATCCGTCAAATAAATAAAACCTTCGGGTGTGACGGTAATCTGCCTTGCTTCCCGCAGTTTCTTCATGGCGACACTGACGCTGGACTTCTTGAAACCCAGCTCGGCGGCGATGTCGACGGAGCGCACGACCGGGTGGGAATTGCCAAGGATTAATATGGTTTCCAAATAATTTTCCGCGGATTCATTCGTATTTGTATGCATGAAAAAACCTCCTGATTCATCTCATCGATATCCCCATTATAGCTCAAAATCCCCTACAAGGCAATTATAAAATCGACCGGATTTACGTACATTCTCCGTGCCAATCAGCGGTTGATTGGCACGGGGCTGAAGTAACGTCAGATTTTCACATTTGGTACTTGACAACTCACAATAGTTAGCGTATACTAACTATTGAAATGAAAGGATTCCGAAATTTCATTTACTTTTAAAAGAAAGAGGTTGATGTTTATGCCATTATCGATGGTAAAAGCCGGAGAGGAAAACATTATCCGCCGTGTCGGGGGCAAGGAGGAGACCAGGCGTTTTCTGGAGAACCTTGGATTCGTAACCGGCGGTGTCGTCACGGTAGTATCGGAAATCGCGGGAAACCTGATTGTGAACGTGAAAGATTCGCGTGTGGCGATTGGCAAGGACATGGCCAATAAAATCCTGGTATGAAAAGGAAACGGTGTTAAAACGGCCTGGCATGAGGCTGAAAAGGTCGCGGTTTTGAGAAGACGCGCCGCGAGAAGGAGGTAAAGATGAGGACGTTGAAGGACATTGCCTGCGGGGAGACAGCGAAGGTGGTAAAACTGGCCGGCGAGGGGCCGGTGAAGAGAAGGATTATGGACATGGGGATTACCAAAGGGGTGGACGTGTACATGAGGAAGGTGGCGCCGCTCGGCGACCCGGTGGAGGTCACGGTGCGGGGATACGAGTTGTCCGTGCGCAAGGCGGACGCGGAAATGATTTTGGTGGAGTGACCGCTCGGAAACGTCGTGTCATGCGAAGAAAGGCGGTTAGGAAGTGGCGTCGTCCGGTGAAGCGGACATTTTTTCAAGATGAGGGTTAGCTAAAGCTAATACATATTAGGAGGTTGAAACGAAATGGCAATTAAGATTGCACTGGCGGGAAATCCGAACAGCGGGAAGACCACGCTGTTCAACGCCTTGACGGGGGCGAACCAGTATGTCGGGAACTGGCCGGGGGTCACGGTCGAGAAAAAGGAAGGGAAACTGAAAGGGAACAAGGAAGTCGTCATCATGGACTTGCCGGGAATCTATTCCTTGTCCCCGTACACGCTGGAAGAAGTGGTGGCGAGGAATTACCTGATTAACGAGAGGCCGGACGCGATTTTGAATATCGTCGACGGCACGAACATCGAGCGGAACCTGTATTTGTCCACGCAGCTTTTGGAACTGGGGATTCCCGTGGTTGTCGCGGTGAACATGATGGACGTGGTGCGAAAGAACGGCGACGTGATACATACGGACAAATTGGCGAAAAAGCTGGGATGCGAGGTCGTGGAAATTTCCGCCCTGAAGGGTGACGGCGTGCCGGAGGCGGCCGAGAGGGCGGTTAAAATCGCGAACACGGGAAAAGCCGCCAAGCCGATCAGGGGATTTGCCGACGCGGTGGAAGAGACCATCGCGAACGTGGAGCGTAAGCTTGGAAACCGGGTTCGCGAGGAACAGAAGAGGTTCTTCGCCATCAAGCTCTTGGAGCGTGATGACAAGATGGAAACCCTGCTCGGGGCCGGCCTGCCGGACGTGTCCGCCGATATCGCCGCGCTGGAGGAGGCGATGGATGATGATACGGAAAGTATCATCACCAATGAGCGGTACGTGTACATTTCTTCGATTATCGGGGAATGCTGCACCAAGAACCAGGGCGGGGAAAAGCTGACGCTTTCCGACCGGATTGACAAAATCGTGACGCACCGCGTGCTCGCGTTGCCGATTTTCGCGGCGGTCATGTGGCTTGTTTACTATGTGTCGATATCGACGGTGGGCGGGATTGCCACGGACTGGACGAACGACGTGCTGTTTGGCGAAATCATTCCTCCGGCGGTGGAAGGGTTCTTGACCACAATCGGATGCGCACAGTGGCTTTCGAGCCTGATTTTGGACGGCATCATCGCGGGCGTGGGCGCGGTGCTTGGGTTCGTGCCGCAGATGCTGGTATTGTTTTTCTTTTTGGCGTTCCTGGAGGGGTGCGGGTATATGGCACGCGTGGCGTTTATCATGGACCGTATTTTCCGCAAGTTCGGGTTGTCTGGAAAATCCTTTATCCCGATGCTGATTGGCACGGGCTGCGGGGTTCCGGGTATCATGGCGTCGCGCACGATTGAAAATGACCGTGACCGCAAGATGACCGTCATGACGACGACGTTCATCCCTTGTAGCGCGAAGCTGCCGATTATCGGGTTGATTGCGGGCGCGCTGTTCGGGGGGGCGCCGTGGGTGGCTCCGAGCGCGTATTTCGTGGGAATGGCGGCGATTATCTGCTCCGGCATCATTTTGAAAAAGACGAAAATGTTCGCGGGGGATCCGGCACCGTTCGTCATGGAACTTCCGGCCTACCATCTCCCGACCATCGGAAGCATTTTGCGCAGCATGTGGGAGCGTGGCTGGTCGTTCATCAAGAAGGCGGGGACAATCATCCTTTTGTCCACCATCGTGTTGTGGTTTTTGCAGGCTTATGGCTTCGGCGCGGAAGGGTTCGGCCCGGTCGAGCTGGAAGAGAGCCTCCTGGCATCGCTTGGCGGCATTCTGGCCCCGATTTTCGCGCCGCTTGGCTGGGGGGACTGGAAGATGTCGGTGGCGGCCATGACCGGTCTGATTGCCAAGGAAAACGTGGTCGGAACGATGGGTATCTTGTACGGGTTCGCCGAGGTGGCGGAAAACGGCGACGAAATCTGGGGAAATTTGGCGGCGACCATGACTCCGGTAGCGGCTTATTCCTTCCTCGTGTTCAACTTGTTGTGCGCGCCGTGCTTCGCGGCCATCGGGGCTATCAAGCGCGAGATGAATAGCGCGAAGTGGACGTGGTTCGCGATTGGCTGGCAGACCGGCCTGGCCTGGCTCTCGGCGTTTTGCATCTACCATGTCGGCACGTTGCTTACGGGCGGCGGGTTCGGCATCGGCGTGGTCGTGTCGGTACTGGTTATTGCCGGGTTCTTCTACCTGCTTTTCAGGCCGTATAAGGAAAGCACGACTTTGAAGTTTACGGGGACGGCGCGCATGGCGCGTCCGGCGAAGTGATTTGGCCTTGAAAACAGACGTGGAAACTGTTAAAATTGGTTATGCTTAGAAAAGTGATGACGGTTCGGTGAAAGCCGGGCCGTTATGAATCATACTGTGAATTGGAAGAACGGAGGCGGTAAACATGGGAACGTTTTTGGTCGGGGCTGCGTTGGCCGTGGTGGTCGCATTGGTCATCCGGTCGATGGTTAAGGATAAGAGGAACGGAAAGTCCATCCAGTGCGGCGGGGACTGCAAGTATTGCGGCGGGCATTGCCACATGGAGGCGGACAAAAAGGATCGTGGATTGTAACAAAACACCCATGTCGCCCCACGGCGACACCACCACGAGTAAAAGTCGATTGCTTCGTGCAAGGCAATTCGTCAGATTGCCAGGGAAAAGTACGCCAGGGGGCTGCGCGGCTATGAACAAGTGCCCTATTATGGTATCGCGTTTTTTGAAAAGTAGGCGAAAGTGAAGAAAATGTAAGATTAGGGAACGCGGTTTCCTATGATATGAAAAAGGACTTGCAGGTTGGCAGAGTGCCGGTTTGCAAGTCCTTTGATTTTCGTAAGCTGCCTATTGATTAACCGTATGGTTCACGTGAAGTGTTGTCGCTATTTGGATATGGCGGCCAGTGTCACAGCTTGATGCCCTTGAGCAGGTCGCCCAGGTTGGTGCTGATTTTTTCCGCTTTCGGAATCACGACCTTCTCCACCGGCGCTTCTTCTTCTTTTTCCTCCAGCACCTTCATGCTCAGGCTGATTTTCCCTTCCTTGATGGCGATGACTTTTACCTTCACCGCGTCGCCGACCTTCAACACGTCGGACGGCTGGTTCACGCGCTTGGTGGAAATCTGTGACACGTGCACGAGGCCGGACAAGCCGTCTTCCAGCTTGATAAACGCGCCGTAATCTTTCAACGTCTCGACGACGCCTTCCATCACGGTGCCGATTTTCACGCTGTTAATCCGCTCCTTGCGGGCCTTGCGCTCCTTCGACCGCAAAATGTCGCGGGCGGAGAGAATCAGGCGGTTCTTGGCCTGGTCCACGTCGATGACCTGCACCTCGACATCCTTCAAAAGATAGGTCTCCAAATCCTCGATATAGGACAAGGACAGTTTGGAGGCCGGGATGAATCCGCGCAGACCTTCCACCATGGCAATCACGCCCCCGTTTACCACGCCTTCAATCTTGACCGGAAGTACCGTCTTCTCGTTCATATATTCAACCACCTTGTTCCAAGGGTTGGCATCGTCAAAATGATCCTCGTAATCCGCCATGCTTTCCACCGGTTTTTCCGCATCATTTTTCGCGGCTTCGGTTGCCGAATCTTGTGCGTTTTCTGTCGGTGCGGCTTCCTCGGCTTTTGCCGCGGGGGCCGTTTCCTCGACTACCGGGGCCGCCACGTCCTCGTTTGTGGCCGCGGCTTCTTGTGCGGGGGCCGCCTCCGCCGTCTGGACGGCCTGTGTCCCCTCGTCTGTGGAAACGGGTGCTTCCGTGTTTGTTGTAACTTCTTCCATTTTCATCTCTTCGCTCATACCTTACACCTCTGACATTTTCTTTCTGTTTTTACATGCTGACAGAAAAACAGATAAATCCTGCCGACATGCACGGGCAAAACCGGCGAATGTTGAGTTTTGGCCGCCTGAATCTGCCCTTTCCGGCTATTATAACATTAATGCGGGAAAAAAACAACGAAAAAAACGCGAATCGCACGACAAACGCATGAACGGTTCTCCTTACCCAATTTTATTTTTGCCACATTTTAAGATGTTGGGGTCAAAATTTATGTCCACATCTATGGGTACATTATACCGCAAATAGGGCCATTTCCACCCAGTCATCTGCATTTGCCAGAGTAGCGAACAATACAATGACCAGAATATCCTTCAGGGAATGCCTGACTTTACTCTGTTGGCGGATGTCTTCCATGTATTCCATCCCTTGTAACAATTCATCCATATTCAACGCCCCTTTTCTTTTATTTTACCAGAAAAAGAGCGTGTTCACAATTTATTTACTCATGCGTTTGCCGTGCGCGAATCGGCAAAAATCCTCCCGGCCAATGGCCGGGCAGACACTCCCCCTAAGGAGAATGTCTGCTTGGACCATACTAGTGTACTGACACGTTCATAATCGAACTAACAGCACCGCCTATATCGCCATCTGTTGCGTTGGCTTCACTCAACGATGCCACCGCATCGCCTCGTTCAGCCGCCTTGCAGAGAGACGATATATTCGGCACTGTTAGTTCAAAGATGAATGTGTCAGTACACTAGTTATTTAATTCTTCGTACATGCGTTTTTTGACTTCGCCCTTCACCGGATAGAATTTCAAAATGACGGACGCGATAATGTTCAAGGCCGCCGGCGCGAGGGAAAGCACGACCACGAACCAGATGAGCATGGACGGGATCGCGGACAAGTCCCCGATATAAGTGTCCGTCACGGAGTCGACCTTGTAGCCGATGGCAATCAGGATGACGCCGACCAATGCGGAGGAAAGGGCGCTTTGTGCCTTGCTTAAGAAATTGCCGACGGCCTGGCATAAACCGCTGACTTCTTTTTTGGTTTTCCACATTCCATAGTCCATTGCTTCCGAATCGAGAACGCCGCCTGGCACGAATCCGAGTCCCATCGTGAACATGACGACAAAAAGCAGGACAAAGAAGACGGCCGGTGTCAAAAGTCCCAGCAGATGGCACACGAACATGGCAATTTCTGCCACCGCGCAGGACAGTTGGGAGAATATGGAGAAATCAACAGGCTCTTTGAAAAATTTTTTCATCATCCATGGGGAAACGACCGCCGCGAGCATGAAAGGGAGCATTTGCATCGCGCCCATGATCATCGTGTAAGTGGCAAATTTTTGCGAGTCTACTGCGCCGGTCGTCAAATCCGCGCAGTAAGCCCATTTGATGTAATACGTGGTGGTGGCGAACACCAGGGTCCATATAAAGCCGGAGAACAGACCCGCGCCTTTTGTGACGAGCAGCGCTTTGTTCGTTTTGAACATGTTTATGATATCTTTAAACGTAAGCTTTGTCTCATCTTTTTCTTCCGAGGCGTGCTTTCCTTCTTTCACGCACGCGACGCCCAATAAGGAAATCAGCGTGGCGGGAATCATGATAATCAAGGTCATGTAGGCGAAAGAATCATGCATGTTGCCGACTTTTGTGTTCAGCCCTTCCACCATGGCCATGAAGAAAGCGAAGGGAACGGAAATCAGCATGCCGAACACGCGCGGGTAGACCATCAATTTGGCCCGGACATTGCCGTCGGACGTCAGCGTCCGAAGCAGCGGCCTCTCCGCATAAAAAGACGCGCCGATGTCGTACATCAGGTAGAAAAGAATCACCCATATGACGACCATCACGGGATTTTTGGCCACCGCCCCCGGCATCGCGAACAAGCAGATGACGGAAATGGCGGAGAGCAGCGTGCTGATAATGATGAACGGCTTGTATTTGCCGAATTTTGTCGGTCTGGCACTGTCCATGATCCAGCCTTGGAGCGGGTCGTCCACGGCGTCGATGACCCTGCCCAGAAGCAATAGCACGGTGCCGAGCGTCACGGCCAGCGCGCCGATGCCGGAGTAGTCGGTCAAATACAGCATGAACAGGCTGGTCATGAAAGAGGAGCAGCCCTGGCTTACCCAGCACATGGTGGAAAAACCGAATTTCGTTTTGAAGTCTAACGGATATGTGTGTGTTGTTTTCGCTTTCATATAAAAATTCCTCCCTTTCGTATGGTTCGTATGATGTCTATTTTAATCGTTTTCAACTGGCGGAGATTATCGTTTTCTTCTAAAATATTGCATTTTTCTTAGATGTTTGCTAAACTGTACCAGGAGGAAAGAGAGGGCGGATCATGACATTGGAAATGTTAAAGGAGCATTGTTCTTATTTGTACCACGCGCTGCATATTCCCGTTTACATCGTGGAGAATCATGACGGCGGCAAAAATAGTGACATGGGGATTATAGAAGCCTTTCCAGAGCAGGAGGCATATTGTTACCCGGTGGCCGTTTTGAAAAACATTCATTTTGCGCCTGGCCAGAATGCCCTGTTCCTGACATCGTCCTTTTCAGCAGGATTCGGCGCCATCCGGATTGCGGATTCCAAGTATATGCTCCTTGTGGGACCCCAGTTTTCGGTGCCGTTTTCCCGTCAGATTTATTTGGAAATGAGCAAGGAATACCATTTCGACGCGGGACATGACAAACTGACCTATGCCTTTTTTAAAGGTATACCGATTGATTCTTCCCTGGGGCTGAAACAAACGTTGCGGATGATGCACCATTTTTTGAATCCGGGGGTTGGGGAGGAGCTTTTTGACGCGCTTGGCGAGGTGGAAACCGACGAACTGCGGAAGAACCAATATGGCGAATACTATGAGGTACGGGAGTACGGATACCATAACAATTCGATTGAAATTGAGCGGGAAATTTGTAAAATCGTCGAGCGGGGGGACGTGGGGGCATTTCAAAAATTTGTAAGCAATGCACCGTATTTTGCGATGGGGACCGTGGCCGTGTCGCCATTGCGGCAGAAAAAGAATCTTGCGGTTTCCGCCGTCACGGTACTTTCCAGGGCGGCGATACGGGGCGGGATGGACACGAATAAGGCGCTTTGGTTGTCGGATAATTACATACGGAATGTTGAAAACAGTTTTACGGACGGACAGATAGACGGGATTTTGATGGACATGTTTTCACAATACGTGCATGCGGTTTTTGACATCCGCGCGGAGAAGGACGCGGGACACATGATGGAAACGGTAATCCAGTATGTGCGGGAGCATGTGAACTGCCCGGTCACGGTGCATTCAGTCGCGGCGTTCTTCGGATATAATCCCGATTACTTGTCGCATAAATTTAAAAGCAGGATGGGGTTCGGGCTGAAAAACTTTATCAAAAGGGTAAAATTGGAAGAGGCGGCCCAACAGCTGAAGTACACGAACCAAAGCGTCCTGGAAATCAGCGGCTACCTTTGCTTTTCCAGCCAGAGCAATTTCCAGAACGCCTTCAAATGCCAATATGGCTGCACGCCGAAGCAATACAGGGAGGCATGGAGGGCGCGGGACGGTTACAGTTCACGGCCTGAAAAGCCGCTTGAATTTGAAATGTAAAGATGGTATCACCCGAGTTTGCCACTTATAAGGTCTAAAATGGAGCCATAGCGGCTCCATTTTTACTGTAACTATGCTGGTTTCCCAGTATTTATGCGGTTTGTGAGATTTTGAGAAAATATACCTACATTTATGACCTACATGAAAATCTTTATTCCTGTTTTTATGCTTTTCAGTTCTGCTT